>JAUCZB010000034.1 GCA_030373325.1 Cyanobium sp. CZS25K | reverse complement strand
CCTCAACAACCTTGCGTTGCTGTACGCCAGGCAGGGTGCCTACGCCAAGGCGGAGCCCCTCTACCTGCGCGCTCTGGCGATCAGGGAGAAAGCGTTGGGGCCCGATCACCCCGATACGGCCACCAGCCTCAACAACCTTGCAAGCCTGTATGCCGACCAGGGTGCCTATGCCAAGGCGGAGTCCCTCTACCTGCGCGCTCTGGCGATCAACGAGAAGGCATTGGGACCCGATCACCCCGATACCGCCACCAGCCTCAATAACCTTGCGTTGCTGTACCTCAGACAAGATGCCTACGCCAAGGCGGAGCCCCTTTTGCGTAGAACCATCCGAGCCGAAATATCTTTTCTACAGTTAGAGTTGCCCTTCCTACCGGAATCTCGCCGGGCAGACCAGCAGAAGGTTGTTGGACATTCCTCTGAGGTCCAGTATGGAACTTCCACACGTTTTGCGAACGGTCCGTCTCTTGCTCTTTTTTCTCGTCTCAATCGCCATGGTCTGCTGCAGGAGATTGAGCAGCGTCAGGCCCTGCTCGCCCGAGGGCCCGGCCCTCAGCGGCAGCTCGCCGAGCAGATCGCAGGCCTCACCAGCCGCCTGGCTGCTGTCAATCTGAGCCCATCTCAGCGGCAGGCAATCCAGCAAGAGCGTGACGAACTGCAGCAGCAGCTCTATCGCCTCCTGCCGGCTCTTCAACCACGCGTAGTGGAAGTGGATCAGGTGGCCAACGCTCTGCCTTCTGATGGGGTGCTGGTGGAGATTCAGCGCTATCAGCCCTTTGACGGGAAGAAGTCCCCCAAGCAGCGCTGGGGCACTGCTCGCTACCTGGCCCTCATCCTGAAACCTTCCGGCGAATCCGCAGCGGTGGATCTCGGCGAGGCTGCGGCGATCGACAGCGCGGTGGCGGCCGCAATCTCGGCTTCAGCTCAGTCGCAGAGTGATGCCGACCAGCTCCTGGCCAGGGTGAGCACGCTGGTTCTTGCTCCGCTCCAGCCCCACCTGGCTTCCAGCCGCCAGTGGTTCCTCGCCCCAGACGGTGAACTGAACCGCGTTCCCTTTGCCGCCCTTCCGTCTCCCGTTGCTCCTGGCAAGACGGTGGGCAACAGCGTGAATCTCCGGCTGCTCACCACGGGCCGGGATCTGCTGCGCTTCCAGGAGCCTGCGGCGCGAGGCCAGGCCCCCTTGGTGATGGCCAATCCGTCTTTTGATCGCATGGGCGCTCAGGCCAAGGCTGGCTCGGCTCAGGTGAGCCTGCAGCCCGTAAATCAACAGCGTTCCGCGGTCGTTGGCTCGAATGGCTGGGCGGCTCTCCCCGCCACGGTTGTCGAGGGGCAGCAGATCGGCGTGCTCCTGCGCACCCAGCCCATCACCGGCTCGGATGCCACGGTGCTGCGCCTGCAGAGCAGTACCAGTCCAAGGATTGTTCACATCGCCACCCATGGCTTTTTCGCGCCCGATCAGGAGATCAAGCCCACCGATCCACTGGCCGCCGTAGCGGAGCGCAGCCAGCAGATCGCCGGATTCGTCAGCGAAGACCCGATGCTCAGAAGTGGTCTGGTGCTGGCCGGTGCCAACCAGCCCGAGGCCGATCGCACCGATGACGGCTACCTCACCGCCGCCGAGGCGACAGCCCTGCAACTGGAGGGCACCGAGCTGGTGGTGCTCTCGGCCTGCTCCACCGGTCAGGGCGACATCCGCACCGGCGAAGGGGTCTATGGCCTGCAGCGGGCCTTGACGGTTGCCGGAGCCCGCACCACCCTGCTGTCCTTGTGGAAGGTGGATGACAAGGCCACCGCTGCCTTCATGGAGGCCTTCTACAAGCGCCTCAAGGGTGGAGCCGGCCGTGCGGATGCGCTGGCCGCTACTCAGGCGGAATTCCGCAACCATCCGAACACCGCCTGGCGACAGCCCTACTACTGGGCGGCCTGGCAGCTGGTGGGTGACTGGCGGCCCTTGCAGGGCATTTGAGGATCAGCAACTCCATTCAGATGTGATCACTTCAATCTTTCAGGTCATTCCTAAGTGGCGGTGAAGGGCGCGCAGCTTGGCCTCCAGCGGCCAGCTGACACGGCAGCGCAGGCAGAGCGGGGCGCCCCGATCGTCCTGCTGCCGGGAGGCATCCAGAAGAAGTTGGTTGGCCGATGCCGAAGGCGGTTCGGGAGCGATCTCAAGCCGGCGGAGGGCCTCCGCGCAGGCCTCCGGAGCGATACTGCCGATGGCGAGAGCATGCCCGGCAACTGAGGTGCGGGCCAGACCGCGCAGCTCCTGGTAATCCCTGGGCATCACGGGTACCGCGACTGGTTCAGTATGGAGTGCAGGGGGCTCTTCGCCCGCCAGGTGTGCGAGTCGGAATCCATGGGTACAAGCCGCTTGGCCAGAAGCATCGGCCTGTGCCTCGCAGCGGGCACTATCGGGTGGGGGGTGGCGGTGTACGCCCAGCCACAGGCCTCGCCTACATCGTCGCAAGGAGCTAAGAGCCTGAAACCAACAGCGTTGATGGACGAAATAAAGCAGCTTGAGGATCAGGCCAAAAGATTGGAGGATAGGGGTGATTATGCTGCTGCAATTCTTCTCAGAGAACGAATTCTGAAGATCAGTGAGAATGCCAAAGGCTTTACTCAAGTTGAACTCGCAGTGCTTATGCATAGCCTATCTGAACTTTACCTCAAGGTTGGTTCTTTCGCTAAGGCTGAGCCGCATATTCGGCGTAGCTTGGCGATTAGGCAGCAAGCGCTAGGAACGGATCATCCTGATGTGGCCGAAAGTCTCAACAACCTTGCGTTGGTTTACGAGTCTAGGAGAGATACTGCACATGCTGAGGCCCTCTATCTGAGGTCACTGGAGATCATCGAAAAGGTGCTGGGGCAAGATCATTCATTGACTGCCACCAGCCTTATGAACCTCGCTGGGCTGTACGTGAAACAAGGCGCTTATGCCAAGGCCGAACCGCTCCTCCTCCGCTCTTTGTCGATCAACGAAAAGGCGTTTGGATCTGATCATCCTTCGACTGCTACAAGTCTAAATAATCTCGCTTTTCTCTACAATAAACAGGGCTCCTACGCGAAAGCCGAGCTCCTATACGCCCGCGCTTTGGCGATCAGCCTTGAGGTGCATGGGCCCGATCATATCAACACCGCCATCAATATCAATAACCTTGCATTGCTGCACACAAACAAGGGCGCCTATTCAAAGGCCGAGCCCCTCTACCTCCGCGCCCAGGAAATCATCGAAAAGAGGCTGGGTCGCAATCACCCAGCAACTGCCATGAGCCTAAATAACTTAGCATCTCTATACTCCACTCAAGGTTCCTTCGCTAAGGCCGAACCCCTCTACATCCGCGCATTGGCAATCAGTGAGAAGACGCTGGGGCCTGATCACCCTGATACCGCCGAGAGAATTGGTAATCTCGCATCCCTGCGCTATAAACAGGGTGCCTACGCCAAGGCCGAAGCCCTCTATATCCGTGCCTTGGCGATTCATGAAAAGACGCTAGGTCTCGATCATCCAACTACTGCCACCAGCATTAACAACCTTGCTTTGGTCTACATGAAACAGGGCGCTTACGCCAAGGCCGAACCCCTCTATCTCCGCGCATTGGCGATCAATGAGAAGGCGCAAGGGCCTTACCACCCTGCTACCGCTCTGAGCCTTAACAACCTCGCTTCTCTCTACTTCGAGCAGGGTGCTTATACCAAGGCCCGGCCGCTCTATCTTCGGGCCCTTGGTATCCGGGTAAAGGCGCTGGGTCCTACACACCTTGATGCCGCCAACAGCCTCAATAACCTGGCGGTTGTGTTTGAGAGGCAGGGTGCTTATGCCAAGGCTGAGTTGTTCTATCTTCGGTCTCTGGCAATCACTATACAGGCGCTTGGGCCTCATCACCCTTATACCGCTCTCGGCCTCAACAACTTAGCAATCCTGTACGACAGTCAGGGCGCTTATGAAAAAGCGAAGACACTCTGGCATAGGGAGATTCGCAGCACAACATTGTTCCTTCAGCGCGAACTGTCTTTCCTGCCGGAATCTCGCCGAGCAGATCAGAAACAAGCTATTGGTCTTTCCTCCGAAGCCCTGTATAGCGTGGCAACACGTTCTGCGCACGGACCATCACTGGCACTGTTCTCTAGACTCAATCGCCAAGGTCTGCTTCAGGAGATCGAGCAACATCAGGCCCTGCTCGCCCGTGACCCCGGCCCTCAGCGGCAGCTGGGCGAACAGATTGCTGGCCTCACCAGCCGCCTGGCCGCAGTCAATCTGAGTCCCCCTCAACGGCAAGCCCTGCAGGATCAGAGAGCGGAGGTGGAGCAGCAGCTCTATCGCCTCCTTCCTGCACTCCAGCCACGGGTAATGGAAGTGGATGAGGTCGCCAGGGCTCTTCCTTCTGATGGGGTGCTGGTGGAGTTTCAGCGCTATCAGCCCTTTGACGGTAAGAAGCCCCCCAAGCAGCGCTGGGGATCGGCTCGCTATCTGGCGCTGATCCTCCAACCCAACGGCTCCACTGCCGCGGTTGATCTCGGCGAGGCTGCGGCGATCGACAGCGCGGTGGCGGCTGCGATCTCGGCTTCTGCTCAGTCGCAGAGTGATGCCGATCAGCTCCTGGCCAGGGTGAGCACGCTGGTGCTCGCTCCGCTGCAGCCCCACCTGGCCCCAAGCCGCCAGTGGTTCCTCTCCCCAGACGGTGAATTGAACCGCGTTCCCTTTGCCGCCCTTCCTTCCCCGGTGGCCCCAGGCAAGACGGTGGGCATCAGCGTGAATCTCCGGCTGCTCACCACAGGCCGGGATCTGCTGCGCTTCCAGGTCCCTGTGGCGCGAGGCCAGGCCCCCCTGGTGATGGCCAATCCGTCTTTTGATCGCATGGGCACGCGTGCAACCGCTGTTCCAGCTCAGCAGAGTCCTGTGCTGACGAATCAACAGCGTTCCAGTTCCCTGGGCTCGAAGAGCTGGGCGGCTCTCCCCGCCACGGTTGTGGAGGGGCAGCAGATCGGCGTGCTCCTGCGCACCCAGCCCATCACAGGCTCGGATGCCACGGTGCTGCGCCTGCAGAGCAGTACCAGTCCAAGGATTGTTCACATCGCCACCCATGGCTTTTTCGCGCCCGATCAGGAGATCAAGCCCACCGATCCACTGGCCGCCGTAGCGGAGCGCAGCCAGCAGATCGCCGGATTCGTCAGCGAAGACCCGATGCTCAGAAGTGGTCTGGTGCTGGCCGGTGCCAACCAGCCCGAGGCCGATCGCACCGATGACGGCTACCTCACCGCCGCCGAGGCGACAGCCCTGCGACTGGAGGGCACCGAACTGGTGGTGCTCTCGGCCTGCTCCACTGGCCAGGGCGATGTCCGGACCGGTGAAGGGGTCTATGGCCTGCAGCGGGCTTTGACTGTCGCCGGAGCCCGCACCACCCTGCTTTCGCTTTGGAAGGTGGATGACAAGGCCACCGCTGCCTTCATGGAGGCCTTCTACAACCGCCTCAAGGGGGGAGCAGGCCGTGCGGATGCGCTGGCTGCCACCCAATCAGAATTCCGCAACCATCCGAATACCGCCTGGCGACAGCCCTACTACTGGGCGGCCTGGCAGCTGGTGGGTGACTGGCGGCCCATCGAAGGGCTCTGAAGGCCCCTGGACCCGAGACGCAGAGGCGCGGCAGGGCTGAATCGGATCGTCTTTGTTGGAACGACAAGAGGGTGTTCGATGAAAGCCCTGACCATGAACCACCTGCGCCAGCTTGATGACCTTGCTGCCGCCGATCCCAAAGTGATCTTGCTTCCCACCATCCGTCTGGTGGGCACCCATCGGGACGCCGGCCACGCCCAACGCCGCTGCCAGCAAAGGGCGATCTCGGCCACCAAGATCCGCATCGCTCTCGCCTACGGCCGGCATGACCATCACCACGGCATGCAGCGCTGGACGCTGCTGAGCCGCCAGTTGCGCCGTTCCCCTTACGCCCGATACGAGCGCGAGCTGACCGGTCTCCAGCTGGTGGGCAGCCCGGACCCTCAGGGCGGCTCCATACTGCTGAAGACCTGCAAGTGGAACTGGGCCCTGCGGCGCAGCTGAATCACCCCGGCGGCCCCGGAACGACAGGGGAACAGCGGAGGCAACGGCCTCGCTTCCCCCTGTTCCCACCGATGTCCAACGACTCCTATCTCGACAACATCAGCCAGGAATCCCTGGATGTGCTCCAGCACTTCGGGCCGGAAGCCCCGGTGAAACTCAATACCTATGCCTGCGCCGTTGAGGACGCGCTGCTGGAATCCCTGGCACACCAGAGGACGCTCCAGCAGCGGCTCACGGCGGCCACTGACGAGCGGGAGCAAATGCTGGGCATCCTCACGGATCCCGACCGTCTGATCGCGTACGTGTGTGGCTTCTTCGGGCCTGAGGGGTCCTGCCCTGGTGGTGCGGTGATGAGCCGTTGCCCCAGCGAAATTGTGGCCCGCTGAATCACCCCGGCTCACCCGGAACGAATGGAGGTTGCGGCCACCGCCACCGGGGGCCGCTCCCATCTTTCCCTCCCCCTTTCTGCATTCATTCCTTTTCAGCATGAGAATTTTCGGAAACGCCTCAGGTTCCATCTGGGAGAACTGGACGCGTGATCACGGCCAGTGGCTCAACGAATCCAAGGATCCCGGTGAGTTCATCGGCAAGTTGCTCTGGACTCCCTTCGGGGCGGCCTCCACAGCCTGCGCCGCCTACGTCGATGAATTCGATCGCCATCCCGGCGGCACATTGGCCAAGACGGCAGGCATCGCCACCTCCATGGTGATCCCCGGCGCCGGCTTGCTCGGGGTTGCCGTCGATGCCGCCGCCGTCGCTGGCGGTCAGGTCCTCGGCGGCGAACTCAACCGCCAGCAGGACCGTGACGACGCCGACCAGCGTGTCAACACTCTCAACCGCGCTGCGGTGCAAAGCAACGCTGCCGGCCGCAACGAACTGGATGCCCTCTACGACTGATCCACCCATGTCCCGTCACACCTATCCCCTCATCACGCCCCCCAAGGGCAACCACGCCTCGATCCACTGGGTGATGGAGAACCCCACCATCGCCACGGCCGTGAAGCAGAAGCCCGATCTGAGTGCCCAGTTCCTCGGCGCCTTCTGCACCAGCGCCCTGCTGGGTGGCATCGCCGAACTGTTCGAGCAGGGTGGACTGGTGAGCTTTGATCTCAGCGGTCTGGTAGGGGCCTCCGGCGGCCAACTCGCCGAAGCCCTCAACATCGCCAACGGCTGGGATCCCTCGCGCTCCTTCGCCTCCTCCAACCACCGCCTCCTCACTCCCGAGAACCAGATCACGGCGCAGGGCCGCACCGTTCCCCACTTCAGCCAGGCCCTCGCCAAGATCCTCACCCAGCTGCTCGGCCCCACCACCTGCGTCTACCGGGAGGTGATGTTCCACGGCACCCGCGCCCACAGCGACTGGGTAGGCCGCGGCAGCCATCCGAACTACGCCTCGGGCTTCGACATCGTCGTGGTGGCCGGCTCGGCCCAGCAGATCCTGGCGATTGAGATCGACGAGCCCTGCAACATCCGCAACACAGAGAGCTACCACTCCAGCCCGGAGCAGAAGCGCAGGGACGATGCGAAGGATGCCGATGCCGCACGCCTCGGCATCCCGGTGCTGCGGCTCAGTGAGGCCCAGGTCTGGCGCCACACACCGGCCTGTCTGGGACTGGCGCTGCGACTGCTGGATCTGTTCACTCCGATCGACTTTCCGCAGAGCATCTACCAGCGCCTCGATTACCGCGCCGTTCCCCGCCAGGCACGGTTCTGTGACTCCAATGTCCGTGACGCGCGGGCGCCCCGCGGCTGGTGTCCGGTACTTGCGTTCAGCTGATCGAAAGGAGTGGTCCAGGCGGCCACTCCACATTTGTATTCTCCTTTCATTCATTGATGGCCTGCATGGATGTGCTGCCAGCCACCACGGCAGGGCACTCTGGAATGGGTGATTCAGTCGCGAGGCTCGTGCCAGCTGGGCAGGCATCAGCGTGGCCGGAACTGCAACAAAGTTTTCAAGGATTGATCGTTTTCGGTGCCCGATCGCCGAAAGTGGTGCTTGACAGCATGATTATGGTTAATCTCTTGGGTGCGATCTACCGGCTGGCGATCCAATGTGTAGCAGGTATTGGCCTGGATGCACCGTTCCTACGAGTGGTTGAGGTGGCATCCAATTCCACGCTCGCCGACCTGCATGGGCTGATTCTTGACCTCGTTGGGTTTGAGGATGACCACCTATCCACCTTCTATCTGGCCAATACGATCATGGGCCAGAGGGTCTGGCTTGTTGAGCCTGATGAATGGGATCCCAATCCCGGTATTCATGGTGGTGGTCCCTTATGGCGTATGAGCCTGGCTGATGTCTTTCCACTGCCAAAGCACAAGAAACTCTATTACTGGTTTGACTTCGGTGATGACTGGATCTTTGAGATCCGCAAGAAAGGTAAGGATCTTGTGGAGACTCCCGGGAGTCCCTACCCCAGACTGATAGAAGAGGAGGGGCCCCAACCGGAGCAGTATCCCGATTGGGAGGAATGACGATGGTCCCGAATCAGCCGCTCAGCCACTCCGCCAGCTTGGTGTAACGCCTGCGCCCCAGGTGGTTCTTCACCGCCATCGCCAGCGCCTTCTTCTGGCCCACCAGCACCACCAGCTGCTTGCCGCGGGTGATGCCGGTGTACACCAGATTGCGCTGCAGCATCGCGTAGTGCTGGGTGAGCAGGGGGATCACCACGGCGGGATATTCGCTGCCCTGGCTCTTGTGGATCGTGCAGGCATAGGCCGGCACCAGGTTGTCGAGTTCCCCCCAGCCGTAGGTCACCTCGCGGCCGTCAAAACGCACCGTCAGTTCGCTGGCATCGGCGTCGATCGTTTCCACGGTGCCGACATCACCGTTGAACACCTCCTTCTCGTAGTCGTTGGCCACCTGCATCACCTTGTCGGCCGGGGCAAAGCGCCAGCCAAAGCGCTCCACCTGCTCAGGTGGATCGGGGTTCAGCAGCTGCTGCAGTTCGATGTTGAGGGAGCGTGAGCCACAGCCCCCACGCGCCATCGGGCAGAGCACCTGCACCTGGGCGATCGGATCAAGACCAAATCGGGCGGGGATGCGCTCACCCACCACCTTGAGGATCAAGGCCACCGCCTGCTCGGGTGTCTCGGCGGGCAGGAAATAGAAGTCGGTGGTGCCATCGGCCGGCGGCGGCCGCAGATCGGGGATGGTGCCGGCGTTGATGGCATGGGCGGTGGTGATGATGCGGCTGGAGGCCGCCTGGCGGAACACCTCCGTCAGCCGGGCCACCGGCAACGCGCCGCTGTTGATCAGATCGGCGAGCACCTGGCCGGGCCCCACCGAAGGCAACTGATCCACATCGCCCACCAGGAGCAACGCCGCCTCAGGGGGGAGGGCGTCCAGCAGCGAGGCCATCAACGGCACATCCACCATCGAGGTTTCATCCACCACCAGCAGATCGCACTCCAGCGGCAGCTCGGCGCCGCGCTTGAACCCGAAGGCCGCCGGGTCGAACTCCAGCAGCCGGTGGATCGTTTTGGCCTCCAGCCCTGTGGTTTCAGCCATCCGCTTGGCGGCCCGGCCGGTGGGGGCGCAGAGCTGGATGCGCAGCTTCTTGGCGGCCAGGATGCGCAGGATGGCGTTGATCAAGGTGGTCTTGCCCACCCCAGGTCCGCCTGTGATCACCAGCACCTTGGCCGCCAGGGCCTGCTCGACCGCCAGCTTCTGGCTGGCGGCCAACTCCAGGCCAAGGCGTTGCTCCACCCAGGGGATGGCTTTCGCTGAATCGATGGTTCCCCAGGGCGGGTGGCCCTGGGCCAGCGCCTGGAGGGACGCCGCGATGCGGCGCTCATCACGGTGCAGATTTGAAAGGAAGATCGCCGGCTCGCTGTCCAGGGTGTCGGCCACCACGGAGCCCTCGGCCAGCTCCAGATCCAGGGCGCTCTGGATCAACCCAGCCTCCAGGGGCACCCGGCTGCTGGCGCCGGTTTCATCGAGTGGCCCACTGGGTTGTTCCACCGCCAGCAGCTCTCCGGCCAGCTTGAGCAGCTCGGCGGCAGGCAGGCCGCAGTGGCCATCTCCACTGGCCTCCAGCAGGGCGTAATTGATGCCGGCTCGCAGGCGGATCATGGCCTCAGGCTTGATGCCCAGCCGCGCGGCGATCGCATCGGCGGTGCGGAAGCCGATGCCGCGGATGTCGCGGGCCAGGCGGTAGGGGTTCTCGG
>JAUCZB010000033.1 GCA_030373325.1 Cyanobium sp. CZS25K | reverse complement strand
TGCGCATGGCCCACCTGGCCACCATCGCTTCCCACCACGTCAACGGCGTGGCGGCCCTGCACAGCGACCTGGTGAAGCAGGATCTGTTCCCCGAGTTCGCCGACCACTGGCCCGACAAGTTCACCAACGTGACCAACGGCGTGACACCGCGCCGCTGGCTGGCCCTGGCCAATCCCCAGCTCTCGGCCCTGCTGAATGAGACGATCGGCGACGGCTGGGTCAGCAACCTCGAGGAGCTGCGCCAGCTGGAGCGCTACGCCGACGACAGCGGCTTCCTGGAGCGAGTGGGGGCCACCAAGCTGTCGGTGAAGCGCCATCTCACCCACTACATCCATCGCCACACGGGCGTGCTGGTGGACCCGGCCTCGATGTTCGACGTGCAGGTGAAGCGCATCCACGAGTACAAGCGCCAGCACCTCAACGCCCTGCAGGTGATCGCCCAGTACCTGCGCATCAAGAACGGCAAGGCCGACGGCATGGCCCCCCGCACGGTGATCTTCGGCGGCAAGGCCGCCCCGGGCTATGCGATGGCCAAGCTGATCATCCGCTTCATCACCGGCATCGCCGAGGTGGTCAACGCCGATCCGGACATGGACGGCCGCCTGCGGGTGATCTTCCTGGCCGATTACAACGTGAAGCTCGGTGAGCGCGTCTATCCCGCCGCCGACCTCTCCGAGCAGATCTCCACCGCCGGCCTCGAGGCCTCCGGCACCGGCAACATGAAATTCATGATGAACGGGGCCCTCACCATCGGCACCCTCGATGGCGCCAACGTGGAGATCCGCCAGGAAGTGGGGGACGACAACTTCTTCCTGTTCGGCCGCACCATCGAAGGCATCGCCCGCCTCCGGGACGAGGGCTACCGGCCCTGGGACCACATCGAGGCCAGCCCCGAGCTGCGGGAGGCGCTGAACCTGATCGAATACGGCCACTTCAGCAATGGCGACACCGAGCTGTTCCGGCCGCTGCTGGAGAATCTGATCGGCCATGATCCCTTCTTCGTGCTGGCCGACTTCCAGGCCTACCTGGAGGCCCAGGAAGCGGTGAGCGAGGCCTGGAACGATCGCTCCCGCTGGAACCGGATGTCACTGCTGAACACGGCCCGCAGCGGCAAGTTCTCCTCCGATCGCTCGATCCGGGAATACGCCGAGCGCATCTGGAAGGCCGAGGCCTTCCCGGTGACGATCACCTGCCAGATCAACCAGGCCCAGGTGAAGGGGCGCCAGCTGCCGTCGCCGCAGTGAACCCTCCGATCGGCCCGGGGGGCGGCAACGGGCCGAAACGGCTCAGCCGCCCCGGTGATCCGGCAGATCGGGCGTCTGGTGCAGCAACCGGTTGAGGCGCAGCCGGTCGGCGTTGAGGGGATCGGGGGCCAGCTCGCCGGCCACTTCCCGGAAGGTCTGCTCCACCGGCTCGGGCACCCTCACATCGAAGATGCGCTCCATCAGGGCCTCGATGGAGAAGAGGTGGGCATTGATGTTCTCCAGATCGGCCATGGCCTGCTGGATGGCATCGCTTTCGGGGGCGGCGGCATCCGCGGTGGCCTCCGGCTTGCCTGCAGCGGTGGCCGGTGGAGTGGCCACGGGTTCCCCATCGCCGTGCTGCTTCTGGAGTTCCTCCAGCACCCGGCCGGCCAGGGTGCGGAACGACTGCAGAGCCGCCCAGTTCAGCTCCTGCTGCTGACGGAGGCTGGGATTTTCACGGATCAGCCGGTCGTGTTCCCGATAGAACCGCTGGCAATCAGGACATTGGCAGGGCTCTTCTGGCACCGCGTCCCTTCTTACATTCAATGACCATCATGACACCGTCAGGCCGCCAGCGGGTCCTGATCGTTCCGATCCCCCGTTTCACTGAGCAGCGGCAGGGGAATTTCGATCGAACTCACCACCTGGATCACGTCGCGCAGGCGCATCGAATCGGCGAACCAGCCCATGGCCTGCTCCACGTCGCCGCGGCGTTCGGCGTCACTGGCCTGCTCCTCATGGGCATCGGCCAGAAGGGCCAGCCAGCAGAGGCAGCGGGCCTGCACCACCGAGAGATCGAGTTCATCGGGGTGGTTGTGAGCGATGGCCTCGCTCTCCTGTTGCACCAGCAACCGCAGGCGCAGGTCGTGAAGCTGGGTCATCCAGTGCTGACGACTGGCATCACGCTAGCGAGGGTGTCCGTTTTGTGAAAGCCACCATTGGTAGCGCTCGTTACGGGTCTGGCGGGACGCGAACCCGCGGCCCACGATTCAGGACACCCTCTGGGCCATAGGCGCCGCCGGGGGCGGATCAGGGCCAGCGCACCAGCCCCCTGAAGGCCGCCTGCCGGGCTCCCCGCGACTGCCTGGAGCAGGTGCGGCAAGGGCTACGGCTATCGCCGGCCCGATGGCATCACGCCAGCCGTGCCGTGCCGGTGAGCATGTACTGAATCGGCTCACGCCCCTTGCGGGGCAGGGCTTCCACGGCGCCAACGGCGGTGAGGTGCTGCAGGGTCTGGGAGACCGCCGGCTGGCTGATGCCCCACAGCGTCTTGAGACCGGTCTGGATCTCAAGGGCTTCCGGATCCCGGTTGCCCCAGGCCGACAGGCGCTCCCAGGCCGTTGGCCCCAACTGATCCTCCAACTCCTGCTGATTTCGGTGCTGCAGGACCAGCAGCAGATCCTCCATGCCGACGGGCGCCACACCGGCGCTGGTTGCTGCAGCGGTCAGCCCCAGCAGCGCCGTCATGCCGTCTTCCAGGGCCTTGAGCATCCCGCGCAGATCCCCGCGGAACAGTTGGTAGAGCCACTCCACCACAGCGTCTTCCACCGGCGCGCGCCAGGGATGCTCAGGATCCAGCTGCAGGGAGGCATAGCGGTTGGCAAGCAGCTGCTCCATCTGCCCTTGGGCGACGGGTAGTCGATCTGTGCGGAGGCAGGGGAATGCGGGCCGGTGCGGCATGTCGTACCAGAGGGCGAACAACATCGCGCCCTTGAGCAGGAACTGCTCGCGGTACTCCGAGATGCCGAGCCGATAGAGCAACCGCTCCCTGCCTGGACGGCGGCGATGGTGCGGAAGGTTTCCGCTGAGCGAGCAGATCCTGGAAGCCGCGGGGAAGCGCACGGAGGGATCCCTGTTGGCTGCCAAGCAGTTCCTCGGCCTCACCTCCCGGAGCCGGTGCAGCAGACCTTCGTGGCCCACACCAGGAGCCCGAAGCGCCGCAGGGGCGGAGAGGATCAGGCGCGGGTTTCCTCACGGACCACCCGCATGGTTTCCACGCCGCTGGAAGCTTGCTCGGGCAGGGAATCGCGCACGAGAACACACCGTGACACCAGCTCGGCGAAGGGCTTGCCCCAGCGCGTGATCACCACGGCCTGGACATCGTCACCGTCACCGTTGACAGGCCACCGTTTGCGGCATTAGCCAGGCGACGAATGCCGCATTAGCCAGCAGTTGGCCACTGCCCCCCTATCTCCCGCGCATCGCCGATGCCGAGCTGGCCACTGCCCTGGCCGCCGCGGGCGCCGTGGTGATCGAGGGCCCGAAGGCCTGCGGCAAGACTCGCATGGCCCAGCAGCTGGCTGCCTCCATGGTGCTGCTGGATGTGGACTGCCGGCCGATCGCGGAACAGATCATCCGGCTCGTATGTCGCGGCAACCAGCACCAGCCGGCCCTGGGCGTCGATGCTGGCCTGCAGCCGGACTCCGGGCACCAGGCCCTGGGCCTCACGCAACGACCTGGGAATGGTGAGCTGGCCCTTGGAGCTGAGCGTCACGGCGGGCAGCTCTCCAGCGCAAGGCGGATTGCCGTACGCTGAAACCAATTGGTTGCTGCTGCTGGATCGATCAGCCTGTGCTGTCGCTCCATCGCAGGCTGGAACTCACCCGGGCCTACTGCAGCTGCTTCCAGGCTCCCAAGGAGGCGGCGACGATCGCCGATCAGATCAACCGGGGATGGCACCACGACTGGGCTATCCGTTTGCCCGGCATGCGGAGCCCCTTGCTGATCGGCGGCGAGGCGTATCAAGTTCCTCTGCTGGGGCGATGACCTATCCCCAGCTCACCGATCCTTGCTTAGGCGCCATCCCCTGGTAGCGGCGCGCCTGGCCAATGGATGCGATAGGCGCGGCTGCGGCCCTCGCCGATCGGCTCGATCGCTTGTAGCGCCACCAGCTCGGCCAGATCGCGCCAGGCCGTGGCGCGGCTCACCTTGGTCAGGCTGATGGCCTTGCGCAGGGTCATGCCGCCCGTGAACCCCACCGGTTCGGCGTCCAGCAACCGATTGAGCAGTTTCTGCTGGCGGCTGTTGAAGCCGCTGTGGCGGTGGCTCCACCAGAAGGCCGCCTTGCGCCGCACCGCATCGATCACGGCGCCATGGGTGGCCGCCGCTGCGGTGAGCTGCTGCAGGAACCAGCCCAGCCAAGCCGTTACATCGAGATCTCCCCTCTGGCAGCGCTCCAGCACCGTGTAGTAGCCCTCCCGCTCCCGCAGGAGCTGGGCGGAGATGCCCAGCGCACGGCCTGCTAACGCCTGTTGGGCCTGGGCCCTGCAGTCCTGGGCGAGCAGCCGATCGGTGATCGCCCGGGCCAAGCGGCCGTTGCCGTCTTCGTAGGGGTGGAGAGTAAGAAACCAGAGGTGCGCCAGGCCGGCGCGCACCAGCCCGTCGAGCTGCGCAGGTGGGGAGGCGACCCAATCCAGGAAGGCCTCCAGCTGCGCCTCGAGCTGGTCTCGGAGCGGCGCCTCGAAGTGCAGCCGCTCACGGCCGATGGCACCAGAGAGCACCTGCATTGGGGTCTCATCGCGCAGCTCGCCGATCCGAATGGCCCTCAGGCCATCGGGGCCAGCGGCGAACAGGCGTCGGTGCCAATGGTTCAGCGTGTACATGGTGAGGGGAGCCTCCAGGGTGCTGGTGGCCTCCAGCAACACATCCAGCAGGCCTTCCACCTGGGCGCTGGCGGCCGGCTGCCCCTCGGCCAGGGGAAGGCACAGTCTGCGGGCGATGGAGGAGCGCACCTGGCCGGGATCCAGCAGCTCACCCTCGATGGCAGCGGTGCCCAGGCTCTCGCGTCCCAACAAGGCGGAGATCGCCTCGCGATCCAGCGGGGGCTCCAGCCTCTCCAGCCGGCTCAGCAGCTCCTGGCGTGCAGAGCGGGCCTGCGCCAGCAGCGGCTCCAGATCGGAGCCCTTCCAGCGGAACTGTGGCCAGTCGGGCTGCTGCCAGATCCAGGATGAAGCCATCAGCGCAGCCTAATCGCTTCATCCGATGAAGCGTTTGGTGACAGGTGATCGCTTCATGGCCGCCGCCGCGGCTGCTTCGGCGGGGTGCCTGGCGAGGCGGTGGCGGCATCGTCGCCCGCAGGCGCACCCGACCCTGCGAAACGTTCAGCGTGACCCCTGGGCCCTGAGCTTGAGGGCGGCGTTCTTACGGGTCAGCCAGCGTCTGAAGGGGCCATGGATATTCCCTCTTTGTGGTCGACCGAGGCCGTTTTGCCTGGTTTTTTGCCGGAATCCGGGGCGGTGGCGAGGCCCGGAGTCAGGCGCCGGATCCTTGAAAACCGGTAGTGAAACTGGGTTTTTAAGGACGGGGCTGGCGGGACTCAAACCCACGATCTACGGATCAGGAAACAGGAAACCTCGACGAAGCTCAGTCGTTTCAGGGGATCTGAGGGACAGCGCGAAGCCTTTGGACGAAATAATGGACGAAGAACGTTCAGGACCAGGGGCGCAGAAGCTGTCGCTAAAGCCGGTCCAATGGCGGCAGGCCTAAGGCCTGTAGACCTCGCTGCGATGGCCAATCCAATCGGACAACGCTAGATCGCGCATAGCTATTGTGCCCGGTGGGCGGGTCCGCTGCAGGTTCAACTGATGCCTGCACCAGCCCCCCACGGTTCAGAGGGTGAGCTCGTCGTCCTGCCCGCAGAGGCCTTCAAAGCCTTGGCAAGACGCCTCTAACAACCAGGCCGCCACGACCCCCGCCTGGCTCGCGTTCTCAGCATAAAGCGCCTTGGCAGTGAGGCTTTCACGGCCGCAGCCTCTTCAGCCACACCACGATCTCTCCGGCTTCTGCTGCGGTGACCGCTCCGAGGTCAGCCACCTGGAGGGTTGGCAGGTGATCGCGGAAGCCATTCGGATCTTCGGGTTCGATGGCTGGCAGCAGGAAACCATCGAGGTCCGCTGCGTCAGCCAGGTTGTGGGCGCCATTGGGCGGGACCAGAGGCCCGGCTGGGGCGTCACCAGTGCAGCAGCGGTGATCCGTGAGGGTGAGGTGCTGGCCACGGCATCGACGCCGACCTGGGCCAGGCCCATGAATCCGCCCTCAAGGAGGCCGAGACCGATGCCATGAAGCGGGCGCTGATGACCTTCGGGCACCCCTTCGGCCTTGCCCTCTACGACAAGCAGCCACGATGGGGCCATGAGCACGCAAACCGAACTCGGGTGGGCTGGGTGTTCCGCGGTGGAGCGTGATCCGCAGCGCGTCAGTGGCAAGAGCCGCCATGGCAGTACTGAGCGAGCAGATCCTGGAAGCTGCGGGTAAGCGCCCGGAAGGATTCCTGCTGGCTGCAAAGCAGTTCCTCGGCCTGGACAACCGCGCTGCGGTGGATCAGGCCCTGCGGCGCCTGGCGGCTCGCGGCAGGCTCGTGAAGATCATCCGCGGCCGCTACGCCCTGCCCATCAGCAGCCGCTTTGGCATCAGGCCTCCGGCGCCGGAGGTGGTGATCGCCCAGCTCAACCAGGAGGGTGCTCAGCAGCTGGTGAGCAGCGGTGCCGCTGCGGCCAATGCCCTTGGCCTCACCACCCAGATGCCGGTGCAGCAAACCTTCCTGGCCCGCACCCGCAGCCAGAAGGGCTACGTCTTTGGCAAGCAGCAGGTCACGATCCGCCCGGCAGCCGCCTGGAACTTCCTGCTGCCCGATCGCCCCGCCGGTCAGGCGATCCGGGCACTCACCTGGCTTGGCCCAGATCAGGCCTCAGCGGCCCTGCTGACGCTCCGCCGTGTGCTGCCGCCCGAGGAGTGGGATGCCCTGGTATCCGTCCGTGCCGAGCTGCCCCTCTGGCTGGCGGAGCTGCTGAGTGAGCAGGCGCCGTAGGACTTGTCTGCGTCCCAGGAGGGCGGGTCCATTACGTCAGCTGTGCTGGAGAGAACCCCCGCGGGCATTGATGATGAAAGTTGCAGCGCCTACCGAGAAGCGGCCCACCAAGGACCTACCGTCACGCTTCGCCATGGCCACTCCACCTTCTGCATGGCAGTCTCCACTCCCACCACAAAAAATCCGACCGAAAGCTCCAGACAGCTGTCAAGACAGCAAGTAGACGCTCTTTTGAGAGAGCTGCGCGACCCAATCCTTGCGCGCGAATTCCTTATGGATGCAGGCTTAATCGATGCTGACGGCCAACTGAGCCCTCCATATCGCATCCAGGATGCCCACACGGCCTAAGAACAGGCTTGGCCCCCTGATTCTTTATCACGGCTGTGGCAAAGATGTCGCCGAGTCTGTTCTAAGCAGGAAAGAGACACTCCAGCCAAGCGAAAATGATTACGACTGGCTAGGGCCAGGAATTTACTTCTGGGTTGACAGCCCCGAGCGAGCACTCGCTTGGGCAATAGATCGCAAAAAGCGTCTTCCCCAAGAGATGGGAGGGCCATCTGTGCTGGGGGCTTTCGCGTACCCAGGAAACTGCCTCAACCTCACCGACTATGGGGTCATGGACGAGTTGGCCCTTGCATACCGAGCAACAAAAACTCTTTACAAATAGCAGGGACTCCACTGCCCATCAATTCAAATCGCACAAATGGAATTTACCTGAGGCGTCAGTGCGACTGCGCCGTGATTCAAATGGTGCATGAGCTTAGAAGGCGCATAGAGGAAGTCCCGTATGACAGCGTTTATGGTGTTATCGAAGAAGGTACCATGGTCTATCCAGGATCGGGCTTCAAGAACAAGACACACGTGCAGCTATCAATCTGCAATCCCGACACGATTCTTGGCTATTTTCGTGTTGACGGTATGACTTGATTTCCCGCTACTAAGCGCCATCGAAGCGATTCAGCACCGCATCGAAGGTCTCCTGCTCCTGCCGGGCCCGGTTCAGCAACCGCTGTGGCGGATAGAGGCGGCCCGGTTGGCCTTCACAGCAGTGCTTCCAGGTACGGAGTCATCACCCGCTTCATGCGCTGCGCGCCTGCGCCTGACGCCAGAGTTCATCGACGTTCAGCCGATGCTGGCTGATCCAGACCCGGCGGGGCTGCTGTGTCCCCAGACCGTGCAGCCGCAGGGCCGTCAGCAGGCAGAACACCGCCTGGGGCACCCGCTTGGCGACGATCTCCAGGTCAACGTGCTCGCGAACGGCCGCGGCCGGCAGGCCGTAGAGCCCGCGCTCCAGCCGCTCCAGCAGGCCGCTGTCGCACAGCCGCACCAGGGTCGAACGATCAACGCCAGCCGCCGTGGCCTCCCTGGCGCGCAGGAGGCCGCGGCTGCGGGCCAGCTTGAGGGCCGTTTCTTTCCTGTCCAGGACGGGGGGCATGAACCAACCATGCGACAAAACCTCCACATTGAGGCTCAGTCATGGCCTTTTCGTCGCAAAGCAATGGGACACAGCCGCCTCCCCCACGGGGCCCCTCGCAGACCTCGCCGACACCGAGTTCAGCCAGGGTGCCCGCATCGCCTGATCAGCCAGAGCTGCATTGGTGCCTTTCTTCTCGCGGCCGCTCATCTGCTGACGCAGCTGCGTCCAGCGCACCGCTCCCTTGGCCTTGCGGGCCAGGGTGCAGCCAGAACCGCCGGCTTCACCATGCCTGGCACACAGCAGGGCAGGACGAGGCAGGAGCGCACAGCCATGCCCGAGATGCCCGAGTGCTGCGCGAACCTCGCGCAACTCCTAACAACCTCCTAATTTGGACAAAATTAGGAGTTCATTGGGAGTTGCCCACCCGTCTGCCCCGCAGACCTCCATCGCTGGAGGCACTGCTCGCCCAGGCCGGCGGGTTGCATGCGGCCATGCCCGTGCTCGCGCAGCTCGCCCAGACCAGCGGAGGGGATCACTATCTCCACTGGGATGAGCTGCGCCGCCGCCCCACCCCGCAAGGCCTGAGCCATGAGCAGTGGTGGCTGGCGGAAAAGCTCTCCAGACGCGGCACCGGTACTCCGCTGCCCCTGCTCAGCAGCGAAGGCACCCCTTTCTGGTTCTGCCAGCCGCCGCTGCTGCTCAAGGGTCTGCATGAGATCGACATGAAGGCCGGGGCCAGCGTGATGGCCCCGGAGGCCGTCACCACGCCCTCCACACGCGATCGCTACCTGCTGAGTTCACTGATGGAGGAGGCGATCACCTCCTCCCAGATGGAGGGCGCCGCGACAACCCGGGATGTGGCCAAGGCCATGATCCGCAGCCACCGCGCACCGAGGGATCGCTCCGAACAGATGATCCTCAACAACTTCCGGACGATGCAGCGCATCCGGGAACTCAAGGATCACCCCCTGACTCCGCAGCTGGTGCTGGATCTGCATCAGCTGGTGAGCGAGAAGACGCTGGATGACCCCGCCGATGCCGGCCGGCTGCGCCCCCCCGGCATGGAAGTGGTGGTCGATGACATCTACGGAACGGTGTTCCACGTCCCGCCGGCAGCCACAGAGCTGGAAGAGCGGTTGGAGCAGCTGTGCCGTTTCGCCAACGGTGAAACCCCGGCGGCGTTCATCCATCCGGTGGTGCGGGCCATCACCCTGCACTTCTGGCTGGCCTATGACCACCCGTTCTGCGATGGCAACGGCCGCACGGCCCGGGCGCTCTTCTACTGGTCGATGCTCAAGCAGGGGTACTGGCTGTTTGAGTTCATCTCGATCTCCTCGGTGATCAACCAGGCCCGGGCGAGGTACGAGCGCTCATTCCTGCTCTGCGAGACCGATGACAACGATCTGACCTACTTCCTGCTGGCCCAGGTGACGGTGATCCAGCAGGCGATCACGAACCTGCACGCCTATCTGGAGCGCAAGGCCAATGAGGTGGCCGTGCTGCAGCGGCGCCTGGAGGGCACCGATGGGCTCAACCACCGCCAGCTGGCCCTGCTGCGCCATGCCCTGCGCCATGCAGGGTTCCGCTACACAGTGCTCTCCCACCAGAACAGTCATGGCGTCAGCAACCAGACCGCCCGGAGCGATCTGCAGAAGCTGGCAGGCCGCGGCCTGCTTACCCCCGAGAAGGACGGCAAGCGCGAGGTTTTCCGGGTGCCGGCTGATCTGGCCACTCGCCTACCGAGCTGACCCGCATCACCCCAATGGTGGCGGGTCCAGCAGCCGCATGGTCTTCACAGCAGGGCTTCCAGGTACGGAGTCATCACCCGCTGCATGCGCTGCGCCTGCGCCTGACGCCAGAGCTCATCGAGGTTCAGCCGATGCTGGCTGATCGCATCCTTCAGGGCCTCCAGCACCGGCTCCATGCCCAGCCTGCGGCGATGGCGGAAGCAGTCGACCAGAGTCTTCTCCACCCCGTAGACCTTCAGCCGGATCCGACCGGAGCGCCGTGATTCCACCTGCAGGCAGCAATGGCACGCTCGTCTTTCGAGGGCACGAGCACCAGCCAGCCCTGCGGGTCAAGGCTTGCCTGCAACCTGGAGCCAGGCCCCAGACCCAGGGCATCGCGAAGCTGCCTGGGAATGGTGAGCTGCCCCTTGGAGGTCAACGTGACGGTGTCCACCCATTCACCGTAAGGCGACTCGCCTTACCCAGCGACCGCAAACGACCGGAACCTGCTCCAGTTGGTCCACAGGTGGACTAATCTCTGAGGTGTTCGGCTCGGTCCTGCGTCATGGACATCCCCTCCCCTCGAACCGTGAACGTGCACGAGGCCAAGACGCACTTCTCCCGCCTGATCGATGCCGCCCATGCGGGCGAAACGATCGTGGTCGCCAAAGGCGGGCGGCCTTGGGCGCGGCTGGTGCCGCTTGAGCAGCCCACGCCCCAGCGGCAACCGGGCGTCCTGGCCGGCCGCATCCCCTTGCCGCCGCCCATGGTGCTGCTGGAGCCGCTACCGGAGGAGGAACTCGCCGCGTTGGAGCAGCCCCTGCTGTGAGAGCGGAGTATCTGCTCGACACCCACGCCCTGCTTTGGTGGCTTGCCGAGCCTGATCGCCTGTCAGAGGCAGCCTATGCCGCCATGGCCGATCCCACCGCTCGTGTCGTCGTGAGTGCAGCCTCCGGCTGGGAGATCGCCACCAAGGTGCGCCTGGGCAAACTGCCTGCCGCGGTTGAGCTTCTCACCGGTCTACCGGAGCTTCTGGCAAGCCAGGGCTTCGAGCTGCTGCCGATTCAGTTCCAGCACGGCCTGCGCGCCGGCGGCTACCCGATGGCGCACCGGGATCCCTTCGATCGCCTGCTTGCCGCCCAGGCGGAACTGTCGAACCTCACCCTGGTGAGCCTGGATCCAGCGCTGCAACCCTTCCCCTGCCAGGTGCTCTGGTAGCAGCTGCGATCTGAAGCAGATGTCAACCTTCTGCAGGTGGCCGCACAGGGATGACAAGGGCGACACCTGTCGCTGAACCGCTTGGTGGCTCCTTGACAGAGGAATCGCATCCCGTTCAGCAGAGGCCAGAGCTGTTGGCTTGAGGTTGCGCCGGCGAATCAGGTCAACGCAGATCCACCAGGAGGTCCAGATCGCTGTCGGGTCTGGCCTGATCGCGGGCCACGGAGCCAAAGACCGCAGGGTTTGTGGCGCCGTGTGCGGCAGCGCCGGCGTCAAGCTCGCGCTGCAGGTTCTCCCAGTCCTCGGGGAGTTCGCCGCGCTGCACCAGGCGTGAGAAGACGGCATAGCCATCGTTGCGATCCCCTTCCTTGCGGGGGAAGCCCAGCCAGAGGATCAGCAGCAGGCGCCGACCTTCCGCCTCAAACGGCCGAAAGAACAGGCGATAGCGATCCGGCAGACCCAGACCCTTGAGCCGGCCGTAGCGGCGCAGGGGTCCGCGGAGGGCAAAGCGGCTGGCATAGGGATCAGCAGCGATCCGCTCCTTGATCCCTTCCATCACCGCCGCCAGCAGCTTCACCCGGGGGTGCTGAACGAAATCCTGAGGAGCCAGCTCCTGTTTGAGGTGTTTCACCTCTGCCTTGAGTTCGGCATACTGCCGCGCAAAGAGGTTGGGCTGGAAGGCGATCTCCCAGCCATGGCGCACGAGGGGGGCGAGCTCATGCCCCCGGTACCTCCCCTCCGAAATCGACGGTGACCCCGGCGAGCAGGTCGTCGTCCTCGGCGGCCATTGCCTCGGTGTAAGGCACAGGGCCGTCATCGGCCGTGAGAGCCTGGCGGCTGAGGAAATCGAGGAAGAGCCCGAGCATCAGGCTGTCGTCATCAGCCTCACCCTCCGACTGGGAAGGCGACTCCATCCGCAGCAGCAAGGTGGTGTCGTTCAAGACCTCCACATGGCCAGCGGCGCTGGCGAACTGGGGGTGATCGCGGTAAAAGGCGGCCGGCAACCGCAGACCAGAGGAGTTGCCGATCCCAGCACGGGGACACCGACAGCAGGGCCGCGCGTCTACACTGCTGGGTACACACATGAGGAATTGCCCCGTGGAGGTCCTCCCCAGCCGCGTGTTCATGAATGGCAACAGCCAGGCCGTGCGCATTCCCTCTGAGTTTCGCCTCAGCAGCGAGCGAGTGCAGATCAGCCGCACCGCGAACGGTGATCTGCTCATTCACCCTTGCCCCAGCCAACGCGGCCAGGCTCTGCTGCGAGCCCTCAGCGGCTTCGACGCCGACTTCGTTGACGCTCTGGAGCAGCAACAGGCCGACAAGCTCCCGGTGCAGGAACGGGAAGCTCCGTGATCTATCTGCTGGACACCAACATTCTCATTTACCTGAGCAAGAACCACCCGCCCCAGGTGGCCGAGCGCATCGACGCCATCAGCGACGACGACACCCTGGCCATGTCGTTCATCACCTGGGCCAAGCTGTTGCGCGGAGCGGAAGGCAGCCAGCGCCGGAAAGCCACCCTGCAGCAGCTGGAAGGCCTGAAGCGGCTTGTGCCGGTGCTTTATCCGCAGGGGCCGGGCATCTGCCAGCACTATGCCGTTCAAGCCAACGCCTTGAAGCGCCGTGCCACGCCCATTGGCGCCAACGATCTCTGGATCGCCTGTCATGCCCTGGCGATCGGCGCCACCTTGGTCAGCCACAACGTGGGTGAGTTCAGGCGGATCGATGGTCTGCAACTGGTGGACTGGGCCGCCTGAATCGGCCAGGGCCAGTGCCCCCGCCAGCCTTTGCCTCCACACACGGGCCGGCGCTCGTCGACCTCATGCTGCAGCCCTTCTGAGGGTGAGGGCTTCGGGCCCTTTTCTTCAGGTCAGATCCACCAGGAGGTCGATGAGAAGCATGGTCACTGCAAAGCCTTGAAGATTTCAGGAGTTACATGCCTGGCGAGGGCCTGAGCGCAAAGCCAGGCCATCTTCTCGTTTGAAGCAAGTTTGAAGTTCATCGCCTTTGACCACCCGGCTGCCGCTGCTGGCCAGTGACGGGGAGGCCTTCTGGTTCTCGCAAACGCCTGGGTTACTCCAAGGGCTGCATCAGATCGACAGGAAGGCCGGCGCCAGCGTGGTGGGTAGCGCCCCTCCTGAATTACACCACTTCAGGTGCCCGGTGTCAACTACGTAGGCGGGTCGCGTCAATTACGTAGGCGGGTTCCGCC
>JAUCZB010000032.1 GCA_030373325.1 Cyanobium sp. CZS25K | reverse complement strand
TCGCCGGCGACAACCTGGGGGCCCTCACCGGCCAACTTGGTTGTCGCGAATCGGCGCATTGCATCGTTAAAAGTGCTACCAGCCTAAAGTTGTTGCATCAGTTGCAGGCAGCTGTGAGGCGATGGTTGCAGGCTCGCTCGGGAGGGGGATGCGAAAGGTTGGTGCGTCCGGCCCTGATCCGCAGCGCAGACGGGCCGCTCTGGCGGCGGCCCGCCAGCGCTACGGGGGCCTGAGTGCTGCCGGGAAGCGTCGGCTGCTGGATGAACTGCAGCAGCTCACGGGGTATCACCGCAAATCGCTGCTCCGGAGCCTGAACCGACAGGAACCGCCAAAACCGGGGAGATCCCACGCTGGGGCGCTGGAACGTCCCCACCACCGGCGGCGCTATGGCCCTGAGGTGCTGGAGGCCTTGCTGCCGCTCTGGGAAGCCTCGGATCGGCTGTGTGGCAAGCGCCTGCAGGCGTTGCTGCCGTTGCTGGTGGCCTCGCTGGAGCGCCACGGCCATATGAACCTGGAGCCGGACATGCGAGAGAAGGTGCTGTCGATGAGCAGCGCCACGATCGATCGGCTGCTCTCCCCGATCCGCAAAGCCAGCGGCGGCAACGGCTGGCGGCGACCACCACGGGCCTACAGCGCCGTGCGGCGGCGGGTGCCGGTACGCACCTTCAAGGGCTGGGAGGACCACCACGACCCGGGCTGGCTGGAGATCGACCTGGTGGCCCACTGCGGTGGCCGCATGGAGGGTCGGTTCCTCTGGACGCTTGTGGCCACCGACATTGCCACGGGCTGGAGCGAGAGCCTGCCTCTGCTGCAGCGTGACGGGGCCGTGGTGCTGATGGCCTTGCAGCTGATCCGGCGGCAGCTGCCCTTTCCGCTGCGGGGGATCGATGCCGACAACGACCCAGTGTTCATGAACACGCTGATGGAGGCCTGGTGCGATCGGCCAGAGGACAGGATCAAACTCACCCGATCCCGCGCCTACAAATCGAACGATCAGGCCTGGGTGGAGCAGAAGAACGGGGTGCTGGTGCGTCGGGTGGTGGGCTACGAACGCCTGGTCAGCCTGGAGGCTGCCCGGCTGCTCGGTGAGTTGTACGCCGCCCTGCGGCTGTTCACGAACCTGTTCCAGCCGTCGTTCAAGCTGAAAAGCAGCGTGCGGGAGGGCGGCCGGATCAAACGGCAGCACCACCCACCGCGAACGCCGTTGCAGCGGCTGCTGGCCACCGGTCAGGTAAGCAAGGAAAAGGCCAGGGCCCTGCAGGAGCTGCAGCAGAGCAGCGATCCGATGGCCCTGCTGGAGACGATCCGCCGCCACCAGGCGCAGCTGGCCTTGCTGGCCAGCGGTGAGCAAGCCTCAAATCCCGGAGGCACCACCACGGCCCTGGCCGATCCCGATGCAGAAAACCGCTCCCTGGAGAGCTTCCTCTCAGGGCTCCAGCTGCTGTGGAAGGACAGCCAGCCAAGGCCCAAACGAGCGAAACCCCGCACTGGCAAACGGACACGCATCGATCCATTCGAGGCCGATGCCGAACGGATTCGGCAGTGGCTGGCCGAGGAACCGATCGTCACCCCCAAGGAACTGATGCAACGGCTGATCAAGAAGGACCCGGAGCGCTACGGCATGCGGCACCTGAGAACCATGCAACGGCGGGTCAGCGGTTACCGGCTGGCTCAGATCGAGAGGGAACTCCAGGAGACCCTTGAACCACGGCAGGGCCTGGAGCAACCGATGGGGAAAGCCGAGAGCCCAGTGTTACCAGGCGTCAAATGAAATGGGTAACTTTTTATTGATGCAAAGCGTCGGCCAAGGGGGTTGACGCGGGACACCGCGGCCGCAGGCCAGGCGGATGCGCTGCTGGATCTCGTGTTCGCTGGGGGAGGAGGCCATGCCTCCTGTTGCCGGGCGGGGCTACTCGTAGTGGCTCCAGAGCCGCAGCACCTTCACGATCTGCTCCTCCTCCAGCACCTGATACACGAGGCGGTGCTGGATGTTGATGCGCCTTGAGCAGGCCCCTCGCAGATCGCCGACCAGGGCCTCGTAGGGAGGGGGCTGCTGATAGGGGTCGACGGCAAGGATGTCCAGCAGGGCCTGAGCTTTCTGCTTGAGAGCAGGGGATGCGGAAGCGAGTTTGCGAGCGTCCTTCTGGGCCTGCTTGGTGAAGAGGACCGTCCAGCTCACCAGCCCGGTTCGGTGCTCAGTTCGGAGACATCGGTCGCCATCCCCTCGATGATCGATTCACGCATGCCAGGGATCGAGACCAGATGCAGGGTCTCCTGGATGGCGCGCCAGTCGTCCTGGGACAGCAGCACAGCGTTGCTGCGCTTGCCGGTGATCTGCACCGGCACGTGGGACTGCCCCACCTCGTCGATCAGGGCGTAGAGCCGCTTGCGTGCTTCTGTGGCGGACACGGTGGTCATGACATGGCCTTCACCCGTACGTCAAAGCGTACCGCTCTTGGCCGTGTGGTGCTGCCTTGCCGCCCACACATGCCGGGCCCAGCCTGGTTTGTAGCCACGCTCCTGCTCGCGCTGCAGCAGCTGCTCGAAGGTCCGGCAGCCGGCAGCCGGGTGCGTGCGGCGGGGCCTCTGCTGCTGGTTGGGTTCGGGCCGGTGGCGGGCGGCGCCCGTGACTTCAACCAGTTCGCCCTCCAGTTGCTGGAGCCCGCGGCGCTGCTCATCGCGCTCGTCGGCCAGAAACAGGTGGCCGCAGTCGGGGCAAACCTGCGCTGCGCTGGGGCAGCTGCAGAAGCAGACGGGGCAGTCCTTGATCGGAATCGAGACAGCTTCCCGGCGGCGTCGACCGGCCAGGTTCCACTCGCGCTCATCGGTGGGAAGCCCATGGTGATGGGCATTGCCGACGTGATCGAGGATCACCGCCTCCTGCTTCCCCGGCGCGAGACGCAGAGCCCGGCCGACCATCTGCAAGTAGAGGCTCAGGGAGGCGGTGGGGCGCATCAGGATTGCGCCGCCGACTGAGGGGATGTCGGTGCCCTCAGAAATGATCATGCAGCTGCTGAGCACCTCCACCTCCCCAGTGCCGAGCCCGGCGATCAGGCGTTTGCGCTCATCGGCTGGGGTGCCGCCGCTCACCGCCGCGGCCCGGATTCCCGCAGCGCGGAAGGCCGCGGCCATCTGTTCGGCGTGCTCGATCGTGCAGCAAAAGCAGATCGCCGTGCCCGGGTGCAGCCGGCGGCGGTAGTGCGAGACCGCATCCCCGATCGCGGCCCGGTCCCCGTAGGCGCGTGCCGCCTGCTCAAGATCGAATTCCCCCATGCGGCGATGCAGTTTGCTGTTGCGGGCTCCAGGCCAGGAGAAGACCTTGGGCCTGGCCAGCCAGCCCTGTTCGACCAGCCAGGCCGCTGAGGGCCCCAGCACCAGGGCCTCGAAATAGCCGCCGGCCTCCACGCCCAGTCCCTTCCCGTCGAGGCGTTCCGGGGTGGCGGTCTTGCCGATCAGATGGGCATCTGGCCAGGCGTTGATGATCCGCCCCCAGATGTTGCCGGCGACCAGGTGGTGGGCCTCGTCCTGAATGATCAGATCCGGTGGCGGGAGACGTTCGAGCCGCCGGGCCACGGTCTGCACCGAGCCCACGGCGACCTGCCGTCCCTGCAGCGTTTGGCCAGGAGCGATCACGTCAGGCTCCAGCCCCCAGGCGCGCACAGTTCCGGTGAGCTGCTCGATCAGCTCGGCCCGGTGGGCGAGCACCAGCACCCGCCGGCCCTTGCCGGCCGCCCCCTGGACGATGGCGCCGATGGTCTGGCCCTTGCCTGCACCGGTGGGCATGACGGCGCAGACCCGGCGGTGGACCTTGAGGGCGGCGCGGAGGTCGGCCAGCAGCTGCTGCTGGTAGTCGCGCAGAACGATCGGGGCGATGGGCAAGGCGGCGGCTTTGCACTGAGCTGGAGGTCTCATCAATGTTCAACTTATCAAGCTCTGCCGGGTGTGCTTAGGCTGTGCTCAGAACGTCAGACATCCATGGCCTCCTTCGCGCCACCCCTGAGCATCTCCATCACCGAGGCGCAGTTGGCTTGGCTGGACCAGCGCCGCTTGCACGGAACCCTCAGTCGCTCGGCGGTGCTGCGCCAGGTGATCGACGCGGCGATCGCGGCAGAACAGGCCGGTCAGGCCCTGCCGGGGCCTGCGCTTGTGGCAACCGCTGAGCGTCGTTGATCCGCAGCGACAGCCATGACAACCGACGTGATGATCGCGGCCAATGGCCGCTGGAGGGACATCCTCGAGGTGTTGGCAGGACTGCCTGCCGAGCAGCTCAGCAACCGCCACCAGCCCTGCCCTGCTTGCGGGGGGAGGGATCGGTACCGCTTTGACGACAGGGACGGCAACGGCTCCTGGTTCTGCAACCAGTGCGGCGGCAAGGACCACCTCGGCGGTGGTGGGACAGGGATGGACCTGCTGATGCGGGTGCGCAGCTGGAGCTTCCGCCAGGCCTGTGAGGAGGTGGAGCGCTTTCTCGGTCTGGAGGCGCAAGGGAATGGTCGGCATCGGCCCCAACCGGTGTCCAGCGGCAACGGCAGCGGAGGCAAGGTCCCTGCGGCCTCAGGCCTCCCCGGCCACGCCAGTCGGCCATGGCGCCAACCCGAGGTGCCGCCTGCAGATGCCGCGCCGCCAGAGCTGGAGCGGGGTGCGATCGCCCAGTGGTGCTACCGCGACGCCAGCGGCGCCCAGTTGTTCTGGATTCAGCGGCTCTGCCCTGGCCGCAGCGGCCGCAAGGGCTTTCTGCATCGGGTCTGGCTCGATGGCGGCTGGCACCGCCCAAGCCGCCGCGATCCCTTCTCCTGCGAGTGGCCAGCGCCACGGCCCCTCTACGGCCTGCCGGGGTTAGCCGAACGGCCAGAGGCTCAGGTGCTGGTGGTGGAGGGGGAGGGCACGGCCGATGCGGCCGCGCTGCTGTACCCCGAGCACGTGGTGATCAGCTGGGCCAACGGCACCAACGCCATCGGCAAGGCCGACTGGCAACCGCTGGCCCCACTGGGGCTTGCGGGGCGGGCGGTGACGCTCTGGCCCGATGCCGACGCGCCAGGCAGCAAGGCCATGGCGCGGCTGGCCGCACTGTTGCGCGAGCAGGGCTGCCGCGTCGCGTTGGTGGATCCGCCGGCCGATCTGCCGCAGGGATGGGATCTGGCCGATGCCGACTGGAGCCCGGCAGAAGCGGCCGAGCATCTGCAGCAGTGGCTGCAGGCGCTGCCGGCTGCGGAAGGTGCCTCGAACCAGGACGCAGAAGCCGATCAGCAGGAGCCCACGTCCGCTGAGTCACCGGCAGGTGGTGGCGGCGGGGCGCCGTTCCAGTGCCTCGGCTACGACGGCGAGGCCAGCTACTACCGCTCCGGCCGCACCGGGCAGGTGCTGCGGTTGAGCCGCTCGGCTCACACCGCCACCCATCTGGTGGCCCTGGCACCCCTGGCCCACTGGGAAACCCTGTACCCCAGCCGCACCGGCGTGAACTGGTCGGCGGTGGCCAGTGACCTCTACGAGCGCTCGATCGCTGCCGGCTTGTTCACCCCCGATCGCATCCGCGGCCGCGGGGCCTGGTGGGATGACGGCCGGCCTCTGCTGCACCTGGGCGATCGACTGGTCACCCCCGAGGGGGAGCACCTGATCACCACGCCCTTCCGCTCGCGCTACGTCTACCAGCGCATGCCGCGGCTCGATGGCCCGGGCGATGTGGCGCCGCTTTCGGTGAAGGAGGCGGCAGTGATCGTGAGCATCGCCAATCGCTTCCACTGGGATGTGCCCGCCTCCGGCACCCTGCTGGTGGGCTGGGTGGTGCTGGGGCCGATCTGCGGCTCGCTGCGCTGGCGGCCCCATGTGTGGCTCACAGGCGGTGCGGGCTCGGGGAAGAGCGCGATCCTCGAGCGCTACATCACTCCCCTGCTGGGCGACTTTGCCCTGCCGGTGAGTGGCTCGACCACAGAAGCAGCGGTGCGCCAGTCGATCTGCTCCGACGCCATGCCGGTGGTGTTTGACGAGGCCGAGAGCAATGAGCGGCCGGATCAGCAGCGGATGCAGGGGATCCTGTCGCTGGCGCGGGTGGCCAGCAGCGAGAGCGGGGCGGCCCTCCTCAAGGGCTCCCCCAGCGGGGAGGTGAGCCGCTACCGGGTGCGCTCGATGTTTCTGCTCAGCTCGATCGCCACAGCCCTCAAGCAGGGGGCGGACCGCAGCCGCTTTGCCCAGCTCACCCTCCGCAACCCTGCCGAGCTGCCGAAGGGCGAGCGGGAGCTGCACTGGGCCTCGCTCGATCGGGACCTGGACCGCCACATCTCCAGCGAGCTGGGGCGTCGCCTGATTGCCCGCACCGTGGGCCTGATCCCGATGATCCGTCAGGCCGAGGGGGTGTTCACCCGCGCGGCGGCGCGGCACTTCGATTCCCAGCGGCTGGGCGATCAGTACGGCACGTTGATGGCCGGCGCCTGGTCGCTGCTCAGCGATGTCGTCCCCACCCAGGAGGAGGCCGAGCAGTGCATCGCCTGCCACGACTGGGAGAGCTACAGCCAGAGCACCGAGCTCAGCGATGAGCAGCGCTGTATTCAGACGATCCTCCAGCACCAGTTGCGGGTGGAGTGCCCCGATCGCAGCGTCACCCGCACGATTGGCGAACTGGTGGAGCTTGCTGCCCACCAGGCCCATGACCTGGAGATCAGCGCCGAGCTGGCTGGGCAGGCCCTGGCCCGCCAGGGATTGCGACTGGAGCCGCCCCATCTGCTGGTGAGCAACACGGCCGAACCGATCGCCCACATCCTGCGGGAGACGGCCTGGGCCCATGGCTGGGCGGTGGTGCTGTTGCGCCTGGCTGGCGCTCAACGCCGCGGGCCAGTGCGCTTCTGCGGCGCCGGCATGGTCACGCGAGCGGTGGCGATTCCACTGGCGGTTCTCTGAGGTTCAGCGTCACAGCCATGACACCCCGCAACACCCCACCGTTATGCCCAGATCGACTGCGGTGCAGGCGATCACAGCGGCTGTAACGCTGTAACGCTTTTCGCCGGGGGGAGACACCCTCACACACACAGACACCCATGCACACCTGCGTAAGGACACACTGCTGCTTGCTAATGCTTCTATTTAGAGAAAGAGGGTTACAACGTCACGGGGTCTGCTCAACCCCTGCTCTCGAGCGGGATTTCGGCTGTGACGCTCGCGGTCACGGCCCGTTGCAAGGGAAACGGCCATGCTGACGGCGACCTGGCTGGATCCCATCCCCGGCCTCTGGCGGGATGAGGCGGCGCACCGCTACTGGCTGGGGGATCACCTGTTCCCGGTCTCGATCACCGGCGTGCTGGCCCACGGGCTGAGCGATACGGCCAAACGCGCGATCGAGGCCAAGCGCCCCATCTGGGAGCCCCGCGGCACCACGGTGCACGCGGCCCTGGAGCGCTACAGCCAGGCCCGCTTCCTGGTGGGCATGAGCGCAGCCGAGGCCCTGCTGGAAGCCGAGACGCTGCCGGGCCATCACTCGTACCGGGACTGGATCCTGCCGCTGCTGCAGCTGCCGCTCTGGGATGAGGTGGAGGTGATTGCCAGCGAGCGGCTCACCTGCTGCATGACACGCAACTTGGCCGGTGCCTTTGATGGCGCCTACGTCTCAACAGCCCTGAGCGAGCGGCGGGGAAGGGAGGTGCGGGTGCTCTACGACCTCAGGACCCTCTCGGCTCATGGACGGCCCTATTCCACTGCTGCTCAGCTGGGCGGCTCCATGGTGCTGGAGGCTGCCCAGGGGAATCACTACGAGCTGGGCCAGACGATCTGGAGCAAGCCCGGCGAGGCATTCACCAGCACCTTCTACAGCCGTGAGCAGTGCCTGAGCTCTTGGGCCGCCGCCTGGAGCCGCTACTGCCTTGCCCACAGGCCCTTCTGAGCACAGCGAGAGGCCGATTAGGAATTAACAGCCGCTGCGATTGCGGCTCTTAAGACAGAGCCCATACAGTGAAGCCCTGGCGGGCTCTGTCCTGCTGGCCTCTGAATCCCCTGTCCATGGTGATGCCTGCTGCCCCTGTTGAAGCTGCCTCGGCGTCGTCAGCAGCGCCGGATTCGGCGGGCGCCATCGATGCCCTGCTCGATGCGATCACCGCGATCAAGGCTCAGCAGAAGCAGCTGGAGCAGCAGCTCGAGCCGCTGCTGGAAGCCCTCAGCGAGGCGATGGCCGCCGGCCAGCTGGATCCCTCCTTCTGCCACAACGACTGGGCCTTCTCCCACAGTCCCGGCCGTCTGAGCTACGAGTTCCCCGCAGCGGTGCAGCAGATCGAGCAGCAGCTCAATACCGCCAAGGAGAACGCCATCCAGCAGGGCAGCGCGACGGAGAAGCGTGGCAAGGCCTTCTGGACCATCCGCCCCCCGAAGGTCCAGGACCAGCCCTTCTGAGCCGATGCCGCAGCGTGCCCACGACCTGCCTCCTGCTGATCCAGTGGAGGAGCTGCGCTGCGCGGCCAGCGGCGAAGACGACAACGGCCAGCCGCTGTATGAGCCAACCGATCCGGCCCGGCCGATCGGGCATGCCAACCCGCCGCGTCGCACCAGGGGGATGGCGAGCCAGCCAACCCCTCGGCCCTCGCGGCTGGAAGTGGAGCGCCGCGTCGCTGAGGGGCAGCTGTGGATTGCCCAGCGCATTCCACTGGCGTTGATCTACGAAAAAGCTCGTGAAAGCTGGGGGGTGACCAACAGCCAGACGATCAACCGCTACCTCAACCTCGCCCGCGAGCGGATGGTGGAGGAACTGATCACCGACCGTCGCCGGCACCAGGCCGAGCAGATCTTTGCCCTCAATGACTGCGCCCGTCGGGCCATGGACGCCGAGCAGTTTTCGGCGGCGGTCGGTGCATTCCGGGTGATCGCCGAGATCGGCGGGCTGCTGCGAGCCCCGATCAAGCCGCCGGAGGCACGGCCGTGACCGGCCTGCTGCTGCCGGAGCTCGATCCCTGGGGCGACGCCGGCCTGCTCCACCTGCCGATGGCCGCCAAAGCTGAGCCGGCCGAGCCGCAGAGCCTGCGCTGCTTCATCGCCGAGGCCTACCCCCGCTATGGCTTCCACCGCTGGGTCGAGCTGCTGATCGAGCTGCTGCAGGCCGTGGCCGATGGCCAGCTGAGCCGCTTGATCGTCACCTGTCCGCCGCGGCTTGGGAAGCGCCTGCTGGTTGCCAAGCTGTTCCCGGCCTACTTCCTGCAGCGCTACCCGCATCTGTTCGCGGCGATTGCGTCGTACTCGGCGGAGCTGGCCTATGCCCACTCCCGCGAGGCGCGCCACTTCTACCGGGTGACCGGGCATCTGCTGGCCCGCGATTCGGCGGCGGTGGGCAACTGGCTGACGCGGCAGCGGGGCGGCTGCATCGCGGCCGGGGTGGATGGCCCGTTCACGGGCAAGGGCTACAGCCTGGGGATCATCGATGACCCCTACAAGGGCCTGGGGGATGCGGCGAGCCCGGCGCTGCGGCAGAAGCTGATCGACTGGCTGCGCTCGGTGTGGCTGACGCGCGCCGAACCCGCTTCGGTGCTTGGACCGGATGGCGGAGAGCAGCCGAACCTCTCGGCCCAGGTGGTGGTGCTCACCCGCTGGGACCACCAGGACGTGATCGGCTGGTTGTACGAGCAGGAGCTGGGGGAAGCGCCCCAGCACTGGACCGTGCTGGATCTGCCTGCCATCGCCGAGGACCCGGCAGAACGGCCCAAGCTGCCGCCCATCTGCACCCTGATCCCCGACTGGCGCCAGGCGGGCGAGGCGCTTTGTCCTGAGCGGTTCCCGCTGCCGGAGCTGATCAAGATCCGAGCACGCCTCGGTGCCTACTGGTGGGCGGCGCTGTACCAGCAGCGCCCCAGCCCGGCCTCGGGCTCGATCTTCCTGCGCCACTGGATCCGCCAGCCCTTCCCCCGCGTAGACGGCAGCCAGCCCCACTACGCCCTGCTGGTGCTGTCGTGCGACCTGTCGTTCAAGGGGGAGGCGGAGAGCGACTACTGCGGCTTCTGTCTGGCTGGTCTGTTAGCTCCACCGGCCCGCGGCGCCATCCCCCGATCGGGTGACTTCAGGGGCCCATGCCCCAGGCGGTGCTGGAGATCGAGGTGCTGTGGGCGGCGCGGCACCGCTTTGGCCTGCCGGAGGTGATCCGCTTTCTGCTGGGTTGCCTGGAGACGCTCGAGCAGCAGGGCCTGCGCCCCAACGCGGTGCTGATCGAGGACGCGGCCAATGGCCCAGCGGTGCTGCAGACCCTGCGGCGGAGGGTGCCGATCACCGCCCGCGGCAGGGTGCCCACCACCTGAAAGCCGTTGCGCTGCCAGCAGCGGAGGCCGGCGGTGTTGGTGCTCACCACCAGGTTGAACTGCATCGCCCGAAAGCCCAGCCGCCGCGCCGCCTGCAACGAGTGCTGACAGAGGCGGCTGCCGATTCCCTGGCGGCGGCAGTGCTGGGCCACCACGTAGCCAGTGTTGGCCACATGGGCGCCAAGGCAGAGGGAGTTGGGCCTCAGGGAATACGTGGCCACCAAAGCCCCGGCCGCATCCACAGCCACCATCACCGCCTTGGCTCTGCTCCACCCAGGCCAGCTGGGCCTCGGCCTCGCTGATGGCTGACTCGTAAGGGCGGATCTGCAGTGGCGAGGTGGGTGCAGCCAGGGTTCCCGAGTCCGGCTCAGCTGATCAACAGCCCGGCAGGCCCGAGAGCCACCACGCCGCCGCATAGGGCGAGCAGTAGCGCCACACCACGGGTCCAGGCCACAGGCAGGCGCCGCAGCAGCAGGAAGCTGCCGCCGCTCACCAGCACCGAACCCGTGAAAACCCCAAGCCACCAGAGAGCGGCGGAGCCATCGGCCGGTGCCTCCAGGCCATGGAGCATGGCGTGCACCGCCACGGCGGCGGCCACTACAGCGGCGCAGGCACCCAACTGCGGACTCTGCTTGGAGCGCAGGCAGCGCAGCACCAGCACGGCCACCGCTGTGATCGCAAGGGCCGCGAGGAACTCCTGGGCCGGCAAGGTACCGCCCAGGGCACCGAACACGCCACCGCCGATGGCGCCGGCCAAGGCCCACAGGAGGAGCTGCGAGGAAATGCAACTGGCGGCGGCACCGACGCCGAGCAGCAGCAGCAGGTGATCGGCGCCGCTGATCGGATGCAGGAAGCCGGCGCCGATGCCCCCGTTGGCGATGCCATGGGCCTGGGCCGGCTGATCCAGAAGCAGCGCCAGGGCTGAGGCAGCGCCGAACAGGGCCAGGAACCTGGCCGAAAAGGATGGGGTCTTCGTGGGATCCGGTCCGCGCCGGTGATGGATGGGCTGGGCACGGCGAGCGTTCTGACTGAGAGGGCCATGGCCCCCATCACAGCTGCGGGACAGCGCCGGACTCGGCGCAGGACGAACCTGCACCCCACCGGACTTTCCTCGTTGCCTCCAGGGAGTGACCCGCTGGAACCGTTGTCTCCATTGTGTGGCTGCGGAGGCGCTTGGGCACTACTGCGGATGGCGCACCAGCCAGCCGAGCATCAGCAGGGATGCGGCCGTGATCCAGCTGCCGCCCACCCGCACGGCGATGGCCCGCCAGCGGGGATGGGGCGGAGCCAGCAGCTGGGTGAGCAGGGTGGTCAGGACGGCGATGGCGACGGTCTCCCCCAGCAGGGCCGCCAAAGCGCCGCTGTGGCCGGCGAGCGCCGAACCCGCCACCAGGGCGAAGGCTGCCGCCAGGAGGGCGACCAGGGGCGACAACACCCGAGGCCGCAGCCGCACCCCCAGCGCCACCAGCAGGCCGGCAGGCAGCTGGAGGCCGATCAGGCCCCCCAGCAACCAGGCGAGCGGCAGCAGCAACGGCAGGCGATCCGCGCTGGGCCTGCCGGACTGCACCGCCAGCAGCACCAGGGCGATCACCAACAGCAGTTCGGTGGGCTCGAGGAACAGCCGGGCCATGCCATCCCACCGGCCCCTTGCACAAAGCGCCGGCCACCGGGCCAGCGTCGCGTTTCACCCAGCAGGATCCCGAGCAGATGCAGCAGCCCCGTGGCGATCACAAAGGCCAGGCTGTAAAGCAGGGCGTTGCTGCCGGCCGGCAGTTCCGCGCCATGGGCATGGCCGTGGAACACCGCGAAGGCGGAGACGATCAGCGCCGCCAGCCACAGAGGGGGCCGGAGCTCGCACAGCACCATCAAACCCATCACCAGACCCGAGACGGCGATACCGATCTCAACGCCCGGGATCGGCACCCCGAGCAGACCGAGCAGCCCCCCGAAGGCCATCACGATCGGAAAGGCCACCGGCAGCACCCACAGGGCCGGCGGGCCGAGCACCGCACCCCACAAGCCGACGGCCACCATCGCCACCACGTGATCGAGGCCCGAGATGGGGTGCAGGAAACCGGCCACGAAGCCGCCACCGGAATGGGCATCGGCATGGGCCCAGGCCGCCATCGGCGCCAGGGTCAGGGCGGCTGCAGCTGTGGCCAGAACGGTTGATCGCCAGTAGATCCGCGTCATCAGCCGTCAGACAAGCCCTTGCAGCCTGGATCGGCTGCTCGGGTCCCAGGAATGCCCCTAGGGAGGGTGCTCGGAGCAGGGCATCCAGAGCGACCCCATGGCATGAACGCCGCTGCAACCCAGTTTCCGGGCTTGCTTTAGTGCCTCCTCGCGGGTGGGGTAGGCCATCAAGTTCTGTGGCGTCTGGCCGGCGGAACTGTGATGGTGCTGATGCAGGGCACTGGGAGGAGCCCCCAGTCGCCGCGGGCCCATGCCTTCAAGACCGGCCCACCAGACCCCCATCACATTCACGCCCACCACCAGCACGCCCATTCCCACCACACAGGCGTTGAGCACACCCATGCCCACCACCCCGAGGCTGATGACGCCCATCGGCACCACACCGATGCTCACCACCCCCATCGGCACGATGCCGATCGAGATGATCCCCAGGGGCGCCACACCGATGGCGATCCGCTTGGGCTTGTCGCCACATTGCGCCATGGGAGTGCTCGGCCTCAGTGGGAGGACTCGGAGCCGTGGCCGTCACCGTGCTTGGCGCAGGGCATCCACTGGTTCCCCATCTTGTGGGCGCCGGTGCAGTTGAAATGCTGCTTGGCGGCTTTCTCCGCTTCTGCCTGGGTTGGATAGAGCGCTGGCACGCCGCCGGAACCGGTGGCTGGAGCAGCCAGGCCAGTGGCTGAGAGCAGGAGGTTGGCGCCGATTGCGGCTGCCGCCCGTACTGCCCAGGGACGGGGGAGGAGCGACATGGGTCGGGGGCGAGCGCAGGGGGCCTGCTGGACGGCCACCCTAACGGATGTCTCCAGTAATGCACGACTGGTGGAGAGTGTTGAGGGGTCGACTCGTGGCCTGGCGCTGCCTAGTGTTGAAAAGCTTCCACCCGGTGGAGGGTTGTTGCCATGGCAAGCCAGGGATCTGCGTCTGCGAGACCCGCTCTCAGCCTGCGCATCGGCGAGGTGGCCCGGCGCACGGGTCTACCGGTGAAGACAATCCGCTTCTACTGCGACGCGGGACTCCTCCAGCCGAAGGCTCGCTCGGAAGGCGGCTACAGACTGTTTGATCAGGAGAATCTCGCTGAACTGGCGATCATTCGCGCCCTACGGGCGATGGATGTGTCGATTCCCGATTTGACGAAGATCCTGGAAGTTCGGCGTTCCGGTGTCTGCAACTGCTCCGTTCTGAAGCACAGCATTACGGCCCAGATGGACTCCATCAGCCTGCGCATCGATGAGCTGGCCGCCATGAAGGATGAGCTGGCTCGTCTGCTGAACAGCTGGCAGGACTGCGGGGGCTCCAAGGTCGACGACTGATTGCCATGGGGTTCCGTTTCCGCCGCTCCGCGCGCCTGGGTCCGCTGAGGTTCAACTTCTCCAGGGTGGGCTTGAGCTCGATCTTCGTTGGCGGGCGGGGGGCTTCCTTCAATATCCCGGTGAGCTGCAGCGGTGGGCCGCGCACGACTGTGGGGCTGCCGGGCACCGGCTTGAGCTGGAGCGTGGAGCACAACCCGGATCGCCCCGCTGCCATCCCCGCCGGAGTTGCCGAGGGCCTGCCCAACAGCCGCCGGCTGCGGCCGGGCCAGCTCGATGCCCTCAAGCAGTCGCTGCTGGCAGTGCTGCGCCAGGAGCTGTTTGCTCCCGGATCCACCGGGGAGCAGCTGTGGGAGCACGGCCTGGTGAGTCGCTTGCTCGCCGATCGCTCCATCGGTGCGCGAACCACGGGCCTGTTGGCGCTGATCGAGACGCCGGAAGCGATAGAGGCCAATTTGTTGCGGGCCCAAGGCCAGGACGATGCGCCGGGTAGCCCCGGGGAACTGCCCCCCGAGGCCCCCACAGATCCGGACGTGAC
>JAUCZB010000031.1 GCA_030373325.1 Cyanobium sp. CZS25K | reverse complement strand
CCTAGTGCTGCGTCCCGGAAATAACGTCTAAAATCAGTTGTGTCACCCGAGGTGTCCCTTGGCGCTTGGCCGTCCGATGTCACCGCTGGTCCTCAGTGAGGACAAGTTTCAGCAGTTGCAGGCCCTCGCCAAATCCAGATTGTTACCCCATTCAATCGTCTAGCGCGCCCAGATCGTGCTGGCCTGCGGTGCTGGGGAAACCAACACATCGATCGCCAAGCGCATGGGTCTGACGGGCATGACCGTCGGCAAGTGGCGCAAGCGGTACCGAGAGCTGGGCCTGGAGGGCCTGCACGACGAGCTCAGGCCTGGCCGTCCGCGCACCTACGAGGACGACAAGGTGGTCGAGGTGATCAACCGGGCACTCCAAACCAAGCCAGCTGATGGAAGCACCCAGTGGAGCGCTCGCTCCCTCTCCGCTGCCACGGGCATCTCCAAAACCACCGTTCACCGCTGGCTGCAGACCTTCTCGGTGCAGCCGCACCGGCAGAAGCACTTCAAGCTCTCCACCGATCTCTTCTTCGTGGAGAAGGTGCGGGGACATCGTCGGTCTCTACCTGAACCCGCCAGACAAGGCGATGGTGCTCTGCGTTGACGAGAAGACTCAGATCCAGGCCCTGGACCGCACCCAGCCGCTGCTGCCCATGGTCCTGGGCTACGTGGAGGGGGTGACGCATGACTACTCCGCCACGGCACCACCACCCTGTTGGCCGCCCTGGATGTCGCCACCGGGGAGGTGATCACCCAATGCAAGCCCCGCCACCGGCACCAGGAGTTCCTGGGCTTCCTGCGCCAGATCGAGACATCCGTCCCCGAGGACCTGGACGTCCATCTGATTGTGGATAACGACTGCACCCAGAAGCACGCCAAGGTCAGGTCCTGGCTGGCGCAGCGGCCCCGCTTTCACGTGCACTACATGCCCACCTACGCCTCCTGGCTCAACCAGGTGGAGCGCTGGTTTGGGATCATCACCCAGCGGGCTATCCGGCGGGGTAGCTTCTCCAGCGTCAAAGAGCTGATCGCGAAAATCGAGCAGTTCGTGGCGACCTACAACAAGGCCAAGGCCCCGTTCAACTGGACGGCAACAGCCGACTCCATCCTGGAGAAGCTCCAGGGACTTTGCTCGCAAATCTCCGGGACGGGGCACTAGGTGGTTTGTTTCAGCATCAGCCGCTGGCTGTCCACCCGGCTGAAGCCGAGCTTCTCGTAGAAACCCTCCCCCGTGGTGGTCATCAGGTAGACCCGCTCGGCCGCCGCCACCGCGGGGCTGGCCAGCAGTGCTTCAACGATCCGCCGTCCCATGCCCCGGCCCTGGTGGTCCTCGGCCACCACCACGTCCCAGAGCACAGCGCGGAACACGCCGTCGCTGGTGGCGCGTCCGAATCCCACCAGGCTGCCGCCCTGCCAGGCGCTCACCACCACCTGGCTGCCGCTGAGCATCCGCCCCAGCTGGGAGGGCAGGCGGCCGGTGGCCCAGAAGCTGTGGCCGTCGAGCAGGGCGCCCAGGGCCGCCAGCCGCCAGCGAAGCCGCAGGCACAGGACGCCATGGCGGACCAGCCGGATCGGGGCGACTGAGGGGGCTTCGGGCCTGGGGGTGGCGCTGCTCAACGGACCGGGGTGGGGCGCATCAGCTGCGAATCCTGCTCGGCGGCCGGTGCCGGAGGGTCCTGCAGGTGTGGATCCCCGACGCAAGAGACGCCGAGAACCCTTGCAGCAGCACGTTTCTTCCCTCTCGGCCACGGTTTTGCGATGGTAGGGTAAGCAACTACGGACAGGCCATCTCCATGCTCAAGCTGCTGCTGGGTGATCCCAATGCCCGCAAGCTGAAGCGCTACCAGCCGCTGGTGTCCGACATCAACCTGCTGGAAGAGGAGATCGAGCCCCTCAGCGACGAGGAGCTGCGGGGCCTGACGGCCGAGTTCCGCCAGAAGCTGGAGAAGCCTGAGACGGCCGCTCGGCGCAAGGCCCTGCTCGACGAACTGCTGCCCCAGGCCTTCGCGGTGGTACGCGAAGCGGGCAAGCGGGTGCTGGGCATGCGCCACTTCGATGTCCAGCTCATCGGCGGCATGGTGCTGCACAACGCCCAGATCGCCGAAATGAAGACAGGCGAGGGCAAGACCCTGGTGGCCACCCTGCCGGCCTACCTCAACGCCCTCACCGGCCGCGGGGTCCACGTGGTCACGGTCAACGACTACCTGGCGCGCCGCGACGCCGAGTGGATGGGCCAGATCCACCGCTTCCTGGGGCTGAGCGTCGGCCTGATCCAGCAGGACATGAGCCCGCCGGAGCGGCGCCGCAACTACGCCTGCGACATCACCTACGCCACCAACTCGGAGCTGGGCTTCGACTACCTGCGCGACAACATGGCGAGCGACATCGCCGAGGTGGTGCAGCGCGAGTTCCAGTACTGCATCATCGACGAGGTGGATTCGATCCTCGTCGACGAGGCCCGCACCCCCCTGATCATCTCGGGCCAGATTGAGCGGCCCCAGGAGAAGTACATGCAGGCGGCCCGGATCGCCGATGAGCTCGTGCGTGCCGCCGAGATGGGCAAGGACGGCATCGATCCCGAGGGCGACTACGAGGTCGACGAGAAGCAGCGCAACGTCACCCTCACCGACGAGGGCTACCAGAAGGCCGAACAGCTGCTCGGCGTCCAGGACCTCTTCAACCCCCAGGACCCCTGGGCCCACTTCATCAACAACGCCCTCAAGGCCAAGGAGCTGTTCGTCAAGGACGTCAACTACATCGTGCGCGACGCCGACGCGGTGATCGTCGACGAGTTCACCGGCCGGGTGATGCCGGGGCGCCGCTGGAGCGATGGCCTGCACCAGGCGATCGAGGCCAAGGAGGCCCTGCCGATTCAGCCCGAGACCCAGACGCTGGCCAGCATCACCTACCAGAACTTCTTCCTGCTCTACCCCAGGCTGGCCGGCATGACCGGCACCGCCAAGACCGAGGAAGTGGAGTTCGAGAAGACCTACAAGCTCGAAGTGGCCGTGGTTCCCACCAACCGGAAACGCTCCCGCGCCGACTGGCCTGATCAGGTCTACAAGACCGAATCGGCGAAATGGCAGGCCGTGGCTGCCGAGACCGCCCAGGTGCACCAGTCCGGCCGTCCCGTCCTGGTGGGCACCACAAGCGTGGAAAAGTCGGAGCTGCTCTCCACCCTGCTGCAGGAGCAGCAGGTCCCCCACAACCTGCTCAACGCCAAGCCGGAGAACGTGGAGCGGGAGGCCGAGATCGTGGCCCAGGCGGGCCGGGCCGGCGCCGTCACCATCGCCACCAACATGGCCGGCCGGGGCACCGACATCATCCTGGGCGGCAACAGCGACTACATGGCCCGCCTCAAGCTGCGGGAGGTGCTGCTGCCCCGGCTGGTGCGTCCTGAGGAGGGCCACCGTCCCCCGGTGCCCCTGCAGCGCTCCACCGAGGCCCCCGCGGGCTTCGGCGGCGCCGTGGCGCCGAGCTCCAGGCCGGCCTCTGAGGCCCGGGCCATCGGCAACCTCTACCCCTGCAGCCTCTCTGAAGACACGGAAAAGTCGCTGTCCACCTTCTCCCGTGAGCTGGTGGCGGCCTGGGGCGACCGCACCCTGACGGTGCTCGAACTCGAGGACCGCATCGCCCAGGCGGCGGAGAAGGCCCCCACCGACGATCCCCAGATCCAGCGCCTGCGGGAACTGATCGCCCAGGTGCGGGCCGAGTACGACGGGGTGGTCAAGCAGGAGGAGGGGCAGGTCCGCACCGCTGGTGGCCTGCACGTGATCGGCACCGAGCGCCACGAGTCGCGCCGCGTCGACAACCAGCTGCGGGGCCGGGCCGGCCGCCAGGGCGACCCCGGCAGCACCCGCTTCTTCCTCTCTCTCGAAGACAACCTCCTGCGCATCTTCGGCGGCGACCGGGTGGCGGGCCTGATGAACGCCTTCCGCGTCGAGGAGGACATGCCGATCGAATCGGGCATGCTCACCCGTTCCCTGGAGGGGGCCCAGAAGAAGGTGGAGACGTACTACTACGACATGCGCAAGCAGGTGTTCGAGTACGACGAGGTGATGAACAACCAGCGCAAAGCGGTGTACACCGAGCGGCGCCGGGTGCTGGAGGGGCGGGAGCTCAAGCAGCAGGTGATCGGCTATGGCGAGCGCACCATCGACGACATCGTCGAGGCCTACGTGAACCCCGACCTGCCGCCCGAGGAGTGGGATCTCACCCGCCTGGTGGAGAAGGTCAAGGAGTTCATCTACCTGCTGGAGGATCTCTCCCCCGAGCAGGTGGGCGGCCTCTCGATGGAGGAACTCAAGGCCTTCCTGCAGGAGCAGATGCGCAATGCCTACGACATCAAGGAGGGCCAGATCGAGCAGATGCGCCCCGGTCTGATGCGGGAAGCAGAGCGTTTCTTCATTCTCCAGCAGATCGACACCCTTTGGCGTGAACACCTGCAGGCCATGGAAGCCCTGCGGGAGTCCGTGGGTCTGCGGGGCTACGGCCAGAAGGATCCCCTGATCGAATATAAGAACGAGGGCTACGACATGTTCCTGGAGATGATGACCCAGATGCGACGCAACGTGATCTACTCGATGTTCATGTTCCAGCCCCAGGTGCCCCAGGCGGTTACGGCCTGAGGGTTGTTTCCTCGCCGTTCGCGGTTTCGCCCAGAAACTCCAGAATCTCCCGATCGCGCAGGTTCTGGGCGTTGCCGCTGCAGGGCTCCTTCAGGGGCCTGCCGGCGGCCACTTCCTGCAGGCAGGCCTGCAGCCGGTTCACGTCGCTCTCGAGGCTGTCGATCCGCTCCATCAGGTTGCGGATCACCGAGGCCTCAGCATCCGGCAGGGCGGAGTGGGCCAAGGGATCGATGCGCGCGCCCGCTTGGTGGATCACCCGGCCGGGGATGCCCACCACCGTGCTGTCGGCGCCTACGTTGCGCAGCAGCACTGAGCCGGCGCCGATGCGGGTGTTGGTGCCCACGGTGATCGCCCCCAGCACCTTGGCCCCCGCCCCCACCACCACGTTGTCCATGAGGGTGGGGTGGCGTTTGCCGTGCTCCTTGCCGGTGCCCCCGAGGGTGACGCCCTGGTACAGGAGGCAGTTGTCACCGATGACGCTGGTCTCGCCGATCACCACGCCCATGCCATGGTCGATGAACACCCCGCGGCCGATCCGGGCCCCGGGGTGGATCTCCACCCCAGTCAGCAGGCGCCCCAACTGGCTCAGCATCCGCGGCAGCAGGGGCAGCCCCAGCCGCCACAGGCGGTGGCTGAGCCGGTGCAGCTCCAGGGCGTGGAAGCCCGGATAGCAGAGCAGGATCTCCAGGGTGCCCCTGGCCGCCGGATCCCGCTGCCGGATGATGGCCAGGTCCGCCCTGAGTGCATCGAGCATGGTGGGGTCCTTCAGGTGCTCGGTTCGGGAGAGCGCACGTCGGTGCGTTGGAAGTCATCCCCCTTGTAGAGCAGCGGCATGTTCATGGCCCTGGCCAGTCCGTAGCTGAAGCAGTCCCCCAGATTCAGGCCTGCCCTGTGGCGGCCCTTGCCGAACTCGCGCCAGCCCCTCAGTGCCCAGAGCAGATGGCTCTGATCAAAGGGCAGGACCTGGATGTCCAGGGCCTGGCAGAGGGCTTCGACGGCTTCGCTGGTGGCACCGAAGCGGCTTCCTTCGGCCACCAGCGAGGCTTCCAGTTTCGTTGCCGCTGACATCAGCAGCATTGGGGCCTCCGCCATCAGCACGGAAAAGGCCTCGGCCTCGTCTTCCTTGAGCAGCACGGCCAGAAAGGCGGAGGTGTCGATGACCATGGCTGGGGATGTCATTCAGATCGGCAGGCCTTGGTTGTCGTACAGGCTGTCCTGCAGGTCGCGCGAGGAGCGCGGATCCCTGATCGGCAGCTCCGAAAAGCGTGCCTGGATCTGACGGATCGCTTCCAGTTTGGTGGAGCGAACGTTGTCAGGCCCGGGCGCTGTTGTTCTGGTGAGCTCCGCCTCCAGGGCCTGTCGCACCGCGTCCGTGACGCTGGTGCCTCGGCGTGCGGCCAGTTCCTTGGCCATGGCATGGACCCTGGGGTCCTTGATGTTCATCCCCATGGCCGCACATGGTAGAAATTCTCTATAGTCTACCTACGGGCTGCCGGTCTTCTGTCCGGAGGTTTCAGGCCGCCAGGAGGCCGATCTCCTTGCGGAGCTGGTCGATGGTGGCGGTGCCCAGGTAGCTCTGGGCACAGTGCACCATGGGCAGGCGCATCAGCTGGGCGCGGTTCTGGCGCAGGGTCTGCTCCACCAGGGGCAGGCTGGGCTTGTCGCAGATCACGTGGCTGGAGGCCCGCAGCAACGCCAGCAGGCGGCTGCTGGTGTCGGGATTGGCCGTCATCACGAGCAGCTCGTTGCCCCGCATGCTGTGCAGGATCACTTCGGCGGCCCGCAGGATGCCCGGGCTGATGCTGACCAGGCCCACGCAGCTGCCAGGACGCAGCTCCTTGAGCATGCCCAGTTCGTGGCCGAAGTCGTTGAGGTCGACGGGCACCGCCCGCACCCCATGCACCTTGGCGATCTGCTCCACCTCCTGAAGGAAGTAGCGGCTGGTGACCACCGTTCCCTTGCTGGAGGTTTCCAGCACCGATTCGAGTTCCTCGATCGGCACCACCTCCACGGGCACCTCCAGGCTGGGCTTGAGTTCCTCGGCGATCAGGATTGAGGCGCCGATGTCCTCGCGGGAGGTGCTCACCAGCACCCGGGCACCGCAGCGCAGCCGCCAGTCGATCTCGCGGGTGAGCAGTTCGCGCGCCTGCTGCAGGGTGCAGCCGGCATTCAGCAGGCCATCGACGCTCTGGCGCACCTCCCGGTCGATGTCCGGCAGGGCCTTGCTGCGCAGGCCCGGCGGCGGCTTGATCTCGCGCGGGTTCTGCTGATCGCGCACATAGATTCCCGAGCCGGCCATGGCCTCCACCACGCCGTCGGTTTCGAGCTGGCGGTAGACCTTACTGATCGTGTTGCGGTGCAGGCCGGTCTGCATGGCCAGCTGGCGCGTGCTCGGCAATCGGTGGCCCGGCGGGTAGTGCCGGGCGGCGATGGCGAAGCAGATCTGGTTGTACAGCTGGGTCGACGCCGGGATGTCGCTCTCCTGCTGAATGTGAAAACGCACGCCAGTGTGGCCAGGGGTTCTGGCCGCCACCCTAAGGAGCTTTGGCACCCGTGACAATTCCCTCGTTGGCATACGACCATGTGCCGGTTGGCCTGTGCCGGTTTGTCCCCTTCCGATCCCGTCGCCTCCTGGCTGCAGATCGACCCGCTGCGGCCGGACCAGGTTCCGCTGCGCTGCTGGTGGGCCCGGCCCGCCGACCACCCGCCCCGGGGCGGTGTGCTGGTGCTGCCGGAGGTGTTCGGCATCAACGGCTGGATCCGCAGCGTGGCGCAGCGGCTGGCCTCGGCGGGCTATGGGGCCCTGGCGGTGCCCCTCTACGCCCGCACCGCCCCTGATCTGGAGCTGGGTTATGGCCCGGACGACCTGGCGCTGGGTCGTAGCCACAAGGAGCGCACCCGCACCGATCAGCTGCTCACCGATGTGGGCCTCGCCGCCGACTGGCTGCAGCAGCAACTGCCACCGTCCGCCGCCGGCTCCGGCTCAGCCGGCCTGGGTTGTGTGGGGTTCTGTTTCGGCGGCCACGTCGCTCTGCTGGCGGCGACCCTGCCCCAGGTGGCGGCCAGCGTGGACTTCTATGGGGCGGGCGTCGCGTCGGGCCGCCCCGGTGGTGGTCCTGCAAGCCTGGCGATGCTGCCATTGATCGGCGGCACGCTCCTGTGCATCTGCGGCAGCGAGGACCCCCTGATCCCGGCGGCCGACGTGGCGGCGATCATCACGGCTCTCTCCGCGGCCAACGCCGCCCGGGTTTCGGCCCTGCCGGCGCCCCTCCCCCACCGGCTGGTGCTGCTGGAGGGGGGACATGGCTTCATGTGCTCAGCCCGACCCGACCATCGCCCTGCGGCGGAGGCGGAAGGCTGGAGCCTCCTGCTGGAGTTGTTCCAGCAGGTGCTGGTGGAAGGAGGTGGCCGGCGGGCGCCCTGAGGTGCGGCTCAGCCGGCAGGGGCCGCCGTCTTGCCGGCGGCCTGTTTGCGCGGGCTGAGGAACATGATCATGTTGCGGCCTTCCCGTTTGGGAGGCTGCTGGATCTCGGCACTCTCCTCAAGATCCTTGGCCATGCGGTAGAGCAGTTGCTCGGCCAGGGCCGTGTGCTGGATCTCCCGGCCCCGGAAGATCACCGTGCACTTCACCTTGTCGCCGGACTTGAGGAAGCGCACCGCCTGACCGATGCGCACCTGGTAATCGTGCGAATCGATCTTGTAGCGCATCTTCACCTCCTTGACCTCGGTCTGGTGAGATTTCTTCTTGGCCTCCTTGGCCTTCTTCTCCTGCTCGAACTTGTACTTGCCGTAATCCATGATCCGGCAGACCGGTGGATCGGCCTTTTCACTCACCAGGACCAGATCCAGTTCGCGGTCGCGGGCGACGTCAAGGGCCGCCTCTCGGGTGATGACTCCCAGTTGACTGCCGTCCGCATCCACCACGCGAAGGTTGGGGTAGCTGATGCGGTCGTTGATGTTGGGCAGCTCCCGCACGGGAGCACGGCGATCAAAACGGGGACGGGGAGGCATTCACAGGGGCGGTTAGCTCCTCACCCTAAACCGCCCGTGGCCGCCCTCAGCGCCTGCTGAAGCACATCCGCCTCCGAAGCTGCGGCCCCGGCCGCGCCCGTCAGCCAGAGAGGCTGGTGCTGGCGCCGGAACCAGGTGCGCTGGCGTTTGGCGTACTGCCGGGTGCGCCGCTCCGTCAGGGCGATGGCCGCGTCCCGCGCCAGTTCGCCCTGCAGCAGCCGGACGGCTTCGCCGTAACCGATCGTGGCCAGCAGGGGGCAGTCGGCACCGAAGCGATCGATCAGCTGGGCCGTTTCCTCCACCAGCCCGCCGGCGAAGAGGGCGACCGTGCGGCGTTGGATGCGCTGGGGCAGATCGGCCGGATCCAGGCCCAGCTCCAGCACCCGCCAGGGGGGAGGCTGAAGGCTCTGCTGGGCGGAGAGGGGCCTGCCGGTGGCGTAGAGCACCTCCAGGGCCCGGCTGGTGCGGACGGCATCGGCCGGGGCGATGCGCTCCGCCGCCCGTGGATCGGCCTGCCGCAGCAGCTGGTGGCAGACGGTCTGGCCCAGGGCGGCGAACTGGGCCCGCAGGGCGGGCTGGGGCGGCACCGCCGGCGGCTGCAGGCCGGCCAGCAGGGCCTTGAGGTAGAGCCCGCTGCCGCCCACCAGCAGGGCCACCCCCCGGCGGCGATGCTCCGCCGCGATCGCGCTGCCCGCCAGGGCCGTGAACTCCTGCAGGGTGAGCGGCTGGTCGGGGTCCCGCAGATCCAGCAGTTCATGGCGCACACGGGCCCGCTGCTCGGGGCTGGGCTTGGCCGTGCCCACGTCCATGTGGCGGTACATCTGACGGGAGTCCACCGAAAGCACGGCCAGGTCGAGGGCTTCGGCCAGCTCGATCGCCAGGGCGGTCTTGCCGCTGGCCGTCGGGCCCAGCAGGGCGATCACCAGGGGGAGATCGGCGCCGGGTGCGGGGTCCGGATGGGCTCCGGGGGTGGGCGCCACGGGGCGGCCTGGGCAGGGGGATCGGGCCATCCTGCCGGAGGCGGGATCGAGAGGCGATTGCACCCCCGGCGCAAATCAGTTCTCAGAGGTGCCTCTGTGGCCCTGAGGGGCGGCGATGGTAGATTGGCCTTTGCGCAGCGCCCTTCTGAGCCGCTTCGCCCCATTGCCGCCCCACCGCCCCTGGGATCCGCCGTCCTTGTCAGCCCCCTGGGGAGCCCTTAACTGAATGAGCGACGCCATCAAAGTCGAAGCGGCCTACGGCGCCGAGCAGATTCAGGTGCTGGAAGGCCTGGAGCCGGTGCGCAAACGGCCGGGCATGTACATCGGCACCACCGGGCCCCGGGGTCTCCACCACCTTGTCTATGAAGTCGTCGACAACTCGGTCGACGAGGCCCTGGCCGGCCACTGCGACGAGATCCTGGTCACCCTGCACGGGGATGGCTCCGCCAGCGTCACCGATAACGGCCGCGGCATCCCCACCGACGTCCATCCCCGCACCGGCCGCAGCGCCCTGGAGACGGTGCTCACCGTGCTCCACGCCGGCGGCAAGTTCGGCAGCGGCGGTTACAAGGTGTCCGGTGGCCTGCACGGCGTGGGCATCTCGGTGGTCAACGCCCTCAGTGAGTGGGTGGAGGTCACCGTCCACCGGCAGGGCCAGGTCCACCGGCAGCGTTTTGAGCGGGGTCTGCCCATCGGCACCCTCGCCTCCGAGGACGCCCCCGACGCCCACACCGGCACGTCGGTGCGCTTCCGGCCCGATATCGAGATCTTCAGCGGTGGGATCGAGTTCGATTACCACACCCTTTCGGCCCGCCTGCGGGAGCTGGCCTATCTCAACGGGGGTGTCCGCATCGTCTTCCGTGACGAGCGAGCCGCGGCCACCAATGCCGCCGGTGAGGCCCATGAGGAGGTCTATCACTATGAAGGCGGCATCAAGGAGTACGTCGCTTACATGAATGCGGAGAAGGACCCTCTGCATCCCGAGATCATCTATGTGAATGCCACCAAGGACGGCGTCCAGGTGGAGGCGGCCCTGCAGTGGTGCGTGGATGCCTATTCCGACAGCATCCTGGGTTTTGCCAACAACATCCGCACCGTGGATGGCGGCACCCACATCGAGGGCCTCAAGACGGTGCTCACCCGCACCCTCAACACCTTCGCCAAGAAGCGCGGCAAGCGCAAGGACGCCGATGCCAACCTGGCCGGTGAGAACATCCGCGAAGGTCTGACGGCCGTCCTGTCGGTGAAAGTGCCTGATCCGGAGTTCGAGGGGCAGACCAAGACCAAGCTGGGTAACACCGAGGTGCGCGGCATTGTCGACACCACCGTGGGCGAGGCCCTAGGGGAATACCTCGAATTCAACCCCCAGGTCATCGACCTGATCCTGGAGAAGGCGATTCAGGCCTTCAACGCCGCTGAAGCGGCCCGTCGGGCGCGGGAGCTGGTTCGGCGCAAGTCGGTGCTGGAGAGTTCCACCCTGCCGGGCAAACTGGCCGACTGCAGTTCCCGCGATCCGAGTGAATCGGAGATCTACATCGTGGAGGGGGATTCGGCTGGTGGATCCGCCAAGCAGGGCCGCGACCGTCGCTTCCAGGCCATCCTGCCCCTGCGGGGCAAGATCCTCAATATCGAGAAGACCGACGACGCCAAGATCTACAAGAACACCGAGATCCAGGCCCTGATCACAGCCCTTGGCCTCGGCATCAAGGGGGAGGACTTCGAGGAGAAGAACCTCCGCTATCACCGCATCGTCATCATGACGGACGCCGACGTGGACGGCGCCCACATTCGCACCCTGCTGCTCACCTTCTTCTACCGCTACCAGAAAGCCCTGGTAGAAGGCGGCTTCATCTACATCGCCTGTCCACCCCTTTACAAGGTGGAGCGGGGCAAGAATCACAACTATTGCTACAACGAAAATGAGCTCAAGAAGGTGCTCGAGGGCTTCGGTGAAAAGGCCAACTACAACATCCAGCGTTTCAAGGGCCTGGGTGAAATGATGCCCAAGCAACTCTGGGAAACCACCATGGACCCGGAGACCCGGATGATGAAACGGGTGGAAATTGAAGATGCCCTCGAGGCCGATCGCATCTTCACGATCCTGATGGGCGACAAGGTCGCGCCCCGTCGGGAGTTCATCGAAACCCACAGCGCCGAGCTGGATTTCGCCCAGCTCGACATCTGATGAGGCCGCGCCATCCGATGCCTGCGGTGGCCTGGCGCTGGGCCGCCCTTCTGGGGTTCGCCCTGATGGCACCCGCCGCCCTGCCGGCGGGTGGTGGCGAGCGCCGCCTGCCCGAAGTGCGGCGCCGGGAGCGCCAGGGGGAGCCCCTGCTCAGCGACGGAGCCATCGGGCTCCACTGTGCCCCCCGCTGCCAGGCGCCGGTGCTGGCGCGGCTGGAAAGCGGTGCCCCGCTGAGGGTTCTGCGGGAATGGCTGGAGCCCGGAGGCCGGCGCTGGCTGCAGGTGGAGGCTTCCACGGGAGCCGGTCGGGCGGGTCGCGGCTGGCTGGCCGGCTGATTCACCCGGCCTGGGGTGGACGCCCTGAAGGCTCAGGCAGCCAGCGCCTTCTCGATCGCAGCAACCAGCTCAGCCCCGTCCGGTTCCACCGCGCTCTTGAAGCGGGCCAGCACGGTGCCGTCACGGCCGATAAGGAACTTCTCGAAGTTCCAGGCCACGTCCCCAGCGGGCTCGGCCTGGGTGAGGGTGTCATAGGGGGCCGTTTTGGTGCCGGTGGCATGCACCTTGTCGAACAGCTCGAAGCCCACGCCGTAGGTGGAGGAGCAGAACTGCTGGATCTCCTCGAGACTGCCCGGTTCCTGGGCACCGAAGTCGTTGCAGGGGAAGCCGAGGACGGCGAAGCCCTGGGGGCCGAAGCGGTCCTGGAGGGCCTGCAGGCCGGCGTACTGGCGGGTGAAGCCGCAGCGGCTGGCCACGTTGACGATCAGCAGCACTTTCCCTGTCCAGGCTCCGAGCCGCTGCTCCTGGCCGGTGGCCGTGCGCACCACCACATCGCTGACGTTAAGGGCCATGGATCTCTGGGGAAGGGTGTTCGCCGCGGACCTTAGCGGCTCAGCCCATACACTCATACCCACCGGCATCCGAGGAGCGATGGCTGAGGCCTCCGCCGTCGCCGAGGTGGTGGCCCGCCAGCTGGAGGGCCTGCTGCAGGCGGGCAATTACGACGGCGCCAAACTGCTGCTGCAGCCCGTGCAGCCGGTGGATTCCGCCGAGGCGATCGGCACGCTGCCGCGCACGCTGCAGGCGCTGGCTTTCCGGCTGCTGCCCAAGAACGAGGCCATCGAGGTTTATGAGTACCTCGATGGCTCGGTGCAGCAGAGCCTGTTGGAGCGCCTGCGCTCCGGCGAGGTGCTGGAGCTGGTGGAGGAGATGTCCCCCGACGACCGGGTGCGTCTCTTCGATGAACTGCCCGCGAAGGTGGTGCGGCGGCTGCTGGCGGAGCTCAGTCCGGCGGAGCGGCGGGTCACCGCCCAGATGCTCGGCTATGAGGCCGAAACCGCGGGTCGCCTGATGACGACCGAATTCATCGACCTCAAGGAGTTCCACAGCGCCCAGCAGGCCCTCGACATCGTCCGCCGCCGCGCCCGCGACACGGAGACGATCTACAGCCTCTATGTGACCGATGCCTCCAGGCACCTCAGCGGCATGCTCTCCCTGCGGGATCTGGTGACGGCGGATCCCGAGGACCGGCTGGGGGACGTGATGACGCGCGAGGTGATGAGCGTCGCCACCGACACCGACCAGGAGGAGGTGGCCCGGGTGATCCAGCGCTACGACTTCCTGGCCGTGCCGGTGGTGGACCGGGAGCAGCGGCTGGTGGGCATCGTCACGGTGGACGACGTCATCGACGTCATCCAGCAGGAGGCCACCCGCGATCTCTACGCCGCCGGCGCCGTGCAGGCGGGCGACGAGGACGACTATTTCCGCAGCAACCTGTTCACAGTGGCGCGGCGCCGGGTGGTGTGGCTGCTGGTGCTGCTGGTGGCGAACACCGGCACCTCGGCGGTGATCGCCTCCGAGCAGCTGGTGCTGAAGCAGGTGGTGCTGCTGGCGGCCTTCATTCCGCTGCTGATCGGCACCGGTGGCAACGTGGGGGCCCAGAGCTCCACCGTGGTGATCCGGGGTCTCAGCACCCAGCGGCTGCAGTCCCTGGGTCCTTGGCGCACCATCGGCCGGGAGCTGATCGCCGGGGCGCTGCTGGGCGGTCTGCTGGCGGTGGTGGTCGTGCCCTGGGCCTGGACCATGGGGGGCAGTCCGCTGGTGGCCGCCTCTGCCGGCATCAGCCTGGTGGCGATCACCACCCTGGCCGCCACCGCAGGAGCGGCCCTGCCCCTGCTGTTCGCCCGCATCGGTCTTGATCCGGCCCTGATGTCGGCCCCGTTCATCACCACGGCCACCGACGTGGCCGGCGTGTTCATCTACCTCAAGACGGCCCAGCTGCTGCTGCCGCGGTTCGGGACCGGGTGATCGGCTGATCGGCAGAGAGCCGGGCGGAGCGCCTGGTTCCTGAGAGAGGTTCACTTTTCTTGATGTTACGCTTTACAGACAGTTATGGATCGAGCCCATGGTCGTCGCCTTCGCCCAGCCTTCGACCCCCGCCGCGGTCCCGTCAGTGGCCCCGTCAGTGGTCCCGTCAGTGGTCCGTGCCGTCCCTACCCGTTCCATGCCGCCGGTGGACGGCGATCTGGTCCGTTCCTACCTGCGGGACATCGGCCGGGTGCCGCTGCTGAGCCATGAGCAGGAGATCACCCTGGG
>JAUCZB010000030.1 GCA_030373325.1 Cyanobium sp. CZS25K | reverse complement strand
ACCGCGGCGGCCTGGGCATCGAGGCGATGCACGAGCGCAACGTGCACAACTTCCCGCTTGATCTGGCGGCGGTTCAGCTGACCCCTGTGGCGCTCAGTGCGCCTGCGATCGGTTAGTGGGACTTTGACCCCCGCCCAGTCGATCTCCATTCGCTCAACGGACTGAGCAGACAATCTGGGGCCTGGAGTGATCCGGGCCCCTTTCAATCTCCAGGATGCCTACCGATTTCCCGATGGGCCTCCTGGCCAACCATCAGTTGATACCGCTGTCGCGGATCCCTTCCGTTGCCACGGCCCCATGCCCTTCGCTCTGAACTTCGTCCACCCGCTGCTGATGTGGGTGCTGCTGGGCCTGATGCTCTACTCGGGCTACCTCGGCTACAAGGCCAGCTTGATCCGCAAGGTGAGCGCCGAGGAACGCAAGGCGATGGTTCCCCTGCACTACGGCCAGCGCCACGCCCAGCTCGGTGCGGTGATCCTGGGCCTCACCCTGCTGGGCGCCGTCGGTGGGATGGCGGTCATCTTCCTCAAGAACGGCAAGCTGATCCTCGGCCCCCACCTTTTCGTCGGTCTGGCCGTTGCCGTGCTCGTGATCGCTACGGCCTCCCTGGGCCCTTCCCTCCAGAATGGCAAGGAATGGGTCCGGAGCCTGCACGTTTGCATCAACGGGGGAGCGCTGCTGCTGTTCGGCTGGCAGGCCTTCACGGGCATCGCCATCGTCCAGAAGCTGCTGAGTTCAGCGGCATCACCAACGTCCCTTGGCACCTGATCCGATGACGTTCACCACTCCTCTACAGCGGCTTGCACGGCTGGCCCTCCCCACCCTGCTGCTGATGCTGGTCGGCGTTGGGCTGTTGACGGCTCAGCCGAGCGCAGCTCTGGCGGCCGAGGCCTCGCCAGCGGTCGATTCGGCTGCTCTCTCCAAGGCCGTGCTGGCAATGGAGCAGCTCGATCAGATGCGCATCTCCCTGGCCTCCAGCCTCGAGGGCCTCACCGAGGAGCCCACCATCGAAACGATGAAGGAGGTGTGCAAGCCGGTGGGTATGCGGGCAGTGGAGATCGGAAAGGAGAACGGCTGGCAGGTGCGCCAGGTGGCCACCAAGTACCGCAACCCCGACCACGCCCCCGCCAACTCTCAGGAGCGCCAGGTGATCGATCTGTTCAGCCGACACACTGAGATCAACGGGCTCTGGGAGCCGGACGTGGCGGAACAGGGCGCCGGCCTGAACTATTACCGCCGCATCAACGTGGAGCCGAGCTGCCTGGCCTGCCACGGCACAAAGGCCAGTCGGCCGGCTTTCATCAAAGACAATTACCCCGATGACAAGGCCTTCGACTTCAAGGTGGGTGACTTGCGGGGAATGTATGCCGTGCACCTGCCGGAGGTTCAGGCCGCTCTCGCCGCCGCAGCTGGCTGAGCCACGCCAGCTGAAGGTTCTGCCGACTGTCTACCTGAATCGGCATAAGCAATTTGGAGGCCAAGCATCATGTCCCTCAGTCCCTCGCTCCGATCCAGCGACGAGCTCCCCAGCCTGGGACGTCGCCAGTTCATGAATCTGCTCACCTTCGGTGCCGTCACCGGGGTGGCACTCGGCGCCCTCTACCCGGTTGTGCGCTATTTCATCCCACCACGGGAGGCCGGCTCATCGGGTGGTGCCGTTGCCCTCGACGACCTCGGCATTCCGATCGTGGCCAGCGGCTGGCTGGCCAGCCACCTCGAAGGCGACCGCAGCCTGGTGCAGGGCCTCAAGGGAGATCCCACCTATCTGATCATCGAAGGGGAGGGCGCCATCGGCCTCAACGCGATCTGCACCCATCTGGGCTGCGTGGTCCCCTGGAACAGCAGCGAGAACAAGTTCATCTGTCCCTGCCACGGCAGCCAGTACGACCCTGAAGGGGCCGTGGTCCGCGGTCCTGCCCCGCTGCCCCTGGCCCTGGCCCATGTGGCTGTAGTGGGCGAACGGGTGCTGCTCAGCCCCTGGAACGAGAACGATCCCCGCACAGGGGAGCATCCCTGGTGGAGTTGAGCGGAACGGCCACTCGTTCGGATCCAGCCCCTCAGGAAGGCTCCACGGATGGGCAGCGATAGGTCCGATTGAAATTGGCGAAGTCGAAGCTCTGCCCCTCCCCATTTTCGTCCTGCATCATGTCTACGAAGCCCTGACCGAACAACACCTGGGAAGCGGGGTAGTTGTGATGAGCATGAATCGGCCGCTCCAGGGTTTCGTCAATGCCACTGAACGAAACCACGATGTCGGCACCGCTGGCGGCCAGCTCAGCGGGGATGCGTCCATGCAGGGGGCTGAGCTCATCGATGGGATGCATCACTGTCCAGGTGAGCAGAAACAGGGGTGAACGATCGCGCTTCAATGTCAGTGGGTGCAGGCGCCGCATTCGATGTCCCTCAACGGTGCGCTCATTGACGGCGAGATAGGCCTGAATCCTGGCCTCGAGAATCGACTTGCGGCGTTCATTGGCCACCCGAAACATCAAGGTGGGCGCCCCGTCGTAATCGTGCACCGTGACCGCATCCGAGAACAGGATCCGCGCCGTCGAGCGAGAAAAGCGACTGAAGGCCATCCCTGTCATCAGGGCGATCACGATCAAGCCCACCAGCGACTCGACGGTGACGATCAGATTGGTGAACAGGCTGGCCGGATGAAGGGCTCCGAAGCCGATCGAGCCCAGAGCCTGCACGCTGAAGAAGAAGGCTTCAGCAAAGCTGGTGGTGGCTCCAGCCACCCCGGCGATGCCATGGGGGTCCACCCAGTACAGGAGGCTGAAGACCAGGTTGAGAAGCAGATACACCGCAGCGATCAGCCCGAAGAAGATCGGCCAGGGCACCGCCAGCATCAGGTGATTGGGGTGGCGCCAGTGGCGGATCCAGTCGGCTGGATTCACCGCCGAGAAGATGCCTCCGTGCTTCTGCAGTCGCACAGGAGGGGCAGACGGACTCCCGGCGGCAGGCTGCTTCCATGGCGCCATCAGCCGTCTCCCCTGCACCTCGACACAGCCTATCCTCTTATGCGTGCCCACGCATGAACTTTTGTATGGCAGGGCACCATTTCGCGCTGGTCTATGCCTAGAAAGAGGGAGATCGGAGCTGGCAGATGGCCGAACCAGCCTCCATCGGCCACTGCCACCACCAGATTCTGATCGTGGGCGGTGGCTCCGGCGGCATCACCGTCGCCGCTCAATTGCTGCGCGCCCGTCCCGGCCTGGATGTGGCGATCCTGGAGCCCGCCGGCGTTCACGAGTACCAGTCCGGCTGGATCCTGGCCGGCGCCGGTCTGCTCCCCTACGGGGCAACTCACAGGCCCGAGGCTGCCGTGATCCCGGAAGGTGCCACCTGGATTCAGGGCAGCGCTGCAGCATTCGAGCCGGAGGAGCACCGGCTGATCACCGCGGCTGGTGCATCCATCAGCTACGACGTGCTGGTGGTGGCCATCGGTCTCCAGCTCAACTGGAGCGCCATCGAGGGCCTGCCGGAGTCGCTCGGCAGCCACGGCATCGTCAGCAACTACTCCCATGCCCACATCGCCGCCACATGGGAGGCGATCCGCGGCTTCCGGGGGGGAACCGCCCTGTTCACCCATCCCGCCACGCCGATCAAGTGCGGCGGTGCTCCGCAGAAGGTGATGTATCTGGCCGACGACATCTTTCAGGCCGCCAGCGGCGTGGGTGTGAACTCCCGGGTGATCTTCTGCAGCGCCATGGCACAGCTCTATCCGGTCAAGGCCTACAACGCCACGGTCGAGCGGATCGTGGCGCGGCGGGGCATCGAGACCCGGCTGCTCCACAACCTGATCGAGGTGCGCCCCGAGGAGCAGGTGGCGGTCTTCGAGGTCAGATCGGAAGGCAAGGAACCGGCCCGAGAGGAGATCCGTTTCGACCTGCTGCATGTTGTGCCACCCATGGCGGCGCCGGATGTGGTGGCCCACAGCCTCCTGGCGATCGAGGGACCGGGAGGCTGGGTGGAGGTGGACAAGGACACCTGCCAGCACAAGCGCTTTGCCGATGTGTTCGCCCTCGGCGATGTGAGCTCCCTGCCTACGGCGAAAAGCCTGGCCGCCATCCGTGGTCAGGCGCCGGTGCTGGTGGCCAACCTGCTGGCTCAGCTCGATGGACGCCCGCTTGCTGCCCACTACGACGGCTACACCGCCTGCCCGCTGATCACCAGCTTCCACAGCGTGGTGATGGCGGAGTTCGACTATGACCTCCAGCCCGTCAGCTCCTTCCTGGTGGATCCCACCCAGGAGCGCTGGAGCATGTTTCTGGTGGAAACGCGGGTGTTCCCGTGGGTGTACTGGCACCGGGTGCTCAAGGGCCGTCTGCACGAGAGCCGCTTCCTGAAGCCGCTGGCGCCGTTGGTGCGCGCGTTGGGGCTGGCGTTCAAGCAGCCGTGATCACACCGCCTGCAGTTGGCTGAGCTGCTGCTCCAACCGCTGCTTGAGCCGACGTTGCACCAGGTTGCAGAGGTCCTCCACAAGGGGATCAGCCACCGTGTAGATCAGCCGTGTGCCGTCCCGCTCACAGGCCACCAGGCCGGCGCGCTGCAGCTGGCCCAGCTGGCGGCTGATGTGGGACTGGCTGAATCCGGTGGCCTCGATCAGGGATGCCACATCCATGGTGCCGCCGTGCTTGAGCTGACAGAGCAACTGCAGGCGGGCCGGCTCGCTCAGCAGGCGGAAGAAGGCGCTGAGTTCATCGAGGAGCTGGGGACTGGGCAGTGACGGGGGCTGTGGCTGTGGCGGGGTCCGGCGCATGGACGGGCTTATGTCGATACACGCATTATGCATGAAGCGCGCATGGCGGGGCCTGGGGCGCGCAGCGACCCGCACAATCGAGATCGCTTTAATGCCCATAATGCGGATATGCTCATACATGTTCGTGATCGATCATCCGTGGCCGTCGCTCCCGCACCCGCCCTGTCCCTCGCCGCCGCCGCCGGCGGTGGCTCCCTGCTCTTCCGTCAGCTGTTCGACGCCGACACCGGCACCTTCACGTATCTGCTGGCTGATGTGCCCAGCCGCAAGGGGGTGATCATCGACACGGTCTACGAGCAGCATGGCCGCGATCTCGCCTTGATCCGTGAACTGGGCATCGATCTGGTGGCCTCGATCGACACCCATGCCCATGCCGACCACGTGACGGGGAGCTGGCTGATGCACGAGGCCACCGGCTGTGCCATCGGCCTGGCCGCGACCGCCCGCGCCGAGAACGTCACCCGGCCCCTGGCCCATGGGGATCGCATCGCCTTCGGCAGCCGCGCTCTGGAGGTGCGTGCCACCCCGGGTCATACCGACGGCTGCCTCAGCTTCGTGCTCGATGACCAGTCCATGGCCTTCACCGGCGATGCGCTGCTCGTTCGTGGTTGCGGCCGCTGCGACTTCCAGCAGGGCAATGCCCACACTCTCTGGGCTTCGATCACCGAGCAGATCTTCACCCTTCCTGACAGCTGTCTTCTCTATCCCGGCCACGACTACACCGGTCGGAGTGTCACCTCAGTGGCCGAAGAGAAGGTCTTCAACGCAAGGCTGGGCGGCAACGCCAGCGAGCGGGATTTCGTGGGCCACATGGAGAACATGAAGCTCCCCCATCCCCACAAGATCGCCGAGGCCCTTCCCGGCAACATGCGCTCCGGCAAGCCTCGCGAGGCAGCCACCGCTCCCGCCTGGGCGCCCCTGGCCCGCAGCTATGCCGGCCTACCTGAACTGACCCCAGCCTGGGTGGTTGCCCATCAGGGCGAGGTCACCGTGCTCGACGTGCGCTCCGCGGAGGAATTCAACGGACCCGACGGGCGAGTGGCCGACAGTCTGTTGATCCCCCTGCCGGAGCTGGAAGCCCAATCGGCCCAGATTCCAACCGACAGGCCCGTGGTGGTGGTCTGCCACTCCGGCAGCCGCTCCGCCCTGGCCACCCAGCAGCTGCTCAAGGCGGGCAGGACCCAGGTGGCCAACCTGCGGGGCGGCCTGAGCCGCTGGGCTGCTGAGGGCTACCCGCTTGAGGGCATTAACCCGGCCTGAGGCTTCCAGTCCCGATCGACATCTCAAGTTCGCCTTTCCTCTGATCTTCACTCCCCCAACCATGACAACCACCTCCTCGATTCCTGCCCCCACCCGCATCAATGCCCACGACCTGGCCGACCAGCTGGCGGCCCGCGATGTCACCGTGATTGATGTGCGCGAACCGATGGAGTACGCCTCCGGCCACATCAACGGCAGCCTCAACATTCCGCTCGCGCGCATCACCCAGGCCGATCTGCCCCGCGGACCCCTGGTGCTGGTCTGTCAGAGCGGTAACCGCAGTGCCAAGGCCTTGAGCCAACTTCTCCAGCAGGGCCACCCCCACCCGGTGGCCGACCTGATGGGTGGTGTGCCCGCCTGGCAGCAGGCCGGTTTTGACGTGCGCAAGCTCAAGGGGGCACCACTTCCCCTGATGCGCCAGGTGCAGATCGCGGCCGGCAGCCTGGTGCTGCTGGGGGTGATCCTGAGCCAGACGGTGGCCCCTGGTTGGATCTGGCTGAGTGGATTCGTGGGCGCCGGGCTCACCTTCGCGGGCATCAGCGGTTTCTGCGGCATGGCCCGCCTGCTGGCCGCCATGCCCTGGAACCAGGTGGCGATGGGATCACAACGGAAATGATCACGGCGACCATGGCGCTGCTCGTGGCGGGTGGCGCCTTGATCGGCTTTCTGCTCGCCGTGCTTGGGGCCGGCGGCTCGATCCTGCTGTTGCCCCTGCTGGTGAGCGGTGCGGCCTTGCCCACCAAGGCCGCAGTTCCGCTCTCGCTGCTGGTCGTCACCCTGCTGGCCCTCGGCAATGTCGGTCCCTACATCCGCCGCCGGCAGGTCGCGGTCCGACCCGCCCTGGTGCTGGGGTTGCCCGCACTCGCCGGCAGCTGGATCGGCGGCTCGCTGGTGAAGGCCGGTCTGATCCCGGAGGTGATGCAGCTGGGAATCTTCACGGCAGCGGCTTTGCTTGCGTCCTGGCTGCTCAATCGCCGGAGTGCTTTGAAGCATCCCCCCAACGACGGACGCCCAGCCGGCTTGCCCATGGCGCTGGCCAGCCAGGGCGTGCTGGTGGGCCTGCTCACCGGCATCGCCGGGGTGGGCGGCGGTTTTGCGATTGTGCCGGCCCTCGTTCTTCTGGCGGGCCTGCCGATGCAGCTCGCCAGCGGCACGAGCCTGCTGCTGATCGCCACGAATTCCCTGGTGGCTCTTGCCGCTCTGGGCCACTGGCCCACGGCCCAGCTGCCGCTCCTGTTTCCTCTTGTGGGTGGTGGCTTCCTGGGGGCGATCGTCGGCCAGCGGCTCGCGCCTCACCTGCCGGAGCTGCGGCTGCGCCAGGGTTTCTCGGCCCTGTTGATCGGCTCGGCCCTGCTCACCGGATTCGAGGCCTGGAGACGCCACGACCACCCGCCCACCGTATCCAGGGCTGCCGCCAGCCGCCAGGTCGCGCCCTCCCCATCCTGGTCTTCACGACCCGTCTCTCCCTTTTCGCAACTTCCGTCGCGCCATGAATGAACGCACTTTCCAGTTCCGGTTGCGCAGCAGACACCCCGCTCCGGATCGGGCCACTCAGGATCTTGTGGTGGAGTTCCTGGGCGACTCCGGCGAGTGGGAACCCCAGCAGCTCAGCCTCACCATGCCGGGCTTCCGCATCTATCTGATCTCACTGCTGCTCTGCCAGCACTTCTATCTGGTGGCCAATGCCAGGGAGAAGGCCATTCCGCTGCAGCAGGTGGAGGCCGACTTCCTCGTCACCACCAGCAGCGACTGGATCGTGGCCAGCGTGGAGGGTGACTTCCGCATCCGCCTGGATGCCGCCGCCTCCGAGCAGGACCGGGGCCTTGCCGATGACGACGCCATCGCCTACATGCAGGAGAGGATGAAACTCTGCCCCATCTCCCGCAACTTGCCCGATGGGGTGCGCAAGCGCATCGATCTCACCTCCCTGGGCTGAGCCATGAGCGAATCCTTCGATCTGATCGTTCTCGGCGCCGGCTCCAGTGGCATCAGCCCCACCAAAACCGATATTCCATTCACCAAAGCCGACTGCCATGTACAACCACGTCCTGATTCCGGTCGATGGCAGTGAGTTGTCGGAAGGCGCGCTGCAGGCCACCATCGTTCTTGCCAAGAGGCTGGACGCACGGCTGACCGTGTTCTATGCGCTGCCCACGGCCGGCGCCTATGCCTACGCGACGGTGCCACCGTTCGTGGAGAGATCTGAGCTCGATGCGAAGACCCTCCAGGAGGTTCACCAGTTGATCTCAGATAGCGCCGCCACGTATCTGAAGGGCCTCGTGGCTCGTGTCCAGCAGGCCGGCGATCCCCCTGGCTCGATCCTGGTGGCGGCGGAATGCGTCGAGAGCGATGAGCCTCACCGCGCGATCCTCGATGCGGCCCAGCGGCTGGGCTGTGATCTGATCGTGATGGCCTCCCACGGCCGTCGCGGGCTCGGGGCGTTGCTGCTGGGCAGTGAGACGCAGAAGGTGCTCACGCACAGCACACTGCCGGTGCTGGTGTGGCGGCCCCCTGCGGTGAGCCCTGCCTCGTGAGGCCGTGAGGCCTACCGGGCCAGCAGCATTCTGAGGCCGATCAGCACCGTCGCCCCACCGAAGATCCGCCCCAGCAGCAGGTTCGGCAACTGGGTGGCGACCCGTGCCCGGAATCAGGATGGCTGTCCACCTGGCGCGGCCAGCACTCGGCCGGGGCGAGCGCAGAGCATCAGGTCCAGGGGGTTGGCCCTTCCGGTGAGTGCTCCGCAAGCCCGGTGGAGAGTCCTGGTCAGGCCAGATCGTGCAGGGTCAGGGTTTGCTCGGGGTTGAGATCGATGCGCAGCGGTCCTGCGCTGCTGGTCAGGGTGAGCTGTAAGGGAAGGGCGTCGCTGGGCCGGGGGGTGAGGGCGTCAAGGTCGAACTGGGCGGAACCCGCGGGTATGGGCGTGCCATCGGGAGGCACGATTTCCTCGCTCCTGTTACCCAGGGTCCAGCGCTGACCCATGGCGTCGCTGATCTGCAGAGCGTCGGTGTGGTCGAGGACGAGGTCGGCCTCGAGGGCATTGAGGCGCAGGCGCCAGCCGCTGCTGTACTCAGGAAAGGGTTGCTCGAAAACCGAGGCCTGGAAGCGCTGTCCGGCTTCATCGCTCAGCGGCCAGCTGTCGACTGCCGCTGCCGGGGCGACCAGCACCAGGGAAGCCAACAGAACAGCCAGCAGGCCAAATAGCCCCTGGCGCCAGCGACGTCCGAGCCGCTCGAAACAGATCGTCATATTCATGTTGTCTTAGCCTTTATGACGATAAGATCATAGCGAGATTCGGGCCCATTCTCCTGCCCGCTCCTCTCCCGGCCGTCGTCCATGTCTCCGCACGGTCGGGTCTTGGCACTCCCTCACGCGCTGCCTGCTGATGCTTGCCACTCTCGATGTCGTGACCCTGTCACGGCTGCAGTTCGCTCTGACGGCGATCTTTCATATGCTCTGGCCCGTGCTCTCCACCGGCCTGGCGATCTATCTGGTGGTGCTGGAAGCCATCTGGCTGCGCACACGCAACCCCCTTTACTACCGGCAGGCCCGCTTCTGGGCGAAGCTCTACGTGCTCAATTTCGGCATCGGTGTGGCCTCCGGGCTGCCGATGGAGTTCCAGTTCGGCACCAACTGGGCGCCTCTGTCGGAGTTCGCCGGTGATTTCTTCGGGTCGGTGCTGGGCTTCGAGGGGGCGATGGCCTTCATGCTCGAAGCCGGCTTCCTCGGGATCATGTTGTTCGGCTGGCAGAAAGTGCCGCCGGTGATCCACTTCCTCTCCACCGTGATGGTGGCCTTCGGCGCCAACCTCTCGGTGTTCTGGATCCTCAGCGCCAACTCCTGGCTGCAGACTCCGTCGGGCGGCACTTTTTCCGAGGGCCATTTCCACGTGCAGAACTACTTCGCCGCCATCAACAACCCCTTCATGGTGAGGAGCGTGATTCACATGGCTCTGGCCACGGTGGAAACCTCCATGCTGGTGGTGGCCGCGATCAGTGCCTGGTCGCTGATGCGCCAGAAGGCACCGGAGTTCTTCCTGTTCTCCTTCAAGCTGGCGCTGGTGATCCTGCTGGCGGTGGCGCCGCTGCAGATCCTGGCCGGCCACGAAAGCGCCGTGCAGGTGGCCGAGCATCAGCCCACCAAGCTGGCCGCGATCGAGGCTCTCTGGGACGACCAGGCCGCCGGCAGCTCCCCTGCCTGGACCGTGCTGGCTTCCCCCGATGAAGCCAGCGGCAGCAATCGCTGGAGCCTGTCGGTGCCTGGCGCCTTCAGCTGGATCCTGGAGACGCGGCCGCAGCTCAGCCAACCGCTGCGTGGGCTCAACAGCTGGCCCGCCGATCAGCGGCCCCACATGGTGGGTCTGCTCTTCTATGCCTTCCGGGTGATGGTGGCGATCGGCCTCGCTGCGGCGGCCCTGATGGCCCTCAGCCTGCTGCTCTGGTGGCGAGGGGGCCTCAGCGCCGCCAGCTTCGCCCAGTGGCCCTGGTTCAGCTGGGCCTGGATCCTTTCAGCCCCGGCCGGCTACCTGGCGATTGAATCCGGCTGGGTGGTGCGCTGCGTGGGCCGCCAGCCCTGGACGGTCTACGGCCAGCTGCGGACCGCCGATGCCGCTTCGGTACTGCCGGTGGGCGAGGTTCTCACCAGCTTGAGTGTGTTCGCTGTGCTTTACACGGTGTTGCTGGTCTTCGCACTGTATTTCGGCTCCCGGATCATCGCCAAGGGACCGAATCTCACCCTTGAGCCGCCTGCTGGCCTTGCCACCGCCGTGATTCTTTCCGACGCATCAGAGAGCGCCTGAGCATGGAGTTCCTCGAATGGTTCATGCCCACAGTCTGGTTTGTGATCCTGGCCCTGTTCCTGCTGCTCTATGTGATCCTTGATGGTTTTGATCTGGGGGTGGGCATCCTCTCGCTCACCTCCCCCAGCGAATCCCAGCGCACGATCCTGATGACGAGCCTCGGCAATGTGTGGGATGCCAATGAAACCTGGCTCGTCCTGATGGGAGGCGCCCTGTTCGGAGCCTTTCCCCTGGCCTATGGCACCATCCTCAAGGCCCTCTACGGCCCCATCTACCTGATGATCCTGGGGCTGATCCTGCGGGCCGTCGCCTTCGAGTTCCGCGAGAACGCCATCAACAAGAGGCCCTGGAACCTGATGTTCGGCATCGGCAGCGTGCTGGCCGCTGGCTCCCAGGGCATCTGTCTGGGCACGGTGCTTTCGGGCATCCCCACCGATGCCGCAGGCCACTTCACAGGCTCCGCCTGGATCTGGGTGAACCCCAGCAGCCTGGTGGTGGCTCTCACGCTCATCCAGGGCTACGTGCTGATCGGCTCCACCTACTTGATCCTCAAAACCAGTGGTGAGCTGCAGCGGTTGCATGTGCGCACGGCCCGCCTGGCGGCTGCCACCACCCTGGGCGGGGCCCTGCTGATCACCTTCACGGCACCGTTCGCCTCGGAAGCGCTGCGCCAGCGCCTGTTCGATCCCGCGTTCCTGCCCTTCTTCGTGGTGTTGCCGCTGCTGGGTGTTGCCCTGATCGTTCAGCTGTTCCGCAGCCTGGCGATGCAGCAGGAGGTATGGCCCTTCGTTTACACCGTACTGCTGTTCATCCTCAGCTTTGCTGGTCTGGGGGTGATGGTGTTTCCAGCGGTGATTCCGCCATCGGTCACGATCTTTCAGGCGTCGTCGTCGGTGAGTTCGATGGTGTTCATGCTCACGTTCATCGGTGTGCTGATTCCTATCATGCTTATCTACAACATCTACAACTACATCGCCTTCCGAGGCAAGGTGAGTGCCGAATAAGGAAAACCGCCCGCCTCCAGCACGATCAATCCCCCTAGGATGTATCGAAACCCCCTATGTCTAGCCTTCGCTCGCTCCTGCTGGGGGTCGCCCTCGCCCTCTGCCTGCTGATCTCAGCGCCACAGGGTGCCGCTGCGGCCACCGTGATCGCCGCTCCGGATGCCACGGTTGTTGCAGGCGAGGCAGCTGCCATTGACGCCGCAGTGGAGCAGTACCTTTCCAGCCTGCCGAGTGATTTTCACGCGATCCGATCGGTGCCAGCCCTGAAGCGCCTGCTCGCCAGCGGCAACGTGTCGCTGATTGACGTGCGAACCCCTGCTGAGTACCGGGCGGGACACATTGCCGGAGCCATCAACAGACCGTTGAACGATCTCAGCCGCGTGGCGGCTGAGATCTCCCCAGAGCGAGAGGTGGTGCTCTATTGCTCCAGCGGATTTCGCTCTGCCATGGGAGTGATGGCGCTGCAGCTTGAGGGCCGCCACCAGGTGAAGGGCTTTGCACCCAGCATCGAAGGCTGGAAGGCGGCTGGTGAGCCCGTGGTGACGACTGAAGGCGTGTAGGCCTCGCGAACGTTGGCGGGGTGCTGATGGTGGCCGGCGACCTCGGCAGCACTCACGCCGCGCCGCCCTGGCTGCAACACATCGATCCATCCATCCGCAACGAACCACCAGGATCGCAAGGCCCCTGCCTCGTTGCTTCCCACACTGAAGGAACAAGCCTCAAGGCCGATGAACCCGTCGATCAACCAGGCCCTGCGTCTGATCACCCTCTGGATCGCCTGGCTGCTGGCGATGCTCTTCCACGTGGACCTGGGTCTGATGCCCCTGTTCCATGGCCAGTCGCCGGAGATCCACAGCCATGTGCAGGAGGGGGCCCTACCCCTGCTGTTCGGGGCAATGCTTGGCTACTTCCTGCTGCCGCTGATCGCGATGGTGCTGATCGCCTACGCCGCCACCACGGTCGGTCCGGCCACACGCTGGCGATCCTGGCGGCGAATCCACTTCTGGTTCAGCGTTGTCTATTCGGTCACCAACGTCCCCCATCTCATCGCCGACATCCTGGTGCCCGATGCCCGCCTCGATCAGATCGTGCTGATGGTGGCCCTCACGGTCTTCGGGTTGCTGATCAACGTGGAGGCCTGGCGCTGGTGGCGGCAGACCCCATGACTCGGTCACGTTGACGAGGAAACGATGCGCAGGCCTCGGAAAGGCTGGCTGCTGCCGCCGATGCTGGGAATGCTGCTCGGCCTGCTGCTGGCACTCACCCCTTCGCTGGCCGCTGCCCAGCCCAGCGCAGGGGGACCGGAACTTCAGGTGTTCGTGCGTGAGGGCTGTCCCCACTGCGCCGCCGCCAGGGACTTCCTCCCCGTGCTGCAGAAGCGACGGCCGGAGATTCAGGTGCGTCTGCGGCCGCTCGAATCCGATCCCGCCGCGATCGACGACCTGCTGCGCTACTCCCGACAGGCCGGTATCGGTGCCCCTGGGGTACCCACGTTCGTCCTGGAAGGCCAGGTGTTGGTGGGTTTCGATGACGCCAAGGGCCGCGGCAGGGAACTGCTCGACCTGATCGATCGACGTGAGCGTGCCTCCGGCAGCGTGAGCCTCGGCAGCTTCGGCAGCATCAGTGCCTCTGCGCTCGGCCTGCCGGTCTTCACCCTGGCCATGGGGCTGCTGGATGGCTTCAACCCCTGCGCGATGTGGGTGCTGCTGTTTCTGCTCTCGCTGCTGGTGCACTGGCGCGACCGGCGGCGCATGGCCCTGGTGGCCGGCACCTTTGTGTTCGTCAGCGGGGCCGTCTACTACGCCTTCATGGCGGCCTGGCTGAACGTCTTCCTGCTGCTGGGCTTCACCACCTGGCTGCGGCTCCTGCTTGGATCCCTGGCCCTGGTGCTGGGGGTGGTGAATCTGAGCGAGTTCTGGCGCACAGGACCGGACTTCACCCTCTCGATTCCCGCCAGTGCCAAGCCGGGTCTCTACGCGCGTATGCGCGGGGTCATGCAGAGCCGGTCCCTGCCGGCGGCCCTGGCCGCGGTGGCGGCCCTGGCGGTGGTGGTGAATGCGGTGGAGCTGCTCTGCACCGCGGGGCTGCCGGCGGTCTACACAGCTGTGCTCAGTCAACAGAACCTTGCTGCTGCCGCCCATTACGGCTACCTGGGCCTCTACATCGTGGGCTACATCGCCGACGACGCCCTGATGGTTGGGTTCGCCGTGCTGGCGCTGAGCAGCAACAAGCTCACCGAAGGCACGGGCCGGTGGCTGAAGCTGATCAGTGGAGTGGTGATGGTGGTCCTGGCCCTGCTGTTGCTGCTGCGGCCTGGCTGGCTGTTCTGAGCAGGCTCACTCAGCGGCGGGTCCAGGTACCAATGTCGACGACGGAATCGAGATCGGAGGTGTGCCGATAAACAACCTGAATCTGGTTGGGACTGATGATCTTGCCGTCCGTAAATCCATCCTCATCAACAATGGACACGCTTGTATTGTCATGGCCGAGCGTGCCGACGAACTTTTCCGTTGCGTACTTGGACTTGAAGACTCCGTGGAAAACTCGGCCCTGTTGCTTGGTGATTTGAGCGACGGCATTGAGATCACTGAAATCACCATGATGATGGGTCTTGCATCTCGATGCTTCGACTTTGCAGAGCACGGCCCCCTTCCCTTCAACCGTCCATGTGCCGATCATGTTTGGAATGACAGGCGCGGCCAGAGCAGCAGAGAAGGTTCCTGCGCTGACAAGAGTCGCCACGCCGGCCATGACTAGCCGTGCCGCGAGCGATTTGGCGATGAAATTTGTGTCCACGGCATAATTCATTAGTCTTTACGAGAACACCTCATCTACACTCTAGTCACAGAAGGCAAGCGTGAGTCAAGCGTGCAAATTATTGTCATATCAGCAGGCAGGGATCTTCCTTGCGAGGCTGCGAATCGGAACGATTGATCTGTGCGTGACGATGTCAGGCAACGGCAATGTATTTACTGCGGAGTCTACCCAAATGGAAAAGAGACAGCCCGATCCAACTGAATGATGGCCGCACGATGGGGAGATTGCCTGCGCAACGCCCATCAGTGAAAGCAAGGGCTTACCGCCAGTCCAGGCCGGGCAGAAAGGGAACGATCGCCGGGGTGGAGGTCATGTAGTCGGCATAGCCGCTGTGCATGGAACACAGGCGCTGCTCCTCCCGTCGTGCCTTGAGGCTGAGCACGGTCGCCAGCGCCAGCAGCAGGCCCAGGTGCAGCAGGCTGCCGAGGGCCAGGGTCACCCCCAGGGAACAGAGCAGCAGTGACTGGTAGAGGGGATGGCGGCACCGGGCATAGGCCCCCTCGGTGATCAGGGGCGCCCCGGGCATCGGCTCCGGCAGCGGACTGAGACTGTCCCCGAGGTTCAGGGCCCCCTGGGCGCCGATCACCAGGCCGATCAGGACGGTGAGCCCGCCGATCAGGCGCAGCGCCAGGGGCCAGTGAATCCCCAGAGCCGAGGGGGGAGGCGTTGGCGGCAGCCAGTGGGCGGCGATCAGGATCATCTGCGCCAATACCCACCACTCGCCGTGGCGGTTGTCGCGCAGACCCTCCCAGGAGAAGCCCCACTTCTGCATTCGTTCGCTCAGTTGGCTCAGCATGGTTCGATCTCGTCAGGTGAAGGGGGTGGGCCTGGCTGGCGCCAGAGGCCAAGCCATTCGTTGTTGCGCTTGTCCACCGAACCGGTGGCCGGCTCCCAGATCTCCGGCACCAGGCCGGCCTGGCGCAGCTGGACTTCCACCAGCTCCGGGTCACTGCCCCAGGGCGGGCCGCCTGGCTGGTGGTGGCGCCAGAACAGCCCCAGCAGCCAGCCGCCTGGCGTGAGCAGTCGGCACGCGGTGGCGATGTAGTCCTCCCGCAGGCCGGGATCGATGGCGCAGAAGCAGGTGTGCTCCACGATCCCGCTGAGGCTGCCGGGAGTCAGGCCGGCCGCCTCCAGGGCCTGCCGGTCGAACAGATCAGCCTGCAGCCACTGCAGGCTGGCGCGGTCCTCGCCATGGAGCCTGCGGGCTTCGCGCAAGGCCTCGACACTGAAATCCAGGCCGATGGCCCAGAAACCGAGGTCTTCAAGGAGGGCGACCTCATGGCCGCGTCCGCAGCCAGGCACCAGCACCCTGCCCGGCGACTGGGGCGCCAGAGGATGGCTGCGCAGGAAGCGGGCCAGGGGTGGAGCTGGCTGGCCCAGCTCCCAGCCGTCACTGCCTTCCTGGTAGCGCTGGTCCCAGCGGCTCGCATCGGCGATGGGGATCTGACTGGAGGGACTCACGCCTCCAGTTTGCCTCGCACAATCACAGCATACGACTAAAGGCATGGAGACATTGTCGTACCTTGAGGGGCTCCCGTCCATACCTCCTTGGCTGGTGGTTAGACAGCGAAGCAGTGTTAGACCGACGAAATAATGCTGCAGACAGACACTCACTGCCGCAGACTTGCCATGCAGGCAATCAGCAGAAACACGACAAGCGCACACAGCAGTGAAGCAACAACCGAGAATGGCTTGCTAGTTCGAAATTGTTCACGGCGTAGCTGCGGATACCGCATCAAGAGAAAGACCGAAACCGAAGCAAACACGCCGACAGTCAGGATCAAAGTCTTTGGTGCGTTCATCGTTGCTCCTGGAGTCGGTTTGAACGCCACAGTCACGGGGGCGGCGAGGAGATCCTGGTCCTGGAGGGCACCTTCTCCGACGGGCGGGGCGACTATCCGGCCTGCACCTACCTGCGCAATCCCGTGGGCTCCACCCATGCGCCCTTCAGTGAGGGGGGCTGCACGCTCCTGGTGAAGCGGCACCAGATGCACCCTGCCGATCAGCACCGCCTGGTGATCGACACCACCCGCGAGCCCTGGCGACCGGGCCTGGTACGTGGGCTGGAGGTGATGCCGCTGCACGCCTTCGGGTCGGAGCATGTGGCCCTGGTGCGCTGGGCTCCGGGCACGGTGTTTCAGCCCCACGGCCATCCCGGCGGCGAGGAGATCGTGGTGCTCGAGGGGGTGTTTCAGGACGAGCAGGGCAGCTATCCCGACGGCAACTGGCTACGCAATCCTGCCGGCAGTGCGCACCAGCCCTGGAGTGAGCCGGGCTGCACCATCTGGGTGAAGACCGGGCTCCTGCCGACCACCCAGGGGCCCGATGGCTCAGACGCGTGAGGCACGAGCCTCCCG
>JAUCZB010000029.1 GCA_030373325.1 Cyanobium sp. CZS25K | reverse complement strand
CCGACGTGCTCAACCGTGCCGGCCTGGGCATGGAAGTGATGCACGAGCGCAATGCGCACAACTTCCCCCTCGATTTGGCGGCTGCCAGCGCCACTCCTGTGGCCCTGACCGCCCCGGCCATCGGCTGAACCAGTCACCTACCGCCTACTGGTTCGCTCCAACCCCCTGCCTGCGCAGGGGGTTTTTTCTTGGCGACTGGGTCCCGCTGGGTAGGCTGCCTGCTTCGGAAAGCCCGATGCCCAGGCCGGCCAGGCCGATGGCCTGACCAGCAACGTTCTGGACATCATCAGCATCGGCACCCTCGAGTCATTCAGCATCGTCACAGCGGCCATCTTCTATCTGCTGGAGGCCGGAAAGCGCAAGGAGAAGGAACATCAGGAGATGTTCGAGCGCCTGCAGACCCTGGCTCAGGCCGGGGCCTCCAACAGCCTCGGACGACTTCGGGCCCTGGAGATGTTCTCCGCCGATGGCACTGGCAGGACGGCTTCGATCTTCAGGACACGGTGCTGTGCAACGCCGATTGCCATGGTGCCGATCTGGCCCAGGCTGATTTCAGCCGCTCCGATCTGACGGCGGCGAATCTCAGGGACGCCGATCTGCGGGGCGCTAACTTCAGCGGTGCCGACCTGACCAAGGCGGATCTGCGGGGGGCCCTGGTCGACGGGGCTCAGTTCCGCGGAGCGATCCTCAGCCGAACACTCTCTGATAGCCCCCTTGCGGATCTGGAGGGTGGGTCCGGCAGCGGCGGTGGCTGATCCAGGCTCAGGCGACGAGCCTGGTGTGGGCGTCCTGGGAGAGTGAGGCGTTGACGAAGGAGAGGCCCACGTCGGTGTTGAACCCGGTGTTCCGCACCCAGCGCAGCTTGGAGCGCAGGGTGAGCTTCGAGCCGGCGTCGTAGTTGCGAGCTTCGAAGATGACAGTGTCGTCCTCCTTGACGTCCAGGCTGCCCTGACGCAGGACGCAGGCTCCCTGCGCGCTGACGACACGAAGGTTGACGAGCACCGACAGGGGCGTGCTCCCGCGCTGCCATGATCGGTGTGTCTTCATGACGGGCAAGACTTGCCGCACATCCGTAGGCTCAGCTGAGGAGCCTCAGAAGGGACTTCGGTGACAGGGTTGTGCTGATGAAGGATAGGCCAAGGTAGGTGTTGAAGCCGGTTTTCCTGACCCAGCACACTCTGGAGTCGATGCTGATCGTCGAGCCGGAGTCATAATTGCGTGCTTCGAAAATAATCGTGTCATCTTCCTTGACATTCAGCGTTCCCTGGCGCACCACGCAGGCACCCGTCTTGCTGATGTCGCGGAGGTTGACGAACAGCGATTGCTTGTTGGGCAGGGTCACGCTGACAGAGATTCCCATGGGGACAAGGTGGCGGTTCGCCCCTCGTCTGCCTTCCGGATGTGAATCTTGAGACATCGAATCTTCAGCCTCTCCCTCCGTCGATCGGAGCAAGCCAAACGATTCATTCTGGTGCGTCTTCACCTCTTATGCCATGCCTGCTGGGTTTCATCCGGTCACCATCCGGGTCAGGGGTCTGCCTGGTGAGGGGATCGGCTATGGTTCTTGGATCTGGCAGAAGCTGGCGAACCTGTTGTTCGCCTTCGCCGGAACCAGCACCGAGCCGCCCCGCGCTTCCTGGGGACGGTCCACCAGGTCCAGCAATGGCTGCCGTGTGCGATTCCCCGCGTGGGAACGGCAGCACCCCGGTGCGAGATCCATATCCCTTGTGTCCTTTTCCATGAACACCTTCTCCAGGCGTCCGTCGCCTTCAACCCGCCCCAGTGCCTCCCCCGCCGTCTTCGGCCGTGGTACCGCCTATCCCAGCTGCCTGCTGGCGGCCCGGCCGCCGCGCCACGACCCGTCGCAGCGCCCCCTCACCTGGGAGGAGCTGCTCGGTCGTCGCTGACGTTGCCTCCGTTTCAGACCAGAAAAAATCCCGTCGCGGGTGAGCCGCGACGGGCAGGCGTCAGCCGGAGCGCCGGAAAAGCCGGCGCTCAGTCATCGTTGTCCCAGCCTCGGCGCTTCTCCGGCCCATAGGCGCGGCCGGGAGGTGTCACCACCACCCGCCTGGCGCTCTGCCGCGAGGCGCGCCATTGATCCCGGGCCTGCTGGGCCTGGGCCGCCCGCACCCGCGGGGCGTAGACGTTGCGGTACCAGTCATCACGGACGAACTGGACCGGCACGTTGCAGGCCCGGTACAAGCCGCAGTAGCGGCTCCAGTTCCGGCTCTGGTTGAGGGGCACCCGCAGGTAGATCGGTTGGAGGGAGGCCTGCCTCCAGCGGTCGCTTCCCTTAGAGGGTTTCACGATCACCGGCCCGCGGCCGTAGACCGGCGGTGGGGCGAGGTTGCCGATGCTGATCTGGCCGTAGTAGCCGGGTTGGCCCAGTTGCAGGTTGAGGGACGTCTGGGCCTGGGCCGGGGCATAGACGATGCCAGCGCCACAGACCGCCACCAGGGCGGCATGGAGCAGGCGGGATGAACGGCTGATCATGGGTGAAGTTCCGTTGCCCCATCAGGAAAACCCCGCCGCATGACTCACCGCTTACCGGGCTGGGGGCCATCTGTGACCGGAGATGACCGGCCTGGCTCGGTTCCGTGGATCCGGGCGAGGGCATGGGCGGCGCGCACCACCAGGGTGTGCCGCTCCACCAGGGCCGCCAGGCCGTCGTAGCCGCCGCCGATCACGGTGGCCACCGGGATGCGGCGGCGCAGGGCAGCGTCGATCACCATCCAGTCGCGCCTGTAGAGGCCGTCATCGCTCAGCTGCAGCCGGCCGAGGCGGTCGTCCCGGTGGGGATCGACGCCGGCGTTGTAGAGCACCAGATCGGGCTGGACCTGGGCCAGCAGGTCCGGCAGCGTTCCCCCCAGGGCCTGCAGATAGGCGTCATCCTCCACGCCGTCCTCCAGGGCAAGGTCGCGATCGCTCACCTGCTTGTGCAGGGGGAAGTTGCTGGCCCCATGCATGGAGAAGGTGAACACCCGGGGGTCGCCGGCGAAGATCGCCGCCGTTCCGTCCCCCTGGTGCACATCCAGATCCACCACCAGCACCTGTCGCACGCGGCCCTCGGCCAGCAGCACCCTGGCCGCCACGGCGCAGTCGTTGAAGATGCAGAAGCCGCTGCCGTGGAGGGGGAAGGCGTGGTGCGTGCCGCCGGCCAGATGGCAGGCCAGGCCGTGGCGCAGGGCCAGCCGGGCCGTCAGCACGGTGCCCCCCACCGCCATCCAGCTGCGCCGCACCAGGGGCCAGGACACGGGCAGGCCGATGCGGCGCACCTCCCGCGGGCTCAGCAGGCCCCGGGCGAAGGCCTCGTGGTACGCCCGGCCATGCACCTGCTCCAGCCAGCGGCGCGGCGCCGGCAGGGGCTGGTGGATCTGCTCCGGGCGGGCCAGCTCGAGGTGCTCCAGACGCTCCTTGAGCAACCGGAACTTCTGCATCGGGAAGCGATGGCCGCTGGGCAGGGGGACCGAGTAGGCCGGGTGGTAGACCAGCGGTGGCCCCATCAGTCCGCTGGCAGCAGCTCCAGCTGACCGTAGGCGGAAGTGCGGCGTTCGATCCGGCAGCTGACGTCGGCGTGGAGCCGCCAGGGGCCCATCCGATGCGGCGGCTCGCTGCAGCGCATCGGCATGGTGCGGCCGGAGTTGAGGTCGGTGGGGACGGCTGATCAGGTGATGGCGAGGGGTTGGGGCTGCTGCTGTCGTGGCGGCGCCGGCAGCCGGGTGCTCACCAGAGCGGCCAGCCCCACCAGCAGGGCCGAGCTCCACAGGCAGGCCTGCAGGCCTCCGATCAGGAACAGGGTGCCCGAGAGCACGGTGCCGAGCAGGCGGCCGCCGGCATTGGCCATGTAATAGAAGCCAACGTTCATGCTCACGGATTCGGCATCGGTGTAGGCCAGGATCATGTAGCTGTGGATGGAGGAATTCATGGCGAACACCACACCGAAGGCCGCCAGTCCCACCACCACCGCCACACCGGGATTCCCCACTTCGCGCCACAGGGCGATGGCGATCAGGGCCGGAATGGCGGTGAGCAGGGCACTCCAGAAGGTCACGGCGGAGACGCCCGGCGGAGCGCTCTGCCCCCAGCTGCGTCGCAGGGCCGGTGCCGATCCCTGCACGATGCCGTAGCCGATCACCCACAGGCCCATGAAGCCACCCACCTCCCAGTAGCGCCAGCCGAGGGTGGTCTGCAGGAACACCGGCAGGGCCACCACGAACCACACATCGCGGGCGCCGAAGAGGAAGAACCGGGCCAGCGAGATCCGATTGATGCCGGGGGACTTGGAGAACAGCGCCGTGAAGGCGGGCTTTTCCCTCATCCGGCCGATCTCCCCGGGCAGCACCAGGGTGAGCAGGAAGGCCAGGAACAGACCGGCTGCCATGGCACCGACGGCGGCATTGAAACCAATCGTGGTGAGCAGGAGGCCGCCGAGGAAGAAGCCCACCCCCTTGAGAGCGTTCTTGGAGCCGGTGAGGATCGCCACCCACTGGAACAGCTGATTCTCGCCCTTGCTGTGGTCGTCGGGAGTTTCCGGAACCACGGACTTGATGGCGCTCTTGGCGCTCATCTTGTTGAGATCCTTGGCGATGCCACTGAGCGCCTGGGCCACCATCACGTAGGCCACGCTCCACCATTTCGGCCAGCTGTCGGCGACAGGGACCAGCATCAGCAGGGCTCCCACCTGCATAAGGGTGCCGACCCAGAGGGTGAGGCGCAGGCCGAAACGGGCCCCCAGCCAACCGCCGTAGAGGTTGGTGAGGATGCCGAAGAACTCGTAGAACAGAAACAGAAAGGCGATCTCCAGCGTGGAATAACCCAGGGCATGGAAGTGGAACACCACCAGCATGCGCAGGGCGCCGTCGGTGAGGGTGAAGCACCAGTAATTGGCGGTGACGACGCCGTACTGCTGCAGGGCCGTGAGCGGCTGGCCGAACCGGAGCGGAATCATCGTGGCTTCACTCCGCCGCGGGCGAGTCGAGAGCGGCCACATGGCAGGCCAGATCAGCCATGCGGCAGCTGTAACCCCACTCGTTGTCGTACCAGGCGTACACCTTCAGCTGGGTGCCGCCCGTCACCATCGTGGAGAGGGCGTCGACGATGGCGCTGCGGCTGTCGTTGACGAAGTCGACCGACACCAGGGGCCGCTCCTCATAGCCGAGGATGCCCAGCAGGGGGCCTGCGGCCGCCTCGGCAAAGGCGGCATTCACCTCCGCCACCGTCACGGGGCGCTCCAGCTCGAACACCGCATCGGTGAGCGAGGCATTGAGCAGGGGCACGCGTACGGCATGGCCATTGAGCTTGCCCTGCAGCTCCGGGAAGATCAGGCCGATGGCCCTGGCCGAGCCGGTGGAGGTGGGAATCAGGCTCTGCAGGCAGGAGCGGGCCCGGCGCAGATCACTCTTGAAACTGTCGATCACCACCTGGGTGTTGGTCACATCGTGCAGGGTGGTGATCGCACCATGGCGGATGCCGAAGCTCTCCTGCACCACCTTCACCACAGGCGCCAGGCAGTTGGTCGTGCAGGAGGCGGCCGTGAGGATCCGGTGCCGCTCCGGTGCATAGCTGCCGTGGTTGATGCCGTACACGATGTTGGGGATCTCCACGCCATCGAGCTCCCCTTTCACCGGGCAGGCCACGATCACCCGCTGCACGCCGGCCTGTTCCAGGTAAGGAGCGAGGCTCTCGGGGGTCTTGATCGTGCCGCTGCACTCCAGCACCAGCTCCACCCCCGCCGCCTGCCAGGGCACCGCCGCCGGATCACGTCCCCGGGACCATCCCACCGGGCGCCCGTCCACCGAGAAGCCCTCCCCTTCGGCCATCACCGGCCGGCTCCAGCGGCCGTGCACGGAATCGAATTCGAGCAGGTGGGCGGCGGTGGCGGCGTCTCCGGCCGTGTCATTCACCTGAACCACCTCGAGGCCCGGCCGTCCCCACAGGGCGCGGAACACGAGCCGTCCGATGCGTCCGAACCCGTTGATGCCGATCCTCACAGCGTTGGCCGCGACTGGGTCCTACCATTGCATCAACCCGAGTTGATGGATTTATGGCTGGGTTAAGGACGGGGATCTGCCAGCCGGCGCCCCTCCAGGCCGAGGAGGCAGGCCTGCTGCTGCGGGCCCTTTCCGACCCGATCCGGCTGCAGGTGATCGAGGCCCTGGGCAGCGGCGAGCGCTGCGTCTGCGACCTCACCGGGGAACTGAGACTGGCCCAGTCGAAGCTCTCGTTCCACCTCAAGGTGCTCAGGGAGACGGGCCTGCTGGCCGACCGCCAGAGCGGCCGCTGGGTGTACTACCGCCTGCAGCCGGAAGCCCTGGAGCGCCTGCGGGCCTGGCTCGCCGTCCTGGCCTCCGGCTGCACCGCCCCGGCCGAACCCTGCTGCTGAGCCCTCCACCCCGGCCTATCCCTTGGGACTCTTCGAGCGTTATCTGAGCCTGTGGGTCGGCCTGGCGATCGTGGCCGGGGTGGCCCTCGGTGCCCTGTGGCCCGGGCTGTCGGCGGCCGTGGCGGCCTTCGAATTCGCCCGCATCAACCTGCTGATCGCCCTGCTGGTGTGGGGAATGATCTACCCGATGATGCTGGCGGTGGATTTCGGCGCCATCGCCGGCCTGCGGCGCCAGCCGAAGGGTCTGGTGGTCACGGTGGTCGTGAACTGGCTGATCAAGCCGCTGACGATGACGGCCATCGCCTGGCTGTTCATCCGCGGCCTGTTCGGCGCCTGGATTCCGGCGGCCCTCGGCGATCAGTACATCGCCGGCATGATCCTGCTGGGGGTGGCGCCCTGCACCGCCATGGTGTTCGTGTGGAGTCGCCTCAGCAACGGTGACCCCAACTACACCCTGGCCCAGGTGGCGATCAACGACCTGATCATGGTGTTCGCCTTCGCGCCGATCGCTGCCCTGCTGCTGGGCGTGAGCAACGTGCTCGTTCCCTGGGACACCCTGGTGATGGCGGTAGGCCTGTTCGTGGTGGTTCCCCTGGCAGCCGGCTGGCTCACCCGCCGGCTGCTGCGCACCCCAGGCCGCATCGAACGGCTGGAGCAGCGTCTCAAGCCGGTGGCGATCGTCTGCCTGATCGTCACGGTGCTGCTGCTGTTCCTGGTGCAGGCCCAGGCGATCCTCGCCAACCCGCTGGCGATCGCACTGATCGCCATCCCGCTGACCCTTCAGACCTACCTGATCTTCTGGATCACGGCCCGGTGGATGCGCTTCTGGCGCCAGCCCCACGCCATCGCCGCCCCCGGCGCCATGATCGGCGCCTCCAACTTCTTCGAGCTGGCCGTGGCCGTGGCCATCAGCCTGTTCGGCCTGGAGTCCGGGGCCGCCCTGGCCACGGTGGTGGGCGTGCTGGTGGAGGTGCCCGTGATGCTGTCCCTGGTGGCGATCGCCAACCGCAACCGGCGGCTGTTCCCATCGGCCGTTCCCTGACGGGAGCAGGGTCTGGCCTGGAAGAGGGAGGGGTCATGCTGGGGTCCGGCACCGGCCCTCTCCATGCTGCGCTTCCTGCTCAACCTGCTCTGGTTCCTGCTCGGGGGCTTCCTGATGGGCCTGGGCTGGTGGCTGGCCGGCCTGGTGGCGGCGATCACGATCGTGGGGATCCCCTGGGCCCGGGCCTGCTTCGTGATCGGCAGCTTCTCCTTCTGGCCGTTCGGCTATGAGGCCGTCAGCCGCCGGGAGCTGACCGGCCGCATGGATTTCGGCACCGGCCCTCTGGGGCTGATCGGCAACGTGATCTGGTTCCTGCTGGCCGGCTGGTGGCTGGCCATCGGCCATCTCTGCTCAGCGGTGGCCTGCTTCGTGACGATCATCGGCATCCCCTTCGGCCTCCAGCACATCAAGCTGGCCCTGATCGCCCTGGCCCCGATCGGCCTGCAGGTGGTGCCGGTGCGGCGCTGAGGAAGTGACGAAAGGGTGATGGCGGGATTCCCCTGACAGGGTTGTGCGCCTCCTTAAGAAGGGCGGAATAAAGGGTGTTGAATGAATGGTCACGCCGAGGACATTCACAAGTCTGGGGAAGGCTTTGGCTCTGTGCAGCGACGGGCGTGCGAGCCGAATGGGCAGCACATCACCAAACTTATTGAGATCACAATCAACGAAGGAATCTGCCTTGAATTCTCGCGATCCAGATAACTTCACAGCAGCCGCAATGCAGCCATGAACGGTGCTCAGGCCTTGGTACGAATGCTGGAGAACCACGGCGTCACGCACGTCTTCGGGATCCCAGGCGCCAAGGTCGACAGCATGTTCATCGCCCTGCTCGATTCGCCGATCGAGCTGGTGCTCTGCCGTCATGAGCAGAACGCTGCCTTCATGGCCCAGGCGATGGGGCGCATGACCGGCAAGGTGGGCGTCTGCCTGGTGACCTCGGGTCCAGGGGTCACCAACCTTGTGACCGGCATGGCGACGGCCACCTCAGAAGGAGATCCGGTGCTCGCGATCGGCGGCGAGGTGCCCCTCGATGATCGTTTCAAGCACACCCATCAGGCCCTGGATAGGGTGGATGTGATGCAGCCGCTGACGAAGTTCTCCCAGTCGGCGCTCACCATCCACAGCCTGCCGGAGGTATTTGGCAATGCGGTTCGCGCCGCTGAAAGCGGCCGGCCGGGCGCCGCTTTCCTCGGCCTGCCCAAGGACGTGGGACTGGCGGAGTTTCCCTAGGAGCCGTCCAAGGCCTGGGGCCAGCCCATGCGGCTCGGTCCGGCCGATGGCTCGGCGATGGCGGCGGCTGCAGCCCAGATCAACGCCGCCAGCAAGCCGATCGTGCTGCTGGGTCTGCAGACCTCCCAGGCGGAACTGGCCAGCGGCCATCAGGCCTTCCTGCAACAGTCGTCGATTCCTTACGGCGCCACCCTGCAGGGCTCTGGCCGGTGGGTGGCGCCCGAGCATTTCGTTGGGCGTGTGGGCCTGTTTCGCAATCAGCCTGCCGACCGGCTGCTTGATGCCGCCGATTGCGTGATCACGGTGGGATTTGATGCGATCGAATACGACCCAAGCCTCTGGAACAGCGGCAACCAGCGCCCCCTGGTGGCCATCGACGTCGAACCTGTGGCCCAGGATCAGGCGTTTCTGCCCACGGCCGAACTGATCGGCGACCTTCAGGCCACGCTCGCGGCCCTGGGCCCTCACCTCAACGTGTCGGTCGACGCGGCCTACCGCCGCAGCGGTGATGCCCTGGCCGCCGAACTCCAGGCCACCGCCGCCGAGGGGGCGGTGATCCATGAGCTCCAGCAGGTGGTGACCCCCGAGACGACCATCGCCCTGGATGTGGGATCCAACTACATCTGGATGAACCGCTATTTCCCCGCTGCCTATGCCCGCCAGGTGCTGGTGAGCAATGGCCAGCAGACCCTGGGGGTGGCGCTGCCATGGGCCATGGCCGCGTACCTCTGCAGGCCCGGCACTCCCGTGATCTCGGTGTCCGGCGATGGGGGCTTCCTGTTCACCGCGACCGAACTGCAGACGGCCACGCGGATCGGCAGCCGCTTCGTGCATCTGATCTGGAACAGCGGCTCCTACGACATGGTGGCCATCCAGGAGCAGGCCCATTCCGGACGCACCGCCGGCGTGGAGCTTGGAACCTACGACGTTGTGGCCTTTGCCGAGACGTTTGGCTGCAAGGGCTATCGCATCAGTCGTGCCGATCAGCTGGGGCCGGTGCTGATCGATATCCCCATCAATTACACGCAGAACCAGAAGCTGATGCAGGACGTCCATCAGGACTTCCTTCACTGAGGAGATCGCAAGGATGGCCACCGCTCCCGAAGCCTCCCGCACCGTTCAGCTCAGGCTTGGCGATGGGCTCTGGCAGGCCCTGCAGGAGCGCTGCAGCCGCAGCGGCGAAAGCCCCGATCACGTGATCGGGGCCGCCCTCGCCGAAGCCCTCGATGTGGATCATCACACCATCTATCAGGTGTCCACATCCAGCGCGTTGGTGAAGGGCGTGTACCAGGGCTGTGTGCGCGTGGCCGACCTCCTGCGCCATGGCGACTTCGGGCTGGGCACCTTCGATGGCCTCGATGGCGAGGGCATCCTGCTGGATGGGGCCTGCTGGCAGGCGCGTGCGGATGGCAGCGTCCACGGGGCGCCCCCAGAGGCCCTCGCGCCGTTCTGGGTGGTCACCCGGTTCAGCCCGACCAGAGGGTCCAGCTGCAGGACATCCGCAGCTGGGCGGATCTACTCCAGCGGCTCGATCAGCACCGCCCCAGTGACAACGTGTTCACCTGCATCTCCTCAGTGACGACCATGCCCATGGCGGCCATGGGCTGGATCTGCAGGCCGCGCAACTCAGCGTGGAGCTGCATACCGAAGACCACCTGCAGCTGGTCCTGCCTGACACCAAAACCTTTCTGGCCGCCGATCTGAGCGGCGATCCGAGCGCATCGCTGGCGAAAGCCGAAGGCGCTCACGCCTGAGGCCCGGCAACGATGCGCCGGCTGTGGGCCCGGGTCAACCGGGCACCTCACCAGCCGCTGCCAGAGCTGGACCTACGACATGACCTGCCACAGGGGCTCCGCGACGGAAGGCAGGTGCTGCACTTTCGCCCGGCCTGCAGCGGCCGCGTGGTGTCGCTGTCCTGTTGCAACACGGCCATGTGGAGTTTGTGCAAATGCACGGGTCAGGCCATGATGTGAGCATCAGCACTCCCCAAGGAGGCCGACCTCGTCATGCCCCCTGCCCTCAATCCGCTCCCCCTGGAGCCGCTCACCAAGCCCGATGCCCAGCTGGTCGCCGAGGCCTGCGTCCGCGCCGCCCAAGCGCTCGGGCTCAGCCGTGACGAGTTGACTGCCGTGGTGGGTAAGCACCGCACCAGCATCGACCGCACCGGCCTGGATCCCTCCACCAAGGAAGGCGAGCTGGCCCTGCTGTTCCTGCGGGTTTACCGCAGCCTCCATGCCCTGTTCGGGGGTGATCAGGCCCTGATGCGCCACTGGATCGAGCAGCCCAATCACCATTTCAGCGAGCAGCCGCCCCGCCTGCTGCTGCCTCGGATCGAAGGGCTCACCCGCGTTGCCAGCTACCTCGATGCCCTCCGCGGCTGACTGCAGCGAGCTCCCCTTCGTTGCTCTCTCTGGTGCGGTGCTGCGCATCGTCGATCACCAGGGCGAATCCGGAACGGCCGATCTGGTGGATGGTCTGCTGGAGCAGGCGCGGTTGGAGCAACTGATCGAAGGCGTCAAGCCGCCGATCCCGAGCGATTGGCCCGAAGCCGAAGCAGGGCGACCGCACCCCACACACCTGCTGCTGCTCACCCCCTTTCGCTACCCGCCCCTTGCCAGCGGATCGCGCTTTGGTCGGGTCCATCAACGCCATCTCTTCTATGGCGCCCGGGCGCTGGAAACGGCCTTGGCGGAGCGGGCCTTCCATGCGCTGCGCCTGTTGGAAGGCTCGCCGCTGCCAGCAGGTGCCCGAATCCAAAGGCAGCAGACCGCCTTTGCCGTGGAGATCTCGGCTCAGCGTGGCCTGGCCTTGCAGAAGCAGCTGAGCCCCAAGGCCCTTGCGGCGATGACCGATCCCTGCAGCTATGCCGCCAGCCAGCGCTGCGGCGATGCCATGCGGGAGCGGAGCGTCCAGGCGTTCGAGGTGCCGTCGGCCCGCTCACCCCAGACCCCGCCGGTCGTGGGGATGCTCACTCCCTATGCCTTCACCAGCACACCGTTCGACTTCCAGGACTGGAGCCTGGAGATCACCGCCGAGGGGGTGACGGCCGTGTCCTTTGGTGGGGGGCTGACGGGAGAGTTCCCCAGGGAGCTGTTTCTGGTGGAAGGCCGGTGGCCGGGACCTTGAGGTGGCTGTTGAACTGCGCTGATACCGCCAGCTTCTCGATGCTGGTGGCTTCCGAGATCTCAGCCATGGCTGACCAACGCCATGCCCGACGTTCGCGGCCGTTGCCTTTGGCGGACATACGGCTGGAGCTGGTTGTCGGGTACCAGCGGGCCCGACTCGCGGAGGTGTTCCGCCAGGCGGCCTCCAGCCGCATCATCACCACCGCCCATGCCATCAACGCCGGCACCAGCCCCGATCTGCTGACCCACCGGCGGAGCCCAGCACCGACTTCTATTTCCTTTGGCACGCGGTGACTGTGGATCCCGCTCACTCAACGGCGATGTCGGCACGGTGGAAACGCTCGATGCCGATGCCAGTGAGTTGACCGACGGCTGGGGGGAACTCGACAACCTGGTGCCCGCCTACGCCTGCACCATCCACAAGAGCCAGGCCAGCGAGTACCCCCCCGCCGTGGTGTTCCCCTGCTCACCCATCACTGGGAGTGGCCGCAGCCGCAGACCATCACCATGCTGGCCTGCTCAAGCCGCAGCTCGCGCGACACCCAGCCGGTGCCGAGGTGGGCGCCATCACAGACCCAGCCATGGCGGCTGCGGCCGCAGCGGCAGAGCTGGTGCGCGCCGGCGGGCAGCTCCAGGGGAATCGGACCCGAAGCGGGTGGAGCCGATTCAGCCATGGCCTTCGCAGCCGCAGCCGGTGTGGCAGGGCTCATCAGCGACATGGCGCAGGAGCATGGTCAGCCAGAGGAAGCCCATCCGGCATCGGTACGGGCTTTGCCTGTGGCTTCAGGTGATCCTTCCCCCTCAACAAACGGGTGGCCGGTGGATCTGGCCAGCTATCCACGCCGCCGGATATCAGCGGCTATTCAGAGAGCACGGCCGCAAGGGGTCTGTGCTTTTATGCGACCCTCTGCTGCCTGATCAGCAAAGCCATCAATTCTACGCCTGTGTCTTTCGAGAGGACGATGACAGCATCGATACGGCATTCGAACGCGCACGCCATCAACCCAATCAGGATTTCCGGCTCGGCCTTGATCATCGCTTCTTTTTGACCCATCTGCCCTGGATCAGCTTCACCGCCATCCAGCATCCCTATACACCCGCCTATGCTTCGAGCCCTCTCATCAGCACCGGTCGCAGCTTCAGGCAGGAAGGGCGAGAACACCTGCCAATCGCGGTGCAGGCCCATCACTCGCCTCTCGATGGAGTCCCTGGATTGAGCAGGGCAGGTTCTGGTGAACGCGATGGCACCAGTCATGGGGAGCGCCCCAAGGGACGCACCTCAATGTGCACGCAGATCGGCAGTGGTGGCAGCCCTGCGGGACGGCAGAGGCGGCCGATGTGTTCCCGGGAAGATCCACGAGAGGATCGACCCGAGCAGCTGCTGGTGCTGGAGGGACTGGAGCCGCGCTCCTGAGCAAGGCCTGAAGGGAAGGCCGTCGCGTGGGCCCCCACACTGGGGTGATGCGCCTGAACCCGCCTGCCCTTGGCGCTCTGCTGCTGGCGGTGGCGATGGCCCCAAAGGCGGTATCCCCGGCGGCGGTGACCGGCCCCGAGATTCGCGCCACGGTGCTCTCGATCGGTGACGGCGACACCATCCGCGTGATGGAAGGTGGCAAGCGGCTCACGGTGCGACTGGCCTGCATCGATGCCCCCGAGATGGCGCAGGCCCCCGATGGCTTCAACGCCCGCCGTTACCTGCAGAGCCGGCTGCGATTGGGCTCCAGCGTGACCCTCAGGCCCAAGACGGTGGATCGCTACGGCCGCAAGGTGGCGGAGGTGATCAGTGGTGTGAACCTCAACCTGGCGCTGGTGGAAGACGGCATGGCGTTCGCCTACCGCCAGTACCTGGGCCAGTGCGACGCCAGGGAGTATCTGGAGGCCGAATTCCAAGCATCCCGTCGCCGCTACGGGGTGTGGAGGGTGCCGGGCGGCATCACCCGCCCGTGGGACTTCCGCCGCCGCAGAACGCCGGGGTGATCAGCCAGCCGCACCGAATCGATGCCTGGTGGCCTGGTGGCCTGGTGGCCTGGTGGCCTGGTGGCCTGAGGGTTCGCTGCTGTGAGATCGACTGCTTCGCACGTGCACAGGAGTTCCTGCGCCAAGGTCAAACGTACCTGGAAGGGAATGGTGATGATGTGGCCTGCGAAAGCCTCCGGTGATGGGGCAGGTGGGCAAGGGATTGGGGCTCCTGCCACGTTGCAACCCCTATCAACACAGCGTGTCAGGGCCCTTCTAAAAAGACTGGAGCCTTGTGGGCCAGGGTGATCAAGGAGCTGGGCTCCCAGCGTTCCTTGCCGGGCCCTTAGCCTGGTCCCTAAAGGGCGTGTCATGCAGATTCGGCAGGTGATCAACCTCCACAAGGGCCTCACGGCCCCGGTGGTTCTGGGCCTGATGGCCGCTTACCAGAACGGATCCATGGGCCCTTGGATCTACCTGGCCCTGCACGGAACCTACGGAATCCTGTGGTTGTTCAAGGACCGCCTCTACCCCGATCGCCAGTGGGAACGCGAGGTGGGTCTGCCGATGGCGGTGGCGATCTTCCTGGTGCTGGGCCTCTACTGGTTGGCTCCGTTTCTGCTGATCTCTTCCGGCGCCATGCCCCAGGCACCCCTGATCGCGGCGGCGGTGGCTCTCAACATCCTGGGGGTCTTCCTGCATTACGGCAGCGACGCGCAGAAGCACTACACCCTGCGCTACCACCAGGGCCTGATCAGCGAAGGTTTCTTTGCGCGATGCCGCAACACCAATTACCTGGGCGAAATCCTCATTTACCTGTCGTTCGCCCTGCTGGCGATGCACTGGCTCCCCTATGCCGTGCTGGCGGGTTTCGTCGTCGGTGTTTTTCTGCCCAACATGCGTCGCAAGGACGCATCGCTCTCCCGCTATCCCGAATTTGCCGCCTATCAGAAGCGCTCAGGATGGCTGCTGCCACGCCTCGGCAGTTGATGCAATGGTTGAACGATTGTCCATGGGATGGAGCCGATCGAGACGAAGGTGAACAGGGCAGGGCGAGGTCAGCCATGGAGCAGGGGCGCATGACAAAGCCCGGCGACGAGGCCACCGGGCTTTGAACGCGTTGGTGTTGATGGGGGGCGGAGTGGCTGACGCTGGCACCTGGGGCCAGGGTTCCAGTGGGGCTTCCCGTTGGGTCCGGGGCACCTATGGCGGTGCAATGGACGGCGACGGCGTCACACGCCAGGGAAGCCAGTGATCCGTTGAGAGTGTTGGAGCAGGGGCCGGATCGTCAGCGCGCTCCTGGCTGGTGCTCAGGTGGGGTGTCTTCCATGGTCTGGAGCCTCCCGGTGTCGATGGATACAGGATCGGACAACCAGGCGGCCAGGGCAATAGGGCTTTATGCCTGGCTCAGCCAGCCGCGGGCTGCAGCCAGACGGGTCGCCTCAGCTATGGCCACGACGCAGTGATGGGCACGGTGCCCGGCGTTTGGCATCGTCGCCAGCGCAGCCAATCGGATCACCCGTCAACGGGACAAGGCTCTGGAATGGAGGCAGGTGATTCGGCTTGGGGCGGGCGAGAACCTTGATCTCAAGGCCTACGCGGCCGACATGCGCTATCTGATTGACTCCTGCATTGAAGCTGATCTGCCGTGGAAGATTTGCGTCTTCGATGACATCGGCCTGCTGGCGCTGATCGTCAAGACCGGTGTAGCAGAAGCCATTCAGCCGCAGTCTGGCAAGGGGTCACCAACCGCAAGGCTGTGGCCAATACCATCGAGAACAACATCTGGCAGGCCAGAGCTTCTGCCTGGCGCCTGGCCTCAGCCACAGCTTTGGCTGCACCCAGCTCCGCGATGGCCAGCTGGAGAGGGGCTCCGTTCTGCAACGCCTCGTAGACCCTCACCACGCCATCGCGGATGGCTTCAAGTTGGTCCGACTCCCAGGGGTAGGGCAGGAGCCGCTGCTTGCGATGCCCCCTGAAGTTCGACACCGTCCAGCCGCTCCGGCACCCCCATTGGCTGAGGGCCCGAAGCACGCCGCCGCGGAGCAGAACATCCCATTCCGGGACCACTGGCATGTGAGAAGGTCCTTCTCACAGCCTGGAACGGGCCAGCGGAAGCCGGGAAAGCCTGTCAGACCAAAAGCCTGTGACAGAGAGGCTTTTGAGCTGAAAACTCAGGCCCTGATTGAAACGCCCCCTGATGGATTCGAACCATCGACCGGCTGCTTAGAAGACTTGCGGTCGTTCGCTCGTAAACCCTTGTCCTGACTGGGTCTGTCGGGCCGAAATCCGCCAGGTGTGAGCAGTTCGCCGGATTTCGCCCCTTGCTGCGCCTTCGTCTGAGGGGTTGTCGGGCCTGGGGATCGAGGCCAGTGCGAGCGCCTAGGAGCCGCTCAGCGGCGGATTGGCTGCTCTGCTGAAACCCGTCGATTGCCAGGGGCTTTGGACTTTGGACCGTGCTCTCCGGAGCTCCGGCCGGTCATGCCCTGCTCATGGCATGAGCGCTGCGCCGCGGCCGGGCTTCACAGCAGCACCAAGGCCGCCTAGAGTATTCCTTGGAGGGAATACTGGATGTGGGATGTCTGCCAGACCACTGTCTTCGAAGACTGGTGGTGCGAGCTCAGCGAGCAGGAGCAGGACGATGTGACAGCCGTCGTTGAGCTCCTTGCATAGAAGGGGCCTCAGCTGCCTTTCCCCTACTACTCAGGTGTGGAGGGCTCCAGGCACAGCCACATGCGCGAGCTACGCATTCAGTCCCATGGCGACCCCCTGCGTGTGTTCTATGCCTTTGATCCAAACCGCAGCTCCCTCTACGACGATCACCTCAACAGCCTGAATACCCAACCCAAGCCATGACCCGCTCCTTCTCTGAACTCACCAAGGACTTCGGCCCTGTGCGCCGGGAGCGCATCGAGCAGCGCAAAGAGCAGCTGCGGCAGGAAATGACCCTGGCGGAACTGCGCAAGGCTTTTTCCCTCACCCAGGACACGCTGGCCAAGAACCTCAACGTCAAGCAGGCCGAGATCTCCAAGATCGAGAACCGGGCCGACATGCTGATGAGCACACTGCGCAACTTCGTCCATGCCATGGGTGGTGACCTCGAAGTCAGGGCTGTGTTTCCCGACCGCGCCATTGAGATCAGCACCTTTTCGTCTCTGTCCAGCAAGCCCGCCAAGACGCGCACTGGCAAGAAGAAACAGGCATTGGTCGAGGCGTAGAACCTGTATCTGGTCAGCCTGGGGACGGGTCGACGCCATGGCCCATTCACTCAGGATGGATTTGCTGCCGCTGTGCAAGTACGGCTGGACGAGTTGTTCGTCGCCTCTGATGCTTTACCCGCCCGATTGCGGAGGTGGCAGTGCACTCAGAGAGAGGAACAACCGCTCCGGTCGTCCAGGCAGGGGCCGGAACCCCATCGACGCGTAGAAGCTGTGCAGGCGAGCGCGTTCCGCGTCTCCAGCGGCGCCCGCCACATCGAGCAACATCAGCCGCACCCCCAGGATCTGCCCCGCCCGCTGGCACTGCTGCATGGCATCCACCATCAGGATGCGCCCCAACCCCTGGCCTTGGTGTCTCCCGTCGACAGCGAGGTGACTGAGAAAAACGCCTGGAATCAGATTCGAGCGTGGTGCCCGCGGGACAGCATCGGCAGGCACATCAGCCACGCCGATGGCATGGGCATTGATGGCGTAGAAGCCCAGGCAGGCCCGAGGTTCGCCTGCCTGGGCGGTGTCAGTGGCGACGTAGAGCCGGGTGTAGCCATCACGCTGCTGCCGCTTGGCGGTGCGGCGCAGAAAGTTGTCCTGGCTGTCGCTGCCGCAGCGGAAGTCTTTGGTGTCGTGCAGGCCAGGGTCAAAGGCTTCGATCCGGTAAGCCACCGGTTCAGGAGCGCACGACCTGGTCCTGGTGCAGCTGCCAGGCCTCCAGCAGGGCGGGCGTTGGCGTGGTCTCTTCGTCGAGGGCGGCTAGCAGGGCCTGGTGATCGGCCTGGCTGAGCAGGGTCTGCTGCCGGCCAGTGAGCAGCTCCTGGGCACGCGCATACGCCGACATCACCACGAAGGCGGAGGCCTCGATGCCCATCAAGTCTGCTGCCGCCTCAATGCTGGCCTTCACCGAGGGCTTGGTGCGCTGGTCCATCCGAGCGGAACGGGGCTCGTCGATCGCTTCGATCGCCGCATGGAGCGCGGTCTCGACCGGTGACATGGCACACCAGGGATTGGCTTATTTATTGTACGGGGAATGGCCGTACATAGCCGCAGTCTGACAAGGGCTGCTCGGTCGAGGTCAGCTCATACCCCATCGCCCGATAGCCCCGCAGCCGCCGCTCCCACATCCGTTGCGTGATCGGATGGCCGAGATCGAGCCAGTCGATGATGCGGACACTGGTCTTGCCGCTCTGCTGCCGGTGCAGCCGGCCGGCGT
>JAUCZB010000028.1 GCA_030373325.1 Cyanobium sp. CZS25K | reverse complement strand
CCAGCAGGCAGGGGATCATCAGCACGCCGAACCAGCCCACGTAGAGGCGGTTCTCGGTGCTGGTGACCCAGGTCTTGAAGCGATCCCAGGGATGGATCCCGGAACGCGACAGTGAGGTGATGGTCATCGCAGGACATCCGAAGATGGAGAGACCGGGAGGGGGCGGCGCGACACCGCCTTGCGGGCATGCCGCTTGCTTCTCTCGGACGATAAAACGATAGCGTTGAATCGCCCTCAACGGAAACATCCACCATGAGTGCTTCTGCTCCATCTGTTTCGGGTCCAGCTGCCGCAGGCGAACGGTCGTGGGCGTCCCTGCTGGCGCCCCTGCTTCTGGTGCTGGTTCTTCTGGTGCTGGCCCTGGCGCCGGGCCCCGCCAGCGCCGACGACGACGCCCAGCGCTGGAGCCTGCGGGATCAGGACGGCAACCGCTGGTCGCTGCGGATCTTCGCCCAGCCCGATCCCGACTACCCCAGCGGCGATCGCCTGCGCCTCAGTGCCCTCACGCCCGGGGTCGCCGTCGATCACGACAAGCCTTTGCTGATCAGCGATGGCGCCGGTGGCTCCTGGACCCTGGCCAACCGCAGCGCCGAACTGGTGCCCGCCGGCGAGAGCGCGCTGCCGGAGGGATCGGCCCAGTTCGACATGGCCGCCCTGCTGCCCCGCCCCAGTGACGCCCTGCCCCTGGAGCTCAGCCTGCCCCTGGCCGGCGAAGAGACGGCGCGGCTCGTCCTCGGTGCGGGGGAAACCCAGGCGCTGCACGCGTTACGCAATCCGGTCGCGGCCACCTAGAACCCACCCATGCGAAACCAAGGGAGATCGAGCCTGGGTCGGCTGGCCCTGGGGGTGCTGCTGTCGGCGCTTCTGTTCTTGGCGGTGCCCTTGCCGTCTTTCGGGGCCGATCCGGAGCCGAAGGCGCCCGCCCCGGCGGTCAATCCCGATTGCGCGGCGAAACCGGTCTGGGTGACGCTCGATGGCTGGCGGGTGCTGGAGCTGCGCTCGGTCCCCGGTGCCCAGAGGCTGGACGATTATGCGGTGCGGGCCTCCCGGCGCCTGCGGCAACTGGCCCGCGACGACACGTTCCAGCCCAGCCAGCTGGTCGTCAGAGGGCAACCCCCGTACACCTTCATCGGCATCGACAGCGACGGCACGTTCCTGAGCGAGATGGCCGTCGAGGCGAGGGGGGCGGCCTGTTTCGGCCTGACCCCGCAGGCCCTGGCCGAGCGCTACCGCGACGAGATGCGCGTCGCGATCGTCCGCTACCGCAAGCGCAACAACCTGCGCTCCTGGCTCGAGGGAACCGCGCTGGCGCTGCTGGTGCTCGGTGTGTTCGTGCTCTGGTTGCGGCTGCAGCTGGCGATCAACCGCAGGATTCAGGCCCGCATTCAGACCCGCACCAGCTTTCCCCTGCTGCGGCGCGTGCGGGTCGTGCACCTGGTGCTCGATTCCGATCAGGCGCGCAGCCTCCTGCAGCGTCTCAGGGCCGCTCTGCACTGGACCCTGCTGCTGCTGATCAGCTATCTGTTGATTCCTCTGCTGCTCGGTTTCTTCCCGCCCACCGAAGGCATCGCCGACGGACTGCGGGCCCAGCTCCTTGAGCTGGTGGGCGGCGCGCTGGCCGCGGTGGTGGGGGCGATCCCAGATCTGCTTTCGGTGCTCGTGATCCTGGCGATCACGGTGCTGCTGATCCGGGCCAGCAATGCCTGGTTCCGGGCCCTGGACCATGGCCAGTTACGCCTGCCGGGCTTCTATCCGGAGTGGGCCCTGCCCACGGCCCGGCTGGCGGCCATCCTGATCGCCCTGATGGGGCTGGTGCTGGCCTATCCCTACATCCCCGGCTCCAACAGCAAGGCCTTCCAGGGGGCGGGTCTGCTGCTGGGCGTGCTGGCGGCCCTGGGCTCCAGCGCCGTCGCCACCAACATCATCAGTGGCCTGATGCTCATCTACACCCGGGCCTTCCGCGATGGCGACCGGGTGGAGATCAACGGCACGGTGGGGGTGGTACAGGAGCGGGCCCTGCTCGTGACACGGGTGCGGACACCCCGCAACGAGCTGGTGAGCATCCCCAATGCCACCGTGATCGGCTCCTCGATCGTCAACTTCAGCTTCTCCCGCCGGGAGATCCAGCAGCCGGTGGCCATCGCGCCCACGATCACCATCGGCTACGACGTGCCTTGGCGCCAGGTCCATGCGCTGATGCTGGAGGCGGCCCGTGCCACCCCGGGGATCACCGAGGAGATCCGCCCCTACGTCCTTCAGACCGCCCTCAACGACTTCCACATCAGCTATGAGCTGAATGCCTTCGTCAAGGACGCCGCCACCTATCGGGAAACCCTCTCCGAGCTGCTGGCGGCCCTCCAGGATCAGTTCGCGGCCGCCGACGTGGAGATCCTCTCGCCCGGCTACCAGGCCATCCGCAACGGCAATCCCAGCACGGTTCCTAAGCCGGACGCCTGACCCGCTGGCGCCACTGCAGGTACGGAATCGACAGCAGCACCGTCATCACCACATGGGTCAGGACGGCGAGCTTCAAGCCCACCATCGTGGGGGCATAGGTGCTGGCGAACAGCAGGGCCAGGCCGGGATTGCGCATCGAAGTCACCAGGGCCATGGTGGCCTGGGTCTGGGGATCCCTGCCACCGAGCAGATGGCCGATCCCCAGCGAGGCGGCCACCAGCACCCCCATGGCGGCGAGCACCAGCAGGTTGCTGCCCAGGCAGGGCATCAGGAGCAGGCCCGTCCTGGCCAGCACCGCCACAATCACCAGCAGCAGAAGGCCGTTGGCCAGCTTGTCGAAGGCTCCCTCCCACCGCTTCGACCAGGCCGGACATCCCTGCCGCACCAGCAACCCGCAGGCCAGCGGCAGCAGCTGGGCCTTGCCGATCTGACCGGCCACCTCCCTGGGCCCGATGTCCCAGCCTTTAATGCCGAAGGACTGGGTGAAGAGCTCGGCCATCAGGGGAATCGAGAGGATGGCCAGGGCCGCGGCGGACACCTGCAGGCGGGCGGCCAGATCGCTGCTCCCTCCCTCCCTTCTTTCCGGCCTTGCGCAGGGTGAGTGGAGCGCTGGGGCAGACCGCCATCAAGGCGATGGCGAATCGGGTCGGCTCACTGAGGCCCTGGCTGATGGGCAGCTTCAGCAGCCCCAGGGCCACCAGGGGAAACAGAACGCAGGTGCCGACCAGCAACCGGCCCAGGAGGCCGGGTTGGTGTTTCAGCATCCGAAAGGTGTCTCCGCTGAGACCCAGCCCAAGCGCGAACATGATCGCGAACAGGGTGGCGGTGATCAGCAGGGAGGTGGTCTGGGGCATCTTTCAGGAGACTCTGGCACCTGTGAGCAACAGAACAAGGGCCAAGTTGCCGATCGGCGGGAGGGCGACTGGCACCGATGGAAAACCCATCGATGGATAGAAAGTCATCACGTCGGCTGCTCTCCTGGGCCCGTTCGTTGTTGAGGTTCATCGGGCGGCTCAAGCTCCCGCTCCGCTGCGGACTCACGTGCTGAAACAACATTCAGGAACGGTCGGATGACGGCGACGAAGCCCGCAACGGAAGGGGTTCAAGCTGCTGACGGACCGGCCGGCCCCATGGGTTGGCCAGGGCGTCAGCCGTTCCATCCCTGGTCGCGCCGGGCACGCCCACGCTGCATCGGAATCCCGGATGGCAACTGCTGGTGTCGCCCCCTCCAGGCCATCAGCCGGCGCCCAGAGCGCCGGGAAGGTGTGTCGCCTTGTTGTGGAGGTGGGAGGAGACCAAGTGAATCTCCACAATTCGGAGGATGGCTGCTCTCCTCGTCGATGCCTGCACCGAAGTGGCCCCGAACCGGCGGCCTTTGGCGTGTCCTTGCCGGTTCCCTGCTGGTTCTGCAGTTGATGGCGGGTCTGGCACCGCCGATCTCCGCTGAGGAAACCACCATCCCGCCTCTGCCTGCCTCCGGGTGCGCGAGCACCCCCGGCTTCGTCAGCCTGGAAGGCAAGAAGGTGCTGGAGATCCGCCGGGCGCCGGCGGCGCGGCGACTCGACGACTACATCCGCGATGCCGATGAAAAACTTCTGGGGCTGGCCCGCGATTCCAGCTTCAGCCCGGACCAGCTGGCCTTGCGGGACGAGGACCCCTACACGGTGATCGGCATCGAGCGTCCCGAGGGATTCACAAGGCAGATGGGCATTGATGCGCGCTCGGCTGCCTGTTTCGGCATCAGCCGCCAGCAACTGGGGGAGCGGTATCGCAACCAGCTCAAGGAGGCCATCGCCAGCTACCGCGAGAGCCACACCCTGGGGGCCTGGCTGAACGGAACCGCCCTGGCGGCCCTGGTGCTGGGGATTTACATCCTCTGGTGGAGAGGGCAACTGGCCATGAATCGCTGGGCGGATCAGTGGATCGCGGAACGATCCACGTTCCTGTTGCAGCGTCTGACCCGATTCGGTCGGGTCCAGGTGGCCGAGACCAGGCAGCTCCGCAGTCTCTTGCAGGGCTTGCGACGCACGATCCACTGGAGTGTGCTGCTCTTGATCAGCTACCTGCTGATTCCCCTGTTGCTGGGGTTTTTCCCGCCAACCAGGAGCATCGCCGATGGGCTACGTGCCCAGATCCTGGGAGTGGTGACGGGCTTCATTGGCGGGGTTGTCAGCTCCATCCCCAACCTCCTCTCGATTGGCGTGATCCTGACGATCACCATTCTCCTGGTCAGGGCCAGCAATGTGTGGTTCAAGGCGCTGGATCACGGTCGGCTCCGGATCCCCGGCTTCTACAGGGAGTGGGCCCTGCCCACCGGCAGACTCGCCGCCATTCTCATCATTCTGATTGGATTGATCCTCGCCTATCCCTATATCCCCGGCTCCGACAGCAAGGCCTTCCAGGGGGCGGGCCTGCTGCTGGGCGCTCTGGCCGCCCTGGGCTCCAGTGCCGTTGCCACCAACATCATCAGCGGTCTGATGCTGATCTACACCCGGGCGTTCCGCGAGGGGGACAGGGTGGACATCAACGGCACCGTCGGTGTGGTGCAGGATCGGGCTCTGCTGGTGACGCGGTTGCAGACCCCACGCAACGAACTGGTGAGCATTCCCAATGCTTCGGTGATCGGGTCATCGGTGGTGAACTACAGCTTCTCGCGGCGGGAGATCCGGCAGCCGGTTGCCATCGCCACCACGATCACGATCGGCTACGACGTGCCCTGGCGCAAGGTGCACGAACTGATGCTCACAGCGGCAGCCAGCGTGGAGGGCATCACCAAGGAGATCGAACCCTTCGTTCTGCAGACGGCCCTGAACGATTTCCACATCAGCTATGAGCTCACCGCCTTCGTCCGCGATGCCGATTCCTACCGGCAGTGTCTCTCCCAGGTCCTGGCGGCACTGCAGGATCAGTTCGCCGCCGCCGACGTGGAGATTCTCTCGCCGGGCTATCACGCGATCCGTAACGGCAACGCCAGCACGGTGCCCAAGCCTTCCCAGCCGTCATGATCCAACCGCTGGCGTCGTCAGCGGTTGGATCTTCTCCAGACACTCCAGAGCTGGTAGGAGGTCCCAAGAGCGGCCTGCGATCATTTGCCCACGCGAATCCCCCGAAGTGAGTCCATCAGGCCCAGCAGGTTGAGGAGCCACACCACGACGGCAACAACAACAACGATGTTCAGGATGCGCTTGATCTTGGCATCTATCGGGATGTAGTTGTTGATGAGCCACAGCAGGACTCCAACGACGATCAGGGTGATGATGAGCGATCCAAGAGGTATGGACGGTTCTCCTTTCTGGCCGGTGTTGATGGAAGAGTGGCTTCATGTGATGCTGGCTTCTTGAACCCCAGTCAGGCTTGCATTCGGTTCCTCTTGCTACGTCCTTCCTGTTTCTAGGTGCTCCTCAGAAGTGGAGCTTGCCAGGGACTACAGAGCGTCATCGGCCTGGCGGATTCGAATGGATCTCTGTGCAGTGAATCCGCAGCAGAAGCGGGCTTGCTTTGCTGAAAGTCATCCACCGGTGAGAGGATGAAGGGTGAACTTCTCCCTCGTTTGATGTCTTCTGATTGCTATGGGGATTATCTGCGTGGCATCGGCCGCATTCCCCTGCTGACGCCATCTGAGGAATTGCATCTTGGTGGCCTGGTGCAGCGCTGGCTCAGCGACCCTGTCGCCGGATCTGCAGAAGAACGGCGCGGACGCCGGGCCTTCGTTCGCATGGTGACGGCCAATCTGCGCCTGGTGGTGTCGCTCTGCAAGCACCAGCACGACCGCATCTCGCGGCTGAACATGGATCCGATGGATGCGGTGCAGGCCGGCAATCTCGGCCTGATGCGGGCTGTGGAACGCTTTCTGCCCGAACGGGGCTACAGGTTCTCCACCTATGGCTCCTGGTGGATTCGCCAGGCGGTGAATCGCCATCTCCAGGAATCGGCCGGTGTGATCCGGATGCCGCCCCAGATGGCCGGCCTTGCCCGCAAGGTGCACGCCCTGCGCAGTGCTTCCCCGCAACCCTTGTCGCTGGAAACGCTTGGCGGGATCCTGGGCGAGAGCGAACGACGCCTGGAGACCGCCCTGCTCACGTACCATCAGATTCAGACCTGTTCCCTTGATCAGACCATCGGCCTTGCTGACGGGGAAGTCTCTCTGGCCCATCTGATCGCCGACCAGGGCGAGCCTGGTCTTGAGGACGACTACGGGTGGTTTCATCAGGAACTCAACCGGCTGAATTCCCTCGAGCGTGAGGTGATCAGGCTTCGTTATGTCACTGACCAGTCCCTGACGCTGGCCCAGACCGGCGTGAGCCTCGGCCTGGCCAAGCACAAGGTGCAGCACCTGGAGCGAAGGGCGCTGCGCAAGCTGCGGCAACGCCTCGACCCTGCCCTTGCCCCCCAACCGAAGTAGGCATCGGCGAAAGGGCGCTGATGCCCCTCCGCCGGCTCAGCTCGCTGGCGGCTTGACGCTTATTTGATCTTGGCGGCCAGGTCGTCGGCGGCATCACTGGCCCCGCGGGCTACAGACTTGGCGCCGTCCTTGACCGTTTCTGCCGCGTTCATGGCGGAGGCCTGGACCTGTTTGGCCTGCCCCTGGATCTTGTGAACGGTGTCGCCGATGAGATCACCATAGGCGGCCTCCAGTTTCCCTTCGGCTTCCTTGGCTTTGGCGTTGATCTTGTTGGACATGGTTCCGATGGTGACGGGGGTGATCGATGCTGGGCTGCTGGCCATGGCCATGGACGGGCTCTGGATGATCAGGGAGAACACCAGCGTTGCCATGGAAATCACTGCGACGACGAGGTCTCGAATCGGATGCCTCATCAAGTCTTCTCTGAAGTGGTCCCTCCCACTCTGTGCACGTCTCAGGCCGGCGAAGTCGCTGGCCTCGCTTTCCACGCCTGCGGGCTCGAACCATGGCGGAGCTTCCAGTGGAACATGGGATTTCAGGCGTGTAGCGATTCATTGCCATCCTGATGCAGACTGCGGCGAAAGGGATTCACCATGATTCGTCATGGGTTCCGTCCGCCATATGAAAACCATCCGTCTGGAAGCGTTCAGCGACGGCGTCCTGGCCATCGTGATCACGATCAGGGTGCTGGAGATCAAGGTTCCCCATGACACCACACCGGCGGCGTTGATTCCCCTGATTCCTGTCTTTCTGAGCTCTCTGCTGAGCTTCATCTCCATCGGCATCTACTGGAACAATCACCACCACATGCTGCACACCCTGCAGCGCGTCAGCGGCTCCATCCTGCTGGCCAATCTGCACCTGCTGTTCTGGTTGTCGCTGGTGCCCTTCGCCACCGGTTGGATGGGCCAGAACCACCGGGCGATCGCGCTGGCGGCCCTTTATGGGGTGGTCATGGTCATGGCGTCCATGGCCTATTTCATCCTTCAGGGGCGGATCATCGCCGCCCAGGGCAGCGACTCTCTGCTGCGCCGGGCCGTGGGCCGTGACTGGAAGGGCCATGTCTCCCTTGGGTCCTACCTGGTGGCGGTGCTCGCCAGCCTGCGCTCTCTGGCCATCGCCCAGGCGATCTACGCGCTGGTGGCCCTGCTGTGGTTGATCCCCGACCGCCGCATCGAGCGGGTCCTGTCCGACTAGGCGCTCCAGACGCTCACCAGCTCCTCCTCAGCGAAGGGGGCGGCCCGCTCCAGCAGCCGCCGTTCCTCCTCGTCGGCGCGGGTGCAGGCGAAGCCGTAGCGGGCGCGCACCCGCTCGGAGGCCTGCCGCAGGGCCAGGGTGCCCCGGGCCCTCAGATCCGCCACCGAAAGGGTCTGGCCCGGGGCGAGATGCTCCAGGATCACCGTGGAAGGGGAATACAGCCGGCTTCTGGCCCCGTCCGGCCATTCCAGCGTCAGCTCGACTTCCGGCATGGCGCCCCCCACCACCCAGCCAGTCGATTGTGCAGCGAATCCGCGGTGGTTGCGGTGGCCATCACGACAGTGCCCCGAAGCCGGTGAGGGGGATGTCGCCCCGCCAGATCTCCTCCCGCTGACCCTCCTTCCCCACCAACACGAGCTGGGGTTCCGCGCTGAACCGGCCCACCCGCTCCAGCAGCAGCCCGCCGCAGGCGGCCACCCGTTCCGCCAGCCGGATGTCCTGCTCCGGTCGGGCGGCCAGCAGGAAGCCGAAGCTGGGAAAACAGGTGAGCCAGGGTTCCAGAGCCACACCGGCAGGGGGATGGATCGCCGCCAGATCGAGGTGCAGGCCGCACCCCGCCGCCTCGCAGAACATGGCGGCGGTGCCCACCAGCCCTCCCATGCTGATGTCCTTGGCGGCATGGACGCTGCCATCGGCCGCCAGATCCGCCATCAGGGCCAGCTGGCGCCGCAGCCGGGCGGGGTCGGCGCCGGTGGCCGCATCCCAGCACAGGGAGTCGCTGCGGAAGCCGCCGGTGGGATCGATCAGCAGGTGGCAGTGGTCGCCGGCTCTGGCGGCACGGGCCGAAAGCACCGGCCCGGCTGCCGTGCCCAGCACCGCCACCGCCAGGGCGTCGTAGGGGCTGTGCAGGTTGGTGTGGCCGCCCACCACCGGCACGCCGAAGGCTTCGGAGGCCCGGCACAGGCCCGCCAGAACCTCCGCCCCATGGGCGGCGCTGCGGCTCCAGAGGCTGTTCACCACCGCGATCGGCGTGCCGCCCATGGCGGCGATGTCGCTGAGGTTCACCAGCACGCCGCACCAGCCGGCGAACCAGGGGTCGTCGGTCACCAGCTCCGGGTGGAGCCCCTCGCAGGCCAGCAGCAGTGGCGCGGCCACGGGCGGCAGCAGGGCGGCGTCATCGCCGAGGGCCGCGGCGGGGCCCAGGGCGGGAAAGGGCTGGTGGGGGAAGGCCGACGCCGGGCCCTGGATGTCTGCTTTGCCGGTGAGTCCGCTCAGGTGGCGCAGCCGGCCGGCCAGGGCGCTCAGGTCAGGGGCCGGAGCCTGCGGGGGGCTCACGCTGCCGCCGCCGCCGCCATCCCCGCCGCCGCTGGCAGGGGCACCGGCAGGGGTCGCCGCTCATGGCCGGGCTGGTAGTAGGAGAGGTCGGCCTCCATCAGGTGGTGGGGCAGACCTCGGATCTCCAGCGCATCGATCGATATCCAGTGCAGGCGCTGGAAGAAGCGCACGTTCTGGAGCTGCACGGTGGCCAGGAAGCGGTCGCAGCCCCAGCCGTGGGCGGTGGTGACCGCCTTCCAGATCAGCCCCTTGCCGATCTGGTTGTGGCGGCGGTGCTCGCCGTGCACCCCCAGCCGGCCGCCGTACCAGAGGCGGGGCCGCTCCTCCAGGATCCGCACCACCCCCACCACGCCGCTGCCGCTGCTGGCGCTGTGGTCGAGGGCGGCGATGGGATAGGCGTGGACGTCGCGCTCGTCGCGGTCGGTGGCTTCGAACAGATGCTGCTCCCGGCAGAAGATGGCGCTGCGCAGGTCCCAGTAGCCCTGCTCCAGCGGGGTGCCCTGGCGCAGCAGATGGAAGGAGAAGCGCTGGGAACTGGCCGTGGGGGAAAGGCGGAAGTCGTCGGTCTCGATCGCCACCCCCCGCCGTACCGAGGGGGTGAAGGCGGCTGGCGCCGAGCTGGCGCTGCGGCCGATGTCGTGGCTGGAGGGGTCGATGAAGAACATGGCCGCGCTCAGGGACTGGCTTCGAACAGGGACAGGGCCGAGCAGGCGCCGCACTTGGCGCAGCCGGCCGCCATGGCCTCGGACCGCAGGTCGGAGGCCCGCAACCGGTCGCCCACGGCCGTGTAGATGGCCACCATGAAGTCGGTGGAGGGGGCGGGATGGGCCTCCAGCGGGGTGCCGGCGATCGGCACGAAGGGCACCACGAAGGGGTAGACGCCCAGGGCGATCAGCCGCTCGCTTACGGCGATCAGCGACGCGGCGCTGTCCCCCAGCCCGGCCAGCAGGTAGGTGGACACCTGGCCCCGTCCGAACACCGCCACCGCCTCAGCGAAGGCCTCCATGTAGCGCTCCAGGCCCAGCTCCGACTTCCCTGGCAGGATCCGCCGCCGCACCTCCTCCTCCACCACCTCCAGGTGCATGCCCAGGCTGTCGACCCCCGCGGCCTTCATGCGCCGGTACCAGGCCGGGTCGTCGGGGGGCTCGCACTGGGCCTGGATCGGCAGGTTCACCCGGGCCTTGACGGCGGCGGCGGTCTCGGCCATCAGCCGGGCGCCCCGGTCGTCGCTGTTGGGGGTGCCGGTGGTTAGCACCAGCTGGCGCACGCCATCGAGGCGCACCGCCGCCTCGGCCACCTCCGCCACCTGGGCCGGCGTCTTTCGCACGAGAGTGCGGCCATCCTCCAGCGATTGCTCGATGGCGCAGAACTGGCACGACTGGGTTCGGTCGCGGAAGCGGATGCAGGTCTGCAGGAGGGTGGTGGCCAGCACGTCCCGGCCGTGCAGCAGGGCGATCGAGCGGTAGGGGACGCCCTCGGCGGTGGCCAGGCCGTAGAAGCGCGGCTCGGGCGGGGTCTCCACGGCCAGGACTGTGGCGTCGCCTCCGGCCACGGTGGCCGTCGCCGGACCGCTCACCTGCAGGCCGCCGCCGGAGGCGGTTTCGAGCCGGTAGGGCGAGGCGCCGGCCACGGTGTTGTAGACGGGCACCATCATCGTGGTGCCGTCGATGCTGAGGGCGCGGTGGTCCGACGGACCGGCGCCGCCGCGGCGGCCGGGGTTTCCGGGCACCGCCGGGTCGACCACCCCGTGCACCTGGAGTTCGGTGAGCCGCCGGCCCAGGGTGCGGCGATCGTGGTCAGCCATGGTGCAGTTCCTCCAGCATCGGTAGTCCCGGGAGCGCCTCGCCGGCGGCCGTGAATCCGTTGAGGCCCGGCTCGGGGGGGCGCTCATGCAGCTGGCGGGCTGGGCTGCGGTCGATCAGCAGCCCCAGCAGGTCGGGGCGGCTGTAATGGCCCACGCTGTCCATCATTCGCTTGCGTTTGGTGATCAGGGCCAGGTCGAGTTCGGCGATGGCCAGGCCCTCGCCATCGGGCAGCGGCCCGGCCAGGTAGCGGCCCTCCGGGCTGATGACGGCCGTATGGCAGCCCCCCTGGCAGGCTTTCTGCAGCACAGGATCGGGGCTGATCCGCTCGATGTCCTCCGGCTCCAGCCAGGCGGTGGAGGACACCACGAAGCAGCCGGCCTCAAGGGCGTGGTGGCGCAGGGTGACGGCGGTCTGCTCGGTGAAGATCGGCCCCACCAGGGAGCCGGGGAACTGGGCGCAGTGGATCTCCTCCCCCTGGGCCATCAGGCTGAAGCGGGCCAGGGGGTTGTAGTGCTCCCAGCAGGCCAGGGCGCCGATGCGGCCGAGGGCGGTGGGCACCACCTGCAGGCCTGCCCCATCCCCCTGGCCCCACACCATCCGCTCGTGATAGGTGGGCGTGAGCTTGCGGCGTTTCAGCACCAGCTCGCCGGCCGCATCGATCAGAAGTTGGGCGTTGTAGAGGCTGCCCCCGTCGCGCTCGTTGATGCCCAGCAGCACGTGCAGGCCGAGCTGGCGGGCGGCGGCGGCGATGCGGTCCAGGGCCGGGCCGGGCACCGTCACCGCCTGCTCGTAGAGCTTCAGGTGCGACTTGCCCATCAGCGCCGCCGGCTCCACGAAGGAGAAGTAGGGGTAGTAGGGCAGGAACGTCTCCGGGAAGACGATCAGCTCCACCCCGGCGGCGGCCGCCTCCTCCATGGCGGCGAGCACCTGCGCCACCGATCCCTCCAGGCTGTAGAGCACCGGACGGATCTGGGCGGCGGCGACGGTGACCGTGGCGGGCATTCAGAGCGTCCAGGTGTCGAGGATGAAGGCGCCTTCCTTGCGGTGCAGCAGCACGATGTCGAGCACATCGAGGGGGTTGACCGGGATGATTCCGGGTATCAGGGCGCCTTCGCCGTGGCCGTAGAGGGCCTGCAGGGCGAAGCGGCAGGCGTAGACCTTGCCGCCCTGGTCCATGAATTTCTGGATGCGGGCGCCGAAGTTGAGGTGGCCGTCGAAGGCGGCGTCGCCCAGCTTGGGGAAGCCGCGCTGCAGGCCCAGGGTCACGCCCGGGCCGTACAGGAGGATCGAAGTCTCGAAGCCCTTGTTGATCAGGCGGCTGGCCTGCAGCAGGTTCACCAGGCCGATGGAGCCTTCGAAGGCCACGGTGTGGAAGGTGACCAGGGCCTTCTCACCCGGTTCGGCCTTCACGTCGGGGAACACCTTTTCCTCGTAGTCGACGAGAAAGTCCCCCGTCTGGTTGGCGGGACGGCTGACCTGGGGCATGGGTAAACGGTGGCTGAGGGGATTGGGCACAGCGGACCGTGCCACGGATGAAGTTTTGTGCTGTGTCGCCGATGCCACCGAATGCCAGCAATGGGCATCTGCGCGATCAGGTCCGTGGCGATCCGTACCGTTCGTTACATGTCTTATCCGGCCGGGCGGCCAGCATCGGCTTCCGATCAGGGAAGGGGGCTGTGGCTGGGGGTTCGGAGTCGGTGCAGCGGCACCCGGTGGTGGTGGTGGGTGGCGGTCAGGCGGGCCTGTCGGTCGCCCATTGCCTGCAGAAGCGGGGGCTGCGGCCCCTGGTGCTGGAACGCCACCGCATCGGCCATGCCTGGGCCCGCCAGCGCTGGGAGTCCTTCTGCCTGGTGACGCCCAACTGGCAGTGCCGGCTCCCGGATTTCCCCTACGACGGCGACGACCCCGAGGGCTTCATGGGCCGCGACGACATCGTCCGCTATGTGCAGCGCTTCGCCGACCACATCCAGGTGCCCGTGCGCGAGGGCGTGGCGGTCAACCGCCTGCAGGCCAGGGGCACGGGGTTCCTGCTCTCCACTGATGAGGGCGCCATCGCGGCGGATCACGTGGTGGTGGCCACCGGCGGCTATCACCGCCCGAAGCGCCATCCCCTCGCCGCCCGCCTGCCCGAGCGGATCCTGCAGATCGATGCCTGCGACTACACCAGCCCCGAGTCGCTGCCTGCTGGCCCGATACTGGTTGTGGGCAGTGGCCAGTCGGGCTGCCAGATCGCCGAAGATCTCTTCCTGGCCGGCCGCCGGGTGCACCTGAGCGTCGGCAGCGCCCCCCGCTCCCCCCGCCGCTACCGCGGCCGCGACGTGGTCGACTGGCTCGATCGCATGGGCTACTACGCCATGCCGATCGACCAGCACGCCGACCCGAAGGCGGTGCGCGGCAAGACCAACCACTACCTCACCGGCCGCGAAGGTGGCCGCGAGATCGACCTGCGCCGCCGCGCCCTCGAGGGGATGGTGCTGCACGGCCGGCTGGCCGACCTCGGCCACGACCGCATCGACTTCGCCGCCGATCTGGCCGCCAACCTCGACGGGGCCGACGCGGTGCACAGCCGCATCTGCCGCAGCATCGACGACCACATCACCCATGAGGGGATCAGCGTCCCCGAGGAACCGCCCTACGTGCCCTGCTGGACGCCGCCCCCCGGCCCGTCGGAGCCCCTCGATCTGGCCGGCGAGCCGTTGGCGGCGGTGATCTGGTGCACCGGCTATCACCCTGATTTCTCCTGGGTGGAGGTGCCGGTGTTCGACGGCGCCGGCCATCCTGCTCATGAGCGGGGGATCACCCGGGTGCCGGGGCTCTACTTCCTGGGTCTGCCCTGGCTGCACACCTGGGGTTCGGCCCGCTTCTGCGGCGTCGCCGACGATGCCGAGTACCTGGCGGAGGCGATCCGCCTGCGCGCCTCCCACCGGGCCGCCAGCCAGGAGCGGCTGGAGTGCACCGCCCTGCTGGGCAGCTGAGCCTCAGGCCACCAGGGCCGACCAGGTGAAGGCCAGGCCGAGGCCCATCAGCAGACCGGCGGTGAGGCTGAGGGCACCGCTGGAAGCGTTCTGGCGCCAGCGCCGCACGGCCGTCAGGGCCACCAGCAGCAGCAGCGACTGGCTGATCAGCAGCCCTGCCAGGTAGCAGCCGATCGGGGCCGGCTCCCAGCCGAGCACGGCGCCGCTGAGGGCATAGCCGTGCAGCAGGAAGGCGGGGACCAGCACGGCCGGGGGCAGGCGCCGGGCCAGCACCAGGCCGGTGAGGGCCACCGAGAGGGCCACCAGCGGCTCGATCCAGGTGAAGCCCGGCAGGGCCAGCCCCAGGCCATTGCCCACCAGCCCGCAGCCCAGCAGGGCCAGCACCCAGCGGAAGGGCTGGACGATGCCCACCAGACCGATGGCCAGCAGGAACAGCAGGTGGTCGGGGCCCAGGATCGGGTGGGCCAGGCCGCTCAGCACCCCGGTGAGGGGGCCGGGCTTCAGGCCGGTCAGATCCATCAGGTGATGCGCCGAGGCCGGGGCGGCCAGCAGCAGGGGAATGGCGCAGACAACGGCGAGGGCGATGGGCAGGAGGCCGCGTCGCTCAGCCAGGGAAGCCAGTTTCATGGAAAGTCTCCGGTCCTCGCCGGCAGGAAATGGGTCGAGTGGGGGTGAGCGTTCTGACTGAGGACGCCGGGCGGGGAAGCCAGGTTTCCATCACAGCTGCGGGACAGCGGCGGACTCGGGCAACCCCTCACCGCCTTTCCTCCTTGCGTCCTCCCCGTGAAGGGGAGGAACCTCCTGGGCGCCATCCTCCCCCCTTCCTGGTCAGAAGCTGCGGTCATCGGGCGGCAACGTCACCGGCTGCGGTCACAATGGGTGGACGGTTCCCGGGGTTCACCTCCGGGAGGAAACGAGGAAAGTCCGGTGCACGGCAGGGTTCGCCCTCCCTTCATTCCGGCGCTGTCCCGCAGCTGTGATGGGGTCACCCTCAGCCAGAACGCTCGCCGTGAACCGTTCCTTCCATCCCGGCGCGGACCGGGAACCTCGATGACCAACTTTTCCAGCCTCCGCTCCTGGGCCCTCCTGGGTGGGGCGGCGGCCCTCGGCTTCCTTTTGATCGGCCAGCCGGCCCAGGCCCACGGCCTGGCCCACGGTGGCCTCGGCTATGGCTTCCTCCATCCCATCACCGGGGTGGACCACCTGCTGCTGCTGATCGGCGTTGGTTTGGCGGCCTCCTACGTGTCGGCCCAGCTGCTGCTCTGGGCTCTGGCCGGAGCGGCGCTCGGGGGCCTGGCCGGTGCCATGGGCTTCGCCCTGCCCTTCGCCGAGGTTCTGGCCGCCCTGGCCATCTCGGCGGTGGCGCTGCTGATCCTGCGCTCCCATCGCGACGGCCGCAGGCCCGCGCTGGGCTTCGCTGGCGCCCTGGTGGCCGGTGCGGTGGCCCTGCATGCCCTGTTGCACGGCGGTGAAGCCCCTGCGGATGCCACGGCCCTGGGCTGGTGGCTTGGGGCGCTGGCGGCGTCGCTTCTGGTCAGCGGCGGTTCGTTCCTGGTGATGCGCCGGCTGCCCCTGGTGTGGACGTCCCGCCTGGCGCTGCTGCTGGCCGTGCTGGGGGGCGCCCTGGCGCTCGCGCCGATCGGTCTGCTGGTCCGCTGAGGCCTCAGCCCGACTGAGGCCCGATCAACAACCCGGCCGCCATGGCCAGCGCCCCCTGGCAGGCATCCCCGGCGGCCGTCACCAGGCGGCTGCCGGGCAGGGATGCCGCCAGGCTCCTGGTGAACGGGTGGCGCAGTTGCTGCAGATGGGTGATCGCCCCCCCCATCGGGCAGACCGCCGGAGCGACCAGGCCCAGGCTCAGGGCCACCCCCGCCGCCAGGGCTGCCAGGGCTTCGCCGTTGCGCGCCATCACCGCGGCCGCTTCCGGGTCGCCGGTGGCCGCGAGCCGATCCACCACCGGCGCCAGCCGGGCAAAGCCGGCGGGCCCGAAGCCTTCGGCCACCACCAGGGCCTTGAGCCGCTGGGGTGCGCCTGGATTGCCCGGGTCCAGCTCCAGGGCCGCCCAGAGGGCCTGCCGCAGGGGGGTATCGGCGGCGCGGCCGTCCGCCATGCGCAGGCTCAGGGCCAGGCCGTCCCGGCCGATGTCCATGGCCGAACCAGCCCCATCCAGCAGCCAGCCCCAGCCGCCGCAGCGGTGCTCGCGACCGCTGGCGTCGCGGCCCACGGCGATGCTGCCGGTGCCGCTGATCACCACGATGCCGGCCCCGCCGCCGAAGGCGCCACGCAGGGCGGTGCGCTCGTCGCCGGTGACCACCACCCGTTCCGGGGCCAGCCCCAGGACCTCCGCCGCCAGCGCCTGGCCCTGCGCCTGCACCGCGGTGCCGAGTTCGATGCCGCTGGCGCCCACGGCAGCCGCCACCAGGACGGCCGTGCCGGCGGGCTGGCGGGCATCCACCAGATGGGCCCGGGCCCGCACCAGGCTCTCCCGCAGGGCCGCCCCGAAGCGTCCGGGCCCTTCGGGGGCCGCCAGGTGGGACACTCCGGGGCCATCGCCTTCACCGATCACCCGGCCCATCCCGGCTGGCCCGCCATCGCCCGCCAGGGCCAGGCGGCAGGTGGTGTGGGTCTGACCGGCATCGAAGCCGGCGATCAGCCCCATGGCGCCCGATCCGCCGCCGGAGCCTCGGAGGCCGCCGCCGCTGCGAGGGTAGCGAGGCTGAACAGGGCGGTCAGCTGCACCTCCGGCCGGAAGAAGATCGTGTCGGTGAGCCCCTGCACCCCCAGCCCGGCGAAGACGGCCACCGCCGCCAGGCTCGGCAGGGCCAGGGGGGCATTGCTGCGCCACTCGCCCAGGCCCACCTTGACGGCGCTCAGCAGCAGGCCCAGCCCCGCCAGCAGGCCGGGGATGCCGGCTTCCACCAGCAATTCCAGGGGGATCGAATAGGCGCTCAGGGCATTGAACTTGGGCTGCTGATAGAGGGGATAGATGAGGTTGAAGGCGCTGTTGCCGGGGCCGATGCCGATCCAGGGCCGGTCCTGAATCATCGCCAGGGCAGAGGTCCAGACGTTCATGCGGAAGTTGTTGGAGCTGTCCTCCCGGCCCGCCACCAGGCTCATCACCCGCACCCGCAGGGGCTCCACCCGGGCGACCAGCACCACCAGCACCAGGGTGGCACCGGCCAGCAGCAGCACGGGGAACAGCCGCCGCCACAGGGGCGGCCAGTCGCGGGTCTGGCGCAGTACCAGCAGCAGGCCCAGCAGACCGAGGGAGGCCACCATCCCCATCCAGGCGCCGCGGCTGTAGGTGAGCACCAGGGCCACCAGGCCCAGCACCAGGCTGGCCAGGGCGAACAGACGCCGGCCCCGGCCCTGCCAGCGGAGCAGCGCCACCACGGCCAGGGGCAGGATCGGCAGCAGGTAGCCGCCCAGCAGGTTGGGATTCTCCAGGGTGCTGTAAATGCGCACCGTGCCCTCGGCCACCGAGTTGTTGTCCGACCAGCGGGCCAGGGCGCCGGGGGCCTCGTAGAGCTGGCGGATGCCGATCACGCTGGTGACCAGCTCACCGGCCAGCAGGGCGCCCACCAGCCGGTCCCACCAGGCTGGGGCGGTGGCCAGCAGCTGGCGCATCACGGCGTAGACGCTCAGGTAGCTGAGCAGCTTGGCCAGCCCCACCAGGGCGGCCTTCGGCACCGGCGAGAAGCCGGTGGCCACCACGGCCACCGCGATCACCAGCAGCAGCCAGATGTTGATGGTACCCAGACGGCCCGGTGGGGTGCGCAGGGCCCAGACCACCCAGAGCAGGGCGGAGGCGGCGATCAGCAGGCTGAGGCCGGAGCGGGTCACCAGGGGCAGCCCGGCCAGCAGGGCGCAGAGGATCCAGCCCGCCAGCAGGGGCAGGTGGGCGCCGAGCCGGCCGGCGGGCAGGCCGGCCAGCAGCCCCTGCCAGCGCAGCAGCAGGGGCACGGGAGCTGGGGCAGGCACCATCAATCGGCGGCAGCGTCGTGGCGATTATCGGTGCCGTCGCCCGTGGCTTCCAGGCGGGTGTCCAGATGGCGTTCCAGCTCGGCCAGCGGCGGCAGGGGGGCGGCGCGGCGGCGGTAGAGGCTGCGGTGCACCGGTTTGCCCTCGGCCAGCACCTGGGCTTCGCGCTCGGTGGCGACCGGCAGGGGATTCACGGTGGGGCCGCACTCCTCTGGTCCGGCCAGCTCGAAGACGCCGCTGGCCTCCACCAGCTGGCGCATCGGCGTGATCAGGCCCTCCACGTCGCTCTGCAGGAACAGGCGCCGGCCGGGGGCGAGGGCCGCGGCGAGCGCCAGCAGCAGGGCGGGCTGGAGCACCCGGCGCTTGCGGTGGCGCAGCTTGAACCAGGGGTCGGGGAACTGGAGCGTCACCAGCTCCAGCTGCCCGGCGGGAAGCGGCGCCAGCCACTCCGGCAGGTTCACGTTGGCGTTGCCGTAGAGGAAGCGCAGGTTGGTGAGCCCGTCCCGGCGGCGGTCGTCCTCGGCGGCCTCCACCAGGGGCCGGCGGATCTCCAGGCCCAGGTGGTTGCGCTCCGGCGCCAGTGGGGCCATGGCCAGCAGGAAACGGCCCCGGGCCGAACCGATGTCGAGGTGGAGGGGCAGGGAGGGGTCTGCGAACAGCTCGATCAGCGGCGGCAGGGGCCGCGCCAGCTGGTGGATCCGGCTGAGGGGATTGACGTGCTGACGCACCATCAGAGCGGCGCGGCGGTGCCCCCGGGCGGGTCGTTGGGCACCAGGAAGCCCCAGCTGGCGGTGTAGCCGTGCAGATGGGTGGTGCCGCCCACCGGGCCGATCTCACCGTTGCAGAACAGACCGGCGATCGGCACGGTGCCGAACACCTCCCGGCAGAGGGTCACATCACCGTCGGCCTCGCCGTATAGCCCTTCGCCCCGGCCCAGACAGGCGAACAGCAAGGCGGCCAGGGGGTCGCTCTGGCGCCGGGCCTGGCCGGCCAGCAGCTGGCGGGATTCGTCGCGGGAGGCATCGGCATCGCGGAGCTGGAACTGCACCTTCTGGCCCACCCGCATGCGTTCGCCCACCGCCACGGCCCCGTTGCGGGGATCGACGCCGATCAGGTTGCGCACCAGGAAGGAGCCCGCCGCCTGGGCCGGCGGGGTGAGGTCGGCGGTGGGAAGGCTGAAATCGCTTCGCCCGACACCCAGGAACAGGGAATGCTTCACCTGCTCCCGTTCGGCGGGGGTGAGGTCGGTGAGGATCGACTGCAGGGCGGCCACGGGGCTGTTGCGGGTGCTGCCGCAGCTCACTTCGATCACCACGTTGCGCTGGGCCTGCTCCACCTCCAGCACCGGGCCGATGGGGCGGCAGCCCTGGGCCACCAGCGGATCAAGGCGCCAGGAGCCACCGATCAGACAACCCACCGCTCCGGTGCGGACGGTGTCGGCGGGGGACGTGTTGCCGTGACGCGTGTCGCCGCTGGCCCTGCTGTCGAAGAGCAGCGAGCCATGGGCGGCGCTGTGGGGCCCGGCGATGCCGCCCACCTTGGTGGTGTTCGGGTAGGCGTAATCCAGGCCGCTGATCAGGTCGTTGATGGCGGTGCCGGTGGGATCCAGCAGCAGCAGCATCGACTGGCCCTCCTCCAGCTCGGCCCCCACCCGCTCGCGCCAGGGCTCGGCCGGACCATCGAGGTCGGGCAGGGAGGTGGTGTCGATCGCGAAGGGGCGCAGGCTGGCGCCGGGCAGCCGCAGCAGGGTGACCGCCAGGGCCGGCTGGTGCTCGACCTCATGGGGCGCCCCGGCCGGATCGGTGCCCACGACGCCGCCGCCGACACAGCCGAGCCAGTGGGCGGCGCTGAGCTTCTGCTGCAGCAGGGGCAACAGCCGCGGCAGGTCACTGGCGTAGCTGGCGGAGGCGAACACCAGGGCAAGGTCGGCCTCGGGGGCTCCCCGGAGCTGCTCGAACACCTGGTTGACCGCTTCCTGGAGCGAGACATCCCGGCCGAGGGCGGTGCGGCACCAGGGGCCGCCGGGGCGACGCTGCAACCAGGGAAAGGAGGGGAGGGAACCCATGAACGGACCCTATCGCCCGGGGGGCACACGGATAATGGCGCCTTACCGAACCGAGCGGACGTGCCGGAACTGCTGTATCGCACCCTGGTCTGGCTCGACGTGCGGCTGGGAATGCTGTTCGCCGTGGGGCTGCCGCTGGTGCTGCTCCTCTGGGCGGCCCTGCGCAAGGAGCAGGCGCTGGTGCGGCTGATGGGCCTTTATTGGAAGGTGGCCAGCCTGCAGCTGATCGCCCTGCTGCTGCTCACCGACAACCGCCCCACCGGCTTCCTGCTGCTGGTGGTGGCCCCCTTGCTGGTGGTGGCGACCCTGTGGTTCTGGGTGGATCTCAATGAGGAGCTGGCCGACATGCCCCCCTGGCGGGCCCTGCCCCTCACCCTGCGCATCTGGCGCTGGAGCCTGACCCTGCTGTCGCTGGCCGGAGCGAGCCTGGCCGTGACATCCCTGCCCTGCATGGGCGGCGCCGGCGCCACCCTGCGCCTTTGCCGGGCCTGGCTGGAGGCACCGGTGGGGTTGCACGGTGTGGTGGCCAGGGTGTTCGCCTTCGTGTTCGGCGGAGCGTGGACGCCGGGGGTGGCCGCCTTCGTGGGTTATGTGGCCCTGGTGGCCTACGCCGTGGGGCTGCTGCAGTGGCTGGTGGTGCGCCTCCCGCGGCTGGGCCGGGTGGCCGGCGAGTTCTGAGCCTCCTCCCGTGCCGCTTCGCCGATGACCGACGCCGCTCCCCCCTCCGTTGCCGCCCTGCTGGCCGCCCTGGAGACGATCAGCCGGGAGCGCCCCGACCGGGTGCTGCGTCTCGTTGGCCTTCTGCCGGCGCCGGAGCCTGACCCAGAAGGGGCGGGCGAGGAGCCTTTCGAACTGCTGATCTTCCGCGGTTTCTCCAGCAGCGTCACCCACCCCACCGCCTTCGACCCCGACCAGCCGGCCCTGCCCGAGTCGGCCCGCATCACCGCCGCCGAACTGCTGGCCGGGCCCCTCAACCCCAGCGACGAGCGGCGCCTGGCGGGACCGCTGCCGGCGGAGACCTACCTGGATCCGGGGGCCTGGGATGGGGCCTGAGTGTTTCAATTCTGCGCCACACTGGAGCAGAACCTCGCGGATCCGGGTTCACGGAAACGCCCAATCACAAGCCAGACGACGAAGCGTAACTGCACCGCTTCGCATGCATGCAGGGAAATCACATCGCCGGGATCGCGACATCCACTGGCGGGGCACGGCAGATTGAGGTGTGGCGCGGTCGCATGGATGCCCATGCCGCCACGCCTCCCCATGCTCACGATGCCGAGGAAGTGATCCTGTTCCTGAAGGGATCCGGCCGGGCCACGGTGGGGCTCCAACGACGTTCGCTACGGGGCCGGGAACACGCTGATCCTTCCTCCGGCTCAGGTCCACCAGATCTTTGCGGAGACCGACAGCGAGCTTCGGTGGCGTCAGTAGGGGAGTAAAGCGCAGACAAACCCTGAGGCCCTGGCCACCATGACCGTGGTGGCAGAGAGGGCATGGGCTTGAGGGATCCGATCCGCGACTTCTTCAGCTTCCTGCTGGGGGGCGTGCTCTTTTCGATGGGGGCGTTCCTGTTCTTCAACCAGGTGATGGTGAGTTCGGTGCCGATGGGCCTGGGCCTTCGCTTCGGCCGGCGCGCCGCGGGCGGCTGGAGCGGTGCCGGTGCGGCCTGGGGTGGTGGCTGGGGTGGCGGTTTCGGCTTCTCCCAGGGCCTGGGCGGCGGCTTCGGCCTGCTGCTGATCCCGCTCACGATCGGGGTGTGCCTGCTGTTCGCCCTGCGCAACCAGCGCTGGGGCTGGTTCCTGGTGCTGGCGTCGGTGGCCGCCTTGGCGGTGGGGATCCTGCAGACCCTGATCATGAGCTTCCAGCCCACCTCGCTCTGGAACCTGCTGACGATGTTTGCCCTGATCGGCAGCGGCGGCGGGCTGATGTTCCGTTCACTGATGGCCTACGACGATGGCAAGGACCGGCAAGACCGACAGGACCGCGGTGAGCCCGAAGACCGTTGACGACCTGATCGTCGAAATGGAGCCGGTGCCGCCCGGGGGACGGCCCCCGAAGCCACCGGCCCTTCCTCCGGCCTCGGGACCCTCCCGGTTCCCGATCCTCCAGCGGGTGCTGGTGCTGGGGCTCGTGCTGGTGGGCTTCGGCGCCGGCTGGATGGCGGCCGGCCTGCGGGCGTCCCTGGCCGAGAAGCCGGCCGGCGGCGGCAGGGGCGAGAGCCGCCAGGACCTGCTCGCCGACGGCTGGGTGGAATCGGATCAGGGGGTGTTCACCCGCCGCTGCCAGGGGATCTGCCGCAAGCCCCGCCTCTATGGCGGCGGCATCATCGACGTGATGGAAGTCGCCTGCCTGGAGCGTCCCTGCGGCGACATCCAGGCCAAGTTCGATGTGCTCGACGGCCAGGGCAAGGTGCTCGACACGGTGACCCTCGACCGCCCCGGACGGCAGGGGGAGCGCCTGCAGCTCCTGATCGAATCACCAAAGCCGGAGGCCAAGAGCTTCGTCCTGCAGTCGTTCACGTCCCGCGCCAGGGTGGAGTGACGCTCGTTTGGGGTTCACCGCCTTGAAGACACTCCCCTTCCAAGACGGCGCTGAGATGCCGATGCTCGGCCTGGGCACCTGGAACGCCCCTCCGGGCGAGGTGGGCGCGGCGGTGACGGCGGCGCTGCAGCTCGGCTACCGCCACATCGACGGCGCCGCCATCTACGGCAACGAGGCCGAGATCGGCGAGGCCCTCGCCGCCGCCATTCGTTCGGGCCTGGTGAGCCGCGACGAGCTCTGGATCACCTCCAAGCTCTGGAACAACGCCCATGCCCCCGAGGACGTGGCCCCGGCCCTGGAGCGCACCCTGGCCGATCTGCAGCTCGACCACCTCGATCTGTATCTGATCCACTGGCCCGTGGCCTTCCGGCCGGGCGTGCTGATGCCCGAGGGCGCCGAGGATCTGGTGTCTCTCGAGACCCTGCCCATCGCGGCCACCTGGGCGGCGATGGAAGCGGCCGTCGACGGGGGCCTGTGCCGCCACATCGGCGTCAGCAACTTCGGCATGGCCAGCCTCCACAGCCTGCTGGGGCAGGCGCGTATCCGGCCGGCCATGAACCAGGTGGAGCTGCATCCCTATCTGCAGCAGAAGGGGCTGTTCGCCTTCTGCGAGGCCCATGGCGTGCACCTCACGGGCTACTCGCCCCTGGGCACCCCGGGCCTGCCTCCCCCGATGCGGCCCCCCGGCCAGCCGGTGCTGCTGGAGGACCCCACGATCACAGCGATCGCCTCACGCCGAGGCCTCACGCCGGCCCAGGTGGTACTGGGCTGGGCCCTGCAGCGCGGCACCGCCGTGATTCCCAAGTCGGTGTCGCCGGCGCGTCTGGCCGAGAACCTCGCCGCCGCCGAGGTCGAGCTGGCGCCTGAAGACATGGAGGCGATCGACGGGCTCGACCGGAGCCAACGCTTCCTCGACGGCTCCTTCTGGGTGAAGGAGGGCGGCCCCTACACCCTGGAGAATCTCTGGGCCTGATCAGCCCGGCGCCAGCCGCCGCCGCAGGTAGGCGATGGCCAGGTCGCCGCATTCGGCCACCAGCCGGTCGCGGCGGCCCTGCTCCTGGGTGGCCGCCAGCCAGAGCAGGTGGCCGACGGTCTTGACCAGCACGTAGGCGATCAGGTGGCCCTCCTCCTCGCTGAGGTGGCTGCCTTCGGCTGAGGCCTTTTCGACGATCAGGCCGCTCCAGTCGTTGATCAGCCGGACGTCGGCCTCCTCCTCGATGGCCAGCAGCTCGGGGGTGGCGCTCTGCACATCCAGGAAGATGGCCGGGTAGCCGGGGTGGTCTCGGAAGAAGCGATCGGTGAGGGCCACGGCGGCGGTGATCGAGTCCTCCAGGGAGAGGCCGCGGCCGTCCCCCCGGTCGAAGAAGGCCGTGAGCAGTTCGTGCAGCTGCTCGGCGTAGAGCTGGGCGAGGCTCCGCAGGATCGCCCCCTTGTCGGGGAAGAACTGGTAGAGGGAGCCGATCGGCACCCCGGCTTTGGCGGCGATGGCGTTGGTGGTGGTGCTGCCGACGCCGCCGGCCACGAACAGCTCCTCGGCCGCCGCCAGGATCCGCCGCACCCGCTCCTGGCTGCGGGCCTGGCGGGGCTGGCGGCGCAGGGGCGAGGGCTCGCCGGGGGCGGCTGTGGCGTCGGCCATGGCGGGAAGCGGCACCCCTTGAAAACCCGAGTGATCCTCGCATCCCATTGACAAAGGCGAGGGATGCTCATAATTTCTTGAACGTGAGGACTGCTCACGTTCCTTCGCGTTCACCCCGATGACCACCACCGTTTTCCGCCCCATCCCCGCGCCCGCCGCGGCGTCGTTCGAGGCCCAGGAGCTGCCGCCCCAGCTGTTCCGCGTCCTCGGCACCTTCGTGGCCATGAGCGGCGGCGACACCGACCTCGAGCTGGTGGGGGCCCTGGCCGACGCCCTGCTGGAGACGCCCTCCTATGCCCTTATGGCCGAGCAGCTGCGCCGCGATCCGGCCTGCGCCGAGCTGATCGAGGCGCGCTGGATCCCCCCGGCCCACGACCTGGAGCAGCTGGCCGCCCTGCCCGAGGGCAGCCTCGGCCAGGCCTACGTGGCGTCGCTGGCCCGGCTGGGCTACGACCCCAACCTGCACGCCGGCATGGCGCCCGATAGCGATGCGGCCTATGTGGAGCTGCGGCTCAGCCAGACCCACGACCTCTGGCACGTGATCACCGGCTTCGACACCACGGTGACGGGCGAGATCGGCCTGCAGGCCTTCCATCTCACCCAGTTCCCCTACCCCCTGGGGGCCGTGCTCACGGCCCAGGCCCTGGTGTCGGCCACCCTCGGGGCCCCCGAGCTGCTGCCGGAGCTGGTGGAGACGATCCGCACCGGGCTGCAGATGGGCCTGGAGGCCAGGCCCCTGTTCGCCCAGCGCTGGGAGGAGGGCTGGGAGCGGCCGCTGCACGAGTGGCGCGAGGCGCTGCAGCTGCGTCCCTTCGCTGAGCGGGTGGGGCGGCTGTGAGCGGGGCGGCCATGAGCGGATCCCTGCTGCGGCGGCCAGGCTTCCGCTGGCTCTGGCTGGGCCAGACCCTGCTGTTCGCCGGCGTCCAGTTCTGGTTCGTCGCCGTCACCTGGCTGATGCTGCAGCGCACGGGCTCGGGCACCTCCCTGGCCCTGGTGCTGATGGCGGCGGCCCTGCCCCGGGGGCTGCTGCTGTTGCTGGGCGGTGTGCTCAGTGATCGTCATCCACCCCGGACGATGGCGGTGCGGGCCGGCTGGATCCTGGCGATCGCCACCGGGGTGCTCACCCTGCTGGCCAGCCGCGACGCCCTCGACCTGGGCCCGGTGCTGGTGCTGGCGGCGGTGTTCGGGGCGGCGGAGGCCTGCCTCTACCCCGCCGCCCTGGCCCTGCTGCCCCGCCTGCTGGAGGACCGCCATCTCGGCCGGGCCCACGCCTGGCTCCAGGGCAGCGAACAGATCAGCAACGTGGCCGGCCCCGCCCTGGCGGGGTTGTCCCTGGCCGTGGCCGCTGCCACGGCGGCCCTGGCCTTCGACACCGCTCTGCTGCTGCTCGCCGTGGGCTGCTTCGTGCAGGTGCGGCCTTGCTTGGCCGCGGCGGACACGGCCCCGAACGGGGGCCTGGAGCAGGGCCTGCGGGAGGGGATCGCCTTCGCCTGGGGCCACGGGGCGATCCGCACGGGCCTGACGCTGATCGCCATGATCAACCTGGCCGTGTTGGGCCCGGTGGTGATCGGCGTGGTGGAGCTGGTGACGCTGCGCTTCGGCGGTGGCGCCGCCAGCTACGGCTGGCTCCAGGCCGCCTACGGCGTGGGCGCTCTTGTGGGGGTGTGGTGGGCCGGCCGGTTCGGCGCCATCGCCCATCCGGGGGGCGCGCTGGGCTCGCTGTCGGCCGGGCTGGGGGCGGGCCTGCTGGGACTGGCGGTGGCTGGCCAGTGGTGGACGGCGGCCGCCCTGCTGGCGGCGATGCGGATCGGCGGCGGCCTGGTGGGGGTGCTGGCCACCGCCTGGTTGCAGCGGGAGACCCCGGCCCCCCTGCAGGGCCGGGTGATGGCCCTGGCCATGCTGGCCGGCGTCGCCATCGATCCCCTGTCCCAGGCCCTCTCGAGGGTGCTGATCGACATCTCCCTGCCGGGACTGTTCGTAGTCGCCGGGGGGAGCCTGCTGCTCACCGTGCCGTTTGCCCTGCGGAGTGCGTGTGGACCTTGGGAGCCACCCGTCGCTGGATCTGTTGGCTGAACCTGAATGGCTCGAGGTGGGCAGGTCGGCAAGACTTTCGTATCGGTGCTTACAGGTGGTTACCGCACCCGTGAACCACTGCTAGTGTGCCGTCCCGGAGATTTGCAAGCAAAGTCGCTGGAGCTTCTCCAGGATG
>JAUCZB010000027.1 GCA_030373325.1 Cyanobium sp. CZS25K | reverse complement strand
CCAACCGGCCAACGAGCTTGTCGCCGACCGGCCAACTTCATTGTCGCCGGACAAGCTGAACGGCTGCCCTGGAATCATCTCGACCCTTACCGCAAGACTTAGCCCCATGACCCAACCCACCCTGCGTTTTCGGCCCCTGCGCCCAGCCGTGGCCGGCGATGCAGCCTCCACCCTTGATCTGCTGATCAGCATCACCACCCCGCCGCCACCAGACGGTGCCAACCGCCAGCGGCCACCGCTGAACCTGGCCCTGGTGATCGATCGCTCCGGCTCGATGAGCGGCACCAAGCTCAGCTACGCACGCAAGGCCGCCCGCTTCCTGGCCGGCCAGCTCACCGCGGCCGACCGGCTGGCGATCGCCACCTTTGACAGTGACATCGATGTGCTCGTGCCCTCCAGGCCTGCCGGGGATCCACAGGCCTTCATCGCCGCCATCAACACCATCCACAGTGGGGGTTGCACGGCCCTGTTCGACGGCTGGCTGGCTGGTGCCCAGCAGGTGGCCGAGCACCTGGATCCACTCGCTTTGAACCGTGTGCTGCTGCTCTCCGATGGGCAGGCCAATGAGGGGCTCACCAACCAAGGCGCCATCGCGGAGAAGGTAGCCGGTCTGACGCAGCGCGGCATCAGTACCAGTGCCTTTGGCCTGGGAGCCGGTTTCGATGAAGACCTGATGGGCGCGATCGCCACGGCCGGTGACGGCACCCTGGCCCACATCGAGAGCCCGGAGCAGCTGGCCGATCTCTACGCCAGCGAACTCCAGGGACTGGCCAACACGGTTGGCCGCAAGGTGAGTATCGGCATCCGCGCCAAGAACGGTGCCGAGCTGCTCGATCTGCTCAACGATCTGCCGCCCACCAGCGCAGGCAACCACCAGCTCCCCAGCCTGCGCCTGGGTCAGGAGCTCAACGTGGGGGTGAGGCTGCAGCTGCCGGCCTGGCTGCCGAACCAGGAGATCTGCAGTGTGCGGCTGGCCTGGGATGCACCCGGAAGCGGCCAACGCCTGAAGCTGATCGAGCACCTCACCCTGCCGGTGAAGCCCGCTGAAGATCTGGGGCAGATGACCCCGGATGAGACGGTCGCCGAGGAGTTCGCTGTGCTCCAGTCCAACCGCTCCCGCCGCAAGGCCCTCGAGGAGCTCGATCGCGGCGATCTACTGGCGGCGGAGGCAACGCTGGGCGCCAGCGCCGCTTTCCTTCAGTGTCTGTCTCCGTCAGAGCGCACCGTGCGGGAGCTGCAGCTGCTGGAAAGCAAGCAGGCTCTGCTGAAAACCGACCGCAACCGAGCCCGCAAGGGACTGCGCCGCGAATCGCTGCGCTCCAGCCTCGATGTCTGGGAACACGATGATGAAAGGTCCTGACGCCTGCGGGTGGTTTATGAACAGCCCGCTGGCCGAAGATCGGACAATCCCGCATCACCGCACGGCCCTGCGACGGCGGTGCAATCCACCACAGGCAAGCCCGCCGCACCGGCTTGAACTGCTGCCTGTGAACATCTCCCCGACCGCGCCGGATTCCTCCTTCCGCCTCTGCCGCGGGGCGAGCAGTAGGCCCCGTGGCTGACCATCAGCCGCTCCATGCGGTGCTCCCCAGTCGCCGTGAATTGCTGAATCGCTTCGAGCAGCAAGGCATCAAGACTGTGGAGGATGCGCTGATGGGGTCATCCCCCTGTGGCCGATTCCGTGAGCACTACGCCCCTGGATTCGAGCTGTTCCATCCCCAGGCCAGTGTTTTGCTGATCGGCTATACACCTGGCCGCTCCCAGGCCGATACTGCCTGGCGGGAACTCACCCGAACATCAGAATCCGGGCCTTCACTGCAGAGACTCATCCGCTGCCAGAAGCAGGCCGCCTTCTCCGGGCTGTGGGAGCGACTCGATGCACTGGCTTCCCACTGTGGCCTTCTGTCACATCTTGCGCTGAACAGTCTCTCGGACAGCGATGCCGTGAGCCTCACCTCCAGGCTTCTTTTTCCGATCTTCCGCGCAGGCAAAAACTATAGAATTGGCAACGAGTACGTCAAGACACCCTGGTTGCTCGAACGTGCTGGACACCATCTACGCGAACTGACAGCCCTGACACCAATGCTCAGGGTCGCCCTCTTCCTTGGCGATGGTCAGGCCGCACTCGCGAGCGCCAGAGCCCACCTGGAACGAGGCGATCTGCCCCGTCATATTGACGTCTATGTGCTTCCCCATCCCAGCGGTGCGAACAATGGCCGCATCAGCCACTTCCTGAAGGTTTCCCGAAGTCTCGCCGATGTGAGGTTGCGTTTGTGAGCTGAAACTGATCCGATTCTGCTTTGGCCAGGCCAAGAGGTTCAGCAGGTAGTCACACTCGATCTGTTGCTGATGATGTCGGTCATGTCTCTGCTTCAGATCAGGGTGACCATGCCGGACAAGCGGGACTGTGACGCGGCCATGAACGGCAAAGCGCGGGACGCCCGAGTGGTGCCCCGCGAAGGCAAGGGCGGCGACGGCGCCTGTCGCCGAGCCGCTTGCGTCAGCCCTTGCCCGTGGGGCGACCATGAGGAATCCCGCGCGACGCACCCTTCCTGGCAACAGCTGTTGTCTGCAGGGAAACGTGCATGAAGCGTCAGGATCGAGAGCACCTGGCCGAACAGACCCAAACAGTGGTTGCCCTCAGGCTGCGGCCTGCGGAAGTTCCCCCTCCACCAGGAACAGCTCACGGGGGAAGCGATGCACCGTCCCATCGTCATGACTCAGGAAGGACGCGTGATCGCCATTCACCTCGCCGGTGATCTCCACCTGATCAAAAGGCGTGGAGACCAGTGCCGCCGGCGTGAACACCCCCACCTGGACAAGCGACTTACTGGTGCGGGCGCTCAGGTACTCAAACGCCTCGAGTCCCACCTCCCTCATCCAAGTCCCCAGCCTTTGGGTGGGTCCGTAATGCAGTGGGTCCCGTAGGGCGGCCTGAGCGGCGGCGTCAGCCACAGCCTGAAGCTGCAGGCCTCGGCTGGTTTGAAGCAACACCGAGAACAGGGTCTGCCGGCGACGGATCGGTGCCTTGGGGGGGTCGCTGAATCCTTCCCAGAACAGCAGCGCGTAGTACGCCCCCTCCACCAACGAACCGATGCGCGTGCGGCAGCCATAGAACATCCCCCGATTCTCTCGACCCCCGAAGCGTGAGCCATGCCGCAGCGGCGGGTAGCGGAACGCGGTGGTGAGCAGCGGATGGCTGGTTGCAGGTGCCGGCAGGGAGGGCATCGGTGGCTTGCTGCTTTCCACCAGGGCCTCCAGCCGCGCCAGCTGATCCAGGTCATCCACCAGGGGGCCAAGCGAATCGATGCCCTGCTGCTGCACAAGCCGCAGCACCGTTCCCGCCAAGGGGACCTCCGCTGCGGCCTGCACGATGGCGAGCAGATCCATCGCCGTCAGAGTCGGGCGCGCATGGCATCGAGGTAGTGCACGATCTCCACCAGATCCTCGGTTCGCTGCACCTGTTCAGCCGGCACGCCGCCGGTGTGGCGGTTGGCGGTGTGAAACCAGTGGCGCATCTGCTCGCGGTCATTGCCCACCAGCACCGCCAAGCTCCGGTAAAGACGCACCACCAACAGGGCCAGCTCACCGGTCTTGGAGGCCGGCTCGATGCCCTTGCCACGGGCAAAGAGAGAGCGATCGCGACCCAACACCCGCGCCAGGCCCATGCGGCTCAGCTCCAGCTCATCTGAGGCCCGCAGCACCGCCTGGATCAGCAGCTGGGCATCCGTGAGCGGAGTCGTTGATGCGGCGAGCGGGGGCGAGCGATCAACAACAGCCATCAACCTGATGCATCTGCATCAAATATAGCCAGTATGAGTTGGAATCAGCAGTGAAATGGCCAAAGACGTGTCCTGCTCACAGCAGCGGATCGCCCACCGGCTCTGTGGTGATGCCACTGCCGGTGGTGGCAGAGAAGATCGAGCGGTTGCGGCCCATGGAAGAAGGGGGTTTTGGCCCTCAGGCGGGGATGGTGGCGCTCAGGCCCACAGGCGTGCCCGCCATCGTGGAGTTGCTCGAGGAGATGGCCCCCAAGCTCCCCGTAAAACAGGCGGAGATCTCCAAGATCGAGAACCGTGGGGACATGCTGATGAGCACGCTGCGGAATTTCGTTCAGGCCACATGGGTGGTGACCTCGAAATCCGTGCCGTGTTCCCTGATCGCACGATAGAGATGTCCAATTTCTCCTCCCTGGCGTCCAAGCGCAAGACGCCACGACCCTCCAGCAAGAAGGTGGCTGCGCTGACGCCGTAGATCCCCGTTCGGTTCAGTCCGCTGATCCTTCCTCCAGGGCTCCTCAGCAGGCCCTCCTGGCAACAGCTGTTGTCGGCAGGGGATCGTGCATGAACCATCGGGACCGGGAACAACTGGCAGGACTCCTGGGTGAGACTCCAGCGGTTGCGGTGCTGGAACCTGAGCAGTCAGATCCCGGTGGCTACTCAACCCAGAGCAACCGGCCCGGCCGGCCCCTGGCGCGTGACGGCATCGATCACCGGCGGGCTGGTGCAGATCAGCAACCACCACGAGTCGCGGGTGATCCGCACGGCGGAAGTGGAGACCTACCTGAGTCAGGGCAAGCCATGGTGAGGGGCCAAGACCCAGGGCAGGAGCCGGCGCTGGCCAGCCCCCGCCGGCCAAGGCAGCAGGGCCCCAACACACAGGAGCCAGAGGAGGACCGCCTCCCGCATCAGGGGCGGATGGACTCCGCAGGAGCGGTGCGCTGCAGCAGCAATTCAAGCTTGCGATCCTGGCGCTCCAGCACGATGAGGAACCCGGCAACGGTGATCCCCAGCACGACTAGCCAGGCCAGTGAAGTCCAAGCAACCAGCTGCCAGGGGTTGGGGCCAACTGCGGCCCTTAAAGGCATTCCCGGCGGTGCCGGTTCCGGCTGCCACGATCTGCTGGGGACCTCGTGCTGATGGGGCTCCAGGTCGAGCATCAGGCGCAGCAGGGTTTCCGGGGTAGCCGGCACGAGTGCGGAACAGGCCTCGGCGTCACTGACCCGATCAGCAAGGAGTTCACGGCAGCGCTGCAGCCCGCCGCCGGCCCAGAACAGGCCCCAGGCGCGCTTGTCCATCTGCAACGCCACCCAGCGGTGCGGGCGGGCGTCGTTGCGGATCAGCTGAGCGGCCTTGGCCAGCGTCCAGCTACGACCTGCCGCCACTGACGTCTGCGCCTCCAGCAGCAGTCGGCCCTGAGGATCACGGCTGTACCCCGTGGCCACCTGCAGGGAGAACACATCGATGATCTGCACCCGGCCGTTGAGCCTCCGGGGCTGCTGACCTGGCGCCCAGAACACCAAGGCCTCGCCCTCTGTGCTGATGCAGGCGTCGGTCTGGTTGTTGGTGGGCATCGTGCTCACAGGCGGGGTGACCGCAGCTGAGAACTGGGGGTCTGCAGCCATTCAAGGCCAGGCCTTGGGTCGTAGGCCTTCAGCTGCGGATCCTTTGTCCGTCGCTTCCAACGAGGACCTGTGGGCGGGCCCGCGTTGATCTGGGGGGGGGCATCTGCGTTCGGCACACCTCAACTGTTGCGAGGGCCTGGTGCGCCTCCAGTTCGATCTCAGGTGACCGAAAGCCGCCGGATTCTGGGGTGAGCAGGGAACCGGCCAGCACCTGCTGTACCTCCGGCAGCACCTGCATCAAGCACGGCTGATCACCATGGCCTTCCGCTGATGCTTTCTTCGGCGCTGTACGGGCTGGAGGGCATGGGATCAGCCGGGGCGGTTCAGGCGTTGCAGCCGCAGCTCGCTCACCGATGCGATCGCCTCGAAGTCGGCGTCGAAGCTCACCAACATGGCGTCGTGATGCATCGCCACAGCAGCCACCAGGAGATCAAGGCTGAGCACGGTGCGGCCAACCTGGCGGCAGGCCTGGCCCAGGGCGATCGCCCGTTGCCATAGATCCTTTGGCGTGGGCAGGCAGGGCAGGGTGGCGAACTGAGCCTCCAGCAAGCGAGCCTCCTCAGGCCGGGCTGAGCGGAGCACCTCAAAGAGCACCGGTTCAGCCAGATGGGCTGCGGGATCCAGCACGTAGGGGGCGATGAACTGCTTGAGCGGGGCCGGGCTGCGGGCGCGGGTGAAGTCGATCCAGAGGCTGGTGTCGAGCAGCAGCGTCACGAGGCGGTCTCCTGATCACGCTGGCGCTCACGCTCCTGGTCGGCCTCGTAGCTCTCCAACTCCACGCCCCATTCGCCGCTGAGAAAGCGCTGGGCGATCTGGGCACGCCGCCGCTGCTGCAACGCCTCCTCCATCAGGCGGCGGATCGCGGGGCCCTTCTTGCGTTCGCCCGTGAGATCCAGGATTTCGGTCATCTCTGTTTCGGAAAGCTCAACGGTGACTTTCATGATTTTCACCTCAGAGAATCTGACTCTAAGGACAGCAGGGCGGCACTGGCCGCTTCATGGCTCTGCTGTTGCCTCTCGTGAATCGAGCTGCCCAGGCCCATCCTCTGGAGTGGGTGGGCGGCCAGGGTTCCGCCGATGAGCAGCTGCGGCACAAGCTGAAGATCTTGGATCGCTTCACGGTTGGGCGATGGCCAGTGCGTCTCTTGCCGGGCGGGTCTGGTCGATCCTGCCGAGGTGCTCCAGCTCCACCACTGCAGCGCCGTCTCCTCCCGCTCAGACATAAAGCCCTATTGCCCCAGACGGCTGGCCGACCGATCGTGAGTCCATTGCCACCGGGAGGCTCCAGAGCATGGACGACACCCCACCTGAGCAGCCGCCAGGAGTGCGCTGACGATCCGGCCCCTGCTCCAACACTCTCAACGGATCACTGGCTTCCCTGGCGTGTGACGCCGTCGCCGTCCATTGCACCGTTCACGGCCCAGCCCTAGGTGCCCCGGACCCATCGGGAAGCCCCACTGGAACCCTGGCCCCAGGTGCCAGCGCCAGCAGCTCCGCCCACCAAACCATGATCAAAGCCCGGTGGCCTCGTCGCCGGGCTTTGTTGTGTCTTCGGGTGCTGGAGATGGCCCCAATAGAAAGGGCGCCCCGAGTCGAGCGCCCTTGGGCCGGTTGCCGGGTTGTGGATCTACACCGTCCGGGTCGAGGCCTCTGATTCATTAACAGATCCGCTGGCCCGCCTTGTCAGTACGGCAAGCCGATCACGGCTCCAAGGCACCAAGCTCGGCCAGGAAGGCCTTGCTCACCACTGGGGGCCGCAGGCTGCCCAGCCGGCCTTGCGTTTCTCACCCCAGAGCCTGATGGCCTCCTCGCGGCTGTACTCCCGGCGGTGCTTGAGCAGCGGGATGAGCTCTCCGGGTAACAGCTCACCACTCACGACCTCGAGCCTCTGACTCCAGCGGTCGTAGCGGACCGGCCGGAAGTGCAGCACCTGGCGGCCGTCGCTGAGCCAGCCCTCCTGGGGCGAAAGCGGAGGCCGTTTGCTGGTGGCCATGCCCTGCTCATCCCACCTCCGGCGCCCAGCCCCGTTGGCGCGTCATGTCATCGGTCCAACCCTGGCAGCGGTGAGTGAGGTGCTCGCCGTGGGCGATCAGCCCCTGGTGCAGTTGGCAGGTGAGCACCGGGATGCAGTTCACCCCAGCGTGGTGCCTGAACCAGTGGCAGGTCATGCAGACCTTGCGGCTGCGGGTGGTGACCAGCACCTGTTCATCGAGATAGGGCCACTCCTCGATCGAACTATCGGGCCGTGCGGCCAGCGCTGCTGGAGAGGGACGGGGAACCGCCATGGACCATTCGATGCGTACGCCTGTACTAGCACGGTTCCCGCTGTTGCGACCTTCGGCTGCTCGATGGCCGCGACCGACTGGCCGACCGAGAGCCCTGCCGGGGCAAGCGGGCCTCGGGCTCTGGCCGGACCAACGACAGCCCGAGCCACCAACACTTCTGCGACTGTCACATGACCCCTTATTGAGAACAGTGAGAGTCGCTGCGGCGCAATGCTTCTGCTTGATCCCTCTGGAATGAGGTTGCGGCGGTTCTCGGGATGCCCAACTGCGGGACTCCCGGAGCCGGATCACAAGGGGGCGATCCTACGGCTTACCACCAAATCTGGCGGTCGATCAGGCGCCCGACTCCACCGATGGTGGCAAGTCCCCGTGAAACGTCCAGAAGCCGGTGCTAGACCTTGGAGTCCGCACGGGACGGCCCTTCCACGCAAGAAGGGCCCAGGGACTCTGACCTCCCTGAGCCTCCCCTTGCGGGTTACTCCACTGGTATTGGAGCACCTTCATGCTGAATCATCCCGGGCAGTCTCCGGAGCCCGATCCGCACATCTCCACAACCGCCCATCTATGGGGTGGGACTGGGTCTGCGCCGCTCAACCGCTCCCACCAGGTGACATCGATGGGGATGTCCCGGGCAGGGACGGCAGTCGATCACGCCTGAGGGGAGAGCGGAACGATGGCGACGGATCAACCGACGCGAGCCCTGCTCCACAAGGTGGTGACCACAGCGAAAGGGCCCTCCGGCACCTCCTACACCGTTGCCTATTTCGAAGACCCCGATGGCGACAAGCTGCTGGCGTTCGCCACCTCTGAGCACTTCGGGGACCTGAATCTTCTCCCGCTGATGACAGGCCACGAGCTCGCTTTGGCCTCTGGGAGCGCCTGCCTGGAAGTGTTGCCGCTACACCTCCAGAGCGAAGAGGTGCAGCGGCACATCGCCGAGCAATGTTCCCCCTTGTCTGGCATCCGTCCCATGTTCTCCTTTGGTGGCTGGGTTGATGCCGACGCGGCGCGATTCAACCCCGAGGAGACCTCCTAGCTGTGTAGTCGTCCCAGCTGATCCCTCCATCAGGCCGCCACCTGCTGGTGCTGCACCAGGTAGGCCTCGATCCAGTCGTGATGGCGCTTCTGCAGGATCCGATCGGCGATGGAGGTGGCCTCCTGGGGCACCTGGAACCGCTTGCGGAACGCCTTGGTGAAGCCCTCCAGCACCGGCCGGGGCAGACCGCGCAGGGTGGAGAGGACCTGGCGGATGACGGCCGGGTCGAGCGGCGCCAGGCCTGGGTCGTCGCTGGCTTCCGCTGTGGCGGTCGGAGCCACGGGGGACGGGCTGCGCTGGATCGATCGTGTGCCGTTGCTGGCACTGGCGGGCGAAGGAACGCCGTTCTCCCCTGCCGAGTTGGTGACTTCGCGTTGCTGCTTGTCGTAGAGCGCCAGCCCGAACGGGTTCCCGAAGGTCATCAGCGCCCGCTTCATGGCATCGGTTTCCGCTTCCTTGAGGGCCGATTCATGGGCCTGGCCCAGGTCGGTGTCGATGCCGTGGCCGGCACCGCAGCCTTCCCGGATCACCGCTGCAGCAGCAGCAGCGGGGCCACCGACGGTGATGCGGACCCGGGCGGTGTAGGTGACGCCCCAGCCGGGCCTGGCTTCCCGGCCCGTGCCCCTGGCACCGATGGGGCGCTCGGCCTGGTTCACGCAGCGGACCTCGATGGTTTCTCGCTGCCAACCGTCAAAGCCAAAGATGCGGTTGGCCTCGACGATCACCTGCCACCCCTCCAGGTAGCTGACCTTGGAGCGACCCTGTTCGCGCTGGCGCACCTTGGCGCGATCGAGGGGGGCGGAGAGGCAGGCGATCTGCTCGGTGGAGAAGGTGCAGGTCATGGCAGTGAGGGGGTGAGTGGGAGGAGGGACCGGGATCAGTGGGCGGAGGTTTCAGGCGGCAGCGGCTCGATCAGCACCCAGCAGGGCGGCTCGCTGCAGTGGATGTGATCGGGTGAGGGACGGCGGCCCGGCTTGCGGGTGATCGGCACCACCCAGCTGGCGAGCCGTGTGGACCAGATGTGGCCCCTGGGCCGCAGTGTTGTGGGTGTGGTGGTGGAGCTGGCGCTGCCGTAGGTGGAGAGATCCATGGCTTCTGGTGATCTGGTGATGGCTCTGAATGGATGACCTGGGCCTGCTCCTGCAACAGGCCCGTGTGAAAGGGGGCCTTGCCCCCTCAGTGGATGCGCCAGGAGCGGCGGAAGAGGAGCTGGGCGCCTTCGATGTGGCGGCCGGCCTTGAGCGCTTCTTTGATGGCGGCCTTGTCGGGCTTGGTGGTGGTGGTGACGGCGAGCCATTCGGAATCGAGGGCCTCCTCGTCGTCGATCACCACGGCCGAGGATTTGCGGCTGCTGAGCTCGTGATTGGGGAACGAGAACCGTGTGGCCGCTGGCTGCAGCTGGGTGAGGACAAAGATCAGTGACTCCTCCAGGGCATCGGCCCGGCCGGCATCCGAGCGGGCCAGATCGGCGAGGCGCTTGGCCTGCTGCTGGCGGTAGGCGGCCTGACCGCGCAGGTGCTCGATCACCCAGCAGGTGGCATCGGCCTTGGCGGAGAGGGCCGCCTTGTTGCCCTCTTCTGCCAGCAGGGCAGCCTCAAGCTCGGCGAGGGCCAGGGCGCGCTGCTCGGGGTCATCCGTTTCCAGCTGCTCGGCCAGCTGGCCGATGGCGGTGGTGAGCTCCTGGGCCTCGATGCCCAACTGCCAAAGGGAGCCGGAGCGCTGGAGGGAACAGGCAGGACCAGAGGTATCCGGGGGCGAGGCAGGGGCGGCAACGGTGGGGATGGTGGTGAGAACAGCCATGACGGTGAGAGAAGGGATAGGGAATGGAGCAGGAGGCGCCACAGAACGCCGAAGGGGGTGATCAGGAGCGGGGAACACCAGGCGGAACGGCCCAGAGCCCGGCCGACGTGCTGACCTCGGCCACCGAGATCGGCACCGGCGAACGGAAGGCCATCCGGCGGGCCTGCTGCACGAGCGAGGCGGTGCCAAGGCCACCTGGGAACGCCACCACCAGCACCGAGGCGATCGAAACCGGGGAGGTGTGGGCCACGGCCCGGGCAATGGCCTGCTCGAGCAGCTCCCGATTGCGGATCGGCCCGGCCGCCCGGCCATGCCGCTCCCACCTGGCCGGCATCACCACGGAGGACCAGCCCAGCTGATGGGCAGCGCGGCCAATGGCGGCATCGGCACCACGGGCTCCGCCATGGAGCAGCAGATGCACCAGCCGGCCGCCGCTGCGGGCCAGCAGCTCAGCCGCCACACGCTGATGAGGCCAGGCCAGATCACGGCCGCCCCCGGCGGCGATCACCAGAGAGCGAGCCGGGACAATCTCCGGCCACGATGGAATACATAAAGCCATGGATTCAGTTGCCAGAAAGGACAACTGATCGGGGCATCACAACCGCTTAGGTGTACGCAACTGTGATGGCGAGACCAGGGATTAGGTTGCCGCCGGCGATGGGCTCTGGGCCTTTGGCGCAGCCCTTATTCTACCAGTACAAACGCACTGAGCAGGGGGTAAGGTCGTTGCGGGGCAATGGATCTGCCCAAAGCAAAGCCATTCGCTGGTGGCCTTGGAAACTGATCAGCAAGACCGCCAGATTTAGCCCTGTATGCCCAGCTGGCCGCGCAGCCGCGCGAGGAGGCCTGGTGCCCACCTCTGCCCCCATTGATGTGGGCGAATGCCCAGCCACCGCAGCCGCGGGAGAGCGGCCCTGCCCACCACCTCACCACCGGCCCCGGAGCGGAGGGCGGCGGCGGCTGGCCGATGCACGCCACGGCGCAGCCGTGGCACGCTGAAGGACGGCCGTCGCCGACCGGACGCACTGCTGAAACCGCGGGGGGTCAGACGTTGGATAACTCAGCCCGCCAATCTCTCGGGTGCTCTGGATTCCACTTTCAGATCTTGCTTGTACCTCGCGGTCTTGGCGAAGGATTGCCATGGGCAAAGGAATACTGGGCCTGCGTAAAGAGAACGCGCTTCACAGAGCAGCCCACGCCCCTTCGCCTTACGTCCGCCGGCTCCAACTTGCGCCTTCTCACAACAGGGGAGAAGGCCAAAACCTTCTCACAGACCTTCTCACATCCAAGCCTGAGGGCGCATGAGACTCAAGACGGCACAACCAGTTCTGCTAATCAACCGAGAAGCTTCCCAAGCTGAACGTCGCCGGTTCGAATCCGGTCACCCGCTTCTAGTCCAGGACTGGAATTTGTTGTTCCTCAAGCGTTTATCTCGCTTGGCGCTTTCTGGCAGCACGCCAAGTCGTGACTGCGGATGACAGGTGGTGCCCGCGATTGGCGAAATCTTCTCACAGGGTCTCTCACCCCAGGATCGTTTCACGTAGGTGGCGAAGAAATCATCCACGAGCTCCTGGTCGGGCGTGGAGAACCAGAAGCCAAGGTCCGGCAGCCAGCTGTGCTATTGCAGGCCGGAATCCAGCCAGAATTCAGCGTGAATCACCGCCATCCGCTCGATCGTGGCCAGCGTTTCCTGAGTGCTCAGGCCGATCACCTGATCGCCCGAACGCAGCTAGTGAGATCCTCCAGCAGCAGCCAGCACGGCCCGCTTGCCTGGGTGGCGAACACGGAGGTTTGGTCATCCTGAAGGCGGGGCGTGCAGTAGGTGTAGACACCCACTTCGCGGCCGAAGGCATTGTTGAGGCGGCTGAACTCGTTGAAGTCCTGATCGGCGGTTTCGCTTTTCAGGATCACACTGGCCGGGCCTCCCTCAGGCGGATCACAGCGCAGCTGCAGATGCCAGGTGGTGGATTGAAAGCCGCGGCCCTTACCGAGCAGCCGGACCTCCAGACTGGTGACGGTGGTACCGAGCACCCGGCCGATCCAGCCGGGCTCCGGCTGCTTCACCACCGCATCATCAAACGCAGCCACAGCCATCAAGATCTGGGCCTGACGGCACTGGAATTAGCGAAACCTTAGGCGGACTGTCTAGCGGTCACGACTGCTCAGGTGGGCCGTGCCTTCTGGCCGTGGCGCATGGCCACTGCCCGATACTCCGACTTGGGGGCATCGGCCGGCAAGGTTCCGAGGTCCCGGTACATGGCCGCAGCCTGCTTGCCAGAGGTGAACGAAAGAAATTCTCCTTCCACCTCGAAGCGCCACCAGTGCCGCTCGCCGCCCGGCACATGCAGAAGCGTGCCTGACTCGATCGGCTGCTCCTGATCCCCCACGCCGAACACCACCGGCCCCCTGATGACGAAGAACGTCTCATCCCAGGGATGGCAATGGGGTGCCGGTCCGGTGCCCTTGTTGCCGCTGGTGTAGAAGGCCTCGAACGCCTGGGCCTCGTCTCCTGCAATCAGGGCCTGGATGTCAAATCCTGCAACCCGGTTCGGCGCTGGCCGTTGCGACGGCGTAACGATGCGTGCACAGGTCATGGTGAAAAGCTCTCTGGTCCGTTGAACCTGGTGCAACCGGCAGTTGCCGTCAAGCGGATCGGCAGAACGGCTCAGGGCGGCATCAACGTGACGGCCTGGCCGCTGCGTGCCGACTCCACGATCGCTTCAGCGATGCGCAGACCCTCGATCGCATCACGCAGGGAAGCGGTGGCCGAAGGGATGCCCGAGCGGGCCGCGGTCACGAAATCGCGCAGTTCCTCCTGCAGGGCGCCCAGCACCCGTCCCCGCCGCTGGGGCCAGAGAAGCCCGTCAGGGCAGTGCTGCCGCTGCTCGCCCCAGATCTGCAGGGGGCTATCCAGCAGGCGCAGCTGGGCGGTGCGGCGCGTTCCCACCACGGCCAGCTCGGCATCGATCGTGCCCTGCCAGGTGTCCGTGATCACGTTGGCCGGGGCCTGGGCAGGCACGAACCAGCTGGTTTCGGCGATCCCCACGCAGCCGCTGGCGAACTGGATCAGCGCGAAGCAGCCCTCAGGGGAAAGGTGGCTCCCGAAGCGCCGCTCCATCGCCATCACGCGCGTGGCCTGGCTGCCGCTGAACCAGAGCAGCAGATCGATGTCGTGGATCAGGGTTTCAAACACGGTGTGGGCCCGATCGGCCACACCCTCGAACCAGGCGGCGCTGCAGTTGCGCTTCACCCGCAGCGACACCAGCTCCCCGAAGCCCCCTGCCGCCACCTCCTCCTGCAGCAGGGCGTGCTGCAGCTCGTAGCGCAGGATCAGGCCGGTCTGCAGGAGGCTGCCGGAGGCCTTGGCGGCCCGCTGCAGCTGCTCGGCCTCCTGCCAGGAGGCGGCCAGGGGTTTTTCGATGAACACCGGCCGGCCTGTGACCAGGGCCCGAAGACCCTGGCTGGCGTGCTGTTCGTCGGGGGTGACAATCACGAACGCATCCAGATCCGGATCGGCGAAGAGCTCTTCGGCTGCGCTGTAGCGCCTGGGCACCCGATGCCAATCGGCCACCTCGCTCCGCCGTGCGGCGCTGGCATCGGCGATGGCCGCCAGTTGCACCTCCGGCAGAGCAGCCAACACCGCCGCGTGGAGCTGGCCGAAGCGGCCGACACCGACCAGTCCGACCCTCAGGGGCGCAGAAGAGTCGATCACAGGGAGCCGCAGAGATCCGCAGCCATCGAGTGTCGGGGTGCTCCTGGCTGATCAGCAGGGTCAGTCAGCGGGGGTCTCAACTGGGGATGGGTTTCCGTCAAGAAGCAGCAGGCATGAACCCGTTGCATCGCTCCAGCTCCACCCACCGGCGGCCTGAGTGACGGGGGCGGTTGACTGGTTGAACCATGGGAAAGTCTTGCGGGCCAGCGCATGCCCAGGGTGATCCTGGCTCTCCGTCGCTCAGCTCACGACAACAGGACCCTCTTCGGCGTTCGTGGCCGGGGGGATCAGGTTCGGATGCTCGGCCACCCAGGCTGCCGCCAGCCGATTTGATTCAAGGGCCCCTTCCTTGGATGTGAAGACGCTGAGGGAAATCATGCGGCCGCCAGATTCACCAACATCGATAAAGTGATAACTCACGAAGCCAGGAATCTGTTTCTGCGCAGGCAGGAATGATGCCGCGACCTCCTTGGCGATCTCAGCGGCATTCTGGATACCTTCATACTGCCGCAACGTCGCATACATCTTTATTTTGCGTCATTTGATCAAGCCTAGCGCCCTGCCACAAGGCCTTGGTGGCGATGGGATCGAACCCTTAGCCGAAGAGCGCTCGGAAACCCCTCGGCTGCATCCTTTGGAGTGAGGAGATCCAGGTTGCCGCAAGGGGCCGCTGCTCCCATTGGCGACCATTTTCCGAATCTTGCCTGGTGGAAATCGGCCTAATCTTTACTCATTTTGCCGGCGTGGCTTCGGCGTGTGGATAACGAAACGCCGCAGCAGAACAAAGACGAGCTGACCAGTGATGCCATGGCAGAGCGGGCGATCGCTGGTGGCGCCTTTGCCAATCGGGCAGCTGAGCCACACCTTGCTTGCTGTGCAGACAGGGACATGCCCCATGACCGATCGGCGTGAGGACGTGGAAGACCACCGGCCAGCCCAGGCCGTGCTCCTGGCATCCTCCGGGTGCCGCCCCTGTCGCCTCAGGGTGTGGAGACCGGAACGATGTCGACCACCAGAGCCCGGGCTGGGGTGGTGCCCTGATTGCGCCACCAGTGGCTGACGCCGGTGGCTTCGAAGACCGCCTCTCCGGGGCCGATCACCCTGGGGGTGAACCCGGGACCACGCCATTCCGTCATCTGGCCCTCGAGGATGTAGGCCACCCCGGGGCGCTGGTCATGGCGGTGCAGGGTGATGCTGCCTCCCGGGGCAATGGTCAGTTCCCGCAGGCGCAGCTCCCGCCCCTGCAGGGCGCGGAAGTCTTGGTCGAGCGGCTGGCCGCCGAGGCGCCTGACCGCCACCCCCACCTGGGCGGTCGGGGCTCCCGGCGCCGGGGCAAGCTGTTCGTGGCTGGGAGCCACGGCAGGGAGCGGCTGGCTCAGGGCCGGAGTGCCGCTGACGACCAGGGCGGCAACGGGTAGAAGCGCGGTGAAGACGGCCCTTGGGCAGGCTGGCTGGATCATCGCGCCTGCCTTCAGGAGATGTCCCATTGTGCCGGACAGACCCGGCAGCCTCGGGACGCAGGCCGCGCCGCCGGTGCTGGGGCATGACTCCGGGAGGCCTCTCGTCAGGCCGTATGGAAGCTCGGCGCCAGGCCGTACACCGGCGTGTCGAGGCCGGCCAGGCGGGCCTTGAGCTGCAGGGCCAGGTAGAGGGAGTAGTGGCGGCACTGGTGCAGGTTGCCGCCGTGGATCCAGAGGTTGTCCACCTGGGTGGGCTTCCACATGTTGCGCAGCTCCCCCTCCCACGGGCCCGGATCCTTGGGGGTGTCGGAACCCATCCCCCACACCTTGCCCACCCTGTCGGCCACCTCCGGGGAGATCAGGTCGGCCAGGAAGCGGTTCATCGAGCCGTAGCCGGTGGCGTACACCACCAGATCGGCCTCCAGTTCGCTGCCGTCGCTGAGCACCACCGTATGGGGCGTGAGCCGCTCGATCCGCACGCCGCTGCGCAGCCGGATGCGGCCATCGGCCACCAGCTCCGAGGCACCCACATCGAGGTAGTAGCCCGAGCCCCGCCGCAGGAACTTCATGAACACGCCCGAGTCGTCGGCACCGAAATCGAGCAGGAAGCCGGCCTTCTCCAGACGCGCATAAAGATCGGCGTACTCGACGCGCATCGCGTCGTAGATCGGCTTCTGCCACTGGGGCAGCAGCTTGTAGGGAATCGAGGCGAGCGTCATGTCCGACTGCTCGGGCGTGATGCCCCGCTGCAGCGCCTGCTCGGAATAGGAGCCGGCGAAGGCCAGCTTCTCGAGGGCCGGCACCGGCGCGATCAGCGTGGAGCTGCGCTGCAGCATCGTCACCTCGGCGGCCCCCGCCTCCCAGAGACCGGCGGCGATGTCGTGGGCTGAATTGTTGGAGCCCACCACCACGCAGCGCTTGCCGCGGTAGGCATCGGGCCCAGGATGGGCGCTGGAATGGTGCTGATCGCCGGTGAAGCTGTCGGCACCGGGAATCTGCGGCACGCTCGGATAGCCCGACACCCCCAGGGCCATCACCAAGTGGCGGGGCCGCAGCTCCACCGGCTGGCCATCGCGCTCGGTGAACACCTGCCAGCGGCCCTGCTGCGGATCGAAGCGGGCGCTGCGGGCCGGCGAGCCGCCCCACACCTGCAGCCCCATCACGCTGACGTAGGCCTCCATCCAGTCGGCCAGCTGATCCTTGGGCGTGTAGAGGGGCCAGCCCTCGGGGAAGGGCAGATAGGGGAAGTGACAGTAGTGAACCGGATCGTGCAGGCAGAGGCTCCTGTAGCGGCGGCGCCAGTGGTCGCCCGGCCGAGGCAGCTTCTCGAGCACGAGCGTGGGCACCTCTAGGTGCCGCAGGCGGGCGGCGAGGGTGAGGCCGGCCTGACCGCCGCCGACGATCAGCACATCCGGCTGCTCCGTGACCCCCAGGGCCTGCCGCTCCGCCTCGCGCCGCTCGGCCCACGACTGCCGCCCCGGATGGACACCGTGCTCGGCGCCGGCCGGCCGCCGTTCACGCACCCGCTCTTCATGGCCCTTGAGCTCATCGAGGGCGGTGAGCAGGGTCCAGGCGCGGCCGTCCTGCAGCCGCATGTGGCCGCGGCAGTGGCCCACCCGCGTCTCGAAGCCGAACCAGGCCTCGATGCGCCCGCCGCTCTCGACGGCCTCGCCGCGCAGCGCGAAGGCGTGCGGGGCCACATCCGCCAGGCGGGCCGCCAGCATCGCCGTGATCGCCTCGGGCCCCTCCTCGGTGCGCAGGTTCCAGGTGAAGGCCACCAGATCGCGCCAGAAGCACTCCGGGTCGAACAGGCCCACCACGGCATGGGGATCACCGCCCGCGAGGGCTGCGGCAAACGCCTCCAGCCACGTTTCGGCTGCGGTGGTGGGGGAGGAGGCCAGCGCCATCGGCAGCGGGGATCAGGTGCTGCCCAAGCCTGAACCGGCGGGCCGGATCACTCCCCAGGTGCAACCGTTCCTTACAGTTCAGCCTGCACTAATACGAAGGTACCCCTCCGCTTCCCGCTCAGCTGATCGGCTGGGGGCGAAGGTTTCTATCCCCCAGCAGCTGAATCCTGAGATCGGCGCGTCCATCGCCGTTGTCAGCTCCCAGTGGCGAGTCTTGGGCACGTGGCACTTGATGGCACCAAGGTCAAAGCCAACGCCAGTAAGCAGAAGGCCCTGAGCCACGAGCGGATGCTCAGGGCCGAGATCCTTGATGTGCTGGCGCCAGGGGATGGCGGGGGGAGAGAACCGCTCGCCAGCGGAGACGACCACGGCGAAACGCTTCCTCCCGGAAAACCTGGCACTCAGCCCCACAGCTGCACCAGCACCTCCCGTTGGCGCGGGCCATCGAGCTCCACCAACAGCACCGCCTGGTAACGCCCCAGCCCCAGCCGACCCTCCACCACCGGCAGGCTGAGGTGGTTGCCCAGCAGCAGGGCGATCAGATGGCTATGGGCGTTGCGCGGCTCATCGGGGGGGATGTCGGGCCGCAGGTGCAGATCGTTGTGCAGCCAGGGCCGATCGGCCGGCACCAGCTCCAGGAAGAAGCGTTCGATGTCGACCAGCAGCCGTTCCTCGTTCTCGTTCACCACCAGTGCCGTGGTGGTGTGCTGCCCGGCCGCCACAAGCAGGCCGTTTCCCAAACCGGCGCGCTCAACCAGGGCCTGAAGCTCGGCGGTGATGTCATGGCAGCGGAACGGACCGGCGGTGGCTAGCTCGATCCGGTGGGTGAACAGGGTGGCCATGGGATGTCGCTGGTGGACGGCATCCTCACCGGGGGAATCCCGCGGCATCGCCGGCACGACAAGCATGGACCAGGGTGATCGCAGAGGACCGGGAGAACCGCACGATGTCGCAGACCGTTCGCTACCCCGGTCGTGCCTGCCTGCTGGGTGAACACTGCGACTGGTGGGGAGGCGCCAGCCTGACGGTGCCCCTGGAGCTGGGCATCCGGGTGAGCGCCAAGCCCGCCCAACACGGCCTGCACCTGAAGACAACGCTCGAGGGCCAGGCACTGCAGGGGCACTGGCCCATCGATGGCGTCGTGGATCCCGCAGGAGGGGCCCTGCGGTTCGTACCGGCAGCCGCCGCAGCGCTGCGAGCGCGGCCGATCACCATCCCTCCCGTGCAGCTCACGGTGGAAGCCGATCTCCCCGCCGGGAGGGGGTTGTCGTCATCGGCGGCGTTCTGTGTGGCCGTGCTGGATGCCCTGGTCCGGCACGCCGGCTGCCGTCTGGAGGGCCGGGAGCTGGCGGCGCTGGCCACCCATGTGGAACGGGATCTGCTCGGCGTGGCCTGAGGCCCCCTCGATCCGATCGCCTGCGTGTCGCGCGAACCGATGCTGCTGCGCTGGGGGAACGACGGAGCCGTGTCGATCACAACGATCCAGCCGGCGCAGACCCTGCATCTGGTTGTGGCCTCTTTTGCAGCACCGCGAAACACAGCCGCCATCCTGCAGGCGTTGCAAGACCACGCACGCGGCCAGGCAGCGTCAGACCTGGATCCTCAGGCGGTTGCGGCCGTGCGGGCAGCCCTGGCCACCTTTGCCGCTGAAGCCGAGGAGGGAGCGGTGGCCCTGCGTGGCGGCGAGGCCACGGGCCTCGGGCGGGCGATGGATCGCTGTCAGCAGGCCTATGACCACATGGCTGCCCTGCTGCCGGCCCTGCACGCCCCTGCCCTGGCGCGGACCGTGCAAGGGTTGAAGGCGGGCGGAGCCCTGGGGGCGAAGTTCAGCGGAGCGGGCGGCGATGGCAGCGTGATCGCCCTCTATCAGGACCCCCACGCAGCCAGAGAGGGGCAGGCGTGGCTGGGTGGGCTGGAGGGCGTGCAGGCCTGGATCTGCAGGATCCAACGCCGGCCTGGTGATCATGCCGCGGCAGCAGGCTGACAAAACCAGCGCGCGCATCATCGACTGGTTCGATCTCAGCCACCCAGTGCCGCAACGCATGTGAGAGCGGCGACTGCGGGGCTATCGGGCGATGGGCTATGCGCTGACTTCCGATCCGTGATCCACCAGGACGCCATGGCACATGAGCACCGGCAGCATCAACCCACTCAACCCAGGTGCATGACTGCGGGCCCTATGCTGTTGTACAGGTAACTGGACAGCTCGATGCAGGTCGTCAGTTTTTCCGAGGCCCGCGAGAGCTTCAAGGCGGTGCTCGATCGCGTGGAAGCCGATGCCGATGTGACTCTCATCACCCGGCGCCACGCCCAGGGCGCTGTGGTGATGTCGCTCGACACCTACAACAGCCTGATGGAAACGGTGCATCTGCTCCGCTCTCCCGCAAACGCCGCCCACCTGCAGCGCTCCCTGGAGCAAGCCGAACGTGGGGAGCTTCTGGCGCATCCTCTGATCGATGCCAATCAGCTCGATGCCGGCAGCTGAGCAGCTGGCATGGACTCCCGCCGCCTGGGAAGACTATCTGTATTGGCAGGGGCAGGACAGGAGACAGCTGAAGCGGATCAACCTGCTGATCCAGGCTTGTCTACGCGACGCGTTTGTGGGGATCGGCAAGCCGGAACCGCTGCGGGGGAACCTCTCGAGCTGCTGGTCGCGCCGGATCGACGACGAGCATCATCTCATCTACCGGGTTGAGGGAACCACGCTTGTGATCCTGGCCTGCCGTTACAACTACCGCTGAACGGAGCACTGAAGAGGCCCAAGCTTGAACCTTCTCACAGACCTTCTCACATCCAAGCCTGAGGGCATATGAGACTCACGCGGCACAGCAGGTTCGGCTAATCAACTGAGAAGCTTCCCAAGCTGAACGTCGCCGGTTCGAGTCCGGTCACCCGCTTTTCACTTCTGGGCTAATCATTGTGTCGCTCGGGCGACAGTCTCGCTTGGCACGCGCTGACTGCATATGAGAAGCCAACTGGGCACGAAAGGTGATAACAGCGATTGGTTCAACTTTCTTACAGGGCTTCTTGCTGCTTGGTCATGTCATGGCCCACTTCACCGACCTTGATCGTTCCGGGTCGCCGACATGGATCGGCAGAACCCGAGCCAAGTCGGCTCAGTCCTCGTGTGTCTGGAGGAATGCTTCTAGGTGAGCTCCATAGGCCTTAGGCCTCTCGAGCAGGGCATGGTGGGCCACTCCCGGAAGAACCACCAGGCGCTGATTCGCGAGTTGTTGCCATCCCTGCATCGAACGGGAGGTGACAAAGTCGTACTCCGCAGCGAGACGCAATACAGGTGTGGTGAAAGAAGCCAGGCTCGCCTCGGGCACACACCACTCCGCAATCACATCTACACCCCGCCAATGGCTGCCTGGGTGCCCTGGCGCATAGGCCGCCAGCAGTGCCGCTGGCCGGGGGATCGCTCGACAGACGTGGGTCGCATCAAAGCGGGAGCCGTCGTCGCCAAGATCCGCCAGTAGGGCCGCCACATCCTCAAGCAACACCGGCACCGAGCTCGGCACGTTGGACAGGCTCAACGAGCGCGGCGGCGGTGGACCACTGGCCGCATTGAGGGTCTCAAAGGCCAGGATGCCGCCGAAGGACTGGCCGTACAGGTGGTAAGCCGGACGCCCATCACGGATCGGGATCCAGGCCTGAGCCACCAGTGCATCGATCACCGAAACGAGGTCCCGCACGGAAGCGGCAATCGAGTACTCCTGATCAGCGGGTTCAGGCCGGTCACTGCGCCCACAGCCCAGTTGGTCGAAGAAAATCACCGGCCGCTGCAGCAGCTCCACCAAGGGAAACAAATAATCACTGGGGATACCTGGGCCGCCATGACACACGAGCAACGGCCATCCATCCGTAGAAGCTGCTGGCAGGTGCCGGCCAGCCCAGAGGCGGCAGGCGCCACCGCGCACCGGCAACATCAACGACATCAACTCAGGAGTCATGACTGTCTTCTCAACGGCAGTTCTGTCGGTACGCGCGAGATCGGAACGGGTCAGCCCCGGCCCTGCCAGTAGGGAGCGCATGGGATCAAGGCAATGCACCAGGTCTGGCAGACAGCTGACAAACAGCTGTTGGAGAATGGCATTCAGCGGTTGCGGCTTCGGCGGGTGATGCCAGTGTTGATAGCCGTGTCCCAGTCCAACGCTCACCTGGCAGGCACCCTGTTGCCACGTGGCTTCTTTCTAGGCGTGGGCCTGGTCTATCTGGCGGCATTGGCGCTCGACCAGCTGGCTGCACGCTGGCGGCTCCCGGGGGCTGCGGCGATTCTGCTGCTTGGCTTTCTCATTCCGAGTGATCTCGGAGCAGTAGGCCAGAGTATCGGCCCGATGCAGGTGGAAACCCTGCACCGGGTGGCGCTGGCCCTGCTGATCTTCTACGCCGGTCTCAACACCGACCTGCGCCGCATCCGCGGCATGACCGCGGCGGGCCTGAGGCTTGGCATCCTGGGGGTGCTGATCACCCTGGCGATCACGGGGCTGGCCCTGCTCGGGCTGACGCCGCTGGTGGCCAGTGGCTTGCCGATCTCTGCCGCCTTTCTCACGGTGTGCTGTCTTGGGGCCACCGACAGCAGAGCCCTCGAAGATCTGCTGGCGGCGCTGCACCATGGCATCCGCGGAGGTCTCCGGCACCTGCTTGAGTTCGAAGCCGCGGTAAGCACGGTGATCACGCTGCTGGCCTTTGGCTTGGTTGCCGGTGTGCTTCGTGAGCAGCCCCATGGCGGCCATCTGGCCGTGCAAGGGCTGTTGACGAGCCGTCTGCCAGATGAGCTGGGAGCGGTGGGGTTGCACGTGATCGCCGGCCTGCTGGCCGGTCTGGTTGTCGGGGCTGTGGCGCCGCGCCTGATCGATGCACTGGCGCGCTCCGAGCAGATGCTGCTGCTGGTGGCTGTGGCTCTGGCCTTTGTGACCTATGGCTTCGGCCAGCTGCTGGGGGGCGGTGGGCTGATCGCGGTGTTCGTGGCCGGGGTGCTGCTCTCGAATGGCCGCTACCGGATCGGCCGCTTTGAGCAGCAGGCCCTGGGCAGGGTGATGCACCCCTTGAACACCGCTGCCGAGATCACGGTTTTGCTCCTGCTTGGCGTGCTCGTGCAGCCCGCCGCACTGATCGCGGTGCTGCCGTTGGGGCTGCTGCTCGCGATCGTGCTGCCCCTGGCGCGCCTGCTCGCAGTGTCGGCAGTGCTGCCGGCAGCCCGCTTCCCCTGGCCAGAGCGCCTGATCGTCTCGGGCTGCGGCCTGCGGGCGGCGGTTCCCCTGGCCCTGGCCGTCTCGATGGCCGAGGAACTGCCCCACCTGCGCGGCATCACCCCGGAGCTGGCGGAACCTCTCGCAGCCCAGCTGCTGGCGCTGATTTTCGTGGTGGTGCTGGCCGACCTTTTGCTGCAGTCGCTGCTGATGCGCCGCCTGCTACCGATCAGGCTCGAGGGGGCGTGATCTCCCGAAAGGGTGAACGTTCCACCAGCGCGGCAATGCCCAGTTGCTGCCGCCACTGGGCCAGCGGCCGCGCCCAGCCCTCCTCCCAGCGCTGTGCCAGCAACGGCGCGCAGACCCTGCCCAGCTCCAGGCCGTAGGCCACCGCTTGACCCAGGTCGACCTCGCCACTGGCCGGCCCCTCCAGGCACCGGTGCAGCAGATCGGCCCCCAGCAGCATGGCGCTGCCCGGCCAACGCAGCTGCATCACGTTGACGGCACTCATCGCTGCCTCCCCAGCCGCTGTGGGCGGGCAGCCACACACCACATGCCAGAGGTCGTGGGTGTGGCGAACGCGCTGGTGCAACCAGATGTCGTCGCCCTCACTGCCGGCCTGCAGCTCCGGATCCGGCAGGGGCTGGCCGCCGGCCTGGGCGAACCAACTGGCGTAGGCATGGCCAAGGCTCTCTGTCTGCAGCGCCAGCAACTCGACCTGGCCTGGCCAGGGCCCCCAGTAACGCTCTGCGATCAGTGGTGCTATCGCCGGGTCGTGGCGCAGGGCAGCGCGGGCGGCATCGGCCACCGGGGTGGCGTAGCTGCGGGTGAGCAGATCGAAGCCGTGGCCCAGGTCGTCGGGGTTCGCCGTCAGGGCTGAGAGATCGGTGGCGAGGTGCAGCAGCTGGCGGCGCAGGGAGGAACGCATGGGAGGGGAAGCCGACAGGAGTGGGAAACGTTGCGGCGGTAAGGCTTGTGGAAGGTGGTCAGGATGAGGCCATCAGCAGCAAGCATTGCCGAAACCCAGATCGGACCGACCCGAAGAAGCCCTGGTGCCGGTCGAGCCCCATGCCTGGCCCCGGCAACCCCAGCGCTGGATCCGCCACAGGGCCTTGCCGATTTGAAGTTGGATCGACACCCCCCGAAATCCAGTTCACCTGAATTCCCACCTGGCCGCGCAGCCGCGCGAGGAGGCATGGGGCTCACCTCTGCCCGCATTGATGCGGACGAATGCCCGGCCACCGCAGCCGCGGGAGAGGAGCCCTGCCCACCACACCCACTCCGGCCCCGGAGCGGAGGGCGTCCGTCGCCGACCGAAGCCCTGCGGTGCCTGCAAGCCCGCAGCAGCTCCGCACAGACGAAGGGCTGCAAGAGATGCAAGAGAAACTCGGACCTTGCGCCTTGGTCAAAACGGATGGACCTGACTCCAACCAGCACTGACCCATGCCCTCACGGGAGGAACGCGAGGCCTGAAACCCCTCTGTTCTCTTGCACTTTCTCTTGCAGGCAAGAAAAAAGGGTTCCCGGCATCGCCGAGAACCCTTGGTGTGATTGATCGGGGCGACAGGATTCGAACCTGCGACCTAGTGCTCCCAAAGGACCAAGCAAGGCCAGTCGTGGCGCTGGATCTCCCGTCAGACTTGGCTTCCTGACTTCACGTGAACGACCCTGATCGAGCAAGGGCGGTAGGTTTTGCGCTCAGTTTGCGCTCACAATGTGCCCCAGGTTCGCCGTGACCAGGTCTGGGAGGCTGCCTTGCGCGAGGGTGTACGCAGCTCCACTGCCGCTGGCTGGACGCTCAGGGAGCAGCGGGGAGGTGTACGTCTGGAGATCCGCCGCACGGGCCAGCCCCGCCAGTCGGTGGTGCTGCCTTTTGCCTGGGCCCGAACCGAAGTGGGTCCGATCATGGCCCGGGTCCGCAACATCTATCTGCACACCCTCCAGGGTCACGGCCTGGATGATGCGGCGGTGATCGCCGAGGGTCGCGGGCCTCAGCGCCAGGACAGCTGGCCCGAGGCGCTGCAGCACTTCCGCCAGCAGAAGCTGGAGCACGGCGGAGCGATCAGCCCGACCACATGGGCCAAGAAATACGCCCCGGTGCTGGAGCTGGCAGTGCAGTTGCTGGTAGGCCCCAAGCGTCCTGCGGATTCGGCTTCGCTGCTGGATGCCTGCCTGCGTGGCTGGGCGCCTGGGACCCGGTCCCGGCAGATCCGGGCGCAGTCGCTGGCGCAGTTCCTGCGGCATTGCGTGGAGCGCGAAAAATTCCCCGATAGCTGGCGTCCACCGCTCGATCTGCGACCGCACATCGGTGTCCCGGCCGCTGAGACGGCTGCCGGCCACCGCAAGGGTGATCCCTTCACCGATCTGCAGGTGCTGCAGCTGCTCGATTCCCTGCCCACCGATCAACCTGGCCGTCGCTGGGCTGATGCGCTGCGGCTGCTGGCGGAGCTGGGCCTGCGGCCGATCGAGCTGCAGCACCTGGGCGTGCGCAGCGATCCGGGCAGCGGCCAGCCGCTGTGGTGGTGCACCTACCGCAAGCGCAGCGGCGGGGGAATGACCACGCCGCGCTGGGTGCATCCGCTGCCCCTCACCGACTGGGACGGCCGGCGGCAGGACTGGCAGCTACTGGAGCGCTGGCGCGCCGGCGCGATCGAGCTTCCGCCCCTGGGCAACGGACCGGGAGCCGCTGATGCGATCGGCACCTACCTCAAGCGCCAGCAGGGCTGGGTGGAGCTGCGCCAGCGCATGGCGGAAAAAGGAGAACGCGCGGTGCCGTATTCATTCCGGCATGGCTACAGCCTGAGAGGCCACCAGCTGGGGATCGACCCCGGAAGTGTGGCGCTGAGCATGGGGCATTCGCTCGAGGTGCACCTGCGCAGCTACCCATGGGCATCGGGCCAGGGGGCAGCGGCGGCGTTTGCGCGGGCTCTGGAGAGTTAGGTACGAGAGGAAATGGGGATGAGGAACTGCTGCCATACCCGAAAAGCCCTGGTCAATCCAGCCTTGTTTCAACGAAATCTGATTGACCACGTCCTACGTACTCGGAGCGGCGGACTGATTGATCTCCGCCTGTGAAGAGAGCGGCTGGCAGGCTGTCAGCGACGCATATGCAAGTTACTGTTGTATTCGGCAGCGACGTCGTCAAACCCTAGTGTCCAGAAGTAATAGCCAAATGCTCCTCCTTTGCATTGCCGCTCCATCTCTCTTGCAAAGAGGACATCGACCACCAGATAATGTGGCCAATAGAGAGGCTCGAAGAGTTTGACACCTGCCGGTACTAATGAAAAATCCATGGACACACGGCCCACTCCATACCCAGGGTAGGAGAAGTAGGTCGAGGCTCCCTTATTGGCAAAGAAAGGGGCAACATCGTCCGCCAACTCTGTCTCAATCGCCCGTTCACTGAAGCAGGGTGGGGGATCAGTTATCCATGATGGTTGCGTACGGAACGACTTGTCGGGCAAGAGGCAGTCAACCCTGGTTGCCACCTTCATGGCCCAATACTGCTCATGCTCGACGCCTTGAGGATGCTTGGTACGAATCGTCCTTCCCTCAAAGCTGCAGCCTGCGTGACAATCGAGAAACGTCTTGAAGGAGTTCGATACTACAAAGAAGTCTCCCAAGTGATAGAAGTTCTGCATACTGACACTGCTACGAGAAGGCTGTACAAAGTGAAAGACAAGACCATCTAGAAAGGGCGGAAGAGTCGAACGACGGCATCGTTCATTCTGGCCGAGTAGTCCAACGTCAGGAGTGCCTCCAATGGCGCCTTCGAAACTGTAAGGTGCTGGATGACCGCATGGGGACATGAGGCTGAAGATCGCCATGTTAATGGGTAATGCGACATGGAGTTACGTTCAAATGGCGAGACGTCGAAATGACTGAATTGCATGAGCCGAAGCGATCATTCACAGAAATCATTGCTTCTTACAAGGATGAAAGAACACATCAGTCAGTATCGACACCTCGCAGGCGCCAGAACTCAACCCGTTCTCGATTTGCCCTTTCAATCTTGGAGTTTCTCAGTTGCTCATTGAGCCTGTAAGCGACCTGCCTGGCAAATGCATCGCTGTAGTTCTCCGAGGCCGCTTGTGTAGGCTGGAGTAACGAGACAATATCCGCGCCAATGCACTTAAAGAATGTGTACATCTGTGACGAGTGATTGATGCCATAAAGGACGTAGTTTGCAAAATGCTCACAGTTGTGAACCGAGATGCTGTAACTTGCCGCCTCAAGGAACCTCTCCACTCTCTGAAGCTCAGCTCTAGTAATCTTGACTTCTCCACTGAGTTCAATTCCAGCTCTACCCCAGCCAAGGGTATCGTGACCATACTTTGAGACTGCCAAGAAGTAGTGATCAGCAAAGCCAAAGGCAATTGGAATGCGCTTCTTGTGGACAGACAAGACGCTCTTGCTGACAATCTTAAGTCCCACCGCTAACGAGCTGACTGGCGCACAAGCATAATGACATACGATGGAGAGACAGGTCCACGAGGAACACTTACTAGGCCAATCGGATTTCTCTTTGACAAGACCAAAAGATTTTTAGCCCACTATGTAGGTGAACTCGACTGATCCAGCTTATGGCGAATGAAAGAAACATAGATGACACCTGGAAGCAGCTTCGAGTAGTTGGCCTGGCTGAGCGAAAAGAGAGTACTTGCCGCTAGAGCTGCCCATCCGATAGGACCAAGAATGATGCCAATCGTAGTGGTCATCGTTGAATAAATCACAAATGGAAGTACGATTCCCATACTTGCGGTGAGCGCCCCAAGTGCTGTTGTGGCAAGCAGGTAAATCTGAAATCCGCTCAAGTGACCAAGTAGCATTACGCCACCGGCGACCAGCTGAGGCCCGATGTTCGGCTCTTCGGCGGCAGTTGCAAGTTCAGCGGCAAGCTTCTCGCGTTCCTCGTCAGGCATACTTTTGAGCAGCCTTCCAAGGGTGGTCATGATGACAGCGTCTTCAATTTCCGCCGCACCTATAACGTCCCAGTTCTTCTGCCGAAGCAGTGCGTTCCAATCGATCTGAATATGGTCAGCAACATCAGTGACTAACTTCTTCCATGACTTTCTATTCCAGATCTGACCCGCAATACCTCCATGCAAGAAGTTGAAGTGATCCGAGAGAAGCCTCGGGCTATTGCCGAAATCAGCCCCGATCAGACTCTGTAGGTTGGTTCTGTCTTCCTCGGTAGCCATTTCGAGAAGTTGTTCAAGTTGAGCCAGTTCCGGATTCATCATTGCTTTGAAGGTCTGATGGAAGGTAAGCGTTCAGGAGTCGGGACACCCCATCGCGGCAGTAACTCACCGATCGCTCC
>JAUCZB010000026.1 GCA_030373325.1 Cyanobium sp. CZS25K | reverse complement strand
CAAGCCCCCGGGTGTACGGATGAGAGGGGTGACATCTTTCCTGAACCCGGGGGGAACTGATCGTTCAATCACTCCGGCAAAGGGTGGTGCGGTTCGAGCAACTCGTGGAACTCTCTCGCCAGATCATCCTCCAGAAAACTCTGCGCAGCGGTGGTGATACCGATTTGGCTGCACGGATGGTGGATTGTCAGGCGGAACGATTTGGCAGTCGCATCCAGGCCATCCTCGATCGGATTGTGTATCCCTCAGGTCCTATTGACGGTCGTGATCTTGTGGGCCGGGAGGTCTGAGGGGCTCCTCGATTGGCACCAGCGCTGGCGGTTGTCGCTGGATCAGACGAGCGAAATGCTGCCAGACGACATCGGCGCGGTTGCCGTTGGGAAAGTGGATGCCGAGCTCGCAGTTGTCGAATTGGGCGCTTTCGCTGAGGTTGGCGCTTGTGACGAGCAGTTCGGCATCGGCAATGCAGCACTTCACGTGGAACACGGTGGGCCGCTCGCGGCCCAGCTCCAATGATCGGGGGTCGAAATAGCCCACAGGCCGTCGCCTGCTGGGATCCCACAGTGCCCGCCAGGTTTTTTGGACAAACGCCGCTCGCAGCTGATCGGCTACCACGGTGCTGCCCCGGGGCCGGGGGATGTTCACCACCATGCGGGCATCGAGGCGGGGGCATACCTCCAGACGCTCCTGGATGCGATCGAGCAGTTCAGAGATGAAGCCGCCCCGCCAGATGTTGAAGGTGGTGATCAGCAGCCGCTGTTCGCAGCGCTCCACCATCTCGCGAATCAGGACGGCCTGATCGCGGGTGATGTCGCCCGCTCCCCCATGGGGGCCAGACCACACCAGTTCGGCTTGGCCGACGCCCTGCTGTTGGCGCTGCTTCAAGAGCAGGCCAATGGCAAGTTCGAGGCTGCCGTTGCTACCCCCCCGATGCTGCCAATTGGCCATCCAGGAGAGAAGCGCCTCGCGCAACTGGCGACGATCCGTGGCGATCTGGTGCTGGCTGAGGGCCGCTTCCCCCGGCACCGCAGCCAGGGACCGCAGGCAAGCCGCCAGGCGCTGCAGTTCACCCGTGGTCAGAGCCAGCAGGGGTTCGCTCACGGCCGCTGTTCAGGGAAGAAGGCGGCGCCGGTGACATCGAGGGTGGGCACCACGAAGGCACGATCGAGGAACTGGTTGCGCTGCTCACAGCTGGTTTCGGCGATCAGCAGGCAGCCGTGGCAGGCGGCGCCGTGGCTGTAGCGCTTTTCGAGATCACTTTCGGGCTGGTGCATCGAACAGAAGGGATCGTTGGAGCAGAGCCGCCCCCGATCGAGAGCTGTTGCCACGAGCTGTTCGATGCTGTCGGCCAGGGACACCAGCCCGCCGAGGGTGCCTTCCGAACCGCTGCCACTGGTGTACAGCAGGATCCCGTAGCCCCGGCCTGGAAAGCTGTAGATCCGCTCCTTGATGGCGGATGCGCCGTAGCCGCACTCGAGCGCTGCCGTGGTGATCAACAGGTGCGAGAGGCTGTGCAGCATGAGATAGGCCTCACCGGGCCAGTCGAAGTCGTTGGGTTTTAGCCCGTGATCTCGGTTCCAGTAAATGCACGCTTCGCGGTGCTTGGAGCTGTGCTGGACAACCCCATCCCTCTGCTGCCAGGCCTGCAATGAGACCTGGCTCACGCCCAGGAACAGGCCTTCGCCGAAGTTCTCGATGGCCGGCACCCAATCGAGCTCTTTGTTGTTGATGGCCGCGCGCGTTGCACCGACGGCGTGCTGATCGACGGGGTCACCATCCACGCCTTTGACGATTGGCTCCAGCCTGGTAAAGCCGATCAACGCCATCACCTCCCGCAGGCGGTGCACCTTGAGCACGCGATCAAAGCGCTCTGTAAACCAGGCCGGTTTGCCGTTCAGGGACATGATTTCGGCATGGAAGCTTGCCGCTGGGTCTGCTGAGCCCAGGGAGCCAGGTGGGGCATAGAGGGCCTTGATCTCCTGCAGCTTGAGGGCGGGCTGTTTCTCCGTGCGGGCGTCCTTACCGCTGCCGCGTACCGCATGAAGGATCGCCATCACGTCGTGGGGATCACGACCGCGCAGAGGCGCGGCAATGCGCTCCTTCAACGCATCAAGCTCCAGCAGGAGGGAAAGTTTCTCAGCGCTGGAGATCTTCTCGAAGTCGCTGAGATGGGTGACGATCAGTTGCCTGAGCGGGTCTTCCGCTTCTGGAATCGAAATGGCTCCCACCATCTCCGGGAAGTAGGCATTGCTGGCGGACCGCACCAGCAGGCGGTTGTAGCGGGGCTTTCCTTTCTCATCGGTGCAATCCAAGGCTTCGTCGCTGAAGTTGCCCAGCCAGGGGCGATGACCACGGCAGGCACCCAGCAGGGAGGCTCCGTTCTCGCCCTTGGTGCTGGCCAGGGCCTGACGCTTACCGCACTGAGGACAGCGCACATAGATCTCGTTGAAGTCGTTGCCGGCACCGGCCTCATCGAGCCAGAGATCTTCCTGGCAGCGACTCCTGGCTCCGCCATGGGCAAAGCGATCCCAATCGATGTCGCTGAGGTGACCGTTGGCACAGCACTGCACAAAACGCACCGGCACCACATCCAGTTTCTGGACCTTGCCGCCGGGGACGCGCCAGGGGTATTTCTCGTCGACGAGTCGGTCCTTGTGGATCAGCGGGCGGGTGCGGTAGCGGCGTCCTGCTTCATCGATGTGGGGAGGGAACGGATCTTTGGGTTGGGCGACGAACCAGAGAGGGAACTGCGGTGAGCGGATACCACTGCTGCTCTTGAACTTCTGGGCGAAGGTGTCATCTTCGCTCGGTGGGCGCTTGAGCAGCAACGTGCCCACGCCCAGCAGACCACGCAACTTGGCGATCAGGCGTTGCTCGTCGATAAAGCAGCTGTCGTCGTCGCGGCTGTAGTGCCAGAGGTTGAGCCCACCCACCACAACCGAGCGATCGGGCAGATCCACCATGGCGCCCGGTCCATAGGTGGTGATGAGCTGGCCGTGGCGCACTTCACCGACCGGATGATTGCTGGTGCTTTGCGATGCGGTCATACGAATCAGCCTCGGGTGGTGCTCTGGTAGCGGTCTTTCAAAAGCAAGGCGGACGGCTCCACATCCCGCAGGCTGCGGTTGGCCTTGAATTGGCGTTCCCGGTCGTCGTCAAGCTCCAGCAGCTCGGGATCAAGGGGGGTGCGCAACAGCGGTGGCAGGTCACCTTCCTCACGTCCGTACTCCATACGTCCGCGGCGCTCGGCAATGGCGCACCAGTCGTCGATGATCCGTCGCACCCTCTCGGCAACCTTGTTGGCGTAGCCATCGGAATCCGGGTGATTCACCAGTGAGGTGGCGACCCGCTGTTGCAGCGCCGCTGCGACGGGCTGCCTGGCTTCCGCCAGGGCTTCGAGGTCGCCGGCATTCCGCGCATAGGTGAGCCCATCGCAGAGGTGTCGCGCCAGGGCCACGGTGATGGCGGGCAGACCTCGCTCCAGGGCCCGCTCCGAGAACGGCGTCACGCTTGTGGCCTCCACGTCCCGATAGAAGACATCGTGGCTGTGGGCGAAATGCTCGTAGTGGGAGCGGTCACGCGGCCGGTTGGGGTTGAGCAGCACCACCACCAGGCCCGGTTTGCTCTGATCGCGGCCGACGCGGCTGCTGGCCTGGATGTATTCAGCGGTGGTCTTGGGCTGGCCGAGCATCAGCATCAGACCCAGGCGGGTGATGTCGAGGCCCACCGAGATCATGTTGGTAGCCAGGGCCACATCCACGCGGGCCTCCTTGTCGTCGAAGCTCCGGGCCAGGCGGTCTTTGGTGTTGCTCACCTCGGTGGTGGACACACGCGAGGTGAGCTCCAGGGGGATGTTGCTGATCCTGCGGTTGGCCGCTCGCTCCACGTTGTCGCCTAATCGCTTGCGTTCACCATGGCTGGCGAGCTGGGAGGTGAGTTCTTCCTCGATCAAGCGGCGGCTGATGCCCAGCTCCTTGATCGTGTTGAAGTAGCCCAGCAGGGTCATGTATGGGTCGGCAGGGTTGGGGCCAGGTGTTTCGCCGCGGCGGCGTTGGGCCGTGCGCTCCTTCTCGGCCGCCGACCAGGCTTGCTGAGCGCCGCTCATCAGGGCCAGGGAGGCCCGCAGCAGCAGGGCTTTGATATTGCGGCCGGGTGCACTGAGGCCTACATAAAGCCGACCTGGCACCTGCTCAGCGGGTACGGTGACGGCGAAGAATGAATCGCGGCGGTCGGGACCTGGCGCCGGGAAGATCGACGAGGCGTTGCGCCCGAAGAGGGCCCGCATCTGCTCGCTAGCGCGGCGCACCGTCGCTGTGGAGGCAACGATCTTGGGGCGCAGATCTCCGCGGCTGCAGAGCTCATCAATAACGGCCTCGTAGAGACCCGCCATCGAGCCCAAGGGGCCGGAGATCAGGTGGAGCTCGTCCTGGATGACCAGATCCGGTGGATCAAGGCGCTCGGACAGTCGCACCCCCTTGGTGGCCTCATCACCATCAGCAGGGCCGTAGTAGCCCTGCCCATCAACCACATGGGTGGCCTTGCCGAACAACTTGCCGGTGCGCCCCTCCCAGGGAAGCGAGGCGAACTTGTCGACCGTGGCGATCAGAAACGCCGGCAGGCGGCGATAGATCATGTCGTCAACAGCCACCAGGGGCAGGTAGTTGCTGCCCTTGCTGCCGGTGAACGCACAGTTGCGGTTGAGGCAGGCCACGCGCAACTCCTCGGGATTGTCACCATCGGGTCGGCCCTGACGCAGCAGGTTGAACACCCCGACGGTGCCGCAGGGCTTGTTGTCCTCGAGGGAGCGCATGCCGAATTCCACGCCGCACCAGGGGCAGGTGTCGATCGGGATCGGCTTGATGGTGGTCTTGTTGTCGTTGTAGGCGCGTACCCGTAGCCGGGCTGTGTTTTCACTGCTGTTGCTCTTACTGCCCATGCGGTTGGGGGTGCCGGCCTGGCCCACCCAGAGGCCGATTTCAAACGGCCAGCGGCCGAGCTTCTCGGGTTGGCGCTGGCGCTCAATCTCCAGGGCGCAGATCAGGGTGGAGGCGCGGCCCAGCTGATCGAGGGTGAGTAGGCGCAGGGTGTAGCGCATCAGCACGCTCAGCCCTCCGGCCTGGGGTGAGCCGCCGTGGCGGAGGCGGCGCATCACCAGGGTGAAGGCCGCCAGGCCCAGGTAGGCCTCCGTCTTGCCGCCACCGGTGGGGAAGAACAGCAGATCGACGTTGTCGCGTTCGCGCTTGGGATCGTGCTGTGGATCGTTGGGGCGGGCGATGCCCACCAGATTCATCAGCAGGAAGGCCAACTGGAAGGGTCGCCAGGCCGGTGGGCGCAGCGCAGGGTCGTTGGGCTTGAGGCCCTGCATCACCCCATAGCGCTGGCGGGCGGCAGCAGCCATGGTGCGGTTGGCGATCGCAAAGGCGTCACGGATGTCGGGTTCGGCGAGGGCCTCGATGCCACGAGCGATGCGCTCGGCCTGGCCACGGGCGTTGGCGAGCAGTTGGCTGGCGGTGACCTGCTGCTGGGCGTTGAGCCCGGCCACGGTGGCCTGTTCATCGATCCAGGTGCTGTAACGCTTCACCAGGGGCATCAGGGCCCCGCGAACGGCCTCGAAACCCTGGGTGGCGAGGCGATCAAGCTCCTCCATGACCAGCTCGCAGCCCACATCGGGGCGGGGCACCACCTTCTCCACGGTGGCCTGGGGGATCCAGGTGGTGCGCAGGCGTGAACAACCGCCCTCGGCACCGAGATCTACCTCTACACCCACGTTGTGCCCGACGCCGTACTCACGGGCATCGCGAAACTGCAGGGTATTGACGGCCTCATCCCAGTCACCAGCGGCACGGCCCGCATGGGGGTCGAGGCGTGCCACGAAGCCTTCAGAGCAGCGCAGCTCCAGCTCGGCCTGGAAGGCAGAGTGCTGATCTCGCTCCACCAGAGTGATGGCCTTCCTGCGCTCGTTGGTGAGGAAGATCGTGACGGCCACGGTGCCGGGGGCATAGCCCTGGCTGGCAGGTGCCTGGCGGCAGTGCCAGCGCAGATACAGGCCGTTGCTGTTGGGCCAGGGCCGGCCGGTGAGGCCCCTGTTGGCGGTGATCTCGCGATGACTGAGGGTCAGCGACTCCTGGCGGGGGGTGCGCTGCCAGCTCTTCTGCTCGCGCGAAGCGCCTTCATCGCAGGCGATGCTTGCCGCGGCGTCGGGGGTGGCGCCCTCTGCGAGCCGGACGTAGCCGCCCCAGCGGGCGATCAGCTGCAGATCGCCACCCGGCGGCAACAGCACGCTCACGCCGATCGAGGAGGGGAACAGCTGGGGCTTGGCCGGGCCCGACTCGCTGTTGCCGCCGTCATCGCCGGATCGCGGTTTGTAGTCGGTATTGGCCTTGCTGGGCTTGCGCAGATCCACACCATCGGCGGCGGCGAAGTCATCGTCGGCCGTGTCGTCGCATTTCAGCGACAGATCGGTTTCAGCGGGCACCAGGAAGCCGGTGGGATACCAGCTGCTGGGTAGCCGATCGAGGGCTTCCGTCTCCAAGCCCTCATGATCGGCGCCGAGGGCTTGGAGCACTCGCTGGGTAGGACCGATCAGATCGAGCTCCAGGGCGGTAACGAGCTGATCTCTGACCACAGCAGATCTCTGGGGGAGCTCGGAGGGGGGTATCAATGCTGGGGACTGACTCATGGGCAGCAGTCTCGCAACAGCGGGCGCCGAATAGCTATAGCTGTCACGCGAATGACCAGTCTGGTGTAAAGCTGGTCAACCAGAGGCCGCCTCCCTGCGCTGGTCGACTGGATGAGCTTCATCCTGGCGATTCTCTCTCCAACCGTTTCAACCAGCCAAGCCAATACTCACTTGCCTTGCTGGGACTAATCATGGAGGCCTGATCCGGTACTTCTCCATCCACAGCGGCCTTGGCGATGTCACGTTTTGAACGAATTCGGTCCAACTTTGAACGGCACCAACTCCAACGCTCGCCATTGGGAAGGTGAATGTCCGTGATAGGGAGATACACTTTGACGGAATCGAACTCCGTTCCATCCCGATCCAGTCTGCCGATGGCCTGCTCGAACTCCGTTGAGGTCCAGGGGAGCTGGAGAAAGACTGCTCGGTTGCAGACTGACTGAAGACCATCCACACCAGTTCCAGCGCATTGAATCGAGGCCACCAAGACGTCGGTTGATCCTCGGATGAATTCATCTAAAGAATCTACAAAGCCAGCCTCACGGGCCTCCTTATCACCACCTGTATAGACGCTATAGCCATAGCCGTGTTTTCTCAGCCAGCGGCACAGCGGATCAAGCGTACTTTTGATGTAGGTAATGAAGATCACCGTCTTCCGCCCAGATTCTAAGCAAGCATCTAAGACGTCGAGCTTTGGCTGCACCAAAAGCTGCTCTACATCATGGTAGCTTCCGCGCCTGGTGGCAGCAATGACCTGTGGAAGGACCGGTGTCGCATCCACGTCCGTGAGAACAAGCTCTGTACGTGATAGCTGACCTGGATTCATGCGAATGCCATGCACAACAAAGTGCTGATAGAGGTTCATGCAGGCATTGAGGTCCATCTCCTCGTCAACTCCATCAAGGGCTTCTTGACTCACCAGTTCGATCAGAGAACGTCCCTCGAACAAGTTGTTGATGACGGGCGTAGCCGATAAGCCAAGAACACGTAGCTCGCTGTTGAGGTTGCCGGATGTAAAGACGAACTGGTCCATCAGGCGCCGCCGCTGGCTGCTCTTATCCTTATCGCGCTGTTTAGCCTGATGGATTTCATCGATAACGATGAGGTCTGTCTGAAAGCCTAGGCAAAACTCAAGCAGGGGTTGTCTGAAAAAGTTCTGGAATCTCTCATGATTCACGATAACCACATGAGTTCTGTCGTCAAGCTCTGGCAGCTGCCAATCATCTGGCCTGATATGGACTACAGCATCTGGATATGCAGAACTAAATGTGCGTTGCCAACTAGAGATCACGCCATTTGGACAGGAGATCAAAATCCGCCTACACCCACAGACTTGAGCCGCAAACACAGCCGAGAGGGTCTTGCCAGTTCCTGTCCCGCTGAGATTGAGCAGCCTATAATCACGCTTCAGACGAAATGCCACTAGCCGCTGCATGAGCTTTGGCTGTCGAGGTCTGCCTTTGAGATCACAAAATCGGTAGCTGGAGGGGATCTCTAGAGAGCGAGCCCCTTCGTACTCCTCAAGGAAGGAGGAGCGAACTTCACCGCTATAGGTATCTGCCTCATCATTCATGGATCGAAGCTTGGCAATCAGGCCGCCTGCATCCGCGAAGCAGGCATCCCAGAGTTTCGCCGTGGCTTTTGCCTTCAAGAAGTCGATGCGATCGGCATCTGTGGCACTGCTCTCGATGACGCTCGCGGCCTTGTCTAAAGCCAAAAGTGTCTTGACGGGATCGAGCTGTGGCAGGTCATCACTGGAGATCAGATCAATCTGTTTCTCCTCAGCGAACTCATGCTTGAGCTGCTTAGAGCGCTGTTGCAGAAGAAGAGACTCCTTGTCCGCCTGATTGGTCTCAGCCTTCAGATCGGCTCCGAACTCCAGGAGCTCACTAATGGAGTCAACATCATTGCTATTAGCCCAGGCCTGAAGATCTTCACGTTTGACCATGCCGGACTGAACAGCATCGACAAGCCGATCAAATGTACGACTGAACTTCTCTTTCTCTCCTCGGTTGATTCCCTGTGCTTGGAATAGCACATAGAGCTCAGAGGGGGTGAGAGATTCAAGGTGCTCCCCAAGATCACGAACAAAGGCCTTGATATAGGCCAATGTGACGTTCGCCGTAGATGATCCTGCGACAAACTGTTTGCCAAAACGGCAGGCTACTTCGCTCCAGTGCAGCTGCCCTTGGCGGTTCATACTGGCGATTGGAGAGCCAGGGTTTTTGCCGGCATAAGGTTCGTCGACCTGCTCCTTGAAGAAGTCATAGATCTGGGCATAAGACGGCATCAGCGACAGATCCTGGTTGTGGAACTGATTAACGTCATCCAGCAGCTTGAAGAGCTTGTCCTCGGTCCAATAGGTGCGACCACCATCTTCGCCAACCAGTTGCCCCTGATAGCGAAGCTCAAGACGGCGAGCGACCTTACTCTGGCCACCAAAGTCCTGAACAATTCGACCCACACGCCGGGGCAGTGAAGTCTGTTTGGGCATCGCAGTGGGATGGCCAAGTGCTACTGCATGACGCAGGATGAACTGCTTCAAACACTCAAAGTCTTTCCAATAGCCATTTCCCATGGGAGAGCTACTGGTACAGATCCATTCGTAATGCAGATCCCATTCGGCGGCTTGCACGGGGATGGCGAACCCTTCGTAGGTTTCCAGCCGCTGTTTGGGACTCATTTTCAGAGCCGATTCCCATCGCTCCATATCCTCATCGGCCAGCGGCTGATCGCCTTTGAATGCAAGGCGCCCGAAGCGATCGAGCCAGGTCTGGATACAAGCAAGCTGCTGAGCTTTTGCCTGTTCACTGGCGTTGCCTTGAATGCGCTCGGAGAGAGCATCTGCTGCAACACCAACTACACTGGCAACCCTGTTAAGCAGCTGTCTGACACGCTCTCTTGTGACTGGGGGGTCAAGCTGTTCACCGATGGCTTGATAGATTGTGCCGCACACTCTCATGATGTAAGAGCACCAGCCGCGATCCGAGTCTCTCCTGATGCTTTTCTGAAGGCTATACAGCCAGGATTTCGATGTGTCATCGCCGAGTTCTTGTGCATAGCGCAGAAGCAAGTGTTTCTTCGTTTCCTGCCAGGCGGAATTGCGGAGGCAGTCACTGAGGAAAGAGAATCCGAGCAGTGATTCGATCACTCCGAGGCACTCCCTCAGAATCCTCAGTTCGGTGTGCAGCGAGGCGTGGCCCCTAGGGAGATCGCTTCTCTGCAGAAGTTCCTCAATGATCTCCTCTGGTTGGGCCGAGTCTCTTGCCAAGCATTTTTCGGCCAGATCGCCAATCAAGGAGATGACTTCCTGCCTCCGCTGCCTACGCTCGTCTTTGGATGATGGGCTTTCTTGATGGTCATCACCTTGTTGGGGGGAGGCAGGATCAAGATCGCTTGAGTGGAATGGCAGGTCGAGGCTAATGCTGGCAAGGGTCTGGCGAATCTTCTCAATCCCCCTCGGACCCAAATTGCGGATCTCGGCAAGATCTGATTCGGACCTGCCGGCTAGCTCTTCTAGTGTTCTGATCCCGCTGCGTAGCAGCGGGCCTAATGCAGCCTGCGGAATTCCGAGGTCCCGCAGTGACGTTGTCGCTGATGACTGGCTGGACTTGTTTTCCTGGAAACTTGTGCCTGCTTGGTTCTCTCGCTGCTCAGGCTGTGGACTGGCTGGAATGGGAAATGGAATTCCCTGCCTCTCGAGTCCGAGTATTAACTCATCTAAGCTCTTCTGGCCAAAGTTCCGTATATTCAGGAGGTCGTCTGGTCGTTTTCCGGCTAAGTCGCCAACCGTGCGGAAGCCGCCATAATGCAAGGCATTGCTGGCTCGTATCGAGAGCGATAGGTCTTCGATGGTTTTCTTGAGCCAACACGGGATCAACTGTCTCTCATCAGATGAAGGAGCCTCGGCTTGTTGTAACTCCTGCAGATGGACTACATCCTCAGCAAGTGGTTCCAGGTCAAGGCCTGGATCGTGCTGCGGCACTGGCGAGCCAGGCACAAGGTCTTGCAGGTGCAAATCCTCACCCGACGCCGCATCCTTGGATGCGATTTGGGTCTGCCGCTCTTCCGAAAGTTCATCCGGGTCAATCGGAGGGATGTCCTCGTCGTCAGCGACTGCTAAGGCCTGTTGCTCCTGCTCTTGCCTGAGCCGCTCGGCTTCCGCCGCCGCCAGCTGGGCTTCGGCCTCGGCCTCTCGGGCCAGCCGTTCATCCTCAAGACGCTGGGCCTTTGCCTGGCGAGCTGCTTCTTCCTTCGCCAGGCGCTCCTGCTCCTCAGCGAGCCGCGCAGCCTCTGCCTTTCGTCGAGCCTGCTCTTCCTGTAGACGCTGCTGCTCTGCCTGTCGCTTCGATTCCTCCTGTGCAGCCCGCTGGGCTTCGGCTTCCCGAGCCAGCCTCTCTGCATCTTTCTTGGCCAGCAGTTCCTGCTCTTGCCTGAGCCGCTCGGCTTCCGCCGCCGCCAGCTGGGCTTCGGCCTCGGCCTCTCGGGCCAGCCGTTCATCCTCAAGACGCTGGGCCTTTGCCTGGCGAGCTGCTTCTTCCTTCGCCAGGCGCTCCTGCTCCTCAGCGAGCCGCGCAGCCTCTGCCCTTCGTCGAGCCTGCTCTTCCTGTAGGCGCTGCTGCTCTGCCTGTCGCTTCGATTCCTCCTGTGCAGCCCGCTGGGCTTCGGCTTCCCGAGCCAGCCTCTCTGCATCTTTCTTGGCCAGCAGTTCCTGCTCTTGCCTGAGCCGCTCGGCTTCCGCCGCCGCCAGCTGGGCTTCGGCCTCGGCCTCTCGGGCCAGCCGTTCATCCTCAAGACGCTGGGCCTTTGCCTGGCGAGCTGCTTCTTCCTTCGCCAGGCGCTCCTGCTCCTCAGCGAGCCGCGCAGCCTCTGCCCTTCGTCGAGCCTGCTCTTCCTGAAGGCGCTGCTGCTCTGCCTGTCGCTGAGCTGCCGCCTCACGCGCCAGGCGCGCTGCTTCCGCTTGCCGCCGCTCGATTCGTTGCTTGGAGCTGATCTGCGATCTCAGTACCAGGATGGTGCCGGATGACGCATTGGGATTGACTGCTTGGCCTTCAAACTCCTCGAAGAGTTGAGCCAAACGCTGTTTCAGTTCATCTGTCTTGGGAGGAGGCGACTTCCAGATGGACAGTTCGTGCCACAGATCTAACAGCTTGATGCTGTCACGCCTGGTGGCCGCTTCAACAGTTTGCTGCTCGATACGATCCAAGGCGATTGCGTAATCGACCTTACGCGACGCGGCTGGCCTGGACGAGGGATTGCGTAGCCCTAGAGCTCGCGCTGTGTTTTTGAGGAAGGATCTCAGTCCCATCGACTAACTCTGACCTCGTTGACTGCCCAATAACTCTTCTCCATGGTCACACCAGATAGAATGCCTTGCGCAGGCGTTGTGGATCAAGATCGATCCTTTGGCGTTCCTGACGGCGGGCTTCCATCGCGGTGATGAAAGCTGGCAGCGCCGAGACATTCATCAGATTGGGGCCGCAGCCACTCACCCCATCAAGATGAGCATGATCAGGGGCGATCACCAGGCAGGCTTTGCTGAACTGAACTTCCGGGTACTCCGTAGAGAGGCGCCGAAGCACATCACCGATATAACGCCGACATTGGAGCATGGGATTCACAGGCCTGGCGGCAATGACGCGCTCGCTGCCATCGGGTGCGGTGCAGATCCACTGGGAGTTGATGCCACCAGTCCAGGTGCCTGAGTAGTTCTTGCATTCCATGATGTAGGACTCGCCAGATGGGGTGATCAGCAGGTGATCCACCTCATGCAAGTGGTGGCCCAGAATGACATTGGAGATTAAATACCCCTCCATGGCCATATCCCGCAGGAGGCTGGCCGCTTCAACTTCAAGATTGTTGTAACTGGGATTCGGATTGAGCTCAATGATCTTTTGCGATCCTGTGGAGGTGATCGCAGGTGGAGGTGGCGGCAAGGCGACAACAGGAGGAGCAGATTCGTTGAGGTCTACGATCACTTTGTTGTCAAACAGGCGGTGCTTGCTCACAGTGTCATCCACCGTGAGCAGCAGTTGGCGCTCCGCATCGATGGCAAACGTGATGCGATAGCGCTTGTCACCCACGGGTGCCGTGGGATCTACGGGAATCACCACCAGGTGGCCAGCCGTTCCTAGGGGGCGAAACTCACTGGCTACCAGAGGGCCAGGAGCCTCTGATGTGCTTTCGCCATCGGCCAAACGCCGGGGCTGCCGATAGAGCTCTCCAACGGAGATGCGGATGCCGGTCTGCTCCTTGGATTGGCGACCAGAATTCAGGGCGAAGTCGGACAGACAAGGGAAAACCGTGCCCTTACGGAACAGCGTCTGGTACACAAAGTTGCCATTACCTGCCCGCAGGCGGATGGCGTAGTCGTGCAGGAGATAGTCATTGGACACAGGGGCATCCACGCTGCGCAAGGCACCGAAGACCACGGCGGCAAAGCGGTCTTCCTCAGTGGGTGAATCGGAGAGTTCGAGATCGAGAGCAGAGAACGCCTCGCTGAGAACGGTGCGGATGGGCGGACAGATGGTGCAGCCACCTACGAGGATGGCGCCACTGATGGAGTTCAAGGCGATGCCTCGTTGCTGGATCTCGACTCCGGTGACCTGCACCAGATCCTTCAGCGATGAGGCGATGGCCGAGCCCGCGATCATCGCCGCCAGGTCGGAATCGCGGAAGGTCATGTTGATGGTGAGGCCAGCCTGGAGGTCCTCGTAGGGCTCCAGGGCACGGGCGCGGAAACTCAGTTTCTTCTTCACCTTCTCGCCAGCCCGAATAGCCCGCAGATAGGTCTTGCGGTTGAAGGTGGCCGGTGAGTTCAGCCCCTGGAGTGCAAAGGCCTTCTCGGCGATCAGGTCGTCGACGGTGGAGCCACCCACGAACGCGCCAGTTTTGGTGATCAGGCGTGCTTCCTGGGGGGAGCCATCACCGGCAAAGCCGATATCGGCCAGGGTGATGTCGGAGGTGGAACCGCCGATGTCCACGATCAGCACACGGCTGCCAAAGGCCTCCTCGCCATAGAACAGGGCAGCGGCGGTGGATTCGTCGATCAGGCGAATCGCTTCAGGTTGGAGGTTGTCGTTGAAGACTTCGCGTAGCCAGGAGCGGTATTCGGATGGTGCTTGGACCGGGGCCGTCAGGATCAGGGTAGGAATGTGGTTGCTACCGAACTCCACCTCCAGCTCCTGCTTGAGGTCGTGGCAGAGCACGCGCACGAAATCGGTGCTGGTTTCCAGCAGGCTGCGGTGGCCCTGTTCGCCATGGCGGGCCTGCACGAAGGAGTCGAGCAGCTGGCGCTTGAAGTTGCGGCCGTAACGGCGGTAGGCATCGGGCCGCTCATCCTCCGCGAGCTTGGCCCAGGCGCGCGCTCCGACCTCAGGTCCGTCGTCGGAGTGAAATACCTCCGAGGGCACAAAGGTGAAGGGCTTTTCCGGGGTCTTGGAGAGCTGGGTATCCAGCTGGGAGATGCGGGGCAGGTGCAGCAGAGCCTCGGTGCCCTCCTGATCGCGGCTGGCGATGAGGGTGTTGGTGTTGCCGAGATCGATGGCGAGGTGTTGAAGCATGGCTGATCACTCCACACCCACAACGACGGCCTTGCGCACCACGGCGTCTGCACGGCGGAAGCCGATCTGACGAATGGTGCAGGGGTCCCCTTTGCTCAGGTCGGCAGCGGAATCGTGATGGCGTGGATCGAAGGCTGTGGCTTCACCGGGCTCGCCGATCGGTTCAAGATCGAGCGGTTCATAGATTGCTTCCAGGGCGGTTGTGTAAATGGCAAGCCGCTGCAGCTTTAGTTGATCGCTGAGGGTGTCGTCTGCCAGGAGCGATGGCAGCAGAGCCAGTGGCGATTCCACTGCCTCCAGCACCATCTGCCGGAGCGCATTGGTGGCGAGGGAAGCCTGTTTACTGGCCCGCCCAGAGGTGTCTGCGCTCTTGGCAGGCCCAGGGGGGCCAGACGCGGCGTTGGCCCCTCGATCGACCAGGGCTCGGATCAGGGCGCCGTAGTGGCTGGCCACGGTGGACGCGCTGGAATCCGCCAGGTCCAGTGCCGACACCAGATCGGCCAGGGATTGCTGGAGCTGCCGCACCTGCTTCTGGCGGTTGTCTGGGAAGAGCTCAGCGATCTCGGCATCACTGCGAAATCCAGCAGCCTGCGCCAGCTTCTCGCGGGGTGCGCCCTTGGCCCCACGGGCGGTGAGGCCCCGAGCTGACTTGGTCTTTCTGGCCATGGCGGGTCTTGTGGAGAGGGTCGTTGGATAGGGAGCAGGTCGTGGGCATCCAGCCCGATCATTCACCGAGATCAGGAGCTGTCCCCAGGTCCACTCAGGAACCCATTGAGCCGCTCGGCAATCAACCGCCGCCGCTCCGCCAGGAAATCGCGAAAGCGCTCCAGAGCAAGCAGGCCTGGATCGGTCGGGATGCACTGGCTCCTGAAGGCCTGGTCGCCGCTGGAGGCGACCAGATCCGGGATGTAGGTGGCGGGGGGCCTGTCGCTGATGCGGCGATTGGAACGTCCACCGATGAAGGCGAGGTTGGCGATGTCGTCGATCTCGCCGGTGCCATAGCCGTTCTGCTTGAGCAGGGCCTTGGGGAAGATGTGGTGGAACTGCAGCTGGTGGGCACTGCCCACATGGCCCAGGGCGATGGCCAGCTGACTCTGCCAGTCGCGGGCGCCGGCCTGCTGGAAGGCGAGGAACATGGTCTTGAACAGGGCGCTGCGCTGGCTGCGACCTGCCAGTTCTTCGGGAGTGATGTCGAGCCGACCCACCTGGGTGCGCAGCCGCTCCAGCAGTTCGGCGTAGCCGCCGCCGTCGCGGATGGTCTTGAGGTCCTGGTCGAGCAGGGTTTCGCTGGAGCCACGGCTGTAGCGGCCCTTGGCATTGGTGAGCAGCACCCAGCGAACCAAACCAGCGGCCTCATCGGCGCTGAGCCCGTAGTGGCGTTGGGCGCCGTAGAAGCCGAGGCTGATCACCAGGAATGGCGACGCCAACAGGGCCGGGCTGGTGATGCCGGTGTTGCTGCGCAGAAGGTTGAGGGAGAAGTCGAGGCCTCGGCACGCTTTCTCCCAGCCGCTCTGGAGCTGCTCCAGCTTGAGGCCTGCCACGGTGAGGAAGCGCGACTGGCCGGTGGCATGGGCCACCATGTTCTTGAGGTGGATGCCCAGGTCGAGCTCGAAACCGATGGTGCTGCAATCCGCCTGATAAGCCTGAAAGGTCTTCAGAGAGCCACGCCACTTGGCCGTGATCTGGGCGAGGGCGAGATCGGAGCTGCGCAGCTTGGCACCAAGGGAGTTCACCCGCACAAAGATCTCTGTCACCTCGTCGTAGGAGAGGCTGCGCTCCAGCACGTCCATCCGGTAGACGTAGTTGCGAATGCCACGTAACCGGGCGAGACGCTGACTGTACTTCTGGTAGCGCTCGTCATCGAATCCGGTGACGCCCGCCTGCTGAAGGAAAGAAGCATCGCTACCTGAGTTGAACACGTCACTCACCTTGACCCACTGGGGCAGCTGCTCAAGCTTGCGGGTGGCAACGACAAAGGTCATGCGATCAAAGCGCTTCTGCAACTCGTCATCCGAAGCGTCAACCTCTTCTTCGTTGGGTTCCTCCCCCATGTCATCGGGCTCAACGGGCTCGTCAGTGGCGTCGGTGGTGTTGTCGTCCACCTCGCTGATCACGCTGAGCTGATCGGGGTGCTCCAGGTTGAACAGCAACTCGATCGGCCGTACCCGACCGTTGACCTGCACCGGCTCGCCGCGGATCACAGCCGAGAGGGAGGTGAGGCGCTGCTGGCCGTCGAGCAGAAGCTGGGTTTGGGCGTAAGGATTGGTCTGTTGGCCGACGGCAAAGGCCTGCTCGGGAACGGGCTCATCGGTTTCCCAGATCAAGATGGCGCCAGAGGGGTAGCCGCGATAAAGGGAATCGAGCAGATCCCGCACGCGGGTGGAGCGCCAAACGTAGCGGCGCTGCATCTCGGGCAGACGTAACTGGCCCCGTTCGATCTTGCTGACGAGTTCTTCGACAGTGGCTTCTGCTTTGGCCATGGTCAGAACAGCTTCAAGTCTTGTTGGTAGGGCTCAGCGGTGAGCGTGAACTCAGGCGTTGATGAGGCCTTGCCCAATTGCTTGCCAGTGGGCTTGCCGGCCTTCTTCCCCCCCTTGCTGTGCAATCCCATTGCCACCTCCTCGGCGTAGCGTTCTGCATTGAGTGCCAGCAGGCGCGCGAGCACTTCGTCGCGGACGGTATCGGGCCAGCGGTAGCGCCAGGGGAGTTTGCGGCGGCCGGTGATGGCGCCGTAGGCCTGCAGCTGGCCCTGGAAATCGAGGGCGTCGTTGGCGTCCCAGAAGAACAGGTTGCCGTCGTCGATGCGCTGCTGCGGATCGTCGGGGAGCTGGATGTCGTCTTCGAGATCAAGGTAGTCGAGGCCGAAGCCGCAGGCGGTGGAGACATCACTCCAGCCGTAGGCGACCAGCACCACCTGATCCATCTCGCCGTGGAGTCTGCGCAGCTCCAAGAGGCCGCTGCTGGTTTCGGCAGGATCATCAAACCGGTTGTAGATGCTGGTAAGGCCTTCGTTACTAGCCACCATCAGCTTGGATCGGAGCTGGTGGTAGCGCTCGCCGATGGTACTGAGCCCCTCAAGCTTGTTGGTAAGAGCTGATTGCGAGCTAGCAGAGCCGTTGATGGCACCAGGGAGGGGCAAAGTCTCGAAGCAATCTGAAGGTGTATATCTCAGGCCATCGCCCAGGCTCGAACCAAAGAAGCGAGACCAGATTTCATGGGGCCTTGCCTGAAAGGCTGTCAGATCTTCATAAGAGACTATGACTAGCGATTCAGCAAAGACTGAACCTGGCGACATTGCGGCCCATGCGAAGTTGTTCTGGTGTCTACAGGCCACCAGTGCTCGCTTGCATTCAGCAATCGCTGCATACAATGCAGGGCGTTTGTCCGCATGATGCCACCAGCGTTGAGGCAATGGGGTTCGTAGTGCGAAATCACCATTTGGCTTTTTGCGTGTCCGTTCTGGTTTAACCTTCCTCTCCAAAACCTCCATCAAATCCGGCCAAGCACGACGGCACTCCTCTTCGCTGCGATCTCGAAAGTCGATAACGAAACGATGGTGCGCATGAGTGGGACTGCTGTTCACCTCCTCGCCACCGATGTAAGGAAAGATCGCCTCGGCGTTCTTCGGGTTATCTGCAATCAGCCGCTTCATTGTGGCAATGGGGGAGGGGATTCCGGGCGTCTCGTCATCGGCTGGCCCTGAGTCATCGAAGGTGAAGCCCATGCCCAGCACATAGCTGCCAACAAAGCTCTTACCGGCATTAACAGCAAGCTTCTTTGGATCGTCATGCCCACCATTGGCGAACAGGAACGCCGTGATCTGCTCCACTGCCCGTTTTTCCAGCAGCTTGACGCCGGTATACGCACCCTTGAGCAGGTGCACCACGCTCACCACTACGGCGGCTACACCAGGCCACTTGTAGCGCTTGCGGGCGGCGTAGATCGTGCCGCCGTTGAGGCAAATCCAGCGCAGGCCGGTGCTGCGCGTGTCGCCTTGGGCGATGGTGTTGGTGGCGATCAGTCCCAGCGAGCCATCAGGCCGCATCAGTGCGAAGCAGCGGAGGAAGAAGAAGGCACACAGATCTGCGTTAGCGCTGCTTTCGTCATACTGAGTTTGGTGCCAGTCCTGGAATGGCTCGCCCAAAGCTTCCTTGATCTTGCGCACTCCAACGAACGGTGGGTTACCCACAAAGGCATCGAAGCCATCGCGGCCGTCTCCGAACACCTCCGGAAACTCCAGATCCCAGTGGAAGGGGGTGATGCCCTTGTCGCCTGCAGCCAGTCGATCGCGGATCTCCTGAATCGAATCCTGTAGCCCCTCGTCGTTGAAGGCGCCGCTGAGCATGGCCAGATACACCTGCTGCTTGTCAGCTCGCTCCTTTGGTTTCTGCTTCTCAAAGAAGGCCGCCACCATCAGATCGCCGGCCTGGCGCAGGCCATCGGTGGCCTTTATCTGTTGTTGCAGCAATACCTTCTTGCGGTCGTAGCCCTCGTCGTTGAGGCTGTCTTCGTTGAAGCTCTCGCGCCGGGCAACTCCCATCTGGTCGAAGACCTGATTCTGCTCGTTCAGGAAGCCGAGCTGCACTTCCTGCATGGCGTCCTGGATCTCCTGTACGCCAAACCCCACAAGCGAATCGCCGCATTTGAGGGCGTGATCCACAAATGTGAACGGCAGCTCCTTGCTCAGCGTCACCAGCCAGAGCGACAGCTTGGCCAGATTCACCGCAAACGGATTTTTGTCCACCCCATAGAGGCAGCGCTGGGCAATCAGGCGGCGGGCGACGATGTCCGTATCCCATTCCTGGCGGAAGCCTTCGGGATAGCCATCGCGCTCCCAGACCTGCACCAGCCAACCCGCCAAATAGCGGCATACCGCCACCAGAAAGGCACCCGAGCCCATGGCCGGATCGCACACCTTCAGCGCCAGGATCTGCTCGGCCGTGGGTTTGTGGTTGCAACGCTCCAGCCAGGGGCGGAACGCTTCGACCACGATCGGCTCGGTGAGCTCCCTCGGCGTGTAGTGGCTGCCGCTGCGGCGCCGTTCGGGCGTGGGTTGCAGGATCAGGCTGCCGCTCGCCAGGCCGTTGGGCGTGTGGGAGGAGAGTTTCTTGTCGAGCGCCTGACACAGCTTGGCCAGGGTGGTGGCGCTTTTGAGCTCGCTCTTCACCTTGGCGGGCAACTTGAGGGCCACGCCGGCCTGCTCATCGAGCCACTTCTCGCGCTTGGATCCGCTCTGGGCCAGCAGCTGATCGGCGTCCACCACCACCGTGATCGAGATCTTCTGGCGCGGCGGCCGGTAGGTGATGCCCACGCTGGGGCCTGTGGCCCCTTCTACGGTGAAGCCCATGATCCCCTCGTACACCGAGCCGATCTGCTCCACATCCAGCGAGCGGTAGTTGAGTCGCTGGGCCACCTTGCTGTCGTCGGCCAGCCACAGCAGCCGACTCAGCACCTTCTCCACCACGTCGTCGCTCACGGCGGGCAGGTTGGTGAGGATGCCGTCCTCGTAGGCGCTGCTCTGCTCCCGGCCCTCGAGGAATGGGTAGGCATCAGGATCGAACAGCTCACCATGGCGCGCCGGTAAGTAGTTCGGATCGGCGCCGCCGCCGTCGTACACCAGCCGGAACAGGCTCAGCAGCGAAGCCCAGGCGCCGCGACGGTCGGCCATGGCTCCCTGATGCTCAAAGCGCTCCTGGCGCAGGCGATCGGCCAGGGCGCTGACGCTGTAGTGCTGTCCGTAGAGCGAATCACCGGGCATCAGCGCTTCGTCTTCTGCGTAGAGCAGGAACACCAGCCGCAGCAGCACCGTGATCAAGCCGCCATAGAGGTGCTTCTGGCCCTCCTCGCTCGCCGGAAGCTCGCCCAGTACGGTGCGGCCGGATTCCTGAGCCAGGCGCTCGGCTGCATCGAAGCCCAGCAGCAGTTCCCACAGGGCTTCGAGCACTTGCTCGGCCAGACGGGTGCTCACCTCGTTCTGGTTTTTGCGGCTCGCCGCCAACACCGCCGGTAGGCGCTGCTCGGGGTTGCCGCCGAATAGCCGGTCGACCCCCAGCAGCAGCTCCAGGGCGCCGAGCATCGGCCGGCCCGCCACCTCCGCCATCGGCTCCAGCGGCATGGTGAGCCAGCCGCTCGATTCACCCCGCGGCGCATGCACCAGCCGCAGCGCCGCGCCATTGAACAGGAGGCCGATCGGGTGCTCGGTTTCCTTGAGCAGGCGCTCAAAGCGCTGCTGGGGAGTGGCGTCCCAGCCGTGGCCGCTGGGGTTCCAGGGCTCATCGAAGTTGCGACCCCATTCGCCCAGCTGGGTGAGATCGAGCACCAGGGCCTGCAAGCCTTCGCCTTCGAACTTGGGTACGCCGTGGGTGGGGCGCAGGGTTTCGCCGTATTCGCTGAGCACCACCTCGGGCACGGCGCTCATCTCGCTGGCGGCCACCAGGTCGGCGTCGGCCCAGTCGAGCAGTTCGCTGGCCAGCAGCTGGAAGCCTGGCACCACCTGAATCGGCTCGCCCACCGTGTTGTCGCGCTCTTCCAGCAGCGCCTCAAGCTGACGCTGGCGGGTTGAGAGGTAGGCCGTGCCCTGGTTGGGAAACAGCTCCAGCTTGGTGAGCACCGCTGGGGCCACCACCAGACCGACAGGCTGCACCAGGCCGAGCCATTGCTCGTGGGTGTGGGTGCCGGGAGTGCCGTAGGCCATCAGCGGACCTCCTTCAGGGGTGTGATGCAACCAAAACGGATCCATACTGATGGGATCACCGGTGGATGGCTGGCTGCCATGGCCAAAACGATCACCCTCAAGAACCTGCCCGATGCACTCCATGCGAGGCTCACCGCCGCCGCCAAGCGGCACCGCCGCAGCCTCAACAACGAGGCGATCGTCTGCCTTGAGGCCGGACTTGGAGCACCATCCACATCCGTGGATGAAGAGCTGGCGGACATCCGAGCCCTGCGCGAAAGCCTCGGTCCCCACAGCTTTGAACCTGATGAGATCGATGCCTTCAAGCGGGAGGGGCGACCTTGATCGTGGTGGATACCAACGTCGTGGCCTATCTGCTGCTGCCCGGCCCCCGGACAGAGCTGGCAGAGGCTCTGCGCCGCCAGGATCGCCAATGGGCGGCACCGCCGCTCTGGCGCAGCGAGTTCCGCAATGTTCTGACTCAGCACGTTCGGCGAGATCTGCTGAAACTGCCAGCTGCCTTGGCTCTCATGCAAAAAGCTGAGGTCCTCCTTTCTGCCCATGAACAAGCCGTGGCGTCGGAGCATGTGCTGCATCTGGTGAGCACCAGCACCTGCAGTTCCTACGACTGTGAGTTCGTGGCCGCAGCGCAACAGTTGGGTGTTCCCCTTGTCACCGAGGACCGGGCGATCCTGGCGGCCTTCCCGGATGTGGCGCAGTCCCTGCATCAGGCCACCTCCTGAGGCCACAGGTAGATCGCCCCGGCCGGCTCCACCCGGTGGGTCTGCAGGGCAAAGGTGCGGCGGATGCGCTCGGGCTCGTGGGCCAGGTCTGCATCGATGGTTTGCAGCCGCTTCTCCCAGTACTTGCGGTTGTCCTCCAGCTGGCGCCGTTCCGCCTTGATGTCCCCCAGGTCAAGCAGCAGCTGGTCGAGGTTGTCGTTGGTGCGGCGGCGGGTGCTGGTGATGCGCTGGCGTTGCTCCTCCAGCACCCGCACAAAACGAGCGGCCTCCTCCTCGGCGCGCTTGGCAAGCTTCTCCGCAGCCTCGAGGCGGCGTTGCTCCACCTGGGCATCGAGGGCCTCGCGCAGCTGGGCCACATCGCTGCTCAGGTGCTGCTGCAAGGCCAGGGCCTCGGCTTCGGAAGCCTCCAGCCGTTGCTGCAGAGCTGTTTCCAGATCCTCCAGGGCGCGTTTGCTCTTCTCCTCACTGAGCTTGCGCAACCGCCGGCTGGGATCGGCCGGATCCCATTCCGCCACCACGGCGATCAGCTCATCGTGAAGGCGCGCCGCACCGTTGCCGTAGAGCGACAGGCGGGCCAGCACAATCAACTTGGCCGTGTCGTCGCTGGTGCCCAGCACCGCCGCACGGCTCAGGGCATCACTCTGGAAACCGCGCATCAGAAAACGGTTGAGCAGTCGTTGGACCAGCGGGTGCTCCAGGTGCAGATGCACCCGATCGGCATTCACCTCCTGCGGATCGCGGAACACCACCGGCTGCAGCTGCGTGTCCTGGCGCCACTGCCAGAGCTTCTGCCCCGGCTGGCGAGGTGGGCGCAGAGCATCGAGAACATCGCCCCACACCGCATCGCCGCCAGGCAGTTCCTCGGCATTCGGGAATTCCCAGATCGCCCGTTCCGGATCCTGTGCAGCCTGGGCTGGATCTCGGGGCCGCAGGGCCAGGCCATGGTTGCCGTGGCGTTCGCCGCTGAGCTGCAGGCTGGTGTTGAGGGCAGCGCGGAACTGGTTGCTGCTGAAGTGCAACCACCTGCGCGAGCGCTCGAGATAGCGCTCCAAGGTGCCCACCTGCTTCTCGAGGTCGCTCTTGCGCTCGCGGTTGCCCTCCAGCTCCTCATCGAGCAGCGCCCGGGTGCGGCGAAAGGCTTCCTCCTGATCCAGGCCTTCGATCTCAGCGATCGTGGCGGCCAGGGCGGAAGGGTTCAGCCCCTTGGCCAGCAGGTCATTGAGCTTGCGGATCACCACCGGTGGCAGGCAACCGAGCTCCTGGCGTATCTGGTCGGTCTTGCGCACCAGCGTGTCGAGCACGGCATCTTCCGGCCGCTGCGGCAGCACGAAGTAATGGCAATACACCTGGGTGGAGCGCTGCAGGGTGCGGTCGATCCGGCCGTTGCGCTGCTCCATCCGGCCCGGATTCCAGGGCACATCGAAGTGCACCAGGCGCTTGCAATGGTTCTGCAGGTTCACGCCCTCCCGTGCGGCATCGGTGGCAATCAGGATCCGCAGCGGGTCCTGATCCGGTGGGCTGTTGAAGCTGCGCTTGATCGCTTCCCGCCTTTCATTGCCGATGCCACCGTGGAAGGTGGCGATGCGCCCATTGGCTTGATCGCTGCCGGCGATCAGTTCCCGCAGTCGCCGCTCCAGCCAGTCTTTGGTGTCGGCGTATTCGGTGAAGATCAGCAGCCGCTCGCCATTCCAACGGGCTCCTTCACGCCCCAGCTGGGGGCAGAGGTGCTCGCGGATCAACGTTTCCAGGCGCTGGATCCGGGCGTCGGCGCGATAGCGCGCCTCCTTGCTGATCGCCTCCATCTGGCGCAGCAGCGCCCACTCCTCTTCGGTGGTCTCCATCGCTGAAGCCACCGCTGCCTCGTGCTGGGCGTCGGCCTCCTCCAGCAGCTCCTCTTCACTGGCCTCGGCGCGCTCGTCGTCGCCATCAATCGCGTTCTGCAGCAGATCCAGGGACTCCAGCCGCACCTGGCGCCGCTGGCCGGTCTTGGCCGCTCGGCGCTCCAGCGTGGCGATGTGCACCTGCAGGGTGCGATGGAAGGCGGCGATGCAGCTGAGCAGCCGCTTCTGCAGGTTGGCGATCACCAGATTCTCGGCCGCCCGCTCCCGCTTGCCCGCTGAGGCCAGCCGCTGATTCCGCAGCTCGCGGTAGCGGCTGAGCCATTCGGCCAGCTTCAGCTCCGGGGTGTCGACCGGAAGGCCATCGATCACCTCCGGCATCACCATCCGCTCGGGCAGTTCCACACCGATCTGGCGCAGGTCTTCCTTAAGCCGCCGCACCATCACGTCCTCGAGGTCTTGCTTGCGCACGGCCACGCCACGGCAGAAGCGGGTGGGATCGAGGATTTCCAGCAGGGCCGAGAAGCTGTTGCTGTGGCCGTTGTGGGGCGTGGCCGAAAGGAACAGCTTGTGCTCGAAGCGTCCCGCCAGATCACGGATCGAGCGGGTGAGCTTGGAATCGATCGCAAACTTCGAACCGCTTGCCGGGGCGGCGTTGTGGGCTTCATCGAGGATCAGCAGCGCCTGCTTGCCCTCGTCGCCGAGCCAGTCGCGCAACGGCCCGGCATAGGCCTCATCGCGCACCAGCGCCTGGCTGAGGATGAAGCGGGTGTGGGTGGCCCAGGGATTGATGCCCCAGCCCCGCTGGCGCCGCATCTCGGAGATGTAGGCGCGATCCATCACCGCAAAGCCCAGCCCGAAGCGGCTCTCCATCTCCCCTTTCCACTGCAGCACCACCGAAGGCGGCGCCACCACCACCACGCGATGCACCTTATGGCGCAGCAGCAGCTCGCGCATGATCAGGCCGGCCTCGATCGTCTTGCCCAGGCCCACGTCGTCGGCGATGAACAGGCTCACCCGCGGCATGCGCAGGGCCTTCCTCAACGGCTCAAGCTGGTAGGGCTTCACATCGATGCCGGCCCGCAGCGGTGACTGGAACAGGCCCGGATCGGTGCTGGTGACGCAGTTCCAGCGCAGGGTGTTGAGGTAGCTGCCGAACACCTGGGGCTGATCGAAGCCTCGCTGCCCCACCGTGTCCCAAGTGGTTTCGCCCAGCACATGAGCATCCACCTCCCGTTCCCAGAAGACCTCCAGTTTCTGGCCATTGGCGTCGTCGTCGAGACACGCCATCCGCACCACCGTGTCGCCGCCGGGAAGCTCCGCGGGTTCCATGTCCTCCACCAGCCAGCGGTGGCTCCGGCAGTGCACCACGCAGCCCTGCTTGGGCTTCGACGGCGTTTCCAAAAGGGCTTCTGGCATCAAGCTCTGTCGCAACTCAAATCTGCTTCGTTTTGCTGCAGATGTCACCCCTTCTGTTGAGTCTGAAACGCCCATCAGCCTTTGCTTTCATGCGGATCCTGCATGACTCTCGCCATGCTGATCTGAACCCTCAGCCGCCGCAGGCATTTCCGCGGCGGCTCGGTCAGAGGCACCAGGTTGTTGGCCGCCAGCCAGCCGGGGCCAAGGAGCACTGTGCAGATCGGCATCGCCAACCGCCGGTCTCGGGCCCGCTTCACCCAGGCGGCCGGCTCCTGGCAGGCCACCGGCTGCTGCTCCACCCCAAAGCCAAGCGACGCCAAGGCCTGATGCAACAGCGGCAGGGACGTGAGGCCATCCCACCGGGGCTCCTGGCCTGGGGGGAGCAGCCTCGGGAGCGAGAACGCGCTCACGATCGCCCCATCCAGCAGCCCGTGGCGCACCAGCGCGGCCCAGTCATCGGCGCTGCGGCTACGGTCCATGCTGATGCCCCGCCTCCGTTCCACGGCGGTAAAAGCAGCAAGAAAAGGGGGCCGAAGCCCCCGTGGCTCAGAGCACCGAGATGGTGCTGCCCTTGGCACCCTGCAGCTTGCGGGCGATCTCAAAGGCCCTGGCGGCAGGCACCAGGCGCATCTTCTTGACTTGCTTGCCCCGCTTGCCGAAATAGCGGACTTCGCAGGGGCTGGAGCCGCCCTTGGGGCCTTCGGGATAGTGATGCTCGATCACGAACCGGATGGCGCAACAGGGGCCTTGAGGAGCAGCCATGGGAGGAATGGCGTGGGACAACCACGACAGGGCGCCTTGGCGCAGGGGAAGGCAAGGGGACGCGCAGCGGACTTGCGCAGCCCTTGCCAAACCAAGCCACGCGCCACAGTGCTGTGGCCCCTCGCTCTTCCCTTCCCATCGGCTCCGATGGCCCTGCCGTCCAGCAGCTGTGGGTTCGAGAATCACCGCGAGCCCCAGGCGGCGCCCGCCAAGATCCGCAACGGCACGGGTGCCCACGGAAACGAGACGCCTTGCCCCGCCAGCCTGTGATCGCCCCTCTCCGGCACCAGGCCACCATCCGCTCTGAACTGCGGCGGGCTGTCGTGCCCCGACTGATGGGCAGCGCAGCAGGGGCTGCGTCTTTTCCGTACCCGAACCCTCAGGCAACCTACGCTTGTCCTGTCGATCCCTACTCCCCTGCGCGGTATGTCACCTTCCATCCGCGAGCTTCTGGCCTCTGCTCTGGGAGAGCTACCGCCGAGCACGCCGGCGCAGAGCCCTTCCCAGCCTGCTTCTGTCGCCCCCGGCCCCTGGCGCGTCACCGCCCAGGTGCACGGAGGAAAGCTGCAGATCAGCAACAACCTCGAGAGCCGGGTGGTGCCCAAGGCCCAGGTGGAGACCTACCTGCGAGGCCACGGCCCTGCTGTGATGCCTGGCCGCTGAGCCTGGCAACAGGAGGTAGAGCACCCCGGCACCTGGGTCATGGCTGCCAGAAACACCACCAATACCGGGCCGATCATGGCCTTGGTGGCCGCTGAAATCGCTGTGCTGCTGGCCTTCGTGGGGGTGTGCGAGCTGCGGGCGTCCGGCCCCGCCATCTGCGAGCACCGCTGGAGCCTGGTGCTGCCCAGCGTTGCCTTGGTGGGCCAGTCGGCCGCTACCTACTTCATGGACAGCGGTCGCGGCGCAGGTGCGCCCAACCCGTCTCCAGCCCCGCGCCGCAATGCACTGGGCCAGTACACCCGTCGCCCTGGAGACGATGAGAGTCTTGATTGATGCGCTCCTTGCCTTCCTGCTGCTGGGGCTGAGCGAGGCCATTGTGAAGCCGATCGCCAAGCGGTTTGTCCAGCGCCGGATTCTGCGGGCAGCACCCCTGGTGTTCGCCCAGCTGGACCCGTTCATGCCGGCGCTGTTGCAGCAGTGCAGTGGTTCGCAGCTCGAGCAGATCGTGCGCACCAAGCTGGAAGCGACCACCGGCGAAAGCTGGGCGGGAGAGGACCTGACCCCGCTGTTTCGCCTGTTCGATCCGCGTCTTGCTTGCGATAGGACCCCACCTGTCCCCTCGCCTGAGCTGAACGCGTTTGGCCTGGTTGCCCCGCTGGATCAGAGCCCTACCTGAGCAGGGGGCTCGCAGGCCCCAAGGGCCCTCAGGCCCGCAGCTCCTGCCGCAACCGGCCCAGGGCCTGATGCTCAACGCGGCTGACGCTTGTGCGGCTGATGCCGAGCTGCTCTGCGACCTCGCGGCAGCCGAGGCCCTGTAGATGCCGCAGCCGGATCACGAGCGCCTGCCTGGCCGGCAACTGATCGAGCAGCTGCTCCAGCTCCTGGACTTCAGCGCTGAGCGGCTCAGCCTGCCGAGCCTCATCGGCAACGAGATCGAGCAGCGTGCCCTCGCCGCTGGGCAGCGGGGCATCGAGGGAGGCGAGCACCCAGGGGTGCTTTGCGCCGGGCTTCTCCTGCTCCCGCCGGGGGACCCGGATGGTGCGGCCCAGATCGCGGGCGTGATGGAGCAGGGCGCCGCGGATGCAGCGCGAGAGAAAGGCCGGCGCGGAAAGGGGATCCTCGATGCGGCTGCAGGCGAGCCACAGGGCCAGGTGGGCCACCTGGCGGCAATCCTCCAGCTCGATCAGCCGGCAGCCGCGGAGGTGGAAGCCACGGGCGATGGAATCGGCCAGCGGGCGGAACTGGTGAAACAAGGCATCGGCCGGGGATGGGGGACGGGGCACTGATCTGAGGCGAAGAACGCGCGACCCCAGGCCTCGACGCAGGAGGAGGCCAAGCTGAGCGAAGGACAAGCCCAGGCGTGCTCCCGTTCCCTCCCGCAGACCCTTGCCACCATCCGCCCCGCCGACCAGCGCCAGGAGCCACCCTCTCCGCTGAGCCGATCCGGCGGTTGCTGCCTGGTAACTGCTGGTGAGCCCTGCCCCAGCGACGCCCCGCCCGGCCGCTGCTCGCGCCAGCCGACCGCACGCAACCGATGAGCGACGCGAACACCGATCCGCCCGGTGGGCCGTCAGGCCCCGGCGACCGACCAGGGCGACCAGCAGAGCCTCCGGCCGAACCCCCGCTGGAGCCCCCAGCGGCGGTGGTGGGTCCGCTGCCGGAACTACCGAGCCTGGGGCCCTTGCATCTGAGCCTTTCCGCCGATGGTCTGCTGCTGCTCGGCGTGGCCGGCTGGCTGCTCTGGCGCAGCGTCCTGCACGACACGGTGATGGGCCGCATCGGTGCCCTGCTGGGCACCCAGCAGGACGGCCGCTACATGGCCGATCTGCTGGCCCAGGTGGCGGTGCTGACCGGTGCCAGCAGGGTGGTGCTCGGCAGCTTCTATAGCCCGAGCCTGACCGTGTACGGCTACGCCTTCTCGCGGGTGACGATCGTCAGCTCCTACGTCTCCCTGGGCCGACTGCCGCTGGCACTGGAGACCAAAGATCTGCCGATCGAAAGGATCAGGCAGGACCTGGAAGTCCTGATCGCCCATGGTGTCGACACCTGGCACCTGGTCAGGCTCAGCAGCCTGCTGCCTGTTCCCTGCCAGGACTATCTGCAGCGCAACGGGATTTCGTTTCTCTACGGGCGCCTGATCATGCTGGAAGGCACACCCATCGGCATCATCAACATCCACTTCGATACGCCACTGGCGGCAGCGGAAGATCCGCCGGAACTACCCCATGGCGAGCTGCTGGAGGCGATCTACCGGGAGCTGAGCCGGCTCGTGCGGGGGAGGATGCTGCGCCCGTCGCTCTTTCGGCGCCTGTTCAACGTCTGGGCGGGCCGCTGACCGTCAATGCCCGGGATTCCAGCAGCTGCCACAGCCGCCGTGCCTGCTGCTGCCGCCGCTCCAGGTGGGGCACACCGGGGCGGAAGTAACCCTGGCCCGTGGCGGCGGAGCCGGTCCAGTACGTCGCTGCGGCCGCCGGATCCATGCCTGGTGGCCGCTGCTCGAACACCCGGCTCCAGCCGATCAGCGATCCCTCCGGGGGGTCGTGCAACCCGGCGTACTCCTCCGCGAAGTAGCGCTGCTGCCAGCTGTTGCTGTTGGGATCGATGCGCAGTGCGATCGCCTGCTGCCGGGCCCGGTCGTAGGCGGTGCGCCTCTCGCCCGTGTACTGCATCGCGCCGCGCCCCCTGCCGCTGCCGGCCTCCGTTACATCCAGCTGCTCGAGGTCGGGCTGGCCGGTCTCGACGATCACGCAGGCCAGAAAGCCGCAGGCCTCGGCCGCACTGAGCGGGGCGATCTTCCCGGCGCTGGCCCTGGTGACGGCCGCTCCGGTGAGGAAGTGGAGCCAGTGCTGCAGGTTGCTGAGGCCTGGCTCCTGCACAGGCCCCTGCTCCTGCGCAGAGCCGGCCGCTACTTTTTTTCCTGGAACACCCCCACATAGACGGTGCCCTGCTCGTACAGCGGCAGGATCCGCTCGCGTAGCACCACGTTGTGCACCCGCAGGCAACCAAGGGTGGGCAGCAGCGTCTGCCGGGGCGCCCAGGCGCCGGGCCAGCCGCAGCCGGTACCGCCGCCGTGGAGCATGATCCCGGCCCGGCCAAGCTTCTGCTCCTGGCCCTCCAGCTCGACCATGTCGTAGCTGTACCAGCCGTAGGACTGCAGGGTGGCATCGCGCGGCGGGTTGGGGTTCTTCTCCCAGTCGCGGTACACCGTCCCCAGCTTGTAGAGCCCCGGAGGAGTGTCGGTGCCGGTGTGACGCCACTCGGTGTCGGCGCCCTGCCCCCGGGCCAGGCACGGCACCTTCCACAGCAACTTGCCGGTGTGGTCGTAGGCCTCCATGTCCTGGTCCCGGTCGTTGACCAGCAGGTAGGAGTCCCCTGGCTTCACCGGGGCCTTCATCAATGGGCCAGCCATCCCCGCCTCCTCGCTGCCGCGGGGATCGAGCGGCGCGATGGTGGCGCCCAGCGGAGGTGCGGCTGGTTGGCTGAAGGTGACGGCCCAGGCCGCCTCCTCCTGCAGCACCTCCTCGCTGCCCTCCAGCTTGCTGATCGCTTGGTGCAGCAGCAGCACGCCCCGCTCCTGCTGTTCCTGAGCCTTGAAGTGCAGGAAGCGGTCGAGGAACCGCTGGGGCGACATCGTGGCCACGGAAGGAGTGCAACTCCCTTCTCTTGCCAGTGCCACAGAAAGCGGCCTGGCCTCGCGACTCAACACCGCCAGGCCGGGCCGGGCCGCCGGGGGCTGTGTGCGCCTCAATAGGGCACTTCCTCGGGCCGGATCCCGGCCGGGCAGGAGGCTGGATTGGCCAGCTGCCGCTCCAGCAGCAGCGCATCGGCCAGCGCCCCAAGGCGGGGCAGGGGAGGACAGGTGGTGCAGCAGATGAAGCTCAACCGCTCCAGCGAGGCGGAGCTATGGCGGGAGAGGGAGCGGATGCGGGCAGCGGTGGCCATGGCCGGCGCAGCGAAGGACGCCAGCGGGCACGCGGGATGGGGTCAAGGGCGGCGTAGCCGCTCGCGTCAGCCCTTGAGGCCATCCCGCACGATGAGGCGACCTGCGTGCGCACATCCAGGACAAGCCGTGGCGGATGTTCGGGGAGCTCGTTCGGCCCGCCGTCGCGACCGCGCTCAGGCGGGGCCACCAGCGGCGACCCCGCCCCGGCCCTCAGGCCCGGACAGCGGCACTCGCCAGGGCCCGACGCCGCTGCCGGCTTTCACTCACGATCTCGGCCTGGCCGGCGTGATCGCTGGCGCGGAAGTGGAGCAGCTCATCCCAGGGCAGCCCCCGCTCGAACGCCTGATGGATCGGGCAACAGCGCTGTACCAGCGCCGAGCAGTGCCGCGCCAGGACGCGCTGGGCATGGAGCGCCTCGCTTTCACTGAGCGCCTCATGCTCGCCATCGCGCTGATGCCGTGACAGGCCCACGGCCTTGCCGTGGATCGCCGTGACGCCCAGCAGGGGCCAGTGCAGGCTCTCCAGCTCACGCGCTGCCGCCCAGGCGCCACCATGGGCCACCACGATCGGCCCGATCCTGGAGATCGTGAGTGCTTCTGGCGGACAGAAGCACAGCCAGCAGAGCAGCTCCTCGCTCAGCACTGGCACTGGCGGGACATGCGCCTCAATGGCGCTGTAGGCGAGCTCGCTTTGGGCGATCAGTTTCCGCTGGATGAGCAGGATCTGGAGTGCCATGGAGGGAAAGGCAGGCGGACCCCGAGCGGACCTGCGGCGCGGGCAAGGGTCGTGGAGCTCGCTCCACGACTTGCGCAGCCCTTGCGCCGCCGCAGATCGTGAGGAAGGCCGCCGCCTACGTCCTGCCAACCGGAGCAGGCACAAGCCACAAGCCGGGACGATCAGCGCTGCCGTTCCCGCCAGATCTCCTGCACGAACGGATCAGTGACGCCATAGAGGCCATGGCCGACGCGCATCAGCACATTGGCGGCCATCAGCTCATTCACCACCGGCTGGATCTCCTCAACCCGCACCTCGCGGCCGATCGCCTGGCTGTAGACCGCGGCGGCTTCTGCTGAAAACAGCCCCTTCGCCGGGCCGTCCGTCTGGGCCACCCGCTGGAAGATCACTGCCGCCAGCCCACCGATCTGCTCCACCTTCTGCAACTCCAGATCGGCGGCGGCGCCGCGCAGGGTGGCGGCGATGACCGGCAGGAGCTGGTCCGGCT
>JAUCZB010000025.1 GCA_030373325.1 Cyanobium sp. CZS25K | reverse complement strand
TGGTTCCACACCGAAGCGCCGGAGCGCTGCTGGAGAGTGGCGGTCATGAGTGCAGGAAAAAGTTGCCTTCAGGCGGAAGCACCGGAGCGCTGGCCTGAGACGTAAGGAAGGGCGACGGATCGCCTGAAGTGACTGTAACAGACTATTGCGGTACGTGAGCCGCCGTTCATGAAGAAATTCTGCGCTTCGCGTCTGGCCTGTCTCCCCTGCCGCTGCTAGGAGGTGAGGTGGTCCGGTCATCTCGCCCTGCCGCCGATGGTCTCGCGTTCGTCGCCCACCCCCCAGCCACCGCGTACCGCCGGCTGCCGCCTGCGGCGGCTGGTTCCGGCCCTGCTCTTCCTGCCCCTGCTGATGGCGGGTTGCCAGGGCTGGCCGAATGCCGAGAGCCGCCGCATCGACCAGCTTGAGCTCAAGATCCAGCAGCTCGAGCAGCGCTTGAACAAACCCAGCCTTCGCCCCGATCCCGCCGACCCGGCCGGCAAACCCCCGGCTGGCGTGGTCAAGTCCCTCACCCTGCGCACCGACACCGAGGACGACCGGTTGCGCATCTACTGGGCCGACGGCAGCAAAACCGACCTCCCCTGCACCAAGGAACAGACCACCCTCGTCTGCGGATGACCACGCTCTTCTCCCGTCTCCGGCCACTGCCAGGGGCTCTGGCCCTGCTGCTGGCCCCCCCCCTGGCGGGCGCCCTTCCGGCCCTGGCCCAGATCACCCAGGAGGACGCCTACCAGCGGGGTCGCGCCGTGAACCTGGCCCGCATGCGGGCGGAGGTGATCAACGGTGGGCTCGGTGTCTATCGGGCCGCCTCCTGTATGTACGAACGCAGCGGCGGGGCCTGCCTGGTGAGCGCCGACGCCGATGGCCTCCGGTTCCGCTTCTTCGGCGGCCCCCCGGGAGCCCAGGAGCTTGGCCAGCCGCCGACGCTGGAAAGCGACATCCTGATCTCCCCGGATGGTCGCAGCGTTCTGGAGGTGCTCTACAACGGCCCTCCCCGATCGCAGCCGGCTCCGGCCGAGCAGCCCCAGGCTCAGCCCGGGGACTGAAGCCGCCGGGCCAGGTCGCTCAGCGTCCGGCCCCAGGCGGGCTCCACCGGCCAGGTCTCCCGGCGGGTGAGGCTGAGGGCGATGCCTTTCTCCCCATAGGCCGCCTCATTGATGAACACGGCCCAGACGGGCCCATCCCCCCGATTCGCCGGCGGGTGGAACGGGATCGTGGTGCCCTCGGCGGTGAGGAACAGGGGATCGCCGGCGCCGATCGGCCGCCAATCGCGGCTCTGCCGCTGGGGATGCACCACGGCCGCCGGCGACCCGTCGCCGTGACGCGGCAGATCGAGGCTGCCCAGATGCCGGTGCACGACCAGCCCGGCCGGCTGGCGCAGGGCACCGCCCCGGGCTTCGGCCAGCACCTCCAGGGCCGCCTCCAGGGCCAGCTGGCTCTGGAGGCAGATCGAGGCATTGATCACGCCCTGGGGCACCGGGCCCACCTCCACCACCAGCCCGCAGGGCCAGCGCTCCACCAGATAGCCGGTCTGGGCCTGGTCCTGCTCATGCAGGTAGATCGGCAGTCCCAGGCGCTGCTGCAGGCCCGCCGCCAGCGCCAGATCGGCGGGCCGCCGGCCGTAGACCACCAGGCTGTTGCCCATGGCGGCCGTGGTGCTGTGCAGGTCGATGGCCACGAGGCAGGGATCGCGGCCCTGGGGGCCATGGCGGGCAAGCAGTTCACGGGCCCGCTGCAGCTCCCTGTCCCCTGGCTCGGCCGCGGCCAGCAGGGCGGGCACGAAACTGCGGTTGAGGTCGCGGTCGAGGTAGCGCCGGTTGGCGGCGTGGGCCGCGGGGTTGCCCAGCACCAGCTCCAGCGAGAGGCCGCTGCGGTGCAGCAGCCCCGGGTGCCGCCGCCAGGCCTCCAGCAGCCAGGGCGCGTTGCGCTCGTTGCCGTGGGTGCCCCCCACCACCATCACCCTGCCCGCCACCATCGCCTGCCCGCTCACAGGGTTCCAGCCTGGCGCAGAGTCATGGCAGAACTCAGCACCGATCTCCATGGCCCCGCCCGCCACCCTGGTGCGCTCCGCCCGGCACCTCTGGCAGTGCCAGTGGCGCCTGCTGATGGGCGGGCTCGGTCCCGCCGACGGGCAGGGCCGCTACCGCCGGCCGGCCGGGGCCTTCACCAGCCTTCCTCCGCTGCCGGAGGACGCCGCCGAAGCCGGCAGCCACGTGCTGATCGTGGGCCGCAGCTGCCCCTGGGCCCACCGGGCCTGGCTGACCTGGACCCTGCGGGGCCTGGCCGCCTCGATCGACACGGTGGTGGTGGTTCCCGATCCGGACGCCGGCCGCTGGCGGTTCAGCGAAGCCTTCGAGGGCTGCTCCACCCTGATCGCCCTCTACCGCCGCTGCGGCGCCGATCCAGGGGCCCGGGCCACGGTGCCCGCCCTCTATTCACGGCGCAAGAGGGAGATCCTGGTGAATGAGAGCGCCCGCCTGATCGAGCTGCTCAACGCCTGGCCCGCTGCGCCAGGGGCTCCTGACCTGGCCCCGCCGGACGACCTCCCGGCGATCAGCACCTGGCGGGAGCGCCTGCAGGGCGAGGTGAACGACGGGGTGTACCGCTGTGGCTTCGCCCGCAACCAGGCGGCCTACGACGAAGCCGAAGCGGCCCTGTTCACCGCCCTGGAGGACGTGGAGGCCAGCTTCGCCGCACAGGGGGAGAGCGGTGGCGGCTGGCTCTGCGGAGGATCCAGCCCCAGCCTGGCGGACGTGGTGCTGTTTCCCACCCTGATCCGGATGGAACTGGTCTATGCCCCCCTGTTCGGATGCAGCCGCCGGCCCCTGTGGCAACTGCCCCGGCTGTGGGAATGGCGGCGGCGTTTCCACGCCCTCGACGGGGTGGCCGGCACCTGCTTCCCCACGGCCTGGCGCCGCGATTACTTCGGGGCCCTGTTCCCCCTGCACCCGTCCGCCATCGTCCCGGCGGGACCGGACCTGGCCACACTGGTGGGTAGCCCGTCCCCTGCCGCCCCCGCCGCCCCCCACCGATGAGCAGCACCCTGGCCCCTGCGAATGGCGCCGACCCCGTCTTCGATGGGGTGTACGGCAGCTTCACGATCACCGCCACCGACCGCCGCGAGGTGCTGGGCTATCGGCTGGCCCTCACGGCCGTGGCCGTGGCCCAGCTGGCCCTGCTGGCCCAGTGGCGCCAGCACGGCCCCGACCTGCTCTGGCCCTGGCTGCTGGTGATGGCGGCGGGCCTGGGCCTGGCCCTGAAGTGGATCCACATCTATCTGCGTCCCCTGCACCGCGCCCTGCAGCTCTTCTGGTTGGCGGGCTGCCTTGGCGGGGCGCTGCTGGCCCTGCGGGCCGGACCCGGCCAGATGCTGCCCGCCCTGGCGGATCAGCCCCTGTGGATCCTGGCGGTGGGACCCTTCTTCGCCGCCCTGGCCGGCATCGGCTTCAAGGAGTTTTTCTGCTTTCAGCGCCCGGAGGCGATCGGCGTCACCCTGCTGCTGCCGCTGGCCCTGCTCGGGCGCCTGGCGGGACTGCTGAGCCCGGCGGCGACCGCCAGCCTGCTGGCCGCCGAAGCCCTGCTGCTGCTGGTGCTCTGCCTGCGCAAGTTCCCGATGCCTGCGGCGGCGGACGTGGGCGACAAGAGTGTCTTCGCCCATCTGGAGCAGCAGCGCCTGGGGCAGGGCCAGCCCGTCGAAGCCCCATGAGCCTGATCAGTCTGGTGGGGGCCTCCAAGGACTTCGGCCTGCGCAGCCTCTTCTCCGACCTCGATCTGCATGTCGGCGATCGGGACCGGCTGGGGTTGATCGGCCCCAACGGCGCCGGCAAGAGCACCCTGCTGCGGGTGCTGGCGGGCCTCGAACCGCTTGATCAGGGGGAACGGCGCTGCCACGTCCGCACCCGGGTGGTGCTGCTCGACCAGGAGCCCCGGCTGGATCCGGACCTCACCGTGCTGGAGCAGGTGTTCGCCGGGGATGGGGAGGCCATGGCCCTGCTGCGCGAGCACGCGGGGGTGAGCCATCAGCTCGCCACCAGCCCGGAAGACGACCAGCTGCTGGCTCGCCTGAGTGCCCTCCAGCACCGCATGGACAGCTGCCAGGCCTGGGATCTGGAGCGCCGCTGCCGGGAGGTGCTGGAGCGCCTGGGCATCGACGCCGCCCACCAGGAGCGGACGATCGGCGAGCTTTCCGGCGGCAACCGGCGCCGCGTCGCCCTGGCGGCGGCCCTGGTGGCCGAGCCGGAGGTGCTGCTCCTCGATGAACCCACCAACCACCTCGATGCGGAAGGGGTCGAGTGGCTGCAGAGCTATCTGGATCGCTTCGGCGGCGCCCTGGTGCTCGTCACCCACGACCGCTACCTGCTCGATCGCGTCACCCGCCGGATCGTCGCGGTGGAGCGGGGTGAGGCCCGGCCCTACGAGGGCAACTACGGCACCTACCTGGCCCTCAAGGCGGCCGAAGAGGAGGCCGAAGCCTCCAGCGCCGCCAAGCTCAAGGGGACTCTGCGGCGGGAACTGGCCTGGCTGCGCCAGGGCCCCAAGGCCCGCAGCACCAAGCAGAAGGCCCGGCTGCAGCGCATCGATGCCCTGCTGGAGGCCCCCGCCCGCCAGGGGCGCTCCAGCCTGGCCATGGCCGCCACGGCCCGGCGCATCGGCAAACGGGCGATCACCGCCGAGGGCTTGGCGGTGGCGGTGGCTGAGCGCACCCTGCTGCACGACTTCAGCTACGACTTCAGCCCCGAGGACCGGGTGGGGATCATCGGTCCCAACGGCGTCGGCAAATCCAGCCTGCTGGAGGTGATCGCCGGCCGCCGCTCCCCCAGCGAGGGCCTGCTGGAGCTGGGGGCCACGGTGAAACTGGCCTACTTCGACCAGCACAGCGATGTGCTGCTGGCCAAGGACGGCAAGCGCAAGGTGATCGAGGTGGTGCAGGAGGCCGCCAGCCGGGTGCAGGTGGACGGGGTGGAGCTGACGGCGTCCCAGCTGCTGGAGCGCTTCCTGTTCCCCCCCGCCCAGCAGCACCAGCCGGTGGCGAAACTCTCCGGGGGCGAGCGCCGACGCCTGCACCTCTGCCGGCTGCTGATCGAGGCCCCCAACGTGCTGCTGCTCGATGAACCCACCAACGACCTCGATGTCCACACCCTGAGCGTGCTGGAGGAGTTCCTCGACGATTTCCGCGGCTGCGTGGTGGTGGTCTCCCACGACCGCTGGTTCCTGGATCGCACCGTCGACCGCCTGTTCCACTTCGAGGCGGGCCGGCTGGAACGCTTCGAGGGCAACTACAGCAGCTGGCTGGAGCGGCGGGCGGACGCCACCACCCCAGGACCGGCCCCTGCGCCGGCTGCGGCCGGTCAGCAGGCCCCCAGGCCTGCGGAGCCGCCCGGTCGGGCCGCGGCGGTCGGACCCCGGCGGCGCAGCTTCAAGGAGGCCAGGGAACTGGAGCGCCTCGAAACGGAGCTGCCGGAGCTCGAGCAGCGACGCCGGGAACTGGAGAAGCATCTGGCCGCCCCCAGCGGGCCGGATTACGCCCGGCTGGAGGCGCTGACCCACGAGCTGGCGGCCCTGGTGGAGAGGATCGCGGCTGCGGAGGAGCGCTGGCTAGTGCTGAGCGAGCTGGCACTCTGAACGCCGCCGGCGATGGGGGTGGGGCACCTCCAGCAGCCCCGCCCGATCGGCGCCACGGGGGGGCAGACCACAGACCGGGCCCGCAGGCTCCGGCAGCAGCCAGGGTTGCCGTTGGACGCGGGCTCCCCGGGCTTCGGCCTGCTTCATGGCGGTGGGCTTGTAGTCGTCCTCACGGCGATGGGCCTCCATCTGGTCCCCCATGCGGCGCAGGTAGAGATCCTGATACCACTCCACCGCGCCGGCCTGGAAGGCCTCCAGGGCGGCCTGGAGGCTGGTGAAGCGCTGGCTGACCCGTCCGCTGGGGGCGCACTGTTTCCAGAGGAGCACCTCCTCGAGGCCAAGACCCCGGCGCCACTGGCGCTGCTCCGAGAGGTAGCAGTGGTCTTCGGGCCCGTTGATCCAGAAGAGACGGCCCTGCGTGTCGATGAAATGCCGATCCCGCCGCTTGCTGATGCGTGTCATGGGTCAACCGGGGCACTGTCCAATCCCCTGCTAGCAACGGATCAGCGGGGTTCGCAGCCGAGGACGGCGGGATCGAAACGGATCCGGCCGCGGGCCGTGCATGTGCGGGAACCCACAGGAAGCGGCGATGCCCTTGTCCCGACCGTATGGTGTCAGCGGTGAGTTCCGACCCGTGACGGCCGGTTTTTGCATGAAGACGATCGACGATCACATCGAGAAGGACAAAGTCGAGATCGAATCGGCCAAGGCCGACGGCAATCTCGGCAAGGTGCGCCACCTCGAAGAGGAGCTCAAGGCCCTCAACGAATACAAGGAGCACCACCCCGAGGACAGCCACGATCCCAGCCCCCTGGAGGTCTACTGCGATCTCAACCCCGAAGCCCCCGAGTGCCGGGTCTACGACGACTGAGGTCAGGGCAAGGGGGCCCCGTTGGATTCAGGTGATCCCCAGCTCCGCCCATACGGCGGCCAGCAGGGCCCCAAGGCCCTGCGATGCCGCAGCCGAGATCACCAGGGGGGGCTGGCCCGTGTGGGCTGCGATGGCAGCCACCCGCTCCTCCAGCTCCGTGGCATCGCAGAGCTCCATCTTGTTGAGCACCACCAGGCGGGGGCGCTGGCTGAGCCCGTGGCCATAGGCCGCCAGCTCCTCCTCCACCACGCGCAGGTCCCCCAGCACGTCCTCTCCGCCCGCATCCACCAGATGCAGCAGCAGGCGGGTCCGCTCGATGTGGCGCAGGAATTCATGGCCCAGGCCGGCTCCGCGCGCCGCCCCCGCAATCAGCCCGGGAATGTCGGCGAAGACGGTGCCATCCCCGCTTGGCCGTCGCACCACCCCCAGGTTGGGGACCAAGGTGGTGAAGGGATAGTCGGCGATCTTGGGCCGGGCGGCCGACAGCACGGCGATCAAGGTGCTCTTGCCCGCGTTGGGCAGACCGATGATTCCCACCTCGGCCAGCAGCTTGAGTTCCAGCTTCAGCAGCCATTCCTCCCCTTCCTTGCCTTCGGTGAACTTCTCCGGGGCCCGGTTGCGGTTGCTGAGGTAGTGGGCATTGCCCAGCCCCCCCCTGCCGCCAGCCGCCACCAGCAGTTCGTCGCCGGCATCGGTGAGATCCCCCAGAAGGATGCCGGTGCGGCAGTCCCGCACCTCCGTGCCGCAGGGCACCCGGATCGTCAGGGTCGCGGCACTGGCCCCGGTGGAGCGGTTCGGGCCGCCGCGGCGGCCGTCATCGGCGGCGAACAGGCGTCGGTACTTGAAATCCAGCAGGGTCTGGAGGTTGGCATCGGCGACGAGCAGCACGTCACCGCCGCGCCCCCCGTCGCCGCCGGAAGGCCCACCGGCGGGGACGTACTTCTCACGACGGAAGGCCACGATGCCGTCGCCGCCGCGGCCGGCGCGCACGGCGATGCGGGCCTGATCGATGAACTGCAAGGAAGGGTTTCGGCCGGGGCTCGGATGAGGGGCAACCCTAGGATCCCCCGGTTGCAGCGCTGGTTTGGCCGAGGTCCGCTTCCAGAAGGTCGGCAAGACCTATCCGCCCCGTCGCGGCGGCAGCCCGGTGCAGGTGCTGCGGCAACTCGACCTGCACATCGAGGACGGTGAATTCCTGGTGCTGGTGGGCCCATCGGGCTGTGGCAAGAGCACCCTGCTGCGGCTGCTGGCGGGCCTGGAGGCCACCACTTCCGGCGAGATCTACGTGGGGGACCGCCCCGTCAGCCAGCTGCGGCCGGCCCAGCGTGACGTGGCGATGGTGTTTCAGAGCTACGCCCTCTACCCCCACCTGAGCGTGGCCGACAACATCGGCTTCGGTCTGCGGCGCAGCCGCCCCCGCAGCCTGCCCCAGCAGTTGCAGGACAGCCTGCACCGGGCCAGCCGCGGCCTGCCGGCGGCCCTGCGGATCGGCTCCGAGCGGGAGCGACGCATCGAAGCGCGCATCGCGGAGGTCGCCGCCACCCTTGAACTGGAGCCGTTGCTGGAGCGCCGGCCCAAGGAGCTCTCCGGGGGCCAGAAGCAGCGGGTGGCCCTGGGCCGGGCCATCGCCCGAGCGCCGGCGGTGTTCCTGATGGATGAACCGCTCAGCAACCTCGACGCCAAGCTGCGCACCGGCACCCGCACCCAGATCGTGGAGCTGCAGCGGCGGCTGGGCACCACCACCCTCTACGTCACCCACGACCAGGTGGAGGCGATGACCATGGGCCACAGGATCGCCGTGCTCAACGAGGGGCGGCTGCAGCAGCTCGGCACGCCGATGCAGCTCTACCAGTGGCCGGCCAACCTGTTCGTGGCCCAGTTCATCGGCAGCCCGGCGATGAACCTGCTGCCGGTGGAGGTGGCCGGCTCCTCCCAGCTGCTGCTGGAGGGACGGCGTTTCCCGGTGGAGGGTCCGATGGCCGAGCTGCTGGGGGACTGGATGGGCCACCGGATCACCGGCGGCCTGCGGCCCGAGCACCTGAAGCTGGCCCCCGCCACCAACCGCAACCTGGCGGCGGAGGTGAGCCACTGCGAGGCCCTGGGCAACGAGCAGCTGATCACCTGCCGGCTGCTGGAGGGCAGCCACCTGGTGCTGGTGCGGGCCACCCCTGACCAGAGCGTGACCGTGGGTCAGACGGTGCATCTCGACGTGGAACCCACCGGCTGGCGCCTGTTCGATGGGCTCGGAGCGGCCCTGCTGCCGGCAGAGGCCACCCCGCCGCCCCGGCAGGAACCCCAGCTGCCCGCCATCAGCCACTGAGCCAGCAGCCCCTGAGCCATCAGCCCCTGGGCCGCCGGCAGGGCCTCACTTCACCCAGATGACGCTGCAGCCGGGCCCCCCGTCCCCCTGCTCGGCATCACTGACCCGCTCCACCCAGGGCAGGCCGGACAGCCACTCCCGCAGGCCCCGCTTGAGCTTGCCGGTGCCGATGCCGTGGATCACCCACACCGGGCCGTTGGCCCCCCGCAGGCGCTCTTCCACCGCCGCCTCGGCCTCGTGCACCCGCAGACCGCGTACGTCCACGGTGTTGCCCTCGGTGCGCACCTCGGGACCCCGGCTGCCCGGGGAGCGGCGGCTGCGGATGCGCACCTGGGGCGGCGGTTCAGGCGGCGCCGGCTTCTCGCCGTGCAGTCCTTCGATCGCGGCAAGGTCCACCGTGAGCCGCAGCACGCCGCAGCGCACCGTGAGCTCACGGCCGTCGTCGGAGATCGCCAGCACCTCGGCGGCCTTGCCCAGGGCCAGCAGCCGGATGCGGTCGCCGACCCGGGGCCGCCAGCCGCCGTGGTCGCGCCGCTCCGCCATGGGCCGGTGCTGCTGCTCGAGGCGCCGCAGCCGCTGGCCGGCCTGGCGCGCCGTCTCCCCCGCGACCCGCCCGCCGGCACGGACCTCCTGACCCACCGTCCGCAGCCGCCGGATCAGGCGCCGCACCTCCCCCTGGCCCTCGCGGATCGAGACCTCCAGCCGCTGGCGGCGCTGCTCCTGCAGTTCCGCCGACTGCTCCTTCTGCTGAGACCAGCGCTGCAGCAGTTCCTCGTGCAGCAGTTCGGTGCGGGCCAGCAGGGCCGCCGCCGCCTCGGCCGCCTCCTGCTGTCGCTGGCGCTCCTGCTCCAGCCCTTCGATCACCCGGTTGACATCCCCCTCTCCGCCCGGCTCCAGCTGGGCGGCGGCCACCGCCAGCACCGCGGGGTCGAGCCCGAGCCGTGAGGCGATCGCCAGGGCGTTGCTGCGGCCGGGGATGCCCCACTGCAGTCGGTAGGTGGGGGAGAGCGTCTCGACATCGAAGGCCACCGAGGCGTTCTCGAAGCGGGAATCGGCGTACTTGAGCGCCTTGAGCTCGCCGAAGTGGGTGGTGGCCACGGTGAGCCGGGCGCGATCGGCGAGGTGACGCAGCAGGGCCCCGGCCAGGGCGCTGCCCTCGGTGGGATCGGTGCCGGCCCCCACCTCGTCAAGCAGCACGAGCGCCGCTGGTGCCGGATCCGCAGCCGCAGCCGGCAGGTCCGCTCCCTTGGCCAGGGCCTCCAGGATCCTGGCGATGCGGCGGATGTGGCCGCTGAAGGTGGAGAGGTTCTGCTGCAGCGACTGCTCGTCGCCGATGTCGGCCAGCACCTGGCCGCACCAGGGCAGCCGGGGGGTGCCGCCGCAGGGCAGGAACAGGCCGGCGCGGGCCATCAGCGCCGCCAGGCCGAGGCTTTTGAGCGTCACCGTCTTGCCACCGGTGTTCGGGCCCGTGATCGCCACCACCCGCAGATCGGGGCCCACCCGCACCGTCACTGGCACCACCGGGGCTCCTCCCTCGCGGCGCTGCTGCCAGAGCAACAGCGGATGGCGCAGATCCCGCAGCTCGAAGGCGGCCTCGGGGTCGTCTGCCAGCTCAGGCCGCACACCTCCCAGCCAGGCGCCGTAGCGGGCACGGGCCAGGCCGGCATCGAGCCGCACCAGGATGCGCTGCAGCTCCTGCAGGGCCTCGGCCTCCTCCCCCACCAGGCCGCTGAGCTCCAGCAGCACCGCCCGCTCCAGCTCGCGCTCCTCCCCCTGCAGCTCCCGCAGGCGGTTGCCCAGGGCGATCACGGCCTGGGGCTCGATGTACACGGTCATTCCGGAGGCGGAGCTGTCGTGCACCAGGCCCTTCACCTGGCCGGCGGCACCGGCCTTCACCGCGAGCACCGGCCGGCCGGAGCGCTCTGAGATCACCGTGTCCTGCAGCAGCGGCGCGTAGCGACGCAGCAGCTCCTGCAGCCGCTCGCGCCGCTCCGCCAGGGCCGCCTGCAGGCGGCGGCGCAGACCCGCCAGCTCGGCGCTGGCCCGGTCGGCCACACGGCCGCCCTCCTCCAGGCAGAAGTGCAGGCGCTGCTCCAGCTCCGGCAGCGTGCGCAGCTCGCCCACCAGGGCGCTGCAGACGGGTCGCAGCTGCGGATCATCGATCTGCCGCCGCAGCCTGCGGGCGGCCGCCAGGGTGGTGGCCAGCGAGAGCAGCTCCTCGCCGCCGGCGCAGCCCCCCTTGGCGCAGAGGAGCACGGTGGCACTGATGTCGGCCACCCCCTGGAAGCTGATTCCGCCCTCGACCAGGCCATCGAGAGCCAGCAGTTCGGTGGTCTCCGCCAATAGGCCCAGGCTCTCGGAAGGCGATGCAGGCAGCCGCAGCCGGCGGCAGTGGCGCCGACCCGCCTCGGTGCCGGCGAAACCGGCCAGGTGATCGGCCAGCCGCGGCCACTCGAGCAGCTCGAGGGTCTCTGCGGCGATGTCCGGTTCAGCCGATGCGGGCTCAGCCCGTTCCACCGGAGCGTCACAGGCCTCGGCGGCCGGCGAGCCGGAGCGACGGGCATCAGGCTCGCAGCTGGCTTCGGGCTGAGCACTGGCGGAGGAAGCACCAACGACGGAGGGAGCGGCAACACTCATGGCGATCGGCGCGGCCGGGACGCCAGCCAGCAAGGTCTCGCTAGCCAGCAAGGTCTCGCCAGCCACCGGCTCCGCAGCGACAGCCTGCATCGCCGATCTGGCGTCCACCTGCAGCTCCTGGCTCACCCGCACGCGCCATCCGTTGTCGGCGTCAGCGAGGGGATCGGATCGGCACCGGTGTTGGTGGGGATGCCGGCGGGAGGCTCGTAGAGCACCTCCAGCCAGTTGCCCTCCGGATCCTGCAGGTAGAAGGAGGCGGTGCCATCACGGTGGTCGTGCAGCGGCCCCACCGGATGGCCGCTGGCCACCAGCTGGCCATGCACCGCCTCCACAGCGGCGCGGCTGTCGAAATGGAAAGCGAAGTGGGGACCCGCGGCCCGGTAATCAGGACTGAGCAGGGCGACGCCGTCGCCGCTGGCGGGAGACTGGAGATAGGCCCAGTCGTCCGCATCCCAGGTGAGGCGCAGCCCGAGGGCGGTGTAGAAGGCCTTGGCTCGCTCCATGTCGGTGACCCGGAGGGCCACATGGCCCAGGCGTTGGACGGGAGCCGCACTCATCGCCTCTGCATGCACTGCTGACATTGTCGACCACGGCGGCGACGGAGCCACGCACAACCTGCTCAAGTTGTTCCGCTACCGGCGATCACAGCAGAAGGTGCTGGCGGGGGCGACGGGATGAATGGCCAGCTGGGAAGGAAGCGGCATACGTCCGGCTGAACGCTGCAATGCGGCGGCTCAGAAGGCCTGCTGCGGCTCTATCGGCGACAGGCTCCTAGGCGCAGGCTTCTGCGAAGCAGTAGGAGCTGATCGCCAGAATCGAGCAGTTCGTGGCGGCCTACAACAACACCAAGGCCCCGTTCAACTGGACCGCCACGGCGGATTCAACCCTGGAGAAGCTCCAGCGCGTTTGTTCGCGAATCTCCGGAACAGCACACTGAGAAGGCCCGGAAAAGCCAGCGGCCAACCCCTCACGGACCAGACCAAAGCCGACCAGCCAATGTGCCACTTGCACAAGTGGCACAGCGCTTCTGATAAGTCAAGGCGGCTGAGCCAAACTTAATAAGCTAGGCTTTAATTACTTTGAAAGCAGCTTACGAAAAATTCGGTATATTGTTTGCGATATCAGCATCTTCTCTAATCGTCAATCCAGAGCCCTGCCGCGCCGCCTTGTTTATAGACTTTATCGAGATTTCACCGACTCGAACAGAGGTCAGGACATCAGGATCTCTAAATCTCACGGGTTTAGCAAGCACAAGTCTTAGCGTTAACTTTGCAAATGCGGCGGCACGGTCAGGGCTCAACACCAATAGCGACGTCGTTCGCTTCAGTGAACTGACAGCAAGCACACCGGGTCGCTACTACTCATTTACTGGAATTGCAAACCCCTTTACCGTCGATAGTTCGAGTCAGCCTGGTTGCTCTGGAACCGGAAATTGCCTTGCACTCTCATCCCCATCGCCAAGCACAACAGTTCCTCTCTTCATAAATGCTGGCAGCGCAGCGGCAGTAGGCGTTCCCGCTTCCACAATTTGGCTTGACAACTCATATATCAGTGGAAATTCGATCGTCAATTCTTTTTTCCTCGATCGTAGTCTTGCACAGATCGGGCTTGCTTCTCCCACGGTGACCTATACACTCACTGGGGGAAGCGAAACCATTGTCTTCCGCGCCGTCCCAGTCCCTGGTCCGCTTCCCCTTCTCGGAGCCGCTACCGCCTTCAGCTTCAGCCGCCGCCTGCGTGCGCGTGTTCGAGGTGCCTCTAAGGCTAAACATCTCAAAAAGGCCTGACGAGAGAGTTTTATTTTCCAATCTAAACCTTTCACCGTCTAGCCAAGCCCTGCTTACGCAGGGCTTTTCTTTTTTCTACACAGCATGTACGCCCGCAGCCTCAGCCGCCTTGCCCTTGTCTTCGGGATTCTCTACATCGTTTTGGTGGTCAGTGCTGCCATCCCGGTGAGGCTGCTGGATTACGCCTGGATCAATCGGGTCACCGCGACGTTGATCAATGGTTCCAGCCTGCCTCTGCTCGCCCTGCTGGTGCTGGTGCTGGCCTGCATTCTCTTCCCGGAGGATGAGATCCTCCAGAAACGTCGGCAGCTGTTCTGTCGTCTGGCCACTGTTGCGACGCTGGGCTTTCTGCTGCTGGTGCCGCTCAACACCTACATGGGGGTGATCCAACACCTCAACGACCGTGAGCAATCGCGGCGCCTTGATGATACGGCGCGGCAGCTCACCACCTATCGCAATGCCGTGGCTTCCGCCACCAGTGCCAGCACCATTCAAGCCACCCTGGCCCAGCTCGGTGCCCCCACCCTGGATGCCGCCGCCCTGGCTCTGCCGCTCCCCGAACTGAAGGCGCGTCTGCGCCCATCGCTTGATCTGGCCGCCGCACAGATCGAAGAACGGCGCCAGGCCCTCGCCGCCGCCATCGACTGGAAGGCCCGCCTCACCGATCTCCTGCGCATCGTCGCAGCCTCGCTGGCACTGTCCTTCGGCTTCGCCGCCTTTGCCCAGCCCACCCCCCAGGCTCCGCCCCTGCTGGACGGCTTTGAGCAGAACCTCGCCCGCTTCCGCCGCCGCTCCCTTCTCCGGCAGTGGAGCCGCCCTGATGAGGACTGGCTGGATGCCGAGCAAGACCTGGCTGGCTCCGCCCCGATACCCAGGCGCAGGCCTCGCCGCTCCTTCATCGCCGGGCTTCCCGGTTCTCCCCAGAGAGGGCCTGAATCGCATGCTCGTGGCCTCTCCGCCTGGCAGCGCCTGTTGGTTGCGCTGAATCCAGCGCACCTGTTCGGTGGGGGCAGGAACCATCGCCCCATCAATCGGGCCGATCAGGATTACTTCAACGCCATCGCCTCCGAGGATCCGCCGGAGCGACGCTAACCCCGGGCTGCCGCAAGCCTGCGGCAGCCGAATCGATGGCGAACCGTCACGCCGCCTCAGCCCTGGCGCAGCCAGGCCGCCGCATCGCAGGCGTGATACGTGAGGATCAGATCAGCGCCGGCGCGGCGGAAGCTGAGCAGGGTCTCCAGCACCACCGCCCGCTCGTCGATCCAGCCGCGCTCGGCGGCGGCCTTCACCATCGCGTACTCGCCCGACACGTTGTAGGCGGCGATCGGCTGCTCGCTGGCCTGGCGCAGCCGATGGATGATGTCGAGATAGGCCAGGCCCGGCTTCACCATCAGGATGTCGGCCCCCTCGCTCTCATCGAGCTGGCATTCGAGAATGGCTTCGCGGCCGTTGGCCGGATCCATCTGATACGTGCTCTTGTCCTTGGGGATCGGCTTGCCGGCGGCAGCCCGCGGCGCTGAATCGAGCGCCTCGCGGAAGGGCCCGTAGTAGGCGCTGGCGTACTTGGCCGTGTAGCTGATGATGCCCACGTGCTCAAAGCCCTCCTCATCGAGGGCCTCGCGGATGGCGCCGACACGGCCGTCCATCATGTCGCTGGGGCCGATCAGATCAGCGCCGGCGCGGGCCTGGGCCACCGCCTGGCGGCAGAGGATCTCCACCGTTTCGTCGTTGAGCACCACACCCTCGGCCGAGACAATGCCGTCGTGGCCATCGCAGGAGTAGGGGTCGAGCGCCACGTCGGTCATGATTGTCATCGCCGGATGCTCCTGCTTGAGACGGCGGATCGCCCGGGGGATCAGACCACCCTCGTTGAAGCATTCGCTGCCGTCCTCGGTCTTGAGGCCATCGGCCACCTTGGGGAACAGCACCACGCAGCGGATGCCCAGATCCCAGGCCCGGCCCACCTCCGCCACCAGGCCCTCGAGGCTCCAGCGCTGGGCGCCGGGCATGGCCCCGATCGGTTCGTTGGAAGCGCCCTCGTGGACGAACAGCGGATAGATGAAATCGGCGGCGCTGAGCTGGAATTCCCGCACCATGGCCCGCAGGGCCGGCGTGCGACGCAGCCGGCGGGGCCGATAGGTGAGCTCCATGGGGCAGATCTGACTGGCCGGATCCTACGGAAAGCCTTTCCAGCCACTGCGTGGCGCTGACCGTCAGAGCAGGGCGGAGCTGATCCAGTCCTTGCGGGGGTCGACGCTTCGGGCCTGGCGCAGTTGCTCGAGCAGATCCCGCTCCTGGGGGCTGAGGGTTTCGGGCAGCTTCAGGGTGGGCGTGAACAGCAGATCGCCTCTCCCCTCCTTCACCGGCCAGCCCTTGCCCTTGAGGCGCAGGCTGCGGCCGAGGGTCATGCCGGGAGGCACCTGGATCGTCGCTTCACCATCGGGGGTGGCCACGCGCACCTCACCGCCGAGGGCCAGTTCATCGAGGCTGAGGGGAAGCTCGGCCCGCAGCTGGTCGCCATCCAGACGCCAGACGGGATGGGGCTGGAGCTTGAGGGTGAGATAGAGGTCTCCTCGACGACCGGTACCGGGCTGCAGATGGCCCTTGCCCTTCAGCCGCAGGCGGCTGCCGTCCTTGACGCCGGCGGGAATGCGCACCTGCACCCGCTCCTCGTTGACGGCCAGGGTGCGCTCACAGCCACGGAAGGCATCGGCCACCGGCAGGCTGATGGTGGCCTCCGCATCCAGTTGCACCTGGGTGGAGCGTTCTCCGCCGGCGCCTCCGAAACCGGAAGCGAAACCACCGGGGAAACCGCTGCCGAAACCGAAGCCGCCGGGGGCACCTGCGGCGGCGCCGCCACCGAAGCGGCCCAGCAGATCGTTGATGAAGTCGTCGAAGTTGCCATAGCGGCCGAAGTCGACGTCGACGCCGGGGGCGCCACCTCCGCCACCGCCCATCTGACTCCAGTACTGACCGAACTGCTCGTAACGACGGCGCTTGTCGGGATCGGAGAGCACTTCATAGGCCTCGCTGATCTCCTTGAAGCGGGCCTCGGCTGAGGCATCGTCAGGATTCACATCGGGGTGGTACTGACGGGCCAGCTTGCGGAAGGCGCGCTTGATGCCATCGGCATCGGTGCCCCGCTCCACTCCGAGAACCTTGAAATAGTCGCGGTAACCATTCACGCTCATCTCGTCTCGCTCATTTCGCCAGGGCACCGGTCACCGTCGACCACGGAATTGTCCCAGTCCCGCCGCGCCATTCACAGGGCTGGGCAGGGCGGAAGCCCGTACGCTCCCGTTGTTGCGGCCTAGATTTTCGACACCGCCAACGTGCCGATGCTTGCGCCTACCCCTCCCCAGCCAGCCACGCGATCTTCAGCACAGGGGCGACGGCTGCTGCTGCTGCTTGCTGGAGTGCCCTCCCTCCTGGGCGGCCTGCTGACGTTCGCCCCAGCCGCCCACGCAGGCCAGGCCGGCGGCTCCTCCACCCCCACGCTCGGGGAGGCCCTGGCACCGTCCAGCAACGAGCAGCTGGAGCTCACCGAGCACCTGCGTCGGATCGGGGCGCTCTTCTACGGCGCCTGGTGGTGCCCGGCCTGCTTCCGCCAGAAGAGCCTCTTCGGCCAGCAGGCGGGTGATCGACTGCCCTATGTGGAGTGCGACAAAACCAAGGAGGGTCGGGAACGCTGTCAGGAGGCGAGCATCAAGGCTTACCCCACCTGGGTCCTGGGGAGCCTGCGGGTGGAAGGGGTGCAGACGATCGAGGAACTGAAACGCTGGAGCGGTTTCTCCCCCGCGCCGGCCAGGCTCAATCCCTGAGCAGGGGCGTTCTCCAGACCACCCCAAAATCCTTCAGGCGGCTGTCCGTCAGGTGCGGAAATCCAGGTGGACGACACTGCCGATTTCGGTTGAGTCATCGAACGATTCCTGCGGACCGCTGAAACCCATCTGGAGTCAATCCCCTCTTCCCATGGACATGGTGGAATCAAGACGTCCAGCTCGTGACCTCAAGTCTGCGGCACCTTTTTGAGATTCTCATGAAGTACAAATAGTGTTTCAGGATGACTGCGATGCTGATCATCTCTGAGATCTGAGCCACTCAGGCGCCTGCCGTCGCAGCTTCCAGCAGGTTCCCATGGGCACGCCAGCCCAGATTCGCTTCCATGATCCGTGCGAGCAGGACATCATCGAAGCGAAGGGAGAACTGATCTGGATGAATCAACTGAGTGGTGCCCCCATCACACCGGTCTTCGGTTTGAAGAAGATTCGACGTCACCAAGACGTTTCTCAGACTCCTCTTCAAGGCGGACCATCAGCCAGGCACGGAACCATTCCGTTGGTGTTCGCCGGAAGCTGGATGGGCAACGCCAGCAGCAACGACGGTTCTCCCAGAGGTCTGCCATCTGATCCCGGCGGATGCGGGATGAAGTCGACCCCCCGACGGATCTGGCCGATGGCTGGCGGCGGTGATGGCGGCCACCGGAAAGGCGTACACCTGGCGCAGCACCCAGACGAACTCGCAGAGGGCCGGCAGCGCCACGGCGATCAGCTCCGCGCCACGCAAGGCCGCGATCGCAGATTCCTACGGGGCGGGATCGTCACCCTGCTGACCCGGCTGCACCACGAGATGGCGCAGCAGCTCGCATGAGATCTGCGACAGTTGCCCCATGTCGCAGAGGTCGCGGGGTTGTTCAGCGGACTCTTGGATCCTCGGCTGGGACAGGACGGTTTCCCCTCAGGCGCCTGAGGCCACCAGCCCCGAGTGCCGGATCAGGGCCTCCGGGCTGGGTGCCCGGCCCCGGAAGGCCTCAAACACCTCCCCGGGGTGGCGGCTGCCGCCGAGGCTGAGCACCGTCTCGCGGAAGCGGCGGCCGGTGGCCTGGATGGCCTCCTCGTTCTCCAGACCCACCTCCTCAAAGGCGCTGAAGGCATCGGCACTGAGCACCTCGGCCCACTTGTAGGAGTAGTAGCCGGCGGAATAACCACCGGCGAAGATGTGGCCGAAGGAGCAGAGGAACGCATCCTCCTCGATCGGCTCCAGCACGGTGGTCGTGATGGCAATCTCCCGGCGCAGCTGCTCCGGCGTCCTGCCGCACCCAGGCATCCACTGACTGTGAAGCCGCAGATCGGTGAGGGCGAAGTGCACCTGTCGCAGGGTGGCGGCGCCCCCCATGAAGGTGCGGGCAGCCTGGAGCTTGGCGAACTCCGCCTCCGGCAGCGGTTCACCGCTCTGACAGTGGCGAGCCATGCCCATCAAGGTGGCGTGGTCGTAGCACCAGTTCTCCATGAACTGGCTGGGCAGCTCGACCGCATCCCATTCCACGTTGTTGATCCCGGCCGCCTGGGGACGCTCCACCGTGGTGAGCATGTGCTGGAGGCCATGACCGAACTCGTGGAACAGGGTTTCCACCTCCTCGAAGGTCATCAGACTGGGGGTGTCTCCCACCGGCGGGCTCTGGTTGCACACCAGGTAGGCCACCGGCAGCACGGGCTGTCCCGAGCCGTCCACCGAGCGCACCAGGCATTCATCCATCCAGGCGCCGCCGCGCTTGCTGCCCGGCCGGCTGTAGGGATCCAGATAGAACGCCGCCAGCGCCTCTCCGGTGCGGGCGTCATCGACGCGAAAGAAGCGCACATCCGGATGCCAGACGGGAGCTTCGCCATCGGCGGGCCGGATGCGGATGCCGAACAACCGGTCGCAGAGGCCGAACAGCCCATCGAGCACCCGGGGCAAGGGGAACCAGGGCCGCAGCGCTTCGCTGTCGAGATCGAACGCCTCCCGGCGCCGCACCTCCGCCCAGAAACTCACATCCCAGGGCTTGAAGTCCTTCGCCTCGGCCGCCCCTTCCCGCTCGGCGCAGGCGCGCAACTCCTCCAGTTCCTGAACGGCCACTGGGTAGGCGGCGGCGCGCAGGTCCTCCAGCAGGGCCTCCACCTCCGCCACCGAGGCGGCCATCTTCGAGGCCAGGCTCACCTCAGCCCAGTTGGCGAAGCCCAGCCGCCGGGCCTGCTCGCCGCGCAGGGTGAGGATCCGCTCGATCACCGGCCAGTTGGAGTCGCTCTCGCCCGAGGCGCGGCTCACCTGGGCTTTATAGGCCGTCTCGCGCAGGTCGCGGCGGCGGCTGTACTTGAGGAAAGGCCCGAAGCGGGGCATGTCGAGCCCCAGGAGCCAGGGGCCCTCTGCCGCGGTGGCCTGGCCATCACCGGCCTGGCGGGCGGCCTGGGCCAGCTGTTCCTTCAGGCTCTCAGGCAGCCCCGCCACCTCGGCCGGCTCGGTGAGCTTCAGGGTCCAGCCGTTGGTGGCATCGAGCACCCGGTTGCCGAAAGCGGTGGCCAGCTCCGCCAGCTCCTGGCTGGCGGCATTGAAGGCCTCCTGGGCCTCGCCCTCAAGGCCCACGCCCCGCAGCTCCATGTCCCGGAGCTCCGCCGACAGGATCCGCTCCTGGGTCGCATCGAGCCCGCCCTGGGCCTGCAGCGCTCGCAGGGCCTCGAACAGCACCCGGCTCTGGCCGGCGCGGTTGCCGAAGGCCACCACCGCCGCCTGCTGGCTGGCGTGGGCCTCCCGCAGTTCCGGGCTGTTGCAGACCCCGTTGAGGTGGCTGACCACCCCCCAGCTCCAGCGCAGCCGTTCCCCCAGCCGCTGCAGGGGGCCCATCACCTCCGCCCAGCTGAGGCGCCGTCCGGCCGCAGAGGCCGCCCCCAGATCCGCCTCCACCTGATCGAGCTCAGCCTGCAGACGCTTCAGCAGCTCGGGGATGTGGGCCTCCACCTGATCCGGGGTGATGGCCTCGAAGCGGGGCAATCCTTCTCCGGCCAGCAGGGCGGGTGGGCTCTGGAGGGTGGTGGTCATCGCCTGGCTGCCGCTTCGATGGAAGACCCCATTTCAGCCCACCCCGGCCTCCGGGTGTGATTCAGCCGAGGGCGGCCAACCGTCCCATGGCAATGGCCCCGTGGCTGGCCAGCTCGGCGGCCAGGCCGTTGGTGCTGGCCTCGTAGAGATCGATCGCCACCCGCGGCCAGAAGCCGATCACCAGGGTCGGCACCAGCAGGGTGAGGCCGATCAGCAGTTCCCTGGGCTTCATGTCGCCCACCACCGCCAGGGCGGGGATCCTGGGGCCGAAGAAGACACGGCGGCAGAGGGACAGCAGATAGACGGGGGTGAGCACCAGACCGATGGCGGCCAGGAAGATGGTGATGACGCGGAAGCCGATCGTGAAGCCCTCATAGGAGGTGACCCCGAGGAAGACGGTGATCTCGCTGATGAAGCCGCTCATCCCCGGCAGGGCCAGGGAGGCCAGCGAGCTGGCCAGGAAGAAGGCGAAGGTGATCGGCAGCACCTTGGCCAGACCCCCCATGTTGGGGATCGAAAGGGTCTCGGTGCGTTCGTAGAACACGCCGGTGACGAAGAACATCGCCGCGGCGATCAGGCCGTGGCTGATCATCTGCAGCATGGCGCCGCTCATGCCGAGGGCATCGATGGCGCCGATCCCGAGCAGCACGAAGCCCATGTGGCTCACCGAGCTGCAGGCGATGCGTCGCTTGACGTTGTCCTGGGCGAAGGCGTTGAGGGCGCCGTAGACGATGTTGATGATCCCGAGCACGATCAGGGCCGGTGCCAGCCGCAGATGCACCTCGGGAAGCATCTGCACGTTGAAGCGCAGCAGGGCATAGCCACCCATCTTGAGCAGCACCCCCGCCAGCAGCATGGACACCGGCGCATTGGCCTCGCCGTGGGCATCGGGCAACCAGGTGTGCAGAGGGAACATCGGCAGCTTCACACCGAAGCCCACGAGGAAGCCCAGGTAACAGAGCAGACCGAAGGTGCCGCCAGGGGAACGGGCCGCAAGTTCGCTGAGATTGAGGGTGAAGGTATCGCCGGAGAGGGCCAGGGCCAGGCCGCTGATCAGGATGAGCAGGGAGGCCGTGGCCGTGTAGAGGATGAACTTGGTGGCGGCGTACTGCCTCTGCTTGCCGCCCCAGATGGCGATCAGCAGATACACCGGCACCAGTTCCAGTTCCCAGGCCAGGAAGAACAGCAGGAAGTCCTGGGAGAGGAACACCAGGCTCTGGGCGGTGGCCTGCACCAGCAGCAGGGCGAAGTAGAGGCGGGTCTTGAGGCGGATGTTCCAGCTGGCCGCCACCGAGAGCAGGGTGACGAGCCCGCTGAGCACCACCAGGGGGGCCGAGAGCCCGTCGGCGGCCAGGGACCACTCCAGCCCAAGGGCCGGCACCCAGGGCACCCGCTCCACCAGCTGCAGCTCGCCGAGGCCGCCATCGAAGTGGCGGGCAAACACCCACAGGATCAGGGCGAGATCAACCCCGAGCACCCCGAGGGCGAGGGTGCGGGGAAGGCGGGGGTCGCTGCCGTCACCGGGCAGCAGGGGCATCACCAGGGCGGCGGTGGCCGGCAGCAGCACGATCAGGCTGAGCCAGGGGAAGGACCCGGCGTCGATTCCGGCGGGCAGAGAGGAGGACGCGAGCGAAAGGGGCAGGCTGGCGTCCATCACTGTGGGGTGCTCCAGGCAGGAAGTATGACGGGAGAGGCGGCCTCGCCGGGAGCATCTACCCGAGCGCCAGAGCTTATCAGCTGAGTAGTTCTACTCAGTGCAGGGCTGTGCTAGTCGCCAACCATCGCCTGCGGGCGGCTCCCCTCCGCCAGGGGGGCCCAGCGGCTGCCGCCGTCCTGAAGGCCCAGCACGGCACTGTGGCTGCTCACCCCCTCCCCCTGCCAGGCGCGCGTCATGGCCTCTCCCACCGCCTTCGCACGGTCGTGGGCGGCCAGGGCCAGCAGGCTGGGGCCGGCGCCACTGATCACGCAACCCCAGGCCCCGGCCTCCAGGGCGGCCTCCCGCACCGCCCGCCCCCCCTGGATCAGTCCCCAGCGGTAGGGCTCGTGGATGCGGTCGTGCATGCCGTCGGCGATCAGATCACCATTGCCCGTGCGCAGCCCCTGAAGCAGCAGGGTGAGGGCCCCCAGATTCATGACCGCATCGCCGATCGGAATGCTGCGGGGCATGGCCCGGCGGGCCTCACTCGTGCTCAGCCGGATGGTGGGGATGGCCACCACGGCCTTGACGGCCTGGTTCCATTCGCAGCGCACCACCCGCCAGCGGTGGGAGGCGGCCCGGGCCGTCAGGCAGAGCCCGCCGAGCAGGGAAGGAACGACATTGTCCGGATGGCCCTCGATGTCGATGGCCAGCTCCAGCAGCTTTTCGCGGCTGAGCGGCTCGCTCACCAGCGCGTTGGCACCGATCAGGCCCGCCACGATGGCGGTGGCGCTGCTGCCCAGCCCCCGGGCGGGGGGGACGGCCAGCTGCACCCGTGCCTCCAGGGCCACGGCCTCCACACCCACCTCGCGCCAGACCCGCTGGGCGGAGCGGTAGACGAGGTTGTCGGGGCCGCCGCGCAGATGGGCCCCCTCCGGGCCCTCGATGATCAGCTCGAAACGCTCCCCGCCCCCCTCGATCACCCGCAGTTCGAAGCGGTTGCCAAGATCCAGGGCGGCGCCGAGGCAATCGAATCCGGGGCCGATGTTGGCGGTGGTGGCGGGAACCTCCACCACCACCCCCTGGCCGATCTGGGGCCGGACCATAAGTGACCTGTCGTTGGGCTCAGTGTTGCAGCCGGCCCCCGCAGGGCGTGCTGGGCTCAGGCCAGCAGCATCCGGGCACGGCAGGCGGCGCTGAAGGTTCCCACCCCCGGATCCACCACCGCGGTGATGGGCATGGGCTCCAGGGTGGAGCGCAGCCTCCCCTTGTTGAGGAAGGCTTCCAGGAAGGCGCTCGAGCGCAGGCCGTCCACCAGCTTGGCGGCCGTGCCCCCCGCCAGCCACAGTCCGCCCCGGCTCAGGCAGGCCAGGGCCAGATCCCCGCAGACACTGCCGTAGGCCCCGAGCCAGAGCCCCAGGGCGTCAGCCGCCAGGCGATCGCCGGCGGCGGCGGCGATCGCCACCTCGGCAGGCAGGTCCGCCCGGGCGGGCCCATCGCCGGCCTCGCTCCAGAGCCGGGCGCTGCCGCTGAGGGGATGGTCGCCGCTCGGGTGGCGCCAGCTCAGCAACCAGCGGGCCACGTGGCCCAGGCCCGTGCCGCTCACCACCCGCTCGATCGAGATCCTCTCCAGGGCCAGATCGGCCCTCAGCCATTGCTTCAGCTCCCATTCCTGCTGGGAACGGGGGGCGAATTCCCCGTGCGCCGCTTCGCTGGGGATGGCCTGCAGGCCAGCGGTGCTGGGCAGCCCCATGGCCACCCCCAGGCCGGTGCCGGCCCCCAGGACCAGCAGCGGCGCCAGCGGATCGCGGCGGCCGGCCCGCACGGGTGCCGTCTGGCTGGCTTCGAGATGGGGGAGGCCGTAGATCAGCACGGCGAAGTCGTTGACCAGCTCCACCTGTGTCAGTCCGCAGCGGCGGGCCAGGCTCTCGGTGTCGAGTTGCCAGGGGAGGTTGGTGAGCTGCGCCCGCCCGTCCTGCACGGGTCCGGCCACGGCGAAGCAGGCGGCGGCCGGGGGCGTAACGGCGAGCTCCGGCCCGACGCCGGCGAGGAAGTGGCGCACCATCGGTGCCAGGTCATCCCAGTCCGCGGAGACGAAACGCTCCTCCAGCAGCCGCTCGGGCCGCTCCCCACCCGAGCGCCAGAGGCTCAGCAGGGTCTTGGTGCCGCCGATGTCGCCCGCCAGCAGGAGGCTCATGCCAGATCCAGGGTGGCCATGCGGCCGCCATTGGCGGCGGCGGCGGCGGCCACCAGGGCCTCGGCCCCGACGCTGCCAAGGTCCCCCTGGCGGCGACTGCGCAGGCTCACCGTGCGGGTCTCGGCCTCCCGGGCACCGATCACCCCCAGGACGGGGATCTTCATCTGCTCTCCATTGCGGATCAGCTTGCCCAGCCGATCACCGCTGTGGTCAATGCCGGCGCGGATGCCGGCGGCCACCAGCAGGCCCCTGAGTTCTTCGGCCCAGGGCAGGGCGTCGTCGGTGACGGGCAGCAGCCGCAGCTGCTCCGGGGCCAGCCAGAAGGGGAAATCGCCGGCGTAGTTCTCCACCATCACGCCGAAGAAGCGCTCCAGGGAACCGAAGATGGCGCGGTGGATCATGATCGGGCGCGAGCGGCTGCCGTCGGCCGCCACGTAGTTGAGATCAAAGCGTTCCGGCAGGTTGAAGTCGAGCTGGATCGTCGAGCACTGCCACAGGCGGCCAATGGCGTCCTCGATCTTGAGATCGATCTTGGGGCCGTAGAAGGCGCCCCCGCCCTCGTCCACCTTGTAGGCCCAGCCCTTGCGCTCCAGGGCCTCCACCAGACCTGCGGTGGCCAGCTCCCAGACGGCGTCCTCGCCGATCGACTTCTCCGGGCGGGTGGAGAGATGGATCTCGTAGCTGCGGAAATCGAAGGTGGAGAGGATGCGCTCGGTGAGATTGAGCACCCGCAGGATCTCATCGGAGATCTGCTCAGGCAGACAGAAGACGTGGGCGTCGTCCTGGGTGAAGCCGCGCACCCGCATCAGCCCGTGCATCACCCCGGGCCGCTCGTAGCGGTACACCGTGCCCAGTTCGGCCCAGCGGATCGGCAGCTCCCGGTAGGACCGCAGACGGCTGGCGAAGGTGAGCACATGGAACGGGCAGTTCATTGGCTTGAGCTGGTACTGCCGCTCGTCGACCGCCATCGGCCCGAACATGCTCTCGCTGTAGAAGTCGAGGTGGCCTGAGGTCTTCCAGAGGCTGAGGTCCGCCACATGGGGGGTGTAGAGGAGCTCGTAGCCGTCCTCGAAATGGGCCTGCCGCCAGAAGTCCTCGATCAGCAGGCGCATGCGGGCGCCGCGGGGATGCCAGAACACCAGGCCAGCGCCGGCCTCCTCCTCGATCGAGAACAGGTCGAGGTCGGTGCCAAGCCGCCGATGGTCGCGGCGCAGGGCCTCCTCCTTGCGGCGCCTGTGCTCCGCCAGCTGCTCCGGCGTCTCCCAGGCGGTGCCGTAGATGCGCTGCAGCTGGGCGCGTTTCTCATCCCCGCGCCAGTAGGCCCCGGCCACGCTCTCGAGGGCGAAGGCCTTGGGGTTGAGCTCGCCGGTATGGGCCACATGGGGGCCGGCGCAGAGATCCCACCACTGGTCCCCCAGGGTGTAAAGCGTGATCGGTTCGGTGAGCCCCGCCAGGATCTCCAGCTTGTAGGGCTCGTTCTGGGCCCGGATCCGGCGCTCGGCTTCCTCGCGGCTCACCTCGATGCGCTCCAGGGGGAGTCGGCGGCCGATGATTTTGCCCATCTCCTTCTGGATCGCCTTCAGGTCGGCCTCGGTGAAGGGATCCGGGTTGTCGAAGTCGTAGTAGAAGCCGGTTTCGGTCCAGGGACCGATGGTCACCTGGGCCTTGGGAAACAGCTTCTGCACCGCCATGGCGAGCACATGGCTCATGGAATGGCGGATCCGCAGCAGCTGGGGGCTTTCGCTCGTTTTCGGCAACACGATGGCGGCGCCATCGCAGGGGTCACCCTCCGGGAGGGCGGGGTTGGAGGCCGGTGGCAGCGGCGAAGGGGGGGCGGACGACATGACGGACACCTGTTGAAGGCATGGTATCCAGGCCCACCGATGCCCCCCTCCCCAGGCCCGCCCCGGAAGGCCGGGGGGTCCGAGCGGCGGCACTAGGTTGGGGGAGCTGAGCACTGTGATGGCCGCCCGACCCACGCCAGGACCCGTCCAGAGTCCGGATCAGCGGCCAGCCCCGACCCGGCCACCGGGTTTGGCGCTGAGCCACACCGCTGAGCGGCGCAGCGTGGCCCTCAGCTACCTGCTGTGGTGCACTTGCCTGGTGGGGATCTGCGGCCTGCCGCGCTTCTACAACCGCAAGCCCCTGAGCGGCACCCTCTGGCTGCTCACCTTCGGGTTCTGCGGCATCGGCCAGCTGCTGGATCTGGTGCTGGTGCCCGACATGGTGCGGCAGGCCAACCAGTCACTGCTGCTGGAGGAGGCCGTGGCGGGGAGTGAAACGGCGGCCTACCCCCCCATGGAGCGGCAGTTGCTGCAGCTCGCCCGTCGCAGCGGCAAGGCCGGCTTCACCCTCAACGACGCGTTGCTGGAGCTGCAGCTGCCCCCCCAGGCCAACAGCAGCGTGGTCAGCGCCGAGATCGAGCGGCTGCTTCTCAGCGACCTGCTCGATGTGGGCAACGACGAACGGGGCCGCGTGGTGTACCGGGAGCCCTGAGCGGGCTCAGGCGCTGGTGAGGCTCCGCTGCCGCTCCAGTTCCCGCTGGTAGAACCGCTGCAGTTCGTTGCGGTCTTTCACCGGCTGGCCGTAGTGGCTGACTCCCTCGAGCGTCGGCAGGGAGGCCCACTCCGGCGCCAGCCGCGCCAGCACCTCGGCCGTGAGCCCCTGGCGATCGAAGCGCTGCAGCGCCCCCCGCGCGTGCACCAGGTGCAGGGCCGCCTGGTCCTGGCTGGCGGGACGGAAATCCCTGAGTCCGAGATCTGCGGCGGCCCGGTTCCAGGTGGTGGGCAGGAACTGGTAAGCCCCGGCGGCGGCGCTGGCATAGCGGCGCCGCACGACCATGTCCGGGTGCCGGCTGAGATCGCCGAAGCGCTCACCTCCAAATAGCACCCGGTAACCCTCCTCGCTGCCTCCGATCCAGGTGCCTTCGGCGTAGCGGATCGTGTTGAGCAGGGCCCGGCGCTCGGGAGTGATCCCAAAGCGACCGCTCACCACGGCCTGCGCCGGCCGGGCCGTGGCAACGGCCACCGGTCGGGGCAGCGGTGCGGCCGGCCATGGCGCCATCGGCAGCATCAGCAGCGTCACGACCAGGGCCAGCGGGCCGCGCTGATGGGAATTCGGCGGCAGCAGGTGGGGAGCACGCAAGGGCGAAGGTTCGTCAGGAGTCCATGACCTTGCTCAGCCACGGCACCCTCACGCGAGACCCCGGCGCCCGTACTAGACAGAACGGCCGCTGACGTGCTGGTAACTGCTCAGAGTGGGACGCGCTCTCAGGGAGGCCTCAGTCGGGCCAGGGGGATTTCCAAGATTTTCCCGGATTCCGTCCCCGGCCGCCCGTCACCAGGCCAAGCGCCATGAAGCAAGCCGAACGATCAGCCGTCGTGATCAATGCGTAACGATTGATTCACACTTCCCCGTCAGGCCTTGTCAGCGGGGCGTGCCTTCGCACCAATTCGCCGCCAGAAAGCTCAGCCTGCGGCCAGAAAGCCCAGGGCGCTGCGCACCCGCTGCAGCGTTGCTTCGGCCACGGTCACAGCCCGCTCCCGTCCCTCCTCAAGCACCGCCTCGAGGCTGCCCGGATCGCTGCGCAGTTCCGCGTAGCGCCGCTGCAGGGGCCGAAGGGCTTCCACCGTGGCTTCCGCCAGAAGCGGTTTGAAGGCACCCCAGCCCATCGAGGCGCACGCCGTGGCCGCCTGCTCGCGGCTGAGGCCCGCCATCAGGGCATAGAGGCCGAGCAGGTTGTCGGCCTCCGGCCGCTCGGGGTTCGAGAACTCCAGCCCCATGACCGGATCGGTCTTGGCACGCTTGATCTTGCGGGTGATGACCTCGGGGGGGTCCAGCAGGGTGATGCGCGAGCCCTCGTTCGGGTCGCTCTTGCTCATCTTGCTGGTGCCGTCGGTGAGGCTCATCACCCGCGCCCCCTCCCGCAGGATCAGGGGCTCGGGCACCTTGAGGATGGGCTGCTCCGGATCCGGCGCGAAGCGGGCGTTGATGCGCTGCTGGGCGATGTCGCGGGCCAGTTCGAGGTGCTGCTTCTGGTCTTCCCCCACCGGCACCAGGTCGGCGTCATAGAGAAGGATGTCCGCGGCCATCAGCACCGGGTAATCGAGCAGGCCGGCGGAGACGTTGTCGCCCTGCTTGAGCGCCTTCTCCTTGAACTGAATCATCCGCTCCAGCCAGTTGAGCGGCGTGACGCAATTGAGCAGCCAGCACAGTTCGCTGTGGGCGCTCACGTGGCTCTGCACGAACACCGTGGCCCGCTGCGGGTCGATGCCGCAGGCCAGGTAAAGGGCTGCCGTGCTGAGGGTGTCCTCCGCCAGGCGGCGCGGATCGTGGGGCACCGTGATCGCATGCAGGTCGACCACACAGAAGAAGGTCTCGTGGCTGTCCTGCAGGGCCACCCAGTTGCGGATCGCACCGAGCCAGTTGCCCAGGTGCAGCGCCCCGGTGGGCTGCACGCCGGACAACACCCGGGGCCGCACCGACGAGCCGCTGGGATCGCTCACGCGTCCGGGGTGGCGTCGAGCAGGGGCTCGGGCGAGGACATCACCGTTTCAGCCGGTTCTGCGACAGCCTCGGCAGCCGCTCCCGCTTCCGTGGCTTCCACTGGCGTGGCTTCGGCCCCCGGTTCAGCCGCCAAGTCCGCAGGAGCTTCCTGGTCGATCACCTCCTGGGTGACCTCAACGGGGACAGCGGGCTTGCTGGGCCGGGCGAAGGGATCGACGCGGGCCGCGCCGTGGCCGCCACGGCCGCCAGCCTGGCGGTGTTGGCCTTCCCCCCCTCCCCGGCGTGGCTCCCCTCCCCGGGGGGCAGGGGCGCGGGAGCCCGCCTGGGCGCGATGTTCGGCCACCAGCGCCTCGAGCTGTCCCTTCTCCAGCTGGTCGGCGAGGGTGCGCAGCGAGAACCCCAGCACCGCCACGGTGGAGCGCAGACCGAAGGCCTCCTGCAGGGCGCGGGCCGCCTGCAGCTCGTTGTCGCTCAGGCGGATGCGGAAGCCGCCCGGTTCCCGGTTCGGCCCCGAACGGCTTCCCCGCTCGGAGGATTCCCTTCGGCCGGTGCCCACGGGAAGAGGTGTGTTGGTGTCGTCGGCCATCGCCGCAGCCTGCAATCAGGGGCAAGTGTCGCGCATCGACGGCCGGCCCTCTGCAGCGTCGGGCCCGAGCCACAGCAGCCGATGCCTGCCGCGATGGGGAGAGCCTTCCCGCCGGGCCAGCACCAGCAGGGGCACGGGCCGTGGCCCCTCGCTGGCGAACCGCAGCCGGTACTGGTGCAGCAGCTCCAGGTAGGTCTCCAGGGTCCAGCCCTGGGTTCCCCGTTCCTGGGCGGCCCAGAACCTGCGCAACGCCTCGCGGCAGGCCTCCGCCCCGAAATCCTCCCAGCAGAGCCGTTCGGCCTCCCAGGCCGATCGACCGTCGGCCACCAGCTCCCGATAGCGGCGCAATTCCGGGGCCTCCTGGCTGCAGTCCGGGGGCAGGCGGCTCGCGAGATGCTCCACGGCCACGCGGCTGAGGCGCAGCCAGCACCGCTCCAGCAGCAGCACCGGCAGGCCGCCGTGCCAGTGGGTGCTGCCCCGCAGCTCCTCATGGGCGCGGTGCAGCTGCCGCCGATGCTCCTCGAGCAGAAACAGGCCGTCCTCCGTCGCCGCCAGGCCGGAACGGGCATCGGAAGATGGCACGGATCGGCTCAGGACGACAGGGGAATCATGCTGCGTCCGGCCCGGTTCTGCAGGGGTGTTGTGTTCCCAGCGGTGTCTTCCGAGCGGTGTCGGGGCTGTGAGCCCCGTCACTTCTGAGCTAGAGAGGCATCGCCGCCGGTACCCACCCTTGACGCCCCCGGATCCCCTGCGCCCAGCCGCCCTGGCCTCCCTGCTGTCCGCCGGCTGGGGCAGGCAGGCCCTGCTGCTGGCAGGGGGGGTGCTGGGGGGGGAGCTGATCCTGCGGGCGCTGCCCGGGGAAGGCCTGGCTCTGATGGGGCTGGGGGGGCTCGCGGCGGGTTGGTGGTGGCTGGGCCGGCGGCCCAGCCGGCTCGCGCCGCTGCGCTTGCCCAGCAGCTTCGAAGCCTGGCTGGTGCGTTGTGAGCAACTGTTGCTCCGGTTCGAGCAGCTGGATGGCGAACCCGGTGAGGACCAGGGGCGGCGCCGCGCGGCCCTCGCGGCCCTGCGTGAGGAAGGGGCCCGACCAGGCCTCCATCTCGCCCTGGTCGGTTCCGTCGCCCCCGAGGCCTCCTGGGCCCCCCAGCTCCAGCAGGCCCTGCGCGGCCGGCTGGCCCTGAGCCTGCTCTGGGGCGAAGCCTTGCCGGCGGTCAGCCAGGAGCGGCGCTGGCCGGAGGGCTTCGCCGCCGCCGACGTGGTGCTGTTCCACCTGAAGACCCCCCTGCGGGCCGCCGATCTGCGCTGGCTCGAGGCGGTGCCGGCCAACCAGCCCATCTGGCTTCTGGTGCAACCGGAGGCCCCGTGTGATCCGGCCTCCCTGGCCGCCGAACTGCTGTCCCAGTGGCCTGGGGCCGACCCGGTACGTCTGCTGCCGTGGGACGGCCGCCCTGAAGGCCTGACCACCTGCCTGGAGCCCTTGGCCCGCTGGCTGGTGAAGGACGGCGCCTCTCTGCGTCGACGCACGCCGTTGCGGCGCATCGAGGACCTGCACCGCGACTGGCAGGCGGACCTGGAGCGGCTGCGGCGGCAACGGTTGGTCCAGATGCAGCAGCGCACGCAGTGGGTGGTGGCGGCGGGGGTGTTCGCCGCCCCCCTGCCCTCCCTGGATCTGGTGGTGCTGGCGGCGGCCAACGGGCTGATGCTGCAGGAGATGGCCCGCCTATGGGACTGCCCCTGGACCCTGGAGCAGCTCAAGGCCGCCGCCGTCGAACTGGGGAAGGCCTCCCTGCTCCTGGGGGTGGTGGAGTGGAGCAGCCAGGCCCTGGCCGCTGCCGTGCGTCTGCATGGCGCCACCTGGGTGGTGGGCGGGGCGCTCCAGGCCCTGAGCGCGGCCTATCTCACCCGGGTGGTGAGCCACGCGATGGCCGATGTTCTGGCCCTTTCCGCCGGCGTCGAGGCGCCGGATCTGGAGGTGATCAAGCGGCAGGCGCCCCTGCTGGTGGCAAGGGCGGCCGAGGCGGAGAAACTCGACTGGCCGGGGTTCCTGCAACAGGGCCGGGCCTGGATCGGCCAGCAGCTGGCCTCCCCAGAGCGCGCAACTCTGCCATCGGCTCCCTAGCGCGAGTTCATGAAGTTGCTTCATGAATTTTGTTTGCGTAACGGCCTGATTGGCTGAAGGATCATTGCGATCGGCCCAGCCTGAAAAGGCATTGCGTAATTTGAATTGACCTCCCTTGTGGAGGTATCTCTGCGACCTCTTCTCGTCTTACTTCCATGACCACTGCCATCCGCAGCGGCCGCTCCGGAAGCTGGGAAAGCTTCTGTGCCTGGGTCACCTCCACCAACAACCGCATCTACGTCGGTTGGTTCGGTGTGCTGATGATCCCCTGCCTGCTGGCTGCCGCCATCTGCTTCATCGTCGCCTTCATCGCGGCCCCCTCCGTCGACATCGACGGCATCCGTGAGCCCGTCGCCGGCTCCCTGATCCAGGGCAACAACATCATTTCCGGTGCCGTTGTTCCTTCGAGCAACGCCATCGGTCTGCACCTTTACCCCATCTGGGAAGCCGCCAGCCTCGATGAGTGGCTGTACAACGGAGGTCCCTACCAGCTGGTGGTCTTCCACTTCCTGATCGGTATCTCCGCCTACATGGGTCGGCAGTGGGAACTCTCCTACCGCCTGGGCATGCGCCCCTGGATCTGCGTCGCCTACTCAGCCCCCCTCTCGGCGGCCTTCGCGGTGTTCCTGATCTATCCCTTCGGCCAGGGGTCCTTCTCCGATGGCATGCCCCTCGGCATCAGCGGCACCTTCAACTTCATGCTGGTGTTCCAGGCTGAGCACAACATCCTGATGCATCCCTTCCACATGCTGGGGGTGGCGGGTGTGTTCGGTGGCTCCCTGTTCTCCGCCATGCACGGTTCGCTGGTCACCAGCTC
>JAUCZB010000024.1 GCA_030373325.1 Cyanobium sp. CZS25K | reverse complement strand
TGCTGGCGCTGCTGGCGGTGGTGGGGCTGTGGCTCGGCATCGATGCGTTGCACCACCAGTTCCGCGGCAAGTTGTTCCTGGGTGTGGATGCCGATCCGGTGCCGATCAGCGAGCGGGTCCATGCCCTCAATCCCCTGATCCCCGGCACCGGCATCACCAGCGATTGCACCGTGGCCAGTGGCAAGCCCTACAACGCCACCACCCGGCCGAATTTCGACCAGTGCAACCGGCAAGGCCTCCCCGGTGCGCGGGAGATCTTCCTGCTGGGGGATTCCCATGCCCAGCACCTGCTGCCGATGCTGGACGCGGTCACGGCCCGCACCGGCCAGCGCCTCACCTTCGCCGCCATGGGCGCCTGCCTGATCGATCCGGAGCTCACCGTCACCTGGCAGCAGGGCCGCTACGAATCCTGCCGCCAGTTCTCCGCCGGCGAGATGGAGCGCTCCCTGCAGCGCCTCAAGCCCGGCGACATCGTTCTGGTGTCGGGCTTCCTGCACAACTACCTCGCCAGCAACGACGTGGAGGGCCGGGGCTATGGGGCTCCCACCTACCTGGGGGACCGTCGCCTGCGCATTGCCGAGGTGCGTCAGGCCTGGGTGGCCAGCATGCGGGCCTATGCCCAACGGCTGGCGGCCAGGGGCCTCCAGCTGGTGCTGGTGGTCGACAACCCCTCCCTGGCCAGGGAGCCGGTGGCCTGCCAGGACCAGGCCGGCAGCAGTTGCGCCGGCGATCCCGCCACCACTGCCCGCATGCGGGACACCCTGCAGAAACTGCTCGGGGAGGTGGCGGTCGGCCTGCCCAACGTGCATGTGTTCGACCCCACCCCCTACCTGGTGGCACCCGACGGCCGGGTGGTCTACCGCCGGCCCGATGGCACGCCGCTCTATGCCGATTCCCACCACCTGAGCGTGTCGGGGAGCCGCTCGCTGGCGGGCCCGTTTGAACGTTTTCTGCAGCAGCAGGGCCTCACCAGCCCCCGGCCTACCCCCTCCGCCCCCTCGCCATGACCCTGCACCCCCCCACCGGGGCCTCCCCCCTGTGGCACTTCACCGATCCGGCCAGCGGCGATGGGCTCACCATCGCTCCCGAGCGCGGTGGGCTGGTCAGCGGCTGGCGCTGCGGTGGCGATGAGATCCTCTACTTCGATGCCGAGCGCTTCGCGGACCCCGCCAAGTCGGTGCGGGGCGGAATCCCCGTGCTCTTCCCCATCTGCGGCAATCTGCCCGCCGACGCGCTTGTGCTGCCCCAGGGGAGCTTCCCATTGCCCCAGCACGGCTTTGCCCGCGATCTGCCCTGGTCGATCGCCCCGCTCCCGGCGGGGGACGGCGTACGCCTGCGCCTCGAGGACAGCCCCCTCAGCCGACCCCACTTCCCTTTCGCCTTTGCCCTGGAGCTGGAGCTGCGGCTGCAGCCGTCCGCCCTGGCGATCACGGCCCGGATCAGCCACCGGGGCGAGGCCGGCACCGATCCCCTCCCCTTCAGCCTGGGCCTGCACCCCTACATCGCCGTCGCCGATCCGGCCAACGTGCGGCTCGAAGGTCTGCCGGAGGACTGCTTCGACCACCTCACCATGGCTGCCGCAGTCACCGCGGATCAGCTGTCCAGGCTGGAGCAGGGCGTCGATTTCCTCTGCAGCAGCCAGGGCCCTGTGCGGCTGGTGGATCCGGCGGGTGGCCGGGTGGTGACGCTGCATCCCTCGGCGCCGATGGATCTGGTGGTGGTGTGGAGCGATCCGCCTCGGCGGATGCTCTGCCTGGAGCCCTGGAGCGGGCCGCGGGGGGCCCTGAGCACGGGGGAGCGGCGCCTGCTGGTGCCCGCCGGAGAGTCCATCGAGCTGGCTTGCCGCTACAGCGTCGAAAGGCTCTGAGCCACGCCCGGCAGCCGGCCCGGCGCCAGCTGGCCGGCCGGATCGAAGCGGCGTTTGATCGCTTCGATCAGCGGCCGGGAGGGGGCATCCAGCCAGGCCGGCAGGGAGGCGCCCGGGGGCTGACGCAGCACCGTGAGATGGCCCCCCAGCTGAACGCAGAGGCTGCGCAGCGCCAGCACCTGGCTTGAGGTCACGGCGGCCTGCGCTTCCGCCGGGTCTGTCCAGGCCAGGCCGAGGCCGCTGCCGGCCGCCATGTCCACCGCCAGACCCGCCAGGGCCTGGTCCTGCATCAGCGTCTCGAGCCGGTCGGGGCTGACACCGAGGCGCAGCAGCCAAGCAGGAGCGGTGGTGGGGATGGTGGGCACGGCATCCGTGGGCGGGGCGGCGGCTTTTCCTCCCCGGGCCCGGGCCAGCCAGGTGCCGGTGGTGGCGGCCTCCAGCACCCGGGCCGGCAGGACACAGCGTTCCTGCAGGCAGCGCACCTGTTCCTGGAGGGTGGCGGCGTCGACGCTGGCCAGGCCGATCAGCAGCAGGGGCTCGGGGGGCAGGCCGGCGGCAGCGGCCAGGTTGCTGTTCCACCAGTCGATCCGCTCCGGGCTGAGGCTGGAGCCCAGCAACCAACGGCTGAGGCCGGCCAGCTCCGCCGCCCCCCCCTGGAAGCAGACACTGCGGCGCAGGGGCGGCTGGGGCAGGGTGCGCAGGGTCAGCTCGGTGATCAGCCCCAGGGAGCCCCAGCTGCCGGTGAACAGCCGCATCAGGTCGTAGCCGGCCACGTTCTTGACCACCTTGCCGCCGGCCCTGGCCGTCACCCCGTCGGCCCGCATCAGGGCGATACCGATCAGCTGATCCCTCACCCCCAGGTAGCGCTGGCGGTAGCCGCCCGCCAGGCCCCGGGCCACCAGGCCACCGATGCTGCCGGCGGCGCCGCCTTCGCCGTCTCCCCAGGGGGCGTCCACCGACAACCACTGGGCCTGGTGTCCAAGGGCCTCCTGCACCTCCACCAGTGGTGTACCGGCGGCCACGGTGATGGTGAAGTCGCCGGGATTGAACTCCCGCACGCCCCGCAGCGCGGCGCAGCTGACCACCGTGCAGGGCTCCTGGACGGGCGGTCCCCAGTCGAGCCGGCTGCCGAGGCCGGCCGGCAGCCAGGCCGATCTCTGCCGGTGCAGATCCCGCACCAGCTCCTGCAGCTCGCTGGGCTCAGGTCGCATCACGGCACGATGGTGCCATGGCGCAGGCAGCCGTCGACACCAGGGTCGACCTCAAGATCATCGTCATCGACGACGACCCCACCGGCTCCCAGACGGTGCACAGCTGTCCCCTGCTGTTGCGTTGGGATGCCGAGGCCCTGGCCGCCGGGCTGGCCCACCCGTCGCCGCTGCTGTTCCTGCTGGCCAACACCCGGGCCCTGGACCCGGCTCTGGCGGCGCAGCGGGTGCGTGAGATCTGCCGCGCCCTGCGCCCCGCCCTCGGCCAGGCGCTGGCCACCGGCTCCATCGGCGGCTGGCTGGTGGTGAGCCGGGGCGACTCCACCCTGCGGGGCCACTTCCCCCTGGAGGTGGAGGTGATCGCGGCGGAACTCGGCCCCTTCGATGCCACCCTGATGGTGCCCGCCTTCCTCGAAGGGGGGCGCACCACCGTGGATGGGGTGCACCTGCTGCACGGCCGGCCGGTGCACGAGAGCCCGTTCGCCAAGGATGGCCTGTTCGCCTACGGCACCAGCTCTCTGCCGGACTGGGTGGCGGAGAAGAGTGGTGGCCGTATTCCTGCCGCTGCGGTGGACCGCATCGGCTGGCGGGAGCTGGAGCTGGGTGGGGCGCCCCTGCGCCGACACCTGGCGCGTCTCGAGGGCAACGCCTGCGTGGCGGTCGATGGGGCCTCCGAGGGCCAGCTGGCGGCCCTGGCCAGCGCGGTGCGCTCGCTGATCGCGGTCGGTGGGTCGGCGGGGGATGGTCCCAGCGACGGACGAGGCGATGGACGGCCCCGCCGTTTCCTGTTCCAGAGTGCCGCCAGCCTGATCCAGTCCCTGGCTTCGCTGCGGCCCCAGCCGTTGTCTCCGGCGGGCCTGGCGGCCCTGCGCCGTTGCCGCGCCGCCAGGCCCCTGCCGGGGCTGGTGCTGGTGGGCTCCCATGTGCCCCTGGCCGACCGGCAGCTGGAGCGGTTGCTGGCGGAACCCGGTTGTGTCGGGGTGGAACTGGAGGTGGCCAAGGTGCAGCGGCTGCTGGAGGGCCCAGAGCCCGTGCGGTTGCTGGCCTCCCTGGAGCAGGCCTGGGGGCGGCGATTGCAGGAGGTGCTGGAGGGAGGCCGCACGCCGGTGCTGTTCACCAGTCGCGGCGAGGCCCGCTGCCGCCATGCCGGCGAACGCCGGGCGCTGGGCCTCGCCTTGGCGGCGGTGATGGCGCGGCTGGGGGCCGCCCTCGCGCCGGGGCTGGGCTATCTGATCAGCAAGGGCGGCATCACCACCCACACCCTGCTGGCCGATGGGCTGGATCTGGAGAAGGTGGAGCTCCAGGGCCAGCTGCTGCCGGGACTGTCGCTGGTGCTGGCCGACCCCAGGCCCGCCACCGAGACTGGCTCCGATCCCCGCCTGGGGCCCCTGCCCCTGCTCACCTTTCCCGGCAACCTGGGCGATGACCGCACCTTGCTGGAGGCCTGGCGGCGCATGGAGGCTCAGGCCTGGCCGCCGTAGCTGCGATCCAGCAGCTCGATCGGATGGAGCACCGGCAGGGGCCGCTGCTGCCCCTCCATGGCCTGGCGGATCTGCAGCGTGCAGCCGATGTTGGCGCTCACCGCCAGCTCGGCGCCGGTGCCGGACAGATCGGCCGCCTTGATCCGCCCCAGTTCGGCGGCTTCCTCCGGCTGCACCAGGTTGTAGATGCCGGCGCTGCCGCAGCAGACACCGGCTTCGGTGGCTTCCCGGATCCGGACATGGGGAATCCGGCCCAGTAGGCGCCGCGGTTGGGCCGCCAGGCCCTGGCCGTGCAGCTGGTGGCAGGCATCGTGGTAGGCCAGCTCCAGGGGATGCTCCGCACTGGCGGCCGTGCCGTCGTCGTGCGGCAGCGGCCGCAGGGCCGCCTGGAAGCTGTCGCTGAGGCCGACCCCGTCGAGAAACTCCTGGATGTCGGCCACGGTGCCGAGCAGCGGATGGGTGGTGCCGAGGATCTCCCCGTAGGCCTTCAGGGTGTGGCCGCAGCCCGAGGCGGCCACCAGCAGGGCGTCGAGGGGTTCGGGCCCCGCCGCCCTTCCCGGGCCGATCACCGCCTCGAAGCTGGCCACCAGGGCCGTCGCCAGCTCCCGGGTCTGGTCCAGTTCCCCCTGGTGGTGGGTCATGGCGCCGCAGCAGCCCTGATCCGGGGGGATCACCACTTCGATGCCGTTGGCGGCCAGCACCCGGATGGCGGCGGCGTTCACCCCAGGCTCGAAGACGCGCTGGACGCAGCCGAGCACCAGCCCGACCCGATAGCGGCGGGGCCCGCATGCCGGCACGACCACGGGCCAGTCGTCGCGGAAGGCCTGCTGGGGCAGCGGCGGCAGCAGCTTCTCCATCGCCGCGATCTGGGGCCCGAACAGGCGGGTGAGGCCGCTGCGGCGCGCCAGGGCCTGCAGGGGTGTGCCGGCGTAGGCCCGCAGGGGCGTCAGCAGGGCCCGCAGCCGCTGGGGATACGGGAGCAGGGCGAAGATCAGGCGCCGGAAGGCCCGTTGCGCGGGGCTACGCAGCTCGGGAGCATTCAGCTGCGGCCGCATGGTTTCGATCAGCTGGTCGTAGCGCACCCCCGCCGGGCAGGCGGTGACGCAGGCGAAGCAGCCCAGGCAGCTGTCGAAATGCTTCGCCACCGTGGCATCCAGCACCAGCTCGCCGGCGTCGATCGCCTTGAGGGCATGGATGCGCCCCCTGGGGGAGTCCATTTCGGTGGCCAGCACCCGGTAGCTGGCGCAGGTGGGCAGGCAGAAGCCGCAGTGGACACACGGGTCGGCGGCGATGAAGCCGGCGCCGGGGGCTGCGGCACCCGGGGACCCGCTGGCGGCGGTGGACGGAAGGCTCATGCCCTCCATTGTTGCCGCTCGCCCCCGTGGCCTCACCCCCCGAAGTGGCGCACCACGGCTTCGGCAAAGCCCGAGCAGCTGACAGCCTCGGCGCGGGGTTCCATCAGCCGGGCCAGGTCGTAGGTGACCTCCTTGTTGGCGATCGCGGCGCTGATCCCCTGGGTGATCAGGTCGGCGGCTTCCTGCCAGCCCATGTATTCGAGCATCATCACGCCGGAGAGGATCACCGATCCCGGGTTGATCCGGTCGAGGCCGGCGTGCTTGGGAGCGGTGCCGTGGGTGGCCTCGAAGATGGCGGCGTTGTCGCCGATGTTGGCCCCCGGCGCCATGCCGAGGCCGCCCACCACGGCGGCGGCCGCATCGGAGATGTAGTCGCCGTTGAGGTTGAGGGTGCAGAGCACCGAATACTCCTGGGGCCGGGTCTGGATCTGCTGGAAGATGCTGTCGGCGATGCGGTCGTCGACCATCACCATCTGCTTCCATTTGCCGCCGCCGTGGCTTTCGCCGATGGCGTCGATCACGGCCTTCACCTCCGCGTCGACGGCCGCCTTCTTCTCGGGGGTGAGGCTGTCGTAGCCGGGTTCGATCAGGCGGGCGTTGTCCTCGATGCTGAGGCCGGGCTTCTCCTCCAGGTTCCCCAGGATCCAGCTCTCCCGTTCGGTGATGCACTGGCCTCTGAATTCGGTGGTGGCCAGCTCGTAGCCCCAGTCGCGGAAGGCCCCTTCGGTGAACTTCATGATGTTGCCCTTGTGCACCAGAGTCACGTGGCGCTTCGCGCCCTCCAGGCCCAGGGCGTGGCGGATCGCCTTGCGCACATGGCGCTGGGTGCCGGCCTTGCTCACCGGTTTGATGCCGATGCCGGAACCCTCGGGGATGCGCCGCTGGCCGAGCTTGCCGTTGGCCGGGATCACCGTGTCGTTGAGGTGGGCGATCAGCTCCACGCAGACCGGATCGCTGGCCTCCCACTCGATCCCCATGTAGATGTCCTCGGTGTTCTCCCGGTACACCACCACGTCGAGGTCCTGGGGCCGCTTGTGGGGGCTGGGGGTGCCGTCGTAGTAGCGGCAGGGCCGCACACAGCAGTACAGATCGAAGATCTGACGCAGGGCAACGTTCAGCGAGCGGATGCCGCCGCCGATCGGGGTGGTGAGCGGTCCCTTGATGGCCACGCCGTACTGCTCGATCGCCGTCAGGGTGTCCTGGGGCAGGTACTGGTAGGTGCCGTAGAGCTCGCAGGCCTCGTCGCCGGCATACACCTTGAACCATTCGATGCGGCGCTCACCGCCGTAGGCCTTGGCGACCGCCGCATCCAGCACCCGCTGGGTGGCGGGCCAGATGTCCACGCCGGTGCCGTCGCCGCGGATGAAGGGGATGATCGGATCGCTGGGCACGATCGGCTGGCCGCCCTCGAATCGGATCGCCGTGCCGCTGGCTGGGACGGTGAGCTTCTCGTATGTGGCCATGGAGTCGGCACGGAACGCGCCGATGAGCCTAGGTTTCGAGCAAGTTGGCTGTCTGCTCAGGGGAAACGGCATGAATGCGGCCGACCAGGCCCGATCGGTGGAACTGGCCGCCGCGATCGCTGCGGTGGTGGGTCATTTCCGCCTGCATTTCCCCGCGGCCCGGGCGAACCTCACCCCCTGGCGGGACGATCCCCTCACCCGGGCCTTCGATGAGCGGGAAACCCTGGATCTCTCCTTCCACTTCCCCGGCTGGAGCCCCCGGCTGCAGTGCCGGTCGCTGCTGGTGCAGCTGCGGCTGGAGAGCGCCCCGGCCGGATCCGGCGAACGGCCCCGGCTGCTGGGCGTGCTGATCCGGGGGCTCACCTATGAATCGGAGCGCTGGCGACTGGCCACCGTGGGGGATTGGCAGCCCTCGGGCTCCCACCTTCCCTGCGCAGAGGTGATCACGGCACTCCAGCAGATCTGCCGCGAACTGTTCGATCTCTTCGGTGGCGTCTCGGCCAGCGGCCAGCGGGCCGCGTAATCCTTCGCAACCTTGCCGCCTGTCCCTGAGGGCCCCACCTACGTTGGTACGTCTGCCCGTGCAGTCTTCCGATCCCATGTCTGTCGCCCTTGCTTCCCAACTCCGTGAGGGAACGAAGAAAGCCCACACGATGGCCGAGAACACCGGTTTCGTGAGCTGTTTCCTCAAGGGGGTGGTCGACAAGGCCAGCTATCGCACCCTGGTGGCCGACCTGTGGTTCGTCTACAGCGCCATGGAAGAGGAGATCGGCAAGCTGGTCGACCATCCGGTCGTCGGTCCGATCGCCTCCCCCGCGCTCAACCGCCGCGAGTCCCTCGAGCAGGATCTGGCCTTTTACTTCGGCGGTGACTGGCGGCAGCAGATCCGCGCCACCCCCGGCGCCCAGGAGTATGTGGCCCGCCTGCACCAGGTGGCGAAGGAGTCACCCGAACTGCTGGTGGGCCACCACTACACCCGCTACATCGGCGATCTTTCCGGTGGCCAGATCCTCAAGAACATCGCCCAGAAGGCCATGAATCTGGGCGAGCACGATGGCCTGCGCTTCTACGAATTCGACGCCATCGATGATGAGAAGGCGTTCAAGGCCAACTACCGCGCCACCCTCGACAGCCTGCCCATCGACCAGGCCATGGCCGACCGGATCGTGGCCGAGGCCAACGAAGCCTTCCACTGCAACATGAAGATGTTCCAGGAGCTGGAAGGCAATCTGGTGGCCGCGATCGGCAAGGTGCTGTTCGGTTTCCTCACCCGCCGCACCCGGGCCGGCAGCACGGAAGCCGTTCCCGCCTAGGTTTCCCAGGCCAGCGGCGGACGCCGCCCCCTCCCTTCCGCGTGCGCCCGATTCGCTTCCTGCTTCCCGGCACCACCGGCCGCTTCCGCGGCGGCGGGCTGCTGGTGGAGCTGCAGACCGCCCGGCTGACGGCCCAGCTGGCGCCCACCGAGGTGGTCACCTACCGGAAGCGGGAGCCCGACCATCCGTTCCTTGATGACCTGCTGGCCCGGGAGCCGGCGCCCGGGGACGCGCTCTGGATCGTCAGCTGGGGGTTTGACGTGCCCCGCCTGCTGCGGCGGCTGCATGGCAGGCCCGTGGCCTACCACGCCCACAGCAGCGGCTACGGGTTCTCCCTGCCGCCCGGGGTGCCGCTTCTGGCGGTGAGCCGCAACACCCTCGGCTACTGGGGCGATCGGGCTCCCCGCAATCCCCTGTTCCTGGTGCCCAATGCGCTGCAGCCCAAGTGGCTGGAGCGGGGCAACCGGGCGGCACCCCTGGGCTGCGGCCGGCCGATCGACGTGCTCGTGCAGCAGCGCAAGAGCAGCCGCTACGTCCTGGAGCATCTGGTGCCGGCCCTGCGCCGACGGGGGCTGCGGGTGGAGGTCCAGAGCGGCTGGGTGGACGATCTGGTGGATCTGTTCAACAGTGCGGCGGTGGTGTTGTACGACTCCGCCGACTACTGGCGCGGCCGGGGGGTGAGCGAGGGTTTCGGATTGCCGCCGCTGGAGGCCCTGGCCTGCGGTTGCGTGGTGTTCAGCAGCCTCAACCACGCCCTGGCCGACAGCCTCGATCCGGGGATGGTGGGCCACCAGATCGGCTGCGGCACCCTGGAGCACGATCTGGAGCGGATCCAGGCGGCGGTGGCCGACCCGCAGGCCTGGCTGCCGCCACCGGCGCGGCTCTCCAGCCTGCTGGAGGCCTGCAGCGAGCCGGTGCTGCAGGAGCGCTGGCACACCGCCCTGGAGGCCATCGACGCCCACTGGACGCACCTGCTCCGGGAAGGGGCCTCGCCGTTACGTTCAGCTCCGGTGCTGGCGGTGCGGATCGACCAGTGGCGGCGGCGGTTTTCGGCCATGTGGCGATCACTGAACTGACTGGCTGGCGCAGCGGCGGCCCTTCTGGCGGCACGGGTACGATTCCCACAAAAGTCTGACCAGATGTTTCGCAAAAGCCAAACCTTCAAGAGTTTGGTGCGACTTCTGGCCCAATTGCCGCAGCGCCGCAAGCGGGCGCTGATGCGGCTGATCCCCCTGGCGATCCTCGCCGGCGTTGCAGATCTGGTGGTGGTGGCCCTGGTGGCCCGTCTGTTCACGGTGGTCGTCGGCGGCGAGAATCGGCCTTCGATCCCCTGGGAAGGGCTGGTCCCGGAAGATCCCCGGGTCAAGGTGGTGGTGCTGGTGGTGGCCTTCATTGCGGCCGCCTGGTTCTCGTCGCTCTCGAAGCTTCTGCTGCGGGCCTTTCAGCTGCGGCTCAAAGCATCGATCTGGCGGGACCTTTCTGACATGGCTCAGCGCAAGTTGATCGCCCAGCCGTATGTCTATTTTCTCGCCGAATCGAAGTCCGATATCTCCGCCAAGGTGTTGATCAATGTGTCGCGGGTCGCGGACATTGTCGTGCTGCCCTTGCTCCAGTTGGCCAGTGGTGTGTTCGTCATCGCGCTGCTCTCTGCCGGCATGCTGATCGTCGGCAAGTTGTTGGCCGTTGTTTTGATCGTGGGGCTTCTGGCCGGTTATCTGCTGATTTCCACCGCGATCACTCCCTTCCTGCGCTTTGCGGCCCGGCAGAGGATCCTGCTGGAGGTGCGCACCAACTCGATTCTTTCGGAATCGATGCGGACGATCCTCGATGTCCAGCTCACCGGGTCCGAGCCTTATTTCGAACGCCATTATCAGCAGGCGGGCCGGGAAACCATTCCGTTCATCTGGAAGGCCGATGTCCTTCCCGAGACCCCGCGGGCCCTGATCGAGCCCCTCGGCATCACGATGATCTTTGCGGCCGGCATGCTGCCCCTGTTGTCCAATCCGGATCCCGGTGCCCTGCTGAAGATCATTCCCTTCCTGGCCACCGTGGCGGTCACCTCGCTCAAGCTCACCCCCCCACTCCAGGACAGCTTCCGCGCCATCACCTCCCTGCGGGCCGGCCTGCCCGACCTGGAGGAGACCCTGAAGCTGATCGAACTGCCCGAAAGCCGGCTCACGATCCGCTCCGAAGGTGTCCCCTCGCCGGATGGGGTGATGCCCGAGCGGGTGATCCGCCTGAAGCATGTCAGCTTCCGCTATCCGGGCTCCGAAGTGAATGTGCTGCACGACATCTCCATGTCGATTCCGGTCGGCTCCCGGGTGGCTTTCGTGGGCGCCACCGGCAGCGGCAAGACGACGACAGCCAACCAGCTCCTCTGCCTGCTGCGCCCCAGCACCGGCACCCTGCAGCTGGATGGCATCGATGTGGACGACACCGACGTGCCTGCCTGGCAGGCGAACTGTGCCTACGTGCCCCAGGCGATCAATCTGCTCAACGGCAACATCATCGAGAACATCGCCTTCGCGGAGGAGCTCGATGAGGTGGATCAGATGCGGGTCTGGGAGGCACTCCAGGCGGCCCAGCTGGCCGACATCGTCGCCGAACTGCCCCTTGGCCTGTTCACCCCCATCGGCGACAACGGCATCCGGCTTTCGGGAGGTCAGCGGCAACGGCTGGCCCTGGCGCGTGCCTTCTATCGCAATGCCAAGTTTCTGGTGCTGGATGAGGCCACCAGCGCCCTCGACAACCGCACCGAGTCCGAGGTGATGGATGCCATCGAGGTGATCGGCCGTCGTTGCACGCTGGTGGTGATTGCCCATCGCCTTTCCACCGTGATGCGCTCCGATTGCATCTTCGAGTTCGAGGCAGGGCGGATCAAGGCCTTCGGCAGCTTCGAGCAATTGCGGCAACGGTCGGATACCTTCAACGACCTCGCCTCCTTCGAGCGCAGACTTTCCAGCCCACTGGGTTGACGATTCCGATTTGCCGGCAGGGGCTCCTGCGTAGGGTCTCCATGGCCTCAATGGGGCTTTTTCTTGTAGTTGAAGGGTCCGCATCTGAACCGGTCAGCACGGTGAACGGGATGGGGCTGCTAGGGTCAAAAATCAATCTTCCATGCCGGAGCCTGTGAGTTTTCTGGCCGGTCTGAACGAGGCTCAGCGCCGGGCGGTCGATCACCACACCGGCCCCCTGCTGGTGGTGGCCGGGGCCGGCAGCGGCAAGACCAGGGCCCTCACCCATCGCATCGCCCATCTGATCGGCCACCACGGCGTGGATCCGGCCCAGGTGCTGGCGGTCACCTTCACCAACAAGGCCGCCCGGGAGATGAAGGAACGGCTGGAGGTGCTGCTGGCCCAGCGCCTGGCCCAGAGCCAGTTCGGCCAGCCCTGGAGCACCTTGCCGGCCCGGGAGCAGAAGCAGCTGCGCAGCCGCATCTACCGGGAGGTGATCAAGGATCTCTGGATCGGCACCTTCCACGCCCTGTTCGCAAGGCTGCTCCGTTTCGACATCGACAAGTACCGCGATCCGGAGGGACTCACCTGGACCCGCCAGTTCTCCATCTACGACGAGAGCGACGCCCAGAACCTGGTCAAGGAGATCGTCACCCAGGAGATGCAGCTCGATCCCAAGCGCTTCGAGCCCAAGAAGGTGCGCTGGGCGATCAGCAGCGCCAAGAACCAGGGCTGGCTGCCCGAGCGCCTTGAGGAGGAGCATGCCGGGCCCCGCGGCAAGCACGAGGCCGAGGCCTACCGCCGTTACCGCCGGGCTCTTGCGGCCAACAATGCCCTTGATTTCGACGACCTGCTGCTGCTGCCGGTGCAGCTTCTGCAGCAGAACGAGCAGATCCGCCATTACTGGCACCGGCGCTTCCGCCATGTGCTGGTGGACGAATACCAGGACACCAACCGCACCCAGTACGACCTGATCAAGCTGCTGGTGGCCAACGGCCATGCCCCCGAGAGCTTCGACGACTGGGAGGGCCGCTCGGTGTTCGTGGTGGGTGACGCCGACCAGAGCATCTACAGCTTCCGGGCCGCCGACTTCACGATCCTGATGGGGTTCCAGAAGGAGTTCGGCGATGGCTCCCTCGACGGCGACACCGGCACGATGGTGAAGCTGGAGGAGAACTACCGCTCCACCGCCACGATCCTGGAGGCGGCCAACGCCCTGATCGCCAACAACAGCGAGCGCATCGACAAGGTGCTGCGCCCCACCCGCGGCGAAGGGGAGCCGATCAGCCTCACCCGCTGCGACGACGAGATCGCCGAGGCCGAGGCGGTGGTGCACCGGATGCGGATGCTGGAGGCGGCCCACCCGGAGCTGCGCTGGGGTGACATGGCCGTGCTCTATCGCACCAACGCCCAGTCCCGCGCCATGGAGGAGTCGCTGGTGCGCTGGGGCCTCCCCTACATCGTGGTGGGGGGTCTGCGCTTCTACGACCGCCGCGAAATCAAGGATGTGCTGGCCTACCTGCGCCTGCTGGTCAATCCGGCCGACACCGTCAGCCTGCTGCGGGTGCTGAACGTGCCGCGGCGGGGCATCGGCAAGACCACCATCGAGCGGCTCACCGATGCGGCCAACCAGCTGGGGCTGCCCCTGTGGGAGGTGGTGAGCGATCCGGAGGCGGTGCGCTCCCTCGCCGGCCGCTCCGCCCGGGGGGTGCTGCAGTTCCAGGAGCTGATCGCCGACCTGGGCCGCCGCCTCCAGGACGCCCCGCCCTCGGAGCTGGTGCAGCGGGTGATGGAGCAGAGCGGCTACCTGGCCGAGCTGCTGGCGGAAGCCACCGATGAATCGGAGGAACGGCGCCGCAACCTGCAGGAACTGGTGAATGCGGCCCTCCAGTACCAGGAGGAGAACGAGGAGGGGTCCCTGGAGGGGTTCCTGGCCTCCGCCGCCCTGGCCAGCGATGCCGACAGCAAGGACACCGAGGCCGACCGGGTCACCCTGATGACCCTGCACGCCAGCAAGGGGCTGGAGTTCCCGGTGGTCTTCCTGGTGGGGCTGGAGCAGGGTCTGTTCCCCAGCTACCGCTCCCTGGAGGATCCCGCCGCCCTGGAGGAGGAGCGCCGTCTCTGCTATGTGGGCATCACCCGGGCCAAGGAACGGCTGTTCCTCTCCCATGCCAGTGAGCGGCGGCTCTGGGGAGGGATGCGCGAACCGGCGGTGCCTTCGGTGTTCCTCTCCGAACTCCCTGAGGCGCTGCTCCAGGGCGACATCCCCCGCAGCGGCGGCGCGGCCCTGCGGCGGGAGCAGCGGCTGGAGCGGCTCACCCGGGTGGATCGCGACGACAGCCAGCGGGTGGCCGGCGGTGGGGCCGCCGGTGTTCCCGCCAATGCGGTGCGGCGTCGCAGCGCGGCCCGCACCTGGGCCGTGGGGGATCGGGTGCGCCACAGCAGCTTCGGCGAGGGCCATGTCACCCACCTGTTCGGCAGCGGCGACAAGACCTCCATCGCCGTGAAGTTCGAGGGCATGGGGCCGAAGATCCTCGACCCCCGCCTGGCGCCGATCGAACCGGCGTGACCCCGCCGCTGGTCACCGCCGTGGTGCCCACCCGCAACCGCCGCGAGGTCACCCTGCGCTTCCTGGCGCGCATGGCCGCCCAGACCCACGGCGCCCTGCGCATCATGGTGGTGGATGCCAACTCCAGTGACGGCACCGTGGCGGCGATCCGCGGCCAGTATCCACGGGTGACCGTGCTCAGGGCCGGCGATCGGGATTTCTGGGCCGGCGCCACCAACCGTGGCGTACGGCAGGCCCTGGCGGCCGGCACCGACTACGTGCTCACCATCAACGACGATGCCGTCGTGGCGGCCGATTACGTGGCCCGGATGGTGGCTCTGGCCCAGCGCCATGGCTGCGCCATCCTGGGCAGCCGCATCGACCTGCTCGCCGAACCCGGGCGGATCTGGGCCCTGGGCACCGCCACCGACTGGGGCACGGAGCGCTTCCTGCATCTCGCCCATCACGACCTCCTGGCGAGCCAGCTGGATCCCGCCGTCGCGACGGCCGAGGTGCTGACCGCCGAGGCGATGCCCGGCAACGGGGTGCTGATCCGCCAGGACGTCTTTCGCCGCGTCGGCCTCTACGACGCCCGCTGGCTGCCCCACTACCACGCCGATTCCGAATGGGTGATGCGGGCCGTCCGCCGGGGCTTCCCCGCCAGGGTGACCCCGGCGATCGTGGTGCTCAATGACTTCGGCGACGAGCAGAAACGGCTTCCCCTTGGCAGTCTGCGGGGCCTGCTGTACACCTTCTTCCACCCCAGGTCCCACCTCTATCTGCCGGCGGTGGCGGCCATTCTCTGGCGCTACTGCCCACCCCGGGAGCGATGGTCCACCCTTCGGGCCCTGGGCTGCCGCTTCCTCAGGATGAAACGGTGAAGGATGTGCGGGGATGGTGCAGGGCGGGACGGCCCTGGAGCCGTCGCCAGCACCAGCGCAGATAATCCCCCAGTCCCCACCAGCGACCCTGGGCCCGGGCCGGGTCGGAGAGGCAGAAGCTGAGGGGGCGGAGGGCGTAATAGAGCAGGTTCAGCACCAGGGCCAGCGGCGTGGCGTGGCGGTGCAGGAAGTACAGCTTGCTGAAGGTGGCGTGCTGGTACTTGGCGCGTGGTGCCCGCTGGGTGATGGCGGATACCTGATGCTCCACCAGCACGGCCTGGGTGACCCGCAGGCGGTAGCCCAGCTGATGGTGGCGCTCGGAGATGTCGGCGTCCTCGTAGTCGAGAAAGTACTGGGGGTCGAACTGGGGGCAGTCGCGGAAGACCCCCAACCGGAAAACCATGCTGCAGCCGGAGATCCAGCGGGTGGGCCAGGTGCGGACCGGGAGGGGGCGGCAGTCATCGTCGGGGAAGCGATGGCGCAGGCGGCCGGTCCAGCGGTTGAAGCTGCCGTGGCTGAACCAGACCTCCCCCCTGGGATCCCGGATCCTGGTGCCCAGCATGGCGATCCGATCGTCGTTGCGCAGGCACTGTCTGACGTAGGCGATCGCCCCGGCATCGAGGCGGGCATCGGGATTGATCAGCCAGGCCAGCGCCTGTCGGTCGGTCTGCCACACATGGCTGAGGCCCAGATTGCAGCCGCTGCCGAAGCCGAGATTGGCCCCGGCCTCGATCAGCTGCACCGGCAGTGGCAGGGGTGTGGCCTCGAGCCAGTGCCGCAGGCTTTGATCGGCCGGGGAGTTGTTGACGATGACGAACCGCAGGGCGTCGGGCCCCTCCCCGCTGATCACCTCCTCGCTGATGCTGATGGCCTCAATCAGGCCGCGGATGAAATCCCCACAGTGGTAATTGACCGTGATGAAGTGGATGGGGAGGCTGTTTTCGGCTGGAATCACCATCAGATGATCGGCGAGATTCGCCGTCCCCCAAGGTTTTCATTCATAGGTGGAGGGATAAACGAATGTTCCCGTGATCCCCTTGACGGCCGCTTCCCGTAGACGGTTGTTGTAGCTGAGTGGGACACCGCGCCTGTACATCAGATCTCTGAATTCGTCGACGAACTTCTCGGTATCATCTGTTCCGATGGACTGCCTCAGCGCCTCTCGGAACAGGCTGATCGCCTGGGCCATGGTGTAGCTTCCGGCGGTGCAGAGATCGTGCTTTACAAAGGGGCAGTTAAGATAAAATGGGTAGAGGAAAGCGGCAATATGGCTTGGATTGCCATTCTCGATCAGATCGGCAATGCTATAAAGTTGTGCTCCTGTAAGCTTCTCATGCTGATCGCTCTGCAGCATCAGCTGTTGCAGGGAGTAGCCGATCTTGCGCCGCTGGGATGTCCTGGCGGGGGAGGGCATGAGCCTGAAAACTTCTTCGGCGGGGACCCCGCCTTCGGCTTCGAAGTGGTTTTCGAGCGCTTCCTGAAGCTTGTCGCTCGTGTAGAGCGTATCAACGGAGCCATAAAGCCTGTACACTTTCTGTGACAGAGCAATCTCGCCGTTGTAAATGCAATGGCCTCGGTGAGACAGCGGCCTGTAATCCTTCCAGAATTGTAGAAATGGCCTGGAGCGGAAGATCTCTGGCTTGAGAACCTGGAAGTAGGATTGGTAATGGGTCTGGATCTGATGGCTGATGTGGCTGAACAGTCCCTGCTTGCCAGAGGCTGCGAAGGCTTTCAGGGCGGAAACGAGGGCCTGGGCGTTGCGGCCCGGGATGAATTGCATCGAGTCATTGGCGATGCACAGCAACTGGCAGTGGTCGAGATGCCCTTCATTCTCCAGCAGCAGCACGCCATCCCTGAATCCCCCAAAGTCACGGCCGATGTTGCGGCGGTCAAAGGCGCGCCAGCAAAGACCATCAAGGGCGGCAGCGGCTTCTGGCTCCGTGCGCTCATTATTGATGTAGACAACAGCAAAGCCTGCTTTGTTGAGGGCTTCAATATAGGCTCTGTTGGAGAGGGTCAGCCGTTTGGAATAGGCAATGAAGAGCGCAATTCTCTCAGGAGTGTCGTTGGATGTCCCGAGGGTGGGCGTGATCGGCTGTCGCTGCGTGCCAGAGGGCGGCAGAATCACCTCAAGGCGCTTCTCAGGTGTGCTGCGGATGCCATAACGACCCACCCAGTAATCGATCAAAGCCTGAAAATAGTCGCCGAGGATGAAGATCTTGATCTTGATCTTTTTCCAGAGTCCCAGGGGAGCCTTGAGGATCTTCTTGAAGCTGTCAGTCATTCCGCGCGACCCTTGCTGCTTGGGCCTGATTCCGAAGGCTCCGGCTCAGGTGGTGGGCGTCCGTCATTGAGCGTCAGGGCTGAAACGTCAGCATGATTCCTGTATCGCCATCACGCGCGATGTCGGTCGCACGAGTGTACCGTGCGCCTTCAGGACATCGCTCCATGGGCCTGCCTCGATGACGGTCTCCGCGATCGATCCCCGTGATCTCTGCCTGCCTCCCCGGCTGCTGGCCGCATTCGATCGGTCGGCGGACTGCGGGCTGCTGGCCGTCGTGGGCGGCGCGGTGCGGGATCTGCTGCTGCATCGGGTGCACCTCGATCCCCTCAGGGGTCTGCCGGATCTCGACCTGGTGGTGGAGCTCGCCCCGGAGGCAGATCCGGCCGATCCGCGTCCGGCGGCCCATCGGCTGGCCGAGTCGCTGCTGCAGGAAACCCCGGCCGCGGCGGTGGGGTTCTGTCAGTTCCACCGAGCCTTCGGCACCGTGGAGCTGGAGCTCGAAGGGATCCTGCTCGACCTGGCCACCGCCCGCCGCGAGACCTACCCAGCTCCAGGGGAGAACCCTGTCGTCTCCTACGGCTCCCTGGAGGAGGACCTCGCCCGCCGCGATTTCAGCATCAATGCGATGGCCCTGGTGTTCGCCACCCCCGGTCCGGGCCTGCGCCTGCTGGATCCCCACGCAGGCTGCGCCGATCTGGCACGACGGCAGCTGCGGCTGCTGCATGGAAGCAGTCTGAAAGATGACCCCACCCGGATCGTGCGGGCCGCCCGCTACGCCGCGCGGCTGGGCTTCAGCCTGGCTCCTGAAAGCCTGGAGCAGCTTCACGCCACCCTGGCCCGCTGGCCCTGGGGGGAGCGCCACGGTGCTGGATCCGGTGGCAGCCGGGTGCCCCCCGCCCTGGGCACCCGGCTGCGGATGGAACTGGAGCTGCTGCTCGAGCGGGAGCCCTGGGAGGCGGCCCTGGCCTGCCTGCAGGCGTGGGGCGCCCTGGTGCTGGTGGATCCGGCCCTGCAGGGCGACACCGGCTGGCGCCGCCGCCTGGGCTGGGCCCGGCGCTGCGGGCTGCCGCTGCTGGCGGCGCTGCTGGCGGGCAGTGAATCGGCCGCCGCCGTGGCGACGCGGCTGCAGCTGCCCCACGGGCAACAGCGGTTGCTGGCGCAGCTGGCCCTGTTGCGGCAGGCGTGGCTGGCCCTCGAAGCAACGCCCAGCACGCCCCTGGCCTGGACCACCTTCCTGGAGCGACCGGGCTGGTCTGCCGAAGCCGTGGCTCTGGCGCTGGTGAGCGGGGCGCTGCCACGGCGGCCCCTGCTGCGGTGGTGGTGCCGTTGGCGTCATCTGACCTCCCCGGTCCCGGCGGCCGACCTGATCGCCACGGGTCTGCGGCCTGGACCGGCCCTGGGCGAGCGGCTGCGTCAGCTGCGCGGGGAGAGGCTGCAGCGGGAGCGGGTCTGAGCCGTTGCCGCAGGGAGCGAACCCACGTCCCCTAGGGTCTCGGGGCAGCGGCTTTCCCTGTGCCGAATGGCTGCTCTGAGCGACCCCTTTGTCCCGTTGCTGCTGGCCGTTGCGGCGCCTCTGCTCTGGGGTTGGCGCTGGCGGCGTCCCACCTGGCAGATGCTGGTGCTGGGCGTGGGCTCCTGGGGCGCCATCGGCTGGCTGTCCCTGTTGCCGGCGGGCCCCAGCCTGTGTCAGTCCTACGACCTCCTGGTCGTGCTCGACCTGCTCGTGGTGGCGTTGGCCCTGGCCGTCCGGCCGCGCCAGTGGCGTGAACGGCTGGCGGACCCGTGCCTGGTGCGGCCGTTGGCGGCGGTCCTGGCGCCTGCGCTTCTCTGTGCGGTCGCCCTGGGGATGCGTGGGGTGATCCTGGAGTTCCCCTCCGATGGGTTCGTCTATTACACGACCTATTTCGGCAGCGATCTGCTGAACACGGTGCGGCTCGATCCATTGCACTATCGCTCCCCGGCCAACTGGTTCTTCACCGCGGCCAGCTATCTGTTCGGCTTTCCAGAAGCGCTGGCACCGTGGCGGGCGAGCCTTCTGGCGGCCCTGAACACCTTCCTGGTGCTGGCTGCCAGCTGCCAGCTCAGCCTGCGTCTGAGCGGCACCAGGGCCCTCTGCTGGCTCACGGCCCTGCTGTTCCTGCTGGGCATGGGGCACCAGAACTTTTCCTTCTTCCATCAGATCGCGCTCAATGGCACCCTCCCCGGGCTGACCCTGGTGCTGGCCGCCTCCACGCCCTTGCTGGGGTTGCTGCAGCGGCCGGGGTGGCCCGGTGTTCGCCGCCTGGCCCAGGCGACGGCCGTGCTGCTGGTTGCCGGCTACTTCGCGTATCACGCCCATGGGGTGACCGCCTACCTCACGGTCAACCTGCTGGTGGCCTGCGCCGCCGCCAGCCTGGTGCTGTGGCCCTCAGGCCAACGCCTCGGGGCCGCCGCCGCCGGGGCCGGACTTCTCCTTGTGGCCCTCAACCGGATGCCCTGGCACCCCAGGCTCGAATCCTTCTACGCCTGGCCGGAGACCATGCGCTTCGTGCACGACTACCGGTTTCTGGGCCATCGCTTCTTCTACTTCTGGCCCAGCCTGCCGGTGGCCACGTGGGAGCCGGTTTTTCTGGTCGCCCTTGGGCTCTCGGTGGTGTGTTTCGCGCTCTGGAGGGGCTGGCGGCAACCCCCGGGGGCGGTGCTGGCCCTGGCGCTGCTGGGCCCGTTGGTGCTGCTGGAATGGTGGGTCCCCTTCGTCAACGATCTGGTCTTCAAGCTGATCGAGCCGGACAGCGCCTACCGGCTGGTGTGGACGAGCCTGTTCTGGATCAGCATCCCCGCGATGCTCTGGGGCCTCGACCAGAGGTGGCGGTGGGTGAGCCCCAGGGGGCGCTCCCGCGGGCGAGGCCTCCTGATCGCCACGATCGCAGGATTGATCGCCGTCCTGGCGGTCCCGCTGCAGATCCGGGGCCGCTCCAATGTGTTCGTCTCCAAGGTGCCCCACCTGCTCACTCCCCTGGAGGAGGTGCGGCAGGCGGATGGGGCCACCATCGAACCGATCCTGGGGCCGTTGCAGGACCTCTGCGATCGGGATCCGCTGCTGCAGGGCCGAACCCTGCTGAGCGATCCCTACGTCGGTGCGGTGCTGGGCACGCGCCAGTGCCTGTCGCCGGTGGCCGCCAGGGACATCACCAAGCTGGCGGCGTCCACGGTGGAAGCGGGCCAGTATCCAGGCCTGCGCCGCGCGCTGGCCTCGCCTGCCACGCTGCGGGTCTGGCTCGATGCGCAGCGGGTGGATGTGGTGGTCCTGCGCGATGCCTACGTCCCCTACGAGAGCCGGATCGCCAGGGCCAGCAACCACTGGCAGCCGGATCTGCTCACCTCCTACGCCGAGCTCTCGCTCAACAGTCTCTCCACGGCCCAGCTGCGCAGGGTGGGATTCCGGTTGGTGCGCCACGAACAGGGCCTGAGGGTTTACCTCAGGACACGTGCTGCGCCTGGATCAGCCCCTGGCTGAGTGGCAGGCCGTTGGTGCGGTAACCCTGGGGATTGGTGCTCTGCCAGGCCCAGCCATCGCGGCAGATGTCCGCCAGGGAGCGTCGGGTGCGCCAGCCCATGCGCCGTTCCGCTTCGCGGGGATCCGCCACGCTCACGGCGGAATCCCCGGGCCGGCGATCCACCACGGTGTAGGGCACGGTCAGGCCAGTGGTGGTCTCGAACGTGCGCACCAGATCGAGCACCGAGTGGCCCCTGCCGCTGCCCAGATTGAGGGTGAGCAGCTGGGGTGGCTCTGCGTGGAGCACCTCAAGGGCCCGGCCATGGCCTTCGGCCAGATCCATCACATGCAGATAGTCGCGGACGCCGGTGCCGTCGGGGGTGGGCCAGTCGCCGCCGAACACCTCCAGGTGTGGTCGACGGCCCGCCGCCACCTGGCACAGGAAGGGGAAAAGATTGTTGGGAAGGCCGCTGGGATCCTCGCCGAGGCGTCCGCTGGGGTGGGCGCCGACGGGGTTGAAGTAACGCAGCAGGGCAATGCGCCACCCGGTCGCACTGGCGGCCACGTCGGTGAGCAGCCTCTCGACGGCGGCCTTGGTGTAGCCGTAGGGATTGATCGGTTGCAGCGGGGCCGTTTCGGGGATCGGCACCCTGTCGGTGGTGCCGTAGAGGGTGGCGCTGCTGCTGAAGACGAGCGTCTGGCAGCCGTGACGCCCCATGGCCTCAAGCAACCGAAGCGTTCCGGTCACGTTCACGTCCCAGTACCGCAGGGGCTGGAGCATCGATTCGCCCACGGCCTTGAGGCCGGCGAAGTGGAGCACGGCGTCGATGCCGCCATCGCCATCCCCGAAGGCCCGATCCAGATCCCGGGGGGGAGCGCACGTCCCCCTGCAGCAGCGTCAGGGTGGCTGTCTGCCCTGGCCCTGAAACCCAGCGGTCGGGCGACAGCTGCCGCCATGCCCCCAGCCCTGCCAGTTCGGCGACGCGGCGCAGGGCTTCGGCGCTGCCGTTGCTGAAGTCGTCGATCACCACCACCTGATGGCCTGCGTCCAGCAGGGCCAGGCAGGTGTGGCTGCCGATGAATCCGGCCCCACCGGTGAGCAGCACCTTGGTCAAGGAACGGCTCCCCAGGTTGACAACCGCAATTTACCGGTCCTTAACCTGCGGATCCACCGCAATCACCAGGTTTCCCCGGCCCATCACCCCCCGGTCCAAAACCAGGCAAGGGCGGTAATGTCGCCGGAGCGATGGTTTCCCCAGATGGACCCGGCCCAACCGCCGATTCGCGCGATCTGCTGCATCGGTGCGGGTTACGTGGGTGGACCCACGATGGCGGTGATCGCCGACCGTTGCCCCGGGATTCAGGTCACGGTGGTGGATCTCAATGCCGAGCGGATCGCGGCCTGGAACGACCCGGATCTGGGGCGCCTGCCGGTCTACGAGCCCGGCCTGGATGCGGTGGTGGGCAGGGCCAGGGGCCGCAACCTCCACTTCACCACCCAGGTGGATGACGCGATCGCCAACGCCGACATGGTGTTCCTCTCGGTGAACACCCCCACCAAGACCCGGGGGGTGGGGGCGGGCCAGGCCAGCGACCTGCGCTGGATCGAGGCCTCGGCCCGCCAGGTGGCCGCCTCCGCCCGGGGCCACACGATCGTGGTGGAGAAGAGCACCCTGCCGGTGCGCACCGCCGAGGCGGTGAAGGCGATCCTGGGGGCCGCCCAGCAGAACGGTTCAGGGTCCGACACCGGGGAAGCCAAGACCTTTGCGGTGCTCTCCAATCCCGAGTTTCTGGCCGAAGGCACGGCGATCGGCGACCTTGAAGCCCCCGACCGGGTCCTGATCGGCGGTGAGGACCCGGCCGCGATCGAGTCCCTGGCGGGGATCTACGCCACCTGGGTGCCCCAGGAGCGCATCCTGCGCACCAACCTTTGGAGCAGCGAGCTCTCCAAGCTCACGGCCAATGCCTTTCTGGCCCAGAGGATTTCCTCGATCAACAGCATCGCCGCCCTGTGCGAAGCCACCGGAGCCGATGTGCGGGAGGTGGGCCGCGCGATCGGCACCGACTCCAGGATCGGTGCGAAGTTCCTGCAGGCCGGTCCGGGTTTCGGCGGCAGCTGCTTCCAGAAGGACATCCTCAACCTGGTGTATCTCTGCCGCCATTACGGCCTCGAGGAGGTGGCGGGCTACTGGGAGCAGGTGGTGACCCTCAACACCTGGCAGCAGGACCGCATCGCCCGGCTGGTGGTTCAGCGGCTGTTCGGCACCGTCACCGGCAAGCGGCTGGCGGTGCTGGGGTTCGCCTTCAAGGCGGACACCAACGACACCCGCGAGGCGCCCGCCATCCGCATCTGCCAGAACCTGATCGAGGAGGGGGCCCGCCTGGTGATCGTCGATCCCAAGGTGTCGGCCAACCAGATCGGTACCGATCTGGGCCAGCCCGCCTCCGCAGCTGATGGCGGCTGGCAGACCGCGGCATCGCCGCTGGAGGCGGCCACCGGTGCCGATGCGGTGCTGATCCTCACCGAATGGCGCGACTATGCCGGGCTTGACTGGGGGGCGATCGCGGCGGTGATGCGCCGCCCGGCCTGGCTGTTCGATGCCAGGGCCGTCGCCGATGCGGCTGCCGCCCGGGCGGCGGGTCTTAACGTCTGGCGGGTGGGTGAGGGCTGAGTGACGCGGCGCAATCTGATCACCGGCGGTGCCGGTTTCCTTGGCTCCCATCTGGTCGACCGGCTGATGGAGGCGGGTGAGGAGGTGATCTGCCTCGACAACTTCCATACCGGCCGCAAGGACAACATCCGCCACTGGCTGGGCCACGCCAACTTCGAGCTGATCCGCCACGACGTCACCGTACCGATCCGGCTGGAGGTGGACCGGGTCTGGCACCTCGCCTGCCCCGCCTCACCGGTGCACTACCAGTCGAATCCGATCAAGACGGCCAAGACGAGCTTCCTGGGCACCTACAACATGCTCGGCCTGGCCCGGCGGGTCGGGGCCCGGCTGCTGCTGGCCAGCACCAGTGAGGTCTACGGCGATCCGGAGGTCCATCCCCAGCCCGAAAGCTACCGGGGTTGCGTCAACACCATCGGCATCCGTTCCTGCTACGACGAAGGCAAGCGGATCGCCGAGACGCTCTGCTTCGATTACCAGCGCATGCACGGCACCGAGATCCGTGTGATGCGGATCTTCAACACCTACGGCCCCCGCATGCTTCCCGATGACGGACGGGTGGTGAGCAATTTCATCGTCCAGGCCCTGCAGGGCCTGCCCCTGACGCTCTACGGCGATGGCAGCCAGACCCGCTCCTTCTGCTACGTGGATGATCTGATCGAGGGCATGATCCGGCTGATGAACGGCGATCACACCGGCCCGATCAACATCGGCAATCCCGGCGAGTTCACCATCCGCCAGCTGGCCGAACGGGTTCGGGACCGCATCCGGCCCGGTCTGGAACTCACCACCCAGCCCCTGCCCCAGGACGACCCCCTGCAGCGCAAGCCCGTGATCGACCTGGCCCGCGACCTGCTGGGCTGGGAGCCGAAGCTGAGCCTGGACGAGGGGCTGGAGCCCACGATTGCCTACTTCCGCGAACGCCTGCAGGAGGGCGGTTGACGGCGAAGGCACCGATCCTGGTCACCGGGGTCGCCGGCTTCATCGGAGCGGCTGTGGCCGAGCGGTTGCTGGCGCGCGGGGAGCGGGTGGTCGGGCTCGACAATCTCAACGCCTACTACGACCCGGCGCTGAAGCGGGCCCGGCTCGAACGCCTGGAGGCTCTGGCCCTGCCGGGGGCCTTCGCCTTCCATCAGCTCGATCTGGTGGACGCTGAAGCGGTGGCGGCCCTGTTCGCCGCCGAGCGGCCGGCTCGGGTACTGCATCTGGCCGCCCAGGCCGGTGTGCGCCACTCCATCGATAACCCGGCGCTCTACATCCAGAGCAACCTGGTGGGCTTCAGTACGGTGCTCGAAGGGTGTCGCCACGGCAACGTGGCCCACCTGGTGTACGCCTCGAGCAGCTCGATCTACGGCGGCAACCGCCACATGCCCTTCTGTGAGCAGGATCCGGTGAACCATCCGGTGAGCCTGTACGCCGCCACCAAGAAGGCCAATGAACTGATGGCCCACACCTACAGCCATCTCTACGGCCTGCCGGCCACCGGCCTGCGCTTCTTCACCGTCTATGGCCCCTGGGGGCGGCCCGACATGGCGCCGATGCTGTTCGCCCGGGCGATCCTGGCCGGCGAGCCGATCCGGGTGTTCAACCGCGGCCGCATGGAGCGGGATTTCACCTACATCGACGACATCGTCGAAGGGGTGATCCGCTGCCTCGACAAGCCGGCTACGGCCGATCCTGGCTTCGATCCGCTGGATCCCAACCCGGCCACCGCCGCTGCCCCCCACCGGATCTTCAACATCGGCAACGCCCAGCCGGTGCCCCTGCTGCGGTTCATCGAGCTGCTGGAGCAGGCCCTCGGACGCCCGGCGATCAGGGATCTGCAGCCGATGCAGCCCGGCGACGTGCCGGCCACCGCCGCCGACACCACAGCCCTGGCGGCGTGGGTGGGCTTCCGTCCCTCCACCCCGATCGAGGATGGGATCGCCCGTTTCGCGGCCTGGTACCGGGAGTTCAGCGGCGTCTGAGCCGGCCCCTTCGGGCACAATGGTTCGCTGCCGATCCGCACCGTCTTGAAACCGCTCCAGAGCCTGCGGGGCATGGCCGACCTGCTGCCCGGTCAGACCCCCTTCTGGCAGCGGATCGAGGCCACCGCCCGGGAGCACTTCCGCCGGGCCGCCGTCGAGGAGATCCGCACACCGCTGCTGGAGGTGACCGAGCTGTTCGCCCGCGGCATCGGCGAGGCCACCGACGTGGTGGGCAAGGAGATGTACACCTTCGAGGACCGAGGCGCCCGCAGCTGCACCCTGCGGCCGGAGGGCACCGCCTCGGTGGTGCGGGCCGCGATCCAGCATGGGCTGGTGGCCCAGGGTCCCCAGCGGCTCTGGTACGGCGGCCCGATGTTCCGCTACGAGCGGCCGCAGGCCGGCCGTCAGCGGCAGTTCCACCAGATCGGCCTGGAGTTTCTCGGCCACGCCGATCCCCGCAGCGACGTTGAGGCCATCGCCATCGCCTGGGATCTGCTGGCGGATCTTGGGGTGGGGGGTCTGGCCCTGGAGCTCAATTCCCTCGGCAGTCCCGACGACCGGCTGCGGTACCGCGCCGAACTGGTGGCCTGGCTGGAGGCCCACCGCGAGCGTCTGGATCCCGATTCCCAGCAGCGCATCACCACCAACCCGCTGCGGGTGCTCGATTCCAAGAACCCCGACACCCAGGCCCTGCTGGCGGGCGCTCCGACCCTGGCCGATGCCCTGAGCGGCGAGAGCCACGAGCGCTTCCTGCGGGTGCGACAGGGCCTCGAAGCCCTGGCCATTCCGTTCGAATTGAACCCCCGGCTGGTGCGGGGCCTCGATTATTACGGCCACACGGCCTTCGAGATCACCAGCAGCCAGCTGGGCGCCCAGGCCACGGTCTGTGGCGGCGGCCGCTACGACGGCCTGGTGGAGCAGCTGGGCGGCCCGCCTACACCGGCCGTCGGCTGGGCCCTGGGCATGGAGCGGCTGGTGCTGCTGTTGCAGGCCGGTGACGACGCGGCCTCAGCCGCCGCCGCCCCGGATCTCTATCTGATCAGCCGTGGCGAGGCGGCCGAGGCTCAGGCGCTGGCGCTGGCCCGCGGCTGGCGCCGGCAGGGCCTGGCGGTGGAGCTGGATCTCAGCGGTGCCGCCTACGGCAAGCAGTTCAAACGGGCCGACCGCAGCGGCGCCCGCTGGGCGGCGGTGGTCGGTGACGCCGAAGCCGCCGAAGGCGTGGTGATCCTGAGGGATCTGCGTGGGGCCACCACGGAGGCCGGGCCTGCCTCGGGGGAGCAGCGCCTGGTCCCGGAGGCGGTGCCGGGAGTGGTGGGGGCCGCAGATGGCCTCGGTGGCTAGCCTAGACGCTTCCAGTCGATCCAGGCATGGGCTACGTGCAGGCCACGATCGCGCTGAGCAATCCGCGCCTGCCCCAGCTGCATCCCCTGGAGGTGACGGCCCTGGCCAACACCGGCGCGCTGATGCTCTGCATCCCGCCGCATGTGGTGGTGCAGCTGCAGCTGGAACAGGAATCCCTGCGGGAGGTCACCGTCGCCGGCGGCCGGGTGATGCAGGTTCCCTACGTGGGCCCGGTGCGGGTGGCCTGTGAAGGCCGCTGCTGTTTCGTGGGCGTGTTGGTGCTGGGTGATGCGGTTCTTCTGGGTGCCGTGCCCATGGAGGACATGGCCCATGGAGGACATGGATCTGATCGTGCATCCGGCCCGTCAGCGGCTGGAGCCCGATCCACGCAGTCCGAACATTCCCCACGCTCTGGTGAAGGCGGTGGCCCGGGGGGAAGCGGATCAGGCCGAACCGACGCCCACATAGGCGCCGTAGAAGAACAGGCCGACCACGAAGATGACAGCCATGCCACCGGCGGTGGCCACCATCCAGAGGGGCAGGACCCCTTCGGTCCACCGGCTCTTCCAGGCGACGGCCGGTCGGCCATCGGGAAGGCGGTCGGGAATACGGCCGTCAGGAAGTGAGGATTTCTTGCCGCTCATGGGTGGGGTGCCTCCCGATCAGTTGAAGAAGTAGCTGGAGAAGAGGATGCCGATGACGAACACGAACAGCAGGCCCAGGTAGAGACTGGTGCGGTTCAGTTCGACCGGAAGGTTGTTGGGGTTGGGATTGCGCTGCATGGATGTCTCAGCGACGGACGAACTGCATGGCGGCCAGGGCACCCAGGAAGAAGACCGTGGGGATGCCGAGGGCGTGGACGGAGAGCCAGCGCACCGTGAAGATCGGGTAGTTGCGCGGCGTGGTGGGGGCAGTGGATTGGGTCATGGTTCCTGGAGGCGCAGATCAAGGCTGCTCTTGCCTTCGTAACGCTGGCTCACAACGGGAGCCTTGGTTTCCTGGGCCTGGAAGTAGGCATCCGGACGAGGCGTGCCGAAGGCGTCGTAGGCCAGCCCCGTGGACACGAACAGGAAACCCGCCAGAAAGATGGCCGGCAGGGTCACCGCATGGATGACCCAGTAGCGGATGCTTGTGATGATTTCGAAGAACGGACGTTCCCCTGTGGAGCCGGCAGCCATAGCAACAAGCGTTCAGCCAGAAGATCCTAGGGGTCGACCGGGGGGCTCTGGCAGCGGAGCGGGGGGTTGGTTACAGAGGGATGCAGTTCAGCGGGATGCCGTTCAACCCACCCAGCGCAGCAGCACGCCCCGCTCGCCCAGGACGAAGCCCTTGCCGCCGGGGGCAAAGACGATCCGAGCGAAGTTGGTGGGCTGTTCCGTGCCCACCGGATCCCGCTGCCAGCTGGCGCCACCGTCGTCGCTCACCAGCAGGGTGCCGTTGCCGCCGCCGGTCCAGATGGCGCCACGGGGGTCCCAGGCCATGTCGAGGTAGCCGTAGCCGTTGGTGATCGGGATCACGGGCTTGCTCCAGTCGCCGCTCTCGGTGCTCTCGGCGGTGCTGGGGTCGCCGTCGAAGCGCAGCTGGGCACCCCGGGCGACCATCCAGAGATGGCCATCCGGCTGGAAGCCCATCGACTGCAGCCGCTGGCTGCTGACCCGCTGGTGCACCTGCCAGGCGGGCATGCCGGGTTCCCAGACGGCGTAGAAGTTCCCCAGGCTGCTGACGCTCACGTAGTCGCCGTCGGGACTGCGGCGCAGGTCGCGGATGGCCCCGGCCGCATCGCCCACCAGGGCCTGCCAGCTGGAGCCGGCATCGGCGGTGCGGTACACGGCGCCCACGTTCGTGGCCAGCTCGGCGCTTTTCGGCCCCAGGGCGGTGACCAGGTAGGGCTCACCGGGGAGCTTGGTGTCGAGCAGCAGCCGGCTCCAGCTCTGGCCGGCATCGTCGCTGTGCAGCAACAGGCCCGGCTGGCCGACGATCCAGCCCTCCCTGCCGTTGAAGTCGATGCTGATCAGGCGGAAGTTCTCCTCTTCTGGCAGATCGAGGGCCCGCTCCTGCCAGCTGGCGCCGCCGTCGTCGGTTTCCATGATCAGGCGGTTGCTGCCCACCAGGAAGCCGTGGTCGGCATCGCTGAAGGCCACGTCGAGGGGGTTGGAGCGGGTGTCCAGGGGGACCTCCTGCCAGGGGCTGGCGGCCGCCGTCGGCAGGCCGGTGGTGACGCAGCCCGACAGGCCGAAGGCGAGCACGAGCGAGAGCGCCAGGCTGAGCAGGGGGCGCAGCGGGCGGAGGAAGGCCATCAGCACTGGCATCAACGCAGGGAGTAAAGGGAGAGGAAGAAGGCGAAGGCCAGGGCGAAGCCGCCGAAGATCAGCACGTTCTTCTGGCCGGGGGTGAGGCGGTTCACCCCCAGGCCGAAGTTGAGGTTCTCCTCGAAGCCGCTGGGCTTGTTGCGCGGGCCGATGTCCTTGAAGGCGCCCACCCGGCTGCGGCAGACGGGGCAGCGGAAACCCACCGGGTCCAGGTCGATGAACGGGGTCCCGGCGGGGATCGCCAGCTTCTTCACCCCCTCGTCAGGGTCGTAGACGAAACCGCAGCTGCGGCACTCGAAGCGGTGGGTGGAGGGATCGTCAGTGACGGCGTCCTCGCTGGCCGCTGGCTCCGCCGCCGGCAGGTCGGTGGGCGTTCCGGAGGGCGCCTCGATGGACGCCTCGGTGGGCGGTTCCGTGCTCATCCCGTACCTGGCCATACCACCAAACTCTATCGACGGCGGCCCCAGGCCCCGGGGCGCCCCTGGAACGGGCGGCCTCGCCGGTCGTCGCGGCGACCCCCGCTCCCGGAGACAGGTGGCAGAATGCCCTCCAGGTTGGGTCTGCCGATGTTCGTGCTCTCCGGCTACGACGCCTTTCTGGGCTTCCTGCTGATTTCGGCGGCGGTCCCGGTGCTGGCGCTGGTGGCCAACAAGCTGCTGGCCCCCAAGAGCCGAGCGGGGGAGCGCCAGCTCACCTATGAATCGGGGATGGAGCCCATCGGTGGTGCCTGGATCCAGTTCAACATCCGCTACTACATGTTCGCCCTGGTCTTCGTCATCTTCGATGTCGAGACCGTGTTCCTCTATCCCTGGGCGGTGGCCTTCCACCGGCTGGGGCTGCTGGCCTTCATCGAGGCCCTGATCTTCATCTCCATCCTGGTGCTGGCCCTGGCGTACGCCTGGCGCAAGGGCGCCCTCGAGTGGAGCTGAGCACACCCCCACCATGACCCTCACTCCCCCAGCAGGTTCCCTTTCCGCCTCTGCCCTGCGCGACCTGCGCGAGGCCAGCTGCGGACCCGTGGGCGCCCCCGGTGTCACCGCCGATCTGTCCGAGAACATCATTCTCACCAGCCTCGACGACCTGCACAACTGGGCCCGTCTCAGCAGCCTGTGGCCGCTGCTCTACGGCACGGCCTGCTGCTTCATCGAGTTCGCCGCCCTGATCGGCTCCCGCTTCGATTTCGACCGCTTCGGCCTGGTGCCCCGCTCCAGCCCCCGGCAGGCCGATCTGCTGATCGTGGCCGGCACCGTGACGATGAAGATGGGGCCGGCCCTGGTGCGGCTGTACGAGCAGATGCCGGAGCCGAAGTACGTGATCGCGATGGGGGCTTGCACGATCACCGGCGGCATGTTCTCCGCCGACTCCACCACGGCGGTGCGCGGAGTCGACAAGCTGATCCCGGTGGATCTCTACCTGCCGGGTTGCCCGCCGAGGCCCGAGGCGATCTTCGATGCGGTGATCAAGCTGCGCAAGAAGGTGGCCAACGAAACCTTCGCCGAGCGCGGCAATCTCCGCCCCACTCATCGCTACTTCACGATCCCCCACCAGATGAAGCGGGTGGATCCGATCGTCACCGGCGCCTACCTGCGTGCCGAAACCCAGCAGGCGGCTCTGGCCGCTGCTGCGGGCCTGCCGATGGCGGCGGGCAGCACCGCTCAGGCCGTTCCTGCTTCCACCACCGCCCCCACCACCGATGCCTGAGGAGACTCCCGCCACCCCCGCCGCCGACAGTGCAGCGATCGAAGCACCCGCTGCCGGCCCGGTGGGCACCTGGCTGAGCAGCCAGGGTTTCGGGGCCGACGCCCTCGGCCCTGATCATCAGGGCGTCGAGATGCTCGGCGTCGAGGCCGCTGCCCTGCCCCTGGTGGCCACGGCCCTGAAGGCCGCCGGCTTCGACTATCTCCAGTGCCAGGGCGGTTACGACGAAGGCCCCGGAGGCCGGCTGGTGAGCTTCTATCACCTGGTGAAGATGGCGGCGATGGTGGATCAGCTGGCGGCGCTGGGCAATGGTTCTGGCCCCCTGCCGGCCGAGGCGCGCCCCGAGGAGGTGCGCCTGAAGGTGTTCCTGCCCCGCGACGGCGCCCTCAGCATCCCCAGCCTCTACGGCCTGTTCCGTGGTGCCGACTGGCAGGAGCGGGAAACCTTCGACATGTTCGGCATCAGCTATGAAGGCCACCCCCATCCGAAGCGGCTGCTGATGCCGGAGGACTGGAAGGGGTATCCGCTGCGAAAGGATTATGTGCAGCCGGACTTTTATGAGATGCAGGATGCGTATTAAGCCTGGTTAGTTAGACTCTTCTGGCCAGTCGGTTCCAGTTGGTCTGGAATGTTCCCGTCGATCTTTTTTTGAATCTCCCATCGCTGATCCCAGATTTCCTTTAGGCGATTCCGCATAGCCAGCCCTACGTTGCTTGCAGAGAAGAGTTCCCTGTAGCCGGCGATCATTACGGCTGAGCAGAAAGGCTGCCTGCTTCGATTGGCAGCCACGGATTGCATGACCACCACCGCATGGTTGATATCGGGGTCGGCCCATACCATTCCTTCGTGATCAGGATATTCTCCTTCATTGACTGGAATCAGTTGATACGTGATGGGGTGGGCGAGGGGACCTGTGCAGAAGTCCACATTTCCTCCGTAATCCGTCGCAATCACGTCCAGGCCGAGTTGCAGCGCTTCTGCCATGCCCAGCCCTAGCCCCTCGCTTCGATGCAGGGAAACGAAGGCGTCGCAACAGCCATAGAGCGTGAGGATGCTGTTGCGATCCAGGTCCTCTTCGATGATCGTGATTCTCGTGTCTGCCGCCGCAATCGCCTTGAGGTGCTCCCAACGGGGCTCCGGTTTTCTGGGGGGAAACGACTTGACGACCAGGCCAACAGCAGGACCGTTTTCGCACGGAATGGGAAATGCAGTCTGAAAGGCCTTGATCACCGCTTCTGGGTTTTTGCGCGCGATCATGGAGTTGAGGTCGAACGAAAACGTGAACAGAACGGCCTCGCAATTCAGTCCAAATCGTTTGCGTGCGACGGCGCGCGTCTCCTGGGTCGTGATTGCTGGGAAGCCGCCAAGATCTACGACGGGTGGAATCGTGATGATCGGTTGGCATGCATCTAAAGCGGACGTCAAGGCGGCAAGGGAGTCTCTGCCACTTTCGAGAGCTCTGTGGATGAGTTCTGTGCAGGGCCAGTGTTCGTGAGCCAGGCCTAACGCGCCGATCAAGCGATGGGGCCAGCGATCAAACTCCCAGAACCAGACTGCGATGGAATAGGTTTGACTGTGGCACTGCTCCTGAATGGAAACATGCAGATGGGTGAGTGCTGTTGTGCAATAGAGGGTGAACGCATAGGGTCGCTCTTCAGCGATCGAAATGATCTTTGATTGCAGCGAAGAATCCGTCGTTGGCGCTCCATTGTTCACGGGGATATTGATGACGCAGAAGGGGACGTCAGCGGCTTCCAGCGCCTTGGCGATCATCCTGAGATACTCGCCCAGGCCGAAAACGCTGTACGCGTGGCCGATCAGGTTCACGCCGAAGACCTTTTCGCTGAAGGGGGCAGCCGCTGGCTTGGAGTCCCTTTGCCGAGCTGCTGCTTCCAGGACTCGATCGGCTTCCTTGAAATGCTTCGGCCCTTGCTGATGCCACCAGGCTTCATAGCCTGATCGCCGCAGGGGCATGGGGAAGCGCAATTGCAGGCTCGGTGTTTCGAGCCAGTAGAGGCAGGCGAGGAGGGGAAGACCCAACTGCTGTTGGGTTCCTGCCCTGGCACGTTGAATCGTGGCTTCTTCGGAGAGGATCTTGTGGGTGGGTATGGCGTAGGCCAGCTGTTCTGCCGACAGTGCTGCAGGATTGGCGCCTGCAGCCTGGGTGGCATGGGCGTGACTGAACACACGGAAGATTGTTGCGCCCCTGGATTGATTGATGGCGCTGAACAGCTGCTTCAGCCACTTCCTGCTTGCTCCCGACAGGGGCCATGATGCCAGTTGAATCAGCCCTGTCTTGTTCATGGGATTGGCTGGCTGGATGGCTGGATCTGATGTTCGATGGGTTGGGCTCTACAGTACAGGGCACTGACTTTCTCAGATGCCCACGTTGGGTGGGGATCGGAGTTAACAGAACAGCCACGAAGGCCTGCAGCATCCGTCTCACTTCGTGGACCGCGGCGGCATCTGCTTGGCCGTGGCTTGTGGCGCGGGCGCTGCGGCTCTTCAGATCCATTTGGGGTCAGAGGCCAATGAGAAGACATCCTGGGGGCTGCACTTCCGCAGCTTCCCGCCATCCCAGCAGCCTCCGCAGCCCATTGATGTCATGAGCCAAGGCAGCAGTCAGGCCCTCCGAGCTCCACCGCCTCCAGCCGCTGGCGCAGGGCCTTGATTCCACTTGCCTCTCTGACCGATCAGAATCGAGAGGATTGCAACCAACAGCATCCACCACTGCAGCAAGCGGATGCCCTAGCCGGCAACCCGGCAGCCGCATGAGAAAACTGATCAGATCGTTTGCTGCGGCAGGTGTGGTGGCGGGTCAGGGCTGATCCAAAGTCTCCATCCGGGCTCTTGATTACCCATAAGCCTCCGCGACCCTGAGATCTCGTTCGGTGCAAGGCA
>JAUCZB010000023.1 GCA_030373325.1 Cyanobium sp. CZS25K | reverse complement strand
GAGCGCCAGGCGATGCCGTGAGCCTCCAGCAGGCCAATCAGACGAGCGTTTTCCCTGCGCAGCTGATCCAGCTCAGAGGGCATGGAGTGGGCCATGGGGTAGGGCCTCAGCGCTGGGCAGCCTGTCGGTAGCCAGCATTGCGCTCCCGCTTACCCACCGCCATGACAAGGCCCGGCGCCTTCGAGTGATCCCGCACCTCGACCACCAGGCGGAAGCCCGCGGCGCGGAGCTCGATCTTGGAGCGATCACTGCAGCCCGCATCCCGCTGGCTGGGCCTTGGCCAGCCAGCCATGGAACGCCGGCCCACCGCTCTTGCAGATGCTGCGGTTGCTGCGAGTATTTCGACTACTGTTCATGTGGCCTCTCCCCCGTTGCCCATGGCCGTCGCGCTCCCCAGCTCAATGGAGCCCGTGGTTCCCACAGTCGAGGCAGCTGAGGCCGCAGGAGCAAGCCTGCGCGACCTCGCTCGCTTTCGTGCCAGCCATGGCCTGCGTCAAGCCTGTCTCTCCCTTGAGCTGGAAGGCGGCCAGTGCGCATCCGTTCCCATCCCAGCCCCAGTGCTGGAGTTGCTGCAGGGAATCCTGGTGCAGATGGCCCAGGGCAATGCCGTCACGCTGGTGCCGGTGCATGCGGAGCTCACGACACAGCAAGCCGCTGATCTGCTGAACGTGTCGCGACCCTTTCTGATCGAGCGGCTGGAGCAAGGTGAGATCCCCTTCCGCAAGGTCGGCACCCACCGGCGCATCCGCCTGGCCGACCTGATGACCTACAAGCACGCCATCGACCAGCAGCGCAGCGCAGCTCTCGATGAGCTGGCGGCCCAGGCCCAGGAGCTGGGCATGGGCTACTGAGGTGAATCGCTTCACGGTCATCTACGACGCTTGCGTTCTCTATCCAGCTCCACTCCGCGATCTGCTGATGCGCCTGGCACTCACGGATCTCTATCGGGCCCGCTGGAGTGACCAGATTCACGAGGAGTGGATCACGGCAGTTCTGCGGAAACGCTCCGATCTCTCCAGAGCGCAGCTGGAGCGCACTCGCTCACTGATGAATGCTCACGTGCGTGATGCGCTGGTCGATGGCTATCAGTCCCTGATTCCATCCCTGGAGTTACCCGACCCGGATGACCGCCATGTTCTGGCTGCCGCCATCAAGTGTGGAGCCGATCTGATCGTCACCTTCAACCTGGATGACTTCCCGGATCATGCCCTGACGAGCTATGGGATTGGCGCCTGCCATCCCGATTCGTTTCTGGTCGATCAGCTGAACCTCGATGCCGAGCGGGTCTGCATGGCGATGAGGCAGCACAGAGCCAGCCTCAAAAACCCACCCAAGACGGTTAAGGAGTACCTGGACACCCTGGAGGAACAGGGGTTAGGCGGGTTCTCGCAGGCCGTGCGGCACTACGCCGCTGAGATCTGAGGGCCTAGCCCCTGGCCCAACCTTTGCTCTGCCTTGGCGAAGGCGTCGTCCACCACGTCATCCCCGCACCAGCGGCTGTAGGCCGCCAGGTGGGTCTGGACGCTGTGGCCCATGGCCGCCGCCACCACCTTGGGCGGCAGGTCGCAGATCACGTGGGCACGGTGGGCGTAGCCGTGCCGGCAGGAGTACAGGACCAGCTTTTCGCCCTGGGCGTCGTACTGACGCCGCAGGTTCTGCCAGTGCTCGCGCCGAAGCAGATAGCGGCTGAAAGAATCAGAGCCAAAGCCAGCCCGCATCGGTGGTAGCAGGGCCGGATCAAAGGTCTCGACCAGGTTCCAGGCCGCTGCCCATGCGTCGCTCGGCAGCAGCCGAAGGGGCCTGGGCTTGGTTTTGCCACGCGAGGCCACCTTTTCGTAGGTGCACCAGAGCCGCCCCTGGCGAAGCTGCAGATGCTGCAGTTCCTCAGGGCGCAGGCCAAAGGCATTGATCAGCTGAAAGGCGAGACGCCATCGGGGATCGGGGATGGCCTTCACCATCGCCAGGATGTCCTCCACACCGATCGGTGTGGTGATGGTCTTGCTCTCCCTTGAGCGACCGATGGTGCTCGCCAGATCAGGTGGCGGAGCCCACTGGGCTGGCAGGAGCCCTTCACTCACACCCCAGCGCAGCAGTGCTGCTGTGTACTGAATCTGGAGGCGTCTGGTGCGGCAGCCAGGGCGTTGCCGCCAGAGATCAGCCTGGGCTTCCAGCAAGTGCTTGGCGTCCCGCACAGCTGGAGGTCCTTTCGCTGTTTTGAGGAGCAGCGCCATCCGCGGCTTGTACAGCCGCTCCCAGGTCGATTCTTTGATTTCGCCGCTGCGCAGTTTGTGCTGCTGGTAGCGACGGATCAACCCAGGCCAATCAACTGGGACCGGGCGGCCTGCTGCTGCGGAGATCGGGGCACTGGTGTGCGGGGCAGAGGTGCCGCTGGTCGGGCTGGGCGTCTCGCGTCTGGCCTGCGCCTCAGCCATGACCGCACTGAGCTCGGCAATGGCTTGTTCCAGTGGGATGCCTTCCTGGAAGTCCCCGTAGAGCTTCACGACGCCATCACGGATGGCTTCCAGCTGGTCCGACTCCCACGGGTAGGGCAGCAGGAGCTGCCTGCGATGGCCACCAGTGGCACGGGCCGTGATGTGGAGGCGTGCCCGTCCCCTGAAATTCGAGACCGTCCAGCCGCTCCGACACCCCCTTTGGCTGAGTGCCCGCAGGACACCGCCGCGGAGCAGAACATCCCATTCCGGGACCGCTGGCATGTGAGAAGGTATGTGAGAAGGTCCTTCTCACAGCTTGGCACGAGCGAGCAGAGACCCGCAAAGGCGGTTAGCCCTAAAGCCTGTTGCAGCAAGGCTTTTTGGCTGAAGACTCAGGCCCTGATTGAAACGCCCCCTGATGGATTCGAACCATCGACCGGCTGCTTAGAAGGCAGCTGCTCTATCCAGCTGAGCTAAGGGAGCCCATGGGGCATTGTGCCAGCGCTCGGCGGCCGGGGCACTCCGGTAGCCACCCTTACAGTGAACGACCGCGCTTGCCCCTCTCCATGGCCGCCACCCGGCTCAGCGACAGCCAGAAAACCGAGCTGGTTGCGCGTTTCCGGGAAGGTTCCAGCAGTCAGCAGCTGGCGGAAAGCTTCGGCTGCAGCCCCAACACGGTCATCCGTGTGGTGCGCACCGAGCTCGGGGATGAGGCGTACGAGCGGCTCAAGTCCGAGCGCTCCCGCCGGCGCCGCCGGCCGCCGGCCGATGGGGCCAGCCCTCCAGAGGCCCTGCAGACGGCCCTGGCGATCAGCAGCCCGGAACCCACCGAGGCGCCCGCGCCTGCGTCAGCTCGCAAGGTGTTGCCCGATCCCCCGCGCCGCCTCTCGGCTCCGGTACCTGTGAGAGCCGAGGCACTGGCCGAGGACGGCCCCGGCGTGCTCGCCATCGAGGACGCCGACGATTTCGGCGCTGACGACGACGATCTGCTCACGACTGACGACAGCGATGAGGACGACGACGCTGCCGACGGGGAGATCAACCCGTTCCAGCCGATCCCCGTGGTCCTGCTCGACGACGCAGCCGCGGCCGGCACCGAAGGCAAACTCCAGCCCCTGGTGGCCGCCGCGCTGCCCGCCAGCGCCTACATGCTGGTCGACAAGACCGTCGAACTGCAGGCCAGGCCGCTGAGCGAGTTTCCAGAGCTGGGACGGCTTTCCGCCGAAGAGTGCGAGCGGCAGGCGCTGGTGGTGTACCTCAATCCCCGCCAGGCCAAGCGCCAGTGCGGCCGCACCCAGCGGGTGATCAAGGTGCCCGACCTCAAGGTGTTCGAGCTCACGGCCCCCTACCTGCTGGCCCAGGGCATCAGCCGGCTGGTGATCGAGGGAGCCCTCTACGCCCTGCCGGGCAGCTGAAGGCTCAGCCCTCGTCGGCAGGGGGGCTGCCTGGCAGCAGCAGGGCCGCGCTGGCGCCGCCGCTGATCACCCCCAACACCAGGGCCACCCCCACGATGAAGCCCGCCGGCAACGGGGCGCTGCGGGTGAAACCGAAGCGCAGCTGGGGCCTCTCCTCCAGGTTCTGGGCCCCCAGGCAGAGCAGGGCGAGCAGCACCGCGCCACCCAGCAGGCTGCCGAACAGGAGGCGCAGGCGCAGAAGCATCACGGCGTCGCTGGAGGAGGGGACCAGTCTGCAGGCTCCTGATGCAGCAGGGCGTAGAGGGCCCGGCGGCTGTGGCCGCTGCCCTCGGCCAGGCTGCGGGCGGCCTCCCGCTTGCTGAGGCCGCCCCGCACCAGCTCCTGCAGGGCACCGCGCAGGGCGGCCTCATCCCAGACCGGGGCCGCCGCCGGGGGGGCACCCCCAAGCACCAGGGTGCATTCCCCCTGGGGCGGGGTGCGGCGGAAGTGCTCCAGGGCCGCCGCCACGCTGGGGCCCACCTGCTGCTCGTGGCGTTTGGTCAGCTCCCGCGCCACCTGCAGGGGCCGGTCCCCCAGCACCGCCAGCAGGTCTTCGAGCAGGGCCAGCAGCCGGTGCGGAGCCTCGAACAGCACGATCGTGCGCTCCTCAGCCGCCAGGGCCTCCAGCCGCTGCCGCCGGGGTCCGCCCTTCGGGGGCAGAAACCCCTCAAAGCAGAAGCGCCCCGAAGGCAGACCGCTGCTCACCAGGGCGGTGGTGACGGCACTGGGACCGGGCACGCAGATCACCTGGCGGCCGGCGGCGCGGGCGGCGGCGGCCAGCTCCTGGCCGGGATCCGACACCCCCGGCAGGCCGGCATCGCTGATCAGGGCGATCGCTTCGCCCGCCTCCAGGGCCGCCAGCAGCTGGGGGATGCGGGCCGTCTGGTTGTGCTGGTGGAAGCTCAGCAGGGGCACCCGCAGGCCGAGGTGATGCAGCAGCAGGCCGCTGCGGCGCGTGTCCTCGCAGGCGACCCGGCTGGCCCCCGCCAGCACCCGCCGGGCCCGGGGGGAGAGGTCGTCAAGGTTGCCGATGGGGGTGCCCACCAGATAGAGAACACCGGCGGCGGGTTCCTGCTCCTGCACCGGTTCCTGCACAATGCTTTTTTCCCGTTCCCATGATGCCGTCTCCCTTCGCCCTGCCCGACGGCATCGGCTGTGAACCCTTACTGGCGGAGCTGCGCCGGCTGGCCTGGGGCGCGGCGGACATCCTGCGGGCCTATGCCCGCGGCGAGCAGCCCCCCTTCGGCTTCCCGCCGGCCCTGAGCGTCGACCATGGCGGCGAAGGGCCGGTGTCGGCGGCGGACCTGGCGGTCAACCGTTGGCTGCTGGATGGCCTGGCGGAGGCCTTCCCGGCCGCCGGTTGGACCCTGCTCAGCGAGGAGACCGCCGCCGAGGTGCTGGTGCCGGGCCAGCCGCTGGACGCCGAATGGCTGTGGATCCTCGATCCCCTTGATGGCACCAAGGATTTCCTGCAGGGCACCGGCGAATACGCCGTCCATCTGGCGTTGGTGCACGGCCAGCGGCCCGTGCTGGGGGTGGTGCTGCTGCCGGAGCCGGAGGAGCTCTGGTTCGGGCTGATCGGCGCCGGTGGGACCGGCAGCGGGGCGGGGGAAGCCTGGCGGGAGAACCGGGCCGGTGAGCGCTTCGCGCCTGCCCTGAGCAGCCGTGACGGGGATCTGGTGCTGGTGGCCAGCCGCAACCACCGCGATGATCGCCTGGAGCAGCTGCTGGCCGAGCTGCGGCCCGCCCGCAGCCTGGCGATCGGCAGCGTCGGCGGCAAGGTGGCCACGATCCTGCGGGGGGAGGCCGACCTCTACATCTCGCTCTCGGGCCGCAGTGCCCCCAAGGACTGGGACATGGCCGCCCCGGAAGCGGTGCTGCGCGCCGCCGGTGGCGGCTTCGACCATGCCGATGGCCGGCCGTTGCTGTACAACACCGGCGACGTGCGCCAGGCCGGCTGCCTGATCGCCAGCCACGGACCGGCCCATGCCGAACTCTGCAGCCGGGCGGCGGCGGCGATGGCGGTGATCGATCCAGGCTTTGCGGTCTGAGGGGGAGCCAGCCGATTCAGCAGGCGAGCAGCTCCAGCCCGCAGCTCCTTGCGGCCGCCAGAAGCGCGTTGTCGCGACTGGCCAGGGGGAGTCCGCCACGCATCGCCAGTTCCAGATAAGCGGCGTCGTAGCTGGTGAGGCGGTGCTGCGCCGCCAGGCTGAGCACGTCGTGCCACACGACGTTGGGATTCGCAGGATCGATCTGCAGGTCGAGCTGCACCATCAGGGCGAGGAAGCGGCTCCGATCCGCCGCGGTGATCCGGCCTCGCCGTTCGGCCATCAGCAGCACGTTCCCCAGCTCCCAGAGAAACAGCGCAGGAACGCAGAGTTCGCACTCCGGCAATCGGGCCAGGAGAACCTCCGAAGCCGCCGTGCGCTCGTCCTCAAAACACCAGGAGCACACCGCTGAAACGTCGGCGACGAAGCTCAGCACCTGCGGCCTTCGTCCCGCAATTCACCGATGGAAAGGCCGTTGAGACGCCGGCCCGTTGCGAAGCTGCGCAGATGGGCGATGGCCTCGAGGCGCTGCGCACGCCCATCGGACGCGACCGGAACCAGCCGTGCCAGGGGCCTGCCGTGGCGGGTGATCAGGATCTCCTCGCCACTGGCCACCTCTTCCAGCAGGCTGGAGAGGTGGGTCTTGGCCTCGAAGGCTCCGACGGACTTCATCGCCCGATTCCAACCAGTTGCCAACCAGTTTAGGGCTGCGGGGGCCTGGCCGCCGGGCCAGGCCCCGTGCGGATCAGACCGCCGCCGGCTCCTGCTGCTCCACGCCCCGCAGGGTCAGGTTGATGCGGCCGCGGTTGTCGATCTCCCGCACCCGCACGGTCACCTGGTCGCCGACGTTGACCACGTCTTCGACCTTCTCGACCCGCGATTCCGACAGCTGGGAGATGTGGATCATCCCCTCCTTGCCGGGCAGGATCTCCACGAAGGCCCCGATCGGGATCACCCGGGTGACCGAACCGTTGAACACTTCCCCTTCGCTGACGCGACGGGTGAGGCCCTCGATGATGCGCTGGGCCTCTTCGGCGGCGGCGCCGTCATGGCTGGCGATCGTGACGATGCCGCCGTCCTCGATGTCGATCTTGGTGTTGGTGCGCTCGGTGATGCCCTTGATCGTGCGGCCGCCGGGGCCGATCACGGTGCCGATCAGTTCCGGATCGATGCGGAAGCTGAGCAGGCGCGGGGCATGGGGGGAGAGGGTGTCGCGGGGCTTGTCGATGGCCTCGAGCATCTTGCCGAGGATGTGCAGCCGGGCCGGGCGGGCCTGGTTGATCGCTTCGGCGACGGTCTTGATCGCCAGGCCGCTGATCTTCATGTCCATCTGCAGGGCGGTGATGCCCTTCTCGGTGCCAGCCACCTTGAAGTCCATGTCGCCGAGGAAGTCCTCGATGCCCTGGATGTCGGTGAGGATGCGCACCTCGTCGCCTTCCTTGATCAGACCCATGGCGGCGCCGCTCACGGGGGCGGCCAGGGGCACGCCGGCATCCATCAGGGCCAGGGTGCTGCCGCAGACCGAACCCATCGAGGTGGAGCCGTTGGAGCTGAGGCACTCCGAGACCACGCGCAGCACATAGGGGAAGCTCTCCTTCGAGGGCAGCACGGGAATCAGGGCCCGCTCGGCGAGGGCGCCGTGGCCGATCTCCCGCCGACCGGGGGAGCGCATGGGGCGCGTCTCACCCACCGAGTAGGGGGGGAAGTTGTAGTGGTGCAGGTAGGTCTTCTCGCTGATGGGGTTGAGATCGTCCATCTCCTGGGCATCGCTCGGGGTGCCGAGGGTGGCGCAGGAGAGCACCTGGGTGAGTCCACGCTGGAACAGGCCCGAGCCATGCACGCGCTTGGGCAGCACGCTCACGGCCGCCTGAATCGGGCGCACCTCATCGAGGTTGCGGCCATCCACCCGCTTGCCTTCGACAACGATCTGCTGACGCATCAGCTTCTTGGTGAGGCTCTTGTAGGAGTTGCCCAGCAGCTTGCTGTTGCTGCTCACGGCCACCTTGATCGGATCCTCCCCGTTGAGGGCGGCGATCTTCTCGCTCACCTCGGCCTTGATGGCGTCGAGCTTCTCGTCCCGTTCGGCCTTGGTCTGCTCGAAGTGCTTGAGCACCTCACTGATGCCACCGGCGCATTCCTTCTCCAGGAAGCTGGGCAGGGCGGGGTCTTCGCTGCGCTCTTCGGGCAGCACCTGCTCGATGCCCAGCTCCTTGAGCAGGGCCAGCTGGGCGCGGATCAGCTCGCCCACGGCTTCGTAGCCGAAGTCGATGGCCTCGATCACGTCCTGTTCGGGCAGCTGGTTGGCGCCCGCTTCCACCATCACCACGCCGGAGGGAGTGCCGGCCACCACCAGATCCAGTTCGCTGCGCTCGATCTCGCGGAAGCTGGGGTTGAGCACGAAGTCGTCACCCAGCAGGCCGACGCGCACGGCGGCCATCGGGCCCATGAAGGGGATCTTGGCCAACAGGGTGGCCATCGAGGCACCGGTGACGGCGAGCACATCGGGCGGGACCCGCTCATCCAGGGACATGCAGGTGGCGACGATCTGCAGGTCGTCCCGCAGCCAGCCCGGGAACAGGGGCCGCATCGGCCGGTCGATCAGGCGGCAGGTGAGGATGGCGCGCTCGGGGGGGCGGGCCTCACGACGGAAGAAACTGCCGGGGATGCGGCCGGCGGCGTAGAGACGCTCTTCGTAATCGCAGATCAGGGGCAGGAAGTCAATGCCGTCCCGGCCTTTCGAGCGGGTGGCGGTGACCAGGATCGACGTATCGCCGCATTCCACCATCACCGAGCCCCCGGCCTGGGGCGCAAATCGGCCGCTGGTCAGCCGGATCTCCCGACCATCGAAGGAGATCGACTGAGTGTGTCCTTGCACTGGGCGTTATGTCCGTTTTGTTGTCACGCACCATTCTCGCATCCACCCCCGCCCGGCCATGAAGAAGGCGCCCTCCAGGGGCGCCTGCTGCGGCTGAGAGCCGTTGCGGCAAGGGGCTGATGCCCCGCTGCTCACCAGCTCGACTTGACCACGCCGGGGAGTTCACCCTTGTGGGCCCGCTCGCGCAGCTGGTTGCGGCAGAGACCGAAATCGCGGTAGAAGCCGCGGGGCTTGCCGGTGGCCCAGCAACGGTTGCGGATGCGGTTGGGGGCGCTGTTGCGGGGCAGCGACTGCAGCTTGCGGTGGATCTCCAGGCGCTCCATCGGATCGCCGGCCGCATCGAAGGCCTCCTTGAGGGCGGCACGGCGCGTCGCGAAACGCTCCACGATCTTGCGGCGCTTGACGTCACGCGCGATCATCGACTTCTTCGCCATGCGGCCGGAGGAGGGGGAAACTTCAGCCTGCCACCTTACCTCTTGGCGCGGCCGGCCTGGGTTCGGGGCCCGGATGGCTGGGACAGAGCTCGGCGAGGCCGCAGCCCTGGCAGCGGGGTTTGCGGGCCACACAGACCGCCCGGCCGTGGAAGATCAGCCGGATCGAAAGGGTTTCCCATTCGGGCCGGGGCACCAGCTTCATCAGGTCGGGTTCGATCCGTTTCGGGTCGGTGTGGCGGGTGAGACCGAGCCGGTTGGACAGCCGCTTCACGTGGGTGTCGACGGTGACGCCGGCGTTGATGCCGAAGGCGTGGGCCAGCACCACGTTGGCGGTCTTGCGGGCCACCCCCGGCAGGGGCAGCAGCTCCTCCATCGACGCCGGCACTTCGCCGCCGTGGCGTTCCATCAGCAGCCGCGAGGCGGCCACGATGTGTTTGGCCTTGTTGCGGTAGAAGCCGGTGGACTGCACGTAGGGCTCCACCGCCTCGCTCTCGACGGCGGCGGCAGCGGCGGCATCGGGGAAGCGCTCGAACAGGGCCGGTGTCACCTTGTTGACCCGCTCGTCGGTGCACTGGGCCGAGAGCATCGTGGCCACCAGCAGCTCGTAGGGGGTGCGCCAGTCGAGGGAGCAGGTGGCGTCGGGATAGAGCACGCCGAGCCGCTCCAGGATCAGCGGTGCCCGGGTGCGGGGGCTGGGGAAGCGGGGCACCTCAGCGGCTGAGCAGCTGCTGGATGGCAGGCAGCTGGCTGGTGTCCTTGACGATCAGCACCACCGAGAGGCCCACCAGGAAGACGAACCCCGACTGCATGAAGGCCATCTGGTAGCGATCGGCCAGGGGGCGGCCCCGAACCCCCTCCAGCAGCAGCAGGGCGAACTGGCCGCCGTCGAGCAGGGGCAGGGGCAGGGCATTGAGCACTGCCAGGTTGATCGAGATCAGGGCGGTGAACAGGAACAGGCTGCTGCCCCCCTGGCTGGCCAGGGACGCCCCCATCTCAACGATTTTCACCGGGCCCGACACCTGGGGAGCGGTTTCACCGAAGTGGGTGATCAGGGTGCCGAAGCCTTCGACGGTGCGGCGGGTGAGGGCCACGAAATCGTGGTTGGCCTGCAGGATCGGCTCCAGGGGGCTGGTGGGGGCCCGGAAGGATTCGCTGCCGTTGGGTTGCAGCTGGGCGCCGATGCGGCCGATGCCGCCGCTGTCGGTTGGGGTGAGGGGCAGGGTCACGGTGGTGCCGCGGCGGTCGGCCTGCAGGCGCAGGGTGCGGCCGGGGGCGTCCTTGATGCGGCCCACCAGGGCCATCACGGCCTCCTGGCCGCCGGCCAACGGGGTGCCGTCGATCGCCACGATGCGGTCGCCGGGCTGGAGGCCGGAGCCGGCGGCCGCCTGGCCGGGCTGCACGGCGGCCACCACCACGCCGGGGGTGGCGCTGAAGCCGGAGGGGATGCCCAGCACCAGCCCCTGGGCCAGCAGCACGCTCCAGGCCAGCAACAGGTTGGCGATCACGCCGGCGGCGATCACCAGGGCCCGCTGGGCCAGGGGGCGGTTGCGCATCAGGTCGGGATCATCGGCAGGGATGGTGCTGTCCTCCTCGTCGTCGGGGAAGGCCACAAATCCGCCCAGGGGGATCGCCCGCAGGGCGAACAGCACCCCACGCCGCCGCCGCTCGATCAGCGCCGGACCGAAGCCGATCGAGAAACCACTGACCCGGATGCCCTGCCAGGTGGCGGCGAAGAAGTGGCCGGCCTCGTGCACCACGATCAGGCCCGCCAGGATCGCCAGCGCCGTCAGTACACCCATTCCGTTGCCTGCCTCCTTTGGGCCCATTCTGCGGGAACCGCCGCGGCGCCGGGACCCTGGCGCCGCCGGAGGGGCGGGATAGCATGACCCTGTCGATGGGCGGGTCTGCCTGCATGGCCGAGCAACAGACCGGTGACGAGCCTCAGGAGCTGCGCACCTCCCTGCGCCACGCCCTCCCCCGCGGTGTCTCCGCCAGCATCCGGCTGTCCACGGGCCGCACGGTCTATGTGACGGTGGGGGACGTCAGCCGCACGGGCGCCTGCGTGGTGCGCCGCGGCTCCCTCGAGGTGACGACCGATGAGGAGGTGCTGCTCGACATCAGTGATTACGAGAAGCACCAGAGCTTGTCCCTGCCGGCGCGGGTCCAGTGGGTGAACACCCGCAGCTACAACACCCTGGTCGGGCTGGCCTTCAGCGACGGCCCCCTGCTGCCCGGCACCATGCTCGACCAGTACTTCGACCAGACCCTGCAGATGCGGGGCGGTTTCGAGGGCTGAGTCACACCCAGATCCCTCGGCGGGACCGACATGGTTGTTGCCTCGTCTCGAGACAGGTCTAGGCTTAGGATCCAGATTTAACGTGTCCATACACTGAGTCTCTTCTGGGTCTGCTTCAAGGTCGCGCCGTGACACCAAAGTTCTTTTTGCACCTGCTATCCGTTCGCTCAAGGGGGCGTCGCGGTCAGTCAGGTTTTTCCATGCTCGCCGGCATTCTGATCCTGTTGGCCTTGGTGGCTGGAACGGTCGGGCTGACGACCCTCACCGCCAACAACCTTCTGGCAAGCAGGAAGCAGGATACGCGCAGCGATGCTCTCTCGGTGGCGGAAGCCGGCGCCGATCAGGTGATCGCTGTGCTCAACCAGGTCGAAAACCGCAAGATGCTGGTGTCCGGCCAGAGGTTGAACCAGTGGTCCTCGGCTGATTTCACCAGCCCCTGTCGCGACAAGACCAACAGTCCCCCTGGCCTTCCATCGGCCACGGCCCGAAGCCTTGGTGATGGCCAGTTCCGCAACCTGGACGATTTGGTGGCGAACACCGGAGAACGTCGGTTTGCCCTCAAGTCGGTCACGTTTGCGGCAGGTCAGCCTGGCAACCCCGACCGCCGCAGCGACTCGGTAACCACCACGGCTGGTTCGTCCACCACAGTCAATAAGGGAACCTTCAGCAGCGATCTGATCAACCTTCAGGATCCGGACAAGTCGGGAACCAAACTGGCCGGATTCAATAAAGGGTTCATCACCCTCACTGTGGAAGGCCAGGTGGTCAGAAACGGCGTGGTGCAATCCACAGCCACCGTCACGCGTGAATTCGAAGTGCTACCTAAATGTTGTGGGGCTTCTCTCGGTTCCGGTGGCTCCGGTGGATTGGCGGCTTCCAAGTCGGACCCCAGCCAATCACTGGGCGGTGAGAGCCGCTTCTGCGGGGTGGAGTTCGGCATGATCGTGGGCCTCAATGGAGGCACGATCTGGAGCAATGCCGCCAACGACCGCTTCACCAAGCGGGTATCCAGCACCAAGATCACCGACATCTCCAACGCGCTCGGCGTCGTCGCCAAGGATGGTGATCCGTTTGATCGGGCCTCCAATCGGGTGGTGCCCAACCAGTTCTCCACGGCGGTTCCCGATGTCTGCGATCCGGCCCGCTGGATCGGCAGTTCAAAAGGTTGCAGCAACACGTGGGTCGGGCTGAAGAATGCCAAACCCGGTGCCTTCTATGGCACCCAGGACGATATCCTTGGGCGTTCGATTTCGGGGATTCCCATCATTCCTTCGGCGATCACTCTGCCTGCGATCGGTAGTGAGATCACAACGGGGAAATATAATTTCACCTGGACCACTGGCAGCGGTCCCAGCACCCGCCTGGCGAGTCAGAAAGAATATGCCACGCTGAATCCTCCTGGTGCCAGCGGTTACAAATTCCGGTTCCGCACCCGCGATGACACCTCACCGCCCCGCGTTGAGGTGTGCAATGAATCCCCCACCACCATCGGTGGAACCGGGCCCTGCACCAACACCTCCTGGCGTGCGATCAGCGGCACGGCCGGCACGGTGGAGAACCTGGAGAACTTCCAGGGAATGACCGGGGGAAGCACCGCCAGCACGCGTTACAAATCGGCCTACACCAACATCACCGCGCCCATCGCCCACCCGAACTGGGTGAACGTGAGCAACTGGCAGTGGTATGCCATGGATCGGAACAAGAACGACACCAATGCCGGTGGAGGCCGTGTTCGGCTGGCCTCCACCAGTGGGAACAGCCACATCCAGCTCGGCGTTGGCGGCACCATGACCGCGCTTCAGAATGCGATCTGCCGACCCGCCAATCTCAGCGGCAATCTCGGTCGCGCCACCCTGTCCTTCAAGCAGTCGGGAACGGTCCAGGTGGATGCGGCCGATGAACTCTGGGTGCAGGTGCGGATCGGATCGGCCTCCACGAATGCCCAGTGCACGGGCAACACCGGCACCAACATCACCAGCAGCTGGGTCACCATCGCCAAGTTCCCCGGTGTGAACAAAGGCATCAAGACCGGAGAGGTGACCCGGGTGGTGAGCCTGGCCGACTACCAGAACGCGAATACGCGCATCCGAATCGTCAACGGCAACAACACCTCCAACGGTGAGACCCATGCCATCGACGACATCAATCTGCGTCTGAGTGACTGGTGCGAGTACTCCGCCAGCTCGCCGGCCTCCGCCGCACCGGGTTTCCATTGTCTCGGTCCCCACTTCAATCTGTCTGTCGACACCAATCTCTGGACAGGAACTGTCGCTGGCGGACAGGTGTATCTCGACACCGTCGGGGGGCCGATCTCCTTCTATTACACCCGCACCGATGATCTGCGCGGCAACTCCTTCACGGATGTGAACCCCACCGTGGAGTCCAACCCGTTGATTTCCGTGGGCAATGGGGGTTTCCTGCGGCTGGTGAAGTGCGCTGGCGCTCCCGTCAACAATTGCACCACACCCGTACCGGAAACTGACGTGGCCCTGGTGGGCGATCCCGATGACCTCAATGTCTTCGGGCGCGACAGCGGCAGCTTGCAGATCATCAATTTTGGTGTGATCAGCACCGCAAGCGGATTTGGCCGTATTTCAGGCGCTTGGTTCTACATGCCTGTGGGTTATTTCGAGCTCAAATCCTATGGCTGTGCTGGCTATAACCCTCCTGGTAGTGCTCCCGGCATCAGTGCGGATGATTCCTGGATCTTCAACGGCCGCATCTGGACCCAATCATTCAAGCCCTGCGGTGACATCCACATCCGCGTCCCGCCCTCTTCGGCTAATAACCTAGGCGCTGTCGTGGCAGCCAGTTCCCTGCTCGACGACATCAGCTTCGTTCCATGGATTGGTGAAGACTGGGTGGCCCGCAGCGTCACCAATGCCCGCAACTACGGTCCATGAACCGCCCTAATCCCACGGCTAACGGCGGGTTCACCATCGTTGAGCCCCTCATCCTGCTGGTGATGCTGCTGATCGTGAGTTCCGGCACCTCCGTTCTGATCGACAGCATCAATCGCAGCTCGGTGAGTGCCCGGCTGCAGATCAAGATCAACGAGGATATTGAATCGGATATTGCCACCGTTCGTGGCGTGGCCGACCGCCTCACCTGCTGCTCCGGCACCTGCCTGGTGGCCACCCTCAACGCCTCCACGGGCCTGGCCACCTTCCCCTCGGTTGATTCGGGCACCGCCACCTCCTCCTGCGCCACCAACAATCCGCGCAACAGCGCCTTCTTCTTCCCCACCCGTGACGACACCACTACCGCTTCCCCAATCCCGGGTTCCACATCGGCCCGGGAGCCGGATGCGGTGACCGAACTCTGTAACAGCACTACAGAACCCTCCCCGGTGATGACGCCACTGCTGACCGCAGTGAACGCCCTGCCCAATCCCCTGGCGGCCCAGAACATCACCCGGGTCTTTAGCAGCCAGAACAAGGTGCTGCGTGTGATCTACCAGGAGACCGTGCCCACCACCAGGGTTCTGCGGCTGGTCAGCATCGTCCCGCCGATGGCCAACTTCTGTACATGATCGATCCCCTCCCGCCAGCGCGATCCCGGCCATGGGCCCAGGGGTTCACCACCATGGAGCTCATGGTCACCGTGGCGGTGCTCGGCGTGGTGGCGGCCGTGGTGGTGCCGGCCAACCAGGTGCAGTGGCGGCGGGAGCGGGTCAATGCCGCCGCCCTCGAGCTCACCTCCTGGCTGGAGGTGATCGCCCGCACGCCCGACCAGACCGGCACCAACTGCACCGTCACCGTCACCACCGGCACCAACCGGGCCCCCGGGGCTCCACTGGCTTCGGTGAACCCACCCACCTGTGCCCCCGAGAGCACGCTCAATCTTCCTGCAACCGTGCTGGGGGCCTCCTCCTACAACGTGGGGGCTTCGTCCAACACCATCACCTTCACCCCGCGGGGGGCCGTTTCCAGCACGGTCCCCATCCAGGTGCGCATCAGCGTCGACGGCCAGCTGCCCCTGCGCTGCGTTCAGGTCACCGGCCTGCTGGGGCTGCTGCGGCTGGGGAACAACAACACCACCGGCAATGTCGGCACCGCCTGCGACGCCAGTCAGTTCAACCGCGCATGACGCATCTCCATCGCCCCCACGCCGCCAGCCCAGGCTTCACCCTGGTGGAACTTCTGGTGGGGGTGGTTGTCGGGGGCATTGCCCTGGCCTCGATCGCCAGCGTGGCGGTGAGCCACATCCGCACCACCAGCCGGGTCACCTGGAACACCCAGGTGCAGCGCGACATCGCCAAGATGAATTCCTTCCTGGCGGTGGAATCCCGCGAGGCCTGCGCCTTCTCCGCAGGGGCGGCGGCCCCCACGGACTGGGTCAACGGCGCGACGATGCCTACCCCCTCCCCCTGCACCACGGCCTGCACCACCGGAGCCGCCAACGAAGTGCGGCTGCTGGTCCCGTTCAACACCGGCCCGAACGCGGCTCCGATCTCGCGGGTGATCCGTTTCTACACGGCGGTGAATGGCACCACCGGCCTCACCGAGCTGCGCCGCGACGGGCCCGGTATCGCCGCTAACGGCCAGCTCAATGCCACCAACCTGACCGGATCGGTGCTGGTCGACGGGGTCAACACCTTCACGGCCAATGTTTCCCCCGATTGCCGCACCGTGACCCTGCAACTCAGCCTGGATGTCCCCAACAACGGCGGCACCACCCCCCTGGAGTCGATCACGCTCACCACCGGTGTGCGGATGTTCTCCTAAGCCGCCGGCATGGCCTGGGACCACGGCTATTACTCCCACTCCACCTACACCAGCGGCTTCTTCCGGGAACTGACCCCAGGCTGGCTGGATTTCGCCGCCCTGCTCAAGGGCCATTCCCCCCCCCGCAGTGACGAGGGTCAGGCGTTTCAGTACCTCGAACTCGGCTGCGGCATGGGTTTCGGCCTCTGCCTGCTGGCGGCGCTCCACCCGGAGGGCACGTTTCTCGGCATCGACTTCAATCCCTCCCACATCAGCCATGCCGAGGGGCTGCGCCGCCGGCTGGCGCTCACCAACGTGCGCTTTCTGGAGGCCGATTTCCTCGCCCTGGCCGAGGATCCATCCCTGCTCGGACCGGGCCCGGCCTGCAGTGGCGGCTACCACTACGTGGCCGCCCACGGCATCGCCACCTGGGTGAGCGAGCCGGTGCAGCAGGCCCTGTTCGCCGTGGCCTCCGCTGCCCTGCGGCCGGCCGGTCTGTTCTACTGCTCCTACAACACCCATCCGGGCTGGCTGGGGCGCACCACCTTCCAGACGCTCTACACCCTGGAGCGCCGCCGGGCCGATCCCGCCGATCCCCGTGCCCCGTTGCGTCGGGCCATCGCCGCCATGCAGTCCCTGCTTGGCAGCGACGAACAACCCTCGGCCCTGCGGCATGCCATACCCCAGTTGGGGGAGGATCTCGCCGGCCTCAATCCCGACCATTTCGATTACCTCTGCGGTGAGTTCGCCAACGACGGCTGGCAACCGCTCTACGTGGCCGACCTGCACCAGCGGTGTCAGGCCCACAAGCTGCATCCCCTCGGCACGGCCACCCTGCCCGAGGCTTTCGAGCAGTTGCTGGCCCCGTCCCTGCAGGGCCCGATCTTCGCGGAGGTCAATCCCCTGATCCGCCAGACCATGATCGACCTGGCCACCAACAAGGCGTTTCGCCGCGATGTCTTCGTCAAGGGCCTCGACCCGCTCACCCTGCAGGATGCGGAGCTGCGGATCGGCGTTCTGGGCCTGCGGCCCCTGCAGTTCCCCCCGGTGACCGCCTGGGGGGAGGAGTCGTTCAGCTTCAGCACCAGCTTCGGCCAGGTCCAGGGGGACCCTGCCGTGTATGGCCCGGTGGCCGACCGACTGGCGGCCGGAGCCTGCACGGTGGCCGAGCTGCAGGAGCACAGCGGCCGGTCGGCCGCGGAACTGCTGATGATCCTGGCCCTGTTCCTTGATGCCGGCTGGATCGGCTTCGATCGCGCCCGCCTGGCCACTGCCGGCAAGCTGGCAGCCCAGGTGCAGCGCTGCAATGGCGTGCTGATGGAGCTGATGGCCGGGGGCCGGCCCTATGCCTCCCTGATGCTTCCCGAGGTGGGTACAGCCCTGCCGGTCAGCGTCGTGGATGTGCTGATCCACCAGGCCATCACCCAGGGGCTGGACGAGCCGATGCTGAGCACCTGCGTGCTGATGGGTCTGGAGCAGATGGGCGTGCACCTGCTGGCCGCCGACAAGAGCCCGATCACCGATCCTGAGGCGCAGCTGACGCGACTGGCGTCCCTGATCGCCGATTTCCGCGAGCAACGGCTTCCCACCCTCCAGCGCCTGGGAGGCCTCCCCGGCCCTTCCCTCAGCCAGCCCCGATCCGGTCGGCGCCGAAGTAAGGCACCAGGGCCGCCGGGAGTCTGACGCTGCCGTCGGCCTGCTGGCCCGCCTCCAGCAGGGCGGCCATGGTGCGGCCCACGGCCAGGCCGCTGCCGTTGAGAGTGTGGAGCAGGCGGGTGGTCTTGCCGTCGCGGCAGCGGATCGAGGCCCGCCTGGCCTGGAAGTCGCCGCAGGTGCTGCAGCTGGAGATCTCCCGGTAAGTGCCGGCGCCCGCCAGCCACACCTCCAGGTCGTAGGTGCGGGCGGCGGAGAAGCCCAGATCGCCCGTGCACAGCTCGATGCGGCGGTAGGGCAGCTCCAGGGCCTCCAGGATCGCCTCCGCATCGAGGGTGAGCTGCTCATGGGCCGCCTCGGAGTCCTCCGGGGCCACGAACCAGTAGAGCTCCACCTTGTTGAACTGGTGCAGGCGGATCAGGCCGCGGGTGTCACGGCCGTAGGAGCCGGCCTCGCGGCGGAAACAGGGGGAGTAGGCGGCGTACTTCAGCGGCAGCTGCTCGGCGGCCAGCACCTCGCCGCGATGCAGGGACGTGACCGGCACCTCGGCGGTGGGGGTGAGCCAGAGGTCGTCGTCGGCGCAGCGGAAGCTTTCCTCGGCGAACTTGGGCAGCTGGCCGGAGCCGGTGAGGCTGGCGGTGTTCACCAGCACCGGCGGCAGCACCTCGGTGTAGCCCCGCTGGCCGTGTCGATCGAGCATGAAGCTGATCAGGGCCCGCTCCAGCCGGGCGCCCTGGCCCAGCAGGGTGACGAAGCGGCTCTGGGCGATGCGCACCGAGCGCTCGGTGTCGACGATGCCGAGCCGCTCGGCGATCTGCCAGTGCTCCTGCAGCTCCTCGCCCTCAGCGGCAAGCCGCGGCGTGCCCCAGCGCTTCACCTCGACGTTGTCGGCTTCGCTGCGGCCGCTGGGGCAGAGGGGCGAGGGCAGGTTGGGCAGCACCATCAGCTGCTCCATCAGCTGGGCCTCGATCCCCTTCTCCTGCTCCTCCAGCTCCCCCACCTGCCGCTTGATCCGGTTGCCCTGCTCCCGCAGCTCCTTCACCTCCTCGCCGCCCGGGGCGGCGCCGGCCCGGATCCGCTCGCCCACCGCGCGGCCGATGCGGTTGCCTTCCGCCTGCAGCTCACTGCGCTGCTGCTCCAGGTCGCGCGCCTCCAGGGCCAGTTGCTGCAGCCCTGAGAGGTCGGTGGCCAGGCCGCGCCGCGCCAGGGGGGCGGTGATCAGCGTCGGGTCGTTGCGCAGCAGGCGCTGATCCAGCACGGGAGGGCCCATCGTCTTGGGGGCAGCCTACGGACCGGGCGTTCCAGATCTGAAGCCAAGATCCGGTCGCCCCTGAGGTTGGGGTCGATGGCGCCATCGGCCCTACAGTTCTTAAACCATCTGACCACCTGACCATGCGTTCCGTCGGCCTGGTTGAAGCGAAAGCGCAGCTCTCAGCCCTGCTGGATGCGGTGGAGATGGGCGACGAGGTGGTGATCACCCGCCGCGGCCAACCGGTGGCCCGACTGGTGCGCGAACTCCCTGCCCTGGCGAAGGATGGCGCGCTTTCATGGCCGGAGCGGCTGCGGCGGTTTCACGGCAACCAGGCCCCCTTGGCGGGGAACGCTGTTGCCCTCGTCGGCGAGCTGCGGCGGGATCGGGGATGACGCCCCAAACCCGCCATCCGATGGCGGCTCCGTATGTCGACACCTGCGTGGTCCTGTCCCTTTTCCTGAACGACGCCGGCTTCGGTGCGGCGGAACAGTGGTTTCTCAACCAGGGCAATGCTCCACTCTGGGTCAGCCACTGGGTGCTGGTGGAGTTCGCCGGCGTGGTCTCCCTTTGTGTGCGCCGGGGTGATCTCAGCGCTGATCGTGCCGGGGCCATCCACGCTGAATTTGAGTGCTTCCGCCGCGAGCGCCTGCAATTGCTGGAACCGCGGGGAACCGATTTCCTGCTGGCCAGGCAGTGGTTGCAGGAGGTGGAGAGTCTGCCGCTGCGAAGTGGCGATGCCCTCCATCTGGCGATCGCCAGTCGGGAGAAGTTGATCCTCACCACAGCCGACCAGGCGCTGATACAAGCCGCCGCCACCCTGGGCCTGGCCCACCACTGGATCGGACCTGACCCGTAGTCCTACGGACCGGCCGTACCCTCCAGCACGTGGCGATCGCAGCGGCTGTAGGCCTCGACGGCCGTGGGCAGCAGATCCATGCCGTTGCGGATCTCCAGGGGCAGCAGCCGCTCCAGCTCCGCCACCGCCGCGTCGTACGCCTGCTGGGCAGAGCGGACTCCTCGCTGTCGGGGGAGTCGTGCTTGGAGGCCACCATCAGGGGCTTGGCGGCGTTGATCAGGCGGGATGAGGCGGCCCGTACGGTCGCCTGATGCACCCGGCAATAGCGGTAGCGATCGATGGGCGCTGCGGCCGGCGGCGGAGCTACCACCGGTGGCGGCGCGGCGGCGGGCCTGTCTTTGGCCTTGAGGGCCTCAGCCAGGCAGACGGAGTTGCGCAGCATGGCATCCTCGGGGGTGACGGCCCGTTCGGCTTGACTGCGGCAGGCGGCCCGTTGCTGATCGCTCACCACGACCGGGGCCCGTTGGCAGCCTTGCAGCCACAGCAGCGAAGGCAGCAGTGCGATCAGGAACAGGGCTGGACGGCGGCAATGCATCGGTCGCGGCTCAGGGGTAGCTGCATGAGCGCGATCGCGTCGAGCTGGAGAGCCCCGTGAACGACGCCCCGAGCCCATCGCTGATGGCCAGGGTGTAGGTGGGTTCACGGCTGTTGGTGATCGTGGGCGCGAAGGCATCGACGTCGGTGAGCAGCACGGACGCGACGGGGTCGGTCCCGGACGTGAGATTCAAGCTGCCGTTGTCGTTGATCGGCGGGCCTGTCCTTGTGATTGTTCGGGTACCGGCGTCGAAGGCGTAGGTGATCGTCTGACCGCCCGAGAGGGTGAGGGTGAGGGAGGTGTTAGCAACGGCAGCCGCCGAGGCGGATTCGGTGATATCTCTGTCGAGCAAATGGTTGATGCGGCCCCAGTGGTCCTCGAGGCGCCGCACGGATTCCTGCTGGGCCGACACCCGGATCTGGGTCACCATCACGTTGCTGCCCGCCGCGAAGATCACGCCCATGATCAAGGAGCTGATCAGCAGTTCGACCAGGGTGAAGCCCCGGTGCCACTGCCGGCGTAGGTGGAGATGGGATGTGGGGTGTGTCATGGCTTCAGAGGGTGCCTCCGTAGCTGCTCTCGGGGCAGGTGACGGCGATGGCGTTGCTGGCGCCAACACTGATCAGGCCGAGGCCTTCGGAGATGCGGACACAGCGCGTCGGCCCGCTGGTGCCCGCCAGGGAGATCGCGATCACCACCGGGCTGGTGAGCTGGGTGTTGGCGGCCGCGGCATTGACCGTGCCGCGGGGGGTGAACTTGAAGCTGGTGTTGCCGCCCGGGGCAATCACGTAGGTGGAGTGGCCGAGGGTTTCGCTGATCCGCATCGGCTGGCCCGTGAGGCAGTTGTTGGCGATGGTGGGGTTGGGATTGGGCCCGTTCGAGAGCAGTTCTGAGGCGGTGGCCAGGGTGGCGCCGCCCGACAGGCTGCCGCCGCTGATGGTCACCTGGCAGGCATTGCCCTTCAGGGAGGTGCGCCGCACCGCTTCCAGCCAGCCCGCCAGTTCGGTGGCCACCGCATTCACCCGCTCCCGCCGCCATTCATTGCCGGAGGCGTGGATGCCAACGGCGGAGATGATCCCCACGAGCACCGTGACGATGATGATTTCGATGATGGTGAAGCCGGCGTTGGAGGGGTGTTTCATCAGGGGCACCAGGCGACGGTGGTGGGCACGAGCGTGACCCGGCGCAGCAGTTCGCCGCTGGTGCTGTTGGTGTAGGTGATCGTGTAGCGGTGAAGATTGCGTACCACGTTGGTGCCGAATTCGCTGATGGTCTGCTGCCCCTGGTTGTTGGGGTCGATGGTGTAGTTGATGCCGGCCGTCGTAAGGGCCGCCGGGGTGGCACCGATGTCGGCCACCAGCTGGGTGAGCAGGCCGGTGGAGTTGCAGAGGGCCTCGAAGGCATCGCCGGCGGCGCTGTTGCCATCGGCGGCGGTGGAGGTGGGGGCGGGGAAGAAATCGTTCTTGCCGAGCTCCGCCGTTCCCAGGCTGGTGCAGCTGCCGGAGGCACAGGTGTAGCGGTCGTTGAGCCGCCGCACCCGGGCCAGATCCGTGTCCACCAGGGCCTGCTGGCGGTAGCGCAATGACGCCGCCGCTGAACTCCGGTTGGATTCGATGAACAGGACCGACGTGCCGGTGAGGGACAGCACCAGCAGCACCGAGGCCACCATCAGCTCGACCAACGAGAAGCCACTGGCGAGCAACCGGCGCTGGCGGTGCGGCTGGACAGGAATGGGAGGGGAGCGCTTCACGGCGGTTCAGAAGTAGGTGAGCCGCTTGACGGCTCTGGTGACGTAATCAATGGCAAAGGTTTCGTAGAGGGAGTCATCGCTGCCGCAGAACCTCATCAGGCTGCAGACGCTCTCCAGATCAGATGGAGAAATGGTGACGGAGATATTGCCGTTGGCGAAGAAATCATTCGTCCAGATCACTCCTTTGAAGGCCGGGTTTCCGCCCATCTCGATGCTGCCGTAGGGGAAGTACAGAAACATGCTCTGGGTGGCCCCATTGCCGTTGCCCAGGTCCAGATACTGGTTTCCACACGGGGCGGGGGCCCCCACGGGGCAGCCGAACAGGGCCAGGTCGGCGGCGCGGGGAGCGCCCTGGGTGGTGGTGGTGCAGGTGATGGCACCGGCATCGGAATCGCACTGGTAGATCCCCGAGGAACCGTTGCCCCGCGACACGCTTTTGTTCGAGGAGGTGGAGGCGTTGGGGAAGTGCAGCCGCACCGGGATGGTTTCGGCGGCAGTGTTGCCGCTGGTGTCGAAGAACAGCTCGTCGTTGTTGCCGGTGCTGAGGCGGTTGAGGCTGCAGGAGATGTTGTGGAAGGTGCCCGGAGGCGAGGCGCCACCGTTGACATCCTCACGGCGGCAGATGGTGCTCCAAGGGGCGGGCCAGCTGGCGAAGTTTCGGGTGGCCAGGGTCAGGTCACTGCTCACCGTCACGTTGCAGCTGGCCGGTGGCGAGCTGCCGCTGCAGGTGGTGTTGGCGGTGGCCAGCGGAGCGGGAAGGTCGACGTCCACCACGTTGACGCTGGTGTGGGCCAGGCCGTCGACGCAGCCCGATGGGCTGGAGGCGAGACAGGTGACCGGATCGATGTTGAGGTCGTAGGAGCCACCCTTGATCACCAGATCACCGCTGTCATCGTCGGCGGCACCGGCAACGAAGCCGAAGCCCGGGGACAGGTTGCAGCGGCGGATGTCGTTGCCGAAGACGTTGTTCAGGCCGCGCAGGCTGCGGTCGAGGCACTTGGGCACCACCTCCAGGGTCTGCTGCAGGGTGCTGCTGGCCACAACAGCCCCGCCGCGGAGGGCGAAGCCGCGCACGGTGAGGGTGAGTTCCCCGGTGCTGGGGGCCACGGCGGCGGAACCGGTCATGGGGTTGGCGACCGTGCCCTGATTCACGCTGGCCGCCGTGGCGCCGGAGCAGTCGACATCGATCAGTCGCCAGCGCTGCTGGGAACCATCGCCGATGTTGATCGTCTGGGCGGTGGGGATGGCTGCGCTGTTGGGGAAGGTGGTGCTCACGTTCGCGAAAGCACGCCCATCCACGACCTTGACCGCGTGGTTGGCGCTGATTTGGGCCGGTGTGGCCGTCTCCAGCAGGCAGGCATGGACGAGCAACTGGCGGTTGCGGTGGCGGTTGAGCTCACTCACCACGGCCGTCATGCCACTGTCGGCCGCGGCTTTGGCATCACGGCTCTGGCTCTGGTAGGCGGAGGCCAGCTCCGCCATGCTGGAACGGTTGGAGATGGCAAGGGCCCCCAGCATCACCGCCATGACGATCAGGATGGCGGCCGCCATCGAGCCCCTCGATCCCGAGGATCGCGGTAACGCCTTTCTGGCCCTGGAGGAACCAGCCAACGCCCGTAGAAGCCATTTCCTCGTCATCGTTCTGCCCCTCCGCTGCCGTCGTCAAAAACCTGTGGGAGCGCAGCATCCTTGCTGCAACTTCAAGTTACGACCGGAACGGCCCTTTTCCCTGAGTTTGGTTGCCTAGGGCGCTGGGTGTTGCGGAGGAGAAGGATGACAATCGGTCATGAAAAAGCCCTCCACGCGGGAAGGCTGCTCAGGGTTATTTCAGGCAGGTTTCAGAGCACCTGCACCACTTCGCTCACTTCCGGGATCGCCTCGCGCAGCTTGCGTTCGATGCCCATCTTGAGGGTCATGGTGCTGCTGGGGCAGGAGCCGCAGGCGCCCTGCAGGCGCACCTTCACGATCGGGCCATCGATCTCGACCACTTCGACGTTGCCGCCGTCGGCCATCAGGTAGGGGCGCAGCTCATCGAGGGTGCGCTCCACGTTCTCGATCGTGAGGGCGCGGGGGTCGGTGCCGGCGTCGGGGGTGGCGGTTTCGGTGCTCATGGGGAGGTAGGGGCTTTTCAGGAGCTTAGGAAGCCCGCGGCCGGATCAGACGAGCCGCACGGTCGCGCCATAGGCCGCCAGCTGGCGGTCGGCGCTCAGCAGCAGCAGGGGTTCGCAACGGCTCTGGGCCACGAGGAGCCGATCGAAGGGATCGCGATGACCCTCAACGAACTCCAGCGTTCCGACGCTGAGCAGGTGTTCATTGCGCAGGCTCAGCCAGCGGAAGCCCTGTTCTGCAATGCTGCGCTCCACCTGCGCCAGATCGGCCGAGAGGCGTCCGAGTGACCTCTTGATGGCCATTTCCCAGAGTGAGGCCTGGCTGACAAAGACCTCCTGGCCGGTCTCCTGCAACAGGCTGACCACGGAGGTAGACAGGCGCGGATCGGCGCTCAGCCACCAAAGCACCAGGTGGGTGTCAAGCAGCAGACGGGCCATGGGCTCAATCCTCGGGGAAGAGGTCGGAGACGAAAAGAGCGCCGAGTGGGGCGTCGAAATCGTCGGAAAGGCTGATCGCACCGGCCATGGCTCCCGGCGGGGCGAGGCCCCCGGACCGTCCGTGGCAAGACACCAGCCGGGCGATCGGCACCCCGGCCCGGGCAATCACGACCTCCTGTCCGGCCTCCACCTGCACTAGCAGGCGGGATAGCTGGGTCTTGGCCTCATGCACGTTGACCTGCACCGGAGTGAGAAGGGGCCCCGAGGGGTGCGCTGACGTCGACATTCCGAACCTATCGGACTAAGTCTTAGTTTAGTCCAGATGAAAGGTCAGGGCCGACGATCGGTCCAGGACGGTGGCAGGGGTCGTTTCCTGAGGCATCCTGCGCCCAAAGCGCCTGCCACACCGGGATGGAGTCCAAGCCCGCCTATCCCATCGACAAGACCTACGGGGCTTTCCTGCACCGGGAGCTGTCCGTGTCCTGGCTCCTGTTGGCCACGCTCCTGGGGGGCCGTCACCGGATCGATCCCGGCCTGGCCAACACCGGGTTCAGCTATCTGGAGTTCGGTTGCGGCCACGGCCTGAACCTGCTGTTCAACGCCGCCGCCCACCCCCAGACCCACTTCTACGGGCTTGACCTGAACCCCACCCACATCGCTGGCGCCAACGCGAAGGCGGAAGCGCTGGGCCTGGGCAATGTGCAATTCGCCCTGGCGGATCTGACGAGCTTCGCGGAGGGGCTGCCCAGCACGGGACCCTGCCGTGGCTGGCCGGAGGCCTACGACGTCGTGGTCGCCCATGGGATGGCCAGCTGGGTGGCGCCCGAGGTGAGGCAGGCGCTCATCGCCGCGGCGGGTTGTCTGCTGCGCCCGGGTGGGATCTTCTACTGCTCCTACAACACCTATCCGGGCTGGTTGGCGCGCAGCACCCTGCAGATGCTGAGCCAGGAAGAGGCCCTGCGCACGGGAGGCAGCACTTCCCCCGCAGGCATTCGCAAAGCGGCGGAGACCCTGTCCAGATGCACGGGCACGGAGGACAACGCCTGGCCCCTGGGCAAGGAACTTCCAGGGCTCAGAGCCCTGGTGGAGCGTCTTCAGTTGAGCCCGGAGCCCTACCTGATGGGTGAATACCACTCGGCCCACCAACCCCTCTACGTGGGCCCCATGCACCGGCTGTGTGCGGCCCATGGCCTCACGCACATCGGCTCGGCCTCCCTGCCGGAGATGTTCCCGGAGATGCTGGATCCGGAGCGGCGCACCCTTGTGATGGAGGCGGCCGATGCTCCCATGCGGGAGGTGCTGCTCGATCTGGCGATCAACCAGACGTTCCGGCGCGATCTCTTCGCCCGGGGGGCCTGTCCGCCATCGGCGCCATGGCGCCGCCAGAACCTGGCGGACCTGCGGCTGCATTCCTGCGCTGGAGCGGAGGACGACAGATGTGAATTCGACACGGCCCTGGGTCGGCTGGGTGTCGATCCCAGCTTCGTGCGGTCGTTGAAGAGCACCCTTGCCGATCAGTCTCAGAGCCTGGGTTGGCTGATGGAACAGGCCTCGCTGGATCTCGGGGATGCGCTGATGAGGCTCTCCGTTCTCATCGGCGCGGGAGTGGTGGGCGTGAGCTTCTCCAGCGGCGCCGGCGCTGAAGCTTCAGGGGACTCCATCTCCAGCTTCAACCAACAGTGCCTCGACCAGATCACGGCGGGTGAGGAGATCGGCGCCCTGCTCTCGCCTGTGCTGCTCCAGCCCGTCGCCATCACCCTGCTGGAGGCGTTCTTCCTGCAGGCGGCCAACGCCGATCTTTCCTCCGAAGACGTGGTCCAGCTGGTGTGGATGGGGATCACGATGGCCGGCGGCAGCGTGAAAGACCCCGAGGGTCGTCCGATCGAGGAGCCGGAGCAGGCCCTGGGCCAGCTGCAGGAGTTCTGGGAAACCTTCTCCCGCGAGCGCCTGCCGGTGCTGCGGCGACTCGGCATCGCCTCTGCGACCGCTGCCTAGGATCGGCCCATCTTGTGGTGGCCCTCGCGTGCCGCCGGCCGCTGCCCCCCTATGACCGACGTTCCCGCCCAGCGGATCCGTAATTTCTGCATCATCGCCCACATCGACCACGGCAAATCCACCCTGGCCGACCGGCTGCTGCAGGACACCGGCACCGTCGCCGCCCGGGACATGCAGGCCCAGTTCCTCGACAACATGGAACTGGAGCGGGAGCGGGGCATCACGATCAAGCTCCAGGCCGCTCGCATGGAGTACAAAGCGGCCGACGGCCAGACCTACATCCTCAACCTGATCGACACCCCCGGCCACGTCGACTTCTCCTACGAGGTGAGCCGCAGCCTGCTGGCCTGCGAGGGCGCCCTGCTGGTGGTGGATGCCAGCCAGGGGGTGGAAGCGCAAACGCTGGCCAACGTGTACCTGGCGCTGGAGAACGATCTGGAGATTATTCCGGTGCTCAACAAGATCGACCTGCCCGGCGCCGATCCCGAGCGCATCAAGGCGGAGATCGAGGCGATCATCGGGCTCGACACCTCGCTGGCCATCAACTGCTCCGCCAAGACCGGCCTCGGGGTGCCGGAGATCCTGCAGGCCGTGGTGGATCGGGTGCCGCCGCCGCCGGACCAGGCCGATGAACCGTTGCGGGCCCTGATCTTCGACTCCTACTACGACCCCTACCGGGGGGTGATCGTCTACTTCCGGGTGATCAGCGGTGTGATCGCCCGCAAGGACAAGGTGCTGCTGATGGCCAGCGGCAAGGTCATCGAACTCGATGAGGTGGGCGTGATGGCGCCGGATCAGCGCCAGGTGGACAGCCTCCATGCCGGCGAGGTGGGCTACCTGGCCGCCTCGATCAAGGCGGTGGCCGATGCCCGCGTCGGCGACACCATCACCCTGGCCGCGAACCCTGCAGCCGACCCCCTGCCGGGCTACGCCGAGGCCAAGCCGATGGTGTTCTGCGGCCTGTTCCCCACCGATGCCGACCAGTACCCCGACCTGCGGGAGGCCCTCGACAAGCTGCAGCTCTCCGACGCCGCGCTCAAGTACGAGCCCGAAACCAGCAGCGCCATGGGTTTCGGCTTCCGCTGCGGCTTCCTGGGCCTGCTGCACATGGAGATCGTGCAGGAGCGGCTGGAGCGCGAATACGACCTCGACCTGATCGTCACCGCCCCCTCGGTGATTTACCAGGTGAACATGGTTGACGGCAGCACCTTGATGGTCGACAACCCCGCCACCCTGCCGGATCCCCAGAAGCGGGAATCGATCGAAGAGCCCTACGTGAAGCTGGAGATCTACACCCCCAACGTGTACAACGGCGCCCTGATGGAGCTGTGCCAGGAGCGGCGGGGGGAGTTCATCGACATGAAATACATCACCACCGATCGGGTCACGCTGCACTACGAGATGCCCCTGGCGGAAGTGGTGACGGATTTCTTCGATCAGATGAAGAGCCGCACCAAGGGCTATGCCTCGATGGAATACAGCCTGATCGGCTACCGCCGCAACGAACTGGTACGCCTCGATGTGCTGATCAACGCCGAGCGGGCCGATCCACTCACCACCATCGTCCACCGTGACAAGGCCTACAACGTGGGCAAGAGCCTGGTGGAGAAGCTCAAGGAGCTGATTCCGCGGCAGCAGTTCAAGATTCCGATCCAGGCCTCGATCGGCAGCCGCATCATCGCCAGCGAAAGCATCAGTGCCATCCGCAAGGATGTGTTGGCCAAGTGCTACGGCGGCGACATCTCCCGCAAGAAGAAGCTGCTCAAGAAGCAGGCCAAGGGCAAGAAGCGCATGAAGGCGATGGGCCGGGTGGAGGTGCCCCAGGAGGCCTTCATGGCGGTGCTGAAGCTCAACCAGTAGCTGGGGCGTTACGCCGGCCCGGACGGCGGCCCGCCGGAGAGCGCCGCCTGTGAACCCGATCCGCTGCTGTAGCGGGCCAGCACGCCCTCGACCGAGAGGGGACTGCAGAAATGGAAGCCTTGAAAGAAGCGCAGGCCGAGGTTCTGAAGCAGCACCAGGGTGTCGGGGTTGTCGACCCCTTCCGCCACCAGATCGAGCTCCATGCGACTGCCAAGGCCGGCGATCAGGGTGACGATCTGATTGGCGAAGGGGTTGACGTGCATCGCCGTCACGAATGATTTGTCGATCTTGAGGCCGTTGGGCTGGAGGGTGTTGAGCAGGTTGAGCGAGGAATAACCGGTACCGAAGTCGTCGAGGGTCAGGCGCACCCCCTGGTCCTGGAGCAGGCGGATGTTGCCAGCCACGGTGTCGGTGGACTCCAGCACCGAGCGTTCGGTGATCTCCACGGTGAGGCGGTGGGGAGGGATCCCCTCCCGGGCGAGCAGGCCCAGCAGCCGATGCACAACGGTGGGGTGAGTGAACTGCGACGGGGTGACGTTGACGGAGAGCTGGAGCTCCGGGCCGAGCTGCTGGCGCAGGCGCACGAAGCCCTCAATGGCGAAGCGCAGCAGTTCCTGGCCGAGGATGTCCATCTGGCGGTAGCGCTCTGCCAGGGCGATGAACACCTCCGGTGAAACATCGCCCTGCTGGGGGTGATGCCAGCGGGCCAGGGCTTCCACGCCGTGGATGGTGCCGGAACCATCGACAATCGGCTGGAACAGCATGCGCAGCTCACCCTGGCGCAGGGCCCGCATCAGGTCGGAATAGAGGCGGTAGTCGTCGAGCTCGGTGGTGGCGGCGTCGGTCTCGAAGATGGAGATGCGGCTGTGCTTGTGCTGCTTCGCCTGGTACATGGCGATGTCGGAGCGCTTGATGCACGCCTCGATGTCGTTTTCGTCGGGCTCCACCGTGGTGACGCCGATGCTGAGGCTGATCTCGATCGGCACCCCTGCCACCAGACAGCTGGCTTCGAAGGCCTTGGCCACCCGCTGGGCCAACTGGCGGGCCTGGCTGCGCAGGTCGCCGCCGGAGCTGTCGGGACCGGCGACCGGGGCCATGAGGATGGCGAACTCATCACCGCCGTAGCGGGCGAGGAAATCGCCGCTGCGGATCTGATCCCGGAGCCGCTGGGCGGTGATCACCAGGGCGGCATCGCCGGCATCGTGGCCGTAGGTGTCGTTGATGTTCTTGAACTTGTCGACATCCACGAACAGGATCGCGGAGGCCTGGCGGCTGCGGTGGGCCCGCTGCGATTCGATCTGCAGCTGCTCGATGAAGTAGCGGCGATTGGGCAGCTGGGTGAGCGAATCGAACAGAGCGAGTGAGCGGGCCGATCGCAGAAAATGCTGAAAGCGGTTCGCCACCTCGGCGAGCCTGGACTCCATGCTGGCCGCCTCGTGCTCGGGGAACCGGAGCGGATCGCTGTCTGGGGCGGTTTCTGTTTCGTTGTGGATCAGCCGGGCCAGCACGTGCGTTTCGGAGGGCCCATGGGGGAGGCCCTCGGGCCCCATCCCCATTCCCTCCAGCAGGGCGTCGAGGTCGCGGCAGGCCCGGCGGATGCGCTGGGCGGCGCGGCGCTCCACCTTGCGCCGCTGCACCTTCTGCCCCCGCCGCTCCAGCACCAGGAGGATGCGGAAGACGAGCAGCCCGGCGACCATGGCCAGGATGAGCAGAAGATCGTCGGCCAGGGAGCGGGCCACGATCGGCAGCACAGGTTGGCGGCGCAGGCCGAGCCGCTGGCGATCGTTGGAGTGGATTGGCGGATCCACCAGTTCGACACCGGCGCTGGCGGCCGCGGCGGCGTCGCCCGGAGTCATGAACTGCACGGCCTCCCCGAGCTGGCGGAGGCTGCCGCTGAGGCTGGGGCCGTAGTCGGATTTGAGCAGCGGTTCGAACAAAACCAGGGCGCCGCGGGCGGGCCGCAGGCTGGCGTTATCGGTGAGAGGCGTGATCACACCCACGTAGAGCAGGCCGTCATCGCTGGGGCAAGCGAGCCGGCGGAAGCTTTTCAGCGTGACCAGGGCGGGCAGCTGATCGCGGGCGCAGCGGATCAGCTCCTGCGACACTCCGCGGCGGATGCCGCGGCTGTAGGTGAGCAGGGTCTTGCCGCCGGGATCGAAGATCACCATGCGGGCCTCGCCATCGAACAGGGAGGTGGTGGCCACGTCGTTGGTGAGGAAGCCGGGATTGCGGCCGGCTGCGAACTCGTAGGTGTCGTCCCAGTGGCCCCAGTCGAAGACGGTGCGCTTGACGCTCAGCAGCGCCGCCATCACCACCTCCAGCTGTTCGCGGCGCTGGGTGTCTTTTTCAATCCTGACGTTGTGACTGCGCCGGGCGATCTCGAGGCCCAGCAGCGGGGTGAGCAGCAGCAGGGCGGCCAGGCCGGGCAGGCGGGCTTTGGCCTGGGGGAGCGAGTGCCGCTCCTCTTTCCACCAGGAGTGCAGCAGAGACCACGGGCGCCGCCGCTGCCACCGGGAGGGAGGCCGGCGTGGCTTGAGAAGTGCCCCGAGCAGAGGATGCATCCATGCCTTGCCCCGGAGCCAAGCCTAAGGGTCGAACCCACCGGGGCGTAGGAACACTGACGGGCCTGCATCCGCGCAGGAGCCGGACGGGCCGGGTGGAGGTGCCCCAGGAGGCCTTCATGGCGGTGTTGAAGCTGAATCAGTGAGACCGGTCATCAGACGAATCCAGGGTTGTCGTTCTGTAGCGGGTTGCACAGCGTCATCCCGGCGATCTGGCGTCCGTGGCTGAGGTCTTCGGAAAAGAGGACATCGCAGCGGCTGCGGATGGCGGCTTCCACGATCAAGGCATCGAACCAGCTGAGTTGTTCGCTGATCGCCAGTTGATGGGCATCGAGTAGCAAGGTGCTGTCGGTGGGCACCACCTCGAAACCACTGAGGGCCTCCAGCAGCCCACTGATCTGCCGATCACTGAGCGGTGGTCGCAACTTGCGCGTCGCGACGGAGCGCAGTTCGATCAAGACCTGGGTGCTGATCACCACCTCGTGGTTTTGCGTGACGTCCGCCAGCCAGGAGGTGATGCGTCTGGATTTCACTGGTTCCCGCTGGTCCAGTCGGTAGGCCCACAGGTTGGTGTCAATGAAGACGCGCATCAGGGGCGCTCATGGAGCGATTCCCGGGTCCAGGGTTCAGCGCTGGAACTGTGGCAGGACGAGGCGACGGCCTCAAAACGGGAGAGAGCCTCCAGCCGGCGGCTGCGGGCCTCGACGTAGCGGGTGAGGAACTCCCTTACCAGGGCATTCACCGATGTGTTCTCCCGCAGGGCGGCCTCGCGGGCCCGCTTGAGCAGTGCGTCGTCGAGGGCGAGGGTGAGGTTGGCCATCGACTCAGGCTACACAGGACCCGTGTAGCACGGGCGCGCCCGGCGAACATTTCAGCAGACTTCAGAGTGAGCAGGGACTCTTTCATGCCACCACCCTCATCAAATGGGTCCGTGCTGCGATGGCCCAGCTCGGCCCACGTCCTTGAACAGGCCGCCCGGTGGGCCCGGTGCCAGGCAGCTGCCCATCCGGGGCGGGGATGCCGGAGTGGGAAGCGATCTGGATCTGCTGCTGGTGCTGCAGCAATGTGAGCTGCCGATCTGGGAGCGGCTGCGAGCCTGGGACACGGCGGACCTGCCCCTGGCCACGGATCTGCTCATCTACAGCCGCCAGGAGTGGGAGAGCCTGCCCGAGTGGAACCCCAAGCTGGCGGCCACGATCGATCAGGACAGGCGCTGGCTGATCGCTCCAGGCGCACCAGGACAGTCCCTGTTCTGAGCCAACCAATCCGATCGAAGCCCTTCCCCTGAGGTGCCCAGTGTGGCCATTCCTGCTGGTGCGCCTGGCCAGGACCATGCCAGCCGCCGGACGCTTCACGGCAACAAGGATTCCTTCCATACGGTGCTGGGGGCTCCGCTTCACAGGTGTCGACGGCTCCAAAGTCCATGACAAGAGCGCAGCTCACGGACCTCACGAAGGCAAAGTCCTTCCCACTGCCGTGCCACGACCTGCGGACACAACAGTCGCGACCCGCTGCGATTCTCTTCAGCGATTCATCATCGCTGTTCAGATCACTTGCCGCTTAGGCCGAACTCCCAAAGCCGGGTCCCTCTTCACCGTTCAAGGCGCACGCCAAGAAAAACGAGTCTCACCAGACCGTCGCGGGCACGAAGTCGTCTCATGAGTCTAAGAACTGGACAGGCAGCCTGGTCCCGCTTCCGACGCTTTTCGATTACATGCCTAAAGTTTTAATGCTATTTTAATGATTTTTTCAGCCGAAGGGGGAGTTGATGCATATATGCTGAACACTCGCCCAATAAAAACAATGACCAAGACTTATTTCGGTATCGTAAAGAAGCTTAAGGCCGCTCATCTGCCAAAGACTGCCACGGCTGGCAGCCTCGTTTCCATTGCGCTATCCACTGGGGCCGCCCTTGCCGTTGGATTGGCTCCTGCTCAAGTGCAAGCGAAATTTTTTCTTGATAAAACAAGTGGAACTTGGAGCAACCCCGTTGGTGAAAATACCGCGCTCTCAACTGTTACGTACCAAACAGTTGGCCTCCAAAATCAGATCCGCTGGGGTTCCGGCGACAAAGGCAAGAGTGGCTTGGGCTTCACTGGAGAAGATTATACTCCAAGCTTGCAACTAATACCAGAAACAAATTTCCTGCTTGGTACATTACAGCATTTCAATAATCCTATTGAAACGGGCACGGCCATTAGCTCTGTAACACTAAATCTGGCAGCTTTGTTTGAGGGCCCACCAGTTTCAATTAATTTCTTGTATTCTACCATTGTTGACGAAACCCCGAATACAGGCAAGATAAATAATTGTGATTACTCAAGTACGGTTGCTTGTGCGGACAAAATAAGCATTAACTCTGTTTCCAACCAATCGACGTTCAAAATTGGGAACGATGAATTTACAATCGCTTCCTTCTTCCTTGACAACAACGGCGCCCCAACCAACTCCTTGATTTCTCAGGAAGGGGGGACCACCACCGCTCAGGTTTTCGGGAGGCTTACGACGAAACTCGGGCAAACCCCGATTGACCCCCCCCGCAAGGCCCTCTGGATACAGTCCCCGGCCCCCTGCCCGGCTTGGGTATTGCTGCAGCTTTCGGATACAGCCGCAAGCTGAGGAAACGCATTCAAGCCAGCTGAAGCTCGTCAAAACCAGCCAGGTGCCCTTGCTTGAGCGGTACCTGGCACCATTCTCTCCAGCTCGTCCCTATGCCTTCTCGGCATAGGGACTTATTTTTACTCTTGATCCACGGCGTGCCTGGATGTCCTGCCTTCAACGATCATGACTGACAGCCCTGCCTCCGCGCTCGCCACCAGCCCTTACCTCTCCCGTCTGCTCGCCACTCTGTCGCTGGTGCTGCTGGTTGTTTTCCTCGCCGCCGTGGGTTCAGTTGCCCTGCCGCCAAAGCTTCTTGATCCCCCGTGGCAGCTGGCCCTCATCGCAACGGTGATCACTAACGCCTCCCTGGCGCTGATGGGTACCCTGCTGCTGCCCCTGGCCCTCGGCTTCGATCCCAGCAACCATCGGCTACGGGCCCGCTGGCATGCCTTCCGCCGCTGGGCCCTGCCCGCCGCCCTCGGTTTCCTGCTGCTGATTCCCCTGCAGGGCTATGCCGCCTGGAAATTCCAGAGAACGATCACCGTCGCCCAGGAGCAGCAGACCACCCAAACCAGTCAGCAACTCTTCGAACTGCGTCAGGCCATCACGTCCTCCACCACCCACGAAGCGTTGCAGGCCAAGCTGAAGCAGCTGTTTGGCAGGAACGCTGGCCTCTCCCCATCTGAATTGCGCATGCCCATGAGCGAACTGCGCAGCACCCTGCTCGCACGGGCCGAGCAGGCTTCCACCCGGATGATGCAGCGGATTGACGCCCAGGCGGCCATCAAACCGGATCTACCTTTGAAGGAAACAATCCGCATCGCCATCTCCGCCCTGGCCTATGCGATCGGTTTCGCTTTCCTTGCCGGGGTACTGCCTCGCACTCAAGCGCCGAGTGGGGGTAATCGTGGTGTAGATCAGGACTATTTCGAGACGCTCGCAGAGTGATCAAAGTGGAATACTCAACCATTGTTTGAGAACAATCATATTCATCAATCATTGGCAGTCTGCCTGCCATCGTTAGTTCTTCCTGGTCACAGGACACAGCAAGCTCCGATTCAGCGGTGCCGGTGCTTCTGCACAGGCCCGGTGGCGTCGGTGCGGAAGAACAGGGCCGGGGTGAGACCCATTCGCTTGATCTGGCGGCGTCCCTGTCGCCACAGCAGCAGCAGCCCGATGCCGCTGATGCCCTGCAGCATCAGGGTGGTGATCAGACGCACGGGGTTGAGCAGATCCTGGTGGAACAGCGAGCGGGACAGCCGCTCGGCCACGGCGTCCTCCTCCCGGCGCTGCCTCTCCAGGCTCACTTCGTAACGCCAGAGGCCCACCGCTTTCGGTTCGCCGGGCGCGGCGGGAACCGTCAGGCCCTGGGCGCCCCCCAGCCGGGCAATGTCCGCCGCCGAGCGGGCGGTCTGGACCCGCTCGATGTTCTGCTGCCGGTTGGCCAGGCGCTCCTCGATCTCCTTGACCGCCTGGCGGCGATCGGTGGCCAGGCTGGTGGCGTCCTGGATCGTGACCACCGGCAGCAGCACCAGCACGATCAGGCCCAGGGGCAGCAGGACCTGATGCAGGGCTCCGGTCCAGGGCTGCTCACGCCGGTGGCGGCGGTGGCCGCCGCCGACCAGGTAGAGGGCGAAGCCCAGGGGCAGCAGTGGCAGGGTCTGGGAGAAGCCGATCACGCCACTGAGCCTGACCAGGGGGACCTCGAAGCTGGCGAAGCCCCCGGCCAGCAGCAGCGTGCCCAGTTCCACCGTCAGCAGCAGCAGCCCCACGAGCCGCAGCTGGGCCAGGGAATAGTCCAGCTGGTGGCGCTGCACGACGCCATCCACCTCGTCGCGGGTGTCCCTGGGCCTCGGGTGGGTCATGGGCGGCGGGATCCTGTGTCCTTGGGGTGGAACTCTGGCGCAGGACCCGCACGCCCACCCAGCCCGTGGCACCGGCAGAATTGGAGTCGCAAACTCCAAAAGGGCGGCGGATTTGGAGGTGGTGGGGCGATTTCTGCAGGAACCGGCCGGGAGTTTTTCCTGTTCGGTCCCCGTGGCACCGGTAAGTCGACCTGCTCGATCCTCAGGCCCAGCGCCTTCACCAGGCCAGACCGGAACGGTTGCGGGAGAGGGTGGCCGCCGAACCCGGCATCGCCATGGTGGTGATCATTGGTCGCCCAACACCTGCGGGCCTGGATCACCTACCGGCGCAGCGGCGATCAACTCTTCTACTGGCGCACCAAGGCGGGCCGGGAGGTGGATTTTATGGTGTACGGACCCGACAGCTTCACGGCCCTGGAGGTGAAACGCAGCCGCCAGGTTCACTCCGGGGATCTGCAGGGATTGAAGGCCTTCCAGGCTGACTATCCAGAAGCCATGGTGGCCCTGCTCTACCTGGGCCAGGAGCCGCTGCGCATCGATGGGATCCTCTGCCTCCCCTGCGGCACTTTCCTGCAGGGGGTGGATCCGCTGCAACCCCTGCCGATGGTCTGATCAGAGGGCGTCAAGCCAGATCTGAAACTCAGCCGGGGTGAGAATCAGCAATGGCTGCAGTTGGTTCTTCGAGGCAAGCAGGTCACCATCTCCGCTGACGAGCACTGGCACGCCAGCCGCCAGGGCCAGATCGAGAAACACCTGATCCTTGGGGTCACGTACCTGGTGCTGGCAGGGCTGGATGGGGCCCGCATGCGTTTCACACCAGGGCAGCACATCCCCCAGCAGCCGATCGATCGTGGGCCGCGTGAGCCCAAAATTGGGGTAGGCCAGCACCCGAATCAGTTCGCGGGCGGTGGGTTCCGCCAGCACAGGCCTGATCTCGCCTGACTGCCAGCTCCGGCGCAGCCAGGCCAGGCGGCCGTTCTCGAACAGCAGTGCCGACACCAACACGTTCGTGTCCAGAACAACGCGGCTGGTCACTCCTGGCGTGACCAGGCCACGGCGTCGGCCACATCCTCTTCCGTGATTCCAAGCTCCGTCAGGCGGGCCCGCACGTTGGCGGCAGCAGCCGGATGGACGGGTGTGAGCACGATGCGGCCATTTTCGGTGGCCACGTCGTAGTAATCGGCGACCCCGACAGCCTCCACCACAGCCTTGGGCAAGGTGAGCTGGTTTTTGCTGGTGCGCTTAGCCAGGACCATCAACGCAGCCGGCTGAGTCCGGAAAAAAGGATTCCTTACTTTACCTGCTGTCCTCGGCTGGGAACTCTGGAGGAGACGTTGCTGTCACCGCCATGACCTCGTTGCCTGAACGCCATCATCCCCCCCGCTCCCAGGGGTTCGTGTTGCCCCTCACCATGGGGGCGTCCCTGGTGCTGCTGCTGGGCAGCCTTTCCGCCCACACCGCCAGCCTCCAGGTGCGCCTGCAGGGGATCCGGGAGCAGCAGCAGCGCCAGGCGGAAGACCGGCTGGCCTCCGCGGGCCAGCAGCTGCTGGCCGACCTGCAACGCCACCATCCCTGCCTGCTGGCGCTGCCGCTGGCGCACTGGGAGCACCAGGGGCTGGCCTGCGCTCCCGCCCCGGCGATCACCTCCCTCAAGGCCGGCCAGGTGCTGGGCAGCTCCTACCGGCTGGTCGACTGGCGCCCGCAGCTGGCCTCGGCCGAACTGCTGCTGGAGCTGGCCGCCGCCGGCAACGAGCCCTCGCGCCAGGGGGCCTTCACGGTGCAGCTGACCCCGGCCCAGCCGCCAACCCAGCCGCAGCCGCAGATCACCGACGTTCGCCTGGTGGGCCTGCGGGGGGTGGCGCCATGAACCTGATCGAAGTGCTGATCGGATCGACGGTGTTCGCCGCCTCGGCGGGCGCCTCCCTGCAGCTCTGGGCCCTTGCAGGCGCCGCCGCCATGGCCGAGCAACGCCAGCAGGAGCGGATGGAGCAGGCCGAGGCCGTCCTGCTGCGGGCTGAAACGGCCCTGCGCCGCCTCGCCCCAGGCGGCGTCGACTGCAGCACCGCCGCCACCCAGCTGCAGGATCTGCTGGCGGCCGACCCTGTGGCCCCTGGGCTGGAGCGTCAGCTGCTGCGCTCGGCCAGTGGTGATGGGGTGGTGCTGCGCCTGGCGGTGGAGGGGGAGGCCACCGCGCGCCAGCGGCTCTATGTGCCGGCACTTCTGGGCCTCTGCGGGCCCGCGCAGCAGGGAGGCAGTGGTGGCCAACCCTGAGCCGGACGGCTTCACGCTGCCCGAAACCCTGCTGGCGTTGGTGCTGGTGGGCCTGCTGGCCCAGCTGGGGCTGGCCTCCGCCAGCCGGGACCTGGCCGCCGCCAGGCTGGAGGGCGCCAGCCGCCGGGTGATGCTGGGGCTCGAGCGGGGCCGGGATGCCGCCCTGCGCCTGGGCCAGCCCTGCGCCTTGAGCCTGGAGGCCACGGGCTGGCAGGAGCCCCAGGGCAGCAGCCTGCCGCCCTGCGAAGGCGCCGCCCTGGCGCTGGGCGAGGGACTGGGCGGCGGGCCGGCGGTGAGCCTCAGCCACAACCTGCCGGCCGAGGTGCGCTTCACCAGCAACGGGCTGATCATCGACGGCGGCACCGTGCTGCTCAGCACCGAGGGCACCGAGCTGGTGCGCTGCGTGGTGGTGGCCCTGCCCCTGGGGGTGACCCGCCTGGGACGGCAGGGGCCGGGCGGCTGCCTGCCGGATCCCCGTTCCTGAGCCGCCCTTTCCTCGGAGTTGCGCCATGGCGTCGTTGCGATCCAGCCCTCTCCCCAGGCGGGCATCGGCGGGGTTCTCACTGGTGGAGCTGCTGCTGGCGGCCTGCCTCGGGCTGCTGGTGTGGGGGGTGGTGATTCAGGCGTTGGTGGCCGATGGCCGCCAGGTCGACCGGCTGGTGCGCCAGCGGCGGGAGCGGGGCCAGCAACGGCGGGTGCTGGCCCTGCTGCGGAGCGATCTGCAGCGCGCCGAGCGGGTCGACCTCGCCCAGGCCGCCGGGGCCGCCTGCGGCCTGGGGAGCCGGGATCCGGTGCTGCAGCTGCAGACGCCGGCCGGCCAGATCACTTACACGGTGGGCAGCGCCCCCAGCGCCATCTGGCGGGGCCGGGTGCTGATGCGTTGCGGTCCGGCCTTCGGGCTCCACGGCGAACCGAGCGCCGGTGCGGCCCAGAACCGGGTGCTGCTCGATGGCCTCACCGACCCGGGACTGGCGGCCGCCCTCGAACCCGACGGCCTGCTGCGCCTGCAACTGCGCCAGGAGTTCGAGCCTGCCGGTGGCGGCACCCAGCGCATCGAGACGACGGCGCGGATGGGGGCGGGGGGGTGAGGGACGGGCCTCCGCTGATGCGGCAACGCTTCAACCCTGCCGGCTGAGCGGCAGGATCCTCACCCGCTCCCGGCGCGCGTCGACAACCACCAGTGCCCCCTGCTCGATCTCTGCGGCGTAAGTCTTGAGCACAGAGAGCACGAGGTGCCCAATCACTTCTGGCAGCACGTTGAGACAGCGCACCTGAAGGACGCTGGGTCCGTTGTCGCCACTGAGGGCGAGCATCGTCCCGAAGTCCAGGTCGTGGGTGAAAACGGCGTAGCCGCGGGCAGCGGCCCACTGCATCAGGGCCTGATCAGGAGCCCGTGGATCACCGACCTCCGACCAATGCACCGCATGATGGCCGGCTGCCCGCAACAGCGGAATCCAATGAACAGACAGGTTCATGTCGACCAGCAAGCTGGCCATCAGCTCAGGAGCAGTGCCTCTTCCCGCTCTTCCATTCGCCAGGCTGCGTAAGCCAGGGCCTCATCAATGTCTGCCGCCACGAGCTGTGGGTAGGCCTGCTGGATCTGCTCACGGCTGCTGCCGCTGGCGATCAGTCCAACGATCGTGCCGACCGTGATACGCAGCCCCCGGATGCAGGGCTTGCCGCCCATGACAGCGGGGTCGTGGCTGATGCGTGGAAAAACCATCGTTTCATCGTAGGCCGATTGGCCGTGCTTCACAGGTCGACGTGTTCAAGGCCAGTGTGTTTGGCGATTCTGGCAAGCGTCCTGTGGGATCCTGACTGGCACTTAACTCTCCATCCAATAGACAGACAGGAGACCAGCCATGACCTGTTACCTGTTTGGCTTTGGCTGACGGCCAAGATCTCAGCCTTTGCCATCGCATCGGCGTCCGTCTACTTCTTATGCTCACTCCAACTTGAAAGTCATGCCTTCCCTGCAGATCCGCAGCGACCGCGAGCGCTGCACCTGATGACCAACCGCCACGGGTTGACACCAGGCCACCCGTGAGTTCTGGGGCCTTCATCAACGGACCGCCGTCGCGCCACCGACCAAGGCACTGCCGGGGGTGATGCCGAAAGGCTTGCGCATCCCAGCTGGCAGCGTGATTGGGCCGTGGTGCACGGCGTGTCTCCATGAATGGGTACTGGTGCGTTCATGGGGCGTCAGCCAGCTCCAGGCTGGAAAGCAGCCGCTTGGGGAGGAGGTTCAGCGCGATTTTCAGGGCTGTACACAATGTACAGGCTTGAAAATCGGTTCTGGCATGGGTACGTCGACTGTCGAGATCCACGGAGGCTCTCTGCGCGCTCACAGGCGGTCAGTCTCCCTTTGGAAGTTGTTTCCCCATGCAAAAACCACGCAGGGCTATCACCCATTTCGGGATCACGACCTGGTAGTTCGGGAAACGGTTGCAAGATCCAGGGCCAACGCATATAGCGAGAATCTGGTTGATGGCGGTTGGCTCCACCTGGTTGAAACCGGACAGATGGCCGTTCAGGCCTCCCAGATCTCAGCTAACTCCAGGCTCAGCCCAGGGAATCGCTCGCCAGCCTCCAGCGCGGTAGCCCCCTGGAGTCGCTGGGGCTGGCGAGTTCAGCAGATCGGGGCAGAGGGGCGGGAAACTGCGGCGCTGCTCAGGGATGTGTCTGCGGACAATCTGGTTGTTCTGCGGCCCAGAGACGCTGCCCTGCCTCGCGCGTGGGCCTGGCCGGAGCATGGGCGACTTTAGGAGACTTATTTGAATACCCCAGTGCAATAGCTCCCGGAGAACCATTCCCTGGTTTGGGTACCTTCAGGACTATCCTGATTACTGGATACAAGGCGAGACCCTGGCTGATTTGGCTGAGCATCTGAAGGATCTCTACCTTGACGTCTCAGGCGGACATATACCGGGTGCTCGCAAGGTCGGTGAATTAGTCACGCCATGAAGTGATCTGATCTGATCAGGTCGATCGAACGGGGTGGCACACAGCGGATCGAGGCGACGGCGCGGATGGGGGGCGGAGGGGATGAGGGTGGAGCTCGCGGTGTCGCAACATGCCATCCGCATGTAATCCAAGTTATCTGACGTAAGTCCGCGAGCTGTCATGGCCTCCCTGCAGATCCGCGACCTGCCGGATCCGTTGCACCGCCTCCTGCAGCGGCGGGCCAGCGCCCAGAAGCGAAGCCTGAGCCAGCAAGCCCTGGCTGATCTGGAGGCGATCGCTGGCGGGGACCCGCGGCAGCGGCGCCAGCTGGCGCTGGAGAGGATCGCCCAGCGCTGGCAGCAGCGACCCGGGCTGCAGTGGGGGGAGTCGCCGGAATCCCTGATCCGCAGCGACCGCGAGCGCTGCGCCTGATTACGCATGATCCGATCGCCAGTGGCTGGGCGGAGCAACTAGGGCAGGCGCCGCTGGTGCTGGCTCCCGAGCTGATGCTCACGGAAGTGGCGAATGCGCTCTTGAAGCTGCAGCGCGGTGCTGGGCTGGGCTGGCGGGCATGGATCCCCAGCAGCTGCTGGCGGACGCCGCCGATCTGGTGGATCAGATCGAGCCTGACCGCCATCTGCAGGAGGAAGCTCTGGCCCTGGCCTGCCATCTGAACCATCCCGTCTAAGAGTTCGCTGAAAAACCCGACCACCTCTGCGAGAATGGATCAACTGCCCATTCGTTGATGCGAGGCCAACAGGAGCGCAGCGGCTCCTTGTTCTCCTACGTCTCGATCGAGGAGCGGATCCCGGCCAGCCATCCGCTCAGGCGGATCCGCA
>JAUCZB010000022.1 GCA_030373325.1 Cyanobium sp. CZS25K | reverse complement strand
CCCCCGCCGACCAGCCGCACGAAAACTTCATCTTCCCTGAAGAGGTTCTGCCCCGCGGCAACGCGCTCTGATCCCTCCAGTCTGAGCTTGTCAGCCCCCCTTCTCAGGGGGGCTTTTTTTTGGCCGCGGCCCTCCCAAGACCTGCGCCGCTGCGAGCGCCGGAACGCCGTCGCATCGACAAGCTGGCTACGATGGCTGAGTTCCGTCAGCAGTGACGTGGTGAGCGACGGAAACGCCTGATCGGAGGCCCTCACCAGATCCGGCCCTCTGCAACCTGCCTCGGTGGTTTGCCTCCATCCCGGTTCTGATCATGGTGGTGCGTCCTTTCTCTTGGCCGTCTTCCGTCCTTGCCGCAGGCGTCGCCGGCTGGCATCCAACCCCACAGGAGGAGGTGTCCATGAACCCAAGTTGTCCCACCCAGGGTCTGCTGATCGCGGAGAATGCCGGCTGATCACGGCTGCTGACTCCTGATCCATCGGTTCCGCGCCAGAGCGGACCCGGCGAGAGCCCCCGAGACCGTGTCCCCCAGGTTCCCCTGGAGATCACGGTTTCGGGGGCATCGTTCTTTGGGGGATGGCGGCTGACGGCTCCGGCGGCGCCGAGGTCAGCACCCGGCGGATCTCAGGGGCCGCGAGCCGCACCGCCTGCTTTGAGGGATGGGAGTGCTCGTCCCGGTACAGGATCTCCCCCCCCGCGGCGCGATAGGTGCAGGCCTCCCCGGGGCAGAACAGGTCGAACAGATCGACCACCTGCAGCGTTCCCTGGTTCTGCAGCTCTCTCAGCAGGTCGTCGAGGGGCTGACGGCGCCCCAGGGAGGCGACGCGGCCAGGCATCTGACAGGGACCACCGAAGGGGGAGAACCACTGCGGCACGGCGCTGGCGGGGTGGCAGTTCGCCTCCCGCGCGAAGGGCAGACCGTTCAGCACCGCCAGGCGCACGCCGCGCCGCGCCAGGCTGGTCGAGAAGTCGGTGAGGCCCACCCGCAGGGTCTGCAGGATCAGCCGGCTGCCAGGCCCCTGGCTGGGCGGGGAGAACATGACCATGTCGTTGACCAGGAACACCCAGTCGCCCGGGCGCAGTCGCTCGACGAGTTCGGGCACCACCCGGTTCCAGTAGGCCCGGTTGATGGCGGCGAAGGGGCCGCTGCCAGGCAGGGCGGCGAAGTTGCCCACCGGGGAGGCCGCCCAGGCCGAGGTGATCGTCACCGCATAGCCGTCCCTGGCCACCAGGTCGTCGAAGGCGCCGGCAAACGAGGCCGAAAAGGAATTGCCGACCACCAGCACCCGGTGCCGGGCCGTGGTGAAGTCCCCGAGGGTGCAGGACGCGATGGGGATGGCTTTCTCCGCGTCCGCCTCATTGGCCAGGATGCAGGGGGAGCCCTGCCAGGTCCCGGCTGCGCCGGCCACCCGGTAGGGATCGACGAGCGATTCCACCCCCATGCCGGCCGGGATGGGGTTGCGCCCCGCATACAGGCTGAAGGAGGGCAGGTTGTCGACCCCGATCAGCAGGCCCGCCCCGGCCGCCAGGCTGCCGGCGCCGATGGCGATCGTGCTGCCCCGCCGTTGGGCCCAGGTGGCCTGCCGCAGCGGCTTCTCCACCCAGCGGTAGGAGGCCAGCGACAGGATCACGATCAGGGCGATCTGGAACGGCACTGACCACCAGTGCAGGCCGATGGTCCAGCGGCTCAGGGACAGCACCCCCCAGTGCCAGAGGTAGAGCGAGTAGGAGATCAGCCCGACGGCCACCAGGGCCGGCAGGGTGAACAGCCGATAGGCGGCGGTGCCCTCCCGCAGGCTGGCGATCAGCAGTGTGGTCAGGGTCACGGCGGCGACCGTGGCAGGAATCGCCCAGGCCAGCGGCAGCACCATCACGGCCCCCAGCGCCAGAACCAGGGGCATGGGCGGCAGGCGGCCCAGGCCCCTGGCCGCGGCAGGCCAGACGCCGCCGAGGCAGAACAGCAGGCAGCCGGCGCCCATCTCCCAGAACCTTGGCGGCATCAGGAAGTAGGCGGCGGCCTGCTGGCTGGGGTAGAGCTGAACGAAGCCAATCAGGGACGCGAGCGAAGCCACGGCCATCAAGCCGAACAGGCTCCGCTGGCCGCCGGCGCCTGGCCGGGCGAAGCCCGTCAGCCAGGCCACCAGCGGAAACAGGAGGTAGTACTGCTCCTCCACCCCCAGTGACCAGGTGTGGGTGAACGGATTGAGTTTGGTGGCGGTGCCGAAGTAGTCGGTGGCCTGGCCATGCAGATAGATGTTGGAGAAGCCGAACAGGGCGCTGATGGCCGTGCGCAGGGCCGTATGGGGGCGGGGGATCACCAGGCAGGACAGGAGCCCCACCACCACCACGAACAGCAGGAGCGCCGGCACGAGCCGTTTCAGGCGGCGGCTGTAGAAACCGAGCAGCAGATCGGCCAGGGAGTGGGCTGGGCGGCGGGTCAGGGACCCGGTGATCACGAAGCCGGAGATCACGAAGAAGACATCCACCCCCAGGTAGCCGCTGGGCAGCAGCCGTTCGTCGATGTGGTTGAGGATCACCGCCACCACCGCCAGTGCCCGCAGGCCATCGATCTCGACCCTGTAGCCGGCGACCGAGGCAGGCGCGATGCCCGGGGCCACGGCTGGCCGGGAGCCGGTGGTGCCGCTCATGTCTGCACGCCCTGGTCCTCGTCCCGAAGGCGGGCCAGCACCAGCAATCCCACCGCGGTGGGCAGCAGCACCGTGCACACCCGCAACACCAGGGTGACCGCCAGGGCGGCAGACCGATCGGCGCCGAAGGCCACCGCCAGGCCGATGGCCGTTGCTTCCGCGGTACCGACTCCGGCGGGCAGGAAGGAGAGGACCCCGCCCAGGGCCATGGCCGTGCGGATCACGGCGGCCTGCGTCAGTGCCAGGGGATCCCCCAGCAGCTGGAGCAGGCCCATCAGCGCCCCCGCCTCGATCAGCCACACCAGCGCCGCCAGGGCGGTGCCCACCAGCAGGGGCCAGGGACGCAGCAGCCGGCGCAGCCGGCCCACCGCCCCGAGGGCCTCCCGCAGCAGCCGGGTCAGCCCTCGCCACCGGCGGTGGGCCGGTATTTGGTCGAGCCATCCCTCGAGGCGTTCCAGGGCGACAGGGTGGGTCAGCAGCCAGGCGCCGAAGGCCAGGGTCCCCCCACCGGCCAGCAGGGCCGGCAGGATGCGCCCCCCCAGCCCCCAGGCGAGCACGAGCAGGGCTCCGGCCAGATCCGTCACCCGCTCCGCCAGGGTCACCCCCACGCCGACCGGCATCGGGATGCCGTGGCGGCGCTGCAGCCACAACCCCCGCAGGGCCTCACCGCTGCGGCCGGGAGCGGCCACCAGCGAGAGGCCGGCCCCGTAGATCCGGCTGCTGGGACGCCAGGGCAGGGGATGTCCCAACTGCCCGAGATAGAACTGCCAGCGCTGGAACAGCAGCAGATAGCCCAGGGCCACCAGCGCCGGCACCACAACCCAGCACCACCAAGGCAGCGCCCCCAGGGAGCGCATCACGTTGGTGAAGCCGAACCAGAAGCTGAGCCCCAGGTAGAGCACCAGGGCCGCCACCAGCCCCACGAACCAGCGCTTCTTCATCGGCGTCGCCGGCGCTGGCGCCGCGGCGGGGCGGACACCGGCGCGCTCATGGCGTGAAGCGCAGCTTCTGGGCCGCGTACAGACACATCCGCGCCAGGATCAGCCCCTCCTTCACGTGGGCGATGTTGGAGCTGCCGTAGCTGCGCTCCTGATACCGCACCGGCACTTCCACGATCTTGAGGTTCAACTTGGCGGCGCCGAAGAGCAGATCGAAATCGCCGAAGGGGTCGAAGTCGCCGAAATAGGCCCGCCCGGCCTTGAGCCGCTCGTAGTCCGCCTTCCAGATCACCTTGGTGCCGCACAGGGTGTCCTTCAGCCGCTGCCGCAGCAGCCAGGAGAAGGCCGCGGCGAAGAAACGGTTGGCGGCGGTGTTCAGCGGTGGCATGGCGGCGCTGGTGCGGGGGTACACCAGCCGGCAGCCGTTGACGAATTCCCCCCGGCCCTCGGCCAGGGCCTTGTAAAACCGCGGCAGGTCCTCGGGGCGCACGGTGAGATCCGCATCCAGGATCATCAGCACCTCCCCCTCGGCCTGATCGAAGCCCAGCCAGACGGCGTCGGCCTTGCCGCGGCCGCCCTGGCGCAGGGCCCGCAGCCGCAGCGGGCCGCGGTAGGACCCGCAGACCCGTTCGATCTCCGCCCAGGTGGCATCGGAGGAGTGGCCTTCCACGAACAGCACCTCGGTGGCCGATCCCAGCAGGGGCATGCGCTCGATGGCGGCGGCGATGTTGCCGGCTTCGTTGCGGGCCGGGATCACCACACTGACGCTGGGATGGCGCTGGGCCGGGGTGGCGGGACGGGCCACCAGCCAGTGGGTGAGCCCCAGCTGCTCCAGCAGGGGCAGCTGGCTCAGCCAGCGGTTGGCCAGGGGGGTGAGCACCGGAACCCTGCGGGGCAGCAGGCAGCGATGGCCCTGCTTGAGCACCTCCCAGCCGGCCAGATCAAGCAGGTTCTGCACATCCCGGGGTGTCAGCCAGCTCTCGGGGGGCTGGGGCTGGCGCAGGCCCACCGATTCCGCCGCCTTGAGCAGGGGCTGCCACAGCCAGTTGTGGAAGCTCACCACCAGCCGGGTGCGGTCATGGCAGAACAGGGCGAGCCGCTCGAGCACGCCCTGCACGTCCTCGAGGGTGTTGAGGGTGTTGGCCAGCAGGATCACGTCGAAGGGGTCGCTCTCCCCGATCGCGGCGGGGTCGATGCTCGCGGCCTCGGCGCAGACGATCCGCAGGTCGGGATGGGCTGCGCGGGCGGCGGCGGCGATGGCGGGGTCACGCTCGATGCCCACCCCATGGCCCGGCCGAGTGGCGGCCAGCAGATCCCCAAGGCCGCAGCCGATTTCGAGCACCCTCAGCCCGGGGGCGACCAGGAGCTGGTGCAGACGGTTCAGGTCCTCGTAGTAGGCGCGGTTGCGTCGGTGGAACCGCCGCAGACCCTCAGGTGGAAGCGGGGTGTTCATCGCAGCAGCGCCAGGGTGCCCGCCACATCCAGCCGCAGGCCGCTGGCCACGATCCGCAGCGTTCGCAGGGTTCGGTTGCCGGGGTCGAGCCGGGCGGCGGCATCGAGCGCCGTCTGGGCCTGGCCGGGGTGAAACCGGTAGAGCTGCACGAAGCCGAGGGCCATCAGGGCATGGGAATTGGTGGGTTCAAGGGACACGATGCGCTGCAGGGTGTCGACGGCCCCATCGGCGTGCCGCTGCAGCGCCTGGGCCAGGGCCAGACCATAGAGGTCCTCCAGGTGGCCATCCCCGGCGAGGGAGGGTCGCTCCAGCAATCGCGCCCGCAGCAGCCGCTCCCCCTGGGCCAGATAGGTCTGCTGGGGATCCCGCTGGTTGATCTGCCCCACCTGGCGGAACAGCCGATCCAGATCACCCTGGCGCAGGAGCCTGCCGAGCTGGAGCAGCTGGTCGATGCGGTTGGGGGGCGCCCCTCCTCCCTCCCCTCCGGGGGCTCCCTCCCCGCCGGGGGCTCCGTCCACGGTGGGGGCGTCGGCCCCACCCCCGGCCGCCACCGTCAGCGTGAGCGGCGCGCTGCGCAGGGCCAGCGGACGCCCCTGGCCGTCGAGGGCGCGGGCGCGCACCCGGTAGGAGCCGTCGGCCAGGGTTGCCGGCACCACCAGGGCCAGCCGCTCGCGTACCTCCAGACAACCAGCGGGGTTGGCGCGCACCATCCCCTGGCCGATGCCGCGGTGGTGGCGCCAGGAGGACGGCGGACCTGCAGCGGCGGCATCGCCTGGGTTCCCGCGGGCTTCCAGTCGCCAGTCGAGCAGCAGCAGGCCGTCCCGCAGCTCGGCCGCCGGCCCCCGCAGGCGGCTCACCAGCACCGCTGGCGCCCCCGGCCGCAGGGGGGGTGGCGGTGCGACGGCCAGGCTCAGCTGGAGGGCCGGCGTCGGCCCGCAGGCCACCGGCGTCACCTCCAGGCTCGGATCCCGACGCCGGAACAGCTCGGCGCTGCTGCCGTCCGGCAGGGGCCAGCGGCCTGCCGGCTGGAAGGCGGCCGACCGGCGCACCATCCCGTCCAGGGCGGCCTGGCGGGCGTCGCTCATCACCCCCTGATCGCCCCCCTTGAGCAGGAACCAGTCGAAGCCGGCCAGGTCGCCATCGAGCTGGTCGAGGGGCGCCACGGTCTGGCGGGCGGCGACGCGGAAGTCCTGACGGCGACCTTCGGCGTCGAGATTGAAGGCGTTCAGCCCCTGGCTGTCGGGAAGCACCGCCAGCGTGGAGAGCTGGTGCGGACGGCGCTCCCGGATCGTGGCGACGATCTCCTCCAGGGGCCAGGAGGGAGCGGGAATGGGTGGCCGCGGCGGGAAAGCGGTCGGATTGGCCGCCAGGGCGAACTGACTGGCCAGGGCGCCCCAGATCCCGATCCCCACCACCGCCAGCCTCCAGAAGGGTGTCCAGCGGCCGGCGGCCGAGGCAAGCACGATCCCCAGGCCGAGGCAGAGCTGGGGCACCAGCGGGAGCACGAAGCGGAAGTCCTTGGTGCTCATCAGCGTGGCCAGCAGCAGGGCACCGAGCGGAAAGCTCAGCCACCAGGCGAGCCTCCGCCACGGCCAGGGGGCAGGGGAGGGGGCGCGCCGCCGCCACCAGCTCAGCCACCAGCTCAGCAACCCTCCCGCCACAACCATCGCCACCAGGGCGGCCCCGACCATGGTCGGCAGCAGACGGGGGTAGTACAGCCATCCCGCCAGGGTGTTCGCCTCCAGACCTTCCTGGTAAAGGACGCCCCACTGACGGGCCTTGTTGATCGTGGAGAGGATGGTCAGCCAGTTCTGGCTCCACCAGGGCCAGGCCACCGCCCCGGCCGCGGCCGCCGCCAGCAGCAGCTGGGCCAGCCGGCCGAGACGGTGCGGCCGGCTCCGAGGCCGACCCCGCTGGCCCAGGGGAACCAGGGCAAACCAGAACAGGCCAAGCAGGGGCAGCCAGAGCATCAGCAGCCCCGTGGGCCGCGTCAGGACGACGGCCCCGAGTCCCAGGCCGCAGCCGAGGCTCCACAGCCACCGGTGCCGAGGCCGACCCAGCACCCGCACGCTCAGCAGCCACCAGGTGGCCGTGAGCACGGCCGTCAGGCTGAAATCGATCAGGTAGTCGCTGCGCTGGTTCAGCAGGGCCGGCGAGATACCGCAGAGAAAGGCGGCCCAGAGGCCGGCGGACCGGCTGTGGGCCAGGCGCCCCAGGCCGTAGAGGCTCCCCAGCAGCAGGGCCTGGAACAGGCCGTTGGAGAGAATCGCGCTGCCATACCCCGGCCCCAGCAGGCTGAACACCGGCGCCGTCACCAGATAGGTGAGGGGGCCCCGGTAGGTGGGGGCTTCGGCCCAGAGACGCTGCCACCAGAGCGGATCGAAGGGCGCGGCTTCCCTGATCACCTGCCACACCCCCAGGGCGCGGCTCAGATGTTCCCCCTGATCCCAGGCCGGCGGCTGGGCGTGGTGCTGCAGCCAGAGGACATCCAGGAGCAGCCCCGCCAGCCACAACCCCAGCAGGATCCACCCGTCCCGGCTCCGGATCGACGTCATCGGGCGGCTCCCGACGCTTCCGCCAGCACCCAGGGCTCCAGCGCCGGGGCCTGCAGCCTCAGGTCCCATCCGGCCGGCAGCTCGTGGCGCCGGATCCACACCCGCTCCCCGGGGGGGACCCGCTCCGGGGCGCTGATCCGGGGGATGAGCCTGGGGCTGGCCAGGGCCACCAGGATCAGCCCCGCATGCTCCTCGCCGCTGAGGGGGGCGCCGGCCGCGGCGGCGATGGGTCCCGCCGCCAGCGCTGCCTCGGCCTCCGGCCGTGCCAGGGCCTGCCGCTGCAGGGGGCTGCGGTCGCTGAACAGGCCCGCCTGGACCAGCAGGGCCAGGGCCAGCCAGGGGCCGGCCAGCAGGGCCCCCAGTCGCCGAGGGCCGTGGCCACACCAGGGCACCAGGGCCCAGGCCAGGCCCAGCGACCCCGCCGCCACGGCGAACAGCTCCGGCGCTGGTGCCAGGGCGGCCACCCCATGGGCCAGCAGACGCCCGGCCGGGGCGCCTGGCCAGAGCACCACCACCGCCGCCGCCAGGAGCAGGAGCAGTCCCAGGCCTGCCGCGCCCAGGCTCGCCCAGCGGGGCCCCCTGCCTGCTGCCGTGCTCCAGGAGCGCAGTCCGGCCGTCGCCGCCAGGGCGAGAAAGGGGGTGAGCTGCAGCCCGTAATAGGGCGTCTTGGTGCGGAAGGCGCTGAGCAGGAGCAGCAGCAGCAGGGGATAGAGGAGCAGCAGCAGGCGCCGGGCCCGATCCATCGGTGACGCCAGCCAGCCGCGCCAGCCGGCCAGGGCGAACAGGCACCAGGGGAAGGTGTTGGCCGGCAGGTTCCAGAGGTAATAGAGCGGCCCGGCGCTGTAGACGTCGCTTTCGGAGAGGTAGAGCAGCTTCTGCCACAGGCCCGCCACCACCGGCAGGCCAAGCACCTGCAGGCTCAGGCCCAGCCAGAGGACCACCGGCAGCCAGCCCAGGGCCAGGCCCAGCCAGAAGGCGGGCCGCCCCAGCACGGCACGGCGCTCCAGCAGCGCGAACGGCAGCAGAGCCACCAACGGCAGCGCCACCATGAAGCCCTTGATCAGGAAGGCCGGGCCGATCCAGGCCCCGGCGAGAAACGTCCAGTGTTGTGGCGGCCCGTCGCCCGCCCGCAGCAGGGCCAGGATGCCCAGCAGTTCCAGGGCCAGCAGCGGCATGTCCTGGCTGGCCAGGTGGGCGTAGTCGAGCCAGAGGGGCGTGAGCGCCAGCACGGCCGCGGCAAGCCAGCCGGCCCCGTTGCCCCCCAGCAGGTGCCTGGCCAGGGCCGCCGTGAGCAGCAGGGAAACCACGGCGGCGAGCAGGGACGGCAGATGGGCCACCCAGGGCGCCACTCCCAGCAGCCGGTAGGCCGCGGCGATCAGCCAGGGCAGGCCGATGCTGCGATCGAAGATCACCTGGTCCCACCAGGGGGGACCCAGCCACTGGCCGCTCTGGGCGATCCAGCGGGCCTGCAGGGCGTAGTAGCCCTCGTCATGGGCCAGGAAGCTGCGCGGCGCCGCCGTCAGCAACAGGGGCAGGAAGGGCAGGGACGCCCACAGGGCCTTCATGGGCGGCACTCTGGCAGCAGCCCCGGGTACCGGACGTTGTGTTTTCTGGCACATGGACACTGGATGGCCAGGCCTCCCTGGGGGATTGTGCGTCTGGCGCATTGCGCCGCTTCCGTGTGAGGAACCCATGAAACTCTTCCAGCAACTGCTGGTTGCTCCCGCAGCTCTCGGCCTGCTCGCCCCTGTGGCGGTTCAGGCTGCTGAGCTCAACATCGACGGCGTCAACCAGTACGCCACCGAGGAGCAAGTCACCAGCATCAACCAGTTTTCCGACGTCAAGCCCACCGACTGGGCCTACCAGGCGCTCTCCAACCTGATCGAGCGCTACGGCTGCGTCGCCGGCTACCCGAACGGCACCTACAAGGGCGGCCAGGCCATGACCCGTTACGAAGCGGCGGCCCTGCTGAACGCCTGCCTCGACCGGATCACCGAGGTGACCGACGAGCTCAAGCGTCTGATGGCCGAGTTCGAGAAGGAACTTGCCGTGCTGCGCGGCCGGGTGGATGGCCTGGAGGCCAAGGTGGGCGAGCTCGAGGCCACCCAGTTCTCCACCACCACCAAGCTGAACGGTAAGGCCACCTTCGTCATCGGCGCCAACAGCTACGGCGGCAACGCTCGCGTCAGCCCCGCTGCTGCCCTCTTTGCAGGCGTTCCTGAATTTAGGTCTTCCGCCAGCCCCTTCGTCCCGGGCTTCACGACCACCCGGAACACCTGGCAGGACCAGGCCCGCGCCACCCAGGGCGCCACGGTGTTCAACTACGACATCAAGCTCAACTTCGACACCAGCTTCACCGGCAAGGACCTGCTGCGCACCCAACTGCGCGCCGGTAACTTCGCCGAGTCCGCCTTCGGCCAGCCCACCGTGGGCCTGAATGCCCTTGAGGCCGGCTTTGAGGAAGGTTGCGGCCTCGCCGACTGTGGTGACGTGGTGGCCATCAACCGCCTCTTCTACCAGTTCCCCATCGGCTCCGGCTTCACCGCCACCATCGGTGGACGCGTCCGTCAGGACGACATGCTCGCCGTGTGGCCTTCCGCCTACCCGGCTGACACCGTCCTCGACATCTTCACCTACGCCGGTGCTCCCGGTGCCTACAGCCTCAACCTGGGTGCTGGTGGCGGTCTGTGGTGGAAGAGCGGCGGCTTCAGCGTGAGCGTCAACTACGTCTCCGCCAATGGTGACAACGGCTCCCCGAGCACCAACAACCCGAGCTTCCTTGGCGGTTGCGGTGGCATCGGCACCGATTGCTCCAGCCAGACGGGTACGGCTCAGATTGCCTACACCGGTTCCAACTTCGGAATTGCGGCGGCCTACACCTACTCCTCCGGTGGCGCGGGTACCTACGGCGGCAATGCCACCCCGCTGGCGAACACCTTCTTTGTGAACGCTGACGCCAGCAACTCGGTGGGCATCAGCGCCTACTGGCAGCCCAGCAACTCGGGCTGGATCCCCTCCATCAGCACCGGCTGGGGCATCAACACCAGCAACTTCAACGGCACCACCATCAACGACGCCACGAATCTGGTCTCCACCACCGGCATCACCAAGGCCACCAGCCAGTCCTGGTATGTGGGCCTGCAGTGGGATGACGTGTTCATCAAGGGCAACTCCTTCGGCATGGCCGTGGGTCAGCCCACCTTCCTGACCGCCGTCTCCGCCGGCACCCTGGCTGGTGTCGCTCCCTCGAGCGCCATCGTCGATGGCAACTACGCCTGGGAGTGGTGGTACAAGTTCCAGGTCACCGACAACATCAGCGTGACCCCCGCCCTCTTCTACCTGAGCGCTCCCCTGGGCCAGGTGTCGAAGAACGTCGGTGCCGTCAACGTGAATGGCTCCGACTTCAACAACTTCGGCGGTCTCATCAAGACCACCTTCAAGTTCTGATCCTTCAGGATCAACCCCCTCACAACGTCCTCAACAATCGCCCGGCTGCCATGCAGCCGGGCTTTTTCTTTGTGCCCCTCGTGCCGATTCCCATGTTTTGAGCGATACCTCCCGATGTGATCACGCCGGGGGGCAGGGCGGAAGTGTTCCCCTAGCTTTGCGCCGTCCCCTGCTGGGGATTCCTCTTTTTGGTGTGAGGACCAATGAAACCCTTTCAGCGCTTTCTGCTGGCGCCGGTAGCCCTTGGGCTGCTGGCGCCCCTGGCCGCTTCTGCCGGTGAGATCTCCCCCGCCCAGCGGGAAGACATCTCCACCTACATGGAGCAGCAGAACATCGACAGCTTCAAGGCCTGGGAAGCCCAGAACCAGGTCACCAGCATCAACCAGTTTTCCGACGTCAAGCCCACCGACTGGGCCTACCAGGCGCTCTCCAACCTGATCGAGCGCTACGGCTGCGTCGCCGGCTACCCGAACGGCACCTACAAGGGCGGCCAGGCCATGACCCGTTACGAAGCGGCGGCCCTGCTGAACGCCTGCCTCGACCGGATCACCGAGGTGACCGACGAGCTCAAGCGCCTGATGGCCGAGTTCGAGAAGGAACTCGCCGTGCTGCGCGGCCGGGTGGATGGCCTGGAGGCCAAGGTGGGTGAGCTGGAGGCCACCCAGTTCTCCACCACCACCAAGCTCCAGGGTGACACGGTCTTCGTGATCGGTGCCAACTCCTTCGGTGGCAACCAGAGCCGGCCCAACCTGGCCCCTGGAGTTCCGGCCGGTGCCGCCAACGCATTCCCCAGCAACAACAGACGCAACTGGGGCGCCACGGTCTTCAACTACGACCTGCGCCTCAACTTCCTCACCAGCTTCACCGGTAAGGATCTCCTCTACACCCGTCTGCGCAGCGGCAATTTCAACAACAGCCCCTTCGCCGGCAACCCCTACAACCTGATGGCGCTGGATCGCGCCTTCTCGCCCACAGGAGGTACCGACGTTGTCAACATCGACCGTCTCTACTACCGCTTCCCCATCGGCAGCGACTTCACCGCCCTGATTGGTGCCCGGGCTCGGAACACGGAGTTTCTTGCGATCACACCCTGGTTCTACAAGTCGGAGATTCTCGACGTCTTTGCACTGCATGGCGCCCCCGGCACTTACAACAAGGCCACCGGCGCCACCTTCGGCCTGATGTGGAAGCAGAACGTGAAGAAGGGCAAGCCCTACTTTGCGGTCTCCACGGCCTATGTCGCCCCCAGAGGCGACAACGGCGACCCGAACCAAGGCGGCCTGCTGAATGAGCGCAGCCGCGGCACCTGGACCACCCAGGCCGGTATCGCCGGCAAGCAGTGGCGCTTCGCCTTCGCCTGGAGCTATGTCCAGTGCGGCCAGAACTTCCGCCGCGGCACCTCCTTCGCCCAGCCGGCGGTGGATTGCACCAATATCACCAACAACTTCCTGGGCTCGGAGAACTTCGGCACCAGGGCCTCCTATTCCAACAACTTCGCCACGACCTTTGCGTGGCAGCCCAAGAAGAGCGGTTGGATCCCCTCCATCAACCTGGGCTGGGGCTACAACGCCATGACCCAGCCTGAATTGAACCCCCTGACCAGGGCGGTTCGGATCGGAGCCACCACGGTGAACGTGCCCACCGGTTTCGACCGGGTCCCCACCTTCAACCAGTCGGCCAACCGGGGTGCCAGCCAGTCCTGGAGCGTGGGCCTGCAGTGGTCCGACGTGTTCATGAAGGGCAACCAGGCCGGCATGGCCGTGGGTCAGCCGGTGTTCGCCACTTCGCTGCGCAATGGCGAGACGCCCCAGGACGGCAACTTCGCCTGGGAGTGGTGGTACAAGTTCCAGGTCACCGACAACATCAGCGTGACCCCGGCGATCTTCTACCTGAGCAGGCCCAACGGCCAGTTCACCACCATCGGCCAGTCGAGCAGCGTGTTCGGCGGCCTGATCCAGACCCAGTTCAAATTCTGATTCTTCCTTCACCTTCCTCACAACGCTCCAGCCCCCCCCTTTCGAGGGGGGCTTTTTCATGGGCTCCTGGGGGTGCCTGGGGGCTGGCCCTTCGGCGATGCTGGTTCCAGACGGCGCCCCAAGCGCATGGCCAGGACCCCAGCCGACCATTACGCCATCCTCGGGGTCTCGCCTGGGGCCACGACGGCCGAGATCAAGGCGGCCTATCGCGCCCTCGTCAAGCGGCATCACCCGGATGCGGGAGGGGATCAGGGCACGATCCTGGCCCTCAATGCGGCCTGGGAAGTGCTGCGCGATGGGGATCGCCGCCGCCATTACGACCATGGTGCCGGCCTGGGGGTGGCAGGTCCGCCGCGCCCCGCTGGCAGCGGTTCCGGTCCGGGCAGTGGAACAACCCAGGGCCGGCACCGGGGCGCCGGTGCGGCCAGCGACGAGGCGTTGCTCGGCTGGCTCCAGCAGGTCTACGTGCCGATCGACAGGCTGATCGGCCAGGTGATCAACCCCTTCCCGGCCCAGCTGCGCGCGCTGGCTGCGGATCCCTACGACGATGAGCTGATGGAGGCGTTCTGTGCCTTTCTCGCCCAGAGCCGGTCGCGGATGGAGAAGGTGGAGGCCCTCTACCGTTCCAGGGCCTGCCCTTCGGCAGCCCGTGGCTTCGGTCTGAGCCTCTACCACTGCCTCAGCCAGGTGCAGGATGCCCTGGTGGAGCTGGAGCGCTACACCATGGGCTATGTGGACAGCTACCTCCATGACGGCAAGGAGATGCTGCGCGAGGCCAGGCTGCGCCGCAGCCGTCTCAAGGAAGAACGGCGCAGGGTGGAGTTGTAGCCGAACGCCGCGGTGTCGTTCGTCTTATGTGGCGGGCATCGCTTCGAGCTGGTCAAGCCGCAGCCAGACGTCGGGGACCGGCCGGCACCAGCGCAGCTGGGCGTACGCCCCCTGGATGGCGAGGATCTCTCCAGGCCCATCGAACAGATAGCCGGGGGGCACCGGATCGCTGGCTCCGGCCTCCAGGCTGTTGGTGTACGCCGTTCTGCTCACCCTCACCAGGGCACCCTTCTTGAGGCTCGGGGCAGCGGCAGGAGTGGAATCAGCCATCTTGCGGGGGAACGATCGGCTCAGGTTAGGGCTGCTGGAACCTAACCTCTGCAGTGGAACCGGACAGGACCGTGGGCATGCGATTGCTTCTGCTCGGATGCACGGGTTTCGTCGGCCGGGAGCTGGTGCCGTTCCTGCTCAACCTCGGCCACCAGCTCACCCTGGTGAGCCGCCGCTCCCGGACCTACGCTGAGGCGCCCGATCCACGCCTCACCCACCTCTGCTGCGATCCGGCCGACCCGGCCAGCTGGGCTCAGCCAGCGCTGCTCGAGGCCCTGGCAGCGGCCGATGGGGTGGTCAACCTGGCGGGCGAGCCGATCGCCGACCAGCGCTGGACACCCTCCCACCGCCAGCGCCTGCTCGACAGCCGCCTGGTCACCACCCGTCAGCTGGTGGGGGCGATGGCGGCCCTGGCCAACCCCCCCAAGGTGCTGGTGAACGGTTCGGCCGTTGGCTACTACGGCACCAGCCTGGACGCCTGCTTCACCGAGGCCAGCCCGCCGGGCGACGATTTCCTCGCCCGTCTCTGCACCGGCTGGGAAGCCGCCACCCAGGTTGCCCCCGAGGCCTGCCGCGTCGTGGTCCTGCGGATCGGCATCGTCATCGGGCCCGATGGTGGTGCCCTCGCCAAGATGCTGCCCGTGTTCCGGTTCGGCTTCGGCGGACCGGTGGGCAGCGGCCAGCAGTGGATGAGCTGGATCCAGCGCCACGATCTCTGCCGGCTGATCGCCACCGCCCTGGAGGACTCCGCCTACGCCGGCCCTTACAACGCCGTGGCCCCGGAGCCCGTCCGCATGGCGACCTTCGCCTCCAGCCTCGGCCGCGTTCTGGGCAGGCCCAGCCTGCTGCCGGTGCCGGGCCCGCTGCTGCAATTGCTGCTCGGCGATGGCGCCAAGGTGGTGCTGGAGGGGCAGCAGGTGAAGCCAGAGCGGCTGCTGGCCCAGGGCTTCCACTTTCAGTACCCCGATCTCAGCGCTGCCCTCGCCGCTGCCACCAGCCCAGGCCGCCACTGAGCAGGGCAGCCGCCATCAGCAGGCCGATGGCGGGGGTGAACAGCGGTTGCCACAACCGCTGGAAGAGCTCCAGGGGGGCGTCCAGCTGCTGGCCATGCAGCACCACCGCCACGGCGAAGAACAGGGCTCCGGCCAGCACCAGGAATACATCGGCCACCAGCACGACGTCCAGAGCGCGGCGCAGATGGGCGACGGGGCCAGGGGCGGGAGTGCTCATGCCTTCGGGGTGAGCCGGGTGGGGGAAATCGCCGGTGTGCCCAAACCTAAACTCGACCGTGCTTGGTGTCCCGTGTGCCCCTTTCCCCTGCTCCCAGGATCCTGCTGATCAGCAACGGTCATGGGGAGGATCTCAATGGGGGATTGATCGCCGATGGTCTGCGCCACTGTGCTCCGGGGCTCGAACTGGCGGCCCTGCCGATCGTCGGTGCCGGCTCGGCCTACCGGCGCCGGGGCCTGCCACTCCTCCACGAAGGCCGCAGCCTGCCCTCCGGGGGCATGGTGTATCAGGGCCTGAACATCTGGAAGGATCTGGCGGCGGGCTGGCTGCAGCAGAGCCTGGCCCAGCTCTGGACCGCCTGGCGCCAGGGGCGTCACTACGACCTGGTGGTGAGCATCGGCGACCATGTCCCCCTGATCTTCGCCCTGCTCACCGGACGCCCGACGGTGGTGTTCCTGGTCTCCACCTCGAGCTACTACGAGGGCCGGCTGCGTCTGTCCGCCCTCACCCGCTGGTGCTGCCGCCGCAGGCGGGTGCGCGTGGTGCTCACCCGTGATGCCTTCACCGCCACCGACCTTCAGGCCCAGGGCCAGACCAAGGCCCTGTTCCGTGGCTACCCGATCATGGATCTGCCGCCACCGGACCCGGGCCTGGTGGCCCGCCAGGAGGGCAGTCGCACCCTGGCGCTGGTGCCCGGCAGCCGTTTCCCGGAGGCGCTGCACAACCTGGTGCTGATGTTGCGGCTCTGCAGCCAGCTGGGGGCCCACGCGGAGGATCGTCCCTGGCGCTTTCTCGTTGCCGTGGTGGAGAGCCCGCACTGGCGGGAGCTGGCACCCCTGGCCGCGTCGGTGGGCTGGCAGCTGGACGGGGGCGTGCTCCGCTCCGCGGCTGGCGGCCTCGAGGTGCGGCTGCTCCCGGGGGCCCTGCCTTCGATCCTGGCCGTCAGCGATCTGGTGGTGGGCATGGCCGGCACCGCCGTGGAGCAGGCGGTGGGCTTCGGTCTGCCGGTGGTCCAGCTGGTGGGTCGCGGCCCCCAGTTCAGCTATGCCTTCGCCGAATCCCAGATGCGGCTGCTGGGTCCCACGGTCCACACCGTGGGCCGGCGTCCGGCGGACACGGGCGACCTTCAGGAGGCCGCGGGTCTGATCCTGCACCTGCTGGACGACGACGAGCTGCGGGAGCGCTGCGTTCAGGCCGCCCTTGAGCGGGTCGGGCCGCCGGGGGGCTCGCGGCGCATCGCCGAAACCGTGCTGGAAACCCTGGCCCAGGCCCGCGCGGGTTTCAGCTGAGCCAGTCCTTCACCTTCTCCAGGGCCTGCCAGCCCGGCCGCCGCTGCAGCCCATCGGCAATCGAGCCCTGCAGTTCGCCCGCCAGTTCGGGGGCCATCAGCATGACGCGCTTCACCATGTCGATGTGCTCCCTCACCCCCTTGGCGCCCGTTTCGAGCATCGCCACGCTGAGGTTGATGCGGGCCTGGGGATCCTGCGGGTTGAGTTTCACCGCGTTGCGGGCCGAAGGCAGAGCCGCCTGGGGCTGGTCCAGCAGCAACTGCAGCCAGGCCAGACAGGTCCATCCCGCCGACTGCCGCGGCTCCTGGGCGGTGATGGCAAGAAACTCGTCGATCAGCTCTTCGGGTGCGGCCCCCTGCTGGTAGCGGGCGATGGCCTGATCGAAGCGGGAGTCCTGCTGGGCCGTCATGGCGGCTGGGGGTGGGTGGGTGTGGAGCGTCAGACTCCCACGCCATGGGACTTCGGCGCCATCGCCGCAGAAGGGCTCAGACGGCGAAGGAGCTGCCGCAGCCGCAGGTCTGGGAGGCGTTGGGATTGGTGAAGTTGAAACCGCCGCCGATCAGCGCCGAGGAGAAATCCAGCTGCATGCCGTAGATGTACAGCAGGCTCTTGGGATCGCAGACCACCCGGAAGCTGGGGGCACCGGAGGGTTCGTAGGTGTAGGTCTCGTCGTCGCTGAGGATCTCCGATCCGTCGATGAAATCCATGGTGTAACTCATGCCGCTGCAGCCGCCGGAGCGAACGCCCACCCGCAGCACCTTGTCGCCCCCCTGGGAGGCCATCAGGGTGCCCAGCTGGCGCATGGCCGGCTCGGTGATCAGGATCCCCTTGCCATCCACACCGGTGTGGGTGACGGTTGCCTCGGAGGCAGGGGTGACGGCTGCTGTGGCGCTGGAATCGGGAGCCTGGACGGAGCTGCTCATCGTTCGCAAGGGGGTCGGATGGTGGGAATCGGGCCGCCGGACGACGCGGTGAACAACCACTCTATGGAGATCCCTCCTCGGTGGGTAGGCTCCGGTCCATAGAGTCAGGACCTTCGCGGGATTTCAAGGGTGAGGGTGGCCATCGTGGGTGCGGGTCTGGCCGGTCTGAGCGCCGCCGTCGATCTGGTCGACGCCGGTCATGCGGTCGATCTCTATGAATCCCGTCCGTTCATGGGGGGCAAGGTCGGCAGCTGGGAGGACCCGGACGGCAACCACATTGAGATGGGTCTGCACGTCTTCTTCTTCAACTACGCCAACCTCTTCGCCCTGATGCGCAAGGTGGGCGCCATCGACAATCTCCTCCCCAAGGAGCACTGGCACCTGTTCGTCAACCGCGGCGGCGACCTGCGGGCCCTGGATTTCCGCTTTCCCGTGGGGGCTCCGTTCAACGGCCTCAAGGCCTTCTTCACCACGTCCCAGCTCGACTGGATCGACAAGCTGCGCAATGCGCTGGCGCTGGGAACGAGCCCGATCGTGCAGGGGCTGATCGATTACGAAGGGGCGATGAAGGTGATCCGCGCCCTCGACGTGATCAGCTTCCAGGAGTGGTTCCTGGGCCACGGCGGCAGCCGCAGGAGCATCGAGAGGATGTGGAATCCGATCGCCTATGCGCTGGGGTTCATCGACTGCGAAGCCATCTCGGCCCGCTGCATGCTCACCATCTTCATGATGTTCGCCTCCAGGACGGAGGCCTCCAAGCTCAACCTGCTCAAGGGTTCCCCGCACCGCTGGCTCACTGGCCCGATTCTCGACTACATCCAGGCCCGGGGCGGCCGCCTGCACCTGCGCCATCGGGTGAGTGAGGTGCGCCACGAGGAGCGCAACGGCCAGACGCTGGTCACGTCCCTGGTGCTGGGCACACCGGAGGGGGAGAAGCGGGTGGAGGCCGACGCCTACCTCGCCGCCTGTGATGTGCCCGGGGCCCAGCGGCTGTTGCCCCAGGCCTGGCGCCGTTTCCCCCAGTTCGCCGCCATCGACCGGCTCGAGACGGTGCCGGTGGCCACCGTGCAGCTCCGTTACGACGGCTGGGTGACCGAACTGGGCGACGGCACCGCCCCCCAGTCGCGCCGGGCCGACCTCAGCCGCCCGGCCGGTCTCGACAACCTCCTCTACACGGCCGATGCCGACTTCAGCTGCTTCGCCGACCTGGCCCTGGCCAGCCCGGCCGACTACCGGCGCGAGGGCCTCGGTTCCCTGCTGCAGTGCGTGCTCACCCCCGGCGACCCCTGGATCCCGAAGAAGACCGAAGAGATCGTCGCCCACACCGACCGGCAGGTGCGGGAGCTGTTCCCCTCCGCTGGCGGGTTGCGGCTGGTCTGGAGCAACGTGGTGAAGCTGGCCCAGTCGCTTTACCGGGAAGCCCCCGGGATGGAGCCCTTCCGCCCCGACCAGCGCACACCGGTGGCCAATTTCTTCCTGGCCGGCAGCTACACCCGCCAGGACTACATCGACTCGATGGAGGGAGCCACCATGAGCGGTCGCCTCGCCGCCGCCGCCATCCTCGATCAGCCGGTGGCGCTGGCCACCTGCGCGGCGGTGGCCTAGGAGCGGAACCATGGGGAAATGGCTCGAACACAGCGTCACCACGGAGATCCAGGCCCCGGTGGCCCGGGTCTGGGAGGTGTGGAGTGATCTGGAGGCGATGCCCCTCTGGATGCACTGGATCGAATCGGTGGTCACCCTCGACGATCCTGACCTGACCGACTGGACCCTGGCGGCCCAGGGCTTCCGCTTCCACTGGAAGGCCCGGATCACCGAGCGGGTCGCTTCCCAGCGGCTGAACTGGGAATCCGTGGGTGGTCTGCCCACCAAGGGAGCCGTGCGCTTCTATCCCCTCGGGCCCGACCTCACGGCTGTCAAACTCACGGTGAGCTATGAGCTCCCCGCTGCGCTTGCACCCCTGATGGAACCCACCATCATGGGAGGCATCGTCACCCGAGAATTGCAGGGCAACCTTGACCGATTTCGCGACCTGGTGGAGAAGGGGTAACGGCCGTTTCGGCCTCGGGGCGCTGGCCCCGCTGTTGCTCTCCGGGTGCGGCGCCCCTCCGACGGTGGAGGCCCCAACCCCACCGGCACCGCCACGACCGGCCAGTCCTGCGCCAACCTCCGCGGCTGTTCCCGAAGGCCTGACCCCCCTGCCCACCTCCCAGCAGGTGGTGGGAGCCTTCCGTGTGGGTCGCAAGGATCCCTTCGGGTCCCTGGTGCCGGCCCTGGTCCCGGGGGCGGCGGCTGGGGGTGGGACAGCGGCAGCGGCAGCGCTTCTCCCCCCGGCCTTCCTGCAGGACTTCCGTGTCACCGGTGTGATCGACAGCGGTGGCCAGAGCGAAGCGGTGGTGACCTACAAGGAACTCAGCGGCAGCCTGCGCCGGGGGGATCGGGGGGGGCGCAACACCGATCTGCTTCCCTCCGGCTGGAGTGTGGCCTCGGTGGATGTCCCGAACGGCCGCCTGATCCTGCAGAGCGGCAGTCGCAAGGTCAAGGTCGAACTCTGAGCGCCCGGCCGCAGGCCGCCACCAGACCCTCCAGGTCGTGGGGATCCGCCTCGCCGTCCACCCGCCCGAGCCGCTCCAGGCAGCGGCGGCTGGTCTGGGGGCCGATCGAGATCACCTTCACCCCATCGAGCTGCGCGATCCAGTCCGTGCCGAAGCTGCCGGCCAGCAGCTGGGCGGTGTGATCCACCGTCTTGCCGCTGCTGAACGTGATGGCATCGAGCCCGCGCCGTTCGAGGGCCTGCACGGCCCCACTCGGCAGTCCCGCCGGACAGCGGGTCTCGTAGGCGGCCACTTCCACCACCCGGGCGCCGGCCGAGGCGAACGCTTCCGCCAGCACCGTGCGTCCGCCGCTCTGCACCCGCGGCAGCAGCAGCCGCTGCCCCCAGCCCGAGACGGGAAAGTGCTCGATCAGGCTGTCGGCCACGAACGCCGGGGGCACGAAATCGGCGGGGGCTCCGAGGGCTTCCAGCCGCTGGGCGGTCTTGCGCCCCACCGCGGCCAGCCGGACTCCCCCGGGCCTTCTGGCCAGGCAGGCCCCTTGCCGGACCAGCCGCTGCTCCACGGCGTCCACCCCGTTGGCGCTGGAGAAGAGGATCCAATGGAACTGATCCAGTTCCGCCAGGGCGTCATCGAGGGGGCCCCAGAGATCGGGCGGGCCGATCACCAGTGCCGGCAGGTCGATGACGCCCGCGCCGGCCTGCTCGAACAGCTGGCGGGCGGCGCCCAGCTGGGTTTCGGCCCGGGTCACGGCAACCGTACGGCCGGCCAGAGGGAACCTGGGGTCCATCAGGCGTCCAGCCGGACCAGCGCGCCGGCCCGGAGCGCCAGGTCCTGCGCCTGCTGCGGTTGCCCCTGGCCTTCCAGCAGGGCGATCGCCCGGCGGAAGCCCTCGCGGGCAGCGGGAATGTCGCCGGCCAGCAGCTGGGCGGCGGCCAGGTTGCGCTGGGCCTCGGCGTGCTCCGGCGCCAGGGTGAGGGCCTGCCGGTAGGCGGCGATCGCCTCCACCAGGTGCAGCCGCTGGCGTTCAATCAGCCCCAGGTTGTACCAGGCCAGGGGAAGCTCCGGGCAGAGGCGGGTCACCGCCGCTGTGTGGGCCGCCGCCTCCTCCAGCTCCCCCTGGCGCAGCAGCAGGGCCCCCAGGTTGAGTCGGGCCCCCAGGGTGAGCCGCTCCTCAAGGGGCAGGCTCAGGGCCTGGCGGTAGAGGGCGGCGGCGGCGGCTGGCTGGTCTGGGCTGCGGGCGATGGCGAGGTGGAGCAGCAGTTCGTAGCGGACGGCCCCGTCCCCATCGTTGGCCTGGGCCAGGCCCTGCTCCAGCAACGCGATCCCCTTGGTGCGCTGGCCCTGGCTCACCTCGAGGGCTCCGAGCTTGGCGCAGGCGTAGGGATCGCCGGGCCTGGCGGCCAGTTCCGCCTCCATGGCTTCCCGCAGGCGAGCGGCCTTGCCAGAGGCCGCCAGCAGGTCCGGGCGGTAGCCCTCGTGCACCACGGCCGGCTCGGCGCAGGCCACCACCTGCCAGTGGGGCTCCTGCTCCAGAAGCAGGGCCACGCTGTCGTCGACCATGGCGTGGTAGAGGCGGCTCCAGCGGATCGCTGGATGGCGGCGGAACAGGCGGCTGACGCTGGAGAAGGGCGACTGGGCGGCCCCCACTTCCTGACGCAGCAGGTTGATCAGCAGCACCTGCGGCTGCTCCATCAGGGCGCGCAGCGGTGAGCGGGCTTCGGGCCGGAGCCATTCGTCCGCATCCAGCACCAGCACCCAATCCCCCTTCACCAGTTCCAGGGCGTGGTTGCGGGCCGGGGCGAAGTCCCCCGGCCATGGCAGATGGTGCACACGGGCGCCGCAGGCGGCGGCGATCGCAGCGGTGCCGTCGTCGGAGCCGGTGTCCAGCACCACCATCTCGTCGACGAAGCCGGCCACCGAAGCCAGGCAGCGCTCCAGCCGCTCCGCTTCGTTGCGCACGATCATCGACAGGCTCAGCATCGGCGCTGCGGGGCAGGACGGTCGTGCCAGGAGGCTAGGTGCCCGCGGACGCTCAGTCGGTGAAGTCCCCACCGGCCGCGGCACCGTGGCCGGCGCCGCCACTGGCATGCGCTCCGAAGCCGAGGCGGCCCAGCAGTTCGCTCTGGGCCAGGGCCATCTGGCCCGCGGACCAGGCGGCCGGCAGATCGGGCGCCAGCAGCGGCTGCAGGGTCTCCCAGGCATAGGGGCTGCCGTACACGGCCAGGCCCGCCAGTCGCCCGGCGGCCTGGAGCTGGCGGATCACCGCCGGCCAGGGATCCGGGCCATCGGCCCGGCCGCGGAACGGGTTGCCGCGCACGAACAGCTGCAGCAGCACCGGACCCTCGCCCAGCCGCTCCAGGGCCAGGGGGGCCTCCCCATCCCCACTCCAGGGGGAGGGCCCCTGGCCGTCGATCAGGCAGGCCCGCAGTCCGGCGGCCGCCGGCAACGCCAGGGCTGGGGCCCCGCCTGGCAGGAACGGGCAGCCCAGGCTGTTGTCGAGGCGGATCAGGTTCACCCCGGGGCCAGCGCCCACGGAACCCTTACCCCGCCGCTCCAGGCTGCGTTGCACCAGTTCCAGCGCCAGGGCCCGGTCAGGGGCGGAGGGGCCGTTGCTGAGGCTGCCCAGGGGGGAAGAGGCGCTGGCGCCGCCGTCGGCAGGGCAGCGTGCCAGGGCCAGGCGCCGCCGCTCCAGGCTGGTCTGCAGCTGCTCGAGGGACAGCCTGCCGCTGCGGACGGCGGCCACGATCGCGTCGATCGCCCCTTCCGCATCCCCCGGCATCAGCACCAGGTCGGCCCCCGCCTCCAGGGCCAGCACGGCGGCTTCCGAAGCGCCGTAACGCCCGGCGATCGCCTCCATCACCAGGGCGTCGGTGACGATCAGGCCCTGGAAACCGAGCTCCTCACGCAGCAGCCCCGTCAGCACCGCCCGCGACAGGGTGGCGGGGTGCTCCGCGTCGAGGGCTGGCAGCAGCAGGTGGGCGGTCATCACCGCGGCCACGTCGGCGTCGATGGCGTCCCGGAAGGGCGGCAGTTCCACGGCCTCCAGGCGGGCGCGGCTGTGGGGGAGCAGGGGCAGTTCCAGATGGGAGTCGCTGGCGGTGTCGCCGTGCCCGGGGAAGTGCTTGGCGCAACCGAGCACGCCTTCGGCCTGGGCGCCGCGGCAGAAGGCCGCCGCCAGGGCACCGGCGGTGCCGGGATCTTCCCCCCAGGCCCGCACGTTGATCACCGGGTTGGCCGGGTTGTTGTTGACATCGCAGACAGGGGCGAGCACCCAGTTGAGCCCCAGCTGGCGGGCTTCCCGAGCCGTGCAGGCCCCATAACGGCGGGCCAGATCCAGGGCCAGGGCGGGGTCTGCCGCATGGATCCGTGCCAGGGCCAGGGGCGGCACCAGCCAGCTGGCCCCCTCGAACCGCTGGCCCACCCCCTCCTCCACGTCAGCGCAGAGCAGCAGGGGCTCAATGGCCCAGGCCGCCAGCTGGCGGGTGCGCAGCCGCAGTTCAGCGGCGCTGCCCCCCAGAAGGATCACACCGCCCACCCCGCGCCGCAGCAGGCGCTGCAGGCTGGCGTTGTCCAGTTCCCAGCGGGGATAACGGCGCTGGCCATCCGCCGGATGACCGCTGGCCCGCACCACCAGCAAAGCGGCGGCCAGGCGATCCAGGGCCTGGCGTGGGTCGAGGGACGGGGCCATGGGGCGGGTCAGGCCTCGGAGTCGGTGTCGCCCGCGGGATCCGCGGGGCCCTCACCGTCATCGCGCTCGCGCCGCTCCGTCTCCAGGCGCTGCAGCAGGCCGAGCACTGTGTTGCCCTTCTCCAGACCCCGGTCGAGGACGAACACCACCTCCGGCGTACGGCGCATCTTGAGGCGCCGGCCCAGCTCCCCCTTCACGTAGGCGGAGGCCGCCTGCAGTCCCGCCATTGCCACCTCCCGGTCGTCGGCGCTGCCGAAGACGCTCACGAAAATCCTGCAGTGCTGCAGATCGCCCGCCACCTCCACGTTGGTGACGCTGACCATGCCGTGGTGGACCCGCTCGTCCTTGATGCCGCTCATCAGCAGCTCGCTCACCTCGCGGCGGATCAGGGCCGCCACCCGTTCCACCCGTCGGCTCTGGGCCATGACTACGACAGCGGTGCCGACTGCACCATGGCACGCAGCACCAGGGTGAGGCTGACCAGTCCGCTGATCAGGGCGCCTACCAGGGCCACCGCCGTGACCGGGTTGCTGCGGCGCCGGGCCAGCGGTTCCAGCACGGAGTTGAACACCCCCAGGCTGAAGGCGATCAGGTAGCGCGGATAGCGCGTCACATTGACGAAGAAGTCCTTCATGGCCTCGGCGACGGTCCTGGACGGATGCTGGCTACTCTGCCGCCCGGGGCCACGCCCAGCCGGCCCGGAGGGTCCATGGAGCTGCATCAGTTCAGACATTCCGCCTTCTGCGAGAAGGTGCGGTTGCTGCTGGCCCGCAAGGGTCTGGAGGCCAGCATCGTGGAGGTGACCCCCGGCCTGGGGCAGCTGGAGCTGTTCCGTCTTTCCGGGCAGCGGCAGGTGCCGGTGCTGGTGGATGGGGGCGAGGTGATCGCCGATTCCACGGCCATCGCCCTGCATCTGGAGGCCACGTACCCGGAACCGCCCCTGCTGCCGGCCGATCCGGTCGCCCGCGCAAGGGTGCTGCTGCTGGAGGACTGGGCCGACACCGCCCTCGCCCGGGGAGCCCGTCTGGCCCTGCTCCAGGCGGCTGCCTCCGATCCGGTGCTGCGCGCCGCCCTGCTGCCCGAGGCCACTCCTGCCCCCCTTCGGGATCTGGTGGGGGCGCTGCCGGGCGGTCTGCTCGGCTCCGCCACCGAGGCGATGCGCGATCTTCTGGGCCCCTGTGAGGTGCGCCAGCTTCACCGCAGCCTCGAGCAGCTCGCCCTGCTGGTGGCCGAGCGTCCCTACCTGGACAGCGATGGCCTCACCCTGGCCGACCTCGCCGTGGCGGCCCAGCTGTACCTGCTGAAGTTCCCCGCCTGCGCCGGAGCGCCCCTGGCAGGCCGTGGTGTGGAAGGCATCGCCGATAATCCCGTGCTCGAGCCCCTGTTCGCCTGGCGGGATCGGCTGCTGGCCGAGCTGGGCAGGGACTGAGACTGAGGCCCTGCACCTGATCGGGCCCTCCACCCGCCAGGATGGGGGCCACCGCCCTGCAGTCCTTGTCCGATCCGCTGCTGCGGGAGCTCGACCACTACGTCGTGCTGGAGCCAGGGAAGGGCGAATCCATTCTCAGTGTCGCCGAGACCCTCCACTGGCTGGCAGGCCACCTCGCGGCCCTGGCCGAGCCCCCCGCCGACCTGGCCGATCTGGCCGACCCCGCGGCCCGGGCCGCAAGGTTGCTCGACACCGCCTGCGAGCTGGAGCTGGCGCCGGGTTGCGCGATCCAGTGGTTCGCGGTCCGGCTGGAACCTCCGGGCTGAACCGCCTCGATCGCTCAGTTGATCGTCTCCACGGTGTGCCCCTCGGCATCCTGGATCCGGACGGGGGCTGCAGGCGCCTGGCGGGGATCGTGCAGCACCGAGGGCAGGGCGTCCAGCACCTGCCGGGCCACCGCAGCGGGGAGGCCCTGCTGGGGCACGACCAGGTCGGCCTGGGCGTAGAGCGCTCGGCGGTCGCTCAGCAGCGCCTCCAACCGGGCGGCGGGATCGGGACCGTCCAGCAGGGGCCGGGGCGTGGGATCGGCGGAGAGACGTCGCAGCAGCTCCGCTGCGGGGGCGTCGAGCCACACCACCACGCCCTGGCGCATGTGACCCCAGTTCTCCGGCCGGGTGACCACACCACCCCCGGTGGCCACCACCAGGGAATGCCAGCTGGCGATGCCGTTGAGCACGGCCGTCTCCAGCGCCCGGAAGCCAGGCTCCCCCTCGCTGGCGAAGATCTCGGCGATCGGCCGACCGGCGGCTTCGGCCAGGGCGTCGTCGGCATCGATGAAGCGATACCCGAGGGCCTCGGCCAGGGGGCGCCCCACGGCGCTCTTGCCGGCTCCCATCATGCCCACCAGGTAGATGTTCAGGCCATCAAGACGGCGGGCCAGGGCCCGGTGGGACGGGGAGGGCGGGGCGTCGTCTGGGGCCATGGGTGCGCGGTCGGCGGCAATCCGGACCCCGTTTCTAGGATGGGCGTCCCCCTGGGCCTCGGCGATGACCGCAACCCGGTTGACCGCCATTCCCGCGGCACCTTCCCCCACCAGCGCCGCCCACGGGCGGGGCCGCCTGTGCGTGATCACCCGCCGGGCCACCTTCAGTGCCAGCCATCTCTACCGACTGCCGGAGCTGGATGACGCGGAGAACAGGCTCCGGTTCGGCCGCTGCAGCCTCGCGCCGGGCCACGGCCACAACTACGAGCTCACCGTGGCGATGGGCGGCCCCCTCGACGGCGACGGCATGGTGCTCAACCTCTCCGAGGTCAAGCACGCCATCCGTCGGGAGGTCACCGAACCCCTCGACTTCCGTTTCCTCAACGACGTCTGGCCCGAGTTCGATCTCTCCAGGCCCGAGGGGCGGCTGCCCACCACCGAAGCCCTGCTGCTGGCCATCCGCCAGCGCCTTGCGCCCCACCTGCCGCTGGTGGCCCTGCGGCTCCACGAACAAACCAACCTCTGGGCCGACGTGCTCTGTGGTCCCACCATCGATCCCATGGAAGCCTTCCTCTCCGTCCGCACCCACTTCGCCGCCGCCCACCGCCTGGCCCGGCCCGAGCTCAGCCAGAGCGAAAACGAGGCGATCTACGGCAAGTGCGCCCGCCCCCACGGCCACGGCCACAACTACCTGCTCGATGTCACCGTGCGGGGCCCCGTCGATGCCCGCACCGGCATGGTCTGCGACCTGGCCGAGCTGCAGAGGTTGGTGGCCGATCTGGTGGTGGAGCCCTTCGACCACACCTTCCTCAACAAGGACGTGGCCCACTTCGCCGGCTGCGTTCCCACCGCCGAGAACATTGCGCTCCACATCTCCGACCTGCTGAGCGCACCCATCGCCGCTATCGGTGCCCGTCTGCACAAGGTGCGTCTGCAGGAGAGCCCCAACAACGCCGCCGAGGTCTTCGCGGAGACGCCGCAGCTGGAGATGCTCCCGGCGGCCCTCGAAGCCCTCGCGGCCGTTTGAGTCCCGCGGCAGCGGCGCCCCACCAGCCCGCCGTCCGCCCGGAACTGCGCCTCGTGCTGGCGGTGAGCCTCGATGGTCGCCTCGCGCCGGCCGAAGGGGGGGCGGCCCAGTTGGGCGGCGCCGCTGACCGGCAAGTGCTGGAGGAGGCCCTGGCCTGGGCCGATGCCGTGCTGGTGGGGGCCGAGACCCTCAGGCAGCACGGCAGCACCTGCCTGATCCACCGGCCGCCATTGATCGAGGCCCGTCGCCGTCAGGGGTGCTCCGCCCAGCCGATCGCCATCGCTGTCAGCCGGAGCGGTCGGCTGCCCTCCACGCTGGCCTTCTTCCGCCAGCCCCTGGCCCGCTGGTTGCTGCAGGCCGCACCCATTCCCCTGGGGCCCCCTCCTGAGGGGTTCCATCTCCGCCTGCCCCTGGACAGCTGGCGCCAGGCCCTGGCGGCCCTGGCGGCCCTGGGCCAGCGGCGGATCGTTGTGCTCGGAGGGGCCCGGCTGGCGGCCGCCCTCGCGGCGGAGGATCTGCTCGATGAGCTCCAGCTCACGGTCTGTCCCCGGCTGCTCGGGGGCAGCCACGGCTGGTTACCGGCCGAGGCCCGGGTGGCCCCGCAGGCCCGGGCGGGCTGGCGACTGGTGGAGCACCGGGCGCTGCCAGGCCATGAACTGCTGCTGCGCTGGCGCCGTCCCGAGGCTCAGGGCGTGACCTCCTGAAGGCCGAAGCTGCCGAAACGCTTGCCCAGCTCCCGCAGGGGCATGTCCCGCAGGCTGTCGGTGGGGAGGCCGAACATCCGGGCCAGGCAGCGCTTCACCACCTCCTCGCTGTCATCCCCGAAGCGACCGCTCACCATCTCCGTGAGCACCCCCAGGCTGCGGCCGCTGTTGTCGGTCTCCTCGATCAGGCATTTGCTGGTGGGCACCGCCAGCTTGCGGCAGGGATCCTGCAGGCTCTTCTGCAGATCCGTCCTGCCGGCGGAGGCCGTCTCCACGCAGACCCGCGTCAGCTGGTTCTCGAGCTGGGGACGCAACAGCATCAGCACCGGCCGCAGCAACCCGGCCCTGGCCGGCGCGGGGGGCAGGGCCAGGGACCAGGCGGCCGTCAGGAGCACCAGGATCCGCAGGGGCTTGGCCATGGCGGGTAAGGACGCTCGGTCGCGGGGAGTCAACCGTTAGTTTTGCGCCTGCCCCGTCCTCCTGCGTCGCCACCGGCCATGGCCGAGCTGCAAGCCTGCTGGCACAAGGCAACGCAGGAGATTCCTGAAGACCAGTGGCAGAGCCTGGTGGGAGGGGTCGGTGCGGCGCCGGGATCCCCTGTGGATCGCCCCTTCTACGGCTGGCGTTGGCTGCACCACCTGGAGGCCAGCGGCAGCATCGTGCCTCGCCAGGGCTGGCAGCCCTGCCACCTCGGGCTGTGGCGTCAGGGGCGGCTGGTGGCCCTGGCGCCGCTCTACCTCAAGGGCCACAGCTACGGCGAATTCGTTTTCGACCAGTCCTTCGCCCAGCTCGCCGGCCAGCTCGGCCTGCGTTACTACCCCAAGCTCGTGGGCATGAGCCCGGTGAGTCCGGTGCAGGGCTACCGCTTCCATGTGGCTCCAGGCGAAGATGCGGCCGCCCTCACGGAGCGGATGCTCGCGGAGATCGACATCTTCTGCCGGCGGCAACAGATCCTGAGCTGCAACTTTCTCTATGTGGATCCGGCCTGGCAACCCCTGGCGGAGGCGGCCGGATGTGCGCTGTGGATCAACCAGCAGAGCGAATGGCGCAACCCCGGCCATGCGGATTTCGAGGCCTATCTGGCCAGCTTCAATGCCAATCAGCGGCGCAACATCCGCCGCGAGCGCCGCTCGGTCGCGGCGGCGGGACTGATGGTCACGCCCCTGGCTGGAGAGGAGATCCCACCGCCCCTGCTGGAGAGAATGCACGGGTTCTATGAACAGCACTGCAGCCGCTGGGGGCCGTGGGGCAGCAAGTACCTCACCGAGTCGTTCTTCCAGGCGGCGGCCACCGACCTGCGCCAGCACCTGGTGCTGTTCAGTGCCCATCGGGGTGAGCCGATGGAGCCCCTGGCGATGTCCCTCTGCGTGCACGATGCCACCGGCCTCTGGGGCCGTTACTGGGGCAGCGACATCGACCTCGACAACCTGCACTTCGAGGTCTGCTACTACGCCCCGATCGCCTGGGCGATCGAGCGGGGTCTGGACAGCTTCGATCCAGGGGCCGGCGGCAGCCACAAGCGGCGCCGGGGCTTCGTGGCCCAGCCCCGGGCGAGTCTGCACCGCTGGTACGACCCCCGCTTCGATGCCATCCTGCGGGACTGGCTTCCGGGCGCCAACCAGGAGATGCACCAGGCGATCGCGGCGATGAACGCGGAACTTCCCTTCACCGCTGCCTACGATCCCCCGCATGCACCGCGACCCGAGCCCACGCCAGAGCCTCGATGAGGCGCTCTCGCAGCGTTTCATCAGCCTCGATCCGTCCGGCTACTTCCTGATCAAAGTGGATGCCGCTGCCGGTGAGCTGATCGCCGAGCACTACGCCAATGGCATCGATGAACGGGGACTGGCCACCGATCCCGACACCGGTGAGGTGCTCAGCTGTCGGGGCGGTGACCCGCGAGCTCCGCTGGCCACCTACCGGGGTCGCAGTGCCAAGGAAGTCGGTATCGCCCTTACCGAAGCCGAGGGCTCCCATCCCCTGTCGCGGCTCGACCATGCCCTCTACCTCGGCAGGGAGCTCCAGAAAGCCGAGCACTGTCTGGTGGAGGGCCTGCCCTACGTGCAGGACTAGGCGGGGATCGGCCGCGGCCCGACTCAGCTGGATGTGACCAGACGGCAGCGGCCATCCATCATCAGATCCCCGAGCCCACCCCCTTTCCCCATGGCATGTTCCTGGAAGGTGAGGGCCCGGTGGCTCAACGATCCCTAGGCGGGCTGAAGCTCCCGTGTGGATTCGCGGGAGCCCTCGGGGGGTTCCGGGGGAAGGGAGGCGAGCTGCTCTTGAATCTCGCGGGTCACCACACCCCGATACTCCTGGAAGTGCTCGTTGTGGGCGAGGGTCACCAGGAACTGCTCCAGGTTGTTGGGGTTGCGGCGGGCGATGGTGAACAGGGAACGCCAGAAGCGGCCGCGGGTGTCCCGCTTCAGGCCCTGGCGCCAGATCACGATCAGGAGGGCCCTGACGTCGGTCCAGCTGGGCAGGGTCTGCTTGCCGAAGGCCGCCACGGGGACGTACTGCTGCCAGCGGGGCAACCCCATCTTCAGGTAGTAGTGGGTGACCCTGTCGATGTAGGCATTGGGCTCGTAGAGGCGGCAGAAGGCATCCACGTATTCGTTGGCGATCTGGCGGATCGGCCGGGTGGGCACGAAGTTGAGCAGGTTGGTCTGGTTGACGCCCTTGGCGTCGGCCTTCTCCTGGACGAGCCGGCCCTCCTTCTCCAGCCGGTGCCAGAGCCCCGTGTTGGGGAGAGCCTGCAGCATGCCCATCATCGCGGCGGGGATGCCGGTGCGGCTGACGAATTCCACGATCCGATCGCCGGCGCCGGCCTTCTCTCCGTCGAAGCCGATGATGAAGCCGGCCATGACCCGGATGCCATAGGAGGTGATCCGGTCGACCGATTCCTCGAGGGAACTGCGGGTGTTCTGCAGCTTGCCGGCGGTTTGGAGGCTCGCCTCATCAGGGGTCTCGATGCCCAGGAAGACGCTGTCGAAGCGGGCCTCGGCCATCATCAGCATCATTTCCTCGTCGGCGGCGAGATCCACCGACGCTTCGGTGGCGAAACTGAACGGATAGCCGTGGGCGATCTGCCATGTCTTGATCTCTGGCAGCAGCAACTTGGCGTTGCGCTTGTTGCCGATGAAGTTGTCGTCGACCAGGAAGATGGAGCGGCGCCAGCCCAGGTCGTACAGGTACTGAAGCTCCGCCACCAGCTGAGCGGGTGTCTTGGTGCGGGGTTTGCGCCCGTAGAGCACGATGATGTCGCAGAACTCGCACTGGAATGGACAGCCGCGCGAGAACTGCACTGACATGGAGTCGTAGGCGTCCAGTTCGAGCAGATCGAAACGGGGAATGGGGGTGCCGGTGACGTCCGGCTTTTCACCCTCGGAGCTGAAACGCCCCTGGCGGTCACCGCGCTCGATCGCCTCGATGAACATCGGCAGGGTGATCTCCCCCTCGTCGAGCACCTTGAAATCAGCCAGTTGCAGCTCAGGCGCGTCAGGGGTGGAGCTGGCGAAGGGGCCGCCCACCGCCACCGGCAGGCCCCGCTGCTTGGCCTTGGCGATCTGGGCGGCCATGTCGGCCTTCTGGACGATCATCCCGGAGATCACCACCAGCTCCGCCCAGTTCCACTCCGCTTCCGTCACCTCCCGGACATTGCGATCGACCAGCTTCATCTCCCAGGTCTGGGGCAGGAGGGCCGCCACCGTGACCATGCCGAGAGGCGGCAGCAGAACCTTGCGGTTCACCAGCTCGAGAATCTTTTCGTAGCTCCAGAACGTCTTCGGGAACTCGGGATAAATGAAGAGGGTGCGCATGCTGCAGGTGCGTTGTGGAGGGGCCGTGGGCGATTGCGCGGCAGCGGGAGGGGGCTTGAGCAGGTTCCGCTGCGCCGCAACCCTAGGAGGTTTCGGGAAATGTCCGATGGTTCTACCTCCTCCTCCCCTGGCATGGGGCCGGAAGGGGGCGGATCCTCTGCTGTAATGAGGGCGTTCCTCGCAGCAGCGGCCGTGGGTGTGGTGATTTATCTGGCGCTCGTCGGTGGCGGGCTCACCGCTGCCTTTCTGGCCACCGTCGTGCTCAAGGGCGTCAGGCTGATCTGAGGCGGAGCTTTCCTTTCCTCCCCAGTTCCAGCACCCCCACCACCAGCCCCAGGCTTCCGAGCAGGGCGAAGGTGGCCTGAAGTCCCACGGTCATCGCCAGAGCGGCGGCCATCAGGCCGCTCACTCCACCACCCCCCAGAAAGGCGATCTGTCCCAGTCCGGCCATGCGGCCGCGCAGGGCCATGGGTGCCCCCACCTGGAGGATCAGGCTGGACCCGGCCAGCAGGCCGGCGGTGCCGGCGCCGAGCAGCAGGGCCATCGCCAGGGGGGCCACGCCCCCCGAAAACGAGGCCATGCCCAGCTGGGCCAGGGCCACCAGCACGGCGCAGCCCCCCAGCAGCAGCACCGGTCGTTCGCTCAGGGCCAGGCTGTTGCGCTGCAGCACCACACCGCCGGTGATGCTGCCGGCCGCCAGCACGCTGGTGAACAGGCCGAGGGCCTGCGGCGAGGGGCCGATCACTTCGGCGGCGATCAGGGGGGCCAGGCCCGGATGGAAGAAGCCCACCAGGCAGGCCACGGTGGTGAAGCGCAGCACATGGCGCAGGGTGGGGCCGCATCCCCGCCAGGCGGCGCCGAGGCTGGCGCTCCCGCCGCCGGCGCTGCGCTGCTCCAGTTCCCGGTGGGGCCGCATCAGCCAGAGCACGGTGGCGATCGGCACCAGATAGGAGGCCGCATCGATCGCCAGGGCCATGGCGGGTCCGGAGAGGGCCACGAGCCAGCCCCCGAGCGGAGGGCCCACCAGCTTGCCGACGTTGAACACGACAGAGAAGCTGGCCAGGTAAGGCGCCACCTGCTCCGGCCGCTCCACCAGCAGGGAGCAGTACTTGCTGCGGGCCGTGAGTTCGAAGGAGCTGGAGATTCCCACCACCAGGGTGCTCAGCAACAGCAGGACAACCTGCCCCATCCCCTGGAGGAGGGGAATGGCCAGGGCTCCCAGGGCGGCCCCGCTGAACAGCCCCCACTGGGCGCGGATCAGCACCGTTTCGCAGCCCAGCCGATCCGTGAGCACCCCCGCCCGGCCGCTGACCACCAGGCTCGGCAGGGCGAGGGCGGCGAAATGCAACGCCAGCAGCAGCGGATTGCCCGTGCCGGCCATCAGGATCCAGCCCTTGGCGGTGAGCCCGGCGAAGGATCCGGAGGTGCTCAGGCCTGAGGCGAGCAGGAAAAGGGGGCGCTGGTGCCGATGCAGCCAGTCGCCTCCGGAGCCGGGGCTCAACCCCGGCTCCGCGTCGCGGCCAGGGCCTCGTTCACCATGGCGGTAGCCCCCACCACCTCGCCGCGCAGGTCGTAGGTGTCGGCCGCAGTGATCCGCACCGGCACCATCGTGCCCGGAGCGGCGCAGAGTCCCCCTTCGCCGGGGCTCACGTGCACCTCGCCGTCCACCTCGGGGGCGAAGCGGGCGCAGCGGCCCAGCATCTCGCCGCTGGAGGGGTTCTCCTGCTCGATCAGCACATCCACGATCCGACCCACCCAGGCGGCATTGCGATCGGCGGCGATCGGTTGCTGCAGGGCCATCAGCCGGTCCCGCCGTTCGGTGGCGATCGCGGCGGGCACCGGGTCGCTGAGCTCGGCCGCGGCGGTCCCCTCCTCGGGGGAGAAGGTGAACACCCCCACATGATCGAAGCGCTGCTGGGCCACGAACGCCAGCAGATGCTGGAAATGCTCCTCCGTCTCGCCGGGGAAGCCGACAATGAAGGTGGTGCGGAGCACGGCGTCGGGGAGTTGTTCCCGGATCCTCTCCAGCAGGGCACCGTTGACCCCGGTCTGCCAGGGGCGGTTCATGGCCCGCAGCACGTCCGGGTGGCTGTGCTGCAGGGGCAGATCCAGGTAGGGCAGCACGTTGGCAACGTCCCGGTAGGCGGCGAGAACGGGTTCGCTCAGGCCGGTGGGGTAGGCGTAGTGGACCCGGATCCAGGGGATCTCCACCTCTCCCAGGGCCCGCAGCAGGTCGTCCAGGCGCGGCCTGCCGTAGAGATCGAGTCCGTAGTTGGTGGTGATCTGGCTGATCAGGATCAGCTCCTTCACACCCTGGGCGGCCAGCTGGTGGGCCTCCGCCACGATCGATTCGATCGGGCGGGAGCGCTGGTCGCCCCGCAGTTTCGGGATGATGCAGAAGGCGCAGCGGTAGTCGCAGCCTTCGGCCACCTTCAGGTAGGCCACCGCTTCCGAGGTTGTGCGGTAGCGGGGCAGGTGTTCGTCTCCCACGAAGGTGGGGACGGGGCTCACCCGGTTGACCCGCTCCCCGGCTTCGACCCGCTCGAGCACCTCGACGATGTGCTGGTAGTCGCCGGTGCCGACGATGGCCCGGGCCTCCGGCAGGGATTCCAGCAGCTCCTGCTGAAAATGCTGGGCCAGGCAGCCGGCGATGATCAGCTCCTTGCCCTGTTCCGCCAGCTCCACCAGGGTGCGCACCGATTCGGCCCGGGCGTCCTGGATGAAGCTGCAGGTGTTGACCACCACCACGCGCGCTTCGTTTTCATCGGCGCTGACGCCGTAGCCGGCCTCGGCCAGCAGCCCGAGCATGTGCTCGGTGTCCACCCGGTTCTTCTCGCAACCCAGATGGGTGAAGGCCACGGTGGGCCGTTCTCGGCTGGGCTCGGCGGGCATGGTGCTGCGGTTGGAAGGAGGACGGGACGAAGGCCCGGAGCGGAGGCTGGACGGCAAACGCCGATCTCCACCCTATGCAAGCCCCCGGGGCTGCGAGAATCGAGCCGCGATTCCTCTGTCCCCGTGCTGTCCCCGTGACTTCCACTCGCCTCGCCAGTCGCCTCACGAGTCGCCGCCGCCCCGAGCCGGGTCGCCGCTGGGTGCGGGTGGTGATGGCCGTTCTGGCCACCATCGGCGTGATCGACACCGCATCGATCACCTTGAATCGCTGGGGTGTGATCGGCAACCTCAGTTGCCCTGGCGGCGCCGAGGGCTGCGACAAGGTGCTCAACAGCCCCTGGGGAACGGTGTTCGGCCAGCCCCTGTCCCTGTTCGGCTTGCTCGCCTACGGGGCGGTGCTGTTGATGGCGCTGCTGCCGCTGGTGCTGCAGGGCGAATCCCGTACCAGTGTCAACAGGCTCAGCTGGTGGGGCCTGTTCCTGCTCAGTGCCGGCATGGCGATCTTCAGTCTGGTGCTGGTGGGGGTGATGGCCTTCCAGATCAAGGCGTTCTGCACCTTCTGCATCCTCTCGGCGCTGCTGAGTCTCTCGCTGTTCGTGCTGAGCCTCATCGGTGGCGAATGGGACGACACCGGCGCGTTGATCTTCCGTGGCATGCTCACGGTTCTGGCCGTGGGGCTGATCGGACTCGGCTGGGCCACCTCCCTCAACCGGCCGGAGTCGGCCACGGGGCCCGGCATGCCCCGTCCTGTCCTCTCCGCCAGCACCCCGGCGACCCTGGCTCTCGCCGACCACCTCTCCGCCACCGGCGCGGTCATGTATTCGGCCTACTGGTGCCCCCACTGCCACGACCAGAAAGAGCTCTTCGGCAAGGAGGCCACGGCGAAACTCCAGATCATCGAGTGCGCCCCCGATGGCCGCAACAACCAGGCCGCCCTCTGCGCCACCAAGAACATCCAGGGTTTCCCCACCTGGGAAATCAAGGGCCAGCTGGATTCCGGCCAGAAGTCGCTGGCCCAGCTCGCCGCCCTGAGCGGCTTCAAGGGCTCCCTCTCGAACTGAGGGGCCCCTCAGGCCTGGCCCACCGGGGCCGTGAAGGGGGATCGGCCCCGCACCTGAAGGGTGTGGCGGCGCCAGAACGGCTGGCGGGCCGGGGCATCGGTGCGGTGATGACCACCGCGGCTCTCGCCCCGGAAGGCGGCGGCCTCCATCAGCAGTTCCGCCAGCACCAGCCGCTGGCGCAGATCCTGAAGCAGCAGCAGGCGACGGCTCTGGTCCGGTGTCAGCTGCAGTTCCAGATCGGGCGGCAGGGCGTGGGCCCGGCGCAGCAGGGGTGAACGCTCATGGCCGGAGCGCTCGCTGCGGACCCGGCGCAGGGCGCCGATGAGATCCACCCCGCGCCGCTCCACGCCGGCCACCTGCCAGCACAGACGGCGCAGATCTGCGATCGCCGCGATCAGGCTGGCCTCGTCGGGACTCGCCAGGGCTTCGGCCTCGCTGAGCGCCGGCGCCGCTCCGGGGTCGCCGAGGGGCTCGGGGGGAAGGGGCTGGGGGCGCAGATGGCGCAGCCGACGGGCAAAGACCAGGCATTCCATCAGCGAGTTGCTGGCCAGGCGGTTGGCTCCATGCACCCCCGTGCTGGCGACTTCCCCGACGGCGTAGAGGCCGCTCAGGCTGGTGGCGGCCTGCCGATCGGTACCGATGCCACCCATCCAGTAGTGGGCGGCGGGAGCCACGGGAATCGGGGCCTCGCAGGGAGCCAGCCCCAGCTCACGGCAACGCCGCAGGATCGTCGGGAACTGGCGTTCCAGTCGTTCGCGGCCGACCGGCCGCAGATCGAGCCAGAGATGGGTCACACCCTGCTCGGCCATGCAGCGGGCCAGGGCGCGGCTCACCTGGTCACGCGGGGCCAGATCGCCGCCTTCCAGGCGTGCCACCGGCGAGCGGCCGGCATCGTCGAAGAGCCGCGCACCCTCGCCGCGCACAGCCTCGCTGATCAGGAAATGGGGGGCGTCCGGCAGCATCAGGGCCGTGGGATGGAACTGCACGAATTCCAGGTCCCGCACCCTGGCGCCGGCGCTCCAGGCCATGGCCACCCCGTCGCCGCTGGCCTGGGCCGGGTTGGTGGTGTGGGCGAAGAGATGGCCGCCACCACCACTGGCCAGCACCACAGCTCCGGCCCGAAGCCAGCGCAGGCGATTCGCCTCGAGCACCTGGAGCCCGACGCAGCGGCCGTTCTCCACCCAGAGTTGCAGGGCCGGGATGCCCTTGCGTTGCTCCAGGCCAGGCCGGCGCTGCACCTCCCGCTCCAGGGCATCCACCAGGGCGCCGCCGGTGCGGTCCTGGGCGTGCAGCACGCGGCGGTGGCTGTGGGCCGCTTCGAGGGTGGTGCTCAGACCCTGGGGCGTGCGGTCGAACGCCATGCCCAGCCGCACGAGCCGCTCCACGCAGATGGGCGCCTCCCGCACCAGCACGTCCACCGCCTCCGGATCGCAGAGCCCGGCGCCGGCCTTGAGGGTGTCGGCGATGTGGCTTTCGAAGCTGTCATCGGCTCCGGTGACGGCGGCGATGCCGCCCTGGGCCCAGCGGCTGGCGGAGGGCGGGGTGCTGGATTTGCTCAGCAGCAGCACGCGCAGCTGGGGAGGCAATTCCAGGCAGGTCATCAGGCCTGCGGCACCACTGCCGACCACCACCACGTCCCAGTGGGAGGCCATGCGCGGATACGGCTCATCCAAGCGGCTGGTTCACCCCTTTGCAGCGTGCTTTGTGCAGCCGAGCCTATGGGACGGACGGCGGTGAGCCTCCAGCCACAAAAAAAAACCGCCGGGGCCTCGGCGGTTCATGGAAGGGATCGGGGATGGCCCACCAGGGGCCTCGGTGCCCTCAGCGATAGACGCCGTCGTTGATGCGATCAAAGCCCTCGTTCAGGGCGATCGCCGGCGGGGTCACGGTGAAGTTGTCCTTGTACTTGTTGAACAGCTCCCGCTGCCGGTCGGTGAGATCCAGGGAAAGCACGTCGTCGACGCTGTCGTAGGGACCACCCAGGACGATCTTTCCGGCCAGGGTCGGATACATGCCGGGGTACTGCTGGAAACGGCGGACGGAGGCGTTGTTGAGATCCACCTTGCCGCCGCTCTCGGCGATCTTGTCGTCGATCTCGTTGCGGAGCTCCGCGGCCAGGGCGGCACCGGGCAGAAGCAGGGTCATGAGCAGACCGGCCAGGACCACACCACTCATCAACCAGGCAAGCAGCCGCTTCATCACGACACTCCTTTAGGGATAGAAACCAGGGGACCCTGGCAGGGACAGGGCAGTGATCTGCCGATCACCCCAGCAACGTTACAGAAGGCCGTCTGGTCTCCCTCTGACTGGGGCCCTGCTTTTGCAGATCTTCAGATCAGGCCGCTCAGCTGGGGGGCCAGAAGGGCCGCGCCAAGGAACAGGGCGTCGACGGCCAGGGTGGTGCCCAGGGCCGCCGCCGCGACCCGCCATGGCCCGCCCCTGCTCCAGAGGCGTCGGCAGATCAGCACCAGCAGGCTCGCCGTCAGGCCGATCAGGGACAGGGGCCAGGGTTGCAACACCTGGATGGCGGCCCCCTGGAGCAGCAGCGGCGCGTCGCTGAGGGGAGCATTCAGCACCTCGGGCCAGAGGTCCATGAGGCCGGAGGCCGCGATCACCGCATCGGTGCTGGCCGTGCCGAGCAGGGAGCCCAGGTAGAAGGCGCCCGCCAGGCGCCAGCGGCCGCCGAGGCCCGCCACAGCCAGTGGCAGGGCAAAGGCCTCGATCGGCAGATGCATCACCGGGTGGAGACGGAACCAGCCCCAGAAGAGGCAGCCCCCCAGCCAGCTGCCGCTGAAGCCCACCAGCAGGATGCCCAGCTGCTGCCAGGGCCCCTGACCCCGGCGCTCCAGCAGCAGGGCGAGGGCCACCAGGGGAACCGTGAACAGGGCCGCCGCCACTGGTGCGGTACGCACCCAGGGGGCCTGAAGGAACACCGGCACGGTCACCAGCAGGGCGGCGGCCAGGGGCAGCACGGCAGCGGGCTGAAAGGCAGCGATCCGCAGGCCCGGCAGGACCGGGGAGGGGGAGGAAAGGGTGGGTGGAACCCCGAGCACCTGGTTGTGAAGAAAGTTGTGCAACCTTAAGGGGGCGGATGGGGGCTTCTGTGACCCGTCCCGCCATAGGGTCAGCGGCAGTATCGGCTCCATCCATGCCGCTGGGCGCCACGACCGCCTCCCTGTCCCTGGCCGAGGCTTGCTGGCATGCCCTTTTGCTGGGGATCGTCCAGGGGCTGACCGAATTCCTGCCGATCAGCAGCACGGCCCACCTCAAGGTGGTTCCGGTGCTGCTGGGCTGGGGAGATCCCGGGGTGGCGTTCACGGCTGTGATCCAGCTGGGCAGCATTGCGGCCGTGCTCGGTTATTTCCGCCGTGATCTGGCCGAGGTGGGCAGCGGGGTGGCCCGGGCCTTCCGTTACGGCCAGTGGCAGGATCCCTCCGCCCGGCTGGGGCTCGCCATCGCCCTGGGCACCGTGCCGATCCTTCTGGCCGGCCTGGCCATCAAGGTGCTGCTTCCCGACTACGAGAACTCCCCCCTGCGCAGCCTGGAGGCCATCGCCACCGTCTCGATCGTGATGGCCCTGCTGCTGGCGCTGGCTGAGCTGGTGGGGCGCCGCCGGCGCCGGATCGAGGCGGTCACCCCCCGCGATGGCCTGTTGGTGGGGCTGGCCCAGGCGCTGGCCCTGATCCCGGGGGTCTCGCGTTCGGGCAGCACCCTGACGGCGGCGCTGTTCGACGGCTGGCAACGGGCCGATGCGGCCCGCTTCTCCTTTCTGCTGGGAATTCCCGCCATCACCCTGGCCGGGCTGGTGGAACTCAAGGCGGCGTTCGGCTCGGTGGCGACCGGCGGAGTGATTCCGATGCTCGTCGGCATCGCCGCGGCGGCGGTGGTTTCCTGGTTAGCGATCGCCTGGCTGCTCCGCTACCTGCAGCAGAACAGCACCTGGATCTTCGTCATTTACCGGCTCCTGTTCGGTCTGGTGATCCTGCTCGGGTTCCGGGGCCTGGAGGGGGGCACATCCTGAGCGGCGGGCAGGGCCGTCACACTGGAGCCACAGTCCTGTCGCCCCCGCCGTAACCCCCGTGTGGAAGGAGCCCTCCGCCACCCTCGCCGGACCCGCCACCCAACCCCGGCCCGCCGTGGTGGCCACGGTGGAGCCCGGCTCCATCGCCGAGGATCTGGGCTTTCAGCCCGGTGATCGCCTGCGCAGCATCAACGGTGTCCGGCCGCGGGATCTGATTGACGTGCAGGTGCTGCAGGGGGAGGAGGAGCTGGTGCTGGAGGTGGAGGACCCCGACGGCACCCTCCATGTGGTGGAACTGGAGAAGGACCTGGACGAAGGGCTGGGGCTGGGCTTCAGCGAAGCCTTGTTCGACGGCCTGCGCCAGTGCAACAACCACTGTCCCTTCTGTTTCATCGACCAGCAGCCGCCAGGACGGCGCGACAGCCTCTATCTCAAGGACGACGACTACCGGCTCAGCTTCCTTTACGGCTCCTATCTCACCCTCACCAATCTCACGGCAGCCGACTGGAGCCGGATCGAGGAGCAGCGGCTCTCGCCCCTGTTCGTGTCGGTCCATGCCACCGACCCGGAGCTGCGCAGTCGCCTGCTGGTCAATCCCCGGGCTGCCCTGCTGCTGGAGCAGCTGGCCTGGTTCGCCGAGCGACGTCTCCAGATTCATGCCCAGGTGGTGGTATGTCCGGGGCTGAACGACGGGGAGGCCCTGGAGCGCACCCTCACGGATCTGGCCCGTTTCGCCACCGGACCCTGGCCCGCCGTGCTTTCCACCGCCGTGGTGCCGGTGGGCCTGACGCGTTTTCGCCCGGCGGGCGATGCGCTCCGGGCGGTCGACCGGGAAGCGGCCCTGGAGGTGATCGCCCTGGTCGAGCGCCTGCAGCGGACCTTCCAGGCCAGCACCGGCAGCCGCTTCGCCTGGCTGTCCGATGAGTGGTTCCTGATCGGTGGCCAGCCCCTGCCGCCCCGGGCCAGTTACGAGGATCTGCCCCAGCAGGAGAACGGGGTCGGCAGCATCCGCGCTTTCCTGGAGGATCTGGAGGGGGCCACCCGGGACCTTCCCGGCAGCGTCGCCACACCGCGTCGCTGCAGCTGGGTGGTGGGCCGGCTCGTGGCCGGGGCCCTGCAACCGGTGGTGGAGCGGCTCAACGGCGTCGAGGGGCTGGAGCTGCTGCTGCACGGGCTACCGAGTCCGTACTGGGGTCAGGAGCAGGTGGTCACCGGGCTGCTCACAGGGGCGGACCTCATCGAGGGTCTCCGTGGCCGTGACCTGGGCGAGGAACTGCTGCTGCCCCGGGTGATGCTGCGGGAAGGGGAGGAGGTGTTTCTCGATGACACCACCCTCGCGGACCTGCGCCTGCGCCTGCCCGTCCCGGTCCGATTGCTGGGGGGTGCGGACGATCTGGTGGCCGCCTGCCTCGGCACCCCACGGAGAGGTGCTTAAGCTCTGGCGGAAGCGAACGGTCCAACGTGAGGCGCCAACCACTCCTGCTCGCGGCACTGGTGGTGCTCCCGTCGGTTGGCTTCCAGACCCTTCCTGGGCGGGCGGAGCCCGGGGCTGCCCCTGCCACCGAGGCCCTTCCAGCCCCCCAGGCCCTGCCGTTGGCCCCTGAGGTCAAGGGATCCCGGCCGAAGTCCAACCCCAGTGTGCTGGCTCCCGCCGCCAAGGAACTCCCCCCGGGTCTGCAGGACCTCCAGGCCCCCAATCCCCTGGCCCTGCCGGTCAAGCCGTCCCAGGTGCGGATCCGGGAGCTGCGCCCCCTCGGCCTGGCCGATGTGGAAACCCTGGTCGAGGTGAACAACCCAGAGCTCAAGGCGATCGCCAGCCAGGTGGAGCAGGAGCAGTCGGCCCTGCGGGCCCAGATCGCCCTCTGGTATCCCACGATCTCCCTGAATGCCAACAACCTTCCCACCTACACCGGCGGGCAGCAGTTCAGCAGCGCCTTCACGGGCACCGGCCAGCAACCCGGCAACACGATCACCAGCATCTGGCGGATGCAGGCGGTGCTCCAGGCCAGCTGGGGCCTGATCAATCCCAGGCGCACCCCCCAGATCGCCGCCGCCCGCGACCGGTTCGAGCAGGCCAAGAACCAGTACCTGATCGGCCTGCGGGCGCGGCGGCTGGAGGCGGCGGAGGCCTTCTTCAATCTTCAGGTCTCCGATGAGACGGTCCGCATCGGCCAGGAGTCGGTGCGCTCCTCCCTGGTGAGCCTGCGGGATGCCAAGGCCCGGTTCCAGGCCGGCGTGGCCACCAAACTGGAGGTGCTCGAAGCCGAAACCCAGCTGGCCCGCGACCAGCAGGTGCTCACCGAGGGCCTGTCTTCCCAGGCGATCGCCCGACGGGCCCTGGCCTCCCTCCTGGATCTTCCCCAGGATGTGACACCCACCTCCAAGGAGCCCTCCAGGGTGGTGGGCACCTGGCTGCCCTCGTTGCAGGAGAGCATCATCGCCGCCTACGCCTTCCGGGAGGAGCTCGACAATGTCCTGCTCAACATCTCCATTGCCAACAGCGAGGCGAATGCCGCTCTGGGCAGCGTCCAGCCCTTTCTGAACATCGCCTATGGCCTCACCGGTGGGCGCACCACTGGCATTCAGTTCGCCAACCGCAGCACCCCCGGCGTCAACTTCCGCAACGAAGGTTGGTCGGTGGAGAACACGGTTGGGCTGAACCTCAGCTGGAACCTCTTCGATGGTGGTGCCGCCCGGGCCAATTACCGCCGCCAGAAGCAGGTGGCTCAGGAAAACACCTACCGGTTCGCCCAGCAGCGCGATGCGATCCGCCAGCAGGTGGAAACCAATTTCTACGAACTGCAGAAGAACAACCGCAACATCACCACCACCTCCCGCGAGGTGATCTCCACCAGGGAATCCCTGCGCCTGGCCCGGCTGCGCTTCCAGGCCGGCGTCACCACCCAGAGGGAGGTGGTGGATACCCAGCGGGACCTCACCCAGGCCGAAGTGCGCTGGTCGACCGCCATCTCCGACTACAACAAGGCCCTGGCCCGGCTGCGGCGCTTCACCGGTCTCGACCAGGTCGGCCTGTGCCAGAGCCAGCCCCTGCCGGCCACGAGTCCCCGGACCGCTGGCGCGTCTCAGGTTCCGGTGGAGCCCCAGCCCCTGATTCCAGCCTGCCGTGCCGGTAGCCCCACCGCTCCCGAGGCGATGGCGCCAGGGTCCTGACGCCCGTTGTCGTCACCCCTCCGCTCCGGCCTGACCCTCCCCGCCACGGTGCGCCTTGGCCTCTTCCAGGGTTGCCTGGGCTGTCTGGCCGTGATCTTCTCGGGCCTGCTGAACCGGATCATGCTCAGTGAGCTGGCTTTCCCCGGATTGCTGGTGGGCGGAGCCCTGGCCTTCGAGCAGTTCGTGGCCCCCTCCAGGGTGCTGTTCGGCCAGATTTCCGATGCCCACCCGCTGGGTGCCCGCCACCGGGTTCCCTACGTGCTGATCGGCACGGCCCTCTTCTGCCTGCTGGCCGTGCTGTCGGTGCCGCTGATCTTCCAGGTGGGCCGATTGCTGGAAGCAGGAAGCCAGCCCGGCCTCGGCTTCGGGATCGCCGCCCTCTGCGGCCTGTTCGCCCTCTACGGCCTGGCGGTCTCGCTGGCCACCACCCCCTATCTGGCGCTGGTGATCGACCGCACCAGCGAACAGGAACGGCCCCGGGCCGTGGGCATCATCTGGTGCATGCTCACGGTCGGCATCGTCATCGGTGCGGTGGCCATCGGGCTGAGCCTGCGCTCCCTCGACGGGGTGAACGATCCGGTGGTCCTCCAGGCGACCCTCTCCCGTTTCATGACCATCGTCGCCGCGGTGGTGATGCTGCTCACCGTGGTGGCCACCTGGGGGATGGAGTCGCCCCTGCGCGAGAGGACGGATGGGACCCCGAGCCGGCGGGAGGATGCCATCGGCCTGCGGCAGTCCTGGACCCTGATCACCTCCAGCCGCCAGGTGCTGATCTTCTTTTCCTTCCTGATCCTGTTCACCCTTGCCCTGTTCCTGCAGGATCCGGTGCTTGAGAGTTACGGCGCCCAGGTCTTCGGCATGCCGATCGCCGCCACAGCCCAGCTCAACGCCTTCTGGGGTGTCGGTACCCTGGTGGGCCTTCTGGTCGCAGGCCTCTGGGTGGTGCCCCGGCTGGGGAAGATGGCCACCGCACGCCTCGGCTGCCAGCTGATCGCCCTGTCCCTGCTGCTGCTGATCGTGGCGGGTCTGACGGCCCGGATCCCTTTTCTCCAGGCCGTGATGGTGCTGTTCGGGCTGGCGGCCGGCATCGGCACCAACAGTGCCCTGTGTCTGATGCTCGATCTCACCCTGCCCCAGGCCGCAGGCACCTTCGTCGGGGTCTGGGGACTGGCCCAGGCCCTGTCCCGGGCGATCGGCAAGCTGCTTGGAGGCGGCCTCTACGACATCGGTCGCGGCCTGCCGCTCGGGGAGGGTGAGTATGGCCCCTTCGCCCTGGTGCTGGCTGTCGAGTTGCTGGTGGCCCTGGCGGCCCTGCTGTCGCTCGGCTACGTCAATGTGCGCCAGTTCCGTGAGGACACCTCCCGCAGCCTCAGCCAGGTCCTGGAGCTGGAACTGGGATGACCAGCTTCTCCCCGCCCCCCCTCGACCCCCGGCTGGAGGCCCTGATCGATCGGGTCGCCGAGCGGCAGCGCAGCGAATTCGGCCACAGCCAGCCGGATCTGAAGCCGGATGGATCCTTCATCACGGCCTGCGATCGCTGGAGCGACGCCACCCTGGTGGCGGGACTGGCGGAGCTGTTTCCGGGAGAGGGGGTGCTGAGCGAGGAAGGCCGGCAACAGGTGCCGACCACCCCGACCTACTGGGTGGTGGATCCGCTGGATGGCACCACCAACTTCGCCGCCGGCATCCCCTACTGGGCCATCTCGATGGCCCGCTTCGAGGGGGGCGTGCCTGTGGTGGCGATCCTCGATGTGCCCCCGCTGCGTCAGCGCATCGTGGCGATCCGGGGGGCGGGTGCCTGGCGCAACGGCAAGACCGTCGCGCCGCCTTCCCAGCAGTTGCACAACGCGGGTTGTGCCTCCCTCTGCAGCCGCTCGATCCGGGTGCTCCAGAAGCTGCCCGACCGCCCCTTCCCCGGAAAGATTCGTTTGCTCGGGGTGGCCAGCCTGAATCTGGTGTCGGTGGCCATGGGCCAGACCATGGCGGCCCTGGAGGCCACACCGAAGATCTGGGACCTGGCGGCGGCCTGGCTGGTGCTGGAGGAACTGGGCTGTCCCTTGCGCTGGCTGGGGGCCAGTCCCAGGGGGTTGCAACCGGGCCGTGACCTGGGGCAGACGGATTTCCCGGTCCTGGTGGCCAACCGCCAGGAGACCCTGGATCGCTTCATGCCTTGGGCCGAGGCCCTCGACACGGAAGAGCCCCGCCCGTAGTGATATGATTTTGGACTGCGCCCCAGAGAGCGAGAGCTGGACCGGGACGCGGGC
>JAUCZB010000021.1 GCA_030373325.1 Cyanobium sp. CZS25K | reverse complement strand
ATGGCCAGGGCCGGGTGATCAACACCTGGGCCGACGTGCTCAACCGTGCCGGCCTTGGCATGGAAGTGATGCACGAGCGCAATGCGCACAACTTCCCGCTCGATCTGGCCGCCGCCAGCGCCACCCCTGTGGCCCTGACCGCCCCGGCCATCGGCTGATCACAGCCCTCCATCCAACAGTGGATCGGGATACCGACCGCTGATCTGGCCCTTCTCCTCACGAGAAGGGCTTTTTTTGTCCGGCCCGTTGATGGGTTGGATCCGTAGCCGGCAAAGCGATCGGCCGCAGGGCCGGACACCCCGGCGTCCGCACAGAACAGGCCTCCGGCCAACGGCTGCTGGGCGCAGGCCTCCCCTGAGCCCACGGCGGGCCGTGGTGATGAACAACAAACGACTCCTACGTACTCGGAAACGATGCCGTGGAACCGGAACGGCTCCGCCGGCAGCACGACCTGTGGCGCCCGATCGTGGCCAAGCCTGGAGAAGAGTCAGGCCTATGTCAGGCATGGCCGGCAGCTGGCGCGCGAGGCTGGGCTGGAACAGCTGGACATGCGTTGCCATGACCTGCTGAAGGATCCGCTGCCGGCGGCCTGCTTCGACTTGATCTGGTGCCGCTGGGTCACGATCTTCCTGCAGGAGGTCGAACCGCTGCTCGATCAGTTGCCGCTCTGTCCGGCCCGGGGTGGCCGCGCACTCGTCCACGAATACGTCCATTGGGACACCTTTGGGCTCCATCCCCACGGCAAGGCCATCGCCCGCTTCAGCCAGGGGGTTCCGCATCGAGGCCCTCCTGCCCCTTCCGGTGCTGGGTCGGGCAGGCGAATGGCAAGCCCGCTGGCTGGAAATGTTCGTGACGCTGTTCGGCGCCAGACTGCAGGCACTGGATCTCTGGAGCGCCGAGGACGCCGAGGTGGCCAGGAGCGAGATGGCCGCGAGTCGGACCGATCCCGGCAGTTTCTGGGTGGGGACCATCCTGGAGATCCGAGCCCGACGAGACTGAGCGTCCCGCGGCTGCCGCTTCGTAGTCTCTCGCCAGTCACAGGACGCCATGGGCAGCAGCTTCGGCCACCTCTTCCGCATCAGCACCTTCGGTGAATCCCACGGCGGTGGCGTGGGCGTGATCGTCGATGGCTGCCCGCCGCGGTTGTCGCTCGATCTGGAGGCGATCCAGGCGGAACTGGACCGCCGCAAGCCGGGCCAGAGCCACATCACCACGCCACGCAAGGAAGACGATCGGGTCGAAGTCCTCAGCGGTCTCCTCGATGGCGTCACCCTGGGCACGCCGATCGCCATGGTGGTGCGCAACAAGGACCAGCGCCCCCAGGACTACAGGGAGATGGAGGTGGCCTTCCGCCCCTCCCACGCCGACGCCACTTATCAGGCCAAATACGGCATCCAGGCCCGCAGCGGTGGCGGGCGTGCCTCGGCCCGGGAAACCATCGGCCGGGTTGCCGCCGGCGCCATCGCCAAGCAGTTGCTGGCCCGTGCCGCCGGCACCGAGGTGATCGCCTGGGTCCGCCGGATCCACGACATCGAGGCCGCCGTGGATCCGGCCACGGTGACCCTGGAAGCGGTGGAGAGCACCATCGTGCGTTGTCCGGATCCGGCCGTCGCCGCGCGGATGATCGAGCGCATCGAGGCCATCGGGCGGGAGGGGGATTCCTGCGGGGGGGTGATCGAATGCCTGGTGCGGCGGCCGCCGGTGGGTGTGGGCATGCCGGTGTTCGACAAGCTGGAGGCGGACCTGGCCAAGGCGGTGATGTCCCTGCCGGCCACCAAGGGCTTCGAGATCGGCTCCGGCTTCGGCGGCACCCTGCTGCGGGGCAGCGAGCACAACGACGCCTTCCTGCCCAGCGAGGACGGCCGCCTGCGGACCGCCACCAACAACTCCGGCGGCATCCAGGGGGGCATCAGCAACGGGGAGGAGATCCGGCTGCGGGTGGCCTTCAAGCCCACGGCCACGATCCGCAAGGAGCAGCAGACGATCGACGCCTCCGGTGCCGCCACCACCTTGGCGGCGAAGGGTCGGCACGATCCCTGCGTGCTGCCGCGGGCCGTGCCGATGGTGGAGGCGATGGTGGCCCTGGTGCTGGCGGATCATCTGCTGCGCCAGCAGGGCCAGTGCAGCCTCTGGTGAAGGTCTGATCAGGACCGCTTTGGCAGGGCGGCCAGGAGCTGCCGCAGCGGTTCCGCATCCAGGGGCCCAAGGGAGGCCCCCAGGGCGACCGCATCCACCCCGGCCTCCAGCCAGGGGAGGACATCACTGGGTGTCAGCCCACCGGCGGCGATGCAGAAGGGCAGTGGCGCGCCCAGGGGATCCCGAAGGCGCCGCCAATAGCCGATGCCCATCGTGGTGGCAGGGAACAGCTTGACGATGGAGCAGCCCAGGGCCCGGGCCCGGTTCACCTCCGTGGGTGTCATCACGCCGGGGACCAGGGTGAAGCCGGCCGCAGCCGACCTCTCCAGCAGGCCGCTGTCGAGAACGGGGGAGACGCCATAGGAAAAACCAGCCTCCAGCGCAGCGGTGAGGGCCGCTGGGCTGCAGATCGAAGCGGCCCCCAGGCGCAGGTCGGGGAAAGCGCTGATCAGACGACGGCATTGGGGAATCCAGCCGTCACAAGGCCCCCAGGCGATCTCCACGTGCCACACCTCGAGATCACGCAGCTGCTCGAGCCGGGAAACCAGCAAGGCAGGCTCGCTGCTCCGAAGCACCACCAGCAGCGGCTGGTGGTGCAGGGAGTCGATCAGGGACTCGCAAGGATGGCTAGACGTAGGCCGCCACCGTCACGTCGCGGGTGATGAGCAGCTCCTGGAGCTCTTCGGCATCCACCGTCTCCTTCTCCACCAGGATCTCGGCCAACTCATCGAGCACGGCGCGGTTGGCGAGCAGCACCTCGGTGGCACGGCGGTAGGCGTCGGCGACCAGCTGGGACACCTCCTCATCAATGGCGGCGGCGGTGTCCTCCGAGAAGTCACGTTCGGCGGCGATGTCGCGGCCGAGGAACATGCCGCCCTGGGCACGGCCGAGGGCCACCGGGCCGAGGCGATCGCTCATGCCGAAGCGGGTCACCATCTGGCGAGCGACACGGGCCACCTGCTGGAGGTCGTTGGAAGCCCCGGTGGTGACTTCATCTTCGCCGTAGACGATTTCCTCGGCGACGCGACCGCCCAGCGCCACCGCCATCTGGTTCTGCAGGTAGGAACGGGAGTACAGGCCCGACTCCATCCGCTCCTCGCTGGGGGTGAAGAAGGTGAGACCGCCGGCCTGGCCGCGGGGAATGATGCTGATCTTCTGAACCGGGTCGTAATCGGGCATCAGGGCCCCGACCAGGGCGTGGCCGGACTCGTGGTAGGCCACCAGGCGCTTACGGCGCTCGCTCATCACCCGATCCTTCTTCTCGGGACCGGCCATGACGCGTTCGATGGCATCGTTGACCTCATCCATTGACACCTCGGTCAGCTGGCGCCGGGCCGCCAGGATGGCCGCTTCGTTGAGCAGGTTGGCCAGGTCGGCACCGGTGAAGCCGGGGGTGCGGCGCGCCACCTTGTCGAGGTCCACGTCCTTGGCGAGGGTCTTGCCGCGGGCATGGACACCGAGGATCTGAAGACGGCCGGCGTAGTCGGGACGGTCGACCACCACCTGGCGGTCGAAGCGACCAGGCCGCATCAGGGCCGAATCGAGCACATCCGGTCGGTTGGTGGCCGCCACGATGATGATGCCGGTGTTGCCCTCGAAGCCGTCCATTTCGGTGAGCAGCTGGTTGAGGGTCTGCTCGCGCTCATCGTTGCCGCCGCCGAGGCCGGCGCCACGCTGGCGGCCCACGGCGTCGATCTCATCGATGAAGACGATGCAGGGGGCGTTCTTCTTGGCCTGCTCGAACAGGTCGCGGACGCGGCTGGCGCCCACACCGACGAACATCTCGACGAACTCCGAACCGGAGATGGAGAAGAAGGGCACGCCCGCTTCACCGGCCACGGCCTTGGCGAGCAGGGTCTTGCCGGTGCCGGGGGGGCCCACCAGCAGCACACCCTTGGGGATCTTGGCTCCCACCGCCGTGAAGCGGTCGGGGTTCTTGAGGAAGTCGACCACCTCGGTGAGCTCGAGCTTGGCGCCCTCGATGCCGGCCACATCACCGAAGGTGACCTGGGTCTGGGGCTCCATCTGCACCCGAGCCTTGCTCTTGCCGAAGTTCATGGCCGGGTTGCCGCCACCGCCCTGGGCGCGGCGCAACAGGAAGAACAGCCCGCCGAGCAGGAGCAGGGGGAAGATCAGGCTGCCGATCGCCTGCTGCCAGGCCGCCGGCTCGCGGTTGGGCTGCACCGCGATGTCGACGTTGTGGTCGGTGAGCAGCTTGAGCAAGTCCTTGTCGGGGGCAAGGTTCACCACGGCCCGCTGGCCGTCGTTCTCCACCACCTGGGCGGTGCCACGGTCGGGGGAGATCAGCACCCGGGAGACCTCGTTGGCCTGGACGGCCTCGACGAAATCGCTGTAACGCAGGGTGCGGGGAGCCCGGGCCGGGTCGGGGCGCTCCAGGAAGGCGGTGCCCACCGCGATCATCACGATCACCAGGAGCACGTAGAGCCCCGCGTTGCGCCAGCGTTTCTTCACGACCCTGTCTCCTGTGTGAAAATGAAAGTAACAGAATGTTAAACGGCGTCCGCTGCCGGACGGGGCTCAGGCTGCGGCCCTGAGCACCTCCACCACGCTACGGAAGGCGAACCATTCCGGGATCTCCTCGCCACCGCGCAGCATCTGGCGGAACTGGGTGCCACTCAGCTTCCTGATGTGCAGCCCCCGGGCCTGGGCATGTTCCGCGGTGACATAGCCCTCCTCCTCGGTGTAGACGAGGTTCAGGGAGGGCACCGTCTCCATTCCCAGCTCGGTGGCCTGGTCGCGGGCGAAGTCCTGGGCCTCGTAGGGGCCGTAGAAGTCGTCGCCGCTGAGGGACGATTTGCACCCGGCCATGTCGCGGCCGATGATGAAATGGCTGCATCCGTAGTTCTTGCGGATGATCATGTGCTGCAGGGCCTCACGGGGGCCGGCCATATGCATCGCATAGGGCAGATAGGCCCAGCGGATGCGGGGATTGGCCACTTCGGCGGCCAGTCGCTCATAGGTGGCGAAGCGCACCTCACCGGCGATGTCGTCCTCCTGGGTGGGTCCGCAGGTGGGATGAACCAACACCACCGCGCCCTTGCTCACGTTGGGGGCTTCGAGGGCGCGGGTGAACAGCTCGTAATGGGCCCGGTGGATGGGGTTGCGGCACTGGAAGGCCACCACGTCCTCGCCGGGAGGCAGGGTGGCGCGAACCTCCGTCGGGGTGCTGCAGGGAAACACCCGCCGCGGCAGGGCCAGACCCTCGAGGCGCCCCCCCAGATAGTACCGGCCCCGCTCGGTGGCGATCATGCGCACCGCCGGGTGCTCCAGGGAGGTGGTGCCGTAGCAGCCCTTGGCCTCGACCACCTTGTCCGGTTCCCAGCGGCTCTCCACGGTGAACACGGCCAGATCCTGCCCCTGGTAGGTGAGCAGCAGCTTTTCCCCCACGGCGATGGCCCCGTCGTCGGTGTCGAACACGATCGGCAGACCGAACAGGAGACCGCTGGTGGTGCGGTGGCCGGCCACCACCGCGTCGTAATCCTCCTGATGCATGAAACCGCGCAACGGCGAGAAGCCGCCGACGATCAGCAGCTCCACATCGCAGGCGTTGCGGTGGCTGCACTCCACCACCCTGTCCACGGAGGCGCGGGCCGCCTCGCGCACCGCGGCCCGCTGGTCCTGAGGCACCATCAGGTCCACGAGGGTGCCGCCGTGGGGGGCGATCAGATCGGAGCGAGGAGTTGTGTTGGCGAGCGTCATGGCGACGGGCCTAGGCCTTCACGGGGTATCGGATCATCCTCCCAGACCGACACCCGGCCAAGAAAAAGGGGCCCGCGGGCCCCTGGGAGAAACGACTTGAGCGAGGGGGGGCTGGCCAGAGAAGGAGGCCAGAACCATCCGGAGCCTCAGACCTGCTCGAGACGGCCGTAGAGCTCGCCGGTGATCTTGACGTCGACCGCCTGCTTGCCGCCCATGTCAGTGTCGGAGGGCTGGACGGCGGTGAAGACGCCGGCGAATTCACCGGTGGAGGCATCCACCTTGGTGATCGAGAGATCCATGGTGCCGGTGCCCTGGACGTAGCGCTTGACGTTCTCCTTGATCAGGTCCTCGTCGTCACCGGCGGGCACCAGGCCCACGGCGCTGCTGTAGCCGGTGGTGAGGCCGCGGCCCTTGGGATCGAGGAAGTTGCTGGTGCGGTAGCTGGGGGCGCGGTACTCACCCTTCAGATCGGTGCTGGTGGAGAAGGAGGTGCCGTCGGCGGAGGCCTGGAGCTCCTTGCTGGAGAACATGAAGGGCACCTCTTCTCCGCCGGGCATCAGCACGGTGATGGGCTGGAAGTCCATGCCGCCCAGTTCCTTGAAGGTCAGCTTGTCACCGGAGACCGTGAGGTCGCCGTAGACCTGATCAAGGCTGGAGGTGTAGCGGGTCAGGATCTTGCCGGCGACGAACTGCGCTTCCTGTCGCTTGTTGGCCGGCTCCCCCTTCACGAAGACTTCGGAGGGGTGCATGCAGATCTCCTTGAGCTGGTAGCGGGCGGAAGGATCCAGGGAGATCGTGCCTCGGGCCGAGTCGGGCAGGGTCGGGCAGTCGTTGGCCAGACCGGTGTTGTGGATGTCCTCGTAGGTGAGATTGGCCCGATCAACGGCCTTGGCCCCGCCGCTGCATGCGGACACCAGGGTCAGGCACAGAGCCAGCACGAGGGCCAGCAGGGGACGGAAACGCATGGGGAGAAGCCGCAGAGACGGAACGGGAACTGGGCTGGCCGGGATCCTACCGGTGCAAAACGCCCATTCCAGGTGGCTTGCGTGGGCTCTCAACAACCTGTATGAGAGGACGATGACCCTGAGCCGCACCCACCCGATCGACGAATCCACGCCCTTCGCGCCGCCGTCTGCGCAACCCTCCGCGGCGACGCCCGCAGCACCTTCTTCCCCGCCCTCTTCCGACCCCGACCTCCAGGAGTCCCTCGACGCCCTGCTCCGGATCGCCGAGCAGCGTGCCCAGCAGCCCGAAGCCCTGCTGGATCTGCTGCGCCGCATCGAACAGCTGCACCGCAGCATCCAGGACGGCCCCTTCCGCAGCAGTCTTCCCAGCGATCGCAACGGTCTGTTCACGCTGCTCTCGGAAATGGAAAGCAGTGGTGGCTGGCCTTACATCCCCCGGCTGCAGCTGCGCACGTTCATGGATCTGCTGTCACCGGAACCGGAAGCGGAGCCCTGAGCGCCAGCGCTTCGGCCAGAGCCGACAGCAGCTGATGGGCCAGGGCCAGCTTGCCGGTGGGGCCGAAGTGGCGTTCCCGATCCCCGGGACCGAGCAGCCAGCCTTCGTTGTCTGGGGCTGCGAACCCTGCTCCGGCGCGATCAATCGGGTTGGCGAAGAGCAGATCGCAGCCCTTGCGGGCGAACTTGGCCCGGGCCTGCTCCAGCACCTCACCGCTCTGGGCGGCGAAACCCAGGATCACCTGGCCGGGCGGACGCCGCCGCACCAGGCCCGCCAGCAGATCGGGCACCGCCTCCCATTCGCTGCGAAGCGCGTCCGCCAGGGCCTGCTTTGGGAGCTTGGTGGGCACCGGGGTGCGGCGCCGGTGGTCGGCAACAGCCGCGGCCATGGCGATGGCATCAGCTCCTCCCTGGAGCCGCTCCAGCGCAGCCTCCATGGCCGCGGCGGTGCCGACCGGATAGCAGTGCAGCCCTTCCAGCCACTCCGGATCAACCGCCAGGGGGCCATGGACCAGGTCGACCGTGGCGCCGCGCAGGCGGGCGGCCTGGGCCAGCAGCACCCCCATCCGACCGGTGCTGGGGTTGGTGAGGCAGCGGGCCGGATCCAGGGGCTCCCGGGTGGGACCGGCGCTCACCAGCAGGCGACGCCCCTGCCAGTCGCGGCGGCAGCCGGCCAGAACCACGGATTCGAGAGCGAGCAGCAGCAGCTCCGGGGAGGCCATACGGCCATCCCCGACCCGGTCGCAGGCCAGCAGACCACTGCCCGGCTCCAGAGGCAGCACCCGCTCCCAGCTCTGCAGCTCCCGCCAGTTGCGACGCACCGCCGGCGCCGCCCACATGGCGCTGTTCATGGCGGGGGCGGCCAGCACGGGGACCTCGCAGGCCATCAAGGTGCTGGCCAGCAGGGTGTCGGCCATGCCATGCACCCAGCGGGCCAGGCTGGTGGCACTGAGAGGAGCCAGAAGGACCACTTCGGCCCACTCGGCCAGTTCGATGTGCAGGGGCCGGGCCGCCCGGTGGCTCCACTGGTCGGCGTCGACATGGCAGGGGGAGCGGCTGAGGCTGGCGAGGGCCACCGCACTCACCAGCTGTTCGGCGCTGGGGCTGAGGACGCAACGCACCTGGGCTCCCCGCTGCACCAGGGCACTGACGAGCTGGGGAAGCTTGACGGCCGCGATGCTGCCGCTGATCAGCACCAGCACGCGGCGCCCGCTGAGGGGATCGCCGCGGCCGTCGGGGGAGGCCGTCAGGGCCTCACTCCTCATCGAAGGGTTCCTGGTCCACCAGATGGACGTAGGGAAGGATCAGGTCGGGACGGTGAATGGCCAGGGCCCGCAGCAGGTGCCAGTCGGCGAGGCCGGCGAACGGGGTGGGGTAGTCGTCGTCCTCGAGGCGGCGGGCGAGCTCGGCGATGGCCTGCTCGTCGAAGGCCGCGAGCCGCTCGGGCGTGATGGAGAGGCTGGAATCAACCAAGGTGGCGGCCGAAATGGGGTGACGGGATGGTGATAATGGCGATCGACGGGGAATTAGCTCAGCTGGTAGAGCGCTGCGATCGCACCGCAGAGGTCAGGGGTTCGAGTCCCCTATTCTCCATAATCCCACTCCAGCCCGCCTGCCACGCCTGAGATCCCAGTCGTCTCAGGGGTATTCGGCCATAGGTTGGGTACAGCTTCGGATGCAGCTTTGGGTGTAGCGCTGGGTGCAGAGCAGTGCTCACATGGCTCCCTGGCGGGTGTCCAGGGCCTCCCCTACGTGGTGATGCGCGACGCTGCGGTTGCCCTACTACAAGCGCCGTGTACCGGCTGAGCTGCGGCCAATCATCGACCGCTCCACCTTCACCGCTCGGCTGGGTGGAGCCCCAGGGAGCCGGGAGTTCCGGCGCGGGCCTGTGACCTGATCCACGGCCAGGCTGAGGCCGCCCTGGCCAACGCTGAGGCCCTCCCCAGGCTGTCCCCCCAGGAGCAGCTGGGGGTGGCGGGCCGGTGGGCGGCGTTGCCCCCTCCCCAGACCAGGGAGGCTGGCTTCGATGCGGAACAGGTTCGGGCGGTGCTGCTGGCGCTGGATGAGCTGCAGATCGCTCTGCCCTTTCCCCTGGGTGAGGAGTGGCGGGCGCCCACCATCGAGGCCAGGGACGGCGATGTGGTGGTGGTGGTGCAGCGCATGGCGCAGAGGATCGAGGCCATCCAGCACCCCAGCTTCTGGAACCAGGACGGGGAAGTGCTCCACGGCAGCATGAGCACCCTGGGGGCGCTGGCCCACCTTGAGGGGGTCGTGGCCGAGTGCCGGCAGGGGATCGAGCGCTGGATCCGGGAGGCCCGCCAGCAGCTCAAGGCCCTGGGGCTGACGGTGGCCGCGGCGGAAGTGCAGGCGGTGGCCCTGCGGTTGGTGACGACAGCGGTGCATCTGGCCAACCAGGTGGCCGAGATCGAGGCCGGCCGGCTGCCCGACCCCCTGCCCGCCTTCCCGCCGCCCCCGGTGAGGAATGGATCCCACGGGGGAACGGGGCGCCCCACGTTCGAGGTGGCCCTGGAGCGGTGGATGAAGCTGCGGCGCCCGGCGCAGAAGTCCCAGCTGGATGCCGCGGCCAGGCTGCAGGAGCTGGCCCAGCACACCGGCCACAACCGGCTGGAGCAGCTCACCCCTGCCGAGGTGGCCGGGTGGCGCGATGCCCTGCTGGAGGTGGGCACTGCCAGCACGGCGAAGCGGAAGCTGGCCATGGTGCGGGCCGTGCTGGCGGCAGCAGGGTGGCGGGCTCTGGGTGGTGGCGATCCGGCCGACCACGGACAGGCGGCTGAAGAACGGCAGCAGCGCCCGCCTGCTGCCGATGCCGGAGACGCTGATGGTCGAGGGATTCATCGACTGGGTGCTGCAGCGGGGGCCGGGGCTGCTGTTCTCAGAACCGCCACCACCGGCGACGGATCCCCGGCTGAGCCACTACGCCAGCGTCCGGCTCGGGAAGCTGCTGAGGGCCCAGGCCGGCATCGCGGACCGGTCGGCGGTGTTCCATTCCTCCCGGCACTTCACCGCCCAGCAGCTTGTGGACGCAGGCGCAGAGCAGCGGGTGATCGAGCAGATCCTGGGGCACACCTCCCGGTCGATGACGGCCAGGTACTCCAGGGGCGGGGTTCCGCTGGCACTGCTGAAGGAGGCGATGGAGCGGCGCCGCTGGGGGTGGGTACCGGGGCCTTCAGGATGAACGGCAGGCTCAGGCCGACGCCGACTGGTAGGGGTGGATCTCCTCAAGCTGGCCGGCGATCTCGCAGCGCTGCACCTCAAGGTCATGGAGGGCCTGGGCCCGGAGCCAGTAGCCCTCGCTGAGCCCGAAGAAACGGCTCAGCCGCAGGTCGGTGTCGGCGGTGATGGCGCGGTCGCCCTTGAGGATCGCCACCACGCGGGTGAGGGGGACGCCGATCTCCTTGGCCAGGCGGTAGCTGCTGAGGCCCATGGGGTCGAGGAACTCCTCGCGCAGGAGCTCGCCGGGGGTGATGGGAGGTAGCTGGGCCATGGTGCCCTCGGTGGTGGTGGGTTCAGTGGTAGTCGACGATCTCGACGTCATGGGCGGCGCCGTTGCTCCAGGTGAAGCAGACGCGGAACTGATCGTTGATGCAGATGCTGTGCTGGCCGCGGCGATCTCCCAAGAGGGGTTCGAGGCGGTTCCCGGGTGGGACTTGCAGATCGTTCAGGGTCTCGGACAACTGCAGCTGGCGCAGCTTGCGCCGGGCCACCCGCTCGAAGGCGATGAACCGCCGGACGCGGGCACCGTTGGCGAGGGCCTGGGTGTCCGCACAGCGGAACGATCGGACCTTGCACCGATGGTAACGCGAGACGTAACTAGTGGAGTGCTGAGGTGGTTCGACATGCCGGTGGAGCTGCCCCTCGCGCCCCGATGCCAGCCCCACGGCAGCGCCGCGCGAACGAGCAGTCCAAGATGCTTCGGCGTCCGCTGGCCCGGTACCCCGGCGTGGACTTCCTGCTGGTGCTGCAGGACCCGCCCGGTACCGCCATCACCGCCACTTTCCACCAGGGTCGTCGGCTCGACGCTGCTCAGGCGGTGGCGCTGCGGTCGGCGCATCGGTGGGAGCCATCAAGAGGGGGCTGAGGCGATGGCCCGATAAGGGCAGTGAACCGAAGTGACGCAGACAGCCAGACAGGCCAGTCGCCGAGAGACTCCATCCCAGGGAGGCGCCTCAGCAACAAATAGCTACACTGAGACCGCACTATTCAATTTCAGAGGGCAGATTTTGATTCAAAACTGCGACACCAAGGCGCATAACCTCCCGAAGCTTCCGCAGCGGCGAGTCATACACTCGTGATACGAAAAACAGAATAATCCGTTATGCTGATATCCATTCAGGCAGCAAGGGTTCCGAGATCGCCAAAGCACTTGGCCTCGACAAAAACGCGTGAATAGCTTTCTCTGGCATGAGGGGGAGAAACCTGTACGGGTTCGTCTACTCGGGCTATCGTTACTTTCCGCGTAGTCCGGTGCCGACAACTGCGAAGCCCCCAACAGCTTCGCACTCTCCCGCGCAAATGGGAATAGGAGAATGGAACTCCGAGCTCTGCAAACGTCTTTCCAGAATGGATCAGACTTCGGCTCAGCTCAAGATTCGACAGATGAGTATTCAGACGATCGAGCAAGCATTCACGGAGGAGTCGTATCCAGGGCTATCTGATGAGCTGAAAGTCGAATTGGCGATGCGACGTGCAGAACTTCTTGGCCGGCAGCCCCAGCCAGTCGAGCCACACCACGGGTACAACCTCACCAAGCAAATCGTTTTCTGACTGGGAGTTTCACTCGTTGTTTGGGTGATCACTTTCTCGAACCAGCGCCCTAACACTTCACCTCAGCTTGCTGACCCACCAGTTACTCAGCCTCAGTGATGAGCTGAGCCCTGCGATCCGGTAGGGCCGTGAGATGACAGCCGAACCGTCCGCAGCACCTCCGGCCCCTGCCGAGGGAGAGCTTGTTCTTCAGACCATGACCCAGAGAAGCCACCACGAGGATCTCAGCGATCAGATGGCCAAGCGGATGCCGGAGCGGGCCTGCTCAGCGTCGCGGAGCGCCATGTGGATGCCACTTCCGATGTGACTGGGAGCCTGAAGCAAGTGGACGCCGTCAGCCTAGGGCCTGCTTCCTGACCTGCCTCCTCTCAGTCCCAGTCGTCACGGCCCCACCCATACCAGTCCCTAAATTGTTAGTGCTTGAATAAGCATATCTGGTCTCGTCTCGTCTCGTCCTGCCCGCCCCAGATGGCGGTGGGGGCGATGCGGAATTGTGGGATTGTGGGATTGCGCATTCGCCGGAGGTTGGAGACAAGGCGAATCACAGCCGCTGAATTGCTTACCCAGTGCATTGGCCACCGCCGCCTGAATCTGATTCCCCAGGTCTTCCCGAGCCCACTCCTCCGAGATCACCTCGGTCTGGCAGAGCACCAGCTCCACGGCTGACGCCTCCTGATCGGGCGGATATGTGTAGCGCTTGAGCAGCGCCTTGATCATCGTGCGCAGGCGGGCCCGCACGTTCTCCTTGTACTGCCAGTCGATCGTGAGGTTCTGGCGGAGCTTCTGGGCCAGGCCCCTGGCCATCTCGGTGAGCACCTCATCGCCCATCAGCTCCTGGGCGGACTTGTTGTTGGCGAGGGCGTCGTAGAAGGCGATCTCGGCGGTGGTGAGACCCAGAGCCTTCAGCCTGCCTGCCTCATCCCGGAACTGCCTGGCCATGGCGATCAGCTCCTCGATCACCACAGTCGCCTCGATCGAGCGGTTTGCATACTTCGCCAGGGAGGCCTGCAGCAGCTCACTGAAGCGTCGCTTCTTCACTTCATTGAGCCGGAAGCGGGTCTGCACCTCCTCCTTGAGCAGGCGTTGCAGCAGCTCCACAGCCAGGTTCTTCTGGGGGATCTTGCTGATGTCGGCCAGGAACGCATCCGAGAGGATGCTGATGTCGGGCTTCTCCAGCCCCGCAACCTGGAAGATGTCGGTCACCCCTCCCGAGACCAGGGCCCCGGAGAGCAGCTGCTGCAGCTCAAAATCGACGTTTCTGGGCGCTGCGCCGTCTCCCTCGTCCGGGTCTCCTTTGATCAGCAGTGCCCGAAGCCCCTTGAGGAAGGCCACCTCGGGGTCGAGGGCTGCCCCCTCCTCGGTGGTGGAGCAGAGCGAATGGGCCTTGCCCATGGCCAGCACCACATCGCAGAAGCGTTTCTTGCCATCGGGTAGCGCCATCACCTGATCAAGGCAGAGCGGAATCAGACGGAGGGCGGTTTTGGGCTCCTGGAAGCCGCTCCAGTCGAGCGGGTGGAGCAGATCCCGGGCCACCTGCAGTTGCTCCTGCACCAGCCGCACCGCCTCGCCGGTGTCGAGCGTGGGCTTGCCCTTGCCACGGGCGGCGGTGTAGGTGGCGAGGGCCTCCTTGAGCTGGGGGGCGATGCCGATGTAATCGACCACCAGGCCACCGGGTTTGTCCTGGAACACCCGGTTCACTCGGGCGATGGCCTGGGCCAGGTTCGCCCCCCGCATCGGCTTGTCCACGTAGAGGGTGACCAGGCAGGGCGCATCGAAGCCCGTCAGCCACATGTCCCGCACCAGCACGATCTTGAGCGGGTCATCGGGGTTCTTGAAGCGCTTCTCCAGGTCTTTCTTCTGCTGGCGGCTGGTGTGGTGCGGCTGGAGGTGGGCCTTGTCGGAGGCGGCGGCCGTCATCACCACCTTGATCACGCCCTTCTTGGGGTCGTCGTCGTGCCACTCAGGGCGCAGCGCCACGATGGCGTCGTAGAGGCGGGCGCAGATGTCGCGGCTCATCAGCACGCCCATGGCCTTGCCGGGTTGGCTGCGGGATCGCTGCTCGTAGTGGGCGACCAGATCGGCGGCCACCTCCTCGATGCGGGGCTGGGCCCCCACCAGGGCCTCCAGGGCGGCCCAGCGACTCTTGGCCCGCTCCGCTGCCGGGATGTCGTCCTCCTCAGCGAACAGCTCATCCACCTGCTGATCCACCTCCTCCAGCTGGGGCAGCCGCAACGACAGCCGGGCCAGGCGGGATTCGTAGTAGATCGGCACCGTGGCGCCGTCTTCCACCGCCTGCTGGATGTCGTAGACGGAGATCAGGTGCCCGAAGACTGCCTGGGTGTCCCGGTCCTGCTGCTCGATCGGCGTGCCGGTGAAGGCCAGGAAGGTGGCCTGGGGCAGGGCGTCGCGCAGGCAGCGGGCCAGGCCCAGCTTGATCTGGCCGGTCTTGGGATCGAGCCGCCCCTGGAAGCCGTACTGGCTGCGGTGGGCCTCATCGCAAATCACCACGATGTTGCGGCGCTCGCTCAGGGCCTCGATCCGCTGCTCGCCGTGCTCGGGGGCGAACTTCTGGATGGTGGTGAAAATGATGCCGCCGCTGGGGCGGTCCTTGAGCAGCTCCCGCAGCTCCTGACGGCTCCCGGCCTGTTTCGGTGATTCCCCCAGCAGATCGCCCGCCCCGGCGAAGACCCCGAACAGCTGACCATCGAGGTCCTGCCGGTCGGTGACGATCACCAGGGTCGGGTTGCCCAGGCGTGGATCCAGCAGCAGCATCCCGGCCAGGCAGGCCATCTCGATGCTCTTGCCCGCCCCCTGGGTGTGCCACACCACGCCGCCCTTGCGGTCGCCCTCAGGCCGGCTGGCCTGCACGACCCGCTCCACCGCCTCCCGCACGGCGTGGAACTGGTGGTAGGCGGCGATCTTCTTGATGATCTGGCCGTCTTCCTCGAACAGGCAGAAGTAGTGGAGGAAGTCGAGGAAGCGGTGCGGATCGAACACCCCGCGGATCACGGTCTCCAGGTCGCGGTGCTTGCCGAGCGGATCGAGATCCTGCTCGGCGGTGATGGTGCGCCAGCGTTGAAACCGCTGCCGATCGGCGCTGAGCGAGCCCACCCGGGCGTGGACCCCATCGCTGATCACCAGCAGCACGTTGGCCAGGAACAGATCGGGGATGTCGGCTTCGTAGGTCTGCAGCTGGTTGAAGGCGGCCCAGATGTCGGCCTTCTCCTCGGTGGGGTTCTTGAGCTCCAGCACCGCCAGCGGCAGGCCGTTGACGTAGACCACCAGTCGGGGCGGCGGTTGTGCTTGGGGCCCTGCACCGCCAGCTGATTCACCACCAGCCAGTCGTTGGCGGCCGGATCATCAAAGGCGATCAGCCGCAGGCGGATGCCCCGCTGCTCGTTGCAGGCCATGAAGGTGATCGGCAGGCCCTGGGTGAGCCAGCGATGCATCTGCCGGTTGGCCGCCATCAGCCCCGGCAGATTGGGGTTGCTGAGCTGCAGCACCGCCGTGTCGATCGTGGCTGGCGGCACCTCCGGGTTCAGGCGCCGCAGGGCTGCGCGCAATCGGCCCTGGAGCACCACCTGGCGATAGTCGGCCCGTTCGGCCTGGGAGCCATCGGGGGCCAGCTCAGGACCGAAGGCGTGGCTATAGCCGTTCTCCCGAAACCATTCGATGGCTTGCTGTTCCAGATGGTCTTCGGTGATCGGAGCCATCGGTGCAGCCAAGCCTGTCTGAGAGTAGCGATCGGCGCTGAACTGTTGTCCCATTCACTGCCTGAACCAGGCCCCTCCCCTGAGCCCACCCGACTGCGCTGCGCAGCCCACCATCGCCGATCCCGTCCCCGGCGATAGCATGGTCGATAGCACTGGAGATGGCCGTGGCCCAGATCCTGATTCGCCAGCTGGATGCGCGCGTGGTGGCCATCCTGCGCGCCCGGGCCCAGAGCCGTGGGGTCTCCCTGGAGCAAAGCCTGCGCGACCTGCTCACCGCCGCCGCCGCCGAGCAGGACGAGGTGAAGCAGCGGCTTGCCCTGCTGCGGCGTCAGACCCCAGCGCAAGGCCGGCAGCTGGATGTGGCGGCCCTGATCCGGGAGGGTCGTGAGCAGCGCTGAGTCGCCACTGGCTGCGTCGGAACTGTGGGTGGTGGATGCCTCCGTGGCGTTCGCCTGGTTCGTGGAGGTTCCCGCCAGCGCCCAGGCGGTGCGGCTGCTCGACAGGGCGCCGCCGGCACGCCTGCTGGCGCCGGATCTGGTGCTGGTGGAGCTGCTCAACGCCGGCTGGAAGGCCTGGCATTCAGGCGCCATCACCGAGGAGCAGTTCGAGGGCATCGCCGAGCTGGCGCCAGGGCTGTTCTCCGAGCTGGCGCCAGCGGCGACCCTGCTGCCGGCGGCCCGTCGCTGGAGCCAACGGCTGGATCACCCGGCCTACGACTGCCTCTACCTGGCTCTGGCGGAAGCCCGCAACGCGAGGCTGATCACGCAGGACCAGCGGCTGCTGAAGCGGTTGGGGCAAGACCCGCAGGCCGCTGGGCTGGCTGTGGCTCTGGAGGCATGGTGAGCCTTCGGGGATGCCTGCAGTGGGGCGGCGAGGTGGGTGCTGCCCTGAGCAGGCGTAAGGGAAGTTTCCCTTACGCTGACATCAGAATCTCGGTCTGCCCATGGGCCTTCTCACCGTTACCGCCAAGGGCCAGGTCACGCTGCGCCAGAAGTTGCTGCGACACCTTGGCGTCAAGCCGGGGGAGCAGATCGAGGTGTCTGCCCTGCCTGGCGGGCGGATTGAGGTGCGTGCTGCCCAGCCCTCTGGCTCGATCGACGGCTTCATCGGCCTGCTGGCCGGACGCAGCAGCAAAACAGCCATGCTGGAGGAGATTCAACAGGCGGCCGAGGCCGGTTGGGGTGGAGAGGCGTGAACATCACCGCCGACAGCAACGTCCTGGCTCGGGCTCTGGTGGGCGATGACCCTGCCCAGGCTGCTGAGGCCACCCGGGTTCTGCGTGAAGCCTCCACCATCGCTGTTCCCTTGCCTGTGCTCTGCGAGCTGGTCTGGGTTCTGAAGCGGGTCTATGGCTTTGCGGTTGCCGACATCGCCGCTGCGATCCGTTCCCTGCTGGCGGCCGGCAATGTCCAGCTCGATCGCCAGGCCGTGGAGGCTGGCCTGGCTCTGCTGGAGGCCGGTGGTGACTTCGCCGATGGGGTGATCGCCCATCAGGGTCAATGGTTGGGCGGCGAGACCTTCGTGTCGTTTGATCGCCAGGCGGTTGCCCTGCTGCGGGATCAGGGTGTGGCAACCCAGCTGTTGGTTGCGGCTTGATTCACCTGGCCAAGCCTCCATCAAGGCCGCTCGCCACTGCGGTCCATCAGATCAGGCACCAGGGCTGGGGTTCAGCACCTGCCACGATCCCGATCGTGGGGAACCCAGACGCCGCAAGCGCCCCTGCCTTTGCAACGCAGCAAGGTGCTTCTCCACCGCCCGCTGGCTGATGCCCAGCTTCTCTCCCATCTCCCTGGCAGACAGCTTGGGCTGGCCACTGAGCAGCTCCAGGACTTCCAGCTCCCTCGGGGAGGGCATCTCCGAACCCGTCTCCGAACTTATCTCCGAACCTGCTGGGGAGGTCGCTGGTGGCCGGAGCGCATCCTCAAGGGCGTCCGCAATGGCCGCAAGCAGATAGGAGACGAAGGGCTCCAGCTCTCCCCGCTGGTCGGCCTGGCCCAGGCTTTCGTAGTAGCCCTGCTGTCGGGCCCGGATCACCTCCTCGATCGGCAGCCAGCCCAGCAGTGGATTCCAGCGAGTGAGGGTGAGGGTCTGCCACAGGCGGCCAAGCCTGCCGTTTCCATCGGCGAAGGGATGGATGAACTCCAGCTCGACGTGGACGACGCAACTGGCCAACAGGTGCTGCCCATTGCTGGGACTCCAGCGGGGGAGAGCCTCATAGGCGGTGATGGCGTTGCACACCTCCTGAATATCCCTGGCCGGGCCCATCACCCGCTTGCCATCGAACAGGGCCGTTACTTGTTCCAGGCTGAGGCTGTTCTGCTCGATCGCCAGGGAAGCCTGGATCATGTGGATGCGGTTCTCACGCCTCAGGCGAGGCGAGGGGGTTCGTTCCTCACGGGCACTCCAGCGTCCCAGGGCCTCCGCAATGGCGGCCACCTGATTCAGCAATGCTGGGGTGAGCGTCAGTGGCGGGGCGTAGGGAGCATCGTCGCGTTCCGGCCCGGGCGAATCAGCCATCGTGATCCTCCAGCAGGGCCATCACCAGGCGGATCATCATGTCTTTCTGTTGGGGGTGGCTTTCGGCGATCAGCAGGGCGAGGGCTGCCATGCCGTTATCGGCGATGCGGGGCTGACCATCGACCAGGAGCAGCAGCTGATTGCGACGCAGGAACTCAAGGAACAGCAGGGTGCCGATGCGTTTGTTGCCATCCGCGAAGGGGTGGTCCTTGATCACGAAGTAGAGCAGATGAGCCGCACGCAGCTGGGCTGTGGGATAGAGCGGTTGAGCATCGAAGGTCTGCTCGATCGCTCCAAGGATGCCGGCCAGCGCCTGGCGGTTGTCCTGCCCGAACAAGGGTGTGGCTTCGCCGCAACCGGCCAGATCAGCACGCAGGGTTTCGATGGCGCGCTGGGCCTCGGCCAATCCCAGTGCCTCAGGAACGCCATCCGGTTCAGCCGTGGAGGGCGCGAGCCGATCCTCGTCGTAGGCGAGCAACCAGCGCCAGGAGCGGCTGTAGCGCTGCACCACCTCGAGCACGGCCTGGCCTTCGTCGCTCACCAGCCCCCGGGCGTTGAGGGTGCGGGCCATCAGGGCCAGCGCCTGCTGCAGATCTCCGAGGCCCCGTTCCTGGAGGCGCCGCTGATGGAGCGTGTAGCCCTGCATCAGATGCTGGCGCAGCACCTGGGTGGCCCAGATGCGGAACTGCGTGCCGCGGGGCGACTTGACCCGGTAGCCCACGGAGATGATCACATCCAGGCTGTAGAAGCCCACGGGGCGGTCGGCACCGGCAATGTGCAAAAAATGCACATTGCTCTGCTCGGGCAGCTCCCCCTCGCGAAACACGTTGCGCACATGGCGGCTGATCACGGAGCGTTCGCGGCCGAACAGCTCCGCCATCTGGGCCTGACTCAGCCAGACGGTGTCCTCCTCCAGGCGCACATCCAGGCACACCTGCCCATCGGCCGCCTGGAACAGGACGATCGGATGATCAGGAGGCTTCTCCCGAGCGGGTTCTGTGGGGGGTGCCATCAGATGCCAACGTCCTCCAGCATTCGCTCAGCGTCAGGGATTCGGATTTCACCTGAGATAAGACGTGGCAGAAGAGCATCCCGAATCTGGATAAGCGTTGACGCATTCTTGAAGCAAAGCGCCATTCGCTCGTAAGCAGATGAGCATACATCTTTACATAAATATCTAATGCTTGGCGCTGGGATGAAAACCGATATGGATTCAATGTCTTTTCTGCTAACGCTTGGGAAAGTTGATCCAGTAGCCTTTGCCAAAAGATTGGGGAGTGATTCTTCGATAAGAACTCTTATCATCAATGCATGATCCTTGCCGCTAGAGGTAATGGCAGCAAGACCTCGCCCGATGGCGTATGACTGGTCGGACCAGTTCATCCTCCCAGTGGTTGACCCCCTGACACAAAAAAGTAAGTCACCCGACTGACAATACCTCTTTGGATTAGAAGTGTATTGAACTGGAGTGGGGCAGAATTCTCCAAACTCGGTTGGCCCATTCAATAAAGGCAGACCTGCTGGATCCACGGAGCAAGATTCACCACTAGGCGACTGACCCATTTCCACATTGGCAATTCCAGCAATGTTTGAAACTTCCCAACCGCTCGGAATCTCTCCCAGTTCCGACTCCTCAAAGGAATCAGGGAAGAGATTACTGATCTCATCAGGCAATCCCGTGGGACGCCCTTCTACCTTTGCTCTGACAGGATCAAAATCCACAAACCACGACTTGAAGAGCGCCTTTGCCATCGCCTCCAGGGTTTCGTTGGTCTTGCGGTTGAGTTCGATCTTGTCGTCAAGCGTTCCGAGGATATGGGCGATGGCTTTTTGTTCGAGCAGCGGTGGTACTTGACAAGGGGTCTCCCTCAGAATGCCAAGGTTGGTATGTGGAACGCCCACCTGGATGGCATTCATGTCTATATAAGCTTGCTGCTCAGGAGTCCTGAACTGATAAAGCATGAACAGTGAGTCACATATTGATGGGTCAACCCTCAGTTTCATTTGGCTTTGGGAGAGCACGTACTTTTCATGCGCTCCAGGAGGGACAAGACAGACTTGCCCAAGCGTCCCCCTTTGCGTAAAGACAAGCTCACCCGGAAATGCATGATTCGAAGACAGCTGCTCCGCTTTCTCTTCGCTAACCCAGACAAACTCACCCTCCACCCACCTCCCCTTTGACATATTTGCCCCCCTGATGACGGGGACGCCACAATCTGTATAGTCGCTTGAAATCAGGTTCGATCCAAACGGACCGCTAGCCGTTGACCTTGGGGTGTTATCCGCCAGCTCAGAAACAAGGAGCCTTTTCCATTCAGGACTCATATCTCAGACTCCGCAGATTCTCGACAATCTGCTGATCCAGCCTCGCCCCCTCGTCCTGCTGCTGCTGCTTGATGAGGGCCGCAATCATGGCCTGCCACACCTTAAGTTCCCCCTCCACAAACTCCGCCAGCTCCTGCACCTCTACCGGATTCTCCCAGTCCCTCAGCTGAGCACACCACGCCATCGCCGCCTCCAGCTCCGGCCAGCTGTGGGGCAGGCTTGGCTCCTGCAGCAGCGCCACCCGCAGGGCCTCCTGCACGATCGACAGCTGGCGCTCCACGGCCGAGCGGGTGAGGTCGTCGGTCAGGCGTTCCCGTGGCTCCGAGGCGATGTACCGCTGGATCGAAGCCATCGCCTGTTGCGCATCTTGGAGGCGCTGAGATGATGTTTTCGCCATGTCAAGAGGCCTGGTTCCATGACGGCATCACAGCGATCATGCAGCCGTGTCGACATAGTGCACTTGGCAACTGGCGGCGGGAATCGGCAGGCCATCGTCGCGAAGACCGTCCAGGTGGAAGCGGATCGCGGCACTGATTTCAGACTCCACTTCAGCGATCGAATCGCCGGTGGCCACGCAGCCCGGCAGATCGGGCACAAAGGCCGAGTAGTTGGAAGGGGTCTTTTCGATCACCACGGCGTACTTCATGAGGCGTCCCTGCGTAGACCGGCTTGCTTCAGAATACTCAGTTCCGTGCCGATGGCGAGGTCGCTGCTCGGCTTGCCTGCCACCGTGACCCTTCCCGGCTTGGTGGGGTGTTTGAACTGGCGATGGCTTCCTCGTTGGGCAACCTGAACCCAGCCATCGGCGCGGAGCCTATCCAGCATCTCTGAGACTTTGATCGGCATGGAGAGTAGAAAGCTGTTAATGGCCAGCTATGATGGGAATGCTGCAGTCATGACTCCGGATAAATCACAACCCCCACCCGCTCAATGTGCTCCAGCAGCGGCGCCAAGCGGATCTGCTCCAGCGCCTGCACATCGAAGCGATAGGGCAGCGGCAGCTCCTCCAGCTCGGCGGCAATGGCTTCGGCGCCCAAGAGGCCAAGCTCACCGCTGAGGGCCAGGTCCACATCCGAGCGCTCGTGATGGGTGCCCTTGGCGCGGGAGCCGAACAGCGTCGCGGAATGGACTTCCGGATGTTGGCGCAGCACGGAGCGCACCAGTTCCAGTTCGGAGGGTTGCAGGGGAGGCTGGTTCATCCCATCGCCTCCTGCTGGAGAAACGTCTGCAGCTGTTCCAGCTGGGGCAGATAGCGCTGATGGATGGCTTCCACCGCCTGCTCAAAGACAACTGGGTTGTAGGTGTGCGCGAGCAGATTGCGGTGATCGAGCATGGCGATCCAGCTGGCGCCATCGTTCAGCACCTTGGCGGCAAAGGCGTCCTTGATCACCTGGCGGGGCATCACCACATCAAACACGACGCCGCTGGCCTCCATGTAATCCTTCACGGTTTTCCAGGCCAGCTCGAAGCAATATTCGAAGCGCTGGATCACCCCTTCCTTCTCCAGTTGGTTGAGCGCCTCCGGCCCCTCGGCCATCGCTTCACGCAGTAAGCGCAAGGCCCGCTCGAAATTCACCAACCGTTGTTGCCAACGGATGTCTGGGGGAGGATTCATGGCGCCTCAAACCCCAACCAGGCCAGGTTACGAGCAATCGCCGCATCCAGCCTCGCCCCCTCTTCCTGCTGCTGCTTCAGTAGAGCTGTCAGCCGCTGCATCTTCTGCTCAAACGGCTCGCCATCCTCCTCCTGCTCCGCTGCCCCCACATAGCGGCCAGGGGTGAGCACAAAGCCGTTCTTCTCGATCTCCTCCAGCTTGGCGGAGTAGCAGAAACCCGGAACATCCGCATAGCTCTGCTGCACCTCGCCATTGGCTCGCCAGGCGTGAACCGTGGCAGCGATCCGTTCGATATCGGCCTGGGTCAGCTCCCGGTTGGTGCGGCTGGTCATCGTGCCCAGCTGGCGGGCGTCGATGAACAGCGTCTCGCCGCGGCGATCCCGCCCATGCTTGGTTTTGTCCTTGCACAGGAACCACACACAGGCCGGAATCTGGGTGTTGAAGAACAGCTGGCTGGGCAGGGCCACCATCGCCTCCACCACATCGCCCCGCACCATCGCCTCCCGGATCTGCCCCTCGCCGCTCTGGTTGGAGCTCATCGAACCATTGGCCAGGATCACGCCGGCCTGACCATCGGGCTTGAGCTTCCAGAGGATGTGCTGCAGCCAGGCGGTGTTGGCATTGCCTGCGGGCGGACGGCCATACACCCAGCGTGGATCGTTGTCGTACTTCTCACCGCCCCAGTCGGAGATATTGGAAGGCGGGTTGGCCTTGATGTAGTCGAACTTCAGATCGGGGTGCTGGTCCCGGGCGAAGGTGTCGGCCGGCTCCTGGCCCAGATCAGCGGCAAAGCCCCGGATCGCCAGGTTCATGGCCGCCAGGCGCCAAGTGGTGGGGTTGCTCTCCTGCCCGTAGATCGAGATGTCATCGATCCGCCCGCCGTGGGACTGCACGAACTCCTCGCTGGAGACGAACATCCCTCCCGAACCACAGCAGGGGTCGTACACACGCCCTTTGTGCGGTGCCAGCACCGACACCAGCAGCTTCACGCCGGAGGGAGGGGTCAGGAACTCGCCGCCCTTCTTGCCTTCCGCCAGGGCGAACTGACCCAGAAAGTATTCGTAGATCTTGCCGATCGGGTCACCCTGCAGGGCCTCGTCGTGCTTGAAGCCGATGGTGGAGATCAGATCCACCAGCTCGCCAAGGCGGCCGGACTCCAGCTGAGCTGCCCCGAAGCGTTTGTCGAGCTTGCCCCTGAGCTTCTCGTTCTCGTTCTCGATCGCCACCAGGGCCCGGTCGATCCGCTGGCCGATGTCCGGCTGCTTGGCCTGGGCCCGCAGCTCCTCCCAGCGGGCCTCCGCAGGCACCCAGAACACGTTGTCCTGGATGTAGTAGTCCCGATCCTCCAGGGCGGCCTGATGGTCGGCCGGATCATCACCGAGGTAGTAGTCGGAATCCGGGTCCCTCACCTTGGCCAGCACCTCCTGCTGGTGCTCGCTGAAGCTGTCGGAGATGTACTTGAGGAAGATCAGGCCCAGCACCAGATGCTTGTATTCCGCCGCATCCATCTGGGCCCGTAGCTTGTCGGCCGCCGCCCACAGCACCGCCTTGAAGTCCCTGGGGGCAGTGTCCTTCCTGGCTCGGCCGCGGCCCTTGCGGATCAGGCCCAGCCCCAGCAGGCGCTCCTTGATCGCTTCGTACTCCTCGTCGCTGATCGGACGCTCCGCTGCCCGGCTCAGGGCCTCCCGTGCGGACAGGTTGCCGATGGTGCTGCCGTCACCGGGGAGCACCTCCAGCAGCAGGTCGCCCAGGTCGTCGTCGCTGGCTTCGGCTGCGCTGAAGGTTGCGGAATCGGCCACAAGGTTGCGGTGCTTGCACCCATCTTGCCCTCAGGGGCTGGGTTTTGGCCCTTATGCAGTTCTTGCATCGTTTGCCCGCAGACTGCTGCGGTACCACATAGCCTGGCAAGGCCTGGAAATGTACGGGGCTTCATAACCCCCTGTACCAGCCCTTCTGCTCCAGTTGCTGTTGCACCGCAGGAATTTCGGAGGCGTCAGGCACGCAGAGCATCGAGGCCAGTGGTTCCTGCCGCTCGCTGCCCGATCGACTGAAGCTGAACTTCCAAGCACCCGGAACGCCCGCCGTTGTCGCGTTGCCCGGGGTCCGCACCTTGGAGATGTGCTCGGCAGCGGCTTCGCAGGCCGCCGTCGACGGAAATTCGCGGATCCCCCCGAAGGCGCCGGCACTCCAACCCACGCGAATGATCATCCAGGCCGGTGCAGTAGACGCGGGAGCGGCACTGAGCAGCAGAGCACGCCCGAGGGCTGCGAAACGCACCGAGAGGCCCCCTGCAGCGTCACAGAGCAGGGGCAGGGTGCCTTATCCATGGCGGGCACGACGCCAGAGGCACTGCAGGGCAGTCATGCGCTTCTCCATCGGGGTGCCATCTTGGGTGCAGCGGTGGGTGCAGGACGCCGGGATCCCCAGAAATCCGGCCCAGTCATACCAAGGGGTCTCAGCGATTCTCGCCCCTGACCCCCGTTTCCCCTATTCTCCATTACCCATTCTCACCGTCCGGGCAGAGGGCCGCTCCGTCCCGCCCCAATCACCCGCCCCAATAACCCCACGTCCCCACCTCTACGCCCCGATGAACTGGAGCAGTGACGCGGAAACCAGCCTCAGGGAGATCCCCTTCGTGGTGAGGCCGATCATTCGCCGGCGGATCGAATCCCTGGCCCGCGAAGCCGGACTGGACGGTGTGGATCTGGCCTTCTACGAGCAGGCCAAGGAGCGTTTCGGCCGCCGGTGAAACGGCGATGGGGTAAAAGAGGGGGTTGATCAGGGGCCCGCTCGATGTCGCAGTCCAAGCGAGAACAGGTTGTCAGTCATCTGCGCTATATCCGCCAGGAGTTGCGAGAGATGCACCAGGGCGTCATGGAGGATGGCTTGCTGCCTGAAGCCGGCGAGGTGCGCGGCGTGATGGCCCAGATGGAGGCTCTGCTGGAGTTGCTGGAGGGCAAGGGCTCCCGCAAGAAGGACAGCGAAGGCTGATCCGCGACGTCTGAGATCGGCCACTCCTGCCGTCAAGCCCCAGCAGGGACGCTCCGGGCAGCGGCCGCCCCCCCTTGCCCGAGTCGGGAGAGATTGGTTTGCTGGTGTCGTCCCCATCACCCCGCCCGGGCCTTGGCCTCGGGCTTTTTTATTGGCATCCCCTATCGGTGGGGGGAAAGTGCTGTCAAGACGCCAGAGATGGTGTAGACAGGAGGTTGCAGGGTTTGGGCCGGGTGATGGGGATCACCGCCAGCGGCTTTCCACCCAAGGGTGTTGAGCCCCCCTGCTCCCCTTCTCCATCAGCGGCAGGTTCGCACCGTTGCCTCCCCGCTTCCAGCAGACCAGGTTCCAACAGCGCATCACCCAGTCCGGCAACCTGCTGGAGGCCTGGGCGCAGAACCCCTGGCGTCGCCTGTCCCTGCTGCTGATCGTGCTGCTGGGCGGATTCGTGGTCGGTGGCAGCGTCGGTTCGATCACCGGCGCCTTCTCCCTGCTCGACCCCCTCGGGGCCCTGGTCTGCGTGCTGGGCATCGAGCTGGCGGCCCGGCTGAGGAGCCGACTGCTGGCCCAGCCGCTGAAGCTGCGGCTGCAGGTGCTCGACATGGCGCGCATGGGAGTGCTGTACGGCCTGCTGCTGGATGGCTTCAAGCTGCTCTGAGAGGTGCCGCTGACGGCGCTCAGGTGGCCGCGAGCAGATAGAGCAGGGCCATCCGGATCGGAATCCCATTTCTGACCTGCTCCTCCACCAGGCTGCGGCCGGGATCATCGAGCAGCTCGCCGGCGATCTCCACCCCCCGGTTCACCGGGCCGGGGTGCAGCACCGGCACGCCATCGCCACAGAGCGCCAGGCGCCGCTGGCTGAGGCCGTACTGGCGGTGGTAGGTGTCCAGGCTGGTGAGCAGATGCTGTTGCATCCGCTCCTTCTGCAGGCGCAGGGTCATCACCGCGTCGGCCCCGGGCAGGGCCTCCTCCAGGCGGCGCTGCACCTGAACGCGACCCCGGATGGCCACCGGATCGGCCTCCTGGCCTGGGGGCGGGGCCAGCACGAAATCGGCGAAGCAATCGGGCAGCAGGGTGGCAGGTCCGCAGAGGACCACGTCAGCACCGCAGGCGGTGAGGGCCCAGAGGTTGGAGCGGGCCACCCGGGAATGGAGCACGTCGCCGACGATGACGATGCGGCGGCCCCGCAGGCTCTCGGGGGAGGGGGCCTCGGGGGAGAAGTGGCGCGCCAGGGTGAACAGGTCCAGCAGGCCCTGGCTGGGATGGCTGTGCAGGCCATCCCCGGCGTTGAGCACGGACACCTGCTCGCCACAGCGGTCCAGGTCGCGGGCCAGGCTGTGGGGGACACCGGTGCAGCGGTGGCGCACCACCAGGATGTCCGCCCCCATCGCCACGTAGGTGCGGGCTGTGTCCAGCAGGCTTTCCCCCTTGCTGAGGGAACTCGACGACGGCGAAAAGCTCTGCACCTCCGCCGACAGCCGTTTGGCGGCGAGCTCGAAACTGCTGCGCGTCCGGGTGCTGGGCTCAAAGAACAGGCTGGTCATCAGCCGGCCCTGGAGGGCGGGCAACCGGCGGGCGCCGGCCACCGGCAGGGCCCGGAAGCGCTGGGCCAGTTCGAGAACGGTGGCGAAGTCTGCGACCGAGAAGGACGCCAGGTCGAGCACGTGGCGGTGACTCCAGCCGCTCAAGGCGTCCTGCTCCCGTCGAACGTCCCAACCGTAGAGGCCAGCATGGCGGCGAGCCCATCACGGCGGGGCGTGCGATCGCCCCGGGCCCGCCGGCTGACGCTGCGGCTGCCGCGCAGGTACCAGCGCCAGGGCAGCTCCTGACCCTGGGAAACGCCGATGCGCTGGGTCTGCAGCAGCGCCGCCTCCCCGCCATCCGTTGGCCGCTCCAGCAGCGCTCCCACCCAGGGCGGCCGGGGCGCCAGCCAGAGACCCGAGGCCGGCGAGGCCACCGTGCCGTCGTGACCGCGGTCGAGGCTGAAACGGCGGGCCAGCAGACCGGGCCCGGCGGCAGCTCGCTCCGGCTCCCCCGGCAGGGCGGCCGCCCGCAGCAACACCCCGCTGGCCCAGTCGCACCGGCCGGTGACCACGTTGACGCAGTGGTGCATGCCGTAGGTGAGATACACGTAGAAGTGGCCGGGCTCCCCGAAGAGGGTTTCGTTGCTGGCAGAACGACGGCGATGCCCGTGGCAGGCCGGCTCGCTCTGGCAATAGGCCTCCGTTTCCACCACCACGCCCCACAACAGCTCGCCCGTCGGCTGGCGTTTCAGCAGCAGGCAGCCGATCAGTTCGGGGGCCACCACCTCGGCGGGACGGGCGAAGAAGGGGCCCTCGAGGGGGGCGGGATCTCTGGCCTTCATGGGCGACGACGCCGGGGAATGGTGCGGGGAACCGGACCGGATCCACGCCGGGAAGGCCGTCGCGGCGTCGCGGGGCCACAGTGGTGGCAGCCCTGAACCGACAAGGGCCCGCCGATCAACGGATCATCCATGGAAACCGCCAGCTTCAACCTCGGCACCGTCCTGCTGGCTGTCAGCGGCCTGTTCGTGCTCACCACCCTCTTCTTCGGCACCAAGGGGGGGTACTACGACACCGATGACTACGACGGCAACGGCACCGCCCACTGACCTGGGACGCTCCGATGGCAACGCTGCGTTCGGGCCACTGATCAGGAGCGGCCGAGCCGCTCGGCCTCAGGGCAGTCGCCGGTGGTGAGCAGGTCGTCGGCATCGGCGGAGCGGCTCACCGAGGCCAGCCGGGTGCTGACCGCTCCGATCGAGGCCAGGCGGACGCTCTCCTCCCAGCTGTGGCGCTCGTCGCCATCCTCGTCGTCGTAGCGGAGGGTGACCAGATCTCCTTCGATCTCCGCCACCAGGGCCCTCTCGATCCAGCGCTGCTGGTCGAGCAGGTAGACCCAGACCGGCCGCTGCTCCAGACGAAATCGGTCGAGCTTGCGATGCAGCATCGTGACGCCGCGGATAGGGTCGATCCTAGGCAGCACGGCGCAGGCCGCCATGTTCACCATGACCCGATCGACCTCCAGCCCCGCCCCTGCCACCACCACCCTCCCGGGCCCCGTTACCGGCAGCGAGGAGATCCGGCTGCAGCTGCGCAGCTGGCCCGAAGTGGAGGCCTACCTGGCCCACTGCCGGGGGGTGATCGTGCCGCTGGGGTCCACCGAGCAGCACGGGCCCACCGGCGCCATCGGCACCGATGCCCTCACCGCTGAAGCCGTGGCCCTCGCGGTGGGTCGCCGCACCGGCGTGCTGGTGACGCCCGCCCAGGCCTTCGGCATGGCCGAGCATCACCTGGGATTCGCCGGCACCATCAGCCTGCAACCCTCCACCCTGCTGGCCGTGCTCCACGACGTGGTGCTCTCGCTGGCGCGCCACGGCTTCGAGCGCATCTACGTGATCAACGGCCATGGCGGCAACATCGCCACGGCCCGGGCAGCCTTCGCCCAGGCCTATGGCACCGCCGCGGCCCGCGGGCTGCCCGGCGCCGACCGGCTGCGCTGCCGTCTGGCCAACTGGTTCACCGCCAGCCCGGTGATGCGGGAAGCTCGGGATCTCTACGGCAACCGGGAGGGGCACCATGCCACCCCCAGCGAAATCGCCCTCACCCTGCACCTGGAGCCGAGCCTCACCGCCAAGCAGCGGCCCCTGCCGGAGGCGGCACCCGCCGGGCCGATCCACGGCCCCGAGGACTTCCGCCGCCGCCATCCCGATGGCCGCATGGGCTCCGACCCGTTCCTGGCCAGTGCCGACCATGGCGCCCGCTTTCTGGAACTGGCGGCAGCGGCCCTGAGCGAAGATCTGGCCGCCTTTCTCGACCCGGAAGGCGCTACCGACTGAGGCGGGGGGCCGATTAGGTTCGGGCTCTGACGCCTGCAGCGACGATGGAGCGGATCACGGCCGAGGATGTGCGCAAAGTGGCCCAGCTGGCCCGCCTGGCCCTGCCCGAGGAACGCATCGCCACCTACACCGTCCAGCTGGAGCGGATCCTCGACTACGTCGCCCACCTCGAGCAGGTGGACACCGAAGGGGTGCCGCCAACCACCCGGGCCGTTGAGGTGGTCAACGTGACCCGCCCCGACACGGTGGAGCCGACGCCGGTGCGGGAGGAACTCCTCTCCCTGGCTCCGCAGCGGGAGGGGGATTTCTTCCGGGTGCCCCGGATCCTGGCCGACTGAAGCCTGCCCTCAGCGCACCGGCGAGACGGCGGTGCGATGCAGCAGCTCCAGCACGCGCCGGCGTGAATGGCGGGTAGGCATCAGCTTGGCCAGGGGGCGCAGCCGGCTGCGGCGCTTCTTATGGGAGCGCACGCCGAGGAAGATGTCGTAGAGAAAGTTGAGACTGTCGGTGCGGCTCTCGAACAACCCGAGCCGCTGGGGTGAACCCTTGGCATCCAGGATCGGCTTGGTGGCGTGATAGGCGGGCCGGTATTCGAACCAGGGAATGGATGGCCAGAGATGGTGGATGAGATGATAGTTCTGGCCCATGATCAGCCAGTTCATCAGCCTGCTGGGATAGACGCGGGCGTTGTGCCAGCGGTTGCGGGACTGGAAGGGCCGGTGGGGCAGATAGTCGAAGAACAATCCCAGGGTGACACCCACCATCAGGGCCGGGGCGAACCAGCAGTTGAACACGAAGGGGAGGAAGTTGTAGCGGGCGGCGGCCACCACAATCAGCACGAAAATGGTGCGGGCCAGAGCCCATTCGAACAGCTCGTGGCGGCGCCAGAGACGATGCCGGAAGAAGAAGACTTCGTGGTAGAAAAAACGCGGCGCGATCAGCCACAGGGGCCCGAAGGTGCTGACGATGTGATCGGGATCCAGCTTCGGATCATTGACGTGGGCGTGGTGCTGCAGATGCACCCGGGTGAACACCGGGAAGCTGAAGCCCAGCAGCAGGGCGGCGCCATGGCCCATCACCGCGTTCCAGAAGCGGTGCGGATGGGCGGCGTTGTGGCAGGCGTCATGGATGACGGTGCCCTCCAGGTGCAGGGCCAGGAAGCCCAGGGCCAGCAGGGGCGGCAGGGGCCAGCCCCCCACAAACCAGCCCCAGATCGTGAGGGCCGCCAGGCCGTAGCCCGCCAGAAACAGGCCCACCGTCGGGTTCCAGGCGGAGGGGGGATCGAGATACTCCCTGGGGACACTGCGCCGGGGTACCGCCGTGGTTACAGCGACGGAAGCGGACGAGGGTGCCAGCGTGTCTGTCATGGCCTGGGCCAGGTCCGGATTCCCGAGCGAGGCCCCAGATTACGGAAGACGCCTGGGCGGCGCGACAGGGTCCGGGAGGGACGTGTCACAGCGGATCGGCACCGAGCGGCAGCGTGCGCAGGGTGGTGGTGATGTCCACCAGGGGGAACTCCGTGTCTCCCCAGCCATCGGGCGGCAGCAGTGACGGGGCGTCCGGTCCCGGGGCCGCAGCGGCACCGGCGGCAAAGGCACTGTCGGTCCAGGCCAGCAGCAACCCTCGCAGGGCCCCACCGCCCTCTTTGAAGTGGGAGCGCAGGTTGAAGTGATCGCCATCCCTGGCCAGCACCACCCGGTGGCCGCCTCCCACATTGCGCGCCTCTCTGGCCATGGGCATGAGGGCCTCCGGGCCCGAGGGCACCACCCAGTCGCGGCTGCCGCTCACCAGCAGCACCCGGCCGTTCATGGCCCGGGCCGCGCCCTGGTCGAACAGCAGCGACATCGGCGGACTGACCGCCACCACCGCCTTGACCCGGGGGTCGGCCAGGTCGGCCTGGTTGGCCGAGGTTAGGAAACTGCACTGCAAGACCCAGCTGACGTTCCGGGCCGGGTTCCTCACATCGCTGCAGAAGCGTTTCAGCAGCGTGGCGCTGGGACGGGCCCCGGCCAGCTGCAGCACCGTGGTGGCACCGTAGGACTGGCCCATCGCCACGACGCTGTCGGTGCGCAGCCCAGCCGGCAGTTGCAGGCTGCCCGCCGCGGCCGCGTCGATGACGGAGGTCACGTCCATCGGCCGCAGCCGCAGGTCCTCGGGGCTGGGCGGGGGCATCTGGCCGGAGAGCATGGCCTGCTGCTGCGACCTGTCGCTGCCGGGGTGGCGGGGCAGGAGCACGGTGTAACCATGGCTGGCCAGGTGGCGGCCCCAACCTTCGAAGCTCTCCGGGTCGTCCCAGAGGCCATGGGAGATCACCACGAGGCGCCCATTGGCGCCGGTCTCGGGCTGGATCGTGACCACCTGCAGGGGCTTGGGGCGGTGCTGGACGGGGATCGCCAGCTCCTGACGCTTCACCGCCAGCGGACCGGCCTGGCGCAGAGCCGGACTGATCCCGGCGGCCGGAAGCGAGTCGACAAGGGTGTTGCCCTCACGCTGTTGATCGGTGACCCGATCGATAGCGAAGATCACCCGCTGCAGGTCGACCGTGGCACTCCTTCCAGGCAGGGCCTCCAGCACCTCCAGCAGGTTCAGCGGGCCCTTCTCCTGACTGGCCGCCAACGAGGCCGCCAGTGCCCCGGCGTCGATCGGCAGGGGCAGCCCTTCGACCACCACCACGGACGAGAGCAGCAGCAGCACCTGGTTGACGAGGGGCGAGCCGACCGACTGCTCGGCGAAGGCCTTGACCGGCAGGGGGAGGGGGGTCTGGAAGGCCTTGACCAGCTTGCGACCGATCGCCCCGTTGGTCGCCCGGTCAAGCTGGGCGAGATCGCTGTCGCCGGACAGCAGGCTGCCCTGATCCCTGAGCTCCTTCAGCTGGATCGTGAAAGGCGTCTCGATCAGGGGAAGGTTCACCTGGATCTGCTCCAGGGCCCGCACAGGCGCCCCCGCCAGCAGCGACCCCACACCCACGAGCAGCGCCGTGAGAGGGCGGAGAGGAGGGCACTTCATACGTCTGTCCAGTGAGTTGAAGCGTAGATGTCGCCTCGCAAAGGACGAACTGGCGGGGGATCAATGCGAGGGCAGAACCGACCGTCAGCGATGCCCACCGGGGGACTTGAACCCCCACGACCTGAGCCACTGGAACCTAAATCCAGCGCGTCTACCAATTCCGCCAGGTGGGCGCTGACCAACTCTAAGCAGAGGCGCCGTTGCCATCTGCACGAAGGAGCCCCAACCTCACCGCCCAGAATGGGCAAAGACGTTGTCCTGGCCATGCTCGCCACCCTCGGAGGCTTCCTGGCCCTGCTGCTGGGGTTGCTGCTGCTGCTGCTGCCCCTGCTGGCCGCCGAACTCAGTCGGGCCAGGGATTCGGTCTGGGGGGCGGTGGTGCTGCTGCTGGGCCTGGTGCTGGTCACCAGCGCCGAGCGGCTCACCGGCGCGCCGATGCTGGCGGTGCTGTGCGGCGGCCTGCTGATCGGCCGGCTCGGCGTGGAGGTGGGCCAGGCCCGCTGGCGGGTGCTCAGCGAGGAGGAACGTCAGCGACTCTGGTCATGGGAGCGCTGGCGGACGAGTCTGGGGCAGCTCGGGGCTTCCCTGGCCCGCCTGCTGGAGCTGGCCAGCGGCCTGATCACCGGACTGGGGGCCTGGCTGGCGGAACGGCGCTCAGCCCGCCCCACCAGCACCAAACGCTGGGTGCGGCCGGAGCCCGACGCCACCGCGATCGAGGCAGAGCCTGCGGCAGATGAGACAGCAGGGACGGGGGAGCTGGCGGACCCCGTCCTGGTGGTCAGCGGCTTCGAGGAGATCGACGCCCTGCTGGAGCAGGCCCTTCCAGAACCCGCGCCGACCGCGGCCAGTGCCGAGAGGCCTGAGGAAGTGCCCGACGGCACCGCCCCCGCCCCCCCAGACGCAGGGGAGGGTGTCGGCGAGGCGGGATAATCCAGCCTTCTCGCTCCCCGGCGACGTGACGGCAAGCCCGGCGTCCTACAAGGACACGCTCAACCTGCTGCAGACGCCCTTCGCCATGCGGGCGAACGCCAGGGTGCGGGAGCCGGAACTGCAGGCCTTCTGGAAGGCGCGGGATCTCTACGGGCGGCTGAGCCGCGGCAACCCGGGCGAACCCTTCACCCTTCACGACGGGCCTCCCTATGCCAACGGCGCCCTGCATGTGGGCCATGCCCTCAACAAGATCCTCAAGGACATCATCAACAAGCACGCCCTGCTGCAGGGTCGCCGGGCCCGGTTCGTGCCGGGCTGGGATTGCCATGGGCTGCCGATCGAACTGAAGGTGCTGCAGAGCCTGAGCGGCGAGGAGCGGCGGGGACTGACCCCCATCGCGCTGCGCCGCCGGGCCCATGCCTACGCCCTCGAGCAGGTGGAGGCCCAGAAGAGCGGTTTCCGGCGCTGGGGCATCTGGGCCGACTGGGACGAGCCCTATCTGACGCTTCAGAAGTCCTACGAGGCCGCCCAGATCGGGGTCTTCGGCCAGATGGTTCTGGCCGGCCACATCTACCGCGGCCTCAAGCCCGTGCACTGGAGCCCCAGCTCCCGCACCGCCCTGGCCGAGGCCGAACTGGAGTACCCGGACGGCCACACCTCGCCCAGCGTCTACGTGGCTTTCCCGGTGGTGGAGCTGCCGGAAACCCTCGCTGGGATCATGGCGGACGCCGGCATCGACGGTCCCACCGATGCGGCCCACCGGGAACAGCTGTTCGTGGCCATCTGGACCACCACCCCCTGGACCCTGCCGGCCAACCTGGCGGTGTCGGTGAATGGCCAGCTCGATTACGCCATCTGCCGCGACGGCACCACCAACGGCGGCACCCCCCGCTACCTGGTGGTGGCCTCCCAACTGGTGGAGCGGCTGCGCACCAGCCTGGAGCGCCCGCTCGAACCGCTGCTCACCCTCAAGGGGGCCCAGCTGGAGGGGATCCAGTACCGCCATCCCCTGCTGGACCGCACCAGCCCCGTGGTCATCGGGGGTGACTACATCACCACCGAGACCGGCACCGGCCTGGTGCACACGGCCCCGGGCCACGGGGTTGACGACTTCCACACCGGAACCAAGTACGGCCTGCCGGTGCTCTGCCCGGTGGATGAGGCCGGCACCCTCACCGCCGAAGCCGGCCCCTTCGCCGGGCTGAACGTGCTCAAGGACGCCAACCCGGCGATCATCACCGCCCTGCGGGATGCCGGGCTGCTGCTGGCCGAACAGCGCTACGAACACCGCTATCCCTACGACTGGCGCACCAAGAAACCGACGATCTTCCGGGCCACCGAACAGTGGTTCGCCTCCGTCGACGGCTTCCGCGCCCAGGCCCTGGAGGCGATCGCGGCGGTGGAGTGGCTGCCCGCCAGCGGCCGCAACCGCATCGAGGCCATGGTGCGGGAGCGGGGCGACTGGTGCATCTCCCGCCAGCGCTCCTGGGGGGTGCCGATTCCGGTCTTTTATCACCGCACCACCGGCGAGGTGCTGCTCAACGCCGACACCCTGGCCCACGCCGAGGCCCTGATCGCCGAGCACGGCGCCGATGTCTGGTGGGAGCGGGACGAGGCGGGCCTGCTGCCGCCGGCCTGGGCCGACCAGGCCGAGCTGTGGCGCAAGGGCACCGACACCATGGATGTCTGGTTCGACTCGGGCTCCTCCTGGGCCGCCGTGCTGGAGGGCCGGGGGCTGGGCTACCCCGCCGACCTCTATCTGGAGGGCTCCGACCAGCACCGGGGCTGGTTCCAGAGCAGCCTGCTCACCTCGGTGGCCGTGAACGGCCAGGCCCCCTACCGCCGGGTGCTCACCCACGGCTTCACCCTTGATGAGAAGGGCCGCAAGATGAGCAAGTCCCTGGGCAACGTGGTGGACCCCGTTGTTCTTGTGGAGGGCGGCAGGAACGAGAATCAGGAGCCGGCCTACGGCGCCGACGTGCTGCGGCTGTGGGTGAGCTCGGTGGATTACTCCGCCGACGTGCCGCTGGGGCCTGGGATCGTCAAACAGCTGGCGGACGTGTATCGCAAGGTGCGCAACACGGCCCGCTATCTGCTGGGCAACCTGCACGATTTCGTGCCGGTGGAGCATGCCGTGGCGACCTGTGATCTGCCCCTGCTGGATCGCTGGATGCTGCAGCGCACCGCCAGCCTGATTGAGGAGGTGAGTGCCGATTTCGAGCGCTACGAGTTCTACCGCTTCTTCCAGGCCCTGCAGAACTTCTGCGTGGTGGATCTCTCCAACGTCTATCTCGACATCGCCAAGGACCGCCTCTACGTGAGTGCAGCCGGCGACGTCCGGCGGCGCAGCTGCCAGACGGTGCTGCACCTGGTGGTGGAGCGCCTCGCGGGACTGATCGCACCGGTGCTCTGCCACATGGCCGAGGACATCTGGCAGAACCTGCCCTACCCGGTGGCGGAGGCCTCGGTGTTCGAGCGGGGTTGGCCCACGGTGCCGGACGCCTGGGCGGCACCGGAGCTGGTGACGCCGATGCAGCGGATCCTGGAGCTGCGCGCCCAGGTGAACCGGGTGCTGGAGGGCTGCCGTGGCCGCGGGGAACTGGGCGCCTCCCTTGAGGCCCAGGTGCAGCTGGAGCTGGAGGAGGCGGCGCCCCTGGGAGAGGCCCTGGCCCTGGTGGACGCCAGTCCCCATCCCGAAGTCGACAACCTGGCCGACTGGCTGCTGGTGTCGGGCCTGCGGCTCGGCGGCCAGCCGCTGGAGGCCCCCCTGGCGGCGATCGAGGAGGAGGGAGTCACGGTACGGATCGCCCGTGCATCAGGTAGCAAGTGCGAGCGCTGCTGGCACCACGAGGACGACATCGGCACCCACGCCAGCCATCCCAGCCTGTGCGGGCGCTGTGTGGGTGTGCTCGAGCGGCAGGGCACAGGGACGGCCTGAGCCGACAGCTCCCCAGTCTGGGGCCTGCATCAGAGAGGCCTTGCCTGCCTGGGACCTCTCTTTCATAGGAGGAACCAAGCGGGCTCCGAGGCTGAAGGCCCCCGCCAGCAGGCCGGCCAGGGCGATCGCCACACTCCACAGCTGCACCGGCCGCAGGGCCCCGATCAGGTCGGCGATGGACAGCTCGGCCGGATTGAGGGCCTGGGAACGGCGCGGCTCCAGCTCCAGCGCCAGCACCTTCTCCTTCCAGTCGGCCAGCACCCCGTTGAACTCATTGGAGCCCAGCGCCGTCGCCTCCAGGGGCAGGGTCTGGACGTACCAGTCGTAACCGGGCTCCAGCAGGCCCTCGGCTTTCAGCCCTGCCTCGACGATCACGAGCAGTGGCAGATGCTTCGTGTAGGCCATCGCCGCCTCGATGTGATTCCAGGGGGTGGGCAGGCGCACCTCGGCGAGGCTGGCCTGGCGCGGGCCGCCGCGCTTGTCGATGCCGGCGGGAAAGAAGCTGCGCTCCAGGGCGATGACGACGATTCCGGAACAGTGCTCCATCAACTCGGTGATGGCCTTCAGCGGTGCATCGGCGCTGAAGGTGTTGCGGCCGACGGTTTTAGGAATCAGGGATTCACTGCGCAGGCGATCCTCGATCAATCGCACGAAGGATTCCTGCTCCGGCGTGGCGGTGGCGCCCACGCTCACGAAAACGAGCTTCTCGTCCATGCCACGCCACGACACATTCCTCAGACCTTAACGATGGTCCCGCCGGCGCGCCCGCCCCGATGGCTCCCGGCTGACGACCAGGGCCCACGGGACTCAGAGGCCCAGATCGGACAGGCCCGGATGATCGTCCGGGCGGCGACCGAGCGGCCAGTGGTACTTCCTCTCGCTCTCCTTGATCGGCAGATCGTTGATGCTGGCGATGCGCGTGTGCATGAACCCCTGGGCATCAAACTCCCAGTTTTCATTGCCGTAGGCACGGAACCACTGGCCGGAATCGTCGTGCCATTCGTAGGCGAAACGCACGGCGATGCGGTTGCCGTGGAAGGCCCAGAGTTCCTTGATCAGGCGGTAGTCGAGCTCCTTGGCCCACTTACGGGTCAGAAACTGCTGGATGGCCTCGCGGCCGCTGACGAACTCGGCCCGGTTGCGCCAGACGCTGTCCGGACTGTAGGCCAGCGCCACCCGTTCCGGATCACGGCCATTCCAGGCATCCTCAGCCAGGCGCACTTTGGTGGCCGCCGATTCGGCATCGAAGGGGGGAAAGGGAGGCCTGGGGGCTTCTGGAGCGGTCACTGGAGCGGTCATCAGAGCAGCCCTTCCACGGCGTGCGCAGGCTAATTCAGAAGGGAATCGTGTAGGTGTTGCCCCGCTCACTGCGCACCAGGAACGTGGAGGCAGTCTGCCGGTAGGTGGCCAGGGTGGTGCGGCCATTGCTGGGCTCGGTGATCAGCAACTTGCCACATTCCTCCTGATCCCGCTGGCCGCAGGTCCAGGGCTCGCCGACCTTCTCCATCTCGATCTGCTTGCCGTCGGAGCGGAAGGTGACCGTGAACGAGGTGGAGCCGCCCGCCACCAGGCAAGCTTCGGCGCGGCCGTTGAAGCGGCAGGTCTGCCAGGCGGTCTGGGCCTGGGCCGTTGGGATCGCTGGGATCACCAGGGCGGCAACGGCGCACAGGGCCGCCAGGGGAGATCGCATCGGGCAGGGGGGCCGGGGAGGTCCACTCTGGCCCCCGCGGTGCCCAGGGCCGCCCCCATCGATGGCGAACAGAAAACGTCTACGGCTGTACCAGAGGAATCATTTGCCTTCCATGACGGCGATAGATCTGGAAGTCACTATCCGTCGTGAGAAGCAACGGCGAGTCGTTGATCTCCGCCAGGCGAATCAATGCGGCATCCGCCAGGGAAGCAGGCACATTCTCATACCGTTTGAAAAGTGAACTTACAGAGCCAATCTGCTCCTGGAGCACGAACGGCAATTGAATGACTCCTCGCTCGATGAACTGCAGGGCCAACGCAGGATCAAAACCGGAGCGCCTGAGCAGAAAGCAGGTCTCAGCAACCACTGCCTCACAGCTCAGCAGTGGAGGCGGCAATCGCCTGAACTGCTCAACAGCCCATCGGTGATGGGTGTCGTTGCGACTCAACAGCGGCACCCAAGGGCCCGTATCAAGGAGAGCTGTCAGGAAAGATTGGCTCCGAAATCAGCCAGGAACGCAGGGTTGGTTGACAGATCGGCGGGCCCGCCTTCGCAACAGCCCACGAGATCGGCCAACAGATCAGCCGCGGAGGGTTGTGCGGCGTCTTCCACGCCCGGCTCTGGGGATTGGAGAAAAGCCGTCAATGCACGTCGAACCAATTCCGACTTGCTGAGACGGCGCCGTTGAGCCTGCTCCGTGAGCTGGGCATCAAGGGCCTCGCTCAACTTGATTGAGATCACCGCCATGGCCAGCACCCCGTCATCGGCATCCCAATCCTGCCGGCTGGCAAGCGGGATTACGGCTCACCCCCCCAACCCCCTACAAGCCCGCAACACCACGTCGGCGCAGCGGCCGTAGACGGCGGCCCGCCAGGCGGGGCTGTCGATCAGGAAGGCGTCGCGGACCTGGCGGCGGATCGCCTCCCGGTGGGGGGTGGGGCGATCGGGCACGGCGTGCAGCCAGGCATCGGCGCGCAGGGCCGCCAGCACCTCAGCGATCGGCCGGGTGCCGAACTCCAGGGCCAGAACGGTGAGCTCCACCGCAGGGAACATGCGGCGCAGAAACTCAGGCACCGACCCCGACACCACCGACGAGCTGGAGGGGCCCAGGCCGGGCCGGGTGACCTCCGGGCCGTACCAGCGCTGCAGCCGCTCCCAGTCGTCGGCGGTGGCGCCGCTGCCGATCAGCTCCCCGTAGCCCCAGGGGCCCAGGCCGGTGTGCAGGTCGATCACCGCCAGGCGGCGGCAGGCCGGGCCGAGGTGATCGCTGAGGATCTTCTCCAGGGTGGACAGCGACCAGCTGGGGCGGCTGCCGCCGTAGAAGAGGCCGGTGGGATGGGTGTACTGGCCGCGCTGCAGCGCCGCCTGGTAGGCGGCCATCCCGTGCCCGCGTATGAAGGCCTCCAGCAGCGCGTCGGCCCGTTGCCGCTCGGGCCCGTCCCAGTCGCCGGGCAGCAGGGCGGCGTGGAGGGCGTCGTAGGCCGGGTTCTGGGGCAGGGGGCCGCGGAAGTCGAGGCCGTTGCGGTTGAGATCGATGTTGTGTTCGTTGCCGCGGCGCAGCCAGGCGAAGCCATGGGGGTTGAGGGCATGGATCAGCAGCGCCCCGCCGCCGGCCGGCAGGGCGCCGTGGAGTTCATCCAGCAACACGCCCACCTGGCAACCGGATCCGGCCAGGCCCTCCACGCCGTGGGTGCCGGAGATCAGCAGCAGCAGGGACTCGGGCTCGGCGGGGCCCAGGGCCGCCGCATCGATGGCGAGCGGCTCGCCGGCCGGGCCGCGGTGATCGGGCAGGACATGGCTGCTGAGCCGGGCGCCGGCGCCAACGGCAGCCGCCAGGAACGCCTCACGGGCCGAACGGTAATCGGGGCGGAAGTAGTCGCTGGTGGCCATGGGGGAGGGGGTGGGGCCGTTGATGAAGCGGGTCTCCACGCCCATGCTCATGTACACGAATGGCAGCTAGTCCGAGCAGCCATGGCCGCTGCCCATCCTGGCCTCACGCACTGCGACACCGGGCCCGGCGGCCAGGTTGATGGCGTCGCGGTTCTGCAGGATCCAGCCCGCGGCCTCCAGAGCCGCGTCGATGTCGAGGCGAGCTTTCTGCTCGGGCGTCAGTTTCATGGGGGACCACACTCGGCCAGGAAGTATTTTCGCTGCGGATCCTTGGCGCTGGTGCCGATCTCGCACACCAGCCCGCGATCGATCAGACGGGCCAGTCGCGTGCGCGTAGCCCTGGCCGACAGGCCGATGATGGCCGCGATTTCACGGGTGGCCAACCCCTGGCCTTGCTTCAGGTTGGCGAGGATCGCCTGCTCGGTGGCGTCCACCACCGTTGGGCCCACGGGGACGGTGGGAATGGTGACGCGAAAGCGAGTGGCGGTCTCCTCGAAGATCGGTGGCGGCAGGCCCGCTTCTCGACAGACGGCCGTGATCCGCTGGATGCCGCTGCCGCATTGCTCGATCAGCCCCAGCGCCTGGAAGACGCGGCCGATCACGCGGTTGCGCAGCCTGGACACCCCATGGGGCAGATCCTCCACGGTGAGCCCAAAGGGCAACAGACCGAGATTTTCGATCTCCAGCCGGTCATCGAAGATCGACAGCCGGATCGGTGCGCCCCGCTGGGAATAGTCGGTGTGGACCACCGCATTGATCAGGGCCTCGCGCACGGCCTCGGGCGGCAGGCTCCAGCGGTCGGTGCGGCGCACCGCACCGATGGTGGCACCATGCCAGGAATGCTTCTGCACGAAGGCAATCACTTCCTCCACGGCCTGCACGGGGAAGGAGTGGATCTCGATCCGATCCAGGATGCGGCTCTTGTCGCTGCCGGCGAAGCGCCCGGCCTGGATCCAGGCATCGGGAAATTGCCGCTCGCGATCATGGCCGAAGAGGATCATGCCGCCCACGGTCGGCACCGTCTTCCCCTGGTGGTCGCCCACGAGCCGCAGGGTCTCCAGATCGCGGCGGCGGAGTTCGCGGAAAGGTGCGAACGACTCGGAAGCCGCTCGGAAGTCAATCGCTTCCGAGCTGAGCCCCGGCAAGGGCTGCTCGTCGAAGCCCTCGCCTCGGGAGAAACGCTGCAGTTCCTCGATCAGCTCAGCATCGGCGCGGCGGTTGGTGGAGCCCACCCGCACATACACGCCTGCGGCAGGACCCTCGCGGATCAGGTGATGGGGGCGGCTCGGGCTGGGGTACACCTGCAGGGCCAGCACCTGCGTCTGCCGCTAAGGCAGGATCTCGATCTCCGGCACCAGCCGAGGGATGATCCGGTCGGTGATCAGGTTGGCGAGCGCTCCTCCTCATCCAACGGGTCAGCCACGCCGCGCACGTTGCGGCTGCGATCCTCCACCCCGATCAAGAGGGTGCCGCCGGCAGTATTGGCGAAGGCCACGATCGTTTTCAACGCCCCATCCGGCGAGGAAAGGTCACGCTGGAACTCCAGCGTCTTGCCCTCAGGGCGCTTGAGAAGGTTGAGCAGGTCCATTCAGCTCGGAAGTTTACTCGGAAGCAGCCAGTCTTGTCATTGATCCGAGCCGCCCTCTGAGTGCGGGGCATGGGTGGTGAGCCCAACGCTGCCCCTGAGTGGCAGGCAAGGAGTGACTGGAGCAGCAGAGAGATGCGGCGGCCTGACCACTCCAGGGGCTTGTTCGGAGTGCCCCCATTCTCTCTGATCTGGCGAATGCCCAGGACTTGCAACAAGTCTGTAAGGAACTTAAGCCTTCATGGCTCTTGGCTTGCTCTCGCGTCTACGTTTTGGTTGATCTTTAAGAATAAGGAAGAGAGCTCATGAACGTTCTCTGGTTTCTGTTGGTGGGGGTCATTGCCGGTTGGCTCGCTGGTGTCCTGGTCAAAGGCGGTGGCTTCGGCCTGATCGGTGATCTGGTTGTCGGCATCATCGGGGCCCTGATCGGTGGCCTGCTCTTCAGCGGTCTGGGTGGTGCCGTCGGAGGGGGTGTGCTGGGGAGCATCGTGGTGGCCACGCTCGGCGCCGTGATCCTTCTGGTGGTGCTGCGGGTGATCAGGCGCGCCTGAAGGGCGAACCTCCAGAAAAAACCCCTGGAGGCTGAATGGCTCCCAGGGGTTGGTTGAGCATGCTGATGGCTCAGTTGCAGTCGCTCGGCTTGGTATAGGTGATCGACTGATAACGGCCGTCGGTGGTGCGAATCGTCACGCAGTTGTTCGTGGAGGGCTGCTCCCAGTAGGTGAAGGAACTGTCGGCCAGCTTGGTGCCACCGCGGTAGGTGTAGCCCTTCGATGTCAGGGTCCCTTCGGCCTGCCCCCCCCTGGCGCCCACCAGCGATTGCAGATCGGACACCGGAGCACCTTCACGGGCAGGCTGCGTGGTGGTGACCGGCTTGCCTGTGATCAGGCCGCCGATCAGGGCACCCACCGCCGCGCCCAGCAGGGAGCCGGCGTCAGCCTTCTGGGGTGCATCGTCGAAGCGGACATCGGGATTCTGGACTTGGTCGAGACGCACCGAGAGCCTGCGGGCTTCGCCATCGTTCCAGCTGAAGACCTCATGATCCGCCTGAGCCTTGTGCTTCACGTTGCGGACACCGGCGTAGGTCTGCACGCTCAGGGCCTGCACGCCTGGGCCCGAGAAGTTGAAATCCGTTCCGTCATCGAGCTTGACGACATAGGCATCGGTGTTGCCTGCCTTTTTGTGCTTGAAGGTGCAGTGTCCATTGAAGGCTTCGTAGCCACCGCTCATCAGCTTGCAACGGCCCTGGGCCCTGACCAGCACTTCGGCCATGGCCGCTGGGGCGAAGGGGGCGGAAAGCCCTGACAGAAGAAGGCCCGCGCCGAGGGCTGCGGAGGTTTGACGAAGGCTGCGGATCATCAGGGAAGTAGGCAATCGGAACTCGGATCGGATCGCCTCGCTGGGCGACCCAGAAACGTGTCTTAACACACCATTCCGGGCTCGGCTATTCCCATGCCCCCCCCGCTCACCGTCTGACAGCGATCGCGCATCTGATCAACCCGTACAGCGTGAGCGCGCCCAGCAGCGGCCAGCTCAGCAGCAGATCCACCCGGATGTTGGCCTCAGGCGTGCGTAGCTGCACCAGAGCCTCCCAGGCGGCATACATCCCCCAGGCCAGGGAGGCCCACAGCAGGGGGCGGGCTGACGGCCCGCTGACGGCACCGGAGAAGCGCAGCAGGGACCAGCCAGCAAGCAGGACCAGGGCCACAATCAGAATGTGGCCAGGGTGTCCGACCAGGACTTCAGCGAGGAGGGCCACCGTTCACGACCGAGGGCTCCCACAGGAGCGTGAGAGTTTCCTTACCCAGACCAGAATGCCGCCATAAGCGAGAAGGCACTGATGCAGCTGCCCATCCTTGACCAGGAACGAGCTGATGAACGGTGCCTTGGAGGCCAGGCTGGTCATGGCACTGCGCCAGGCCGGGCGGCTCACAGTGGGTGCTGGCCTGGTGAGCGACGCACCGGAGTTCTCCCTAGGAGCGGCGACAGCAATGCCAAGCCCACCGGTGGCACCCGCCAGGTGACCTACAAACTGGTGCCCGGCGAGGCGATGTGGCAACTCAAGTCGGTGCGTTCCGCCCAGTTCTGAGCGGACGGCCCCCAGTCACCTCAGCCCCGCCGTGACCGGTTCGCCTGGAGCATCAGGCCGATCACGATCGCGGCAGCCGATTGCAGCATTGGCACGACGATCACGGTCATCCGCTGCACCAGTCGGTGCTCGGGCACCGTGTGAAAGCGGAAGCTGTCCAGTCCAAGCAGGATTGTGCCTACCAGGGAAAGCACCAGCACGGCAACAAACAGCACTGCTGAGAGGCGCGGGCGCTCACGGTCCCGCCAGGCCAGTAGTCCCAGCAGAAGGTAGGGGGCAAGCAGGAAGACCAGGAACGGCAGATCGCCCATCCGGACGCCGGGGACACCCGTGATCACAAGGATCAGGCTCGTGAGTGCGGCAAGCGTGCACACGCTCCTCGTGGGGTGATCGGCCATGGTCACGATCGAAATGCCCCCAGGAACGCCCAAGTCGAGAGGATCAACAGCATGGGCCAGATTCCCCGACAGACATGGGGACAAAGGCAGGTCCATGTGGTCACGCGCTGTGGCTTCAGGGCTTCACTGGGGATACTGCTTCCCAGGTCTGCAGGTGCTGTAGCCGCCGCCTCTGGCTGCGCTTGACGCAGTCCCGCATCCTCTCCTGGGCTCTCCAGCACTGATCCATGCTCTCCACCCAGCGCCGCTGGTCCTCCACCAGAGCCTCGCGCTGGGCTTCCGTGAAGGAGGCATCGTTCTGCAGGCGGCGGAAGGCGGCGCGCAGCTCGCCGTCGAGGGCGGTGAGTTCGGCGTCCCTGCAGATCAGCACGGTGGCGGCGCTGCCTGCGGGGTGGCAGTGGATCGTTTCTCCATCGAATGAGTCGGGTGGTGGCGGGATCGCTCCTGCCGGGAGCGCACCCAGCACAGAGGTGGCTACGAACGAAACTGCCTTCATCCACTGCAAGAACCAGGGAGGGGGTTGTCGAGGATGTCGCCGAGCACCTGTTGTGACCGACGTGTTATTGACGACCATCCCCCCCGGACCGCTAATGGAATTCAATCCTGGCGACCCGTGAACGGCCAGGCCCGCAGCCGCTGTTCAGGTTCCCTGTGGCGTGAACCGGCATCAGATTCCCCCAGGCTCGCGGACCGGCTTCTCCCAGTACACGTTGATCACGTAGCCGGGGCGCTTGAAGGAGGGGCCAGCACCTTCACGGTTGGTGCGTTCGTAGGTCTTGCCCTCCTCGGCGGCAGGGAAGGCAAACGCGTAATGGTTGAAATTATCGATGTAAACGTTTCCCTGCATCTGGGACCAGGTACAGCTTCCTTTGAGTATTTCGCCGTTGGTGCGAACCATCTCGCAATACGCCTTGGCGGAGTCGGCCAGGGCAGGGGTGGCGATAGCGCTGGTGGCGATGGCCAGAGCGGTGATTGTGGTGCGGATCATTGGTTGCCGTGCTTGTTGTTTGAGCAGTTCAGGCAGTCGTCCCAGACCTCCAGCGTCGGCTGAATCAGGTTCACTGCATCATTCGAAACCTATTTGTAGGCGCTGCTGCGGCCGATCGGCACGATTCTGGCCGCTCAGTCCCAATCCATGAGCCCTGTGAACTGGACCCCAATGCTGAACCAGCCCGCATCGAGGAGCTTCTGCCACTGCTCGATCGCCTGCTTACGGGGAAGCCCCACTCGCGGCTTTAGAAGAGCTGACTGACCAGGGATCGGCTCTCCCAGATCGATGAAGACAGCAGCCTCGCAGCGTGATGCAGAGCCACGGTGGATGCGCGGGGCAATGGGGGGCGCCTATGCCCTGGCGGCGGCACCAGTGAGCTCAACCGGGCCGGCTTCGTGACCAGCGGCCGCAGCTCCCACCGCTGAGCAGCAGCGTTCAGCAGCCCAGAAAGGCCCGGCAGCGCATGGGCCCGCTCAGCAGGCACGAAACGGGGCTTTTGGACGGGGCGGCCGGAGCGGCCGTAGTGCTGGGTGATGCGCTTCTCCATCCCGATCGCATGGGCAGCTGCAAAGGCCAGGGCAGAGAACCCGGCCAGGGCAAGCAAATGCAGGGGCGATGACTTACTCCCCGTCCCCCAGGAAGATCAGCGAGTCCCGGTTCACCCACAGCACCCGGCCGCTCTGGCCTGGGTAGCCCACCCGGCACCAGGTGCCCTGGCTGTTTGAGGTGCACGCCAGCTTGTCGAGCGTTTCCCCCGACACCCCCATCCCCGCGATCGCGGCGCCGTAGTTGGGCTTGGCGTACAGGGTCACCGTGGGCTGACCATGGCCGCTGAGTTTCACCTTGCTGTGGGCCTGGTGATCCACGGCCGCTGCGGGCCGACTCTTGACGTTGGAGACGGCGATTCGGTTGCCATCGCCGTTCTGCTCGCTGAGCGTGAAGCTGTGGTGGCCGCTCATCAGCCAGATGCGGCCCTGCTCATCACGCATGCGGCGGTTGTCGGTGGTGGGTGGACCGGCCGGCACGAAGCGATAGATGGCACTGCCGCTGAAGCTGATCTCAAATCCCCCGTTACCCCAGGGCTTCACCTGACAGGTCTGCTTGCTGTCGTTCATCCAGCAGTCCAGCGTCTGGGCGGCCGTGGCAGGACGCACCAGGGAGGCCCCGGCGATGACACTCGCGCTGACAGCAGCGATGGCGAGGAAGCGGCGGTGGAGCATGCGTGAGCAAAGGAAAGCCAATCGATTATCCAGGTGGGTGTAGCAATCCCCCGCCACCAGCAGGCCATGACACACCCGGACATCCCTGCCCTGGAGGCCCTCAGCCGCGACTACAGCGAGACGCCCCGGCGGGTGCTGTTTGTGCTGGGCTCCGGGAAGAGCCCAGCGGTGGAGGTGTTTGAGGCTGCAGCGCAGCAGCGCTCCACCAGCATCGATCCCCAGCACCTGGCGGAGATGGCCGCCGGTAGGCGCCGCTCGCTGACGCTCTGCACCCCGATGCAGATGGTGCCTGAGATCGTGCGCTCGCTTGCCCACAGCAACGTGGCCGTGTACCAGGTGCAGCTGCTGGAGGAGTGAGCCCAGACTCACTCCATCGTGCGCACGGGGGTGGTACACCAGCGGCTGCGACCGATGCCGGCAGCACTCTCGAAGCGATCATCGCGGAAGTCCGCTCGGCCGGTTCTGGGCTCAATGCGGGCCACCCGCCAGCGCTCCTGCTCGCAGTTGATCGTGACGGTGATGCGGGTGCCGTCGGAGGCGTTGATGCGCACGAAGCGCACACCGTCGTAGAGACCCAGGGGCTGGCCGCCCGCTGCCTGAAGCAGCACCGCCAGGTTGCTGCCTGCCGGGGCTGCCCATGCGGCAGCCGGGTGGTTGACAAGGCCGCCGACGATGGCCATGAGCAGCAGTGGGAGACGGCGGGAGAACAGGCTGGTCACGGGGAAGAGGCGCTGCGACCCGGAACATCAGCACCCAGCATGGCAATCTGTCAAGAGAAGATTCGTCTGAAGAAAAGGCCCGCGATGCGCACCTGCCTCCACCTGCTGCTGGCCGCCTCCCTGGTGCCGCTGCTGCCGCTGCAAGCACCAGCAGCGGAGGTCTGCACCCCATCGGAAAGCACCGTGGCCGAAACCCGCTGCGTGATGGAAGCCCTCCAAGCCAAGGATCGGGAGATGGAGAAGGCCTTGGTGCGGGTGGCCAGCGAGGCCCGGCAAGTGCCGAGCGAAACCTTCCAGACGCTCTGGCGCGACAACCTCACCGACTTCTACAAGACCAGTGCCGACCCAAGCGAGCAGGCGCGTGCTTTCCGCGCCGAACGCCGCAAGGTGTGCGCCTACGCCAAGTCGGTGAGCTTTCAGGGGACGGGCTACGGCATCTTCACGACGCGCTGTGAGCTGGCGCTCACCCAGACCCTGCTGGAGCAGCTGCGGCCATGAAACGCCCGCTCATCCGCGTCGCGCTGCTGCTGCTCACCGGCGCGGTGGTCTGCGCCGTGGCCTACCGACTGATCGGGGTGCGGGTAGAGGCCGATGGCACGCTCAGGGAGGCTTTCGCCCTGATTCCAATCGGCTATCTCCTGGGCGGAGCCGGTATTGGGACCGGAATCGCCGGCCTGTTGTGGAGGAAGCCAGCCAAGCGCCGGTAAGGATCAGTACCGAGCCACTTCCGAACTCTTTCTTTGGAGGTTCCGTGAACCACTCCACCTATATCCTCCCTTTCCGTGAACCACGAGGAGTGTGGCAGGTGAGGTTGCTTGAAATCCTGATTCTGCATAGCCTTTCGAGAGCAACTTCCGTTTTCTAGTGTGCCGTCCCGGAAATAACAACTAGAATCGGGAGTGTCACTGAGGTGCCC
>JAUCZB010000020.1 GCA_030373325.1 Cyanobium sp. CZS25K | reverse complement strand
CCGATGGCGAGCAGAAGCGCAGCATCACCATGGAGTTCCGCCGCTCGACGCCGGAAGACAACAGCAACCCCGCCAGCCAGGCGGTGGCCGAGTGGTTCTGATGCAGAACACCGCCAGCTCCAACCGCGGTCTGCTCAGGCTGGTCGTGGCCCTCACCCCCATGGCCGGGTCCATCCTCTTCCCCTTGGTGGTGCCGATCCTGATGTTGCGGGTCAGCATCGCCTCCGGCGTGATCGCCGCCGTGGTGATCGGCAGCCTCTGGTTCGCCGCCATGCTGCGGACGTCTGAGATGCCCGGCCACCACTGAGGCGGCCAGCACCGGGAATGCTGAAGGAGCGAAGCGAACCGCCCCTTCCAGCCCGTGGCCCCTGTCTCCTTCCTGACCCGTCTCCAGCAGGCCCCCCGGCCCCTCACCACCCTGACGGCGGCCCTGCTGCTGGCGGGCTGCGGGCCGGCGCCGGCCGCGCTGAGCGGCGGCTCCACAAAGGCCCTGCCCCTGCCGCCAGGCATCCGCGTGGCCTTCAACCATCGCGGCGAGAGCCGCTACCGCAGCCCGATCAGCGGCCAGTGGCGCCAGGGGGATGACCTGGAGGCCCTGGTGCTCGAAAGCATCCGCGAGGCCCGCCGGCAGATCCTGGTGGCCGTGCAGGAGCTGTCCCTGCCGGCCGTGGCCGAGGCCCTGGCGGAACGCCATCGCCGCGGGGTGCAGGTGCGGGTGGTGCTGGAGAACCTCTACAGCGCCCCCTGGAGCCAGCAACATCCGGTGGATCTGCCCCCCCATCAACGCCAGCGCCAGCAACAGCTGGCGGCCCTCGGCCAGGGGGACGCCGTCGCCGTGCTGCAGCGGGCCGGCGTTCCCCTGCTCGACGACACGGCCGACGGCAGCCGCGGCAGCGGCCTGATGCACCACAAGTTCCTGGTGGTCGACGGCCGGGTGGTCGTGACCGGATCCGCCAACTTCAGCCCCTCCTGCATCCACGGGGATGCGGGCGCGCCGAGCACCCGCGGCAACGTCAACCACCTGCTGCGCTTCGAAAGCCCCGCCCTGGCGGATGTGTTCGCCGCTGAATTCGCCCGGCTCTGGGGCGATGGCCCTGGCCGTGAACCTGACAGCCGCTTCGGCATCGCCAAGGAGAGCGGTCCCGCCCAGGTGGTCGACGTGGCCGGCACGACGGTGGAGGTGCTGTTCGCTCCCCACCGCCGCCGAGATCCCAACCATGGCCTGGCCTGGCTGGAGAGCCGGCTGGCCGGTGCCCGTCGGCGCCTTGATCTGGCCCTGTTCGTCTTCTCGGGCCAGAACCTGGCCGACCGGCTGCAGGACCTCCATGCCCGGGGTGTGAAGATCCGCCTGCTGGCGGATCCGGGCTTCGCCAACCGGGCCTTCAGCGAAACCCTCGATCTGCTCGGCGTCACCCTGCCCGACCAGGACTGCAAGATCGAAGCGGGCAACCGGGCCTGGGACACGCCGCTGGAAGGAGTCGGCACACCCCAGCTGGCCCGGGGCGACAAGCTGCACCACAAGTTCGCCGTGATCGATGGGCGGGACGTGATCACCGGCAGCTTCAACTGGAGCCCTTCGGCGGCGCACCAGAACGATGAGACCCTGCTGCTGATCCGCTCGCCTTTGCTGGCCCGCCACTTCGAAGCGGAGATCAACCGCCTCTGGCGCGGAGCCGAACTGGGCATCGGTGGTCGACTGGCTCGCCGCATGGAGCAACAGCGGCGCACCTGCGGCAGCGGCCGTGAGCGGACCGGCGCGGCGGCGATGGCAGCGCCGACTACGATTCGCTAACGCTTAAGCACACGATTCATGGCCCCGGTGTCCACCTCCACCCCCCCATCCCGGCAGGTCACGCCACGCCTCGATGCCATCAACCTGATGCTGCGGGATCTGCACACCCGCCATGACGAGATCCGCCACCGTGCCGCCTTCCGGGGCTGCACCAGCGAGCTGCTGACCGTTCAGCAGGAACTGGTCGACTACCTGCTCAGGATGAAGAACTCCCTCCAGGGGGCGGAGACCGCCAGCTCCGAGGAAGGTCTCAACTACAACTCCTTCACCTGAGCAGCCTCTCCGGGCCCCCTGCCGCCCGGGTGGTAGTGGTGGGGGCCGGTCCGGCCGGCGCCAGCCTGGCCCTGCTGCTCGCCCGCCGCGGCCTCGGGGTCGTCCTGATCGATGCCACCGGGCGTGGGTCCCGCCCCTTTCGTGGCGAGGGGCTGATGCCCAGCGGCCTGGCAGCCCTGGCCGCCATGGGCCTGAGGCCCCTCCCGGCGGCCATGGCCCAACGTCCCCTGGCGGGCTGGAGCTTCTTTCTCGATGGCCAGCTCCTGTTCAAGGCGGCCGAACCCATGGGGAGCCCCGTCCCCTGCACCCTGATCGATCAGGACGACCTGCTCCGGGAACTGCTGCGCCAGGCGGGCCGGCAGCCGGGTTTCCGGTTCCTCGCTGGCCAGACGGCGAGTGATCTGCTGTTGCGGGAGGACCGCGTCACCGGCGTCCGCCTGGCGGACGGCAGCGGACTGGAGGCCGAGCTGGTGGTGGCCTGCGACGGCCGCGATTCACTCCTGCGCCGGAAGGCAGGGCTGGCGCTGGAGACCGCCCCCAGCCCCCTCGACGTGCTGTGGTTCCGCCTGCTGGCCCCGGAGGCCGAGGCGATCGTCACCTGGCTGGCCGGCCACTTCGTGACGGTGGTGGGCTCCTCCGGCAGCTACGCCCTGTACCCCTCAGCCCGCGGCGGCGTGCAACTGGGCTGGGCGATCGCGCCGGGCGTCCCCGCTCCCGCCACGGCCGGCCCTGGTGCCTGGGCGGAACGCTGGGCCCGTGACGCCCCGGATCCCCTGGCAAGGCTTCTGCTGGCCCTGCCGGAGGCCGCCATGCAGGGGCCGGTTCGGCTGCCGGTGCGGGTCGGGCTCTGCCCCCGCTGGCAGCGGCCCGGCCTGCTGCTGCTCGGCGATGCCGCCCACCCGATGAGCCCGCTGCGGGCCCAGGGCATCAACATGGCCCTGCGGGACGCTCTCGTGGCCGCCAGGCATCTGGGGACCGCCCTGATGGAGGGGGAGCCCGGGAGGAGCGCTGCCATCGATGCGGCCACCGCGGCGGTCGTGGCCGAGCGTCGGCCGGAGATCCTGCGGATCCAGCAGCTGCAGGCGCAGGAGGCCCACCGGGCCGATCTGCTGCGGCGCGGCCACCTGCTGCGGGGGATGCTGGCCCGCAGCGCCCGGTGGAGCGGCCCCCTGCTGGCCCGGCGCTGGCAGGCCGGCCAGCGTAAGCTGCGCAACGGCACCCGCGCGATCGACAGGGACATCTGAGCGGCCGTCATGATTGGGGGACCTCCCCGCCAGCCATGGACCGGACCGTTTCCGCCAACCAACAGGGCCCGCGTCACCTGCGTTCAGCCCTGCCGCACCTGGCCCTGCTGGCAAGCCTGCCGGTGCTGGGGGCTGCTCCCCTACGGGCCGCCCCTGAGCCTCCCCCCTTTCCGCCCTCCGCCGACTTCCGCTCCCTGCAGCTGGTGGCCCTGGCCTGCAGCCGTGAGAACACGGCCGAAGCCTGCGATCAGGCCCGCAGCCTGGCCAATCCCCTGCTCGACCATCCGCGCCTGCCCGCCAGCTGCAAGGACGTGCTCTGGACCATCCGTCAGCGATCGCTGGTGGCCGCCAGCAACAGTTTCGAGCGCCGCGAACCGATCGACCGGGCAGCCCGGAGTCTCACGGCCGTCTGCCGCCAGCAACTGCCGGCCGCCAAACCCGCCGCCGATGGCCCGCCCAGACCCCAGGGAGGCCTGAACCTGATCGGTCCCAATCAGAACTGAAGCCCGGGGTGCAGCACCACCCTGGTGGTGGCGCTCAGGGCTGGGCGGCGCCGGCCCCCCCTGCCGGAGCGGCACCCGCTTCAGGAGCGTCGATCAAGGCCAGCAACTGGGTGGCCGTGTCCCGCATGAAGGCCAGGCTCATGGGAGTCACCACGGCGGCGCTGTCCGCCAGGCGGCAAAGGGGACTGCGATCGCCGTTCGCCTCGCAGCTGCTGGACAGCCCCAGCAATGCATTGGTGAGCTTGCCCCGCAGGCAGGTTTCGGCCCCCGCCCCGGCCAGCACCGCTTCGGCGGCGGCATGGGTGCGATCCACCGCGGCGGCATAGGGGAGGGCCTTCGGGGCCCCCATCACCGCCGCCCGGGCGCTGGGCAGTCCCAGCGCGACCGCACCAAGCAGGGCGGCCGCCGTGGCAGCGGTGGCCGTGGCGGTGAGAGTGGCGTTAAGAGTGAAGGCAGCAGCGCCGGTCCAGGCGGTGGGGAACAACCGTGGCGCCATGGCGTCGATCACAAGGTGGTCACAGGTTAGCCAGCCCTGCCCGCGCCACCAGTAACCGGGCCGCCGGGAGAATCGACGGGGGTAACTTGGGGCTCCCCCTAGCCCCAGGACGCTGGCCATGGCGATGACGACCGAGCTGCGTCAGGTGGCGCTGGAGCGACCCTTCGACGACCAGAAGCCCGGCACCTCCGGCCTGCGCAAGAGCAGTCGCCAATTCCAGACCCCCCACTACCTGGAGAGTTTCATCGAGGCCTCCCTGCGGGTGGTGCCCGGGGTTGAGGGCGGCACCCTGGTGGTCGGTGGTGACGGCCGTTTCGGCAACCTGCCGGCGATCGACGTGATCGCCCGCATGGCCGCGGCCCATGGCGTCAGCCGTCTGATCACCACCACCGGTGGCATCCTCTCCACACCGGCCGCCTCCCATCTGATCCGCAGCCGCGGAGCCGTGGCCGGCATCATCCTCTCGGCCAGCCACAATCCCGGCGGCCCGGAGGGCGACTTCGGCGTCAAGATCAACGGCGCCAACGGCGGACCGGCTCCGGAATCGGTCACCGATGCCATCCATGGGGCCACCCTCACCCTGGAGGGCTACCGCATCCTCGACGCCGAGCCCCTCAACCTGGAGGCTCCCGGAACGACGAGCCTCGGCGCCATGGCCGTGGAAGTGATCGACGGGGTCGAGAACTACGTGGCCCTGATGCAGAAGCTGTTCGACTTCGATCGCATCGCCGCCCTGCTCAGGGGCGACTTCCGCATGGCCTTCGATGCCATGCATGCCGTCACGGGCCCCTACGCCACCCGTCTGTTCGAAGGGCTGCTGGGGGCTCCAGCCGGCACGGTGCGCAACGGCCTGCCGCTGGAGGATTTCGGCGGCGGCCACCCCGACCCCAACCTCACCTACGCCCACGAGCTGGCCGATCTGCTCCTGGAGGGCAGCGGCTATGACTTCGGCGCCGCCTGTGACGGCGACGGCGACCGCAACATGATCCTGGGGCGCCACTGCTTCGTGAATCCCAGCGACAGCCTGGCCGTGCTCACCGCCAACGCCACCCTGGCCCCCGGCTACGCCGATGGTCTAGCCGGCGTGGCCCGCTCGATGCCCACCAGTGCCGCCGCCGACGTGGTGGCCGGCGAGCTGGGCATCCCCTGCTTCGAGACCCCCACGGGCTGGAAGTTCTTCGGCAACCTGCTCGATGCCGGCCGGATCACCCTCTGCGGCGAGGAGAGCTTCGGCACCGGCAGCAACCACATCCGCGAGAAGGACGGCCTCTGGGCGGTGCTGTTCTGGTTGCAGATCCTGGCGGTGCGCGACTGCTCGGTGGCCGAAGTGATGGCGGGCCACTGGAGCCGCTTCGGCCGCCACTATTACTCCCGTCACGACTACGAAGCCGTGGCCAGTGAGGCCGCCCATGGTCTGTACGACCGGGTGAAGGGGATGCTGGGCTCCCTGCCGGGCCAGGGCTTCGCCGGTCGCACGATCCGCACCGCCGACGACTTCGGCTACACCGACCCGGTGGATGGCTCGATCAGCCGCGGCCAGGGCCTGCGGGTGCTGCTCGATGATGGCAGCCGGGTGGTGCTGCGGCTCTCGGGCACCGGCACCAAGGGGGCCACCCTGCGGGTGTATCTGGAGAGTTACGTGCCCCCCAGCGGCGATCTGAACCAGAACCCCCAGCTGGCCCTGAAGGATCTGATCGACGCCAGCGACGCCCTGGCGGAGATCCGCTCGCGGACCGGCATGACCCGTCCCACCGTGATCACCTGAGGGGCCAGGGCCCATGAGGCCACCGGTCGCCACCGTTGGCTGGCTGGCGGCCGCCTCGATCGGCTGTGCCGCCGGGCCCCTGCTGGCCCAGGAGCTGGAGGACGTGCCGGTGCTGCCCCCCCCTGCCGCCACCGAAGCGCTCGGAGCCACCGACTTCGCGCCCACCACCACGGTGAACCTGCAGATCAATGGCGTCCTGGGGGCCCTGCAGTACAGCGGCAGTGAGCGCGACAGCGCCAGCAACACCGCGGATGGAGCGCCGTTGCTGAACGGGGTGAGCTTCAACCACGAGGCCCGTCTGACGATCGACACCAGCTTCACGGGCCAGGACCTGTTCCGGATCCGTTTGCGCAGTGGCAACTTCGCCCGCTCCGGCTTCTTCTCCAACCCGCCCACGCCGCTCACCCGCCTCGACTTCGCCTTCCAGGAACCGGCCTGCGGCAGCAGTGAGGGGGCCTGCCCGACGGGGCTGATCACCATCAACAGGGCCTACCTGCAGCTTCCGCTCAGCCCCGAGATCCGCTTCACGATCGGGGCGCGGGTGATGCAGCTCGACATGCTTCCCGTCTGGCCGAGCGTCTACAACGCCTCCCCCATGCTCGATCTGTTCCAGTACGCCGGAGCGCCGGGCACCTATGGCAAACGGCTCGGCGGGGGCTTCGGTGTCTGGTGGCAACCCGGGGGGGAGCTGCGGGGCCTGAGCCTCGGCTACGCCTACGTGGCCGGCCGGGCCGGGGGTACGCCCCAGGGTGGCGGCCTGTTCGGCGGGGCCTCCTCCCAGACCAGCACCCTGCAGCTGGCCCTCAGCCGGCCGAAGTGGAACGTCACCGCCGCCTACAGCCTGAGCGGCCCCCAGGTGCGGTTGAGGGGGACGCCCCTGGCGAGCCAGCTGGCGGCGGGGGCCGGCGAGGGAAGCCTGGGATCCTGGTCGCTGGCGGGCTACTGGCAACCCCGTACCTCCGGCTGGCTTCCCTCGATCAGCGCCGGCTGGGGGCACGACACGTTCCGCTTCGCCACCTACCCGGTGCCGGGCCTGTCGGGGGTGCGCAGCCGCTCCTGGTACACCGGCCTGGTGTGGAGCGATGTGCTGGGGGTGGGCAACAGCCTGGGGTTGGCCGTCGGATCGCCCGCCCACATGCATGCCATCCAGACACCGACGACCAGCAGCATCGACGACCGGGGGCTGGCCTTCGAGGTCTTCTACCGGATCCAGCTCAGCGATGCCTTTGCCCTGACGCCGGCAGTGTTCTGGCTACCGCGCCCGCGCGGTGCCCTCACCGGCAGCACAGATCTCTCCGAGGCCCTGCGCTTTGCTCCGGCCTCCTCAGAGGCCAGCCTGGGGGTCTGGGCCGGCCTGATCAGAACCACGCTTCGGTTCTGATCGGCGCAGGGTCAAGCGTCGCCGCCGGATCAACCGAACCAATTGAGAAAACGCTGGATCACCACCGCGTTGCTGATGTCCACGAAGAAACCCGACACCAACGGCACCACGATGAAGGCCCTGTGGGCGGCACCGTATTTCTGGGCCACCGCCGACATGTTGGCCATCGCCGTAGGGGTGGCCCCCAGGGAGATGCCTCCGAAGCCGGCACAGATCACGGCGGCTTCGTAGTCGCGCCCCATCACCTTGAACACCACGAACAACGCGAACAGGAAGGACATCACGAACTGGGCAGCAAGGATGGCGAGGATGGGCCCTGCCAGGGAGGCGATGGTCCAGAGCTGCAGGCTCATCAGGGACATCGTCAGGAAGATTCCCAGGGCGATGTCTGAGACGATGGCCAGGGATCGGGGCGCGGCCAGATAGCGGATCGGCAGCAGCCGCGGCACGCTGTTGGTGAGGAAGATCGCTGCGAACAGGCAGCACACGAACAGGGGCAGGTTGCTGCCGGCGGCCGTGAGAGCTTCATGCAGCACCTCCCCCAGTCCCAGGCTGACGTTGAGCCAGAAGAGGGTGCGCAGCAGGCTGAAATATGTCACCGGCTCCAGCTCACTCTCTGGACTGAAGCTCTCCACCCCCGCCGCGGCCGCAGCAGGCTGCAAGCGGTTGCTGCGAATCAGGATCCGGGCAATCGGCCCACCCATCAGAGAGGCGAGAACGAGCCCGAAAGTGGCGCAGGCGATGCCGATCTCCAGGGCATTGCTGATGCCATGGGCTTCATAGAAGCGCGGTGCCCAGGCGATCGCCGTACCATGGCCACCGAGAAGGGACACCGACCCCCCCAGCAGGCCCACCAGGGGATTCAATCCCAGCAGCGCCGCCATGCTGATGCCGGTGAGATTCTGCAGAATCATGTATCCCACGGTGGTCCCCACCAGGACCAGCAGCGGCCAACCACCGGAGAGCAGCGTCTTGATGTCGGCGTTGAGGCCGATGGCTGCAAAGAAGTAGAGCAGCAGAAAATCCCGCGTCAGCAGGTTGAAACCGATCTCCATACCGTTAATGGCATGGATCAGGGCAAGCAGAAGACAAACCAGCAACCCACTGGTGACCGGTTCCGGAATATTGAATTCCCTCAGCAAGGCCACCTTTCGGTTGAGCCAGCGACCGATCGCCAGCACCACAATCGCGATGTTGAAGGTTGCAAAGCTTTCGAACTGCATGGCGAATCAATCACAACCCTGGACGGAAATTCGATAACTGAAACCAATGGCGGCCGGAGCGCTGGAGGACCCGACCCTGAAATTCATCAACCTGGTGCGCTTGCCCGGAACGGCCTGGAAGGGCCCGAACATCCGGCCCGTTCCAGGCTCAAACGTCGGGGTTTCGTTGATGACCTGCAAACTGCTGCCATCGGTGAACACCATAAAGCCCGACACCGGGAAGCTGGCGCGCTCGGTGGAGGCCGAGGTGAAGAAGAAGCGATAACGGCGGAAGTCGCGATCAACGATGAAATCGGTGTTCCAGTTCGTGCGGCCCACGAGCCGGTCCGGACCGATCCGCTTGGACACAATGGGGTTGCCGCCGCCTCCGAGCGGCATCAGAAAGCGGCAGCTGGCCTGGGCGGCAGGAACACCGGTGGCCGCCGTGGTGGCGAGGGCGATGCACCCGGAAAGGATCGGGCGAAGGAACGCCATGTGCGGGAGGGGACAGAAAGCCAGGCTGAAGCATGACCCACGGCGGGGATTGAAACGGCTCCCTGTGGGTTGGCGGAGCGCTGATCCGATCCAGGGGGAGACCCAAGGAGCCCTTGCGGCAGAAATCTGGTGCGCCATTCGGCCCCTTAACGCCCTGCCAGGCAGCGATCAGGGGCTCCCATCCGGCCTGGAGGCGAACAGATTGAGCCCCAGCCGCTCGGACAGGAAGCGCGCCGTGAGCTGGCCGCGCACACTGTTGCCCGCCTCATCCAGGGGCGGTGAAAACGTGGCCAGGCCCCCCTTCCCCGGCGCCACGGTGATCATGCCGCCGGCCACCCCGCTCTTGCCCGGCAGGCCGGTGGCATAGAGCCAGTCGCCTGAGGTTTCGTACAGCCCGGCGGTGACCATCACGGCCAGCACGTGCTGACAGTGGATGGCATCAATCACCTGCTCGCCCGTGACGGGCTGGCGGCCGCCGTTGGCCAGGGTGGCGGCCATTACGGCGAGGTCGGCGGCCGTGACACTCAGGGAGCACTGGCGGGTGTAGAGGTCGGTGGCCTCGTCGGGATCCCACCAGATGCGGTCATGATCACTGAGAAGGGTGGCCAGACCGGCGTTGCGCCGATTGGTGGCCAGCTCCGACGCGCAGACAGCGGCATCGATCTCCAGTCGGCGGCCGGCAAACCTCGAGAAACCGTCCTGGATGAAGGCCCACTTCTCCTCGCTGCTGGCGCCCGGCGCCAGGCTGGTGGCGGCGATGGCTCCGGCATTGACCATGGGATTGGAGAGGCCTTCGCCACTGCGCTCCACCGCCAGCACCGAATTGAACGGCAGGCCGGTGCTGTTGACGCCGAGCTTCTCGCGGGCCGCCTCCTCTCCGATGGCCTGGCAGATCAGGGCGAACAGGAACGGTTTGGAAATGCTCTGGATGCTGAAGGCCACCCGGGCCTCGCCCGCCTCGAACAGGGCGCCCCCGCTGCTGGACACGCAGAGGCCGAAATGGTCCGGAGACGCCTCCGCCAGGGCGGGAATGTAATCGGCAACCCGGCCATCCGGAACCGGGGCGAAGCGCCGGTGGGCCTCCGCCACCAGCTCCTGCACGACCTCGGCGGTGGGCAGGTGGCCGTTGGACACCCATTCGGACACGGACCACATGGTGAATCGGGGCTGGAAAGCGTAAGCAGCGGAGCGGAGGCGGCAGGATCGGCGCTCTCAGCCCGGTGGCGACTGCTCCCAGGGGAAATGGGGCAGACGATAGAGCGCTTCCCGCTGGGCTTCGCTCCAGGTCTCGATCATGGTGGCCAGCTCGGGGGCCTCCGCCTCCAACCTCAGCTGGTGCGAGATCGCCAGGGCATCGGCGGGAATCATGGCCAGCTCAAACGGAGGACCCACGGTGAGATTGGAGCGCTGGGTGAGCACTTCCGAGATCAGGCACAGCCGGGCAGCATCCTCCAGGGAAAGGTTGGTGTTGCCGACGTTATCAAGGGGAGGTTTGCCATATTTTGTCTCGCCGATCTGCAAATAGGGTGTTTCGCGGGTCGCCATGATGGCATTGCCCTGGGGATACACCATGTACAGACCGTGAGGCTCACCGGCAATCTGGCCGCCCAGAATGAAGGACGCCCCCGCACTGGCCCCTGCCTGCTGCAGAGCAGGCGCATACTCCTGTTGCACCGCCACACTCACCCTGCCAATGTAGGCGGCCGCTTCAAACAGGTAGTCACAAGACCGCAGATCCCTGGCCTCTGGGGCGGAGGTCTCGGCGGCACGATCGAGATCGCGACGGATCCAACTGATCACCGCCTGGGTGGTGGCCAGATTGCCCGCGGCAAGAAGCACAAACAACCGATCCGATGCAGGCTGAAAGGCATACATCTTGCTGTAGCTTGAAATGTAATCCACCCCTGCATTCGTGCGGGAATCAGAGGCCATTACCAAACCTTTCTCCAACCAGTAACCGATGCAATACGTCACCGTGGATGGCAGCAGATAGAGGAGGATGAGGCTAGCTCACGAACACCTAAATAGGCTTTAGGAGTGATCCGGATCACCCGCCCTCGCGGCGTCGCCAGAGTCCCTTCCCTCAAGGGGCCGACGGGGGAGGAATGGAAGAGCCGGTCGTGTCCTTGACGTTGGCGCAGAGATCAAGAACGATCTGCTGGCCCACGGAGCGCCCCTCCGGCACACCCCATGGCTCCCAGACACCATTGATCAGCCAGGCCTGGCGGAGGCTCCTGCAATGCACCGCCACAGCCGACGCCTGCGATCGGATCGGACCGACCTCCGCCTGGGTGGGTTGGACCAGGGTGACCCGCACACCACCGGGATGGAGCTTCCAACCCCCCCAGTCGACGAGCGTGTTGCCGAAGAACTTCCAGCGGACAGGGTCACCCGGTTTCGGCGCCAGGGGCGAGGGAGGTGAGCTGGGGACCGCGGCGGAGGCCTGCACGGCTGGAGGCGTTGGGGCAGGAGCTTGGGCTGGGGCTGGGGCTGGGGCCGCCGGCTTGGCGGCCTTGGCGGGCCCTGTCGCTGCCGGGGCCACCGCCTTGGCCGGGGGCTTGGCCGGGGGCTTGGCCGAGGGCTTGGCCTTGGCAGGCGTGGTTGTAGGCGTCGGAGGCAGCTTCAGCCAGGCTCCGACCTTGAGCTGGTCGGGCTTCACTCCGGGGTTGGCCTTCTGCAGCTCTGCCGTCGTGGTGCCATGGCGGGCCGCCAGGGCGGCCATGGTGTCCCCTGCACGCACCTGCACGAGGCCCTTGGCGGGAGGCAGTTTCAGCTGCTGCCCGATCTGCAGCTCCTCGGGCTTGGTGATCTTGTTGAGCCGGATCAACTCCTGGAGGCTCACCCCATTTCTGGCAGCAATGGCTTCCAGCGTGTCCCCCTGAACCACCCGCACACTTCGGGCCGGCGGAGCCCCCTGCCCGAAAGCCATGGGGCTGAAGCCCATCCCTGCAAAGCCGAGCAGAAAGGCTGCCAGAAAACGTCCCGTAGCCGCAGGTTTTCGACTCACGTTCCCCATCGCTCTCTGCACGATGAAGCTACCAGAAATGAGCGCCCAGCCAGAGCGGCGTCATCGCCTGCACAACGGTTGCAAAGTGCGCTCGAGACGTTCGATCAGGAGGTGACAACGCGGCCGACAGCGAAGCGGCGATCAACGACAGATGTCGGCCATCTCACGGACCTGTCTGCGACCTTTCGACGACCTTTCTGGTCTGAACATCCCTCTTTCAGCCAATGGAGATCAGGACCTAGGGATCAGAAACCCTGCAGATCATGAGGCCTCAAAGGTGATCCATGCCTCCCTGGCGTGAGGGGCCTTCCCGGCCCTTGCGCGACAGGGCCTCAGGGGGTGGCCGCCAAGGACCAGCGCGCGCCATGGCCCGGCAACGCCGAGGGTGTGGCCGGGCCAGAGCTCCCCTGCTCCCTGGCGTTCCGGAGCGCGACGCCACCGATCAGGGAGGCCAGCGCCAGGGCGCCATCCACCAGGACCACCACGGCCCAGAGCAGCAGCAACAGCACTTCGGCCAGTGCCGTCCTCGCCTGGGGTGGTGTGGTGTCGACGTGCACCGCCTCCATCGGCACGAGGGGTTCGGGCCCAGGCAACTCGGGCCCAGGTTTCTCGCCCCCAGGCAGAAACAGCAGGGCCGTGGGCGGATCGGTGGGAACAGGCCAGGGATCCCGACTCGGGCGCCGGCTCCTGGTCTTCGCCTGCTGCTCCCGCAACCGTTCAGCCAGCGTCGGCAGCATGGCGATCTCTCCTCAACCCCTTGAAGCGATCCTCACGGCCAGGCACGGCGACCGCAATGGCGCAGCCAGGCCACAGCACGATTCGTTACAGACAGGCGCAGCCCTACCCCATCAGCCGGAGGGTTGGTCCTTGGCAAGGGCCCCATCGGCCGGCTCGGCCTCGGGCTCCCCGAACCAGCGGGCCTCCAGGGCCTTCACCACCACATAGAAGGGGGGCACCACCCCCAGCGACAGCACCGTGGCCACCAGAAGGCCACCGAAGATCACGGTGCCCAGGGACTGCTGACTGTTGGCCCCCGCGGTGGTGGCGACCACCAGGGGGAGGAAGCCGGCCAGGGCGGCGATGGCCGTCATCAGGATCGGCCGCAGCCGTGATTCGGCCGAGGCGATGGCGGCCTCAGAGGCGGTCATGCCCTCCTTCATGTGCTGCTCGGCCACCTCCACGATCAGGATGCCGTTCTTGGCCGCCAGGCCGATCAGGGTCACCAGACCCACCTGGGCATAGATGTTGAGATCGATCGAGCGCAGGGCCAGGAACACCAGGGCACCGAGCATGGCCAGGGGCACGGTCATCAGGATGATCACCGGGGTCACATAGCTCTCGTACTGGGCCGAGAGCACCAGATAGACCACCAGGATCCCCAGGCCGAAGACCAGCACACTGGCGTTCCCCGCCGAAAGTTGCAGGGCCGCCAGACCGGTGAAGGCATAGCCGATGTTGTTGAAGTTCTGGGCACGGAACAGATCCTGGATCAGGGTCAGGGCCTGCCCGGAGCTCTTGCCGACCGCCTCGGCCCCCTGGATCAGGACGGTGCGATACAGGTTGAAATGACTGATCACCGGCGGCGCGCTGCTCAGCTCCGCCGAGGCGAATTCCGACACCTGGACCATCTTGTTGTCATTGCTGCGCACGTAGTAACTGAGCACGTCCTCCAGGGAACGGCGGTTGCCGGCCGCCGCCTGGACGTAGATGTTCCTGACCTGGCCACTCTCATAGGTGAGGCCTGAATAGTTGCTGCCCGCCAGCACGGCGATGGTCTGCATCGCCTGCTGGAAGTCGACATTGAGGGCCCCCAGGATCGAGCGATCGATCTTCAGACCGAACGCCGGTGCACTGGGGATGAACTGGGTGTACAGGCTGGAGAAACCGCCACTGGCCGAGCCGGCCTGGATCAGCTGCTTGGCCAGATCATCCAGCTGGTTGAAGCTGTAGGCCCCATTGCTGAGATCGTTGAATTGGAAGTAGAAGCCCCCCTGGGCCGAGAACCCCGGGATCGCCGGAGGCTGGGCTGCCACCGCCAGGCCGGAGCTGATCTGGCCCAGCTTGGCGTTGAGCCGGTTCACGATCGCCGGTGCCTTCTGATCGGTGCCGCTGCGCTCCTCGAGCGGTTTCAAACCGAAGAAGAACACCCCCTGATCCGGGCTGGCACCATTGAATCCGTAGCCGCTCACCACCGAACCGGCGACGATCTCCGGCTCGGCCTTGAGCACCTTGGCCACCTCCTGGGCCGTGGCCTGGGTCTGGCTGAGGGAGGCACCGTTCTGGAGCTGGAAGATCCCCATCCCGTAGCCCTGATCTTCCTCGGGGATGAAGGCGGAGGGAAGGGCGGTGAAGGCGAACAGGGTCAGGGCGATGCCCCCACCCAGACCCACCAGGATCCAGCGGCGCCTGGCGATCAGGGCCGTCACCATCGCGGCATAACCACGCTCGAGGCGGGTGAAAAAGGCGTTGAATCGCGTGAAGATCCAGACAAGATTGGCGCCGGCCAGCACACCGGCCACCACGCCCACCAGGTAGGTGATGCTGCCGAAGGAGGCGGCGCTGAAGCGACCGAAGGCCAGGCCCACCACCACCCCGCCGATGATGCCCACCAGCCGGCCAGGGGGCGCTGATTTCTGGCTCCTCAGCAGCAGGGCAGAGAGCATCGGCGAGAAAGTGAGCGCGTTGAAGGCGGAGATCGCGATCGAGAAGGCGATCGTGAGGGCGAATTGCTTGTAGATGATGCCGATGCCACCGGGGTAGAAGGCGACGGGCACGAACACCGCCATCAGCACCAGGGCGGTGGCCACCAGGGCACCGAAGAGCTCACCCATGCATTCCATGGCGGCCTGACGGGGGCGCATGCCCTTCTCCAGGTTCTTCTCCACCGCCTCGATCACCACGATGGCGTCATCCACCACCAGGCCCGTGGCCAGCACCAGACCCAGCAGGGTGAGCTGGTTGATCGAGAAACCGAAGATCTTCACGAACGCGAAGGTGCCGATCAGGGAGATCGGAATCGCCAGGCTGGGCACCACCGTGGCCCGCCAGTCCTGCAGAAACAGGAACAGGATCAGCAACACCAGCACAATGGCGAGACCGAGGGCATCCACCACCCCCTCCACGGCCGACTCGATGAACTGACCGATGTTGTAGATCTCCAACACCGAGACCCCCGGGGGGACGGTCTGGGTGAACTGGTTCATCACCGCCACCACCTGGTTCGAGACATCCAGGGCGTTGCTTTCTGGGGTCTGGAAGACGGCAACCGTGATCGAGGGGTGGCCTTCGATGCTGGTCGCCTGCTGGGCATAGGTGTTGGTGCCGTAGGTGGCCTCGCCGACATCCTTCAGTCGCAGCAGGTTGCCGGAAGGAGCACGAGCGACGATCAGATTGTTGAGCTCCTCGACGGACACCAGATTGCCGTTGTTCTCCACCAGAATCGGGTAGGCAAACTTCTGGTTGCCCCCCGCCGGCGGCCCCCCCACCAAGCCACCGATCGCCACCGTGTTCTGGCTCGCCACCGCATTGACCACCTGATCAGCGGTGAGGTTGTTGGCCGTCAGCTTGTTGGCATCGACGAACAACCAGAAGGCGGGATTGCTGCCACCGAGAAGGTTGACATTGGCCACGCCCGGCACCCGCTCCAACTGAAAGTAAAGATTCTCATATATCAGGCCATTGAGATAGGAGGCATCGAATTGCCCCTGCGTGGATGTGACCTGATAAGCCAGCAGAATGGAGGGGGTGCTCTGCATCACGGATACACCGGTGGCCTGCACCTGCTGGGGTAACTGAGGCATGGCCAGGGAGACGCGGTTCTGCACGTTCACCTGATCGATATTGATGTCCGTACCTTCGTTGAAAAAGACCTGAATCGTACTCGTACCAGACATATTGCTTGTGGAAGAAATATAATTAGCCCCCGGTACGCCGTTGATCTGCTGCTCGATCGGATTGGTCACCGCCTGTTCGGTGACCAGGGAGTTGGCGCCTCCGTAGTTGGCGGTCACCTGAATCAGAGGTGGGGCGATGTTGGGAAGATTTTCGATTGACAGGGTGGGAATGGCGATCAGGCCCACCAGCACGATCAGGATGCTGCAGACGGTGGTGAGGACCGGCCGCTTGATGAAGTTATCGGAGAAGGACATCGGGGCTCAGCTCGCCGATGGGGCGCTCGCCCGCTTCACCGGCATGCCGGAGCGCAGCAGGGCCGTGTTGCTCACCACCACCTCGTCACCCTTGGCCAGGCCGGAGAGCACCGGGTAGGCATTGTTCTGCAGCTTGCCGAGCTTCACCGGCGTCTGCACCACCACGGGAGTGGTGCCGGGTAGTTTCTCCAGCTGCTGTTTCTGTGCAGGCAGCAGCTGATCCGAGGCCTTGATCTTGGGCAGGACGGTGGACAACGGCAACACCCTGTACACGAACGGTTGCTGGGCCTGCATCATCACCGCCTGGACAGGCACCGCCAACTGGTCGCTGACGCCGGTGATGATCCGGTTCCGCACGTACTGACCGGTTTTGAGCTTGCCGGTGAGATTCGGAAACTCCGCCTTCACCAGCACCGTGTTGGGCTGGGCCGAACCTTCCGTGGCATTGGCGAAGTAGGGGGAAACGAAGACGACCCTGCCCATGCCTGTCACCGGTGGATTGCCCTGGCTCTCCACCTGCACCGGCTGTCCGATCTTCACCAGGCTGGACTGGGTGGCCGGCACATCCATCAAGGTCCATAGGGACGTGTTGTTGACGATCCCCGTGATCGCCTGGCCCTGGCGCACGTAGTCGCCGAGCTTGACCGAATCGAGGTTGCCGATTTCGCCGTCGATGGGGGCGGTGACGAACTTGTAACCCAGGGTGGCGGCGCTGGAGCGGGCCTTGTCCCGGCTTTGAATCGCCTGGGTGATGTAATAGTCGCGATCCTTGGTCGAAACGGCCCCCTGCTCGTTGAGGAAGACATAGCGCTCGGCGTTGACGCGATCCTTGATGGCCTCGGCCCGGTCCGCATCGAGGGTGGCCGATTCCTGCACGTTGTCGAGCACGAGGATGGGCTGCCCCGCCTTCACCTGCTGACCCTCCCTGGCCAGGATGCGCACCACCCGTCCATCCGACTCGGGCCGCATCACCACGTTGGACGTGGACTCGATGGTGCTGATGGTCTCGATGCCCGGCGCGAAACGGAACGGCCCCACCGTCACCGTCTGCACCGTCAGAGGCTGTTTAGCTTCGGGTTTCGCGGAGCCACAGGCTGCCAGCAGCAGCGCCAGGGGAAGGAGAGGGGGGATGGCCTGCCAGCGCACCGGATCTGTTCGTACCTTTGCAAGGTACCGGAAGATCCCCGTTCACCCCAGTGGTCCGGCCCGCCCTGCGGCCTTCAGGAGCGGGGACCGGAGCCGCCGCGCCGGCCATGGCGCCGGTGGTAGTCGGGCTCCGGGTTGGATTCCTGCAACTGGCGCACCGCCTCCACCGCCATGCCAGCCACGGCTCCAAAACCAGCCAGCACGACTGTGCTCCAGAACAGGGCATGGGACGTCACCCGCAGGGGGGTGTGGGCCACGATGGAACGGAGAAAGGAGGCGATCGCCAGCCCCCCAACACCGGTGATCAGGCCAGCGCAGAGCACCCGCCGACCACTCAGGGGTGGTGGGCAAGGGGCCGGCATCAGGAAGCGCCGCCAGAGGCAGCCGGGGCCTCTGAGGGCGCCGCAGCGCCGGTGAGCTGCTTCATGACGACGTAAAACACGGGCACCACGAACAGAGACAGCACGGTGGCCACGGCCAGGCCGCCGAACACCACCGTACCGAGGGAGGCCTGGCTGCGGGCACCGGCACCGGTGGCCAGCACAAGAGGTAAGAAACCGAACAGGGAGGAGATGGCCGTCATCAGGATCGGCCGGAAGCGGGACTGGGCCGAGGCCCGCGCCGCCTCCAGGGCACTGGCGCCCTCCTCCATGCGCTGGTTGGCGAGATCGACGATGAGGATGCCGTTCTTGGCTGCCAGGCCGATCAGCATCACCAGCCCCACCTGGGCGTAGATGTTGAGCACCTCACCGCGCAGGGCCAGGAAGGCCAGGGCGCCCAGCATGGCCGTCGGCACGGTCATCAGAATGATCAATGGGTCGCTGTAGCTCTCGTACTGGGCTGATAGCACCAGATAGACCGCAAGGATCCCAAGAGCGAAGATCACGATCGCCAGGGCCCCCGCGCTCACCTCTTCTCTGGAGATGCCAGTCCAGTCGTAGCCGACACCGGTGGTGGAGAGGTTGTTGAAGAGGTCCTGGATGTCCTTGATCGCCTGGCCTGAGCTGCGCCCGGGCAGGGCCGACCCCTCCACCTTGATGGAGCGGAACAGGTTGAAACGGGGGATCACTGACGGACCGGTGACCGACTCCACCTTGATGAACTCCGACAGGGGGATCTGATCACCACTGGCGTTGGGCACGTACAGGGATTTCAGCTGGTCCGGATTGGCGCGGTAGCGCTCATCGGCCTGCACGAAGATGCGACGCACCCTGCCGGCATCGAAAGTGTCGTTGACGTAGAAGGAGCCGATGTTGAAGCTGAACGTCTGCATCGCCGTTCCGTAGTCGACCCCGAGGGCCGCCATCCGATCACGGTCCACCAGGATCTGCAGCTGGGGGGCTTCGGGAGAGAACTGGGTGAACACCCGGTCAAACAGACCGCTCTGGTTGGCCTTGCCCACCAGCTGGGTGGCCGCGGCGAAGAAATCGGCTGGGGTGAGGGCACCTCCGCTGCGGTTGAGCATCTGCATCTCAAAGCCCGCGCCCGTGCCGTAGCCGGGGATGGCGGGGGGTTCGACGACGATGATCCGGGCCTCTTCGATCACCGAAAGCTTGCTGTTGAGGCGTTGGGTGATCGCTGACACCGACTGCTCGGCGGAGGTTCGCTCATCCCAGTTGCGGGTGCCGAAGAAGAAAAGGCCCCGGTTGGGGGCGTTGCCGTCGAGACTGGCGCCGCTGAACACCGCCGCACTGGTGATGTCCTTCTCGCTGCGCAGGATTTCAGCCACCCGCTGATTGATGCGGCGGGTGTTCTCCAGGGACGCCCCGTCGGGGGCCTGGACGAAGCCGATGGCATAGCCCTGATCCTCCACGGGCACGAATCCTGTCGGGATCGAGGTGAAGGCAAAAGCGGTGAGGACGATGCCCCCGGCCAGGAAGGCCATGATCAGCCGGCGCCTGCGCAGCACCCAGCCCAGCCCGGCTTGGTAGCGCCGCTCCACCCCGGCGTAGATGACGTTGAAGCGGCGGAAAATGAACAGAGCGCCCCAACCCAGCAGCCCGCCGATCAGCGTGTAGATCAGCACCTCCAGAGGGCTGTTGACCCCAGCCAGCAGCAGGGCCGAGACGGCGCCACCAATCGCGAAAGGCATCCGCAGGGGTAGGCCCGTGAGCAGATGCAGGCCATAGCCGATCCCCGTGGCCAACGCCAGAACCCCCAGGGCCACCAGGGTGCCGCCACCGCTGGCGAGCAGGCCGTAAACGAAGCCGATGAACACCCCGGAGATGGCATAGGTACGGCGGCTGGGGGGCTCGCTCTCCCGGGCCAGCAACAGGGCCGAAAGCATCGGTGAAAAGCTGAGGGCGTTGAAGGTGGAGATCAGGATCGAGAAGATGATCGTGGCGGCGAACTGCTTGTAGATCGTTCCGGTGGCCCCGGGGAAGAACAGCACCGGCACGAACACCGCAAACAACACCAGCGAGGTGGCGATCACCGCCCCGAACAATTCATCCATCGTGGCTTTGGCACTCTCCAGGGCACTGAGCCCCGAGGCCTTCTTCGTCGAGGTGTCTTCGATCACGGTGATGGCGTCATCCACCACCAAGCCGGTCGCCAGCACCAGGCCGAACAGGGTCAGCTGGTTGAGGGTGAAGCCGAACGCCTGCACGAACAGGAACGTGCCCACCAGGGCCACCGGGATAGCGATGGCCGGCACCAGGGTGGCTTTCCAGTTCTGCAGAAACAGAAACAGGATCAGCACCACCAGCACCACCGCTTCCCGCAGGGCGGAGGTGACGCCTTCGATCGAGGCCTCGACGAATTCGGTGTTGTCGTAGATCTTCTGGATCGTCATGCCGACAGGCATGGTCTCGGCGAATTCCTTGAGGACCTCCTCCACACCACTGGAGACATCGAGGGCATTGCTGCCGGTGAGCTGGTAGATGGCCATGCCGACGGAGGGAACGCCTCGCAGGTCGGTGGCCTCAATGTCGAAGGATTCACCCCCCAGCGTCACACGGCCCACATCCCGCAGGCGCACCAGGCCGCCATCGGCGGTGGAACGCAGGATCATCGCCCCGAATTCCTCGGTGGTCCGCAGCCGTCCCTGCAGTTGCACCGTGAGGGTGAACTGCTGGCCCTCGGGGGAGGGGGCACCGCCGATGCGTCCCACCGGGACCAGACGGTTCTGGCTGCGTAGGGCCTGGACAACATCGGCGGCCGAGAGCTTGTTGGCCGCCAGGCGGTCCGGGTCGAGCCAGAGACGGAAGGCCAGCTGCCGGTTGCCGAAGTAGGTGAGTTCACCGACGCCAGGGACTCGCCGGACCGCATCGGTGAGGTTCTGATCCAGCAGGCCGCTGATGGTCTCCAGGCTATATTTATTATTTGGATCTTCGCTGGTGAAGTTATAGACGAGGAGGATGGAGTTTGAGGCCTTGTTCACCGTGATGCCGGATTGGCGCACCTCCTCCGGCAAGCTCGGCTGGGCCAGGGACACCCGGTTCTGAACGTTCACCTGATTGATGTCCCCGTCGCTGCCGCTGGCGAAGGTGACGGAGATGGCACTGGAGCCGTCGGCCGCACTGGTGGAGGTGATGAACTCCATGTTCTCCACCCCGTTGATCTGCTGCTCAAGCACGCTGGTGACGCCCTGCTCCACGCTGACCGCATCCGCTCCCACGTACCGGGAGGTGACCCTCACCGTCGGCGGCGCGATGTCCGGCAGGCTCTCGATCGGCAGCAGCGGGATCGCAATCAGACCGGCGATCACGATCAACAGGCTGCACACCGTGGTGAGCACCGGCCTGAGGATGAAGGTGTTGGAAGGAGACATTCAGGCTTGGCTCAGTTCACCTTGACGGGCGAGCCGTTCCGGAGGTTGATCAGATTGGAGGTGATCACCCGGGCACCAGGTTGAAGGCCCTTGAGCACCGGATAGCGGTTGTTCTGCAGGGGGCCCAGCTGCACCGGGGTCTGCAGGGCGAAGCTGGTGCCGGCAGGAAGCTTCCGGGCCACGGTCAGGTCGGTCCGTCCCGGACGCCGCTCCAGGTCCGCCAGGCTGCCCACCTCATACACGAAGCTCTGGCCGGAGATCTGGGTGACGGCCGCGAAGGGGACCGACAGCTCCTGGCGGCTGTCCAGCACCAGCCGGGTGCGGGTGCGCAGGCCGGTGCGAAGCAGCCCCGCCGGATTGGCGAACTCGGCCTTGGCCAGCAGGGACTGGGTGCCGGCCACCACGCCGGGATCGAGCGATCCGACCACGCCCTGAGCCATGGGATTGTTGGTGGAGGGATCCATCAGGATCACCGTCTGACCCACACGCAGTCGATCGGAGAACACCGCCGGCACATCCACCCGGGCCATCAGGCGGTCGTTGCGGATGATCGTGGTGAAGGGATCGCCGGCCGAGATCACGTCTCCCAGCTTCGCCTGCACGTCACCGACGGTCCCGGCGATCGGAGCCTTCAGATCGTGGAAGGCCAGATCGGCTTGCCTGGCGACCAGTTGCTCACGGGCGGAGATGTAGCTCTGCCGGAGCTCATCCACCTGCAGGGCGCTGGCGGCTCCCTGTTTCTGCAGGTAATCGAAACGCTGGAAGGTGAATTTCTTGGTCTCCATCTCGGAGCGCAGTCGGGCCACATCGGCCCGGACCTGGGCCTGATCGAGGACGAGCAGCAACTGGCCGCTGGCCACAGTGTCGCCCTGACGCACCAGCAGCCGCTCGATGCGTCCGCCGGCCTGGGCCGCCAGCTGCACCTCCTCGATGGCTTCCAGGGTGCTGACAGTGTCGACGTTGTCGGTGAAGGGGGCCAGGGTGGCCGGCTCGGCACGCACCGAGAGCGGCGGCCGGCCGGGAGGGGCCTCCGCCTGGCATGCCCCCAGCAGGGCGGCGCCAAGAAAGGCGGCGGCCGCCGCCGGGAGGGTGTGGCCGGAGCGTCGCCGGCGCCCTGTGGTTGCCCCGGGAAGAGGCGGCCTGCTCGAATGGCCGATCACGGGTTCAGCGACGGACAAGGCTTCGGCCAGACCGTACCGCTCCTGAAGCGCCTGTGGCGGGATGATGGGGCGGTGAGTGATCTGTTCTGGCATCAGGGCGAGCAGGCCAGGCGCAGGATCGCCCCGCTGGCGGATCGGCTGCGGCCGCGCCGCCTTGACGACTTCGTGGGTCAGGAAGCGATCCTGGGTCCGGGACGGCTGCTGCGCCGCGCCATCGCCGCCGACCGGGTCGGCAACCTGATCCTGCACGGCCCCCCCGGCACCGGCAAGACCACCCTGGCGCGGATCATCGCCGGCAGCACCCGGGCCCACTTCAGCAGCCTCAACGCCGTGCTGGCCGGAGTCAAGGACCTGCGCGCCGAGGTGGACGCCGCCAGGCAGCGGCTGGAGCACCACGGCCTGCGCACGATCCTGTTCATCGACGAGGTGCACCGCTTCAACAGCGCCCAGCAGGACGCCCTGCTGCCCTGGGTGGAGAACGGCACCGTCACCCTGATCGGCGCCACCACCGAAAACCCCTACTTCGAAGTCAACAAGGCCCTGGTGAGCCGCTCCCGCCTGTTCCGCCTCCAGCCCCTGGAACCGGCCGACCTGCGCCTGTTGCTGGAGCGGGCCCTGGCCGATCCCGAACACGGCTTCGGCCAGCGCCCCGTGGAGCTTTCCGAGGAGGCGAGCGCCCACCTGCTGGACGTGGCCGGCGGCGATGCCCGCAGCCTGCTCAATGCCCTCGAACTGGCGGTGGAAACCACCGAAGCCGATGCAGGCGGCGTGATCCGCATCGACCTGGCCATCGCCGAGGAATCGATCCAGCAGCGGGCGGTGCTCTACGACAAGCAGGGGGATGCCCACTTCGACACCATCAGCGCCTTCATCAAGTCGATCCGGGGCTCCGACCCCGATGCGGCCCTTTTCTGGCTGGCGCGGATGGTGGAGGCCGGCGAGAACCCGCGTTTCATCCTGCGGCGCCTGCTGATCTCCGCCGGTGAGGACATCGGCCTGGCCGATCCCCAGGCGATGGTGGTGGTGGAGGCCTGCGCCGCGGCCTTCGACCGGGTGGGGCTGCCGGAGGGGCTCTACCCCCTGGCTCACGCCACCCTCTATCTGGCGGGCACCGAGAAGAGCAACAGCAGCCTGGGCTTCTTCGATGCGGTCAAGGCGGTGCGCGAGGCCCGGAGCCAGCAGGTGCCGGCCCATCTGCGCGACGCCAACCGGGACGGGCAGGCCTTCGGCGATGGGGTGGGCTACCGCTATCCCCACGCCTATGCCGACCACTGGGTGGCCCAGCAGTATCTGCCCCAGGCCCTGCAGGGGGAGGTGTTCTGGCAGCCGGGATCCCTGGGCTGGGAAGGGAGCCTGCGCAAGCGGCTGCAGCAGCGCCGGGCCGCCCAGCTGGCCGCCGCGGCCGAAACGGCCGCCGACGACAGGGGCGACCTGCTCAGCAGCAGTCCGGACGACCCCCTGCTGAACCGCTGGCTTCAACGCCAGGCCGGAGCCGAGGGCGAACGGCTCGACCGGCTGCGCCAGCGGTTCTGGGAGGACGCGGCCATCGGTCGCCTGGATCGGGTGCTGGTGCTCGAAGCCCACTCCCTGCTCTGGGCCCTCGATCCGCTGGAGGCCGCCAGCGAGGGGGAGGTGGTGCTGACCACCCCGAGCGCGGCGGTGCTCGATCGCCTGCAGGCCCAGCTGCAGCTGCTGGATCAGTTGCGGCGTCCCCGCCTGCTGGCGGTGGCACCGGAGGCTCCCGAGCAACTCCTGGCCCAGCTGGGCCCCCTGTCCGAGGGGGAGGGACGCTTTGAATGGATCGCGGCACGCCAGCCCTGGCGACACTGTTCAGCGGAGCAGCGGCTGGCCTGGCTGGAGCAGCTCACGGCCCTGGCGGCCCCCGGCGCCCGGGCCCGCCTGCTGTTCACCCACCCTCTGCTGGGGCCGGCTGGCAGCTTGCGCGCCCACCTGGGCAGCAGCCGCGCCGGCGTCGCCCAGGAGGCTCTCGAGGCGGCGGCCTCCAGGGAACAGGACTGGCGGGCGGGCGAAGCGGAGCTGGCCGATCGGGTGCAGGAGAGCCTGGAAGGCCTCGGCTGGAGCGTGGAACAACGCATCTGGGAGGAACCCCTCGAGCTTCCCCTGAGTGACGCCCTGCTGGAGCGCTGGTTCGCCAGAGGCGCCAGTTACCGCAAGCGTCTGGCCTCCTTGCTGCCGGCCGCTGGCCGCAAGCATCTTGAAGCCCTGTTCCGGGAGCGACGCGGTGCCGCCCTGCCCCAGCCCCTGGGGCACAAGCTGCTGCTGGCCCAGAGGCACGCCAGGCCATAAAAAAGCCCCGGACCTGCCGGGGCTGGAAGTCTTGTGGGGGGAGGGAGCCTCCCCGATGGCTCACCAGAGGCCGCGGACAGGGTCCTGCATGGGAGCAGGGGCGGGGGTGTCCTTCACCATGGCGACGGGGTCGGCCATCTGGTTGGCCTGGATGCAGGCGGGCAGGAAGACATACCAGGAGAGCAGCGAGGTGCACTGGGCGGTACCAGGTGCGCAACGACCCTCGGCACAGATGTTCTGCGCACCGGTGTAGGTGTTGCAGAAATCTGCCAGACGGAAGTCGGTGGGCAGGGCCTTCATGATGCCCGCCGAGGAGATCGATCCGTCCACGGAATCAGCGATGATCGCCGACCGCAGAGCCTGTACAGCATAGGTGTTCATGCTGTAATAGGGGAAGTAGCTGTTGGTGGCGTTCTTGAGGAACTTCACACCGGCGTCCGAGTAGAGGAAGCGCGACACCCCCACCAGGTTGACGGAATAGGTCTTGGTCATGCCCGCCTTGACTTCGTCAGACGTCCAGCCGGAGCGGGCGAGACCACCTTCAAGGCCCCGATCGGTGATGTCACCGGAGTCGAGGAAAGTATCGAAGGCATCCTGGTGAGTGGACCACACGGCAGCGCCGGTGTTCCAACGGACGGGCAGATCGTTGTCAACGGCCGCGGAGGCCGGCAGCACGGAGGCCGAGATGGCCGTTCCCACGAAGAGACCGGCGAGAATTCGCTTGAACACGGGAGGAGATGTTGACATCAATATCAACTTAGCCATCGAAGGTCGCCCTGCCTACAACTCGTGGCCAGTTTCTTTGGTTCTCCACACAGAAGTGAGGGGTGGCGGTGGGGCAGACCGCCTCAGGGTGGCCGTGTCCCAAAGCCCTGCCCCTAGGGTAGGGGTCCGTCAACGCCTTCAAGGACCCATGGCCCTCCAGGTGGGAGATCCAGCCCCCGATTTCACGCTCCCCGATCAGAAGGGTGAGTCAGTGTCCCTCGCCGCGCTGAGGGGCCAGCGGGTGGTGATCTACTTCTATCCCAAGGACGACACCCCAGGGTGCACGAAGGAGGCCTGCAACTTCAGGGACCGTTGGAGTGCCTTCGAAACCCACGGCATCCGGGTGCTGGGGATCAGCAAGGACGGTGCCTCCAGCCATGGCAAGTTCGTCGCCAAGTACGACCTGCCCTTCACCCTGCTCACCGATGCCGAACCCTGTCCGGTGGCCGAGGCCTATGGCAGCTACGGCCTCAAGAAGTTCATGGGCAAGGAGTACATGGGCATGATGCGTCACACCTTCGTCGTCGACCCCGAGGGCAAGCTGGAGCGCCTTTATCTCAAGGTGAAGGCCGAGGCCATGGCCGATCAGATCCTTGAGGACCTCGGCCTGGCCTGAGGCGCTCCCACCGGCGGACAGGGGCGCAGGGCCACGAGGGCTTCCAGACAGAGATCAGGGCGGTACAGCAGGGCGTCCTCCTGCGCCAGTTCGGGCCATCGGCGCAGCAGCGGCAACAAGGTGGGCCCGTCCCCTCCGGTGAGCACGATCCGACAGCCGGCCTCCAGCGCCAGTGCCTGGCGCCCCGCCTCCAGCACCGCGGCCGCCAGCCCCTCGGCCACCCCCGTCAGCATCGCCGCGTCGGTGGCCAGCGGCCAGGCCTCCCCGCCGGCACCAGCCGCCAGGCCTCCCGCCAGGGAGGGCAAGCCCTGGGTGCCCGAACCCATCGCCGCCAGCTGCAGGGCGGCTCCCGCCATCAGCCGGCCGCCGACGAAGCGGCCCCGAGCATCCACCCGGGTGAAGCTCAGCACGGTGCCGGCATCGGCCACCAGCACCGGGCCACCGGTCAGCCGGGCCGCCCACCAGCCCGCCAGGGCCCGGTCGATGCCCAGCCAGGGCGGTGCACCGTCCAGAGGCACCGCGTCCAGCCCCAGGCGCGCCGCGGCAGGCAGGGCCGCCTGGGGAGGCACCGGGCCCACAGCAGCCCAGGCCAGTGGGGGCTCCACCGGAGACGCGGACGGCGGCTGATGAAGGAAGTGCAGCCCAGCTTCGCCGGGCCCGCCGGCCGCATCGGCCAGGGCCCAGTGCCAGCGGCTGTTGCCGATCAGCAGCCAGCGGAGCTGGCGCCCCGGCACCTCAGATGCCCTCGCCCATCAGCCCCGGCAGGTGAATGCCGCACTCCTGGTGAAGGCCGCCGAAACGGGTGGCCCTGCCGTTGGTGATGCCGTCGTCGGGGGCGCTGCTGTGCCAGTCGCCCACGGTGGAATAGCCCTGATCAAAGAGCGGGTGCTGGGGCAGGTCATGGTCCTGCATGTAGTAGTAGATGTCACGCCGGCTCCAGGAGAGCAGGGGCCGCAGCGACCATCGCTCGCGAACGGGATCGAGACAGTGCATGGACCCGCGGTGGTCGGTCTGACCAGCGCGTACCCCGCTGGCCCAGCAGTGCACCTCCAGCCGTTCCAGCCCTCGGTCGAGGGGCTCGACCTTGCGCAACCGGTTGTAGGTGCGCATGTCGTCCGGATTTCCGGTTTCCCAGAGCCGGCCATGCAGCGCCTCCATCCGGGCCGGACTCAGGTCGGCCTGGAGCACATGCAGGTTGAGTTTCAGACGATGGCAGAGCTCGTCCGCGTAGCGGTAGGTCTCGGGGGGCAGATAGCCGGTATCGACCCAGAGCACGGGAATGGCTGGCCCGTCGCCGGAACCGTCGAGCTCGCTCACCATCTGCAGCATCACGGCCGACTGGATGCCGAAGCTGGTGGTGACGGCGAAGCGGCCGGCGAAGGCCTCCCGGGCCCAGCGCATCCGGCCGATGGCGTCGAGGGGTTCGAGGCCGTTACGGGCGGCTTCCAGGTCGATGGCAGATCCAAACCGATCCCTGGGCAGCCCCTGGAGAGCCGGATTCGGGCCCGCCGCGCCGCCCTCGGGGCTGGTGGAAGCCGTCAGGGGAATGGACACCATTGACCCATCATCGCCCTTCAGGGACCCGGTGGTTAGGGTTTGTCCATGCAAGGGCACCAGAAACCAGCCCAGAACGTCGTCATCGTCGGGGGTGGCTTCGGAGGTCTGTACACGGCGCTGGCCCTGGCCCAGCGGAAGCACCATCCCCCTGTCCTGCTGATCGAGCCGAACGACCGCTTCCTGTTTCTGCCGCTTCTCTACGAACTGCTCAGCGGCGAACTGCGGGGCTGGGAAATCGCTCCCCGCTACGACGGGCTGCTGGCGGGCCGCGGCCTGGCCTGGCTGCAGGACAGGGTGGTGCGGATCGATGCCGAACAGCAGCAGCTCCAGACGGCGGCGGGCCGCACCCTTTCGTTTGGCCGCCTGGTCATCGCCACCGGCGCCGAGAGCAACACCTTTGCGGTTCCAGGGGCCGAGCGCCATTGCCTGGGCTTTCGCAGCCTGGCGGATGTGAGGCGGCTCCAGCACCTGGTGGCCGAACTGAAAGGCCAGAGGAAGCCCCTGCAGCGCATCGCCGTGGTGGGGGCGGGTCCGACCGGGGTGGAACTGGCCTGCAAGCTCGCCGACATGGCCGAAGGCAGCGCCGTGATCGAACTGATCGAACAGGGTCCGGGGCTGTTGCCCCAGGCCAGGGCCTTCAACCGGGAGCAGGCCGCCCTGGCCCTCCAGCGCCGTGATGTGCGGCTGCGCACCCGCACCCAGGTGGAAGCGGTCGAGGCCGGGGCGATCGCCCTGCGCTGCCATCCGGAAGGGGACAGCCCCGCCCACGCCGAAACCCTCGCCGTGCGTGCCGCCGTCTGGACCGCCGGCCTGAACTTCCGTGCGCCCCGGATCGACCCCGCCCCCGCCTGCGACGGCCGAGGACGCCTGCTCTGCGGGCCCGATCTGCGCCTGCTGGGCCATGGAGATCTGTTCGTGGCCGGTGATCTGGCCGCCCCGGTGGACCCTGAGGGGGCGGCAGGCGAGGCCCCCGCCAGCCCGGCCACAGCCCAGGTGGCCTTCCAGCAGGCGCCGGTGCTGGCCGCCAATCTGATCCGATCCCTGCGGGGCGAACCGCTGGAACCCTTCGGCTGGAAGGATCTGGGCGAGATGATGAGCCTCGGCATCGGCGAAGCGAGCCTCACCGCTGCCGGCGTCACCCTGGCCGGGCCGGCGGCCTACCAACTGCGTCGTCTGGCCTACCTCACCCGCCTGCCGGGCCGGCCCCATCAGTTGCGGGTGGCCGCCGGCTGGCTGGCCGACTGGACGCCATGACGGCCACGGAGGCTCCAGCGCCGAGCTGGCCCCGTCCCCGGGGGCTGCTGCTCGATGCCATGGGCACCTTGATCGGTCTTCGGGCCACGGTCGGCCACACCTATGCCGCGGTGGCAGCCGAGCACGGCATCGATGTGGCCGCTGACGCCATCGACCGGGCCTTCCCGGCCGTGCTGCGCCAGGCCCCTCCCCTGGCTTTCCCCGGCCTCGCGGGCGACCGCCTGCTGCAGGCGGAGCGCCATTGGTGGGGGGAGCGCATCGATGCCGTGCTGGGGGCGGCAGGGGCAGGGCTGACGGAAGTCCCGGCGACCCTGCATCACGCCCTGTTCGATCACTTCGCCGATCCTTCCCTGTGGCGCGTCTATCCAGATGTGCCCGCCGTTCTGCGCCGCTGGCACGGGGCAGGGCTGCGCCTCGCGGTGGTCAGCAACTTCGACCGTCGGCTGCCGGCGCTGCTGGAGGGTCTCGGGCTGGCCGATCTGTTCGAGCAGGTGGTGGTCTCCAGCAGCGCCGGGGCCTCCAAGCCGTCGCCCCTGCCCTTCCAGATGGCTCTCGAAGCCCTTGGCCTGCCAGCCTCCCAGGTCTGGCATGTGGGCGACAGCCCGGAGGATCGGGCCGGCGCCCGCGCAGCTGGCGTGCGCTGTCTGCTGGTGCGACGTCCTTGAGGCAGGGGGTGCTGGCCGGCAGGACGGCGGGCCTGCGGCCCGCGGAACGGCGCCGGTTGGAGCAGATCTGCCACCGGCGCCATCGCGGCGATGCGGTAGCTGATCTGCTCACCCTGCAGCGTCTGGCGGCCGAGGGCCGGGACCTGGAATTGCCCCTCACCCTGGTGGTGGATGGGCGCGGCCTCTGCCGCCTGCTGTGGGTGGGGGAGCTGGACCACTCGGCACGCCTGCTGGAGAAACTTCCCGGGCCCTCCAGGCGCCAGGGCCACAACCTGCGTCTGCTCACCTGCGCAGGGGCTGGGCGCCAGGCGCACCTGCAGCCCTCCGCCCAGGAGGCCGTGGTGGGCATGGACGTGGCGCCGGACCTCTGGCTGCGTTTCGGCCCGCAACCGGACGCCGGCGGACGCTGGCAAGCGGCAATCCACACCCCGGCCGGCAGCGGTGATCGCGCCTGGAACTGCGCCCTGGAGGGGGATCTGGCCGACCTCTGCGGCCTCGACCCCGTCGCCCTCGCCGCTGTGGAGCCGCCGGAGGCGTCCCCCGCCCCCGCCCTGGAGGGCCCCGAGCGGGTGCTCCTGCTGGTGCAGACCAGCGGCGACCGGGCCCTGAGCGACCGGCTGATCGCCGAACTGGAAGGTCTGGTGCGCAGTGCCGGCGCCGTGCCGGTGGGCCGGGTGGAGCAGCGCCGCCACGGCCCCCCCTCCCGGAACCCCTGGGGAGAAGGCAAGCTGCGGGAGGCGGCCCTGGAGGCACGCCGCGTCGGCGCCAGCCTGGTGGTCGCCGATCGGGAACTCACCCCCGCCCAGGCCCGCGACCTGGAGGGCCTGCTGGACCTGCCGGTGAGCGACCGCAGTGAGCTGATCCTCGACATCTTTGCCCAGCGGGCCGCGAGCGGCGCCGGCCGGCTGCAGGTGGAACTGGCCCAGCTGCGGTACCGCCTGCCGCGGCTCACCGGCCGGGGACTGAGCCTGTCGCGGCAGGGGGGAGGCATCGGCACCCGGGGCCCCGGCGAAACCCAGCTGGAGAAGGACCGGCGCGCCATTGCCCGCCGCATCGAACGGCTGCAGCGGGAGGTGCAGCGGCTGGGGGCCCACCGTGCCCGCCTGCGCCAGGGCCGGCGCGACCTGCCGAGGGTGGCCCTGGTGGGTTACACCAATGCGGGCAAGAGCTCCCTGCTCAACGCCCTCACCGGGGCCAGCGGCCGCCAGGCGGTGCTGGCCGAGGACAAGCTCTTCGCCACCCTTGATCCCACCACACGCCGGATCGAGCGGACGACAGGCGGCGCGGCGGACAGCCGACCGCTGCTGGTCACCGACACGGTGGGGTTCATCCGGGAGCTGCCTCCCCAGCTGATGGAAGCGTTCCGTTCCACCTTCGAGGAGGCTCTCGATGCCGACGGGCTGCTGATCGTGGTGGACCTGGCGGATCCGGCCTGGCCCGAGCAGCTCGCCACCGTTCAGACCATCCTCGATTCCCTGGAGGCCACCCTGCCCAGAAGGGTGATCGGCAATCAGATCGACCGCTGCGCCAGCGGCGAACTGGAACGGGCCCGGGCCCTCGATCCGGCCATGCTGTTCGTTTCGGCCACGGCGGACCTGGGCCTCCAGCATCTGCGCCAGGAGTTGCAGTCCTGGCCCCCCGAGACCACGACAACCAGCCCCACGGCTGTGCCAGCATCAGCCAGCTCCAATTTCTCTCCGATGACCCTGCAACTGGGCGACACCGTTCCCGATTTCACTCAGGAGTCCCAGCTCGGCCCGATCAACCTCTACGACTTCGCCGGTGACAGCTGGGTAGTGCTCTTCTCCCATCCCGCTGACTACACCCCCGTCTGCACGACAGAGCTGGGTGAAGTCTCACGGCTGCGCGCCGAATGGGAGAAGCGCAATGTCAAGACGATCGCCCTGAGCGTCGATTCCGCCGAGAGCCACAAGGGATGGATCGGCGACATCAACGAGACACAGAACACCAGCGTCGACTACCCGATCCTGGCGGACAGCGACAAGAAGGTGAGCAGCCTTTACGGCATGATTCACCCCAACGCCCTCAGCAACCTCACGGTGCGCTCGGTGTTCATCATCGACCCCAACAAGAAACTGCGTCTGCAGATCACCTACCCGGCCAGCACGGGTCGCAATTTCGATGAGATCCTGCGGGTGATCGACTCTCTCCAACTCACCGACCACCACCAGGTGGCCACTCCGGTGAACTGGAAGGAGGGCGAGGACTGTGTCGTGGTCCCCTCGATCCCCACCGATGAGGCCCGCACCAAGTTTCCCAAGGGTGTGACCGAAATCCGTCCTTACCTGAGGATGACTCCCCAGCCCAACAAGTGAAGCGACTGCAGAGTTGGCGGCACCGTCTGACGGTGCCGCAGTTCACGCTGGTCACCGGTCTGCTGGTGATCGCCTTCGGCACCCTGGTGATGGCCAGCCCGCTCTGCTCCACCCGACAGGTGGGCCTCTGGGAGGCGCTGTTCACCGTCACCTCCGCCATCACGGTCACGGGACTGTCGATCATCGACGTGGGCGCCGATCTCACCTTCGTCGGACAGGTCGCCCTGGCCGGGCTGATCCTCACCGGGGGCCTGGGTCTGATGGCGATCACCACCTTCCTGCAGGGCTTCGTGCAGGGGCGATCGGGCCTGCGCCACCGCCTCGACAAGGGCCGTGCCCTCGATGAATTCGGGGTGGGTGGCATCGGCCCCACCCTGAATCAGATTCTGCTGATCGCCGCCGTGGTGATCGGGGTTGGCACCATGATCCTCTACAACTTCGGCTTCACCGATATTCCTGACACGGGCCAGAGGCTCTGGGCCTCCCTGTTTCACTGCATCAGCGCTTACAACAATGCCGGATTCGGCCTGTGGCGCGACAGCCTGGTGGGCTACCGGAGCCAACCCATTGTCAATGTTGTGATCGGCCTGCTGATCGTGATGGGCGGCATCGGCTGGCGGGTCACCAACGACATCTGGGTGAACCGCTTCCGGCTCGGTCGGATTCGCCGCCTCAGCCTTCACACCCGCCTGGTGATCCGCACCACATTCGGCCTGATCGTGATCGGAACGCTGGGGCTGCTGTTCACCGAACACTTCGCCACGGAGGGGATGGTGGAGCAGATGAATCTGCTGGACAAGGTATTCGTCACCCTGTTCCAGTCGATCACCACCCGAACCGCCGGCTTCAACACCATCCCCATCAGCGCCGAAACCATCTCCGACTCCGGCCTGCTGCTGATGATCGCCCTGATGTTCATCGGCGCCAGCCCCGGCGGCACCGGCGGCGGCATCAAGACCACCACCTTCGCGGCCCTGGTCGCCGCCACCCGCTCCACCCTGCGCGGCCATGACGAGGTGGTGGTGAGAAACCGGGAAATTCCCGCCAAGGTCATTCTCAAGGCCGTGGGGGTCACCCTCGCCTCGCTCCTGTTCGTGCTGGGCATGGCCCTGCTACTGGGGCTGGGCAACACCACCGCCGGCACCCCCGGCAGCGAGGCGTTCACCTTCCTGGAGAAGCTGTTCACCTGCATCTCCGCCTTCGCCACCGTGGGCCTCGACGTGGGCGTCACCAGTCAGTTGAATCGCTGGGGCCAGCTGGTGTTGATGGTCGGCATGTTCGTGGGCCGGATCGGCATTCTGCTGCTGCTTTCGGCCGTCTACGGCAGTCGGCCCCAGAATCGCGTGGGGTACCCCCGCGAGGATCTCTACATCTGAAGCCCGGCCCCCCTCCCACCGATTCCTCCCGATCCAGTTCGACCCATGCATTCCCCGACGTCGGCCTCATGAACCAGTGGTGGCAATGGCAGGGCAGTGAGGAGGACACCTCCAACAGCTACGCCGTGATCGGCGTCGGTCGTTTCGGCAGTGCCGTCTGCAAGGAACTTCTGCGCCATGGGGCCGAGGTGCTGGCGATCGACAACTGCCAGCGGGCCATCGATGAACTGCGTCACATGGATCCGGCCATTGAGGCCCGCGTGGTGGACTGCACCGATGAGGAGGCCCTGAGGGCCGCCGGCGCCCTCGACGTGGGCACGGTGGTGGTCGCCATCAGCGAACCGATCGGCGCCAGCATCACAGCCACCCTGATCGTCAAGGACGGCACGGGCAGCCGGGTCAAACAGGTGATCGCCAGGGCCACCAGCGATCTGCACGAAAAGATGCTGCGGCGGGTCGGCGCCGACAAGGTGGTCTTTCCCTCAAAGATGCAGGGAACGCGGCTGGGCATGGAACTGATCCGGCCCAACCTGCTCGAGCGGCTCCGCCTCGACGACCGCAACAGCATCGAGGAGATCAAGGTTCCGAGCTCCTTCGTCGGCCAGTCGCTGCGCGATCTGAATCTGCGCAAGAACTACAACGTCAGCGTGCTGGCCGCGGGTCCCAGCAACCAGCTCACGGTCAACCCGCCCGCCTCCCACGTGCTCAACGAGGCCGAGCTGCTGGTGGTGATGGGCAGCAGCGAAGCCCTCGAAGCCCTGCCTTCCCACTGATTGCCTTGCGAAGGACAGCGATGCGGGTGATGGGGCTGATGAGCGGCACCAGCGCCGACGGCGTCGATGCGGTGCTGGTGAGCCTCAAGGGTCGCCCGGCCCGGCCCCACTGGCGCCTCCTGGCCAGTGCCCACACCCCTTACCCGGCGGGCCTGCGCGAACGGCTGGTGGCCGTCGGTCAGGGGGTGCCCATGGACGCCGAGGCCCTGCTGCACCTCGCCGAGGAGCTCACCGAGCACCAGGCCCTGGCCGCCCGCGCCTGCGACCCGGACGGCCGGGCCGAGCTGGTGGGTTGCCACGGCCAGACCCTCTGGCACCGTCCTCCCGAGGGGGAGCGCCGCGGGGCCAGCTGGCAGCTGCTGCAGGGGCCGTTGCTGGCGGAGCTGCTGGGGACGCCGGTGGTGTTCGACTTCCGCAGCATCGATCTGGCCCTCGGCGGCCATGGCGCCCCCCTGGTGCCGGCCACCGACGCCGCCCTGCTGGGCAGGATCGGCGGCTGGCGGGCCCTGCTCAACCTGGGGGGCATCGCCAACCTCACCCTCCTGCCTCCGCCCTCCGGTCCCGACCGCAAGGCGCAAGTGCTGGGCTGGGACTGCGGCCCGGCCAACACGCTCCTGGATCTGGCGGTGTCCCGCTTCAGCGGCGGTCGCCTGGGCTTCGATGCCGACGGGGCCTGGGCGCGGCAGGGCCGCATCGACGAAGCCCGGCTGCAGCAGTGGCTGCAGGAGCCCTACCTCCAGGCAGCGCCGCCCAAGTCCACCGGCCGGGAGCTGTTCGGCGCCGCCGATCTCGATCGGCGTTTGGCGGAGCTCGGCGACGGGGTGGATCCGGCCGATGCCCTGGCCACCCTGACGGCCTTCAGCGCGGCGGTGGTGGGCCAGGACCTGGCTCGCCCCCAACGGCCCCGGCCGCTGGAACTGCTGGTGGCCGGCGGGGGCGCCCGCAACGGCTTCCTGATGGAGCAGCTGCGGCGGCGTTGCCACGGCACGGCCGTGCTGCCGCTGGCCAGCCAGGGCATCGCCGATGACCAGCGGGAGGCCCTGGCCTTCGCCCTGCTGGCCTGGTGGCGACACCGCGGCCATCCCGGCTCGCTGCCCTCCGTCACCGGGGCCCGGCGGGCCGCCGTGCTGGGGGTGATGGCCCTGCCGCCCCCGTCAGGGGGATGAGGGGGGCTGGCGCAGGCGCAGCCGGCGCGGCGCTCCCCGCAACCGGCGGGTGCCGGCCTGCTCCTGCTGCTCCAGCTCCCGGCGGAAGCGATCGGCGGCGACGGTGGGCCCGAGCGGATAGGGGGCCGCGGCCGGCTCGGCGGGGCGTTGCCGTTCCAGCCGTTCCACCCCCTGCTGGATCAGCACCTTGGCCATGTTGCTGACCGTGCGCGACTCGCTCTCCGCCAGGGTGGCCAGGCGTGCACAGAGCTCCTCCGGCAGGACGACCTGGATCCGCGGCGACTTGGGCTTGCCGCTGGAGGAGGTCTGACGGGTGGGCACGGTGCCTCTGGGTGGGGGCCGAAGGGAGGGTGCCGCTGGGATCCGGCGGGATAGGAAACAGTGTACAGTGACTGTCATGGGTAGTATCCAACAGTAGGGTTGTGGACCATCCCGCCCCCTCGGGATCCCCTTCTCCGGGTCCACCAGCTCCAGGCCCACCCGTTCCACGCCACCCGTCCCCACCCCCGTCCATTCCGACGGCCCACCGGCCGCTTCCGCCATGGCCCGCTCCACCCAGTCCCGCCCGACCGGTTCCGAGACCTCCCTGCAGCCCAAGAGCCGCCAGAGCCGGCGGCGCAGCACCGCGGAACGCAGCGATGTGCTGGTTTCGGCCGTGATCAGCACCTACCTGCTGACCCATCTGCACCACGTGCTGCAGCGCGCCGAGTACGGCGCCGAGCAGGAGGGACGTCAGTCCCTGGCCGCCAATTACGCCCAGCTGCGCAAGGTGCTCTGTCTCGATGCCCGCAGCATGGAGGACGCCTCCGCCAGCGGAGCCGAGGAAGACACCACTCCCCGCGCCGCCTGATCCCTCCGGCACCCCTGACGAAGTCGTTGCAGGAGCTGCGCCCATGGCCCCCTAGCCCATAAGGTCAGGGAAGAATCCCGGCCAGGATGACCACCAGCAACGCCGCCGAGCTTTACGGACGCATCAGCAACGATGCCGATCTCACCCAGTCACTGTTCCGCCAGGCCCTTCAGGATCCGAGCGGAGCCCTCAGCAGGATCGTCGCCCTCGGTGAGCAGGCGGGCCTGCCGGTCAGCCCGGAGGAGGTCAAGGCCCATCTGGCCGGCCTCGATGATGGCGCCACCAAACAATGGCTGATCAAGGCCCGGGGCGGGCTCTGAACCCGAGGTGCGGCGCCCCTCCTGCTGGGGACGGCGGGGCCGTTCGCGGGGCTGGGAACCTCCCCCCTGGGCCCAGCTGAAGAACAGCCAGTAGCTCGTCAGCGCCAGGCCCGCCGCCACCACAAGGGCGGCGATCTGCTCGAGGCGCTTGATCATCCTGACGACACGCGCGGACCCGTTCGACAGTCTGCAGGACGCGCCGGCAGGGGATGATGCGCTCACCGCGACCGCTTTCCGCTCCGTGCTGCGCCTCGAACGCATCGGCAAGATCTATCCCACCGGTGAGGTGCTCAAGGACATCACCTGGGAAGTCAAGGGGGGAGATCGGATCGGCCTGGTGGGGGTCAACGGGGCCGGCAAATCCACCCAGATGCGCATCATCGCCGGGCTGGAGGAACCGACCAGCGGCCAGGTGGTCCGCCAGGGGGACCCCCGCATCGCCTACCTGCAGCAGGAGTTCGATGTGGACCTCGCCCGCAGCGTCCGCCAGGAACTCTTCCAGGCCTTCGGTGAGGCGGCCCAGGTGCTCAACCGCCAGCGGCAGGTGGAGGAGGCCATGGCCAGTGAGGAGGCCGCCGGCGATCCGGCCCTGCTCGACCGGCTGATCGACGAGCTCGGTCAACTGCAGAGCCGTTTCGAGGCCCTGCACGGCTACGAGCTCGATGCCCGCATCGACAAGCTTCTGCCCAGCATCGGCTTCACCCCCGAGTCCGCCGAGAAGGCCGTGGGGGACTACTCCGGCGGCTGGCAGATGCGCATCGCCCTGGGGAAGATCCTGCTGCAGGAACCGGATCTGCTGCTGCTCGACGAACCCACCAACCACCTGGACGTCGAAACGATCCAGTGGCTGGAGAGCTACCTGGTGGATCAGACGGTTCCCCTGGTGGTGATCAGCCACGACCGGGCCTTCCTCGATCGGGTCTGCAACCAGATCGTCGAGACCGAGCGCGGCATCTCGCGGACCTACCTGGGCAACTACAGCCAGCATCTCGAGCAGAAGGCCCTGGAGCGGGAGGCCGGCCAGGCCGCCTTCGAGCGTCAGCAGAAGGAACTGAGCAGCCAGCAGGCCTACATCGACCGCTTCCGGGCCAGCGCCACCCGCAGCACCCAGGCCAAGAGCCGCGAGAAGCTGCTGGAGAAGGTGGAGCGGATCGAGGCGCCGCTGGAGTCGGTGAGCGGGCCGCGGTTCGCCTTTCCCCCCGCCCCCCGCTCGGGCCGGGTGGTCGCGGCGATCGAGAACCTCACCCACGGCTACGACGACCAGATTCTTTTTCTGGGGGCGAACCTGGAGGTGGAGCGCGGCGATCGGATCGCCTTCGTGGGCCCGAACGGAGCCGGCAAATCCACCCTGCTGCGGCTGGTGATGGGCTACGAGATCCCCCTTGAGGGCCAGGCGGGCCTGGGGGAACACCACGTGGTGGCGGGGTACTTTGAGCAGAACCAGGCCGAAGCCCTCGATCTGGCCAAGACGGTGATTGACACCCTGTTCGAGGCCGTGCCCGACTGGACCCAGACCCAGGTGCGTTCCCTGCTGGGCAGCTTCGGCTTCAGCAACGACACGGTGTTCAAACCGGTGGCCAAGCTCAGCGGTGGGGAGAAGGCCCGGCTGGCCCTGGCCCTGATGCTGCTCACCCCCTGCAATCTGCTGGTGCTGGATGAGCCCACCAACCACCTCGACATCCCTGCCAAGCAGATGCTCGAGGAGGCCCTGATGGCCTACGAAGGCGCCGCCCTGCTGGTCTCCCACGACCGCTTCTTCATAGGCCGGGTGGCCAACCGGATCGTGGAGGTGCGTGACGGGGAACTGGTGCTCTATCGCGGCGACTACGCCTACTACCAGGAGAAGAAACGCGAGGAGGCGTTGGAGCGCGATCGCCTGGAGCAGGAGAGCAAGCTGGCCTCCAGACGCGAGCAACAGCGAGAGAAACAGCGCGCCAGATCCGCAGAGAAGACCGGTGGGAAGGCCAAGGGCAGAGCGGCGGGCAAGAACGGCAACGGCAGCAGCAAAGGCGACTGACGCGGTGGAGGCTGCCGCGGCGCCACAAAATACAACTTCATGGTTCCCTAGGCAGGAAGACTCATTTCCCTGGTGCCGCCAACTTTGTGTGCATAGGCTGACAGGGTCACCCATCCAGGAACAGCGATGACCATCCAGAACGTCGTCCCCGACGGTTGGAACGCAGACCGCGACGAGACGGTCGGCATCAGCGATGCGATGGAGGTGTACTTCGAATGCATCACCACCTGCTCCCTGGAAGACGGGGAGTGCGTCACCCGCTGCGTGGAAGAGCTGCGGGAGCGCCACTGAGCCGGCCAGGGGCCAAGGCGAGGGTGTTGAGCGGATTTCCTGACCAGAGCGCAGGCCCTGTAACAGGCGCTACGTGTCATCTTGAAACAGTTTGTAGCTTTGGGCCGGTCAGATCAGCCCCATCGCACCGCCCACCATGTCCGAACCCCTCGCCCTCAGCCTCGGCCAGAAATTCGAGCTGGAGCGCATGACCCGAGCCATCGACGCCACGGGGGATCCCCAGGTCCTGCGGGGACTGGCCAAGCAGTTGCTTCAGGCCTGGCAGAGCCAGAAGGCGGCCACGCAGTGGGTCATGCGGCAGCAACTGGGCGCACCGAGCCGTTTCGGAGCTGAACTCACCATGGATGCCGGCCTCCTCGACGCCCTCCGCCCTGACAGCGGCAAAGGCGGCATGGACGTCCTCTGAGGGTTGTTCGGTGGCCCGGCCACAAGGTGGCGGGGTCGGGCCATCCCTTTATCCCTGGCGCAACACGGCCATGTCGCCAGGTACGAGTTGCAGATTCACCAGCGCCCCTCGACGGTTCACCGTCAGATTGAGGGTTCCGCCCACCCCGGCCCGCTCGACGGCATTGATCACCTGGGAAGGATCCCTGACCTCCGCCCCCTGAGCGGCAACGATCACATCACCGGCCCTGAGCCCCCCCCGATCCGCCGGGCCGTTCGGTTGCACCGAAACCACGACCGCACCCTTGGCAGGGCCCGCTCCACTTCCGCCCCGGACCTCATCAAGCCCCACCCCGATCATCGGGTGGGTGGCACGGCCGGTCGCCACAAGTTCCTTGACGATGCTGCGGGCCCGGTTGATCGGGATGGCGAAGCCCAGACCCGCTCCCGGCCCTGACCGCACCAGGGTGTTGATGCCCACCACTTCACCATCGGAATTCAGCAACGGTCCACCGGAATTGCCGGGGTTGATGGCCGCATCGGTCTGGATCAGATCCAGCCTTTTGTCAGTGATGCCCAGCTTGCTGGCGTTCCGGTTCAGGCTGCTGATGATCCCCAGGGTGACGGTGTTGTCGAGGCCGAAGGGGTTGCCCACCGCAATCGCCCAGTCGCCCACCTGGAGGGCATCGGAGTTGCCCAGTGGCGCCACGGGCCACGGACCCGCCCCGACCAGACGCACCACCGCCAGATCGGTGAGCTTGTCGAGACCCACGACACGGCCCTCGTAGCGCCGGCCGTTTTCCAGGCCCACGGTCACCCTGTCAATCCTATCCACCACGTGGGCGTTGGTGAGCACCAGGCCGTCGGACTGCAGGATCACGCCACTTCCCTGACCCCGCTCGGTGCGTCGCGACGGAGCCCCCTGCTGGGGGATACCGAAGAACTGGCGGAACAGGGGATCGTTCAGCAGACCCCGGGGCAGCCCCCCCCCGGCCGCCGACTGCACCGTGCGCTCGGTGTCGATGGTGACCACGGCTGGACCCGCCCGGCGGATCGCCGCCGCCACGAACGACTGCCGCCCGAGAACCGAAGCAGCCGGCTGGGCCAGACCCGGGGAGGTGAGAGCCGGGCTGATGAGGACCACGGTGGCTGTGGCTGTGGCTGTGGCTGTGGCCGTGGCAAGCCCGGCAGCGGCTGCGGCAAGAACGCGGGTGGAGCGCATCGCTTAAAGGCTCGGACAGACCAAAACCGTAGACAACCCGACAGGAAGGAGGAAGGGGAGGCAAACCGGCCTGATCGGCTATGATTTGTAAAGTTTTTTATAGAGTCATGGACACAAGCCGCCTGCTTCTCGCCTTTCTCGCCTTCGGAGCTGCCTGCACCTCCCTCTGGGCCTGGATGCTGGCCACCGCCGCCTCTCCGTCGGACGGGTGATGATGGGAACGAGTCCGCGGCATGCGGGGTTCCCATCGCACCATGACCTCCCTCCTCTCGCAGCTCTTTCCGATCCTCTACGGGGCCGCCTTCGTCCTGCTTCTCTGGCAGGCCTTCCGGGTCATGGGGCAGGGGTTTCGTGCGGTCCCCAGGCCGGGTGATGCCGGGGCCGCTGCCACCGATCCGGGCAGCCGTGCCGGTGATCGCACCGGTCGGCTGACCATCCACCCCGAGCTGCTCGATGCGGATGGTCAGCTGACACAGGAGGATCTGTTGACCGTCCGTTTCAGTGGCGACAACGAGCAGCCCGCCTTCCCCGCCGATCCGAACTGAGCACGCCCGGCCGGCCGCTGAATAGGCTCCCTGAGGTGAATGCGCTTACCGGCGGAGATCGATGGTGGATCAGAGAACGCGAATCGTGGCAGCCGTGCTCGGGGCACTGAAGTTGCCGCCTCGTTTTCGCCTCAAGATGGTGAAGGATGATCCCATTCGGCTCGAGCTCAGCCTCACGCCCTCCTACGGCAAGGACCCGATCCTGGTCGGCATCGTCGAATCCCAGGATCTGGTGGCCCGGCGGGACCGGGAAGGACGCATTCCCCGCGATCTCCAGGGCACCTGGGACTGGACCGTGCGCCACGGCAAAGTCACCACCGGCGGCTGGAACCCGTATCTGAAGGAAGCCCTGCAGACCATGTTCGAAACGGGCCTGCCGGCGATCGTCTACGAGGAAACCACCGGTGAGGCCTACCACCCGGTGGATGGCATCCGCCACGTGCGCTGAACCCGCCCCTGCCCATCGACGGCCGCCTCCCGGCCATCACCGCCGCCCTCGGGCCTGGTGCCACCCTGTTGCTCCAGGCCGAACCCGGCGCTGGTAAGACCACCCGGGTTCCCCTCGCCCTGCTCGACAGCCTGGGCCCGGAGGCTCGCCTTCTGATGCTGGAGCCAAGGCGGCTGGCGGCCCGCTCCGCTGCCCAGCGCCTGGCCGCCAACCTCAACGAACCCGTAGGCGGCCGGGTGGGCTACAGCGTGCGGCTGGAGTCGCGCACCTCGACGGCCACCCGTCTGGAAGTGGTCACCACCGGCCTGTTCCTGCGCCGGCTCCAGGCCGATCCCGCCCTGGAAGGGGTGGCCTGCGTGATCTTCGACGAGTTTCATGAGCGCCAGGCCGAGGCGGATCTGGCCCTGGCCCTGGTCCGTCAGGCCCGCAGCCTGCTGCGTCCCGAGCTGCGTCTGCTGGTGATGTCGGCCACACTCGATCTCGAACCCCTGGCCTCCGAACTGGATGGAGCCGCCGTGATCAGCTGCGAGGGACGCAGCCATCCGGTCAGCGTCACCTATCAGCCGCCCCGGCAGGACGAGCGGCTCGAACGCCAGGTGCTGCGGGCACTCGAAGCTCACTGGCTGACCCAGCCCCAGCCGCGGGGCACCGTGCTGGTGTTCCTGCCGGGCCTCGGGGAGTTGGAGACGGCGCGCCGTGCCATCGAAGCCAGCCCCTGGGGGGCCGAGACGGAAGCCGTTCTCCTCCATGGCCAACTGCCCCTGGCGGCCCAGGGGCACGCCATCGCGGCAGCCCGCCAGCCGGCCGGCAAGGTGGTGCTGGCGACCTCGGTGGCGGAGAGCTCGCTCACCATCGCGGGGGTGACGCTGGTGATCGACAGCGGCCTCAGCCGTCTCAGCCGCTTTGACCCGGCCACAGGCATGGATGGACTGGTCACCCAGCCCGCCAGCCAGGCCAGTGCCGCGCAGCGGCGCGGCCGGGCCGGTCGGCTGGGACCGGGACACTGCCTGCGGCTCTGGTCCCCGGCTGAGCAGCAGCGCCGACCCGCTTTCGATCCGCCGGAACTGCTCGAGGTCGATCCCCTGCCGATCGCCCTGCAGCTGGCGGAATGGGGCAGCCTGGCCGACGACAGCGTGCCCTGGCTCGTTCCGCCCCCCCGCCGTTCGCTCGCAGAGGCCCGCACGCTGCTGCAACAGCTGGGGGCCGTCGATGGCCGCGGACTGATCAGCCTTCACGGGCGGGCCATGGCCCGCCTGGGGCTCCATCCACGCCTGGCCCACATGCTGCTGCGGGCCAGGGAACGGGGCTGGGAGTCCCTCGCCACTGCCGTGGCCGTGCTGCTCAGCGAACGGGATCCCCTCGATCGCCGCGAGGCCGGCTGCGACCTGATGCGGCGCCTCGACTGGCTGTGGCGAAGCCGCCCAGACCCCGGCGACAACGCCCGTTCGGGTTCTCGGGCCCCCTGGAGCCGCCTCCAGTCCCAGTTGCTGCGCCAGCTCGGGGACGGGCGGGGGGCCGCAGAGCCAGTGGCGGCGGCCTCCTGCCGCGATGCGGCCGCCGGATCCGACGACGCCCATGCGGCCCAGCTGCTGGCCTGGGCCTATCCGGAGCGGCTGGCCCTGGGCCGGGGCCGGGGGGATGGGCGCTTCCTGATGCGCAGCGGTCGCGGCGCCGTTCTTCCTCCGGGGGACCCCCTGGCGGGGGCCGAAGCCCTGGCGATCGCGAGCGTGGACGGGCAGGGGCAGGAGGCCCGGGTGCGGCTGGCGGTGGCCCTCCGCCGCCGCGACCTCGAAGAGCTGGTGGCGGACGCGGTCGAGGACAGCGCCGAAGCCCGCTGGGATGCCGCCGACCAACGGGTGCGCTGCGAGCGGCTGCGGCGCGTCGGAGCCCTGGTGCTGGAGCGTCGGCCCTGGCCGGAAGCCAGCGGAGAGCTGGTGGAGCGCGCCTTGCTGGAAGGCCTGCAGGGGCTGGGCCTCGACGGGCTGCCCTGGTGCCGTGCCAGCCGCCAGCTGCAACAGAGGCTGATACTGGCCCACCGGTACCTGGGAGCGCCCTGGCCCGACCGATCACCGGAGCGGCTGCGGGACGATCCCGGCGCCTGGCTGGGCCCCCACCTCGGCGGCCTGCGCAGCCTTCAGGATCTGCAGCAGCTCGACCTGTCGGAGATCCTCTGGGGCGGTCTGGACTGGTGCCTGCGCCAGGAGCTGGATCGCCTTCTGCCCCTCACCCAGCCGGTACCGTCCGGCCGCAGGGTGCCGCTGGACTACGCAAGCGGCATCCCTGTGCTGGCCGTCAAGCTGCAGGAGATGTTCGGCTGCCTTGAAGGGCCCACGGTGCTCGACGGCCGCCTGCCGGTGAAGGTGGAGCTGTTGTCTCCGGCGGGACGCCCCGCTGCCGTCACCAGCGACCTGGCTGGCTTCTGGAAGCACGGCTACACCGAAGTGCGACGGGAGCTGCGCGGCCGCTACCCGCGTCATCCCTGGCCCGAGGATCCCCGCCAGGGCATCGCCAGCGCCCGCACCAAGGCGGCCCTGGCGCGGGAGAGTGCCCGCAAGCCGGACCGTTGATCCGGGTCAGTCCACTGATCCAGCGGGGCCGCGGGGGGCCGGCCGATCAGAGCAGGCCGTCCAGAAGATGGCCGAAGCCGAAATGGCGCAGTCCTTCGAGGATGCCGTCGCAGCCATGGGCGCTGGCGCGATAGGTACGGGCCAGCCCCGGCAGGGCCCGCACCAGGCCGGGCTCCGCATTGCCAACCATCACGCTCTGCAGTCCCGTCTCGAACATGGCCAGATCGTTGAGGGAATCCCCCGCGGTGACCACCAAGGCGGGTTCCAGCTCCAGCCACTCCAGCAGACCCAGCAAGGTGCTGCCCTTGTTGACACCGGGCGGCAGCACGTCAAGGTACTTATCGCCGGAAACCAGACAATCCACCCCATGGGCCTCGATGGCCGCCAGCCGGCGGATGTCGAGCCTGTGGGGGTCGATGCCGTAGGCCAGGCGCCGGTCGGCGCTGAGGGGCTGGGGGGACAGGCCCGGGAGCCTCGCAAGCAGGGGCAGCACCTTCTCCGCCCGTCCCCGCCAAAGGGCCTCGATCGGATCCAGGGCCAGGGGCAGGGGGGTGAGGGAGGCGCCACAGGCCACCGTGCAGCCCACATCGCCGATCACCAGGTGGGGGGGATGGAGCCCCAGCGCTGCCTCCTGGGCCAGCAGCCGGGTGACGGAGCGCAGATCCCTTCCCGTGCTGAACACCTGCAACACGCGGTGGCGCTGGGAGGCCAGCCAGCCGTAGACCCGGCGTCGCGTCGGGACGGTGCCCTCCAGCAGGGTTCCGTCGAGATCGGTGACCAGCACCAGATCAGCTCCGCTGGGCAGGGGCTCCGCGAGGTGCTGCTGGATGCGGACGCGGGGCCTGGTCCGGCGTTCCTGCGGCCCGGGCCCCCAGAACGACCCACGGCCGGGGCCCGGCACCTGCAGCGGCCTCAATGCCATGGCCGGGCTCGGCTGTCAACCGTGCAACCCACACCCGGATCCGTAGTCCCTGCGACTGTCAAGAACGCTCCACGTTTCGTTACAGTGAGTTTTCTACCGAGGGTTCCTTCCATGTCTGACGCTTCCCAGCCCCGCTTCGGTTTCGTCAACTTCGCCGAAACCTGGAATGGCCGCCTGGCCATGATGGGCTTCGTGATCGGTCTGGCGACCGAAATTCTCACCGGCCAAGGCATTCTGGCCCAGGTTGGCCTCGGCTGAGACCGGGCCTTCTCCCAGGCCCAAGGCTCCCTGAGCCTCCCTGCAGGGCGATGGCCGCCGAGCCTACCGGCGGCTTTTTTGTGGGCCGTGGTGCGGTCCTAGGTTGAGCCCCTCTCCAGGCTCCGCCCCCTGATGGCCCCCTCCGCCGCCTCTCCGCGTTTCTATGTCGGCAACCGCCGCGACGGCGCCCGGTTGCTGAGCAGTGCGCTGGTGATCACCGGGGCGGGCCTGATCCGCGTGGACCATCCCGCCGGCCGCGCCCTTGCTCTGGTGGCCGGCCTGCTGAGTCTCTACTGGTGGCTCTGCTACCGCAAGCTCACGCACTGAAGCCATGCTTACGGTCCCTGGCAGCAGCGCGTCTCCCCGCCAGCACGACGGCATTCCACGCTTCACGGTCGCTGAACTCAACCAGGCCATCGGCTCGCTGCTCGAGAGGGGGTTCGCCCCCCGCTTCCTGCTGGAGGCCACCGTGGGGCGTCCCCAGCAGAAGAAGGGCCACCTGTGGCTCAGCCTCATCGACGGCCAGACCAGCATCCAGGGCGTGATCTGGTCCTCCCAGCTCCAGAAACTCAGCTTCGTTCCCCAGGAAGGCGATGGGGTGGTGGTCGTCGGCAAGCTCAACTTCTGGGCGGCAAGGGCCAGCCTCACGGTCCAGGTTCTGGATGTGCGTCCCAGCCTGACCACCGTTCTGCGCCAGTTCGAGCAGGTGCGCAGCCGGCTGGAGCCGGAAGGGCTGTTTGACCCGGAGCGGAAGCGACCGCTGCCCCGCTGGCCCCGCCGCATCGCCTTGCTGACCAGCGTGCCGAGCGCGGCCCTTGCCGACATGCTGAGAACGGCCAGGGAGCGGTGGCCCGCCACGGATCTGCTGGTCGTGCCGATCCCCGTTCAAGGGAACGTGGAATCCGAGATCGTCGCCGCCATCGAAAGCCTCTTCCGGAAGGCCGTCAGCCTTGGCATCGAGGCGCTGGTGGTGGCCCGAGGAGGCGGGAGCCGGGAAGATCTGGCCGTCTTCGACGGGGAGCCTCTGGCCCGCTGCCTGGCGGCGTCTCCATGCCCGGTCATCTGCGGCATCGGCCATGAGGATGACGTCACCATCGCCGATCTGGTGGCCGACTACCGGGCGGCCACGCCCACGGCGGCCCTGGTGGCCCTGCTTCCGGAACGTCTCCAGATGCTCCGGTCCCTGGAGCAGGAGCACGGCCATCTGCAACGCACGTTGGCCCTTCGCATCGCCTCAGCCAGGCACCGGCTGGCCACCCGTCAGGAGCAGCTGCGGATGCTGCATCCGGGCCGGCTGCTGGGTCAGCGGCGGGAGTGGCTGGTCCAGCAACGGCAACTGCTGCAGGCGCTCTCTCCCCATCACCTGCTGGCCAGGGGTTTCAGTCTGCTGAGGGATACCGACGGACGGCTGCTGCGCTCGGTGGCCCAACTGCGGCCGGGGGCAGGAGTCATCGCGGAGCTGGCGGATGGCCGGGTGGTGATGCGGGTGCAGGGGATCGAACCGGACGGACCGGGCCCCTGATGCCCTGCCGCCCACGCGGCGCCCTGAGATCTCCGCTCCACCGCCCCCTGTCGAACCCATGGCCAAGCCCGCCCCCCGATCCAGCCCTCCTCCACCGCAGCCCTCCAAAGCGGCGTCCAGCCACGATTCGGCTGCCGACGTGGCGGCGGATCTGAGTTTCCGTGAAGCCCAGACGGCCCTGGAACTCTGTCTGGCCCAGCTGCAGGACCAGGAGCTGGATGTGGAGACGATGGCCGATCTCTACCGCCGGGCCCTGACCTACGCCGAGCGCTGCGAGGCTGTGCTGCAGCAGGTGGAGCAGCAGGTGATGCAATGGGATCCCCACCAGCCGGAACGGGCTCCCACGCCCTACGCCCCATGAGCGACGACGGTCTGATGAACCCGAATGACGAGACCGCATCGGTGCCGGTGCCAGAGGGTCGAGGCGCCAGCCCGGGCCCCGGCGGCATCAGCTGGATCGCCTGGCTGTATCTCGCCCTGGCCGTGGCCGGTGGGGTGCTTCCCTGGCTGGCCAATCTGGAGTTCATGCGGCTGGAGGGGTCGGCTTTCGATCTGGGTCAGTTCATCCGCCAGGCGAATGCGAACCCAGCGGCCCGCTCCCTGAGCAGCGATCTGGCGATCGGTGCGACGGCCGTCACGATCTGGATGGTGCGCGAAAGCCGTCGTCTCGGCATGCGCGGACTGGGCTGGGTTCTGCTCAGCTGCGTCACCATCGCCTTCGCCTTCGGGGCGCCCCTGTTCCTGCATCTGCGCGAACGACGCTTGAATGAGCTGGGCCGAGCTGCCCCAGCGGCGCCTGATCCTGCCGGGTGAGCTGTTCGCTCAGGGGCGATCGCTCTCGCGGTCGCCAAGCTCCCTGGTGGTGGAAGGCTCCAGGTCGACGACCTCAACGTTGATCGTGACGTCGCGGGCATCGATGTCCAGATCTGGGCGGGATCCCCAGAAGGAGGAACCCGACGCTGCCCCGGAAGGTGCTCCAGGAGGCTCCCCGCCAGCGAAGGAACTGCCGCAGGCAGGACAGACATCGCTACCCAGACTGGCGAACCCGCAGTTTGGGCAGCTGCGCAGGCGACGGCGGACCAGCTGCCAGCCGATCAGGGCCACCCCACCAGCCAGCAACGGCAGGAGCAGCAGGGTGAGGGTCAGCCCTCCGATCACATCGAGCAGAAGGCGTCCGGCCGACGTGGGCACAAGCAGCAGGGCTGCCGCCACACCGATCCAGAGCCAGGGGATGCGTCGCTCCATCAGCGCTGGAAGCGCTGATCGCTCTCCATCCAGCGTTCGAGGGCCGCCAGGCCCTCCACACCGGCCCAGCCCAGCAGGAGCGCCGCCACGAGCCAGGCCGCCAGCAGGCCGAGACCGAGGAGCAACGGCACCAGTGCCAGGGTGGTGAGACCGATCAGCACGACGGCCCCCACAGCCATGCAGGCCAGCCCGAGACTGGCCGGCAGCGGGGGGATACGCAGGGCGGGCTTTGCCAAGGGTCGATCCATGGATGCAACCCCATCCTGGCCTGAAACGGGCCGATCCTCAGCGTGGCAGGGGTGTAGATGGCCCCCCCGCAGCACCGCCGGAAAGCACCACACTGAAGCACTGGCCCAGATAGAGAACAGCGCCCACCAACCACACCCAGAGCGTCAGCAGCAGCACGCCTCCCACCACCCCATAGGCCTCGAAGCGCACGCCGAGGGCGAGCAGGCTTCTTCCCAGCAGAAGGTTGGACAGGGTGAGGATGCCACTCACCAGCAAGGCTCCGGGAACCAGCGGCCGGAAGGGAATGCGGCGTGAAGGCAGCATCCAGAGAAACACCAGGGTGGCGCCGAAGCTGATCAGCAGGGACACGAGCAGATCCAGCCCCAGGGAAAGGGAGCTCACCCAGAGCAGGGGCTCGGGCAGAAAGGCCTGCAGTTGGTCATGGAAACCCCTGGAGCCGAACAGACGCACCGTGCTGAAGAGCTGGTCGACGACGATCAACACCCCGACGAACAACAAGAGCACCAGGGCCTTGAGGCGCAGGGCCAGGAAGCGACGGACGTGCTGCTGCCAGCGCAGATTGTCGAAGCCAAAGGGGCGATTCCACCAGAGACGGTCGGCCCCCCGCTGCAGCGTGAGATAGATGTTGCTGGCACTGAGGGCGAGAAGCACCACGCCGAGAATGCCCGCACCAAAGCCCTGATTGGTGAAGCGCCTCAGCGTCAGTTCGAAGCCCGGCAGGGCGGACGCCGGCAGCACCTGACTCACCAGGGTGGTCAGGCGGTCGATGCGTTCGAGATCGCGACCAAGCAGCCTTGAGGCCACCGACAGCGCGATCAGCAGGGCCGGGAAGAACGATTGAAGCGTGTGGTAAGCAAAGGCGGCACTGAGATCGACACAATCCGCCCGAAGCCACAGCGCATAGGCCTTCCAGATGGGGCGAAAACGACGACGCCAGCTCACGGCATGACCATGTTCGAGGGTGCGGAACGGCAACACCAAGGCATCCTGGCCACAGCGTGATGGCAGAGCAACAGAAAAGCCACCCTCTCGGGTGGCTTCTCCTTTCTGTTCCTGTTCAAGAAACAGTTGGCTCTCCCGGCGCTTCACAGCAACTGGGGAGATAATGTTTTACCTGGCATCGAGCTATTTTTGCAGGGGGCTACCCCCCAA
>JAUCZB010000019.1 GCA_030373325.1 Cyanobium sp. CZS25K | reverse complement strand
ACGCCGGCCGGCTGCACCGGCAGCAGAGCGGCAAGACCAGTGTCCGCATCATCGATTGGCTCGATCTCGGCCATCCGATCACGCAACGGATGTGGGAGCGGCGGCTACGGGGCTATCGGGCGATGGGCTATGCGCTGCTTGCCGATCAGCTATCGATGCCAAGCACCTGACCCAAGGCTTCTCACAGACCTTCTCACATCCAGAGCTGCAAGCCCATGAGAATCACGATGGCGCAGTGACTGTTGTTGAGTGTCTGAGAAACTTCCCAAGCTGAACGTCGCCGGTTCGAGTCCGGTCACCTGCTTCCAGTCCAGGGCCGAGAAATCCCCAAAAAGCCAGCCTGGTACTGGCTTCAGTGTTCCCAGCGACGGACTGGCCCTGACACACTGTTGGACCAAGCCTCTCACATTGCGTCGGCCCGTGACTGGGCGCGGACAATCAGGAGCGTGCTGTCTCACACCCGTTCCTGGCGCGGCTGCCGGAGGGGAAAAGGTGTCAGGCATTGCTTCCGATTCCATGGCAATGCGATCAAGTCGATGAAATTCGGGACGCCGTTGTTCATGTCTTTGAGGAACTTCACAATGGCGTTGATCCCGATGTCTGCGTAGCTCGCATCTCGCATCATCCGGCCCCACCATGCTGCTGCCGGCGCTGGATCGCCTGCTGAATACCTCAGCCTTCACGCCAGCGGTGCCAGTCCCTCCAGCACCGCATCCGCCAGAATGGGCACGTGCTCGAAGGATCCCGAAGCCATCATCAACTCTTGCTGCCCTGCAGTGATCCTTCCTATCGCGCAGGCCATGCTGCCGGCAACTCTGGGAACCTGGAGCGCGGAGGGGTATCTCAACGGGAAGAGCCCGCTTCCCTCTTAGCGAGAACGCTCTCCAGGTAGAGAGCAAATTTGGAGTTCCAATCGGCGTTGTAATAGTCGGTGTGATCCTCCAGGCACAGGTGCAGAACAGCGCGACCCTGCGCATAGAAATTCCACAGCTTCTCGAGCTGGCTCATCTGCGGGCGTGAGCCGAAGACATCGGCGCGCAGGGGCAGCCGTGGCGGACGGAAATAGGTGTGGAGCTGGAGGAAGTAATCCCCACGCAGGGGCTGGGTGGGCCTGGGGCTCGCCGCTGTATTCAGCGCCAGGGGTGCGGGCGTTCCCTGTGGGCGCAGCAGGGTCCAGCTGATGAACTGCAGGGCCAGATACTTTCTCTTCAGGGCTGCGGGCCACCGGCTCAGATCAATGGCTGCCAGGGAGCGGACCCGTCGGGGAAGCTGCTGCAACTGGCGCCGGACGAGTTTTCGCAGCCGCACACGGCGATGGAGGTCGGCGGTGGAACCGGTATCCACCAGACCGATCAGGCCCAGGGTGGCGCCGCGCCTGTGCAGCTCGGCGGCCACAGCCCAGGCATACCAACCACCACCGGAATAACCCAGCAGGTGGTAGGGCCCACTGGGCTGAAAGCGCAGGATCTCGTCCGCATAGTGCGCCGCCATCTCCGCCACACTCCGGTGGCGCGGAGCGCTGCCATCGAATCCCACCGCCTGCAGGCCATGGACAGGGCGCTGGGGCGCCAGGCAACGCGCCAGATGCAGGTGGATGTACACGTCACCGTTGCCGCCATGGATCACGAACAGCGACGGGGCCTTGCCCCGGTGCTGGAGGGTGACCAGCGAGCGATAACCACATTGTCTGGCGGGGGTGTCCGCAGATTCCAGCCAACGGCTGAAGTCCCTCAGCGTGGGGTGTTGGAACAGAACTGACAGGGGCAGGTGACGGCCGAGCTTGCGTTCGATCAGGGCCGTCAATTGAGCGCTGCTGAGCGAATGCCCTCCCACCTGGAAGAAGTTGTCGCTGACGCCGAACTCGCCGTGGCCCAGCACCTCCGCCCAGAGGCCATGCAGCTGTCGTTCCAGCTCCGTGCAAGGCTCGATGCGTTGCTCCTGATCCCCTGAGAAGCTCGCGGCCGGCAGGGCTCTGCGATCGAGCTTGCCCTGGCTGGTGAGCGGCAGTGCCGCAAGCTCCACAAAGGCTGCCGGCACCATGTACTCCGGCAGCCACTCGCTCAGGAAGCTCCGCAGCTGCTGCGCTCGCAGTGGATCTGCCCCGCTCACGGCACCGTCACTGGGAACCCAGTAGCCGATCAGTCGAGGGCTGGCGAGATCCTCCTGGCGGAGCACCACGGCGGCCTGCGCCACGCCGGGATGGGCCAGCAGATGGGCCTCGATCTCGCCGGGTTCGATCCGGAAACCTCGCAGCTTGATCTGCTGATCGATCCGGCCATGGAAGGCCAGGGTGCCATCTGGATTCCAGGAGGCGAGATCGCCGGAGCGATACAGGCGCGCTGCGGGATCGGAGCAAAATGGATCCGGGATGAACTTCTCTGCTGTGAGCTCAGGATTGTTGAGATAACCGCGGGCCAAGCCGGCGCCGCCGATGTGAAGCTCACCGGGGATGCCGATCGGACAGGGCTGGCCTGCGGCGTCGAGCACCCGCACGAGGGTGGCGGCGATGGGGCGGCCGATCGGCACGCTGAATGTGGACAGGGCAGCACCGGCCGCAAGGCGGTGGCAGCACGTAAAGGTGGTGTTTTCGGTGGGCCCGTAGCCGTTGATCAGCTCGTGGCCGGGCGGGAACGTATCCAACAGGCGCTGCACAGACTCCGGGGACAGCACATCCCCCCCCGCCAGCACCTGCGGCACGCTGGCCAGGGCCTGCAGTTCGCTCTCCGCCATGGCGTGGAATAGACCGGCCGTGAGCCAGAGGGTGGTGATCTGGCTCTCCCGCAGCAAAGACGCCAGTTCCGAAAGCGACAGCTGACCCTGCGGCGCCATCACGAGCGTACCGCCGTTGAGCAGCGGGCCCCAGATCTCGAAGGTGGCGGCGTCGAAGGCCAGCGGTGCCAGCTGCAGAACGACCTCCCCGGCAGCGAGCCTGAACCCGTTCACCGGATCCACCAGCCTCAGGATCGAGGCGTGGGTGATGGCCACACCCTTGGGGATCCCAGTGGATCCGGAGGTGTAGGTGACGTACGCCAGAGAAGCGGCCGATACCTCCGCCTCAGGCGATGGTGCCCGCGGGCTGGTGATGAGGACGGCACCCTCCCCATCGATCAGCACGCAGCAACCCGTTTCCCGCAGCAGCAGTTGGCGCCGCTCCTGTGGCCAGTCCGGATCCAGGGGCAGGTACGCCCCTCCAGCTTTCAGGATGGCCAGCAGCGCAACCACCAGTTCCAACGAACGCTCCAGGCACACCGCCACGATCACCTCGGGGCCAACCCCAAGCCCGATCAGGTGATGGGCCAGCCGGTTGGCACGGGTGTTGAGCTCGCCGTACGTGAACTGCTGATCCTGGAAGACCAGAGCGATGGCATCGGGGCTGCTCTCCACCTGCCGCTCGAACATCTCATGCACGCACAGCGCCGGCAGATCGGCGGGGGGTCCGTTTTGCCAGGGTGTGATCTGCTGCCGCTCGGATGGAGGCAGGAGATGGAGGGCTGCGGCGGGTACATCGGGGGTTGATGCCGCCGAAGAAAGCAGGGTGAGCAGATGGGTGGTGAGCCGCTGGATGCGATCCGGGGAGAAGAGGTCGACGGCGTAGTGGACGGCACCCTGCAGGCCGCTGCCGGAGCGGCGCAGGGAAAACTCCAGATCAAAGCGGGCAGAAGACGAAGGAGCTGGCAGGGACTCGGCGACCATCCCGTCGAGACCGTCCAGGTCCCTCGGCGGCAGCGCCAGGAGCTGGAGCATGACCTGCAGCAGCGGGTTGCGACCACTGCGGTGCGCGCTGTGAAGCCCCTGCACCATCTGCTCCATCGGCAGCTCGGCGTGATCACAGGCCTGAAGGGAGGTGTCCCTCACCTGCTGCAACAACGCGATGAAGGTCTGGCCGTGCCGGAAACGAATGCGGATCGGCAGCGTATTGACGAAGCAGCCGATCAGAGCGGCCAGATGTGGATCGGCTCTTCGCCAGGAACCAGGATCGCTGCGGCCCCAGATCGGGATCCCGATCACGAAATCAGCCTGGCCGCTGTAGCGGTGCAGGAGCAGCGCCACCAACGCCACCAGCCCCGTCTGCAACGTGACTCCCTGGGATCGGCACAGCGCCTCGAAGGGCTCCAGCTGCGACGCCTCGATCGCGAACGTCACGCTCCCCCCCTGATGGGAGGGATGGGATGGGGGAGGCCGATCGGTGGGACAGGCCAGGGGCTCAAGGCCGGCCAGCTGGGACTTCCAGTGGTCCTGCAGCAGCTGCAGCCGCGTCCCGCTGAGGCGCTGACGCTGCCGGACGGCATGGTCGCAGTACCGAAGGATCAGCGGGGGGAGGTTGGGCGGGCGCCCAGCGCGATGGGCGTTGTAGAGCTCGGTCAGATCCCGTGCCAGTACGGCACAGGACCAGCCATCGGAGGCGATGTGGTGGTGGTTGAGCAACAGAAGATGCTCCTCGGGCGCCACCGCAAGGAGGCGGGCACGCAGCAGCAGCCCGGCGGTGAGGTCGAAGGGACTGCAGCTCTCCTGCTCCAGCCAGGCAGCGCAGACTTCCTCCTCCTGACGATCCCCCACTGGCTCGACCGGCAACGGCACGGGCAGCGCGGGATGGATGATCTGCAGCAGCTCGGCGCCCTCCATCCGGAAGGAGGTGCGCAGGGGCGCATGGCGCTCCACCAGGGACGCGAGAGCCTGGGCGAAGGCGGTGATGTCGAGACCGCCCCGCAGCCGCCACAGCAACGGCAGGTGGTAGGCCGACAGGCCGGGTTCGAGCTGGTGCAGGAACCACAGCCGTGCCTGGGCAAAGGACGCGGGGTACGCCTGGCAACCGGCGGGCCAGTCCCCTGGGACAGGATGGGCTGCAGCCATGGCAGGGGGAGCGCCGTTGGGGCGGACCGCCAGCAACCGGCCGAAGCGCCCGGACGGATCCTGAGCGGCACCCCTGGCTCCGGCTCGGTCGGACTCACTCACGGATCAGTTCAGAGGAGAGGGGACGAGCCCAGAAACGCCCCTGCGTGGCCGTAGCCGGAGATCCGTTCCGGCGGGACCGGCTCATCGGCGATCCTCGAAGGCGAGAAAGGCACTCCCCCGACCCTGCTGAAGGGTCGAAGGCATGAGCGAACCCCACCGGTCAGCGGGGATCTGTGCTGTGGCGGCCAGGCATTGCCGCACGATGAGCTGGGAGAGGTCAGCACCGGGGCAGAGGTGCTTGCCATGCCCGAAGGGCAGCGTCTGTTCAGCCGTGAATGGACACCCAGTGGAAGCAAACAACATCACGTAGAGTTTATCGCCTTTGCTGATGGGAGTACCAAGCAGATCCACGTCCCTGGCGGCCTCTCGAACAACGTAGTTGGTGGGCGCCATTTTAAAGTTGATGAAGTCATCGCCGCCGCATCGACCCTCCGCTGCAGGAGCCTGGTTGAGAATGGCCACGCAACTCGCCAGAATCGGCGTTGATGCCATGTAGAAGAGCGAAAGAAGGGGCAGCATGAAGTCGCTGTCCAGCTGTTGATCCGGAGCCACAAATTCCTGCACGAACCGATCAGTGGCCTCGTTCAGGGCATAGATGCTGGTTTTAATGCGAATCGAGTGAGTAAAAATTTCCGGTCCGAACAACAGGGCATCATCCAGCACAATCTCCCGCTTCAGTTCCGCCTGCAGAATCTGCGCAAAACGCATGCGAAGAATCGATTTGGCCATGGCCAGTGCCGTCACGCCTGGCGTCTCAAGCCCCCGCGCCATGACATCAGCAATCTCCTCAACGGGACGCCCTGAGACCGATGCCGCATAACGATCGATGCTGGCTTTGAAGACCTTCCTCATCCGCGTATGGCTGGGGCCATCGAGAAAATCAGGACTTTGCTCGACAAACAACTGGACCCATCTGACCCTGATCGGATCACAGTCCGCAAGCAACCTGTCCAGGAAATGGTCCTGGACGAAGTGAATCGATTCGCTGAGCACACGCTTGGACATCGACACGTCGTAGACGAAATGAGCCATATGCTCCCCGTCCCCCAAGGGAAACGACACGATTGGGCGATCGACGGCCGGAGCAGAGAACAGCTGACGCGACCCAGTGGACTGCGCAAAAACCTGGATGAGGCGGAGATAATCAGCCGCCATGGCCGCCGCCTGCATCATGGGCAACGCTTTCAGCCAACTGGGCGACAGTTGTACTTCCCGTAAGAATGGTGTCGTCAATGACCACCTGGAACTTATCCTCAAGCTCCATGATCAATTCCGTCAGCTCCAGCGAGTCAATGCCAACAGTGTCAATCTCAAGAGCCGAAAGATCAGCATCGTCAAAGACTGCGCCTGCCCGCCGCAACCTGGCGCCGATGAATGCGAGAACCTGATCTTGCCCAGTCCGGTCAGAATGCTGCTGATCAGTCATCAAGCGGATCGTTTCTGGTGCTTGGACTTGGTCAAGGAATCACCCCAGTCTTCAGTACATACTACGTCTAATCCTTTTCGCCGAGCCCGTCAATCAAGGGGCCTCATGCTCCGGCCCGTCACGGTGAACTCCGCTGCATGAGGAAGACCATCCCTGCCTTGAAGGGGTCACCTCAGGGGCGGGGCACGGTTGCCCCCTGACCCCTGCGCCAGTCCCTATGTGGTGGTCAGGAGCGAGGCCGCCAGGGTCTGGCGCCAGGGGCCTGGCAGCTTCCAGTGATCGGCCCCCCGCAGGATCCGGCCGGCATAGGCCGCCGTAGCCACCAGCCCCTCGGAGCGGGCGCGGGCCACCGGCACGTAGGTGATCACCTCGAAGCGCTCACCGGCAGCGGTGGTGACGGCCACGGTTTCGCGTTCGTAGTGGCGCCCCGTGCCGGCCCCTTCACAGCTGTCGATGACCGCCAGATCCTCGGGCTCGAGGTGGTGCACCACCCCCCAGCAGTGGCTGCCGGCCTCCGGAACGATCCCCGCACAGCCGCCTGCGGTCCTGGAGATCTTGTTGATACCCCAGCGCCAGCCCTCCAGGCGAGCCACAATCCCATGGCCGTCCCAGCGGCTGCATCGCCCCTTGAGCTGGATCGGATCCATGTTCGAGCCGTAGCTGAACACAGGGGTGGTGACCCAGTCGCCGTAGGGAACCGGCTCCCGGCCGACCACCTGCCCCGGCCCTCCGCCATACACCCAGGCTTCGCGGCCGTCGCTCAACACAATCCTGCGGCGGTCGCAGACACGCGGGTAACCCTCCAGGGCATCGAGCGACGCCAGGCCAGCCTCATCGACCCGGTACACCTCACCATGGATCCAGGCGAGCACTGCCCTGGAAGGCGGCACCCGCCAGGTGGTCATGGTTGTGGAGACCGCATTTCAGAGAGCCGTAGACGAAGACATCAGGCATACAGACAGAAACAACAACCGCTTCTATCCATCCAGACAGACCACCCTATTCAACCACTGATTTCAGCCACGGAAGATTCACTGCGCATTTTCGATTCTCCCCTCCAAGGCCTCAGACATCAGCGTGGCTGCACAGGCAGCTCCCGGCTCAGGCGCGGGGCTTGATCAGCTGCAGGACCTGCAGACCCAGCCCTCCGGCCCGCCGTTCGCAGTCGAGGGCTTCGAGAATCGCCCGGGCCGAGGCGTCGAGATCCCCCTCGATCGCCGCCATCCGGGCCTGATCGTTGAGAGCAGCCGCCTGAAGTAGGAGGCGCTGGCGGGCCGCAGGCTCAGGTGTTGACGAGACGCCGGGCCTGGGACGAATGGAACGTTCCAACGTCCAGGTGACGGGAGCAGACGGGCTGGAAGCGATCATGACCGGCGAGGAATTCGCAGCATCGAAAAACATTCAGAACGTCGGTGGGTTGGCAACCAACAGGCCCCTTCGTTCCGACACCTTAGTCCACAACATCTCGATGTGTCGGGCAAGGCCGGAACAAACCGGTGAAAAGTGATGATCTCATTCCTGCCGATTCTGACGGTCGTGGCATACGTGCTGGCAGCGGCAGGCCCAAGCCGTCAGGTGCCCGGCTCTTCCTGGTTACCGCCCAGAGCAGCGATCTGGGAACGCAACTGGTCGGAACGTTGGAGATCGCCCCGGGTCAGGGCGACGGCAAGGGCGAATTCGAGCTTCTCCAGTTGGTGATCGCCTTCCTCCTGGGAGTGGCTGCGCAATTGACAGTGGGGAGCCGGGTTGGAGCCCCGTGAACCTGGGTTCTGCCCGTGGAGGGGGGGGGAGGAAGCCTGGTAGGGGGAAGGGGGGAAGGCCATGACCCGCTTTCTTTTTATTTTGACACCCCTGGCCAGAGGGTGCGCGGCCTCAGGCGGCGGAGGGGTAGGGGGTGTCTTCATGGCGGTCGAGCGCAGGAGGCGCCTCGGAGGCGACGCCGATCTCCAGCAGATCGCGGCAGTCCTGCAGCAGGCGCTCGACATTGTCGAGGCTGGCCAGCTCCTCCGGGTCCGTCCTGGCCTGGTTCGACGTCTGCAGTTCCACCGCCGCCAGGCGCTGCTCCAGGGTCACCAGGCGCTGGGAGAGGGCGTGGATGGTTTCGGCGAGATCTTCGGCATTGCGGCTGATGCGGAACGACACCGAGGCGGGAGCCATGAGGAGGGAAGCGACTGTGCTGTGCCGCATGACAACACACCCGCGCGGCCCTCTCAAGCGCCGACGGCAGGGATCTCCCAGACTGGGCCTTCCCGATCAGGCTCCGCAGCGGATGAACCATCCCTGGCATCTGTTGATGTATTTGATGGCGGGCCTCGCCGGCGGCCTGCTGGCCCTGCGCACCGGCATTCCGGCGGCCCCCCTGGCCGGGGCCCTGCTGGGGGCCGCCCTGGTCAGCGTGACGGGTCGGCTGGATGTGGCCCAGTGGCCGGTCGGGTCCCGCACCCTGCTGGAAATCGGCATCGGCACCGTCATCGGCACCGGCCTCACCGGCACGGCCCTGCTGGAACTGCGCCAGCTGTGGCGGCCCGCCCTCCTGATCACCTTCACCCTGGTGGTCACCGGTCTGGTGGTGGGGCTGGGCTGCAGCCGACTGATGGGAGTCGATCCGGTGGTGGCCCTGCTGGGAGCTGCCCCGGGGGGCATCAGCGGCATGAGCCTGGTGGGTACGGAGTTCGGCGTGGGGGCCGCCGTGGCCACCCTGCACGCGGTGCGTCTGATCACCGTGCTGGTGATCCTGCCGCTGGTGGTGAAGCTGGTGCTGCCGGCGACAGCCACCCCACCGGGCGGCTGACCACCCTGGACAGGACCCCAGGGGTCGATACGTTGGGCCACCGCGTTCTTCCTTTCCGGTCCGATGGCCACACGCCACTTTCTCCCTCGCCGACTGGGGCCCCTCGTCCTGGCGGCGGCGGCCGGCCTGCTGGCCGCCGCCGGCACCGCCCAGAGCGCCCGGGCGAGCAACGACATCCAGGGGCCCGGGGGCAAGGGGGCCCAGGTGTATTGCTTCATGCGCAACAACGGCAACGTCCACGAGGTCAGCTGGACGGCCGCCTATGCCCTGATCAAGCGCCAGAGCGCCGGCATGTTCAAGACCTCCCCCGAACATGCCGCGGTGATGATCACCGAAGCCGTGGTGCAGAACCCCGGCACCTTCCCCGATTGCGGCCGCTTCCTGGGGGATCTGTATGCCCCGCACGGCTCCGGCAGCACCGCCACCAGCCCCGAACCTGGCCCCACCTCCATCTCGGTCGTCGGCGGTGGTAAGGCTGGTGACAGCGGCATGACCCGGAGTGAGCGTTACAACTGAGCGGGCCTTCCAGGACGCCTCCACCCCGCTGCTGCGGAGCCGGCGGCCGCCGCTGGCCCTGCTGCTGGCCCTGCTGCTCAGCGGCTGTGTCGAGCAACCCCTGCCCCAGCGGCCGATCACCCGCGAAGACTGTCTTCGGGCCGTGAAGCTGGAGGAGCTTCCCACCGCGCTGCAGCAGTGCGACAAGGTGGTGGCGGCCTTCCCGAAGGATCCCGGGCCCCTCAACGAACGTTTCCTGCTGCACACCCTGGCCGGCAACACCACCGCGGCCTGCCGGGATATCGCCCGGGCCACCGCCCTGGCCGCCGCAGTGCCCAAGGGCAAGCTGGATCCGATCCTGCGTCAGGACCTGGAGGTGCGCCAGCGCAGTTGCAGCGAAGACCAGCCCTCCCCACCGGTGGGCTCAGGGGCCGCGCCGCCAGCCCCGGCAACGGCGCCTTAGCCGTTCTCCAGCCACTGGCGCACCAGCGCCGGCAGGGCCCGCTGGCGGCGCTGGGCCTCATGGCCCTGCAGCAGCAGGGAAATCCGTTCGGCCTTGCTGGCGATCAGATCGTCCACCAACCGGTCGGCCACGCCCAGCTGCATCCAGTGGCTGGTGAGCGCAGCCCCCATGCCGATCCGGTGGCAACGGTCTTCCGCCTGCTCGGCATCGCCCGGGGTCCAGGGCCGCTCGACCAGCACCACATGCCGGGCCCGGTGCAGAGTGAAGCCGAGGCCCCCGGTGCCGTAGGTGGCGATCAGCACGGGGGTGCGGCCCGATTGGAAGGCATCCACCAGCCGCTGCCGGCGGCCCGGAGGCACAGCCCCCACCAGGGGACCCCCATCCCCCTCCCGACCCAGCTGCCGGTGCAGCGCCAGGGCCGTGGCCACGAAGGCCGTGAACACCACCACCGCTTCGCCGCGGCCCTGCAATTCAGCCACCAGTGCGGCGGTGGAAGCCAGCTTGTGGCGGGAGGCGATCTGGCGCAGGGCCGTGAACACGGCCAGGGCTTCGGCATCGCGGCGCACCTCGCCGGCCACGACGCGGCGGCGATAGTCATCGATCCGCTCCTGCAGGGACCGCTCGAAAACGGCCGCGGCGGTGGCATCGAGGCTCACGGGCCGCTCGCACCGCTGCTTCGGAGGCAGATCCAGGCACTGCCCCTTGCGGCGATGGAGCACCAGGGGACGCACCAGCCGCTGCAGCTCCTCCAGCTGACTGGCGCCGCTGGCCTGCCAGATCCGGCGCCCCCCCTGCTCCCGCCAGTGGCCCTGGCAGTAACGCTCCTCGAAGTGGCGCTGGTCGGCACCGAGGGGATGGCCGATGGCCGCCAGCAGGGGAAAGAGCTGGACCGGCCGGCCATTCTTCATCGGCGTGCCGGTGAGCAGCCAGATCGCCCGCAGGCGCGGGTGGCGGGCCAGCCGCAGGAACGCCTGAGTGCGGGCGGCATGGATCGTCTGGGCGAAATGGGCCTCATCGGCGATCAGCACCGTGCCGGCGGCCGGCAGCTCGGCGGGCAGACGGGCCCAGCTGTGCAGCTCCAGGCGCAGTCCCAGCCCCGCCGCCTCCTGCCGCCAGTGGTGGTGCAGCCCCGCCGGGGCAACCACCACCAGCCGGCAGTCGGCCATACGCACCAGGGCGCGGCCGGCGACCAGGGCACTGAGGGTCTTGCCGAGGCCCATCGCATCGGCCAGCACGGCCCCCCGCCGGGCCAGCAACCAACGCACCGCCAGCCGCTGGTGACGGAACAACCGGCGACCGTCGGGGAGCGCCTCGTCGTCGGCGGCCGCCGCCACCAGGGCCCGGTGGGGGGGCAGGGGCGGCAGCGGCTGCCGCAGCCAGCTGAACCACTGGGCCAGCTCCGGCGTGATTGGAAAACGCCCGGCGCACTGCAGCTGCAGCGCCGCTGCCGCCTCCAGGGGGAACTGCCAGCAGCCACGGCGGCTGAGCCACCGGCCCCGGGGGCGGATGGCCCGCAGGTGGGCCTGGGTCACCGCGTCGAACGGGCTGACCACTTCGATCAGACCCGAGGTGCCCAGGCGCATCTGCACCAGGGGGCTGGCCAATGCGGCAAAAAGCAATCAAGAACACATTGACACCCGGGAGGCTGAGGGCAAACTTCCGCCAACCGAGGCGCGCTGATGCAGGCCAGGGATGGAGTCTTTCTCGAGGATCTCTGCCCCAAGCTGCGAGCGCGTCGATGGCGACAGTCCCTGCACCGGATGACCGGCCGCCGCTGCCTCTACTGCGGCGAGGCCTCCGAATCCATCGACCACGTGCATCCGCTCAGCCGCGGCGGGCTGAGCATCACCGAAAACTGCGTACCGGCCTGCCTGGGCTGCAATGGCCGCAAGGGGGACAGCGATGCCTTCGTCTGGTATCGGAGCCAGCCCTTCTACGACCCCCGCCGGGCCATGGCCCTGCGGGCCTGGACCGATGGCGACCTGCGTCTGGCGCTGCGGTTGCTCCAGTGGGTGACCCCCGCCGAGCCGGAAACGGCCAAGGCCGTCGACGCCGAAGTGACTCACCAGACGCGGCAGGCTTCCACACCGTTGTGGCGTTGGCAGATGGCCTCCTGATCGCGGGGCTGCTCCGGAGCCAGCAGCACGGCCCCCAGCACCAACCCCACGGCCAGCAGCAGGGGGGTGACCGCCCGTGCCCGGGGCACCGAGGCCAGGGGGCTGCGGCCCTGCCTGGGGAGAGGGCGGCGCAGGGAGCTTCCGCGGGGGAGGGCCGGCGCGAGGCCGACAGGGAGACTGGCTCCGAACGACGAGGTGGTCACGGGATGGGGAAGGAACAGTGATACAGATGTACTGATGTTGGTGGATTCTGTCAACCCTGGGCCCGTTCCCGGCCGGATCGAGCACCCGGCGCTGGCCGCAGCGGCCGCCGCCATCGGCCGGATGCTCGTGCTCGGCGGCGGCTACACAGGCCGTCGCGTGGCCCTGGCGCTGGAAGCAGCGGGCGTTCCGGTGGTGCTCACCCATCGCCAGCCCTCCCCCGGTGGCCACGACCCGGGCTGGCTGCCCTTCGATCCCGACCGGGGGGTGCTGCCCAGCCAGGCGGATCTGGCCGGGGTGAGCCATGTGCTCGTGACGATCCCCCCCGATGCCGGCGGCCGGGATCCAGTGCTGGAGTCCCTCGGGCCCCTGCTGCATCGCCTGGCTCCGGCCTGGGTGGGCTATCTCTCCACCACCGGGGTCTACGGCGACACCGGCGGCGCCTGGGTGGACGAGACCAGCCCCACCCGGCCGCTGCTGGAGCGGAGTCTGGCCCGGATGGCCTGCGAGCAGGCCTGGCGCCGCAGCGGCCTGCCGGTGCAGCTGCTGCGGCTGCCGGCCATCTATGGCCCCGGCCGCAATCCGATGGTCAGCCTGCGCAACGGCACCGCGCGGCTGATCCACAAGCCGGGCCAGGTGTTCTCCAGGGTGCACGTCGACGACATCGTCGGTGCCGTGCTGCACGGCATCGCCCTGCCGCCCCGGGCGAGGCCGGACACCCTGATCCTGGCGGACACCTTCCCCTGTCCCTCGAGCGAGATCATGGGCCTGGCCGCCCATCTGCTGGGCTGCAAGCTGCCGGAGATGCAGCGCTACGCGGACATCGCTGCGACCATGGGTCCCATGGCCCGCAGCTTCTGGAGCGAGAATCGGCGCGCCAGCAGCCGGCGGCTCACGGACGACCTTGGCTACCGCCTGCTCTACCCCACCTACCGGGAGGGTTTGCCGACCTGCAGCGGCGACTTCTTCTGAGCGCCGAACATCGATGGATCGATCAGGGAAGACAGACCGGTGTCCTTGCCCATCTTCTCCCAGTTGACCACGACCCACTCATTCCGGAAGGCCAACCCTCCTCCCAGCAGCAGAGCACCCAGCAACAGCAAACGGAACATGGACCGACCCCGTCAGCGCCCGATGCCATGAAAACTACAGCGGATCGCCTTGTCATCGCGCTGGGGGATCCCGCCGGCATCGGCGCCGAGGTGACCCTCAAGGCCCTCGCCCGGGCGCGGCCGGCCGGCCAGGAGGTGCTGCTGGTGGGCTGTGGCCGCTGGCTGCGGGACTGCCATCGGCAGTTGCGGGGCTGCAGCAACGCTCCGCTGGCCGACCCCGACGATTTCGCCCTGGAGGACCTCCCCCTGGAGCAGCCGATCGTCCCCGGGGTGAGCAGTCCCGCCGCCGGCGCCGCCAGCTTCGCCTGGCTGACCAGGGCCGTCGAACTGGTGGGTGCCGGTGGCGGCCGCGCCCTGGTGACAGCCCCGATCGCCAAGGCCAGCTGGAAGGCGGCCGGCCATGCCTATCCCGGCCAGACCGAGCGGCTGGCGGAACTGACCGGCAGCGCCGACGCCGGGATGCTCTTCACCGCCGTGGCCCCAGGCGGCGGCTGGCGGCTCAACACCCTCCTGGCCACCACCCACATCCCCCTGGCCGACGTGAGCGGCCAGCTCACTCCGGAGCTGGTGCGCCGGCGGCTGGAGGCCCTGCTGGCCTTCTGCGGTCGCTTCCAGGACCGGCCCCGGCTGGTGGTGGCGGGCCTCAATCCCCATGCGGGGGAGGAGGGCCACCTGGGCCGGGAGGAGAGGGACTGGCTGATCCCCACCCTCCAGCAGTGGCAGAGCCTGCATCCGGAGGTGCAACTGGTGGGGCCGGTGCCACCGGACACCTGCTGGCTGGAAGCGGCGGCCGCCTGGAGGGGGGAGGGCGAAGGGGCGGACGGCTATCTGGCCCTCTACCACGACCAGGGTCTGATACCGGTGAAGCTGCTGGCCTTCGATGCCGCCGTCAACACCACGCTGGGCCTGCCTTTCCTGCGCACCTCCCCCGACCACGGCACCGCCTTCGGCATCGCCGGCCGGGGCGTGGCCAGGGCCGACAGCATGGCGGCAGCGATTCACACCGCCTGGGAACTGGGCTAGCCGGCCTTGATCAGCGGTCAGCCCGCCTTGATCCGCATCAGCACCTGGCCGAATTCCACCGGAGTGCCGTTCTCCACCAGGATCTCCACCACCTCACCGCTGAACTCGCATTCCAGTTCGTTCATCAGCTTCATCGCCTCGAGGATGCAGACCGGCTGGCCGGCGCTGATGCGGCTGCCCACCTCCACGAAGGGGTCCTCACCCGGGGCCGAGGAGCGGTAGAAGGTGCCCACCATGGGGGCCGTCACGGCCTGCAGGTCGCTGCGCAGGGAGGCCGCCGGTGGCGGGGGAGCCGAAGGGCCGGGGGGGGCGCTGACCGCGGCGGCGGGCACCGGTGCCGGCGGCACCGGCGGGCCGGCCGGTGCCTGCACCATGGTGACTGTCGCCGGTGCCGGCAGGTTGCGGCGCACCTCCAGACGGAAGTCGTCCCCCTCGAGCCGGAGCTCCTGGATGTCGCTGTCCCCGAGCAGGGCCAGCAACTGGCGCAGTTGGTCGTGATCGAGCTGCATGGCGATCAGGACTCCCGGCCCAGATAACTGTCGGTGCGGGTGTCGACCTTGATCTTCTCGCCGATCGTGATGAACAGGGGCACCATCACCTGGGCACCGGTTTCGACGATGGCGGGCTTGGTGCCACCGGTGGCGGTGTCGCCCTTGACGCCCGGGTCGGTCTGGGTGACTTCGAGCACCACCGAATTGGGCAGCTCCACCTCCAGCGGCTTGCCGTTCCAGGAGACGACGCTCACCTCCATCCCTTCCTTGAGGTACTTGCGGCCGTCACCGATCTGCTTGGCGGTGAGCCGGGTCTCCTCATAGGAGGCCATGTCCATGAAGACATAATCATCACCTTCCATGTAGGTGTGCTGCAGGGTCGACTTCTCCAGCAGGGCCTGGGGCATGGTCTCCCCGGCGCGAAAGGTCTTCTCCACCACGTTGCCGCTCTGCACGCCCTTGAGCTTGGTGCGCACGAAGGCCGACCCCTTGCCGGGCTTGACATGAAGGAATTCGACGACGCGCCAGACCTGGCCATCCAGCTCAATCGTTGTGCCGGTACGAAAGTCGTTGCTGGAGATCATTCCGGCGGATCGGATCGGGGGATTGTACGTCTGGCTACAGGCCCACCCGCGCGCTGGGGCGATGGAAGCCAGGGCAGGTTGTGCCAAAGTCCAGGCAGTCACAGTGGAAGCATGGACCGGCGACGCAGGCGCAACGGGTTCACCACCGGGCTGGCCGTCCCGCTGGGGGCCGCCCTGACCCTCGTGCTCACGCTGCTGCTGGCGGTGCCCGCCGCCTGGGCCTACCTGCCCCAGGGAAACGCCGTCAGTGACCCCACCGCCCTGCTGCGCAATGCCCTGCCCATCGAGCAGGGCGATCTGCAGAAACTGCAGCACCGCCTCGAGGACACCAGCGATGACCTGCGGGCCAAGCGCTGGAGCAGCCTGACCGGTTCCGTGCGCCGCGCCGAGTCCCAGCTCGGCAGCAGCCGGGAGCGGATCCTTGCCAGCTTCGATCCCGCCGACCGAGCCACCGCCGAAGCGCTGCTGGTGGATACGGAGGTGCATCTGCGGGATCTGGCGGCCGCGGGTGAGGCCCAGGACCGGGACCGCTTCCTGGCGGAGCGCCGGGAGGCCCTCGCCGACATCGGCCGCGCCGAAGCCCTGCTGGTGGGCCCTTTCCCCTTCGCGATCCCGTCGGAGTTCGATTCCCTGCCGCGGCTGCTCGGCCGCGCCACCGTGCGGCTCACCACCACCAAGGGCGACCTGACCACCGTCGTGGACGGCTACAACGCACCCCTGACCGCCGGCGCCTTCGTGGATCTGGTGCAGCGCGGCTTCTACGACGGGTTGCCCTTCGACCGCGCCGAAGACTTCTACGTGCTGCAGACCGGTGATCCCGCAGGACCGCAGACGGGCTACGTGGACGGGGCCACCAAGCAGGAGCGGCAGGTGCCCCTGGAGATCATGGTGTCCGGCCAGGAGGCCCCCTTCTACAACCAGACGTTCGAGGATCTGGGCCTGTTCAAGGCCGAACCGGTGCTGCCCTTCGCCAGCAAGGGCACCCTGGGATGGGCCCACTCCGACAAGGCCCTGGACGACGGCTCCTCCCAGTTCTTCCTGTTCCTGTTCGAGCCGGAACTCACCCCCGCCGGCCTCAACCTGATCGACGGGCGCTATGCCGCCTTCGGTTATGTGGTCGACGGCCTCGACGTGCTGGAGGAGCTCACCGCCGATGACGGCATCGTCAAGGCGACGGTGATCGAGGGGGCCGACAACCTCCGCCCCCATGCCTGAAGGGCCCACCCTGGCGGAGCTGGGGGAAACGGAACTGATCCGGCGCCTCGGCGCCTTCGCCCCCCAGGGGCAGTTCGCCGATGACGCCGCCCTCCTGGACCCGGCCCTGTTCGGCCCCAACGACCGGGGCGCTCACCCCCTGGTGGTGAACACCGACGTGCTGGTGGAGGACATCCATTTCAGCGAGGCCACCATGGGGTCCAGCGACGTGGGCTGGAGGGCCGCCGCCGCCAACCTTTCCGATCTGGCGGCCATGGGCTGCCTCAGCGTCGTGGGGATCACCGTGGGCCTGGTGGCCCCGGGTCACACCCCCTGGCACTGGGTGGAGGGGGCCTATGGCGGCATGGCGGAGCTGCTGGGCGCCCACGGGGGGGTGCTGCTCGGGGGAGACTGCAGCGGCGGCCGCCAGCGGCTGCTGGCGATCACCGCCCTGGGCCGGCTCACGAGCGGCCCCCACGGGCCGATCCGCCGGGGGGACGGCCGGCCGGGGGATCAGCTGGTCAGCACCGGCGCCCATGGGCTCAGCCGCCTGGGCCTCGCCCTGCTGCGGGGCGACGCGGTCCCGGCCCTGCCAGAAGCGTCAAAGGAGCGCGCGATCGGCGCCCATCGGCGGCCTCGACCCCGCTTCGATGCGGTGGCGGCCGTACGCGACACCCGTCCGGCCGGTCTGCCCTGGCGCGTCGCCGGTTGCGACAGCAGCGACGGCCTGGCGGCCGCGGCGGCCTGCCTGGCCGTCGCCAGCGGCTGCACGGCCCTGCTGGCCCACGCGGATCTGCCCCTGCCGGCGGAACTGGAGGGCCTGGCCGCCGCCGAGGACTGGTGCCTCTGGGGCGGTGAGGATTTTGAACTGGTGCTGGCCCTGGAGCCGGCCTGGGCGGAGGCCCTGGTGGAACAGCTGGCGGGGGCCCGCCGGGTCGGTCAGCTGGTGGAGCCCCAGCCTGAGGGGCCCCTGGCCTGGACCGACGGGGGCGGCGCCATTCGCCCAGGGGCCGCAGCCTTCAGCCATTTCAGCTGAACCCGGGGCGCAGGCTCACTTCCAGTTGCGAGCCACCACCTCGGCCAGGTCGACGACGCGCTGGCTGTAGCCCCATTCGTTGTCGTACCAGGAGATGACCTTCACCATGTTGCCGTCCATCACCAGAGTGAGATCGGCATCGACGATCGTGGACTCATCGGTGCCGGCGTGGTCGGTGGAGACGAGGGGAAGATCGCAATACTTGATGATCCCCTTCATGGCATTCTCGGAGGCGGCCTTGAAGATGCCATTCACCTCCTCCTTGGTGGTGGCGCGACCCACCTCAAGCACCAGATCCACCACCGACACGTTGGGGGTGGGGACCCTCAGAGCGATGCCATTGAGCTTGCCCTTCATGGGCGGGTAAACCAGGGCAACCGCAGTGGCGGCACCGGTGGAGGTGGGCACGATGTTGACGGCCGCGGCCCTCGCCCGCCGCAGGTCGCGGTGGCTGGCGTCGAGGATGCGCTGATCACCCGTGTAACTATGGGTGGTGGTCATCATCCCCTTGTTGATGCCGAGGGACTGGTCAAGAACCTTGACCAGTGGGGCCATGCAGTTGGTGGTGCAGCTGGCGTTGCTGATGATGTCGTAATCGTCGTGGCGGTACTGATCGGCGTTCACGCCCACCACGAACGTGCCCACGCCCTCGCCCTTGCCAGGAGCCGTGATCAGCACCTTCCTGGCACCGGCCTCAAGGTGCTTGCCAGCGCCTTTCTGATCGATGAAGACACCCGTGGCTTCAATCACCAGATCCACGCCCCACTCTTTCCAGGGCAGATTCAGGGGATTGCGATCGGAGAAGCACTTGATGGCCTTGCCATTCACCACGATCGTGTCGTCGGTGTAGCTCACTTCCGCATTGCGGATGTGGCCGAGCATGGTGTCGTACTGGAGCAGGTGCGCGTTGGTCTTCGGATCGGAGGTGTCGTTCAGACCGACCACCTCAATGCCGGTGTTCTCACCGCGGCTCAGCCAGCAACGCATGAAATTCCGACCGATTCGGCCAAATCCATTGATCGCTACGCGCAAGGTCATGGCAGAAAGCGGAGGAACCCGCTAGCAAGGGGGGATTTTGGCTGCCGATCATACAGAAATGGCTTCCTGCTCTTACCCGCAGCCACAGGCCCCGGATCGGACGGTCGGCAAAGCTCAGTATCCCGCAGAGGGGGGAGGGGGGATCTGCCGGTATTTTCGGCGAGGCATGGAGTCCCCCTTGATCCCAAAGCTCGATCGCCGTCAGCCGCTCCACTTCATCGGAGCCGGTGGGATCGGCATGTCCGCCCTGGCGGGAATCCTGGCGGAACGGGGCTTCCTGGTGAGCGGCTCCGATCCCCGTCCCAGCCCGGTGCTGGAGCGGTTGCGAACCGCCGGAGTGAGGGTCTTCCAGGAACAGACCGCCGCCACCATCGCCGCCGTCATCGACGGGATGGACGGACCGGTGACCGAGGCCAGTGGCGCGCCGATGGTGGTGATCAGTTCCGCGGTGCCCGCCGCCAACGAGGAGCTGGCCGAGGCCCGACGGCGCGGGCTGACGATTGTGCACCGTTCCGACGTGCTGGCGGCCCTGATCAATGCCCAGCCCTCGATCGCCGTGGCCGGCAGCCACGGCAAGACCACCACCAGCACCCTGATCGCCACGCTGCTGGAGGCCGTCGGGGAGGACCCCACCGCCGTGATCGGCGGCATCGTGCCGGCCTTCGGCAGCAACGGCCGTCATGGCCAGGGGCGGCTGCTGGTGGCGGAAGCCGACGAATCGGACGGCTCCCTGGTGAAGTTCCAGCCCCGGCTGGGCCTGCTCACCAACGTCGAACTCGACCACACGGACCACTATCCGGATCTGGCCTCCCTGGTGACCACCCTTCAGCGCTTCGCCAGTGGCTGCACGACCCTGCTGGCCAACCGGGACTGCCCGGTGCTGCGCGAGCACTTCCAGGCTGCCAGCTGGTGGTCGTCCCGCAGCACCGAGGGGGCGGACTTCGCCGCCATCCCCATCGAGGAGCGGGGTGACGGCACCCTGGCGACCTGGCACGAGCAAGGGCTGGCGCTCGGCAGCATCGAAGTCCCCCTGCCCGGCCGCCACAACCTGAGCAACACCGTGGCGGCCATGGCGACCTGCCGCCTCGAAGGCGTGCCCTTCGAGGCCCTGCGGCGGGCCGTGGCGGGCCTGCGCCCCCCCGGGCGCCGCTTCGACTGCCGGGGGCTGTGGCAGGAACGGGCGATCGTCGACGACTACGCCCACCATCCCAGCGAGGTGGCCGCCACCCTCGCCATGGCCCGGCTGATGGTGGAAAGCGGCCGCAGCCCGCTGCCGCTGGTGCCCCGCCGCCTGGTGGCGGTGTTCCAGCCCCATCGCTTCACCCGCACCGCCCAGTTCCTGGACGACTTCGCCGCTGCCCTGACCCAGGCGGACGCGGTGCTGCTGGCGCCCCTCTATGCCGCCGGTGAGACCCCGATGGCGGGGATCTCCAGCCCAAGCCTGGCTGAGGCCGTCCAGGCCATCGCCCCCGACCTCCCGGTGGCGGTGGCCGCCAGCATGGAGGCGCTGGCGGAGCTGGTGGCCAGCCGCACCGGCCCCGGCGACCTGGTGCTGGCCATGGGGGCCGGCGACGTCAACAGCCTCTGGGACCGCCTGGGGGCCCTCGACGAACGCGGCCTCCCCTCGGCCCTGGTGGCCTGAGGGGATGGTCGCTCCTCACCCCAGTGAGCCCCGTCGATCGGTCTCCCTTCGGGAGTACACCACCTGGAAGGTCGGCGGAGCAGCCGCCTGGTTCGCGGAACCCGCCCACCAGGACGAGCTGATCGCCCATGCCGCCTGGGCGGCGGCCTCGGGTCTCCCTTTCCGCTGCATCGGAGCGGGCTCCAACCTGCTGATCGCCGACAGTGGCCTCGAGGGCCTCACCCTGTGCAACCGCCGACTGCAGGGCAGCCGGCTGGATGCGGCGGAAGGCTGGGTGGAGGCGGAGGCGGGCGAACCGATCCCCACCCTGGCCCGCAAGGCGGCCCGCAGCGGCCTGCACGGGCTGGCGTGGGCGGTGGGCATCCCCGGCACGGTCGGGGGCGCGGTGGTGATGAACGCCGGCGCCCAGGGGGGCTGCACGGCCGAGTGGCTGGTATCGGTGCGGGTGCTGGATCCCCGCAGGCCCGAGGTGCCGTTCGACCTGGACGCCGGCGATCTGGCCTTCGCCTACCGCCACAGCCGCCTGCAGGAGGAACCGCTGCTTGTGCTCTCGGCCCGGTTCCGGCTGGAGCCTGGCCACGACCCGCAGGTCCTCACGGCCCGCACCAGCGCCAACCTGCACAGCCGCACCAGCACCCAGCCCTATCAGCAACCCAGCTGCGGCAGCGTGTTCCGCAACCCCGAGCCGCTCAAGGCCGGCCAGCTGATCGAATCCCTCGGCCTCAAGGGGCTCAGCGTCGGCGATGCCCAGGTGTCGCCCATCCACGCCAACTTCATCGTCAACACCGGTGCCGCCACGGCCGCCGACATCGACGCCCTGATCCGGCTGGTGCAGCAACGGGTGCTGGAGTCCCGCGGCGTGCGGCTGCACCCGGAGGTCAAACGGCTGGGGTTCTAGCCTTTCCCCAACACGACGACCCCCTGGCATGGCCGGCTTCGGACTTCCCAATTTCGGACAGCTGACCGAGGCTTTCCGCAAGGCCCAGCAGATTCAGCAGGACGCCCAGAAGCTCCAGGAGGAGCTCGATGCGATGGAACTGCAGGGCAGTGACCCCGAGGGCCGTGCCAGCGTCTGGCTCTCCGGCAACCAGCAGCCCCTGCGGGTCGAGCTGAGTCCGGAGCTGCTCGCCGAACCCGCCGAAACGGTCGAAGCGGCCGTGCTGGCGGCCCTCTGCAAGGCCTATGAGGTGTCCACCGCCACCATGCGCGAGCGGATGGAAACCCTCACCGGCGGCCTGGATCTGAATCTGCCGGGTCTGGGGAACTGAGGTCCTGATCCAGCGCCGGCAGATCCTGCGTGATCACCTGACGCCGGGTGCTGCGGGAGGAGCGGCGCAGGTGGGGATCGAGCAGGGGTTCGAGGCTGCCTCCCCGCTGACGCAGGCCCCGCTCCACCTGGCGTGCCTGGCCCCCGCGGGAGTGGATCTCCGAAAGCGCCTCCACCTCCTCAAGACAGCGGCCGTAGATCGCCTGGCGGTCCCAGTCGTGCCCCACGGAACAGCCGGGATCCCCCTGGTGGCGGCAGTTGGCGAAACGGCAGGGGGCAGCCCTGAGCCGGGCCAGCAACTCCGGGAAGGCCGCGATGAGGGTCTGGGGATCGGACGGCAGGGCGGGCGTGTTGAAACCGGGTGAATCGGCCACCAGGGCCCCGGGAGCCAGCGGAAACAGTTCGACATGCCGCGTGGTGTGACGTCCCCGGCGCAACCGCCCGGAAACGGCGGCGACGCGGAGCTCCAGGGTGGGGGCCAGGGCATTGAGCAGGCTGCTCTTGCCCACGCCGGAGGGGCCGCAGAGCACGGCGATGCCCGGCTCCGCCAGGCAGCTCCGCAGCGCCTCCAGGCCCTCCCCGGTGCGGGTGGAGACCGCCAGCGTGGCGTAGCCCCAGCCCTCCAGCCGGCGGCACCAGGCCCGCACCTCGGCCGCCGGCAGCAGGTCGGCCTTGCTGAGCACCACCTGCACCGGCTGGCCGGTGGCCTCGGCGGTGATCAGGAAGCGGGTGAGCTGCAGGGGATCCAGACCGGGCTCCGCCAGGGCCACCACCACCACCACACGGCTCACATTGGCGACCGCTGGCCGCTGCAGCAGGTTGTGGCGGGGTTCGAGCCCCACCACCGCCCCCCGCCGGGAGCGCCAGTCAACGGCGGCCACGGTCACCCGATCGCCGACACAAACCTGAAGCCCGCTCTTGTCGAGGCGGGTGCGGCGGGTGCAGAGCAGGCGCCCGTCGGCTCCGAGCTCTGAGGGGGCATCCAGGCCCACCAGGCAGTAGTTGGCCTGCAGGGCCACCACCCGACCCGGCAGCGGCTCAGCCCCCATCCCGTCGCACCCGCAGCCTCACCCCGCCAGCGGAGGCGAATGGAGAGGGGGAGACCACCTCCACCGCATGCCCCTCGGAGCGCAGACCGTCCGTCACCATCTGCTCGGGCTCACCCCCATCCAGATCGATCTGGAGCCAGCCCCCCGAGGGCAGCGACTCGAGGGCCAGACGGGCCCGGATGAAGTTGACCGGGCAGGCGGTTCCCCGCAGATCGAGCGCCACCGGGTCGTTCAACCGAAGAGGCCGCCGAACAGGCCGCTCTTGTGGTGGTGGCGCTGGCCCTTGCTGGTGTGGTGGCCGGCCAGCTGCTCGAGCAGCTGCCGCTCCTCACCGTTGAGCTTGGTGGGCAGCTGCACCTTGATGGTGAACTGATGGTTGCCGCGGGCCACCGGGTTCCCCAGACGGGGCACGCCCTTGCCCTGCAGGGTGATTACGGCCCCCGGCTGGGTGCCGGGGGGAATCTCCAGCGGTTCGTGACCGTCGACGGTCTCGACTTCGATCGTGTCGCCCAGGATCGCCTGGAGGTAGTTGAGGGACACCTCGGAATGGATCGTGACCCCGTCGCGGCGCAGATGGGGGTGGGACTGGACGGTGAGGAAGACGTAGAGATCGCCCGCCGGCCCCCCCCGCTGGCCAGCGTTGCCCTCCTGGCCGACCCGCAGGCGGGTGCCGGAGTCGACGCCGGCGGGGATGTTGATGCGCAGCTTCTTGCGCACCTGGTTCAACCCCTGACCGCCGCAGGCGGAGCAGGGATCGGCGATCACCTGACCGGTCCCTTCGCAGGTGGGGCAAGGCGCCACCTGGGTGAAGCTGCCGAAGGGGGTGCGGGTGGCCCGCCGCACCTGGCCGGCGCCGCCGCAGGTGCCGCAGGTGGTGGGGCCGCTGCCCGCCTTGGCCCCCGAGCCGTTGCAGGTGGTGCAGGTCTCGAGGTGGCGGATCTGGACGTCCTTCTCACTGCCGAAGACCGCCTCGTTGAAGCTGATGGTCAGATCGAGGCGCAGATCGTCACCCTGGCGGGGCCCGCGCCGGCGCGCGCCGGCCGCGGCGCCAGCGCCGGCCCCGCCGAAGCCGCTGAAGAAGGTTTCGAAGAGGTCGGCGAACCCACCCATGTCACCCATGTCGGGCATGCCGCCACCGCCGAGGCCGGCCTCGCCGAACTGGTCGTAGCGGGCCCGGGCCTGGGGATCGCTCAGCACCTCGTAGGCACGGCCGATCTCCTTGAAGCGATCCTCCGCGGCCGGATCCTTGTTGACGTCAGGGTGGTACTGGCGGGCCAGCCGCCGGTAGGCCCTCTTGAGGCTGTCGGCATCCACGTCCCGGCTGACACCGAGCAGCTCGTAGTAGTCGGCCATCAGTCGGATGACCCCTCGCTGGGAGGCGCCGATGCTTCAGGAGCCCGGGCCCCACCGGCCGGACCGGGGCCCATGGAGACCTTGACCAGGGCGTGCCTGAGCACGCGCCCATCGAGGTGGTAGCCCCGCTGCAGTTCTTCGATCACCACGTCCTCCGGGTGTTCCTCACTGGGCTCGCGCAGCACAGCCTCGTGGAGGCTGGGATCAAAGGGTTCGCCTTCCACCCGCATCGGCGAAACCCCCAACTGCTTGAACACGTCAACAAGTTGTTTATAGAGGTTCTGGTAGCTGCGATGCAGGCTCTGGGCCTCCTCGCTCTGGGGATTGAGCTGCTGGCGGGCCCGGTCGAAGTTGTCGACCACCGGCAGGATCTCCGTGAGGGTGGTGCAGGTGATGTGAAGGCGCTGATCCTCCTTGTCGCGGCTCTGGCGCTTGCGGAAGTTGTCGAAGTCGGCCGCGATGCGCATGTACTGGCTCTTCAGCGACTCGTTTTCGCCGCGCAGGGCCGCCAGTTCGGCCTCGAGCTGACCGACCTGTTCGCCGCTGCCCGGAGCTGCATCCGGAGCTGCACCGGGTGCGGCATCGGAGAAGGGTGAGGGTGGGGCTCCGGATCCCGGGTCGGAGGGCGTGGGGCTCGCTTCGCCGTCGGGAGTCACGGACAGGCTGTCGAGGAGCTCATCCACCCGGGCCGCGTCGACCGCGCCCTCCCGGGGATCGATGCGTTCCTCATGGGGGGGAGTGATGTCGCCGGTCATGCGTTCTGGCAGTGATGTCAGATGCCGTTATGTTGAACGGGCAGGAGCCCTCTCCACAAGCGGTGGAAGCCCGCACCTCGGCCCCGGTTTCGCTTCCGATCCTTCCCGCCGATGCCATCCGAAGGTCTCACCCAGATTCCGCAGGTCACCGGGGCGGAGCACACCTCCCTCTTCCGGGATCTGGATCTGGGTCAGGCCGCCACCCCGCAGGGGCAGATCGCACCGGAAACCGAGGACCTCGAAGCGAGCAGCTCGGGCGAGGGGATCTCACCGGTCATGAGCCTGGTGGATCGCATCCTGATCGAGTCGCTGACCACCGGCGCCAGCGACATCCACGTGGAGCCCCAGGAGGACGGCCTGCTGGTCAGGTTCCGCCAGGACGGTGTGCTGCGCAGCATCGACAAGCTGCCCCGCACCTTGATCCCCGCGGTCACCTCCCGCTTCAAGATCATGGCCGACCTGGACATCGCCGAGCGGCGGATGCCCCAGGACGGAAGGATCCGCCGCAACTTCCGCGGCCGCACCATGGACTTCCGGGTCAGCACCCTGCCCGGCCGCTACGGCGAGAAGGTGGTGCTGCGGCTGCTCGACAGCGGCGCCACCCAGCTGGGCCTCGACAGCCTGATCACCGACGAGGAAGCCAGGGCCACCCTGCGGGAGATCGGCTCGAAACCCTTCGGCATGATCCTGGTCACCGGACCCACCGGTTCCGGCAAGTCGACCACCCTCTACGCCCTGCTCTCGGAGCGCAACGAACCCTCGATCAACATCTCCACGGTCGAGGATCCGATTGAGTACACCCTCACGGGCATCACCCAGACCCAGGTGAACCGGGAAAAGGGCTACGACTTCAGTACCGCCCTGCGCGCCTTCATGCGACAGGACCCCGACGTGCTGCTGGTGGGAGAGACCCGCGACCTGGAAACCGCCCGCACCGCCATCGAGGCGGCCCTCACGGGCCACCTGGTGCTCACTACCCTCCACTGCAACGACGCCGCCAGCGCCTTCGCCCGGCTCGATGAGATGGGGATGGAGCCCTTCCTGGTGAGCGCTTCGCTGCTGGGGGTGGTCTCCCAGCGGCTGCTGCGCCGGCTGTGCGGTGAGTGCCGCCTTCCTTACCACCCCAACCATGCCGAACTGGCCCGGTTCGGTCTGGTGGCCTCCGATGAGAGTGACATCTCCTTCTATAGCGCCAACACGGTGTCGCCAGGGTCGGAGGGCTGCTGCAGCGCCTGCCAGGGGCGGGGCTACAAAGGCCGGGTGGGGGTCTACGAGATCCTGCGCATGAACGAGACCCTCTCGGCGGCCGTGGCCAAGCGGGCGACGACCGAGGAGTTGCGGCGCCTGGCCCTGGAAAGCGGCATGAAAACGCTCCTTGGCTATGGCCTGGATCTGGTGCGGCAGGGACTGACCACCCTTGAGGAGGTGGAGCGCATGTTGCTGACCGATACGGGCCTCGAGTCGGAACGCCGCGCCCGGGCCCTGAGCACCCTCACCTGCCGCAGCTGCGGAGCCGGCCTTGAGGACGAATGGTTGGAATGTCCCTACTGTCTGAGTGTGAGGAACTGAGCGGAATGGACCTGCTGATCGAAGACCTGATGCAGGAGCTGGTCAAGGCCGGAGGCAGCGACCTGCACCTCTCCGCGGGCAGTCCCCCCTATGGCCGTTTCAGCGGTCAGCTGAGGCCCATCGTTCAGGACGCCAAACTCAGCGAGGAGAACTGCAACCGCCTGATCTTCTCCCTGCTCAACAACGCGCAGCGCAAGAATCTCGAGCAGAACTGGGAGCTGGATTGCTCCTACGGCCTCAAGGGCGTCGCCCGTTTCCGCATCAACGTCTATCGCCAGCGGGGAACTTATGCGGCCTGCCTGCGGGCGCTCGGCAACGCCATCCCGAGCATGGAGAAGCTCGGGCTTCCGCCCATCGTCGAGGAGATCAGCAACAAGCCCAAGGGTCTCGTTCTTGTCACCGGGCCAACGGGCTCCGGCAAGACCACCACCCTGGCTTCGCTGATCGAGCACATCAACGCCACCCGCTCGGAGCACATCCTCACCATCGAGGATCCGATCGAGTTCACCTACAGGAACGACAAGTCGATCATTCACCAGAGGGAACTCAATGAGGACACCCGCAGCTTCTCCAATGCCCTGCGGGCGGCCCTGCGGGAAGATCCCGATGTGATCCTGGTGGGGGAGCTGCGCGACCTGGAGACGATCCAGCTGGCGATCACGGCCGCCGAAACCGGCCACCTCGTCTTCGGCACCCTGCACACCAGCTCCGCCTCCCAGACCGTGGATCGGATGGTGGATGTGTTTCCCGCCGGCCAGCAGACCCAGATCCGGGTGCAGCTGAGCGCCAGTCTGCTGGCGGTCTTCTCCCAGACCCTCTGCAGGAGCGCCGAGCGCACCTCCAGCGGCGCCTTCGGCCGGGTGATGGCGCAGGAAATCATGATCAACACCCCGGCCATCGCCAACCTGATCCGGGAAGGCAAGAGCTCCCAGCTCTATTCCCAGATCCAGACCGGCGCCAGCCAGGGCATGCAGACCCTGGAGCGCGCCCTGGCCAACCTGGTGGAGGATGGAAAGGTCACCCGCGAAGAGGCCCTGCTCAAAACCACCAAACCAGAGGAGCTCGTACGGCTTCTCGACCGATGATGGTCTCCTGATCTCCCTCCACCCGGACGCCGATCCCCGTTTCACCCGCGCGCCGCCATGACCGCCTTCGTCGTCACCTACACCACCAGGTCCGGCCAGCAGCGGGAGATGACGCTGACGGCGGACAACCCCTCGACCGCCAGACGGGAACTTCGCCGCCGCGGCATCCTCCCCAACACCCTGGTGCGCAAGGAGGGGCCCAAGGTTCCTCAGGCGGGAGCCAAAAAAACACCCTCTTCCTTCAGCGGCCTGGCCGAACTGCTCGAGGGCCCGGTGACCATCCGGGACAAGGCCCTGTTCGCCAACAAACTCTCCGCCCTGGTGGACGCGGGTGTGCCGATCCTGCGCAGCCTCGACCTGATGCGGATGCAGCAGCGCTCCACCAAAATGCGCCTGGCCCTGGCGGGCATGACCCAGGACGTGAACCAGGGGGACAGCCTGGGCAACGCCATGCGTCGCTGGCCGAAGGTGTTCGACAACCTCAGCATCGCCCTGGTGGAGGCCGGTGAAGCCGGGGGCGTCCTGGATGACACCCTCAAGCGGCTGGCCACGCTGCTCGAGGACAACGCCAAGCTCCAGAACCAGATCAAGGGGGCGATGAGCTATCCGGTCACGGTGCTGGTGATCGCGATCGCGGTGTTTCTGGGGATGACCATCTTCCTGATCCCGACCTTCTCGAGCGTCTTCGACCAGCTGGGGGCTGAATTGCCCCTGTTCACCCAGATGATGCTCAATCTCAGTGAATTTCTACGCTCCTGGCGAGCCCTGATCCTGCTTGCCGCGCTGGTCGGCTTCGCGTTCTGGGTGGTCTCCACCTACAACACTCCGCTCGGCCGCCGGCAGATTGATGGTCTGCTGCTGAAACTTCCGCTTTTCGGCGAGCTGCTTCAGAAAACAGCCAGTGCACAATTCTGCCGCACCCTCAGCTCGCTTTCCAAGGCGGGGGTTCCGATCCTTCTTTCGCTTGAGATCGTGAGGGAAACAGCCACCAATTCGGTGATTTCCGATGCCATCATCTCCTGCAAGAAGGAGGTGAGCGAAGGCATGCCGCTCAGCGCCGCCCTGCGATTGAAGAATGTGTTCCCGGAGATGGCCGTCAACATGCTCGCCATCGGTGAGGAAACCGGCGAGATGGACGCCATGCTCTCCAAGGTGGCCGACTTCTACGAAGACGAAGTGACCACCATGGTGAAGGCCATGACCTCCATGCTCGAGCCGGCCATGATCGTGCTGGTGGGCATCATCGTGGGATCGGTGCTGCTGGCGATGTATCTGCCGATGTTCTCCATCTACGAACACGTGCGCTGAGCCGCCAGGGCCTGGCCCGCCAGCCAGCCCGAGCTCCAGCAGTGCTGGAAGTTGAAGCCACCGGTGACCCCGTCCACATCCAGCAGCTCCCCCACCAGATACAGACCCGGCTGCAGGCGGCTCTCCATCGAAGCCAGGTTGACTTCCGCCAGGGGAATGCCCCCGGCGGTCACGAACTCCTCGCCGAACGGCCCCCGGCCTGAGATGCGATAGCGGCTGTCCCGCAGGGCCGTGATCAGGGCCTGCTCGCTGCGGCGGGGGAGATCGGCCCAGCGCAGCGTGGTGTCCACCCCGCCCAGGGCGAGCAGGTGCAGCCAGAGGCGGCGGCTGAGCTCGGGCCAGGGGCGCCAGTTTCCCAGCTGACGGCGGGCCTGCTCGCGGCGGGCCTCGGCGAACCACCCCTCCAGCTCCGCCGGCCGGCGGCCGCCGCTCCAGTCGACCCGGAGGTCGGCGCGGTAACGGCGCTCGCGCAGGGCCCGGGCAGCAAAGGCCGTGAGCCGCAGGGTGGCCGGTCCGCTGAGGCCCCAGTGGGTGATCAGCACCGGCCCACGCTGCCGCTGGGGCTTGGTGGCGGTGGGGGTCCCCGCCTGGGGCGCCAGGAGGAGCTCCAGCTGCACCGGGTCCATCGCCACCCCGGCCAGATCCACCAGGGGATGATCCGCCAGGGTGAGCGTGAACAGGGAGGGCACTGGCGCCACCAGGCCATGGCCGAGGGAGACGGCCATCCGATGGCCGCTGGGGTGGCTGCCCGTCGCGAGCACGAGGCGATCGGCGATGACATCGGCCCCCGAGCGCAACCGCAGCCGAAAGCCCCCGCCGGCGAGGGCTTCCGCCGCCTGGCCCGCCTGGGCCGTGTGCAGCTCCACCCCGGCGGCGATCGCCGCCCGGCGCAGGGTGTCGACCACCGAAACGGAGCGGTTGGAGCGGGGAAACAGGCGGCCGTCGGACTCTTCCACCAGCTGGAGGCTGTGGGCCTGGAACCAGGCCACCGTGTCGCCGGTGGCGAAGCGCGAGAAGGGCCCCCGCAGGGCCTTGCCCCCACGCGGGTAGTGATCCACCAGCAGGCGCGGATCCCAGCAGGCGTGGGTGACGTTGCAGCGACCACCGCCGCTGATCAGCACCTTGTGCAGGGGTTCGGGGGTGGATTCCAGCAGCAGCACCCCCCCGGCCGGGGACCCTCCGGCCGCTTCCGCCGCCGCAATGGCGGCCATGAAGCCCGCCGGACCACCTCCCACCACCACCACGGAGGCACGGCTGGGCAGCATGGGGCGATGGAGCACAACTACCGCTTCAGTGTGGCGCCCATGCTGGACTGCACGGATCGGCACTTCCGGGTGCTGATGCGGCAGGTCAGCCGGCACTGCCTGTTGTACTCCGAGATGGTGGTGGCACGGGCGCTGCACCACATCGCCCGGGATGGCTCCGCCTCCCGGATGGGGGAGCGGCAGCAGCGGCTGGAGCGGCTGCTGGGGTTCGATCCGATCGAGCACCCCCTGGCCCTGCAACTGGGTGGCGACGACCCGGAGCTGCTGGCGGAGGCCGCCCGGATGGGGGCCGCCTGGGGCTACGACGAGATCAACTTCAACCTGGGCTGCCCCAGTGAAAAGGTGCAGCAGGGCCGCTTTGGGGCCTGCCTGATGGCGGAGCCGGAGCGGGTGGCCCGCTGCGTGGCGGCCATGGCGGCGGCCACGCCGCTGCCGGTGACGGTGAAGCACCGCATCGGCATCGACGAGCGGGACTCCTACGCGGAGCTGCTGGCCTTCGTGGACACCCTGGCGGCGGCCGGCGCCGCCCGTTTCGCCGTCCATGCCCGCAAGGCCTGGCTGAACGGGCTGGATCCGAAACAGAACCGCACCGTCCCGCCCCTGCGCTGGGATCTGGTGCACCGCCTCAAACGGGAGCGCCCAGCGCTGAGGATCGAACTGAACGGCGGCCTCGAGGCGCTGGAGCCCTGCCGGGAACAGCTGGCCTGGGTGGACGGGGTGATGGTGGGCAGGGCCGCCTACGCCCACCCCCTGCGCTGGGCCGGGGTGGACGGGCAGATCTTCGGGGATGGGGGCGCCGGGGAGGCCCGGGCCTCGACGGTGCTCCGGGGCGTGCTGCCCCACGCGGAGCGCTGGTGCAACGCGGGCGGACGCCTGTGGCCGATCGCCCGGCACCTGGTGCAGGTGGTGGAAGGGGTCAGCGGGGCCCGCCACTGGCGCGGCTGGCTGACCAGGGAGGCCGGCCTGCGCGGGGCAGGTCCCGAGGTGCTGGAAGCGGCCGCCCGCCAGCTGGAGGAACGGGGCCTCTGAGCTGGATCAGGCCAAGGCCTGTCGCTCTTCAGACCTCGGCGCCCCCGTAGTCGCCGCCGCCGTACTCGCCGCCGCCACCACCAGTGCGGCGACGACGGGAGCGGCCCGCCTCGAAGGTATCGGGGGCGGCAGCGCCACCACCAGCACCAGCGCCGCCATAGCTGCGGTCCTCCCAGCCCTTGGCACCGGAACCGCGATCGCCGCCGTAGCCGCCACCACCGCCGTAGCCCCCTCCTCCGCCATAGCCGCCACCGCCAGCGCCACCGCCGCCGTAGCCGCCGCCACGGCGCGGACCACCGCCCCCCCCTCCGCCACTGCGGGGTTCCGCCTTGTTGATGCGCAGGGGACGCCCCATCAGCTCGGCCCCCTGGAGGGCATCGATGGCCTTGGTCTCGGTGTCGGCATCAGCCATCTCGATGAAGGCGAAGCCCCGCTTGCGGCCGGTGTCGCGCTCCAGGGGCAGGGAGCAATTGACGACTTCGCCGAAGGGAGCGAACAATTCAGCCACGTCTTCCTGCTCGGCGCGGAAGGGAAGATTGCCGACGAAAATACTCACTGACCGATGAGGGGGAACCGATGGGGCGCGAAGGGCGCCTGAGACCCGCCAAGATTAGACGGAGATGCGCGATTCCAACGCCGTCCTGCGCCATCGAACGGCCGATGCGGCGGCGCGTCAGGGGGCCTGATCGAGGCGCTCCCGGGCCTGTCGCAGTTGCTCCGCCACCCGCTCGAATCCCGTGCCGCCCTCGCTGCGGCGCGCCGCCACCACCTGCCGCGGGGCGATCACCTGGTGGATGTCCGCCTCGAAGGAGGGATGGAGCTCCTGCCAACGCTCCAGGGAAAGATCGGCCAGCAGCCGCTCCTCCAGCAGGCAGGCCTTCACCAGCCCGCCGACCAGCTGGTAAGCCTCCCGGAACGGCACACCCCGGGCCACCAGATAATCGGCCACATCGGTGGCATTGGAGTAATCGGCGGCCACGGCGGCCTCGAGCCGGGCGGGACGGAACGCGAGCCCCTCCTCGAACAGCACCGCCATCGCCTCAAGACAGTCGAGGCAGGTGCGCACCCCATCGAAGAGGGCTTCCTTGTCTTCCTGGAAGTCCTTGTTGTAGGCGAGGGGCAGACCCTTGATCATCGTGAGCAGCCCGATCAGGTGACCGAACACCCGGCCGGTCTTGCCGCGCACCAGTTCGGGCACATCCGGATTCTTCTTCTGGGGCATCAGGCTGCTGCCGGTGGCGCAGCGGTCGGTGAGCCCCACGAAGCCGAACTCCTCGCTGGCCCAGAGGATCACCTCCTCCGCCAGGCGGCTCAGGTGGGCCATCACCAACGACAGCGCCGCCATCGTCTCGACGGCGAAGTCCCGGTCGCTGACCGCATCGAGGCTGTTGGCGTAAATCGCCTCAAAGCCGAGCTCCGCGGCGGTCTGGCGGCGGTCGATCGGCACGGACGTCCCCGCCAGGGCCGCCGCCCCAAGGGGGCAGATGTTGACCCGCCGCCGCACGTCGGCCAGGCGCTGCCGGTCCCGTTCGGCCATCTCCACGTAGGCCAGCAGGTGGTGGGCCAGACAGACCGGCTGGGCCCGCTGCAGATGGGTGTAGCCGGGGATGAGGGTGTCGGCATGGGCCTCGGCCTGGCCCAGCAGGGCCCGCTCGAAACGCACCAGGGCGGCATCGATGGCATCAATCCGGCGCCGCAGCCACAGACGCAGATCGGTGCCCACCTGGTCGTTGCGGCTGCGGCCGGTGTGCAGCTTCTTGCCGAGGGAGCCGAGGCGTTCGATCAGCCGCCGCTCCACGGCGAAATGCACGTCCTCCGCCTCGATGCCGGGGGTGAAGCTGCCCTCGGCCGCCTCGGCCCGGATGGCCTCAAGCCCCTCGATCAACCGCCCGGCCTCCTCCGGGGTGATCACGCCGCAGCGGCCCAGCATGCGGGCATGGGCGATGGACCCGTCGAGATCCTCCTGAAGCAGGGCGATGTCGAAACCGATCGAGGCGTTGAAGCGCTCGATCGCCGGATGCAGACCCTGCTCGAAGCGATCGCTCCAGGTGGTGGGGGAGGGGTCAGCGGCCATCACGGGGTCCCGGGCAGCCCCTCAGCTTGCCATTCGTCTCAGGTGGGCGGCAGGCTGGGCAGCACCACCCCGTCCTTCACCTTCAGCACCACCATCGAGGCATCGTCCTCGAGGCGGCGGTCGCTGCCGACGAAACGGTCGAGGCGCTCGAACAGCCGATCCAGGATCGCCTGGGCCTCCTGCACCGCCCGGCAGGCACCGTGGAAGACCTTCATCAGCCGCTCTTCATCGAAGCGCTCGCCACTGAAACCACTGGCTTCGGTCACGCCATCGGTGTAGTACAGGATCACGTCGCCGGGCTCCAGCTGCAGCTCACCGCAGCCGTACTCCGCCTCGCTCTGCAGACCGATCAGCAGGCCGGGGGTGTCGAGCCGCTCAACCCGGCCGGCCTGGCGTCGCCAGACCAGGGGTGGATTGTGGGCCGCGTTGGCGTAGCGCAGCAGGCGGGTGCGGGGGTCGTAGTCGGAATAGAAGAGGGTGACGAAGCGGTGCGAGTGGGCCAGGTCCTCCTGGGCCAGCTGGTTGAGGTCATGGAGGATGCGGTCGGGCGGCAGTCCGCTGAGCACCTCGGCCCGCAGCATGCCCCGCAGCAGGGTCATCAGCAGGCCGGCCGGCACCCCCTTGCCCATCACATCCCCCATCACCAGCGCCCAGGGGGCCTGCTCGCGCCGGTGGCCGCTGAGCTGGGGCTGGGTGGGGATGAAGTCGTAGTAGTCGCCGCCCACCTGAAAGGCCGGGCGGCAGAGGGCCGCCAGCTCGACGCCGTCGATCACCGGGCAGTGGTCGGGCAGGAGCTGGGACTGAACCTCGGCACCGATGCTCAGCTGGCGGTCGAGCCGCTCATGGCGGCGCCGGTCCTGCTGCAGCACCTCGTTCTCCAGGGCCACACCGGTGAGGTCGGCCACCAGCTGCAGGTGGCGGCGGCGCACGTCGCTCCAGCTGTAGCCGCGTCGGTCGCTGAACACGTAGAGCCGGCCCCGCTGGCGGCTGCGGGCCACCACGGAGGTGGCGAACACCTGGTGGGCGCCGAGCAGGCGCTGGATCAGGGGGTCGAGCAGCACCGCAACCGCCGCGTCTCCCTCCTGGTTCTGGAGCTGCCGATCGGGCAGGGCCGCCAGCTGGCGCAGCACCTCGGCGCTCCGCTCGCCGGGGGTGGCCTGGAGCTGTTCGCGCCAGAGCCGGCCATCGGCATGGAACACCACCAGCAGGCTGCCCTCCCCCTCCACCAGGCGCGAGGCCACCAGCGGCACCAGCTCGAGGAAGCGCTTGAGATTGGTGTAGCTGCGCAGGGCAAACGACAGGGACGCCAGCAGCTCCTGGTTGCGGCGCTGTTCGCGGCCGAGGCTGTCGAGCAGCTGACGCAGCGAAGCCGTAACGGACAGACCCTGGTCGGGAGGGGGGGAGGCCGTCGAGGTGGAGTGGGGCTGCGGAGGCGGCTGGCTGCTCACCGAGCGGCCGCAAAGGACACGCAAGGTAGCAACGCCTGACGGTCTGACAGGTTCGTGGCGGCAGGGAACAGGAGCTTGCCGGGCATCAGCAGGCCAGAAGGGCCTCGACGAACTCGAAGCTGTTGAAGGGACGCAGGTCGCGGATGCCTTCGCCGGCGCCGATGAAGCGGATGGGTAGCCCCGCCTCCGACGCCACCGCCAGGGCGACGCCGCCGCGGGCGCTGCCGTCCAGCTTGGTGAGCACCACCCCGGTGAGGCCGGCGGCACTGGCGAAGGCCATCGCCTGGCGCAGGCCGTTCTGACCCTGGCTGGCATCGAGCACCAGCAGCGACTCCACCACCGCCTCCGGCGCCAGCTTGGTGATGGTGCGCCGCACCTTGCCCAGCTCCTCCATCAGATTGTGCTTGGTCTGGAGCCGGCCGGCCGTGTCCACCAGGACCAGTTCGGTGCCCTTGGAACGGGCGGCGCCGATGGCGTCGTAGACGACGGCCGCCGGGTCGGCATTGGCACTGGGATTGGCGACCACGGCCACGCCGCTGCGCTCGCCCCAGACGCTCACCTGCTGCACCGCCGCGGCCCGGAAGGTGTCGGCGGCGGCGATCAGACAGCTGTAACCGCTGCGCACCGCCAGGTTGGCCAGCTTGCCGAGGGTGGTGGTCTTGCCGACCCCGTTCACCCCGACCAGCAACCAGACATTGAGCCGCTCCCGCTGGGGGGCCAGCAGGGCGGTGCCGCCGGCGCGGATCGGCTCCTCCAGCAGACCGCGCAGCTGCTCCTTGAGGAAACGGAGGCCTTCGGCCGGGTCGACCACCTCCTCGTTGAGGCGGCGGCGCAGGGCTTCGAGCACCTGATCGGTGGCCTTCACCCCCACATCGGCCCGCAGCAGGGTGGACTCCAGATCGTCGAGCACCGCCGGGGTGAGGGGATCGTCGCCGAGGTTCTCCAGCAGCTGGGTGACGAAACCCTTGCGGGTTTTCTCAAGGCCGCGCCGCAGCCGGCCCAGCCAGTCGATCTCCTCGAGGGACACCTCCTCGACGCGCCGCCCCTGGGCCGCCAGCACCTCCGCCGACCAGGTGAAGGTGGCATCGAAGGCCCCCAGGCTGGGGTCAGCGGCATCGCCGGCGCCGGCTTCGGGGGAGGCCATGGCGGCCTCCGGCCGGGGCTCGGGCTCGGAGGGGGAGGTGATCTCCTGGAGGCGCTGCTGGCGCTGGGCCGCGGCCTGCTCCAGCAGGGAGAGTCCCGTCGCCGCGGGCGGGGGGACGGGGGGGGCGGCCGCCAGCGGGGGCGCCGGTTCGGGCGCGGCCGGTGGCGGGGCGGGTGCGGGATCGGGGGCTGCCGCAGAGCTTTCGGGCTCAGGCTCGGGGGCAGCGGCGGGGCTGGCCGCCTCCTGCTGAGCCTTGAGCCGGGCATAGGCCTGGCGCGCCCACGCCAGCGCGTCCTCATCGACGCCGGAGCCGGCCGGGGCGCCAGAGGCCTCCGTCGTTGCGGGCGATGACGCCGGCGAGGGTTGCGCTGCGGCCGGGGCAGCGACCTCGACAGCCTCCTCACCAGCCTCTTCAACTGCCTCCTGGGCGGACTCGGCGGCGGGCTCGACATCCGCCTTGGACTCCGCCTCGGGCTCCGCTTCGGGAGCCGGCTCCGGGGCGGGCTGGGCCAGCGTCCGTTTGAACCAATCAAAGACCATCGCGTTCCTGCCTAGACCCGGGCGGCGGTGAAGCGCCGCAGCACACCGTTGATCATGCGTCGCCCCTGCTCGTCGCTGTAGCGGTTGGCCAGTTCCACGGCCTCGTTGCAGGCCACGGCGGGGGGCGTGGCGAAATCCTCGAGATCCACCACCGCCAGCCGCAGGATGTCCCGGTCGACCCGGGGCAGGCGGGTGAGGCGCCAGCCCTCCATCACCGCATCGAGGCGGCCGTCGAGGGCCTCCCGGTCGCGCAGCACCGCCCGGGTGCGGGCGACGGCATCGCTGCGCACGGCTTCCTGATCGGCCAGCAGCAGCAGGCGCGGCAGCTCCAGGCTGGCCGAAAGGCGGTTGAGGGCCTGCTCGGCATGGGTCAGGCCCTCCTGCAGGTGGCGCCGCACCGTGGGCAGCTGTTTCTCGCCCTGATCCTGCAGCTCGCTGTCCAGCAGCCGCTGCTGGGCCTGCTGCAGATCCTCGGCGGAACGGTCGAGGGCCTCCCGCACGTGCTGGCTGAGGCTGGTGACAGCCTGCTGCAGCAGCACGTCGAAGGGGCCGGTCGGGGCTTCGGCCCCGCTGCCGCGATCACTGACCTGACCCAGCATCAGCAGGGCCAGTTCACGGGCAAGGGTACGACTCTGCATCAGGAGGGTTGGGGAGCCCGCAGCTGGGCCAGGAGACTGGCGAAGCTGCGGTTGGAGGTGGGTTCCCGTTCGTCGGGGCTGACGATGCCGGCGGAGATGATCGTGCGGAAGGCATCCTCGACGCTCAGCTCCAGGTCCTTCACCAGACGCTCCGGCACCACGGCGTACCAACCGGTGGTGGGGTTGGGGGCGGTGGGGATGAAGACACTGAGCATCGTCTCGCCGAAATCGGCCTGGATGGCGGTGCCCAGAGCCCCGGTGACGAAACCGACCGCATAGAGCCCCTCGCGGGGATACTCCACGAGCACCACCCGGCGGAAACGGGAGGAGTTGCCCTGGAGGAAGGTTTCCAGCAGCTGCTTGAGGGTTTTGTAGACGGAGCCCGCCAGGGGGATGCGCAGCAGGGTGCCCTCACCGAACTCCAGCAGCCAGCGGCCGACGATGTTGCGGGCCATCAGACCGATCAACAGGATGCCGAGGAGGGGCACCAACAGCCCCACGCCCAGGTTGATCAGATCCTGGAGGAGGGGGTTGAGGGTGTTGAACGGGTTGAACTGCTTGGGGATCGAAGTGAGGAAAGCCAGCACGAAGCGGCTCACCGTGGTGGCGAGCCAGATCGTGGTGGCCAGCGGGATGACCACCAGCAGACCGGCGATCAGATCATTCTTGAGATCCTGCTGCAGCCGGTCACCCAGGGGCTGATCGGAACTGGGACTACTGGATGGGACCAATGGACGGGGTCCGGAGGGTCGAAACCCTAACGGTAACGATCCACAGGGTCCTTACAGGACACTGCCGAGGCAAAGGATCGTGAAGGCGATGATCAGCACCACCGCACCGAGGGATCCGCCGTAGCGGCGCTGGCTGAGGGTGACCTTGCTGGTCTGCTCGGTCTGCTTGTACTGGGTTTCGAGCTGGTCGAGCTGGCGATCGATGAACGCCCTGGCGGACTGGATCTTCTGCTCCTGGGTGGCGCCGGGGGGCACCTGGCCGGTGGCTTCCGCCTGCTTGATGAGCTGCTGCAGCAGGGCAGGATCCTTGCTCTGCTGGCGGGCCATCTCGAGCTGTCCCCGCTTGGCGGCGAGCTGCTGGTCGGTCTGCTGCTGCATCTGCTGGTCACCGCCGAAGCTGATCGGCAGGGAGGCGGTCAGCAGGACAGCCAGCAGACCACTGATGATGCAGACCGTCCAGAGCACCGGCGTGCGCCCCTCGGACTGGTCTTCCAGGCGGGAGGAGAGGTACATGAGCAGCAGTCCGATCAGACCCATCGGGGCCTGGCTGATCAGTCGCTCCACCACCAGCTGGCGAAAGGCCTCCTCCTGCCAGTCCCAGAGGGTGAGGACGGCGACCAGCTGCAGAACGAGAAGCACCACCAGGGTGAGGCCCATCCAGCGCAGCAAGGGGCTGAATCGGGAGGAGGAAACGGCAGCCACACACAGGGGATCAGATTCGTGGGACTCTACCGGCAGCCCTTGAACGCCCCCTCCTCCCACTCCGACCTGGCGGCGGCGCTGCGCGCCCGCGCCGAAGGCCTGGGTTTCGGCCCGGTGGGTCTGGCGAAAGTGCCGGGAGGCTCCCGGCTGCCGCTGCGGACCGCCGCCCTGGAGCGCTGGCTGGCGGCGGGCCATCAGGGGGGGATGGGCTGGATGAGCGACCCCCGCCGCCAACGGATCGAGGCGCTGCTGCCAGGGGTCCGGTCGGTGCTGGCGGTGGGCTGGAACTACCACGTGGCCCAGCGGAGCGCGCCGGGCAGCCTGCGGGTGGCCCGCTACGGCTGGGGACGGGACTACCACCGGGTGATCGACGGCCGCCTGCGCCAGCTGGGACGCTGGCTGGAGCAGGCCGCGCCGGGCACCACCTGGCGGGCCTGCGTCGACAGTTCCCCCCTGCTCGACAAGGCCTGGGCGGAGGAGGCCGGCCTGGGCTGGATCGGCAAGAACGGCAACCTGATCCATCGCCGCCGGGGCTCCTGGATGCTGCTGGGCCACCTGCTCACCAGCCTGAGCCTGCCCTCCGACCAGCCGGCCGAACCGCTGTGCGGCGCCTGCACGGCCTGCATCAACGCCTGCCCCACCGGAGCCATCACTGAGCCCTTCGTGGTGGATGCCCGCCGGTGCATCTCTTATCACACGATCGAGAACCGCGACGAGGCGCTGCCGGCGCCGATCCGCGAGCGGCTGGAGGGCTGGGTGGCCGGCTGCGACATCTGCCAGGAGGTCTGCCCCTGGAACCACCAGCCCCTGCCTGTCGCCACCGAGGCGGACACCCAGCCCCGCCCCTGGCTGCTGGATCTGCGCGGCGAGGAGGCCCTGGCCTGGAGTGATGGGGACTGGGACGAACGGCTGCGGGCGTCGGCCCTGCGGCGGATCCGTCCCTGGATGTGGCGGCGGAATATCAGGGCCGCGCTGGCGGGGGGTTGGGGACAACGGGAGACGGCTCCCTAGGCTGGTGCGATTCGGGATGCTTCCGTGGGCCGGCGGTTCTGGCGACTGTTTTCCTCCCTCTGCCTGGCCATGCCCCTGACGGCCACCCCCCTGGTAGTGTATGCCCTGCCGGCCAGGGCCCTGGTGCCGTTCGTGTACCTGCCCCAGGAGAAGGAGCTGGAGGGGGCGGGGCTGGGCATCGCCCAGGCGGCGGCCCGGCTGCTGCGCCTCGGCCAGGCGGAAGATGCCGCTCGGCTGGCGGAGCTGACCGTGCGGCTGCTGCCGGAGGACCCCCGCGGCTGGGTGCTGCTGGCGGAAGCGGAACTGCGCAGCAACCAGACCGACAAGGCCGTGCTGGCCCTGGCCCGGGCCAAGGAGCTGGATCCGAACAACGCCGGCATCTGGTTCGCCGAAGGTTCCCTGGCCCTGCGCAACGGCAAGCCGCAGGACGCCATCGGCCTGCTGCGCAAGGGACTGGAACTGGATGGCAAGAACGCCGGCGCCTACTTCGATCTCGGCAATGCCCAGATCCTGCTGGGCAACAACGACGCGGCCCTGGGGTCGTTCGAGAAGGCCTCGGGGCTGCGCAAGGACTTCTGGGAAGCGATCAACAACCAGGGACTGGTGCTGTTCGAGAGCGGCCGCACCAATGACGCGATCGGCCGCTGGCAACGGGTGCTGAAGATCAAACCGGACATCGCCGAGACCTCCCTGGCCCTGGCGGCCGCCCTGTTCGAGCGCGGGCCGGCGGACCGGGCGCAGGCCCTGAAGCTGGCGGAAGCCGCCCTGGCGGAGGAGCCCAACTACGTGATGGAGAGCTTCCAGAAGGAACAGCTCTGGGGGCCCCGGCTGCGGGCGGTGACCGCCCAGCTGCTGGCACTTCCCGAACTGAAGGCGGCGGTGGAGCGGGCCCAGGCCAATGCCACCGCCGCCGACGGCGGCGGCGAAGCCTCCTGATCGGGTTCCGACGGGCGCCATCTGTAGGCTGAGCGCCCTGATCCGCAGACCCCCAGGACCGGATGCCGGACGAGCGCGTCCAACCGATCGCCCTGCATCAGGAGATGCAGCGCTCCTACCTCGAGTACGCGATGAGCGTGATCGTGGGACGGGCCCTGCCGGACGTGCGCGACGGCCTCAAGCCGGTGCAGCGGCGCATTCTGTACGCGATGCACGAGCTGGGGCTGACCCCGGACCGGCCTTACCGCAAGTGCGCCCGCGTGGTGGGCGACGTGCTCGGCAAGTACCACCCCCACGGTGACCAGGCGGTTTACGACGCCCTGGTGCGGCTGGTGCAGACCTTCGCCAGCCGCCATCCGCTGCTCGACGGCCACGGCAACTTCGGCTCAGTGGACGACGATCCACCGGCCGCGATGCGGTACACCGAAACCCGCCTCGCTCCGATCGCCAACGAGGCGATGCTCGATGAGATCGGCAGCGACACGGTCGATTTCGCCCCCAACTTCGACGGTTCCCAGCAGGAGCCGACGGTGCTGCCGGCCCAGCTGCCCTTCCTGCTGCTCAACGGCTGCACCGGCATCGCCGTGGGCATGGCCACCAGCATTCCTCCCCACAACCTGGGCGAGGTGGTGGACGCCCTGATCGCCCTGATCCGCAGGCCCGACCTGGCGGAGGAGAAGCTGCTGGCGATGGTGCCGGGCCCGGATTTCCCCACCGGCGGCGAGGTGCTGCTGGGCAGCGGTGTGCGGGACACCTATGCGACGGGCCGGGGCAGCATTCCGATGCGGGGCGTCGCCCACATCGAGGAGGTGCAGCCCGGCAAGGGTCGCCACCGCCGTGGCGCCGTGGTGGTGACGGAACTGCCGTACCAGTTGAGCAAGGCGGGCTGGATCGAGAAGCTGGCCGAGCAGGTGAACGACGGCAAGATCGGCGGCATCGCCGACATCCGCGACGAGAGCGACCGCGAGGGGATGCGGGTGGTGATCGAGCTGCGGCGCGACGCCGAACCGCAGAAGGTGCTGGAGGAGCTGCAGCGCCGCACGGCCCTGCAGAGCAACTTCGGCGCCATCCTGCTGACCCTGGTGAACGGCCAGCCCCAGCAGCTGAACCTGCGCCAGATGCTGCAGCAGTTCCTGGAGTACCGGGAGCTGACGATCATCCGGCGCACCAACCACGCCCTGAAACGCTGCGAAGACCGGCTGGAGGTGGTGCTGGGACTGATCAAGGCCCTCGATGCCCTCCTGCGGGTGATCGCGATGATCAGCGAGGCGCGGGATGCCGCCACGGCCCGGGCCAGCCTGCAGGTGCACCTGGATCTGAGCGAACGCCAGGCCGATGCGGTGCTGGCCATGCCCCTGCGGCGTCTGACGGGCCTGGAGCAGGAGGGGCTGCGCAAGGAGGCGGAGGATCTGGAGCAGGAGAGAACCCGGCTGCGGCACCTGCTCGACGACCGCGACACGCTGCTCGACACGATGGTGAGCGAGCTGAAGGGGCTGAAGAAGCGCTATGCAACGCCCCGCCGCACCCGCCTGGTGGAGGGCGGCGACGCCCTGGTGGCCCAGCGGGCCGCGGCGGTGCGGCCCAACACCGAACTGCAGCGGCAGCAGGCTTTCGAGGCCCTGGCCGGGGACAGCCGTCTTCTGATTCAGACCGATGGGGCGGTGCGGATCGTGACGCCCCAGATGCTGGGGCGGCTGCACCTCGATGACGCCGCTGAGCTGGGCGAGCTGCCGCCTCCAGCGCGGCTGATCCTGCCGGTGGCGGAGCAGCCGGCCCTGCTGGCCTTCAGTGCCGGCGGCAAGGTGGCCCTGCTGCGCTGGGAATTCGCCGGCCAGCACCCCGGCAAGCTGGAGCGCTTCCTGCCGGACAGCCTGCACGGGGAGCAGGTGGTGCAGGTGCTGCCCCAGCCACCGTCGGGAAGCCTCGGGCTGCTGAGCACCGACGGGCGCTTCAAGCGTCTGCCGATTGAGGAATTCCGCGAGCTCTCCGGCCGGCCCGCCACCGTGCTGAAGCTGAAGGAGGGGGTGGCGCTGCAGCGGGTGGTGCCCTGCCAGGAAGGCGAAGACCTGGTGGTGGCCACCAGCACCGGCCGGGTGCTGCGGCTGGCGATCAACGACACCAACCTGCCGGTGCTGGGCCGAACCGCCCAGGGGCCGATGCTGCTGCGGCTGCTGCCGGGCGAACGGGTGGTGGGGGCAGCCAGGGCGGCCGCCGGCGGCGACGTGCTGCTGGCCAGCCGCCGCGGCCAGGTGAAGCGGCTGCAGCTCGACAGCCTCCGGCCCTGCCAGCGGGGCGCCATGGGTCAGATCGGCCTGCGCTTCCTGGAGCGCGACGACGCCCTGGTGGACCTGCAGGCGGGCGAGGCCGGGGTGATCGGCGTGACCCTGGAGGGCGGCGAGGGCCGCAGCCTGCGGCTGGGCGCCGACCAGCTGCCAGCGGAGGACTGCGGCGGTTCTGGCCTGGCGCTGGAGCTGAAGGCCGGCGATGCGGTGCGGGAACTGGTGCCCCTGCTCGGGGGGGCCTAGGCGGGCCCCAGTTCGATCCGCATCTCCACCATGGTGGGGCGCAGTCCGGCGCGCTCGAACAGGTGCCGGGCGGCGGCATTCTGCGACGACGCACTGAGCATCAGGCTGCTGGAGCCCAGGGCGAGGGCCGCCTCCTTGGCCGCCTCGAGCAGCCGGCGGCCGATCCCGCCGCTCCTGGCCTCAGGATCCACGTAGAGGTCGTGCAGCCAGGCACCGGCACCGCGCAGCTCCACCAGGCTCATCGGCTCCATCCGCACGAAGGCGTAGCCCACGGGCTGGGGGCCGGCCTCGGCGATCAGCAGCACGACCTCCGGACGCTGAAGCTCCGCTCGGAAGAACGACGCGTAGGCGCCCTCGCCTCCCGGAGGCACGGCGAAGCGGTCGCCGTCAAAGCCGACATGCAGCTGTCCGAGGGCGAAGCCGAAGCGGGCCAGCACCGGTACGTCCGTGTCCGTCGCCCGGCGGACTGTCAGGAGCGGTTCGTTCACACCACCTCGGCACAACGGATGGACATCCCGTGCAGTGACCATCGCATCCCTCAGAGCCCCCGGCAATCGACGCGCAGATAGCGCAGGGCGATGCGGGCCTCGTTGCGCAGGCGGCTCGCATCGGGGAAGCGGATCAGCAGATCCGTGAAGCGGGGATCGGCCCCCAGCGCCCAGATGGTGCGGGCCGCGAGGGCGTAGCCCAGGCAGCGGTCACGGCCGGCCCGGCGGGCGGCCACCACCAGGGCATCGCCCCGCTCCAGGGCCTCCTGGCAGGCGGCCGGCGTCGGGCTGGCGAAGCAGGCCGCGGCCGCGGCGATCGCTCCCGGAGCCGTGGCGCCGAAGGGAGCGGGCCGGGCGGCCGCGGTGGCGAGGGAGGCGGGGGTGAGCGGCGGAGCGCCCGGAACGGGAAGGGGGCCGCAGGGCGAGGGCGGGCTGCCCCGGTCGCGGGCGGCGGCCACATCGCGCACCTCCTCCGTCTGGGACGGCATCCCCAGGATCCGGTAGAAGTCGGGCAGCTGCCGGCGGATCCAGGCCGAGGCCCCGAGGCTGGTGCAGCCCCGCTGCGGATCGGGAATCCGTGGCCCGCCCTCCTGGCCGGGTCAGACGGCCCGGGTGGGGCAGCGCGACTCCTCGTCCTCGCCGCCGAGGCGGAAACCGGGGCAGTCGCAGCCGACGCCGCCTTCCGCGTTCGCGGCCATCGCCAGGGCCATCAGCTGCTCCGGGCTGAGCTCGGAGAAGGGGCGTCCGTAGCGCTGCCGGGCCAGCCGCTCCAGGGCCTCCTGGACGGGAGCGGAATTCGCGGTGACGATCTCTGACACCCGCCGGCAGTTGGCCTCCTCTTCCGCGTCACTGGGCCCGCCGGCTCCGGTGGGCTGGCCGAGGCAGGGACTTGGCGCGCCGAAGGCGGCGAACCCGGCGAGGAGCAGGAGCGGAACGACCGTCCCTGGATACTGGCGACGGCGACGGGTCATGGGGTGGAACGGAAGAAGCACCGGGCAGGTGGGCTGTCGCGCACGACGCCAACGTCGACGGTCGCCATCGGCATCGGGCCCCGCGGCAGCGATCAGGTTTGAGGTTCCAGGTCACCCGGTTGCCAGGTCTGGTTGAACCAGGGCTGCAGCGGCCCGTAGAGCCGCAGGATGAGGTTGTAGCCCCGGCCCGGCATCGTCTGTACCCAGTTGGCGGCCTTGCCCGCCGGGGCCTTGGGCCCGAACCAGATCGTGGCGCCGCCATCGGCGTTGCGCTTCAGTCCGGTGGCGTTGCTGTCGATCCCGGCCGACGTCTGATCGGTGGGCAGCAGCGAGCGGGTCTGGTTGTCGTAGACGCTGAAGGCCCAGAACTCCTTGGCGGGAATGGGCCCGGGCAGGGTCACCTTGTAGGTGCGCCCGCCATCGAGGTAGGCGCCGGCCCGATCGCGGAAGGTGAGGGCGTAGGCCGAGCCGGTGCCCGGCCTGGCCTCGCTCATCGCCGGCGTGATGCCGGTGGCGAGGTAGAAGAACATCGCCCTGGCATCCAGCAGCCGCTCCGATCCGGAGAGGAACTGGTAGCTGCCCCCCACGAACGGGGTGAGCCACTGACGGTCCTTGAAGAGGCGGGTGCGGGGATCCCTCGAGGCGAAGGCATTGGAGCGCACATTGGCCGTCGCCGCGGCGAGGTCGCCCTTCTCGACGAAGACGCGATAGAAGATCACCAGCCGGTTGGTGCGCGGCCGGGCCACGTGGAAGCCCGTGTCGGGGAGCGCGCCGGTGAAGCCCGGGGGCACGAAGAGATAGGCCCCGCCCGCGCCCTTGTAGGGTCCGGTCACCCCCACGTCCGTGACCCAGCGGAAGTCGGCGTCATCGACCGGCCCCAGCGCCCGCGGCGGCACCCGCACGACCATCGGCCCGTCCTTGAGGTTGAGGCACTGGAGGACGTAGACGGTGGTGGTGTTGGGGGTCAGGAACAGCGAGCGGGCATCCATCAGCTGCTCGGTGATGCCGATGCCGCTGTTCGCCTTCACACCCGCCTGCTCCAGGCCGTTGCAGATGGCCATCACCGACGTGGCCGACATGCCCCGCACAAAGGCATCGATGCCGCGGCTGAAATCGATCTGGTCATAGGCGAGCCGGACCGTCTCCGGATCGGGCGCCCCGTCCTTGAAGCGCAGGGTGCCGATGCGGGCCCTGACGGTGTCCGGGGTGGTGATCTTCGCCGGCACCTCGGGGGCGTACGTCGGGGCCTGCGCGAAACCGGCCCCCGGAGCGACGGCGATGGTCGCCGCAACGGCGGCCCCCAGCCAGCGGCACTCCTGCCACAGCAGCGGTTTGTACAGCTGGTGTTGTGGCTGATATTGCGACTGTTTCATCCTGGGAGACGCGGTGTCAGGCCTTCCTGGTCAGGCTAGAAATCGCTGTTGAGCCGGCCAATGTCCACTTCAGGGCCTCAGGTTTCTCGGCACACCGCATAGTGACTTTGCACGAATCCGAACGGATACGCTTTCGATGACAACAGGCGCAGATTCGTGTCGGCTTGCTCATCTACGAAGAGCCTGAGTCCTGAGCCGAGCAGGATCGGGATGACAGTGATCGTCAGCTAGGTGATCAGCCCGGCTTTCAGGAAGCCCTGGATGGTGTGCCCGCCGTCGATGTAGAGATGGCGGTGGCCGGCTTCAGCCGTTCGTTCCACCACTTCGTGGGGCGTGGCACAGAGCACCTGGACCGAGTCCGGAACTCCGGCAGGACGGCCGCCGAGGGTGCTGCTGAGCACATGGACCGGCAGGTCGAAGTAGGGCCATTCAGGAAAGCTGAGGACCTTCTCGAAGGTGGCCCGTCCCATGACGATCGCGTCGACGGTCTGCATGAAGTCGGCGTAGCCGCAGTCTTCACCGGCGGGTAGGGCGGCGTTGGCGCGCTCGAGCCAGTCGATGGAGCCGTCACAGCGGGCGATACAGCCATCCAGACTGGTGGTGATGTAGACAGAGCACAGGGTGGAGGCATACCCTTCCGGCTGGCACAATTCCTGCTTCTTCCCTGCAAAGGATTCATACAGGGCCCGGTGCCTGGCAAGGCCGTAGTCGTCGGTCCGGGTGTCGTAGGAGGCAACCCACTGCAGGAGGTTGTCGAGATTCGCGTCCTGTTCCTGACGGGAGCTGAATTTCTCGGGCTCCCAGGGCCTGGAGCGGCAGTGGGCCAGGCAGGCCTCGACCCCGGGATTCAGAAAGATCAGTTCATCGGCACAGGCCAGGACGGGCTCAAGGATGTCTGCGTAACAGCCTTCGATGATCCAGCTGTCCTGCTCGGAGATCCAGCGCCTGACAGCCTCGACGCTCTCCTGAAGCGGGCGTCGTTCGGTGCCACCCTGGAAGGCGACCTCATCCAGCGACAACCGGGCGGCCGGCTGCCTGGCGATCAGCGCCCTGGCCAGGGTGCTCTTGCCGGCCCCGGCGTTGCCGAAAATGATGACCTTCATCGATCAACTGACGCACTGGACAGACGCTCCATTGTCTGCATCGCGGAGGTTCAGCGCTGCGGCAGATCCACCGGCGGGAACGCTCAACGGCCCCAACCGGTTCGGCGCGCTGGTGACCAACGCCCAGACCTCAGATTTGTCGACCCAGCCCCTGGCCCGGGAGATCACCACGGGTAACTGTTCAGGGGGGAGAAAGCTCCGGGGCAGTTCCGCTCTTGACAGACCTCTGAAAACAGCTTGGATCTCAGGCAGAGACTGCCCGAGATGCTTCCACCACCTGCCGGCATTTCTGAGAGTGACTGGGAGGCGACACCGCCAACCGTGAGAGCACTGGTGGGCCAACTGATCACCCAGCTGGAAACACTTTCCGCCCGTGTCACCCAGCTGGAAGAGCAGATGGGCCGCAGCTCCAGGAACTCCTCAAAGCCTCCATCCAGTGACGGCAGCGGTTTTAAGCCCACAGGCAAGGGGAAGAGCAAAGCCTCTGGTCGCAAGCGCGGTGGCCAGGAGGGCCATCCCGGTGCGGGCCGCAACCTGCTTCCTTCCGAGCAGTGCAAGGACGTGATTCCCTTTCATCCCAGCCACTGCCGGGGTTGTGGCGAGCCTCTGCGTGGGGATGATCCGGAACCGGTCCGCCACCAGGTGGTCGACATCCCAAAGATCGTGCCGTTCGTGATCGAGCACCAGCTGCATCGCCTCGTCTGCCCCCACTGCCATACGACCACCTGCGCGGAGCTGCCTGTGGGTGTGGAGAGCGGTGGCTACGGCCCACGACTCAGTTCCCTGGTGGGGCTGTTGGGCAGCGTGTATCACCTCAGCCATCGCAAGGTGCAGGGCTTGCTGGATCAGGTGCTGGGGATCGAGGCCAGCACCGGTGCCATCAACAGCATCCGCTGCCGGCTCTCAGACAGCCTGGCGGCACTGGTGGAGGAGGCCGCCGCCGCGATCCGCCGCGAGAAGGTGGCGCACATCGATGAGACGGGCGGCCCGATGGGCAACGCGGATGGCAACAACCCCGACGGCCGCCGTGGGTGGTTATGGGTGATGGTCACCCCCGTACTCACCGTGTTTCAGCAGGTGCTCAGCCGTTCGGCGCAGGCGGCCCGCTAACTGCTGGGCGACAACTACGGCGGGATTGTGGTCTCCGATCGCTACAGCGCCTACAGCTGGCTGCCGCTGGAGCAAAGGCAGCTCTGCTGGGCCCACATCAAGCGGGATCTCACTGCCATCGCGGAACGCTCCGGCGTCAGTGCCCCGGTGGGGCGGGATCTGCTGGAGCTGGAGAACCAGTTGTTCCATCAGTGGCATCGCTGGCGAGACGGCGAGATCGACAGGCAAGAACTGCAATCCCTCACGGCGCCGATCCGCCAGGCCTTTGAGAGCAAGCTGCAGGAAGCGAGCGATCTGGGCTTTCACAAAGGGGAGAAGACTCCCTGGGCCACCACGGTGCGCACCTGCCGGCAGATCCTCAACCTGGCGCCAGCCCTATGGACCTTCCTGGAGCATCCCGATGTGGAGCCGACGAACAACGCTGCGGAACGGGCGCTCAGACCGGCAGTGATCCACCGAAAACTCAGTTACGGCGTCCAATCTCGGCGGGGTGGCCTTTGCCAAAGTCGTCTATTGACAGTGACCACCAGCCTCAAACAGCAGGGCCGTGACGTGTTGGAATTTCTGGTTGAGGCGTGGAATGCCCATTACCACGGACTGCCGGCGCCAAGCCTGATACCTCCAGCAAAATAGGGCACAGGCAGAGCGACCAGAGCAGTGAAAGTGCGCGCTGAGAGGCTGAGCAAATGAGCTGCGCATCAATCATGAAGTGGTGACTGCCTACGTCATGTCAAGGTCTGGCCGGCACGCCCCGTGAACGGTTACCACCCCGGCAATCACCAGGATTGCGGCCAGCTCGTGAAAGACGGTGCTGAAGGTCATGACAGGAGATCAGCCTTGGGGCACATCGGATGTCGTGCTCAGCGACGCCTCCATCCAACCCCACTGATGTGTTTAGCCAGCCCAGGCGCTGGGAAATGCGCTAGGGCTTGATCCCAAGCGATGAGCCGCCCCATGCAGCCCTTGCCCGCACCAGCCCACGCCCGGCCAGCGGCCGATGTCGTGGCGGCCCTGCAGAGCGATGGCACCTCCGGCCTGAGCGAGGCGGAAGCCAAGCGGCGGCTGCATGCCCATGGCACCAATACGCTCACGATCCGCGGCGGCAAGCCCGGCTGGCTGAAGTTTCTGCTCCAGTTCAACAATCCCCTGCTGATCACCCTGCTGGTGGTCGGGGCGGTGAAGGCGCTGCTGGGTCACCCCCGCGATGCCCTGGTGATCTGGAGTGTCACGGTGATCAATGCCGTGATCGGCTTCGTACAGGAGAGCAAGGCCGAAAACGCCATCGCCGCCCTGGCGCGGTCGGTGCGCACCGAGGTGGAGGTGGTGCGCGCAGGCGTGCGTCAGCGCCTGGCCTCGGAGCAATTGGTACCGGGCGATCTGGTGCAGCTGGAGGCTGGGGCGCGGGTGCCGGCCGACCTGCGGCTGCTGGAAGCGCGCCACCTGCAGACCGATGAATCGGCCCTCACCGGGGAATCGATGACGGTGCACAAGGGCACCACCGCCGTCGAGGCGTCCGCCCCCCTGGCCGAGCGGATCGGCATGGCCTATGCGGGCAGCTTCGTGACCAAGGGTCAGGGCCTGGGGCTGGTGGTGGCCACGGGGGATGACACCGAGGTGGGCAGCATCTCCAGCTCCCTGCAGGAGCAGGTGGATCTCACCACCCCGCTCACCCGCAAGTTCGGCCGCTTCAGTCGCAGCTTGCTGCAGGTGATCCTGGTGCTGGCCGGGCTCGCGTTTCTGGTGGGGCTGGCGCGCGGGCGCGGCGTCGATGAGATGTTTGATGGGGCCGTGGCCCTGGCGGTGGGTGCGATCCCGGAAGAGTTGCCGGCGATCGTGACGATCACCCTGGCCATCGGCGTGAATCGCATGGCCAGGCGGCGGGCCATCATCCGCAAGCTGCCGGCCGTGGAAACCCTGGGCAGCACCACCGTCATCTGCTCCGACAAGACCGGCACCCTCACCCAGAACCGGATGACGGTGCAGCACCTCTACGGGGGCGGCCAATCGGTGGCGATCGAGGATCTCTGGCCGGGCCAGGGCCTGGCCGGCCCCACGAATGTGGCCCTGCAGGAAACCCTGCTGGCCGGTCTGCTCTGCAACGACGCCCGACCCAGCAACCGTGAGGGGCTGGTGGGGGATCCCACTGAAACAGCCCTGCTGGTGTCCGCTGATGCGGCCGGCATCGACCGCCTGGACGCTCTGGATCGCCATCCCCGCCGCGATGCCATTCCCTTTGCTTCGGAACATCAGTTCATGGCCACGCTGCACGGCAGCGAGCGCATCCTGGTCAAGGGCTCTGTGGAGGCCGTGCTGGATCGCTGCAGCCGGCAGCTGGATTCCCTGGGCCAGCCCGAAGCCCTCGACCGAGCGGCCATCGAATCGGCCGTAGGGGCGATGGCGGCCAGCGGGGAACGGGTGCTGGCCTTTGCCATTGGCCGGGCCGAGGCCTCCCAGCACCAGCTGCAGCACCACCATGTGGCAGAGGATCTGGATTTCCTCGGTCTGCAGGGGATGCTGGATCCACCGCGCCCCGAGGCGATCCGGGCCGTGGCAGCCTGCCAGGCGGCAGGCATCACCGTGAAGATGATCACCGGCGATCACCTGGAAACCGCCCGGGCCATCGCCCGCGAGATGGGTATCGGTCGACCCACTGGTGGCGATGACGGTGTTGAGGTGGCGGCGATCGATGGGCGCCAACTCGCCGTACTGACTCCTGATGCGATAGCCGAGCTGGTGGATCGGGTGGACGTGTTTGCCCGGGTGGCGCCGGCCCAGAAGTTGCAGCTGGTGCAGGCCCTCCAGGCCAATGGCGAGGTCGTGGCCATGACCGGCGACGGCGTCAACGACGCGCCCGCCCTCAAGCAGGCCGACATCGGCATCGCCATGGGGCAGGGCGGCACCGAAGTGGCGCGCCAGGCCGCCGACATGCTGCTCACCGACGATAATTTCGCCACCATCGAAGCGGCAGTGGAAGAAGGCCGAACGGTCTATCTCAACCTGCGCAAGACCCTGGCCTTCGTGCTGCCGGTGAATGGTGGGGCCTCGATGACGATCCTGCTGGGGGCTGTCCTCGGCACCGCCCTGCCGGTCACCGCGCTGCAGGTGCTCTGGCTCAACATGATCTGCTCGCTGACGATGTCGATCGCCCTGGCGTTCGAGCCCGTAGCCCCCTGGTTGATGCAGCAGCCGCCCCGACCGCCACAGCAACCCCTGCTCACCAGCGGGCTGATCCGTCGGTTGCTGGTGGTGTCGCTGTTCAACTGGATGGTGATCTTCGGCCTGTTCCTCTGGAGTACACAACGCGGTGGCGACCTGGCCCTGGCCCGCACCATGGCGGTACAAGGGCTGGTGCTGGCCCATCTGGTGTACCTGGTGAGCATCAGCCGGTTGCGCGCCACACTGCTGGCCCTGCCGCGTCTGGGCTGGGGTGCTCTCGCCACGGCGCCCGCCGTGCCGCTCGGGATTGTCGGCACCGTCGTGGTGCAGTGGATCTTCAGCCAGACGGCGACGATGAATCGCTTCTTCGGCACCGCACCGCTCAACCTGGAGCAACTGGGGATGTGCGCCCTGCCGATGCTGCTGATGCTGCCGGTGGCCTGGCTGGGGGAGCGCTTCGATCCCACCGATCAACACGTGGAACCGGGCCCGGTCACCGGCAAGAGGGTTCGTTTGGAAGCCTGAGATCAGCCGCTGTTCAGCGTTCTGGGCCATCCTCAGCACTGGCTTTCAGGGCGAGATCATGTCGATCAACGCGGCCATGCTGCTGGCTGGGGATGCCCGTTCTGGTGCTCTTTCTCCTGGTCGGGATGCTGGCTGGCTCGGAGGGGCTGGGCGGCATCCCGTTTGAGGACTACCCCCTGGCCAACAATGTCGGCAGCGTCGCCCTGGCGCTGATCCTGTTCGACGGTGGCCTTCGCACCTCGATCGCCTCGGTGCAGCGGGTCTGGAAGCCAGCTCAGGCCCTCTCCACCCTGGGTGTTCTGCTCACCTCCTTGATCTCCGCTCTGGCGGCTGCCTGGGTGCTCCAGTTGCCATTGCTGCAGAGGCTGCTGGCGGGCAGCATCTCGGATCCACCGACGCGGCTGCGGTGTTTTCGGTGCTGCGCAGCAGCGGCCTGAAGCTGCCCGAACGGCTCAACTCCACCCTCGAGGTGGAGAGCGGCTCCAACGATCCGATGGCGATCTTCCTCACGCGCGGTTTGATCGCCGTGATCACCAGTACTGCGGATTCGCCCCAGGCGCTGCTGTGGCTGTTTGTGGGCCAGTTCGGCGTAGACACCCTTGCCGGGCTGCTGACGGGACGCCTGGCCACCTGGGCCATCAACAGCATCAATCTCGACGATCCGGGCCTCTAACCGCTGCTGGCCCAGGCCTTTTGCCTGGTGGCCTTCGGGCTGGCGGCGGTGCTGGGCGGCAGTGGCTTCCTGGCCGTCGATGTCGCCGGGATCGTGTTGGGGAGCAGCTCACTTGTGTCCCGCCGCAGCATCTTTTCCTTCCACGACGCCACCGCCTGGCTGGGGCAGATCGTGCTGTTCGTGATGCTGGGGCTGCTCAGCTTCCCCAGTCGCCTGCTGGCGGTGGCCTGGGAGGGCCTGCTGATCGCCATGGTGCTGATCCTGGTGGCCCGGCCCTGTCGGTGGAGCTCAACGCCCTGCGGCAGGTCGATGGGGAGATCCTCGATTACACCGTCAAAGCGCGCACCCACGCGGCCGGCCAGAGGCTGCGTGAACTGGCCCCACCCGATGGCGTCGTCGTCTCCTTGATCGTGCGTGGCCGCGAAGTGGTGATGTCCCGCGGCACAACGGTGCTGATGCCGGGTGACCATGTGTTCGTAGCCATGCGCATCAATCTGGAGCCGTTGTTCAATCAGCTGTTCGAACCCGACCTTGAGCCGCCCGAGCTGTTGGTGGATCTCTCGCTCAGCTTCCATGCAGCCACCACCGTGGAGCAGCTGCTCGGCTTCTGCGGATTGCCCCTGCCGAAGAAACTGGTGGCTCCTGCGGCTGCCGAGAGCCTGGGCTCCCTTTTGGCGCAGAGCACGGCCCGTGGAGGAGTGAGCATCGGCGCTCTGCGCATTCAGGCTGGAGCTGATTCTGAGCACATCACGGTGAGCTGCATGAGCCAGATGGCCTGAACGTCAGCGCTGCAGCAGCCAGCGCAGCAGCGATAGGCCGATGATCAGCCCGATGCCGGTGTTCCAGAGCCAGGACGGGCGCTCGGCCAACCGCTGCAGCCAGCCCGGCAGCTGATCCCGCCACTGCTCCAGCGCCAGCACCGCCAGCAGCAGCACGAGCAGGGGGATGCCGATCGCCAGAACGAGTTCGCGGAACATCGGCGCCTCCTCACTGCCTGAACCGTATCAAGCTCAAGGGGTCACAACAGCCACCACCCCGAAGCCGTGCCAGTACAGACGTACGCATCTGGATCGGTTCTTGGGCGTCAATCTCCTCCGGCCTGCGGCCCTGGCGGCGCAGCTTGAAACCACAGTTGAGGACTGGCCTTACCTCGATGTGGCCGTGCTGCTCAAGACCCGCAGCCGCAAGGTCTGCATGACCTGCCACTGGATTCCGCCACCACGCGGGGGTGAACTGCATCCCGGTGCTCACGTGTCAGCTGCACCAGGGTCTGCTGACCCATGGTGAGCACCTCACCCGCCGCTGCCAGGGTTGGACCGACGACATGACGCGCCAGCGGGGATGGTGCCCGGAGGTGGTGTGAGCAAACGGCGCGCAGTGGTGGGGGTGATGGGTGCCGGAGAAGGCGCCTCCGCGGAGGCTGTGGCCCTGGCCGAGGAACTGGGGGAGTGCATCAGCGCCAGGGGTTGGGTGCTGCTCACCGGTGGTCGCCCGGCGGGGGTGATGGCGGCGGCCAGCCGTGGCGCGGCTCGGGTGGAGGGGCACCTGGTGATATGGGTGCTGCCCGATGAAGGGAACGGAGAGGAGAGGCAAAGCACTGCGGAGCTGGATCTGGCCCTGTTCACCGGCATGGGTAAGCCGGCCGCTGATTCTGCTGGCAGTGCCGCCGGTGTGGCGGGAGTTCTTCTGCTCGCTCGACAAGGGAGTACAGAACGCAAATGACGTGCAGGAGTGCTGTCGGTTGATCGAGGGCCGACTCACAAAGGCATGAGCCGGCCATCACCTCGTGTCCCCCTGACCCCAAAGGAGGGCTGGTTGTACGACGGGCGCCAGGTGCTGCGCTTCCGTCCGACGCGCTGGGAGCGCACTTACCAGCGGCTGGAGATCACCAGCGGCGAACTGCTTCCTGGCGAGCAGGAGATCCCCTTGCTGAAATCACGCCGGGAGCTGAGCCGGGCTGAGGCCCTCAAGCTCTGGGAGGAGAAACGCAAGGCGGGCTGGACGCCTTGCAGTCCCCAATGGTGACCGCGACGACCGCCCGGAGCGATCCACCCCCCCCACCAAGCTGAGTTCTGAACCGATGCTCACCGCCTTGCCGATCAGCAGCAGCCGTCAAGCTGGGGTGTGCGATCCGCGAGAAGGACTGGGGATTCAGTTCCCCACAGTGGTGACCAGCAGCGGTTTGCAGTACGGATGCAGGGGGAGAGGACCGATGGCGCGAAAGCCCAAGGCGATCAGGTCGCCAGGCTCGATGGCAGCTCATGGAGTGCCTGCACCGCTTCGGGTTGCAGCATGACCAAGATCGAACCCGCTGGATTGTCGGTCGGCACCTCCAGCTGCAGCGGCAGCACGTCGCTGGGCCTGGGGTCCAGGGCGTGGACGTCGAACTGTGCCGAGGACTGGGGGATCAGATCCTCCCCCTGACGCACCAGTTCCTCACTGCGGTTCGGCAGAGTCCAGGCACCGCCGAGGCCATCGCTCAGGAGCAGCGGCCTCTGATGGTCCACCACTTGCCCGGGTGAGCGGGCTGTGAGGCGCAGGCGCCAGCCGGCTGGGTAGGCGGGATCGGGCTGCTCGAACAGGGTCAGGCCCCAGAGATGGCCCGAGGAATCGTTGAGGCTCCATCGCCGTGTATCGACAGCTGCCTGGGCCTGGAGCAGCAGCACCATCAGGGTCAGGGCAAGCAGAACAGCGGCGAACACTGGCCGCCAGTTGGGTCGATGCAGCCGGTGCGGAGCTGAGCGAAAACCCGCTCCAGCCCTTTGAGAAGGAATACTCATAACGCCTCTCGCACCATAGTGGACTTCAACGCTACTGTGATACTGGGAAGAGTTGGCGCTCGGCTGGCCGTCCACCACGACGGGCCTCCCTCGCCTTCGCAGCTCTCCCCAGTCCCGTCTTCATTCCTTGCCATGACGACAACCAACCTCAAGCGTTCCTGGGGCAACCCATGGAACAGCTTTAAGGACTGGGTGACCAGCACTGAGAACCGCCTCTACGTGGGCTGGTTCGGCGTGCTGATGATCCCCTGCCTGCTGG
>JAUCZB010000018.1 GCA_030373325.1 Cyanobium sp. CZS25K | reverse complement strand
CTGAAGATGCGCTACGGCATCGACGGCGAGGAGCCGATGAGCCTCACCGGCATCGGTCGCATCCTGGGCATCAGCCGCGACCGGGTGCGCAATCTTGAGCGCGACGGCCTGGCCGGCCTGCGCCGGCTCAGCGATGCCGTTGAGGCCTACGTGGTGATCTGATCGCACCGTTTGCGAGGCTTGGGATTCCCCTCTCATGCTCCTTCCATGGCCGGCACGCCCCCCGCAGCCTCGGAAGAACCCACGATGGAGGTGATCAGTCTCTTTCCGCGCTATCTGCTCCAGGGCCGGCTGCCCCCCGGACAGCTGGCGGGCCTGCAGGCGATGGCCCGGGCCGTGCTCGCCGAACCCGAACGCAGTCCCGATGCCTCGGTGAAGCTGGCGGGCCAGCTCTCCCAGCAGCGGGAGCTCGGGCCCGCTCACCCCGCCGCCGCCGAACTCTGCCGCTCGGTGATCCTGCCGGCCTGCGAGCGCTGGATCCGCCACGTGATCGACCAGCAGCCTCCCCAGGGGCGGGGCCCCTGGACGCCGGGCCGCTATGGCCTGCAGATGATCGACCTCTGGCTCAACGCCCAGCGCGCCGGCGACTACAACCCCACCCACACCCACGGCGGCAGTTTCTCCGGCGTGCTGTTCCTGCAGGTGCCACCCCAGATCAGCGCCGATCGCTTCGACGGCCAGCTCTGTTTCCATGGTCCGGAGGAATGGCACATCCAGAGCTTCCGCACCGGCATGGCCCACTACGTGCTGCCCGTGCCCGGAGATTTCTATGTGTTTCCGGCCTGGCAACCCCACTCGGTGCCCCCCTTCCGCGGCGAAGGGGAGCGCTGGTCGATCGCCTTCAACGTGGTCGCCGTGCCGCAGCCGCCGCCCCGTCCTGCCGCACCCCCGGTCGCTCAGGGGAACGTGTCCCTGTCCAGCGCCCGGCCCCGGCCGGGGGGATTCGTGTAGGGAGCGACCGGATGGACCCGGGTGCCCATGGGCCCCTCCGGGAGGACCTGCTCCGCTGGTGGGAGGCCAATGGCCGCCACGCGATTCCCTGGAAGCGGCACGGCGACGGTTCCCGTCCCGGGTCCGGCGAGCCGCTCGATCCCTTCGGAATCTGGTGCGCCGAGGTGATGCTGCAGCAGACCCAGCTGGCCGTGGTGCTGCCCTACTGGCGGCGCTGGATGGCGGCGTTCCCCGATGTGGAGGCCCTGGCCGCCGCCAGCGAGCACGACGTGCTGATGCTCTGGCAGGGACTGGGCTATTACGCGCGGGCCCGCCGACTGCACAGGGGGGCACGGCGGCTGGTGGGCCTGGAATCGCCCGCACCGCCAGGTACGACGACTGGCGATCCCTGGCCGCGAACCCTTGAGGGCTGGATGGCCCTGCCGGGCATCGGCCGCAGCACGGCCGCCAGCATCCTCTCCTCCGCCTTCGACCTGCCCCAGCCGATCCTGGATGGCAACGTACAGCGGGTGCTGGCCCGGCTGATGGCCCATCCGGCCCCGCCGAAGCGCGCGCTGAGCCACTTCTGGCAGCTCAGTGAAGCCGTTCTCGACCCACTCCGGCCCCGCGCCTTCAACCAGGCCCTGATGGATCTGGGCGCCGGCGTCTGCACACCGCGCCAACCCGCCTGCAACGCCTGTCCCTGGCATGGCCAATGCGCTGCCTACGCTGCCGGCGATCCAGGCCGCTTTCCCGTGAAGGACACCCCCCGTTCCGTGCCGTTCCAGGTGATCGGGGTGGGGGTGGTGCGCGACGCCGAGGGGCGTGTGCTGATCGATCAGCGGCTCCAGGAGGGCCTGCTGGGCGGCCTGTGGGAATTTCCCGGCGGCAAGCAGGAACCCGGTGAGGCCATCCCCGCCACGATTCAGCGCGAGATGCGCGAGGAGCTGGCGATCGAGGTGGAGGTGGAGGAGGAGCTGATCACCGTCGAGCACGCCTACAGCCACAAGCGGCTGCGGTTCGTGGTGCATCTCTGCCGCTGGCGCTCGGGGGAACCGCAACCGCTGGCCTCCCAGCAGGTGCGCTGGGTGGAGCCCGCAGAGCTGGACACCTATCCGTTCCCGGCCGCCAACGCCCGCATCATCGCGGCCCTGCAGAAGCGGATCGCGGCGGGGTGAAGCCTGGCGGGGTGATCCGGGCCAACCGGCCCTCCCCCTCGTGGGTCAGCTCGATCTCCCAGGCTCCTTCGGGGCGGAAGCTCAGCCGCTCAGGCCACTCCACCGCCATCACGGCGCCGAGGCTGCGGGCCTCCTCCTCCTCCTGGGTGAACAGCTCATCGGCGGCGGCGGTCTGCTCCAGCCGGTAGAGATCCAGATGCACCAGGGTCGTGGCACCCGCGTCGGGGCCGGCGTCGGTGTCGTAGTGCTGGGCCAGGGCGAAGGTGGGGCTGCTGATCGGTTCGCTGATGCCCAGCCCGGCGGCCAGTCCCTGCACCAGCGCGGTCTTGCCGGCCCCCAGCTCCCCCCGCAGCAGCAGCAGGGCGGCGCCACCGGGACCCGCGGCGATCAGCCGCGATGCCAGCCGCCGCCCCAGGGCGTCGGTGGCGGAGGGGTCCGCCAGATGGCACACCTCGATCGCGTGACTCGGTTCCACCCTTGTAGATTGCCCTGCAGCGAGCCCGAAGCCTCGGCGTCTCTGCAGATATTTCCACTTTTTCGTCCTCCCGAGAGGGAGCTTCCTTTTTATGGTGGCAACACCTTCCAGCCCTGAGGCTGCCCTGGTTGGCGCTCAGGCGACCAGTTCCTATGTGATCGCCGATCTCGGCCTGGCCGACTGGGGCCGCAAGGAGCTGGCGATCGCCGAAACCGAGATGCCCGGCCTGATGGCCCTGCGCGAGAAGCACGGTGCCGAGCAGCCCCTCAAGGGGGCCCGGATCGCCGGCAGCCTCCACATGACGATCCAGACCGCCGTTCTGATCGAGACCCTGGTGGCCCTCGGCGCCGAGGTGCGCTGGGCGTCCTGCAACATCTTCTCCACCCAGGACCACGCCGCCGCCGCCATCGCCGCCGCCGGCATTCCGGTGTTCGCCTACAAGGGCGAAACCCTCGACGAGTACTGGGCCTTCACCCACCGCATCCTCGAGTGGGGCGATGGCGGCACCCCCAACATGATCCTCGACGACGGTGGCGATGCCACCGGTCTGGTGGTGCTCGGCAGCAAGGCCGAGAAGGATCTCTCGGTGCTCGACAACCCCTCCAGCGAGGAGGAGGTGGCCCTGTTCAACTCCATCCGCCAGCGTCTGGCGGTGCAGCCCGGCTTCTATTCGCGCATCTACGCCAACATCCAGGGCGTCACCGAGGAGACCACCACCGGCGTGGCCCGTCTGTACCAGATGCAGAAGAGCGGCGAGCTGCCGTTCCCGGCCATCAACGTCAACGATTCGGTCACCAAGAGCAAGTTCGACAACCTCTACGGCTGCCGCGAGTCGCTGGTCGACAGCATCAAGCGTGCCACCGACGTGATGGTGGCCGGCAAGGTGGCCCTGGTGCTCGGCTACGGCGATGTGGGCAAGGGTTCGGCCCAGTCCCTGCGTGGGCTCGGTGCCACGGTGATGATCGCCGAGATCGACCCGATCTGCGCCCTGCAGGCCGCCATGGAGGGCTACCGCGTCGTGCGGCTTGAGGACGTCGTGGCCGACGTCGACATCTTCGTGACGGCCACAGGCAACTACCACGTGATCCGTCACGAGCACCTGCTCGCAATGAAGAATCAGGCGATCGTCTGCAACATCGGCCACTTCGACAATGAAATCGATGTGGCTTCCCTCAAGCAGTACGCCTGGGACAACATCAAGCCCCAGGTCGATCACGTGATCCTGCCCAGCGGCAACCGGATCATCCTGCTGGCCGAGGGCCGGCTGGTGAACCTGGGCTGCGGCACAGGCCACCCCAGCTTCGTGATGAGCAACTCCTTCACCAACCAGGTGCTGGCCCAGATCGAGCTGTTCACCAAGGGTGACCAGTACGGCAAGGAGGTCTATGTGCTGCCCAAGCACCTCGACGAGATGGTGGCCCGCCTGCACCTGGAGCGGATCGGCGCCAAGCTCACCGAGCTGACCCCCGAGCAGTCCGCCTACATCGCCGTGCCGGTGGAAGGCCCCTACAAGCTCGAGCACTACCGCTACTGAGCGGTTCGGTTCAGAATGGGGTTTTAATGGCTGGGCTGCATAGCCCAGCTTTTTTTTGGTTCTACTACCGCTTAACCATGACGCATGCCAGGCTTCGCCGACTCCTGAATCTTCTGCTGCATCCGGTACCGGCGGCGATCCTGGCGTTACTTTTTTCCCTGCTGCTCTTCGACGCATTTCCAGCAGATTCGTTGATGTATCATTTGCCGTTCTCGGCCAGGCTTCTACATCTTCCAGGAGCGCCTGATTTTGCAAACGTTGCCGAAGGTCGCTACCAAGGCTTTCCTTCGCTCTGGCGCGTCCTGCTTGGTCCTGGCTTGGTCTGGAACCATCCCCGATTATTTATCGTTCCCAATCTTTTTGCGCTGGGTCTGCTTGTCTATTGCTGCCGAAGATTTTTAGGCCTTTCTAGGTCTCTTGTCGTCTGCTGCTGCCTCACCTTTCCAGTCGCACTTTATGGATTTCGCTCCTCTTTGCAAGATTTCTTTGTCAATATCTTAGTTTTAACTGCTTCTATTGTCTTGTTTCAGTCAATACCTAGACGCGATGGTGATCACAGAAAGACCCTGTGGATTGAATGGTGGGATCTCCTTGCATTGCTCTGTCTTGTTCTGGCTGCCAATGTCAAGTTTCAGGGGCTATTTATGGCTGTGTTGGTTTTGGTTGCTGCTTCTTTCTTTCGTTGGCGGGATGGCGCCTCTTTTGGAGGTCAAGGGTTGTCTCCCCAAAGGCGAACTATGCTTGTTGCGGCGATTCTGATCGCCCTTATCTTTGCCCAACCACTTCAGAATATTTCCCGATTTGGGAATCCATTCTACCCAGTCAGTGTTCTTGGACTTAGCGGCACGGAACAGCGCCATGCGTCTCCAATTCAGTACATACCTAGAATTCCTATTTTGACTAATGCCGCATCTTATCTGGTCTCTGCTTATGAGATTGATCCCATCATTCGCTCGAAGGCTGGTTTGTCGTTTAATAGAAGTTGGCATAACCATAATTTGCCCAAGTCCGAGTATCAGCCAGTTCATCCGGATTATCCGTGGATTGTCACCGGCGGTTCTAACGGATTTCTTTTCCTACTCCTTTTCGTTGGTGCCGTGTTGTCCGTTTATGGCTCAAAGAGCGGTGTCTATCCAGAATTGACGCCATCATTGATATTGAGACGTAGGTTGCTGATTACTAGTCTTCTATTCATGGTTCTGCCTCAGTCAATGGAACTCCGGTACTATATGATTTCTCTGTTCGTGCCTGCACTGGTCGCTGTCAGTGGTGAAGCCACGTCATTGCGTCTATTGATGCGTTGGATTGTCGTGGCTGGTCTGTGGCTCACTTTATTCACATCATTTCTGCAGCCTACTTATTACTGGGCTCGAACCGGTGAGTGGATCAGCGCACGCGGTCTTCTTTCGCCAGATGTCTATCGTGATTTGCCTTCGGTACAGGACTGTGTGAATAAGCGCGAGCTTTGGGGTGGCCTCGTCTCCAAGGCTTCTGATCGAACAACCGCCGACATCCAAGCCTCGATCGCTTGCCATTTTCGTCTCAACCAGCGCCGAAGGGACTCAGCCCAAAAGCCCTAGAGTGCAAAATGAAGCGAGTAGATTCATCATTCAGGTATAGGGATGTGAGAATAGAAGCATTTTTGACGACGCGATTGACTCTTTAGAGCCTTTATGCTGGCAATGTCAGCTGACAGCTTTGACAGCTTTGACAGCTTTGACAGCTTTTGACAACTGAGCGCTGGAATTGGAATTGCCATCTTGGGGCTTCTATTCTTTGTCCTTACTGCTTTTGTAACGATCTTGTCATCAAGTGGCTCCTCTCTGCTCAATCTGAATGCCAAGATGCTCGCCACTTTAATTTGATACTCAAAGACTATAATCCAATGAATGCTTACCAGGCCTTTCCCAGTACCCAAATCTGATGTCCTCGCTTGAAGGGGGCCACCCATTGCCCCACACGACAGTACTAAGCTTCGTCATTCCATGCCTGAATGAAGCCGCCACGATTGGAAGCGTAATCGAAGACTGTCTTAAGGGTGGTGAATCTGCCAATATCTCGTATGAAATCATCGTTGCTGACAATGGCAGTACCGATGGCTCCCAAGAGATTGCCCAAGCTGCAGGAGCTCACGTTGTTGAAGTTCCCATCCGTGGCTATGGCGCCGCACTGTTAGCCGGAATCCGGGCTGCCAAAGGTACCTATATCTTGATGGGGGATGCCGATTCAACCTATGAGTTTTCTCAAGCCGACAGGTTCCTCGGTATGCTTCAACAGGGTTACGATCTTGTGATGGGCAACCGCTTCAAGGGCAGAATTGCTCCCAGTGCGATGCCCTTCCTGCATCGGTACCTTGGCAACCCCGTGCTCAGTGCACTGGGACGTTTGTTCTTCGGGATCAAGATCGGCGATTTCCACTGTGGTTTGAGGGGGTTTGACCGAGACGCCATTCTTGCCCTGAATCTTCACTGCACAGGGATGGAGTTTGCCTCAGAGATGGTGATTAAGTCAAGCCTCATGGATCTGAGGACTGCGGAGATTCCCACGAACTTAAGGCCGAACCCTCCTGGCAGAATCCCGCACCTCAAAACTTGGCGAGATGGCTGGCGGCATCTCAAGTTCATGCTCTCCTTCGCGCCCAAGTACAGCCTTCTTCCTATGGCCGGCTTGCTATTTATTGTGGCGATCTTTCTTGTCACGCTTTACTCACGCCAGTGGGGTCCCTTCACGGGTCCCAACACGCTTGTTTTTGCTACTTCCTGTTTTGTTGCCGTGTTGAGCATCCTTTCTGATTATCTGCTCACACGTGAGATGTTGTACTCAAGTTACAGGGCAAGAAAGAGCAAGGCCTCGTTCTGGTTGGATGGTGTCCTGGGTCTCATGAAGGGCACTGATCGCCTATTCAAGCTGGCAGCTTTTGCTTTTGCGGCTTCCTTACTCGGTTTCCTTGTGCTGGGATCTTTCGCGTTTCGTGGTTTATTGTCAATGCCAGTGACTGCCCTGGTTGGTCTATTCGCCTGTACGTTGATGCTTACCTCTGTATCCGCTTACCTTACAGCTACGAAGATCTCTTCCTACAGGTCTCTTCGTTTCTGACTTGGAGAGGTGTATTCAGTTAGCGTGATAGTGCGAACATGGCTAGTATCACCAACCCAATACCGATAGCCTTGGCTGCGGTCAGGCTTTCATTAAATATGCCAATACCGAGCAAAGAAGTCAATGCAATCGTGGCGCCCATCGCCAAGGGGTAGGCGGTGGAGAGCGGCATCGACTTCAGAATGCGTATCCACAGAATTGTGGCCGCACCGTAGACAGCAACGGCAAGCAGGAACTTCCAATCGAGGAGGAGATCCGTAGGAGTAGAGAATGTTCTACGGGATGCGGCCTTGAAGAGCAGCTGCCCCGAAGTCATCATCACAACAAAGAGAACGATATTCACAGACCTAAACCTATGCACTCAAAGTCTATCACCTGTAACCCCTGATTAACTCCATGGGTGGATAGCACGATCTTCCGACTTGCTAGGTTTAGAATTCCTTGGTATCTTACCTCGCACTTCAGGTCATGAGCTCCCCCATCGCCAAGTTAAACAAGTCGGGCTTGGATCAGGCGCTGATCTTGGCACATCAGAAGTTGAGTCATTCCAGGCGGACCCAGATTCTTGCAAAGGAGCTCGCACGAAGAATCTTATCGCTTGGAGTGGGATCAGCCAGGGTTCTCGATGTGGGTTGTGGAGATCTGTCTTTGGCCCAAGCCCTTTCGGAGGCAGCTCCTGGGATCATCATCCACGGCATTGATATACACTCGCCTCCCAAGGATCTATCCACAATGGAGCCGATTTGGAAGCATTACCAGCAGTTCGACGGAGAAGTGATTCCCTACGAACACGATAGCTACGATGTCATATTATTTTCTGATGTTCTTCATCATGTGCCAGGCAAGCTTCGTGAAGACCTCCTTCGGTCTGCTGGGCAGGTCGGGCGTTTCGTGCTGATCAAGGACCATTTCGAGTACGGGTGGAGATCCCGTCTGATGCTACGGGCAATGGACTTTCTCGGAAACTTCGGGTATGGAATCTCTGTCCCGAACAGATACTTTGATAAAACCAGTTTTGCTGCCCTGGTTTCCCAGGCCGATCTTTGTGTTAAACGGCTGGACGTGGGGATCCATCTTTACGACCATCTTCCACTCTTTCCTCTGGTGCTCTCCGCCGACTGGCAGTTCATGGCCCTTTGTCAACGGAGTCGCCATGAATCAAGTGAAGCTGCTGCCGGAGTGACTTAACGGCAGTCCCGTTATCTTCGCCTTCTCGATTGCCTTTTCTTTGCAAGTTCGGATTGACCATCGGACGCGCCACAACAGGTATCAGGGCCGGGCATGGAAGACTCACCCCAAGATGTTTCAGTGCGCCGTGTCGATCGAACTGGTCCAGAAGCTCCCCGAGATGATCGGGGCGGCCGTGGAGGCCAACCCGGTCGCCGGGTACGGGGCGATCTTCGCGGCCATGTTTCTGGAGAACCTGTTCCCGCCCATCCCGTCGGAGCTGATCATGCCCCTCGGGGGCTTCTATGTGCAGCAGGGCCAGCTCTCCCTGATTCCGGTGGTGCTGGCCGGACTGCTGGGCACCGTTCTCGGTGCCCTTGTCTGGTACGGCATCGGCCGACTGGTGAACGAGCAGCGCATCGAGCACTGGCTTGAGCGCCACGGCCGCTGGATCGGCATCCGTCCCCGGGATCTGCATCGCAGTCGCCATTGGTTCCAGCGCCACGGCACGGCGCTGGTGTTCTGGGGACGTCTGATTCCAGGCGTCCGCACCCTCATCTCGGTACCCGCCGGTATCGAGATGATGCCGCTCGGCTCGTTTCTGATCTGGACCAGCGCCGGAAGCCTGATCTGGACCCTGCTGCTGACGCTGGGAGGCCTGGCGCTGGGGGAGAGCTACACCAACGTCGAGCGCTGGATCGAGCCTGCCGCCCGGCTGGTGAAGGTGCTGCTTGTGCTGGCGGTGCTGGCCGGGACCGTGGGGCTGGGCCTACGCCTCTGGAAGCAGAGCCGCCACCGTCCCTGACCGGGGGCATCCGCTTCCCCGGTTTTCGCCCAACGACATCCGAACAGTAAAAAAGGCGCCCCGGGGGGCGCCTCCTTTGGCTTCGGACGCTTGATAACCCGGCTGGGTCACTGGCACAAGCCCCCGCGGCGATGGCTGGGCCGAAATGCTCAGAAGGGCACTTCCTCCTCGCTGGGCTCTCCGCCACCGAAGCCACCCCCGAAGCTGCCGCCGCCGCCGCCGCCGCCACCCTCGGCATCGCGCTTGCTGCCGAGCAGCTCCAGGCGATCGACCCGGATCACGGGTTTGCTGCGCTCCTCGCCACTGGTCCTGTCCGTCCAGCGGTCGAGCTTGAAGGAGCCGATGATGCCGATCAGGGCACCCTTGCGGACATAGTCGGCGGCCACCTGGGCCTGCTTGCCCCAGATCTCCAGGTTGAACCAGTCAGGTTCGTCGTCGCGGCTGCGGCGGTTCACCGCCAGGGTGAGGTTCGCGACCATGCTGCCGGATTCGAAGTAGCGGACCTCCGGGTCGCGGCCGGCTCTGCCGACGAGGGTGATGGAATTGACGCCCATGGCGTGCTCCTGGAACGAATGGATCAATGATGCGGCACCCCGATCGGGGGCCTCTCCCTTTCCGTTCCACCCTTCGTCCCGGTTGTCACACCCCCCCCGGGGCATCCGCCGGATCACCGGGATGGCCCCAACTATGATGCGCCGCTGCCTGAGGCCTTGCCCGTGTTCTTCCGCCGTTTCCAGTTCTCCCGCGACATCGGCATCGATCTGGGGACGGCCAACACCCTGATGTACGTGTCGGGCAAAGGCATCGTGCTGCAGGAGCCCTCCGTGGTGGCGATCGATCTGGAGCGGGGCACCCCCCTGGCGGTGGGAGAGGAGGCCAAGCTGATGCTCGGCCGCACCCCCGGCAACATCCGGGCGATCCGGCCCCTGCGGGATGGCGTCATCGCCGACTTCGATGCCGCCGAGCAGATGATCAAGAGCTTCATCCAGAAGGGCAACGAAGGCCGGGGGGTGATCGCCCCCCGCCTGGTGATCGGCATCCCCAGCGGCGTCACCGGCGTGGAGCGCCGCGCCGTGCATCAGGCCGGCCTGGCGGGGGCCCGGCAGGTGCATCTGATCGATGAGCCGGTGGCGGCCGCCATCGGTGCCGGCCTGCCGGTGACCGAGCCGGTGGGCACCATGATTGTCGACATCGGCGGGGGCACCACCGAGGTGGCCGTGCTCAGCCTTGGCGGCACCGTGCTGAGCGAGTCGGTGCGGGTGGCCGGTGACGAGCTCAGCGACGCCATCACCGTCTACCTCAAGAAGGTGCACAACCTGGTGGTGGGGGAGCGCACCGCCGAGGACATCAAGATCCGCATCGGCTCCGCCTTCCCCGACGACGGCCACGACGAGACGTCCCTGGACGTGCGGGGTCTGCACCTGCTCTCCGGTCTGCCGCGCACGATCAACGTCCGGGCCGGCGACATCCGCGAAGCCATGGCCGAGCCGCTCAACGTGATCGTGGAGGCGGTCAAGCGCACACTGGAGCGCACCCCTCCCGAGCTGGCGGCCGACATCGTCGACCGGGGGATCATGCTCGCCGGCGGTGGTGCCCTGGTGCGGGGCATCTGTGATCTGATCAGCCACGAAACCGGGATCCTCACCCACGTGGCCGAAGACCCCCTGCTCTGTGTGGTCAATGGCTGCGGCATGGTCCTGGAGGACTACAGCCGGCTCGAGCGGGTGCTTGACACCCCCGAATTCGTCCGCCAGACGGCCTGATCCCCATGCCGGCATGGCGCTGGCTTCGTTTCGTCCAAGGCACCTCCCTGCGACGGATCTCGCCCTGGTTGCTGGTGCTGCTGGCCCTGGTGGCCGTGCGTCTCAGCAAGGGGGCGCTGCTCGCCGATGCCTATGCCTTCCTGAGCCGACCCTTCTGGCCCGGGACGGCCCAGGCCGAATGGCTGCGTTCGGCCCGAAGGGTGGAGGACGGTGCCCGGCTGGCCCAGCTCGAAGGGGACAACCAGCGGCTGCGGGCCCTCCTGGACCTGCAGCAGAACAGTCCGAACCGGGTGACGGCTCCGGTGATCTCCCGGGAGGGGTCCGGCTGGTGGCGCCAGCTGCTGCTCGGCCAGGGGGCCCTCAGCGGCATCCGCTCCGGACAGGCGGTGATCGGTCCAGGCGGTCTGGTCGGTCTGGTGGGCAGTGTCACCCCCAGCACGGCCACGGTCACCCTGCTCACCGATCCCCGCAGCAGGGTGGGGGTTTGGGTGGGGCGCACCCAGCACCATGGCCTGCTCAGCGGCATCGGCACCGCCAGGCCCCTGCTGCGGTTCCTGGAGAAGGATCCCCAGGCCCGTCCCGGTGATGTGGTGGTGACCTCCCCGGCCAGCACCCTGGTGCCGCCGAACCTGCCGGTGGGGGTGATCCAGACGATGGACGCCAACGCCGATCCGGCGCCGGAGGCGGTGGTGCAGCTGATCGCTCCGCTCTCGGCCCTCGACTGGGTGCAGGTGCAGGTGCGCTGATGGATCTGCTCACCCGGCAGCCCCTGCTCGCCGCCACGGCCCTGCTGGCGCCGCTGCTCGCCCTGGCCTCTCCGGGCTGGCTGAGTCTCGATGGCGTCGGTCCCTGCTGGGCGGTGCTGTGGCTGCTGCCCTGGGCGCTGAGCGATGGTCCCTTCTCGGGGGCCTGCGCCGGCCTCGGCCTGGGACTGCTGCTGGATGCCCTCTACCCCGGCGGTGTCACCCAGATTCCCGCCCTGCTGCTGCTGGGTTGGTGGTGGGGGCGGATGGGACGGCGGGCCCCGCCGATCCAGCGCAGTTTCAGTCTCGGCCTGCTCGCCCTGCTGGGCACGGCCCTGCTCGGCCTCACGCTGATGCTGCAGTGGGGCCTCCTGGACTGGATCGGTACCCGGGAGGCGATCCAGCTGGCGGGACCGGTCGCCGGCCGCAAACTGGCGGATCATGGGGTGAATCCGGCCCTGCTGGTGCTGCCGGGCTGGCGCTGGGATGATCTGGCGGGAGCCGGCCTGCGGGTCCTGCTCGCCCAGACCCTGATCACGGCCCTGCTCGCACCGATGCTCTGTTCCCTGCAACTTCTGCTCTGGCGACACCTGGGCTCCGGCTGGCGGCGCTAGGTCATGGCCAGGCTCACTCCCCGTTCTTCCCTGCCGCCCTCCCTGCCCCGTCGCCAGGCCCTGCGGTTGCTGGCCGCCCCCGTCGCCCTCGCCCTCGGCGCCGGGGCCTGCGCCCGGGCGCCCCGGCCCGGCCAGGGGAAGGTGCTCAACGTCTGGACCCTGGATCTGGCGCCCCGCTTCAACGGCTACATGGGGCGGGTGATCGCCGCCTGGGAGAAGGGTCATCCCGGCGTGACGGTGCGCTGGACCGACGTGCCCTGGGGTTCGGTGGAGCGCAAGCTGCTGGCGGCGGTGTTCGCCCGCACCGCCCCCGATCTGGTCAATCTCAACCCCAACTTCGCCGCCAACCTGGCCAGCAAGGGGGGCCTGAGGGATCTCGCCCCCCTGCTCCCTGCCGACGCCGCGGGGCGCTATCTGGACAGGATCTGGGCCTCGGGTCAGCAGCAGGGGGAGCAGTTCGGCATCCCCTGGTACCTGACGGCCCGGGTGACGATCGCCAACCGCCGGCTGCTGGCCCGGGCCGGCCTCACCGCCCCACCCCGTCGCTGGGAGGAGGTGCCGGCCTATGCGGAGGCCGTCCGGCGGCGCACCGGCCGCTATGCCCTGTTCGTGACCGTGGTCCCCGACGACTCCGGCGAACTGATGGAAGCGCTGGTGCAGATGGGGGTGCAGCTGCTCGATGGGCGTCAGCGGGCGGCGTTCAACAGTCCGGCCGGTCGCCGGGCCTTCGCCTTCTGGAGCGATCTCTACCGCCGCGGTCTGCTGCCGCGGGAGGTGGTGAGCCAGGGTTACCGGCGGGCCATTGAGTTGTACCAGGCCGGGGACCTGGCCCAGGTGGCCAGTGGCCCCGATTTCCTGCGCAACCTGCAGACCAACGCTCCGGGCATCGCCGCCACCTCCGCCCCCTTCCCCCCCCTGACGGGGGCCAATGGCGAGGCCAATGTGGCGGTGATGAACCTGGTGGTGCCGCGCCAGAGCACCATGGCCGCTGAAGCGGTGAGCTTCGCCCTGTTCCTGAGTGATGCGGCCAACCAGCTGGCCTTCGCCGAGGAGGCCCGGGTGCTGCCTTCCTCCAGGGGGGCCCTCAAGCGCCTGGAGCGGAAGCTGCGGGGGGCCGTTCCCACCGATGGGCAGGAGCGGCTGGTCCACAGTGCCCGGCTGCTCTCGATCGAGACCCTGGCGGAGGCCCGGGTGCTGGTGCCGGCGACCCCCGGGGTGAAACGGCTGCAGGCGATCCTCTACACCCAGTTGCAGCGCGCCATGCTGGGCCAGCTCGGAAGCGATGAGGCCCTGGCCGAAGCCGAGCGGCAGTGGAACCGCTACGCCGAGGCCCGCTGGCCCTGAAACGAGCCCTCAGTGCGCCAGGGATGCTGAAGAAATGTTGAATTCGGCCCAGAGCCCTGGCGCTGGAGGCGATTCCATGCTCGCGGCCTGAAACGGCTGCGCGTTATGGTTGCGATTCTTCATCCGTCCTGATCGGAGCGATGCGCATGCCCACGGTTGCATCCTCTTTCACCGACGGGACTGATGTTCAGGCTTCTTGCGGCAGTGGTTCCGCCGATCAGCAGTCCGCTTCGACCCCTCCCTCCGACCAGCCGCCCTCCCAGCCGATCGCCACCCTGCTCGTCGTCGACGACGAAGCCGCGGTGCGCCGGGTGCTGCTGATGCGCCTCCAGCTGGCCGGTTATAGGGTGCTGTGCGCCGAGGACGGAGAGGAGGCCCTGGCCCTGTTCCACCAGGAACAGCCCGATCTCGTGGTGCTCGACGTCATGCTGCCCAAGCTGGACGGCTTCGCCGTCTGCCGGCGGCTGCGGGCCGAATCCTGCGTGCCGATCATCTTCCTTTCCGCCCTCGATGCTATCGCCGAACGGGTGGCGGGTCTGGATCTGGGCGCCGACGACTATCTGCCCAAGCCCTTCAGCCCGAAGGAACTGGAGGCCCGTATCTCCACGATCCTGCGACGCATGGGCCGGGGCGCCGCCACCAGCGAGCCGCGGGAGCTGCCGATCGGTACCGGGGTGCTTCGGGTGGGGGATCTGGTGGTCGACACCAACCGCCGTCAGGTGACCCGTGAGGGCCAGCGCATCCCCCTCACCTACACCGAATTCAGCCTGCTGGAGCTCCTGTTCCGGGAGCCGGGCCGGGTCGTGCCCCGGGCCGAGATTCTCGAACAGCTCTGGGGCTATCCGCCCCGCCGGGCCGCCGACCTGCGGGTGGTGGATGTCTACGTGGCCCGCCTGCGCGGCAAGCTCGAGCCCGATCCCCGCAACCCCGAGCTGATCCTCACCGTGCGCGGCACGGGCTATGCCTCCCAGCGGATGGGAGAGGGAACTCTGGCCGCCGCGGGCTGATCCTGCAGGATGGGCAGCGACCCATCTCCACCGCCCTGCCTGCCTTGTCGGATCTGCGTGAGACCCGTCTGGAGAAAGCCCGCACCCTGGAGTCCCTGGGTCGGGCTCCCTACGCCCTCGGCTTCGCCCCCAGCCACCGCACCGCCGAACTGCAGCAGGCCCATGCCGACCTGCCCAATGGCGAGGAGCGGGCGGTGGAGGTGGCCGTCGCCGGCCGGGTGATGACCCGCCGGGTGATGGGCAAGCTGGCCTTCTTCACCATCGCCGACGAATCCGGCCCGATCCAGCTGTTCATCGAGAAGGCCACCCTGCTGGCGGCCCATCCGGACGAGCCCGACGGGTTTGCCCGGATCACCTCCCTGGTGGATGGCGGCGACTGGATCGGGGTGCACGGCAGCCTGCGGCGCACCGACCGGGGCGAACTGTCGGTGAAGGTGACCGACTGGGTGATGCTCTCCAAGGCGCTGCAGCCCCTGCCCGACAAATGGCATGGCCTGGCGGACGTGGAGACGCGCTACCGCCAGCGCTACCTCGATCTGATCGTTTCGCCCCACACCCGCGAGACCTTTCGCCGCCGGGCGCGACTGGTGAGCGCCATGCGCCGCTGGCTCGATGAGCGCGGCTTCCTGGAGATCGAGACGCCCGTCCTCCAGACCGAAGCCGGTGGCGCCGATGCCCGACCCTTCGCCACCCATCACAACACCCTCGATCTGCCCCTCACCCTGCGCATCGCCACCGAACTGCACCTCAAGCGGCTGGTGGTGGGGGGGTTCGAACGGGTCTACGAGCTCGGCCGCATCTTCCGCAATGAGGGGGTGAGCACTCGGCACAACCCCGAGTTCACCTCGGTGGAGATCTATCAGGCCTTCGCCGACTACCACGACATGATGGATCTCACCGAGCAGCTGCTGGCGGCGGCCTGCCGGGAGGTCTGCGGTGACACCCAGCTCACCTACCAGGGCAGCGCGATCGACCTCACCCCCCCCTGGCGGCGGGTCACCATGCACGAGCTGGTGGAGCAGGCCACCGGCCTGGATTTCAGCGGCTTCACCGATCGCGCCGAGGCGGCCGCGGCGATGGAGGCCGCCGGCCTGGCCGCTCCCGAGGCGGCCGACAGCGTGGGCCGCCTGCTGGTGGAAGCCTTCGAGCAGGCGGTGGAAACCACCCTCGTGCAGCCCACCTTCGTGCTGGATTATCCGGTGGAGAATTCGCCCCTTGCCCGGGCCCATCGCAGCAAACCGGGGCTGGTGGAGCGTTTCGAGCTGTTCATCGTCGGCCGGGAGACGGCGAATGCCTTCAGCGAGCTGATCGATCCGCTGGATCAGCGCGCCAGGCTCGAGCTGCAGCAGCTGCGGCGGCAGGCGGGCGATCCGGAGGCCCAGACGGTGGATGAGGATTTCCTGCACGCCCTGGAGGTGGGCATGCCCCCCACCGGTGGCCTCGGCATCGGCATCGATCGCCTGGCCATGCTGCTCACCGACAGCCCCTCGATCCGTGACGTGATCGCCTTCCCCCTCCTGCGTCCGGAGGGTCGCCAGAAGGTGGGAACCGACGCAGTGGGATAATGGTCCCCAGTAGGCATTCTCCCCTCGGGGCTCTGGTATGAGTGGTGAGCGCGTCGGTTTCCGCTTTCAACACGCCGATGCGGTGGTGAAGCGCAATCCCCAGGGGCGGTCGCGCCGTGGCTGGGTCATGGAGCCGGTGGAGCAGACCACCAGCCGGGGAACCAAGATGCCCGCCTATCGCATCCGCTGGCGGGACAGTGAACGTCCGGAGATCGTGCTCCAGCACATGCTCATCGCCGATCCCGACCCCACCCCGCCACCCGAGGGGGTGAGCCTGGTTCCCCCGGCGCCGAAGAAGTAGCGCTCAGATCCAGCCGCGCAACCGGTAGGCCAGCAGGCCGAGATGCTCCCGCATGGCAGTGGTGGTCAGCACCAGGGCCTCGGCGCTGGGCAGCAGGCTCAGCAGGCTGCCGGCCAGGGTGGGGGTTCCGAAGGATTGTCTGTCGGGGAGCTGGAAGTCGCAGGCGACCGGGATGATCCGGACCTCGGGGGCGGCACGGCGCAACGTGGCCAGCGAACGGGGCAGGTGGGTGGCGCTGGTGACCAGCAGCAGCGAGGTCCAGCCCCGCTGCTGGGCCACCCGCGCCAGGGCCCTGGTCTCCTCCGCGGTGTTGCGCCCTTCCTCGCTGGTCACGATCCGATCGGCGGCCACCCCCAGGCTGGTGGCCAGGGCCTTGGCCAGCCGGGCCTCAGCGGCCGCTGGATCGTTGGCCATGAAGCTGACCCGACCGCCCGTCACCAGCAGCCAGGGGGCCTTGCCCTCCCGCATCAGGGCCACGGCGCGCAGCAGCCGGTCGCCGGCCTCGTTCACTTCCACCCCCTGCCGGGGTGGCAGGGCCGGCCGCAGCCCTCCCCCCAGCACCAGCACCGCATCGGCCCGGGGGATCGGGTTTGGTGTCAGCCGGGCGGCCCGTTCCTCCAGCCCCCACACCAGCTGACGGCTGAGCAGGGGCGTGGCCGCCAGCCAGAGCAGCAGGATGCCCGCCGCGGAGAGGGCCGGGCCGAAGCGCCGCTGCCGGCTCAGCAGGCCGGCGACCTGAAGCAGCAGCGCCAGGCCGAGGGGGTAGAGCCCCAGCGGCAGCAGTTTCGAGAGCAGAAAACCCATGGTGCGCCCTGGCTCAGCGCTGGGTGCGCCGCTTCAGCTCCTGCAGCTCCTGCTGGGCCTCGAACCGGGCCCAGTCGGCCTCCAGATCGGGCGTGGCGGCGGGGCCGGAGCTGCGTTGGCTGGTGAGTTCGGCCAGCTCCTGCTCGACACTGGCAAAGCGCTGGCCCAGGTCGGTGAGGGCCTGCCAGCGTTGGCGTCCCTGATCCATCAGGCCCGCCACATGGGTTTCGGCGCGGCCGGCCAGCTCCCCGGCCCCGGCGCTCCGGGCCCGGCCGATCCGCTCCTGCCACTGGCGGATCTCCTCGGCCAGCTTCAGCAGTTGCTTTCGCTGCTCCTCGGCCTGCTTTCGCAGGCGCACCCGTTCGGCCAGCAACTGCCGCTGCCGGTCGCGGGCGGCCTGTCCCCGCAGCAGCTCCTCCTGCTGGGGATTGGTGCGCAGGAAGCCTTCCAGCTGCTGCTCCAGCCGCGCCTCCAGTTCCTCCAGCCAGCTGCTCATGGCGCGGGTTCGCCGGGGGCGCGGGTGATCAGGGGCGCTTCGATCTCCTCTTGCAGGGGGGTGATGGCCGCTTCACGGGAGCGCAGCAGCAGCTGGGTGAGCCGGGCGATGGCCCCTTCCCCCAGGTCCTGCTCGCCGATGCGGTCGAAGGCGCTTCGGTAGAGCTCCTCGAGCTCCTCGATCAGCCCCTCGCGCACCCCGCGCATGGCCTGCCGCTGCTCCTCCCTGCTCATGGGTCGCTCCTGTCCTGCTCCGAGTCTGCCTGCACCAGCAGATGCAGAGCGAAATCGCCGGCCGGGTCGCTCCAGCGGTTCGCCCCGCGCCAGCCGGCCGTGGCCGCCAGGGCGAGAAAGGCCTCGGGCGCGTACTTGTAGCTGTACTCCGTGATCAGTGGTTCGCCGGCCGCGAACGGCCAGGACCGCCCGGCCAGGTGCACCGCCAGGTCGCGGCGGCTCACCAGCGCCATGGCGATGCGGGACGGGCCGGCCTCCCACCAGGCCCGGTAGGCGAAGTCGTCGGGGTGGAAATCGCCCGCCAGATCCCGGTTCAGCCGGGTGAGCAGGTTGCGGGCGAAGGCCTCCGACCAGCCGGCGGCATCGTTGTAGGCCGCCTCCAGCCGCTCCACCGCCTTGGGCTGGTCGATGCCGATCAGCAGGCGGCTGTCCGGCCCCAGCAGCCGGCGGAACTGGCGCAGCAGGTCCCGGGCGCCGGCGGGGTCGAAGTTGCCGATCGAACTGCCCGGGTAGAAGCCCAGCCGGCCGTGGCCCTCCAGGGCGGGGTGCTCGGGCAGCCGCTCCAGGCGGCTGTAGTCGCAGCAGATGCCGATCACCGGCAGCTCGGGATGGCGTTGCTGCAGGGCCCGGCAGGCGGGGGCCAGATGGTCGGCGCTGATGTCGAGGGCGACATAGGCGGCAGGCTGCAGGGCGCCCAGCAGGGGGCTCACCTTGCGGGCGCTGCCGGCCCCGAACTCCACCACCACCCCGGGCCCCAGGGCGGCGGCCAGCTCGGCCGCCCGCGCCTCCAGCAGGGCCGTCTCGGTGCGGGTGAGGCCGTACTCGGGCTGCTCGCAGATCGCCTCGAACAGGCGGGAGCCCTCGGCGTCGTACAGCAGCCAGGCCGGCAGCTGCTTCGGGCGGCGGGCCATGCCGTCGATCACCAGCCGGGCCATGTCGGCCGGCTGGGGATGGAGGTTGATCAGCATGGGGCGCCGGAGGCGTCGTCGGCGCCGTCGCGGGCCAACCGCAGGCCGGCGGCCATCCAGCGGCTGTGGGCCGGGAAGAAGTTGCGGTAGGTGGGGCGGGCGTGGCCCGCCGGGGTGAGGAAGCTGCTGCCGCGGAGCACGAACTGGGAGGACATGAACTTGCCGTTGTATTCCCCGACGGCGCCGGCGGCGGGGCGGAAGCCCGGGTAGGGCCGGTAGGGGCTGGCGGTCCATTGCCACAGGGCGCCGAAGGCCTGGGGCAGGGGGCGGCCACCCGGTCGGGCGGCTTCCGCCACCACCAGCTCCCATTCGGCCTCGCTGGGCAGGCGGCCGCCGCTCCAGCGGGCGAAGGCATCGGCCTCGAACCAGCTGACGTGCCGCACGGGCGCCTGGGGGTGCCGAGGCCGGCGGCCCGCCAGGCTGAATTCCCACTCCCCGCGCCAGTAGCGCGGCGCGCACCAGCCGTGCTGCTGCACCAGGGCCCAGCCCTCGCTCATCCACAGCTCCGGCCGCCTGTAGCCGTCATCGGCGATGAAGGCGGCGTAGGCCTCGTTGGACACCAGGGTTTCGGCGAGGCTGAAGGGCTCCAGCCACTGGCGATGGCGGGGGGCCTCGTTGTCGAAGTGGAAGCCGCCGCCGCTGTGACCGATCTCCACCAGCCCGCCGGGGTGGGAGCGCCAGCCGGCCGGGGACTCCGTCGCTGCCGCCCCGGGGGGCTCCTGGCCGTAGGCGGGCTCCAGGGGATTGCGGCTGAAGCCATCCAGCAGATCCATCAGCAGCAGCTCCTGGTGCTGCTGCTCGTGCTGCAGCCCCAGTTCCACCAGTGCCAAGAGGGGTTCGGCCTCGTCGGCTGGGCGCTGATCCAGCTCCCGCAGCAGCGCCTCCAGCCCGGCATCGACGCGCTGGCGCCAGGCGAGCACCTCCCGGATGGCCGGGCGGGTGAGCAGGCCCCGTTCGGGACGGGGGTGGCGGCTGCCGACCGCCTCGTAATAGGAATTGAACAGGTGGCCCCAGCGGCGATCGGGCGTCCCGTGACCGCGCAGGTGCGGCTCCAGGAGAAAGGTTTCGAAAAACCAGGTGGTGTGCCCCAGATGCCATTTGGCGGGGCTGGCATCGTCCATGCCCTGGAGGCAGAGGTCTTCCGGTTCCAGACCCTGGATCAGGCTCTCGCTGTGCTGGCGGACCGCCTGGAGTCGTTGCAGGAGGCAGGCGATGTCCGCCGGCGCCTGTGCCCTGGAACCCATGGTCCTGCCATCCTCTGGGGCCGACCATAGGGATGTTCCCTACGATCCGGCCACGCAGCCATGGAGAAGGCCAGCCGCATGGGAGCCCACAGCGACGGCATGAGCACAGGGATCACCGAGGGCTTCAGCGGCGCGGTCGGCGGGACGCCGCTCATCCGGCTCCGTGCCCTCAGCGCCCTCACCGGATGCGAGATCCTCGGCAAGGCGGAGTTCATGAACCCCGGCGGGTCGGTGAAGGACCGGGCCGCCCTGGGCATCCTCCAGGAGGCCGAGGCCAGCGGCCAGCTGCAGCCGGGGGGCACGGTGGTGGAGGGGACCGCCGGCAATACCGGCATCGGTCTGACCCACCTCTGCAATGCCCGCGGCTACCGCTGCCTGATCGTGATCCCGGAAACCCAGTCGGCGGAGAAGATCGGCCTGCTGCGCAGCCTCGGCGCCGAGGTGCGCACGGTACCGGCGGTGCCCTACAGCGATCCGGCCAACTACGTGCGCCTCTCCGGCCGCATCGCCGAAGAGATTCCAGGTGCCCTCTGGGCCAACCAGTTCGACAACCTCGCCAATCGTCGCGCCCATTACGGCAGCACCGGCCCGGAGATCTGGCAGCAGACAGGAGGCCGGCTGGATGCCTGGGTGGCCGCCACGGGCACCGGGGGCACCTATGCGGGGGTGGCCCTGTATCTCAAGGAGCAGGATCCCAGGGTCCGCTGCGTGCTGGCCGATCCCTGCGGCAGTGCCCTCTACAGCTGGGCCACCGAGGGCACCCTGAAGAGCGAAGGCGGTTCGATCACCGAAGGGATCGGCAACAGCCGTGTCACCGCCAACCTGGAAGGGGCCCCGATCGACGATGCGGTGCGGATCGACGACCCGATGGCGCTGCGCACGATCTACGGCCTGCTCTGGCAGGAGGGGCTGTTCATGGGGGGCTCGGTGGGCATCAACGTGGCGGCGGCGGTGGAAACGGCCCGGCGGCTGGGGCCGGGCCATCGCATCGTCACCGTGCTCTGCGACAGCGGCGACCGCTACCGCTCCCGCCTCTACGACCATGGTTGGCTGGCGGGACGCGGCCTCGAGCAACCCCAGCGCACCGGTGCGGCCCTGATTCCATGACGTCGGCAGCCGCAGCCCAGGGCCAGGTGATCGGGGGCCGGTATCGGCTCGAACGCTGCCTGGGGCCGGAGAGCGCCGGGCCCCAGGGGGAGCTGTGGCTGGCCAGTGACCAGCTGGCCGCCGCTGCCCCCGTGGCCCTGCGCCGCATCGGCCCCGAGCAGGACCAGGCGCGGGCCCGGGAGCTCTGGTCGCGGCTCCAGGGGGTGCTCCATCCCCAGGTGCCCCGCATCGGCGCCGTCATCGAAGCTGACGACCAGCTGTGGCTGGTGCGGGAGTGGCAGGCGGGCCGCACCTACCAGCAGCTGCTGGAGCTGCGCGCGGAGCGCCAGCTGGTCTTCGGGGCCGGGGAAGTGCTGCTGCTGCTGCGTCAGCTGCTGCCGGTGCTGGCCGCCCTGCACAGCCAGGATCTGCTGCATGGGGATCTCAGTCCGGCCAACCTGCTGCGCCGTGACAGCGACGGGCTGCCGGTGCCCCTGGATTTCGGCCTGGTGCGTGGCACCACCGGCGGATCCGAGGGGGAAAGGTTGCTGGGGGCCACCCCGGGCTATGCCCCGCCGGAGCTGGCCAGGGGCGAGTCCGCCCAGCCCTGGATGGATCTGCATGCCCTGGGGGTGGTGTGTCTGGTGCTGCTGAGCGGTGATGGGCCGGAGCGGCTGCTCGATCCGGCCACGATGCAGTGGCGCTGGCCGGCGGCCCTGGAGAACGAGCCGGACCTGCTCCGCCAGCTGCAGCGCTTGCTGAGCCGCCAGCCTGAGGAACGCTTCGCGTCCGCCGGCCAGGCCCTGGTGGCCTTCCAGGCCCTGGCGATGCCCGACAGCACGGGCCCCGTGCCGCGGGCCGATCGCACCGTGGTCCTGGTGCCACCAGCCGCACCCCCATCGCCTTCGCCACCCCCACCGCCGCCCCCACCGGCTTCGGGGCAGGAACAGGGCCTGGCCGTGGCGGGGGCCAGCGAGGCGGCGATCGACGAGAGTCCCCGCCAGCCGTCGCCGCCACAGGTGGAGCCCCAGCTGCCCCTCCAGCGGGCGGCTGCCCCGCCACCCCCGCCACCGCCGGCTTCCGTGGCCGCCCCCGAAACCGTGCGGCGCCGCTTCGAGGAACGGGAGGAAGCGGCTGAGGGAGGCGTCTGGCCGGTGCTGATCGCCCTGGTGCTGTCGGCCGTCGTCGGTACGGCGGTGGGCTGGTGGTGGTTGAGCCGCGGCAAGGTGGCCAGCCCGCCCGCTGGCGGCGTGCCCGAACTCCCCAGCAGCCTGCCTCCGTCGGAGGTCGATCAGCGGCAGCAACTGCTCAACCGCCTGCGGGCGATGCAGGTGGACCGGGCCTGGTTCCTCAGCCTGGTGGATGCCGCCCTGCTGGCCCAGTACCCCGAACGCAACGGCCGCCTCCCGTCCGACACGCTGGAGGACGCTCCGCTGCGACGTGTCTGGAACGAACTGGCGGAGGAATGGCTGGCCCGGGTGGAGCAGTTGCCCCTGCCCCTGCGCCGGCGCCTGGGCAGTTTCAGTGCCAGCGACTGGGAGCAGCGCCAGGGTGGCTTCGTGCGCCAGGGCCTGAGCCCCGAGGTGCTGCGGGAACTGGTGTCGGCGAGTGTGCAGAACCTGCTGCCGAGCCGCGCCTCCCAGGCGATGCCTCCGGAGCCCTTCCGCCAGATCTGGTACGCCGCCGCCGAACTCACGTTGGAGAACCTGAGGATCGAGCCGATCGAGGCCCCCACCGGTGTCGCCCAGGTCCTGTCGGCCGAGGTGCCCGCCAGCGGCGCCCGTCTCTTCGCGATCCGCCTCCCCGCCGGCCACGGTCTGGCCCTCGGGGTCGACGGCTCACCGCTGCTGCAGATGAGTGTCTTCTCCTCAGGCGGCACCCTGCTGGAGCCCAGGGGGCCGTTGCGGCTGGTCACGCTGGGCGGCCAGAAGAGCTCGCCGGTCCAGTTGCTGCTCACGAACGACGGCGTCGCCCCGGCCGTGATTCGCCTGTCGCTGCGGGCCGACCCGCCGGCCCCCACGCCCCCACCGGCCCCGGACGCTCCACCGGCCCTCGAGGAGACACCGGAAACGCCGGAAACTCCGGCGACGCCGGCCGCGCCGGCACCGGCGACTCCCGGCGCTGGCCAGACCCCCGCCGCCGGGACGGCGGCGCCTGCTCCTCCCCCGCCGGTGGAACCCGCCAACCCCTGAGGGCGTCCCTCAGAGCCGGGCGACGGCGGCCCGGGTTTCCTTGGCGATCTGCTTGTTCTTTTCGTCCTGGCGCTTGTCGTGCAGCTTGCGGCCCTTGCCCAGGCCGATGGTGATCTTGATCCAGGACCCCTTGAGGTGCAGGTTGAGCGGAATCAGGGTGAGGCCCTTCTGATCGAGGGCGACGCGCAGCTTGTCGATCTCGCGCCGATGGGCCAGCAGCTTGCGCACCCGCAGCGGCTCGTGGTTGAAGAACTTGCCGGCGTGGCTGTGGGGGGAGATGTGGACGTTGTGGAGCTGCATCTCGCCGTTGCGGATCAGGCAGAAGCCGTCGCGCAAGTTCACCTGGCCGGCCCGGATCGACTTCACCTCGGTGCCGAGCAGTTCGATGCCGGTCTCGAGGGTTTCGAGAATCTCGTACTGGTGTCTGGCCAGGCGGTTGTCGGCCAGCAACCGGTTGGCCGGGTCGGCGCTCTTGGTGCCACCGCCCTTCCTGCCGGGCCCCTTCGCCATCGCTGCGTTCCTGATCACCTGGGTGCTCCCCGACCCTAGGCAGCAGCCGGTACCCTCCAACCATGGCGATCATCTCTTCGGGAGGAACGGCCGCACCCGCTCCCCGGGGGCTGCGGTCCGGGGCGGCTCCGGAGCGGCTCGTGGACCCAACCGCCGCCGTCGAGGAGCCCCCCGTGCGGGAGGACGGCCTGCGGCCCCGCCGTCTGGACGACTACATCGGCCAGAGCGAGCTCAAGCAGGTGCTGCGCATCGCCGTGGAGGCCACCCGACGGCGCGAGGAGGCCCTCGACCACGTGCTGCTCTACGGCCCCCCCGGCCTGGGCAAGACCACCATGGCCCTGGTGCTGGCCGAGGAGCTGGGGGTGCGCTGCCGGATCACCAGCGCCCCCGCCCTGGAGCGCCCCCGCGACATCGTCGGCCTGCTGGTGAACCTGCAGCCCCGCGAGGTGCTGTTCATCGATGAGATCCACCGCCTCAACCGGGTGGCCGAGGAGATCCTCTACCCCGCCATGGAGGACTTCCGCCTCGATCTCACCGTCGGCAAGGGCACCACGGCCCGCACCCGCAGCCTGGAGGTGGCCCCCTTCACCCTGGTGGGGGCCACCACCCGCGCCGGTTCGCTGAGTTCGCCGCTGCGGGATCGCTTCGGCCTGATCCAGCGGCTGGAGTTCTATGGCCAGGACGACCTCGAGGCGATCGTGCAGCGGGCCGCCGGTCTGCTGCAGCTGGCCCTGCAGCCCTGTGCCGCCCGGGAGGTGGCCCGCCGCTGCCGGGGTACGCCCCGCATCGCCAACCGGCTGCTGCGCCGGGTGCGGGACGTGGCGGCGGTGGGGGGCCACGGCCGCATCGATGCGGCACTGGTGGATCAGGCCCTCTCACTGCACCGGGTGGACGGCCGCGGCCTGGATGCCAGCGACCGTCGCCTGCTGGCCCTGATGCTGGAGGCCTACGGCGGCGGGCCGGTGGGGCTGGAAACCCTGGCGGCGGGGCTGGGGGAGGATCCCGCCACCCTGGAGGCCGTGGTGGAGCCCTACCTGCTGCAGCTGGGCTTCCTGCAGCGCACGCCCCGGGGGCGGATCGTCACCGCCGCCGGCCGTGCCCATCTTGACGCGGCTGGTGCGTTGGTGGCCTGAGTGGGGCCAAGGCCTGCAGGGGGGGGTCAGCTGCCTTTTTGCGGCATCGAATCGTCCGACAGCTTCAGCAGCAGCACATCGCCCTGCAGCCGCAGGGACTGGGATCGGGCCAGGATCGCATCGTCCGGAATTGGTCGTTGACGCTGGCGCGCGTGGCCGCATCGCTAACCGTGAGATTGGCGATGCCAAGGGTTCGGAGATAGGCCACGATGCGCCCTGGGCTGCCGCCGTCCCAGTTGAAAAAGGATCCGTTGGCCGACGAGTACCAGGCGGACCGCGTTAACAGTGGACGTTCGAGCTGGCCCTGAACGACAAGTTTCAGGGGCCCCTGCCCACTGAATTCCGGCCTGTTCAGCATGGCGGAGGCAAGGGAGGAGGCGGTGACGAGGTCCGCTCTTGCGTTGTAGTTGCGAGCAAAGGAATACTCCGATACGGCATTCAGGCACTGGAAGGAAAGCAGCCCTGTCACCAGGGCTGCGGCCAGGACAGCACCGCGCCTGAGGCTCCTGGCGTGGATCAGCCAGAGCATGGCGAAGACCCAGATGACATAGGGAAAGGAGACGTACGATCGGAGGGGTAGCCTGTTGGGTGTGGACAGGATATTGAGCAGAAACGGTGAGAGCAGCAGCAGTACCACCAGGCCCCCCTGCGTCAGTGGGGACCATGGCTGTGATCTGCGCGTCGCGAACCCATAGGTGAGGATTGATCCTGCGATCAGGATCGGCAGAGCCCAGAGATCCGGTCCGTAGGAGTAGCCCGGGTGTGCGTAGGAGCGGATGACCTGAAGGCCATGGCCCATCACGTAGTCGAGTGGCTTGAATCGAAGCAGGCCCAGGGTGTTGCGCGTGTATTGGTCGAGGTGGGTTGGCTCCAGGTCCTGGATCAGCAAGCTCAGCTTGAAGATCAATCGATGCAGCAGGATGGCGATCACCCCATAGCCAAAGAAGTATGGCAAGGCCTTGAGTCTGCTCATGGTTTCTGTCTGGGCCGCCCCTTGCCCCTCCAGTAGGAGGCTACCCACACCGATCGAGAGATAGAGAAGAACGAAGGATTGAAAAAAGCCGATCATCACCACCAGAAGCGCGATCGTGACCAGTGAGAGGCGCCAGAAGCGCGCTCTGCTGCTGGAGTCCCCGGCGTGGACGCGCAGGGTCTCGATGGCGGCCATGGGTGCGAGCACCAGTCCAAAGGCAAGCGAAAACGCCGTGACAGGAAACTCCTGCAACAGCCAGTTCGTCGGAAAGCCGATGAAGAGTACGAATGACAGTGTCGTCGTCCAGGAATGCCGCAGGTTGTGGATGCCGAGCAGCAGGGCATAGGAGGTCACATAGGCCATGGTCAGGGAGACATAGGCGATGAAGGGATGGGTGCTCTGCCAGACGCCTCGGCGGAGTAGCCCAAGCATGAATCTGCCGATCTGGAAGTGAAAGAGAATCGATTGGTTCCTGTTGATGAGCGTCAACTCATCGTCAATCGATGCCGTGTAGGAAAAAAGGAAGCCTCCCAGGCAGAGGATGGTGATTCCCAGCAGCACGCCGATCGACCCGCTGGAAAGCCCTGTCCTGCGCGGCATCCTCTGGATCGACCCGAGCAGGCTGTTCATGGCATCGTGCATCAACAACGCCATCCATGATCACCCGCCGTTACTGTCGATGCATGGCACGCAGTAAAGCGTCGGGAGTCCCTGTCCCATTGAGATGCTGGGTCAGATTCCTCCCCGCCGGACTTGGCTGGCAACGTTATGGGAGGGCGCTCGTTCTTCTGCTTCTTGTCGGGCTCCTGGCCTGGCCGCCCGCGCTGTGGGCCGACCCCGGCGGGGCGGCGTCGCTGCCGGTGCTGTTCGAGCAGGCCCTGGCCGCCAGCCGCGAGGGACGCTTCGGCGAGGCCCTGCCCCTGTGGGATCAGGTGGTGGCGCTGGCGCCGCAGGACGCCTCGGCCTGGAGCAACCGCGGCAACGTGCAGCTGGCCCTTGGGGATCCGCTGGCGGCGATCGCCGACCAGGACCGGGCCATCGACCTGGAGCCCGCCAGCGCCGACCCCCACCTCAACCGCGGCACCGCCGAGGAGGCCCTGGGCCTCTGGCCGGCCGCCGCCGCCGACTACCGCTGGATCCTGGAGCGTGATCCGCTCGATGCCTCGGCCCTCTACAACCTGGGCAACGTGGAGGGCTCCCAGGGCGACTGGCGCGCGGCCCGGCGCTGCTTCGAGGACGCCGCTGCCGCCCGGCCGGGCTTCGCCATGGCCCGCTCCAGCGCCGCCCTGGCCGCCTTCCAGCTGGGGGACACCACGGCGGCGGAGAAACAGCTTCGTGACCTGATCCGCCGCTACCCCCTGTTCGCCGACGCCCGCGCCGGCCTCACGGCGCTGCTCTGGCAAAAGGGTGCCCGGGGGGAAGCGGAGAGCCACTGGGCCGCGGCCTCCGGCCTCGATCCCCGCTACCGGCAGGAAGAATGGCTGTTGCAGATACGGCGCTGGCCGCCCGTTCCCGTGCAGGCTCTGGCCCAGTTCCTGGCCCTGGCCCCCTGAACCGTTGTCGCCCCACCGGCCCCGTCCCCCGTCCATGACCCCCCTTTCCTTCTCTCCCATCGCCGCCGGTGGCGGCCCCGTCGAGGGGGGGGACGGGGCCTGGGAAGCGCTGGGACTGGAGGCGACCCTGCAGGGGGTGCTTCCGGAACTGATCCAGATCCGGCGCCACATCCACCGCCATCCGGAGCTGAGCGGTCACGAGCAGCAGACCGCCGCCCTGGTGGCCGGGGAACTGCGGCGCTGGGGCTGGGAGGTGCGCGAAGGGGTGGGCCGTACCGGGGTGGTGGCTGAACTGGGCCCGGTGACGGGTCCGCTGGTGGCCCTGCGGGCCGACATGGACGCGCTGCCGATCGAGGAGCGCACCCAGCTCGCCTACGCCTCCAGCCGCCAGGGCCTGATGCATGCCTGCGGCCACGACATCCACACCGCCGTGGGTCTGGGGGTGGCCCGGTTGCTGGCGAGTGTCGCCGACCGGCTCACGGCCCGGGTGCGGCTGCTGTTCCAGCCGGCGGAGGAGACGGCGGAGGGGGCGGCCTGGATGCGCGCCGAGGGCGCCATGGAAGGCGTCCAGGCCCTGTTCGGGGTGCATGTCTTCCCCAGCCTGGAGGTGGGCACCGTGGGGGTGCGCAGCGGCAGCCTCACGGCCGCCGCCGGAGAGCTGGAGGTGGAGGTGCTGGGGGAAGGCGGCCACGGCGCGAGGCCGCACCAGAGCACCGACGCCATCTGGATCGCCGCCCGGGTGGTGAGCGGCCTGCAGGAGGCGATCAGCCGGCGGCTCGATCCGCTCCATCCGGTGGTGGTGAGCTTCGGGCGCATCGAAGGGGGCAAGGCGTTCAACGTGATCGCCGACCATGTGCGGCTGCTGGGCACCGTCCGCTGCCTGGATCTGGAGGTGCATGCCCAGCTGCCCGGCTGGATCGAGGACACCGTCCATGCCCTCTGCCGCGGCCATGGGGGCGAGGCCCGGGTGCACTACCGCTGCATCTCCCCGCCGGTGCACAACGATCCGGCGCTCACCCAGCTGGTGGCGGATGCGGCCGTGGCGCTGCTGGGCCGCTCGAGGGTGCAGTGGCTGGAGCAGCCCTCCCTGGGGGCCGAGGACTTCGCCGCGCTGCTGGCCGATACCCGCGGCACCATGTTCCGTCTGGGGGTGGCTGGACCCGCTGGCTGCTCGCCCCTGCACAGCAACAGCTTCGATCCGGACGAGGGCTGTCTGGAAGTGGGCATCAAGGTGCTCGCCCTCAGCCTGCTGCGCTGGATGGAGCGGCCGGTTTGAGCGGCCGACGGCCCCCCGGCTTCCGGGCTGCGCTGCTGGCGCTCTCCTCGCCGTTGCTGATCCTGCTGGCCCTGGCGGTGCTGCTCCTGCGCCAGGGAGCGGATCGATTGCCGGCCGTTCCCGCCCTGGTGATCGGCTGCGGGCTGCTGGGCACCAGCTGGATGCGCCGCCGCCGCCGCCGGGCCGAACTGCTGCGCGCGCTGCGCCAAGGTGAAGCCTCCCCGCCCTGATCCCCGTGAGTGCACCCACCCCCGACCTGGACGCCGCACGGCAGGCGATCGCCTCCGGCAATCCCGGCCAGGCGATGCCGGCCCTGGCGGGGTTGCGGGCGGTGGAAGCCGAGGCGGCGATTCCGCTGCTGCTGCTCGGGTTGGAGCAGACCACCTTCGTGATCCGCTCGTTGGCCTGCGCCGGCCTGGGGGTCAAGCGCAGTGAGGCCGGCTGGGAGGCTCTGGTGAAGGCGCTGCGGCACGACGAGGACGCCAATGTGCGCGCCGAGGCCTCCAACGCCCTGGCCAGCTATGGGGTGGAGCGGGCCTGGCCACTGCTGCGGGACGCCTTCGTGGCCGACGACCAGTGGCTGGTGCGCTGCAGCATCCTCTCGGCCCTCGCGGAGCAGCCGGAGATGCCGGCGGCCTGGTTGCTGGAGCTGGCGCGGCTGGCGGTTGCCGATGACGACGGCACCGTGCGGGCCGGCGGCGCCGAGATCCTGGGCCGCCTGGTGCGCCAGGGCGAGGAGCCGGAGGCGGCCGAAGCGCGCGAGGCCCTGGCGGCCCTGCAGGGAGATGGCGACCATCGCGTCACGGCCGTGGCCCTCGATGGCCTGCAGGGCTGACGCCTGCGCCGACCAGGGTCGGCTCCCCTGGGAAGGAGATGGCACGCGGCATTTCGGTTCTGTACAGCCTGTACAGAACCGTGAATCATGGTGGCGGAGCTCTGTCCCCGTTCAGCCTTGGCCATGCCCCCTATGGGCCTTGGCCCCATCCCCGATCTGCCTTGCTAGCTTTCGCTCGTCACTAGGGGTGCCCGGCGCAGGATCCACCGATCGCTTCGCCCAGGGCTGAGATCACACCCTCCGAACCTGATCCGGGTCATGCCGGCGCAGGGAAGTGGATCAGGAATGTGAAACCAGTCTCAGGCCGCGCCCCCGTCCTTTGCCGGAGCCCGTCATGCGCAGCGCCTGGATCCAGAAGCGTCGCGGTCAAGCCAACGTCACCCAGCTGCACTATGCCCGCCAGGGCGTGGTCACCGAGGAGATGGCCTTCGTGGCCCAGCGGGAAAACCTGCCCGAGTCGCTGGTGATGGAGGAGGTGGCCCGGGGGCGCATGATCATCCCGGCCAACATCGAGCACCCGAATCTGGAGCCGATGGCGATCGGCATTGCCAGCAAGTGCAAGGTGAACGCCAACATCGGCGCCTCCCCCAATGCCTCCGATCTCAACGAGGAGGTGGAGAAGCTGAAGCTGGCGGTGAAGTACGGCGCCGACACGGTGATGGACCTCTCCACCGGCGGGGTGAATCTGGATGAGGTGCGCACGGCGATCATTAACGCCTCCACGGTGCCGATCGGCACGGTGCCCGTGTACCAGGCGCTGGAGAGCGTGCACGGCTCGATCGAGAAGCTGGGTGAAGACGACTTCCTGCACATCATCGAGAAGCACTGCCAGCAGGGGGTCGACTACCAGACGATCCATGCGGGCCTGCTGATCGAGCACCTGCCGCTGGTGAAGGGACGGCTCACCGGGATCGTGAGCCGCGGCGGCGGCATCCTGGCCCAGTGGATGCTGTACCACCACAGGCAAAACCCGCTGTTCACCCGCTTCGAGGACATCTGCGAGATCTTCAAGCGCTACGACTGCAGCTTCTCCCTGGGGGATTCGCTGCGGCCGGGCTGCCAGCACGATGCGTCGGATGCGGCCCAGCTGGCGGAACTGAAGACCCTGGGTGAACTCACCCGCCGTGCCTGGAAGCACGACGTGCAGGTGATGGTGGAGGGTCCGGGCCATGTGCCGATGGACCAGATCGAGTTCAACGTCAAGAAGCAGATGGAGGAGTGCAGCGAGGCGCCCTTCTACGTGCTCGGCCCCCTCGTCACCGACATCGCCCCCGGCTACGACCACATCACCAGCGCCATCGGCGCCGCCCTGGCCGGCTGGCACGGCACGGCGATGCTCTGCTACGTGACGCCGAAGGAGCACCTGGGCCTGCCCAATGCCAACGATGTGCGCGAGGGCCTGATCGCCTACAAGATCGCCGCCCACGCCGCCGACATCGCCCGACACCGCCCCGGCGCCCGCGACCGGGATGATGAGCTCAGCCGGGCCCGCTATGCCTTCGACTGGAACAAGCAGTTCGATCTTTCCCTCGATCCCGAGCGGGCGCGCGAGTACCACGACGAAACCCTGCCCGCCGACATCTACAAGCAGGCCGAATTCTGCTCAATGTGCGGCCCCAAGCACTGCCCGATGCAGACCAAGATCACCGACGAAGACATCGAGGGTCTGGAGCAGGTGCTGGCCGAGCAGAAGCAGGCCAAGGGCGAGCCGGCGGCGGTCTGAGCTGGGGGCGCGGTCCATGGCCCATCAGGTGATCGCCCTGCTGGGCCTGGAGCCCCTGTGAACAGCATTAACAGGCTGGGCACGTTCGAGGATGTTCTGGCGTCGGCGCCGCAGGAAGTGCGCCTGATCTGCGAGGCCCTGAGAGCGCTCATCGAGGAACTTCATCCGGACAGCGTCGAGGTGCTCCGCCCGGGTGAGCCATCGGCTGCCTATGGCTTCGGGGAGAAGAAGATGTCGGAGGCCTATGCGTACATCATGCCCCAGAAGAGCTATGCCAACCTGGGCTTCTTCCACGGGGCGAGCATCGCCGATGCGCACCCAGCCTTGGAGGGAACGGGAGCCCGGCTGCGGCACATCAAGATTCGGTCGCTCGAGGCCGTGCGATCACCGTCAACGGTGAAAGCCCTGCAGGATTCCATCGCTGAACGACGGACCGCGCTGGGGCTCGACAAGGCGTAGAACCGCGCCCCCTGGCCAGCGCTTCCCCCAGGGCTCAGGCCCCCTGCTGTGCGGCGAGGCAGGAGGCGATCATCCGCTCCATCCCCTGCTGGGTGCGGCCGTGGGGACGCAGCCCCTGGGCGGCCCAGATCCGATCGAGCTCCATGCGCAGGTCTTCGCTGATCCAGCAGGAGAGCAGCACCTTGCCCTCGCGGCTGGAGGTGCAGCGCTTGGCGGCCATCGACGCTCGGGGATCGCTGGGTGGATTGTATACATGTAATCAGATGCCCGATTCGGCCGTGTCCCCTGCCGCCACCAGCGCCGATCCCCAACCCTGCAGCCGCTGGCTCTGGCGGCACGTCGGCCGGGACATCGGCATCGCCGTCAGCGACAGCGGCGGTTCCGGACCGGCGTGGCTGCTCCTGCCCGCCCTGAGCACGATCTCCAGCCAAAGGGAGTGGCAGCCCTTCTGCGCGTCCATCGACGAAGGGCCGCCGGATCCTTCCCGGCGCCCCCGCTGGATCCGCGTCGACTGGCCGGGCTTCGGCGACAGCGACCGGCCGCCCCTGGCCTACGACGCCGAGCTCCTCGCCCGGTTCCTGGCCGATCTCCGCCTTGAGGTCTGCCCGGCCGACTGCGGCCTGATCGCCGCCGGCCATGCCGCCGGCATCGCCCTGTTGGCCTCGGAGCGCCATGGCCTGGCCTTCCGGGAGTGGCGGCTGGTGGCCCCCACCTGGCGGGGGCCCTTCCCCACCATGGCCGGCCGCCAGAGCCGGGCCTTCCCGCTGCTGCGCGGCCTGGTGGAGGCGCCCGTGCTGGGCCTGCTGCTCTACCGGCTCAACACCACCCGAAGCGTGCTCGGCTGGATGAGCCGGCGCCACGTGGATGTGGCCGGCCCGGGGCTGACGCCGCAGGGGATCAGCGAGCGGCAGCGCATCGCCCGCCAGCCCGGCGCCCGCTTCGCCAGCGCCGCCTTCGTGACCGGCGCCCTGGATCCCTACGGCGATCCCGAGGGCTGGCTGCGGGCGGCCCGGGCCCTGGAGACGCCGCTGACGGTGGTGGTGGCGGATCAGTCGCCACCGAAGTCGCCGGCCCAGATGCAAGCGCGGAAACGATTCTCATCCTGGCCAGGGGCTTCCGGCGTTGCCTGGGGGCTTAGGAAACCGTCGTGTTTCGCCCCTCCGCCTGAGGCCGCGGCAGCCACCGGAGCCCCCGGCCTGTCTGGGACTGGAGCCGTGGAGCGCCTTTGCTAGGTTGCCGCCGCCTGCCTGGCCCGTTGCTGCCTGATGAAAGCCGTCATCCTGGCCGGTGGACTGGGCACCCGACTCGCGGAGGAGACCCACCTGCGGCCCAAGCCGATGGTGGAGATCGGCGGCAAGCCGATCCTGTGGCACATCCTCAAGATCTACAGCCACCACGGCATCAACGATTTCATCATCTGTTGCGGCTACAAGGGTTATGTGATCAAGGAATACTTCGCCAACTACTTCCTGCACACCAGTGATGTCACGTTCCATATGGATCTCAACCACATGGAAGTGCACCGCCAGAAGGCCGAACCCTGGAAGGTCACCCTGGTCGACACCGGCGATGCCACCCTCACCGGCGGCCGTCTGGCCCGGGTGCGCAGCTACCTGCCGCCCGGGGAATCCTTCTGCTTCACCTACGGCGACGGCGTCGCCGATGTGGACATCACCGCCCTGATCGCCCATCACCAGCGCCAGGGCCTGCAGGCCACCCTCACCGCCGTCCAGCCCCCCGGCCGCTACGGCGCCCTGCACCTCGACGGCGATGTGGTGACCGATTTCGAGGAGAAGCCCGACGGCGACAATGCCTGGATCAACGGCGGCTTCTTCGTGCTCGAGCCCCCCGTGATCGACCTGATCGACGGCGACCAGTGCGTCTGGGAGCAGGCCCCCCTCAAGGCCCTGGCCACCCAGGGCCAGCTGAACTCCTTCAAGCACCGCGGCTTCTGGCAGCCCATGGACACCCTGCGCGACCGCCAGCGGCTGGAGGATCTCTGGCAGCAGGGCCGCGCCCCCTGGAAGCTCTGGAGCTGACCATGGCCAGCACCTCCCCCCGGCGGGCCTGGCAGCAGCCCGATCCCGCCTTCTGGCAGGGCAGACGCGTGCTGCTCACCGGCCACACCGGCTTCAAGGGCAGCTGGCTGGCCCTCTGGCTCTGCGAGCTCGGAGCCCGCGTCACCGGCTTCGCCCTGGCGCCGGACACCGACCCCTCCCTGTTCGACCAGCTGGGCCTCGCCTCCCGCCTCGATCACCACGTGGGCGATCTGCGTGATCCGGTCGCCCTCCGCGAGCTGGTGGCCGCCACCCAGCCGGAGGTGGTGTTGCACCTGGCGGCCCAGCCCCTGGTGCGGCGCAGCTACGCCGAGCCGGTGCTCACCTGGGACACCAACGTGCTGGGCACCATCCACCTGATCGAGGCCCTGCGGCCCCTGGCCCATCCCTGCGCCGCGGTGCTGATCACCACCGACAAGGTGTACCGCAACAACGAATGGCTCTACGGCTACCGGGAGAACGATCCCCTCGGCGGCCACGACCCCTACAGCAGCAGCAAGGCCGCCGCCGAGCTGGCCATCAGCTCCTGGCGGGCCAGCTACTGCGGCAGCCTGCCCCACCAGTCGCCCCACCTGCGCCTGGCCAGCGCCCGGGCCGGCAACGTCATCGGCGGCGGCGACTGGGCCGCCGACCGCATCATTCCCGACACCGTCCGCTCCCTGCGGGCCGGTGAGCCCATCACCCTGCGCAACCCCGCCGCCACCCGCCCCTGGCAGCACGTGCTCGAACCCCTCGGCGGCTACCTGGCCCTGGCCGAGGCCCTCGCCGAGCCGGCCGATGGGCGCGCGATGGCCGAAGCCTTCAACTTCGGGCCCCAGCTGGAGGCCAACCGGCCCGTGCAGGAGCTGGTGGAGCAGGCCCTGGCCCACTGGCCCGGCACCTGGATCGATGCCTCCGATCCCACGGCCCCCCACGAGGCCGGCCTGTTGAATCTGGTGGTGGACAAGGCCCACCACCGGCTCGGCTGGTCGCCCCGCTGGGATTTTGTGACCACCACCGCCCGCACGCTTCAGTGGTATCGCCGCGTGATCGAAGCCGGCGACGACCCCGTGTCCTGCTGCCTCGACGACCTCACCGCCTACCTCGCCTGCTGCCCGCCGGGCCGACCCACCCCATGACCGCCGACCTCGACCAGCTCAAGCAGGAGATCCTGCGGCTCACCCGCGACTACGCCTGTCGCGCCCACGCCGCCTATCGCCCCGGCGACGACCCGGATCGCACCCCCCACGTCGAGGGCCAGACGATCCCCTACGCCGGCCGGGTCTTCACCGAAGACGAAGTCGAAGCGGCCGTGGGCAGCACCCTCGACTTCTGGCTCACCCTCGGCACCGAAGGCGCCGCGATGGAGAGCGAGCTGGCCGCCTTCCTCGGGGTGCGCCACAGCCTGCTGGTGAACTCCGGCTCCTCGGCGAATCTGGTGGCCATCTCGGCCCTCACCTCCCACCGCCTGCCGGCCGAGCGGCGCCTGCGCCCCGGCGATGAGGTGATCACCGTGGCCGCCGGCTTCCCCACCACCGTGGCGCCGATCCTGCAGGTGGGCGCGGTGCCGGTGTTCATCGATGCCGATCCGATCACCGGCAACGCCCGCTGCGACCAGCTGGAAGCCGCCTACAGGCCCGGCGTCACCAAGGCGGTGATGATGGCCCACGCCCTGGGCAACCCCTTCGACCTGGCGGCCGTGCTGCGCTTCTGCCGCGCCCACGACCTCTGGCTCGTCGAGGACAACTGCGACGCCTTGGGGTGCTCCTATTCCATGCCCCGGGAGCTGGCCGAATCCCTTGGCTTCTCCGACAACAGCCCCGGCCTCGATGAGGGCCCCGACCGCGTCATCCGCTGGACCGGCACCTGGGGCGACATCAGCACCCAGAGCTTCTACCCGCCCCACCACCTCACCATGGGCGAGGGCGGCGCCGTCAACATCGTCCGCGACCAGAAGCTCAAGGTGGTGGCCGAGAGCTTCCGCGACTGGGGCCGCGACTGCTGGTGCCCCTCCGGCAAGGACGACACCTGCGGCAAGCGCTTCGACTGGCAGCTGGGCGAACTGCCCGCCGGCTACGACCACAAGTACATCTACAGCCACCTCGGCTTCAACCTCAAACCCCTCGACCCCCAGGCCGCCATCGGCCGGGTGCAGCTGCGCCGCCTGCCCGAGTTCATCGAGGCCCGCAAGCGCAACTGGCAGACCCTGCGCGAAGGCCTGGTGGCCACCGAGCACCTGCTCGAGTTCTCCCTGCCCACCCACGCCACCGGCTGGGATCCGCAGGCCGGCTTCTCCTGGGATGCCAGCGGCTGCCGCACCGACTGCTCCTGGTTCGGCTTCAAGATCGCCGTCAAGCCTGATGCCCCCTTCCGCCGCACCGACCTGGCCCGGGAGCTCGACGCCCACCGCATCGGCAACCGCATGCTGTTCGGCGGCAACCTGGTGCGCCAGCCGGCCTTCGTGCAGCTGCGCGCCGACCGCCCCGACGCCCTGCGGGTGGTGGGCGATCTGGCCGGCGCCGACGCGATCATGGTCGACACCCTGTTCCTGGGCACCTACCCGGGCCTGACGGCGCCGATGCTGGCCAAGGAGATCGAGGTGATCCTCGATTTCTGCCGGGCTTGATGCGGCTGTTCCTCACCGGCGGCACCGGCTTCATCGGCTCCCATGTGCTGGCGGCGGCCCTGGCGGCGGGCCACCAGGTGCTGGCCCTGCGCCGCAGCCCCGCCTCCGCCCCGGTGATCCCCCTGCCCCGCCAGCCCCAGTGGTGCGAGGGCGATCTGCACAGCCTCACGGCCTCGGATCTGGAGGGGGTGGACGCGGTTCTGCACCTGGCCTCCGCGGGGGTGAGCCCGAAGCGGGTGCCCTGGAACGAGTTGGTGCAGGCCAACGTGGTCGGCAGCCTGCGGCTTCTGGAGCGGGCAGCGGAAGCGGGGGTGCGCCGCTGCGTCGTCGCTGGCACCAGCCACGAGTACGGCAAAGCGGCCCTGCGCTTCAGCCCCATCCCCCCGGATGCCCCCCTGGAGCCGCTGAGTGCCTACGGGGCCAGCAAAGCGGCCGCCTTTCAGCTGCTGCGGGCCTTCGCCATCGAGCAGGGGCTTGAGCTCTTCTACGGCCGCGTCTTCACGGCCTATGGCGAGGGCCAGTTCGCGGGCAATTTCTGGCCGTCGCTGCGGCGGGCCGCCCTGGCTGGGGAGGATTTCCCCATGACGTCGGGCCGGCAGGTCAGCGATTTCATCCCCGTCGCCGCCGTAGCCAGCCACCTGCTGGAGGCCTGCACCAGGGATGACATCAGCGCCGGCGTGCCCCTGGTGGTGAACATCGGTTCGGGGGTCGCCACCAGCCTGCTGGCCTTCGCAGAGCGGGAATGGAGCGGCTTCCGGGCGACGGGTAGATTGCTGCCCGCCCGCCTTCCGGACCGCCCCGATCAGATCGAACGGTATGTGCCCGACCTGACCGGGCTGCGGATTCCGGCCTCTCCCCTTACCTGAATCCGATGAAGGTCCTGATCACCGGCGGTTGCGGCTTTCTCGGCTCCAACCTGGCCGCCTCCTATCTGCAGGAAGGGGCCGAGGTGGTCGTGATCGATGCCCTGTTCCGCAAGGGATCGGCGGCGAATCTCTCCTGGCTGGAGCAGCAGTCCGCCCCGGGGCGCTTTCACTTCATCCAGGCCGACCTGGCTGACGCCGAGGCGGTTCTGGCCGTGTTCCGGCGCCACGCCCCCTTCGATTACATCTGCCATGTGGGCGGCCAGGTGGCGATGACCACCTCCCTGACCGATCCGGCCCGCGACCTGCAGACCAACGTGCTCGGCACCTTCGCTGTGCTCGAAGCCGCCCGGGCCCTGTCCCCGGAGGCCCTGATCGCCTACAGCAGCACCAACAAGGTCTACGGCGACCTGGAGGGGCTGCGCTGCGAGGAGACCGCCACCCGCTACCGGCTGCCGGATCACCCCGAAGGCCTCGACGAATCGCTGGGGCTCGATTTCTCCACCCCCTACGGCTGCTCCAAGGGGGCGGCGGATCAGTACGTGCGCGACTGGGCCCGGGTGTATGGCCTGAAAACAGTGGTCTTCCGCCATTCCTCGATCTTCGGCGGTCGCCAGTTCGCCTCCTTCGACCAGGGCTGGGTGGGCTGGTTCTGCCAGAAGGCGATCGAGCAGAAGCGCGCCCACCAGGCCGGCGTGGCCCCCGAACCGTTCACCATCGCCGGCACCGGCAAGCAGGTGCGCGACGTGCTCCACGCCGACGACCTGATCCGCCTCTACCGGGCGGCCTACGAGCACCGCCAGCGGATGACCGGCGAGATCTTCAACATCGGCGGCGGCGTGGCCAACGCGCTCAGCCTGCTGGAGCTGTTCGCCCTGCTCGCCGAACTGCTCGCCATTCCACCGCTCGTGTACACCCCCACCCCCCGCCGCGCCAGCGACCAGGACTGCTTCATCGCCGACATCGCCAAGGCCCAGCGGCTGCTGGGCTGGTCGCCGGCCATCTCCTGCCGCGAGGGCGTCAGCCGCATGCTCGCCTGGACCGAAACCCACCTGATGGCGGCCTGAGTTCCGGCGTTGCGCAGAACCATGGTCACCGTCCTCCAGCGGATCCAGCAGATCCAGCAGATCCGGCAGTCAGTGGAGCAGCGGCTGCCTCCCAGGCTTCACGGCTTTCTCGTGTCCGCCGCCCTGATCGGGCTCTGCGCCCTTGGCTACCACCTGCGGCGTCCCTCCATCTCGCTGCAACCCGGTCTGTATGCGGAGGATGGCTCGATCTTTCTGCAGCAGGCCATCGATCAGGGCGCCGGATCGCTGGTTCAGCTCTATGCGGGCTACAGCCATCTGCTGCAGCGGATCACGGCCCTGACGGCTGTGAACCTGCTTTCGCCGTACGACTACCCGCGCTTTTTCCTGCTGGTGGCCTGGGTGGCCTACCTGCTGCCCCTGGTCAGCGTGGAAGCCCTGATCGGTGTGGGGGTGTTCAGCCGGGTGATGCGGGTGGCCTACATCCCCTACGTCTACTACCCGTACGCCGGTGAAACCTATCTCAACCTGCCCAATGCCTACATCTTCTTCCCGCTCGGCTTCATCCTGATCGCCTACGGGGTGGTGGCCCAGCAGGGACGTGGGCGCCCGGAGGTCCTGGGCCATCCGGCCCTCAAGGGCCTGCTGTTGCTCTATGGCCTGGTGGCGGCGTTCACCGGCCCCTTCATGGCCATCTACACGATTCCGCTGCTGATTTTCCATGGCCTGAGGTCTCGCCGTCTCCCGATCAGGCCCCTCTGGTTGAGCCTGCCGGTGCTCCTGTCTTCCCTGCAGATCTATGTCTCCCAGCTGCAGACCGACTATCCGCTCTCCACGGCCCAGGCCCTGGGGGAGCTGTTCACCCGACCGGCGCTGCTGCTCGACTGGTTCACGGTGCACCTGATCGCCCCGCTGCTGGGGGGCTACAAGCCCTGGTGGTACCTGCGGGGCCTGCCCGATCCCCTGCAGCTGCTGGCGGTTCTGCTGGTGCTGGCCCTGGTGGTGCTGGCGGTGCGGGTGGTGACGGGCCGCATGGGCCAGCCGGCCCTGCTTTACCTGGCCATCTTCTCCACCCTGGTGCTCTCCTTCTCCAGCCTGCTGGTGGCCACCCGCCGCGGGGTGGACCTGAAGCTGGTGGTGATCGAGGACGCGGGGGGGCGTTTCTTCTTCTGGAACACGGTCCTGTTCCTGTCGGTGCTGCTGATGGCGTTTGTCCTCCTGGTGCGGGAGCAACGAACCCGAAACAGCTCAACCGCCCGTGCCCTGGCCATCTGGCTGGTGCTGACGCTTGTTTTCTATCACAATAATTTCGTCATCCGGCCCGTGTTTGAGGTGACGCCCCAGGGCCAGATCAGGGCTCTGGTCTATGAGGAGCAGCTCAGTCTTCAATGCGGCCGTGCGCAGCCGCTGCCGATCCAGATCTATGGCGGTCCAACCTGGAATTTCCAGCTGGGCGAGCGGCAACGGCAACGGCTCTGTGCGGAGGCCACCTAGCGCCCGAACATGCCCACGGCGACGATGGCATAACCGAGGCTGATCGCCACCACGCTGGCCGGTGGCAGGGCGGCGGAGTCCTTGATCGCGAAGAGCACATAGAGAAGCGGGTACTGCATGCTCAGCACCAGCACCGCCAGCTTGCGATCGGCGGCGGGAAGGACAAGGGCCGTGATCCCGAAGGATGCGCCATAGCAAACAAGCGAGGCCACCAGGTAAAGCAATGATGTGCGTATGCCTTCGGCCGGAGGACGTATCCGCAAGATGAATTGGCCCAGACATGCCGCGAGAACGGCAGCCAAAAGATACACTGCCTGCAGCATGCTTTTTGACAACATTGGCCCATGGGCACATTGACGCATCATATCGCCATTTGCATCCCGTGTTACAACGAGTCGTCCAATATCGAAGCCCTCTATGTGAGGCTTTCCAAGGTTCTCGAGCAGTTTCCGGACGACGTCTTCTCGATCGTTTTTGCCGATAACTCCTCCACCGACCATACGGTGGATCTGATTGAGGCCCTGGCGGCAAGGGATTCACGGGTCGGCCTGATCCGCAATGTGTCGAATTTCGGGTTCGTGCGCTCCTCCGCCAATGCCCTGCTGGCTCCGGATGCCGACGCCAATGTCTTTCTGATGGCGGATCTTCAGGATCCCCCCGAGCTGGTGGCCGATCTGATCACGGCCTGGAAGAAGGGCGACGACCAGGTGATCTTTGCCGTGCGGCGCTCCAGCCATGAAAGCCCGATCCTGTTTCTCTGCAAGAAGATCTACTACGCCACGCTGTCCTGGCTCTCCGACTATCCGATGGTGCGGGATACCACCGGTTTCGGCATCTACGATCGCAGTGTGATCCTGGCCCTGCGGCAATCGATCGATTCCTACCCCTTCATCAAGGGCCTGGTGTGCGCCATCGGCTTCAAGTGGTCCACGATTCCCTATGTGAGTGCCGATCGCAAGGGAGGCAGCAGTTCCGCTTCCCTTTCGTTCCTGGTGGATTTCGGCGTGCTTGGGATTGTCACCTCCTCCCGCAAGCCCATGCGGCTGATCACCACCGCCGGCCTGTCGCTGGGAGCCCTCTCGATCCTGCTGTCGCTGGTGGTGATGGTCAGCAAGCTGGTCTACTGGGACAGTTTCCAGTTCGGCGTGGCCATGCTTTCGATCACAGCCCTGTTCTTCGCCGGCGCGGTGATGTTCGCCCTGGGAATCCTGGGCGAGTACATCGGTTTCATCAACCAGCGCACCCTGCGGCTGCCCCTGGTGGTGGAGCGCAGCCGTCACAATGTGCCATCACGCGAGCGCTGAACCGCAGGCCGAGCCACGATTCGGCCACTACGCCATGGAAAAAGCCGGACCCTGGAGGCCCGGCTTCGGAGGGAATCAACCCAGCGGCTGGAAGGGAAGCGATCTGATCAGCCCAGGGCCTTCGCCGTGGCCACCACGTTGTCGACGGTGAAGCCGAACTTCTCCAGGCAGACCCCGCCGGGGGCGGAAGCCCCGAAGCTGTCGATCGAGACGCTGGCGCCGTCGAAGCCGGTGTACTTGTGCCAGCCGAAGGAACTGGAGGCTTCCACCACCACCCGCTTGCGCACGGCCGCCGGCAGCACCGACTCGCGGTAGGCGGCGTCCTGCTCCTCGAACAGCTCGACGCAGGGCATCGACACCACCCGCACCGCCTTGCCTTCGGCGCTGAGCTGGGCGGCCGCCTTGACGCAGAGATCCAGCTCGGTGCCGGTGCCGATCAGGATCAGATCCGGGGTGCCGGCGCAGTCCTCGAGCACGTAGCCGCCTTTGGCCACCTTCTCGGCGGCGGAGTTGGCCTGGTTGACCATGGCCTGGCGGCTGAGGGCCAGCACCGTGGGGCGCTGGCGGTTGGTGACGGCGACCTTGTAGGCCCCCACCGTCTCGTTGCCGTCGCCGGGGCGGATCACCAGCAGATTGGGGATGGCGCGCAGGTTGGCGAGGGTTTCCACCGGCTGGTGGGTGGGGCCGTCTTCGCCCAGGCCGATCGAATCGTGGGTGAGCACGTAGATCACCCCCAGCTGGGAGAGGGCCGACAGCCGCATGGCGCCGATCATGTAGCCGGCGAAGACCAGGAAGGTGCCGCCGTAGGGGATCAGGCCGCTGTTGTGGTAAGCGATGCCGTTGAGGATCGCCGCCATGGCGTGCTCCCGCACGCCGAAGTGCAGGTAGCGGTTGGCCTCAAAGCCCTTCTGGAAGCTGGCCTCGCCCTTGATGTCGGTGAGGTTGGAGTGGGTGAGGTCGGCGGAGCCGCCGATCAGTTCCGGCAGGCTGGGGCCGAAGGCGTTGAGGGCGTTGTAGGAGTGCTGGCGGGTGGCCAGACCCTTGTCTTCGGGGGTGAACACCGGCAGCGCCGCATCCCAGCCCTCGGGCAGCTCACCGCGCAGCAGCCGCTCGAACTCGGCGGCTTCGGCCGGATAGCGGGTGCGGTAGCTCGCGAGGGCGGCGTTCCAGTCGGATTCGGCCGCAGCGCCCCGCTGGATGGCCTGACGCCAGTGCTCGTAGGCGGGCTCGGGCACCTCGAAGGCCCCGTAGGTCCACTCCAGCTTCTGGCGGGTGAGCTCGGCTTCCTCGGCCCCCAGGGCGGCGCCGTGCACCCCGGCGGTGTTGGCCTTGTTGGGGGAGCCGTAGCCGATGGTGGTGGTGACCTTGATCAGGCTGGGCCGGTCGGTGACCGCCTTGGCCGCCTCGATCGCCCGGGTGATGGCGGCCACGTCGGTGTTGCCGTCTTCGACGTGCTGCACATGCCAGCCATAGGCCTCGTAGCGCTTCAGCACGTCCTCGGTGAAGGACACGCCGGTGTTGCCGTCGATGGTGATGTGGTTGTCGTCGTAGAGGGCGATCAGCTTGCCCAGACCCAGGTGGCCCGCCAGGGAGGCGGCTTCGCTGGAGACCCCCTCCTGGTTGCAGCCGTCACCCATCAGCACATAGGTGTAGTGGTCGACGATGGTGGCGTCGGGCCTGTTGAACTTCGCCGCCAGGTGGGCTTCGGCGATCGCCAGGCCCACGGCGTTGGAGATGCCCTGACCCAGGGGGCCGGTGGTGACCTCCACGCCCGGGGTTTCGAACGTTTCCGGGTGGCCGGGGGTGCGGGAGCCCCACTGGCGGAACTGCTTGAGATCCTCCAGGGTGACGCTGTCGTAGCCGGTGAGGTGCAGCAGCGCGTAGAGCAGCATGCAGCCGTGCCCGGCCGAGAGCACGAAGCGGTCGCGGTTGAACCACTGGGGATTCTTCGGGTTGTGGCGCAGCACCTTGTCCCAGAGGGAGAAGGCCATCGGAGCGCAGCCCATCGGCAGGCCGGGGTGGCCTGAGTTGGATTTGTTGATCGCATCGACCGCCAGGAAGCGGATGCTGTTGATGCAGAGCGGCTCTATCTGGCTATCGACCTGGGTGGTGGGGGCGGCGACCATGGCTTGACGGGGGATACGGGGAAAGGGGGGTGTTCCTGGGGATGGGGTGACCCGGGGCGCCGGGGCGCGGGGTGTTCAGGTCATCCGGCGGAAGGCGAGGCAGACGTTGTGGCCCCCGAATCCGAAGGAGTTGGAAAGCACGACGTTGACGGCGTGTTCCCGGGCCTGGTTGGGCACCACATCCAGATCGCAGGCGGGATCGGGCGTGCTGTAGTTGATCGTAGGCGGTACCTGGTTGTGGGCCATCGTCAGCACCGCGGCGATGGCTTCGATGCCGCCGCTGCCGCCGAGCAGGTGGCCGGTCATCGACTTGGTGGAACTGACCGGGATGGTCATGGCATGGGCTCCGAGGGCCGACTTGATGGCGGCGGTCTCGTTGCTGTCGTTGGCCTGGGTGCTGGTGCCGTGGGCATTGACGTAATCAACCGCCTCGGGCTCCAGGCGGGCGTCGGTCAGGGCCAGCCGGATGGCCTCCGCCGCCCCCACCCCGCCTGGGGAGGGCAGGGTGTAGTGGTAGGCGTCGCAGGTCATGCCGTAGCCGACGATCTCGCCGAGGACGCGGGCACCCCGGGCCGTGGCGTGCTCGAGGCTTTCCAGCACCAGCACGCCCGCCCCTTCGCCGATCACGAAGCCGTTGCGCTCGGCGTCGAAGGGGCGACTGGCGCTGGCGGGGTCGTCGTTGCGGAACGACAGGGCCCTGGCGCTGGCGAAGCCGGCCACCCCCAGCGGGGTGATCGCCGATTCGGCCCCGCCGCAGACCATGGCGTCGGCCAGGCCCAGCTGGATGAGCCGGAAGGCATCGCCGATGGCGTTGGAACCGGCGGCGCAGGCGGTGGCCACGGCGCTGCTGGGACCTTTGGCGCCGATGGCGATGGCCGCCAGCCCGGTGGCCATGTTGGGGATCATCATCGGCACGCAGAACGGGCTGACCCGGTCGGGACCGCGGTCGGCCAGCACGTGGGCCTGGGTTTCCATCATCAGCAGCCCGCCCACGCCGGAACCGATGGCCACCCCGACCCGCGGGGCGTTGCTGTCCTCGATGCTGAGGCCGGCATCGGCCACCGCCTGTTTGGCCGCGACCACACCGAACTGGCAGAAGCGATCCCAGCGCTTGGCTTCCTTCGGCTCCAGCCAGCCGGCCGTGTCGAAGTCCTTGACTTCGGCAGCGAAGCGGCAGGCATGGCGGGAGGCGTCGAACAGGGTGATCGGCGCCACCCCATTGCGGCCGCTGATCAGTCCCTCCCAGTACTGCGCGACGTTGTTGCCGATCGGTGTGACCGCGCCCAGGCCGGTGACGACGACGCGGCGGAGACCCTCCACCATGGACGCCTCAGGCCTGCTTCTCTTGGATGTATTTGACGGCGTCACCCACCGTGGTGATCCCTTCGGCCGACTCGTCGGGGATCTCGATGTCGAAGGCTTCCTCCAGGGCCATCACCAGCTCGACGGTGTCGAGGGAATCGGCTCCCAGATCGTTCTGGAAGTTGGATTCCGGCTTGACCTCGTCCGCCTCCACGCTGAGCTGTTCGGCAACGATCGACCGGACTTTCTCGAAGATCGCTTCCTGGGACATGGCTGCTGTGAGGGAGGCAGCATCCTACGGGTCGCCCTGGACGGGGCCTTTCCGCGTATGAACAAGGGTGACGGCCGGTGCCCGGTCCCGCCCTGCGCCGGAACGGTGTGGGTACTTTGGGCACCTCGCCGTTCGTTCCCGGCCCTGGCATGTCCCACGCCGTCAAGATCTACGACACCTGCATCGGTTGCACCCAGTGCGTCCGCGCCTGCCCGCTCGACGTTCTCGAGATGGTGCCCTGGGATGGCTGCAAGGCCGCCCAGATCGCTTCCTCGCCCCGCACCGAAGACTGCGTCGGCTGCAAGCGCTGCGAAACCGCCTGCCCCACCGACTTCCTGAGCATCCGCGTCTACCTCGGCGACGAGACCAGCCGCTCCATGGGCCTGGCCTACTGACCATCGGCGCCGCCGCTGCCCTCCCATAAGCTCTTGCCCGGCGCCAGCGCCGGGCTTTTTTTTGGCCCCCCTTTCCCGTTTCCCGCCGGATCCCTTCTCCTATGTGCGGCATCGTTGCCCTGATCGGCTCGCGGGAGGCGGCCCCCCAGCTGCTGGAAGGTCTGCGCCAGCTGGAGTACCGCGGCTACGACTCCGCCGGGATCGCCACCGTCGATGGGGCAGGGCTCCACTGCCTCAAGGCCGAGGGCAAGCTGGTCAACCTCACGGCCCGTTATGAGGAGCAGGGCGCCCCGGGCCAGTGCGGCATCGGCCACACCCGCTGGGCCACCCACGGCAAACCGGAGGAGCGCAACGCCCACCCGCACCTGGATGGCAGCGGCCAGCTGGCCGTGGTGCAGAACGGCATCATCGAAAACCACCGTGGCCTGCGGGAGCAGCTGCAGGCCGAAGGGGTGGTGTTCCGCTCCGACACCGACACCGAGGTGATCCCCCACCTGATCGCCCGCCGCCTGGCGGAACGGCAGGCGGAAGGGGCCACCGCCTCACCGGCCCTGCTGCTGGAGGCCCTGCAGCAGGTGCTGCCCCTGCTGCAGGGGGCCTATGCCCTGGCGGTGGTGTGGGCGGCGGTGCCCGGGGCCGTGGTGGTGGCCCGGCGGCAGGCGCCACTGCTGATCGGCCTGGGGGAGGGGGAGTTCCTCTGCGCCAGCGACACGCCGGCCCTGGCCGGCTTCACCCGCACGATCCTGCCGATGCAGGACGGCGAGGTGGCCCTGCTCACCCCCCTGGGGATCGAGCTCTACGACGGGGCCGGCGCGCGGGTGCAGCGCAATCCCACCCTGCTGGTGGGCACCGAGCACGTGGCGGACAAGCGCAGCTTCCGCCACTTCATGCACAAGGAGATCCACGAGCAGCCGGAGACGGCGGCCCTGTGGGTGGCCCGCCATCTGCCGCAGGACGCCCTGGTGGCGCTCCCCCTGGATGAGTCGGTGTATGGGGGGGTGGAAAGGATCCAGATCCTGGCCTGCGGCACCAGCCGCCATGCGGCCCAGGTGGGGGCCTATCTGCTGGAGCAGCTGGCGGGTCTGCCGACGTCGGTGTTCTATGCCAGTGAATTCCGCTACGCCCCGCCGCCGCTGGAGCCCCACACCCTCACCATCGGTGTGACCCAGTCGGGGGAGACGGCCGACACCCTCGCCGCCCTGGCGATGGAGCAGGAGCGCCGCTTCCTGGTGGCCGATCCGGCCTATGCCCCGCGGCTGCTGGGCATCACCAACCGGCCGGAGAGTTCCCTCGGCCGCCTGGTGCCCCATCTGCTCGACATCGGCGCCGGCATCGAGGTGGGGGTGGCGGCCACCAAAACGTTCCTCGGCCAGCTGCTCGCCTTCTACGGCCTGGCGCTGGCCTTCGCCGAACAACGCGGTGGCACGGCCCATCCCCATGGCGGCGGCCGCACCCCCGCCCAGCTGCGGGCGCTTGTGGAGGAGCTGCGGGCGCTGCCCGCGGTGCTGCAGCGGCTGGTCGACGACCATGACCGCTGCTGCGCTGAGCTGGCCCACCTGTTCGCCGACACCCAGGACGTGATCTTCCTGGGACGGGGGATCAACTACCCGATCGCCATGGAGGGGGCCCTCAAGCTCAAGGAGATCAGCTACATCCACGCCGAGGGCTACCCGGCGGGGGAGATGAAGCACGGCCCGATCGCCCTGCTCGATGCCCGCGTGCCGGTGGTGTCGATCGCGGTGCCGGGCAGTGTGTTCGAGAAGGTGCTCTCCAATGCCCAGGAGGCCAAGGCCCGCGACGCCCGGCTGATCGGTGTGGCCCCCGCCTGCCCGGACACCGACCTGTTCGATGTGCTGCTGCCGCTGCCGGAGGTGGACGAACTGCTCAGCCCCCTGCTCACGGTGATCCCCATGCAGCTGCTCAGTTACCACATCGCCGCCCATCGGGGCCTGGATGTCGATCAGCCCAGAAACCTGGCCAAAAGCGTCACCGTCGAGTGAGGGTGTCGGTCCGCGGTGGGTCTGCGGCGGGCGAGCCCGCTGGCGCGGGCAACGCCGCCTCCGAGCCCACCGCGGACCGACACCCTCCTGGGGGGAGTGGCTCCCAGAGTCATCAGGGCCTCCATCCCCCGCCCCCCTGCCCAGCCCCTGGCGCGTTGAGGGCGCCGACCGAAGGCGGCGTTGCCCGCTTCGCGGGCTCGCCCGCCGCAGGCCGGCGCCCTCAACGCGGGCTCAGGGGCTGGGGCTGGACGTCACTGCGGCCGTAGCGGTCGTCGAAGCGGACGATGTCGTCTTCGCCGAGGTAAGGGCCGCTCTGCACCTCGATCAGTTCCATCGGGATCTTGCCGGGGTTGGTGAGGCGGTGGCGGGCGCCGAGGGGGATGTAGGTGCTCTGGTTCTCGCCCACCAGCTCCTCCACCCCGTCCTTCTCCACCACGGCGGTGCCCCGCACCACCACCCAGTGCTCGGCCCGGTGGTGGTGCATCTGCAGGGAGAGGCTGGCGCCGGGCTTCACCGAGATCTTCTTGACCTGCCAGCGCTCCCCTTCCACCACGCCGTCGTAATGGCCCCAGGGGCGGTAGATGCGGCGGTGGGCACGGCTTTCGGGGGCGCCGTCGCGCTCCAGCCGGCCGACGATGCCCTTCACCTCCTGGGCGCGGTCGCGGTGGGCCACGAGCACCACGTCGTCGGTTTCGACCACCACCAGGTCCTCCACGCCCAGCCCCACCACCAGGCGGTGTTCGCTGCGCAGGTAGCAGTTGCGGCTGCCCTGGTTGATCACCCGGCCGCGCAGCACATTGCCGTCGGCATCCTGCTGGCCCGTTTCCCACAGGGCGCTCCAGCTGCCCACATCGCTCCATTCCGCCTCGAGCGGCAGCACCGATCCCAGGGCCGTCTTCTCCATCACCGCCACATCGAGGGCCACATTCGGGCAGTTGGCGAAGGATTCGCGCTCCAGCCGCAGAAACTCCAGGTCGGCGCTGTCCTGCTCGAGGGCGGCGCGGCAGCAGCTCAGCACCTCAGGCGCAAGCCGCTCGAGTTCGGCGAGCATCGCGCTGGCGCGGAACAGGAACATGCCGCTGTTCCAGGTGAAGCGGCCCGTGGCCAGGAAGCCCTCGGCGGTGGCCAGATCGGGCTTCTCCACGAAGCGGGCGATCGGCACCGGGGCTTCGGGGTTGAGGGGTTCGGCGGCCTCGATGTAGCCGTAGCCGGTTTCCGGTGCCGTCGGCACGATGCCGAAGGTCACCAGCCGGCCCGCTTCGGCAGCGGGGATGCCGGCGGCCACGGTGGCGCGGAAGCGTTGGGGCTGGTTGATGACATGATCCGCCGCCAGGATCAGCAGCAGCGGGTCGGCGCCATCGGCGCAGGCCTGCAGGGCCGCCACGGCCACGGCGGGAGCGGTGTTGCGGCCCATCGGCTCGAGCAGGATGCCGGCGGGTTCCACGCCGATCTGGCGCATCTGCTCGGCCACGATGAAGCGGTGGTCTTCGTTGCAGAGCAGCAGGGGAGCTCCTAGGCCCGGCAGGCCCGCAAGGCGCTGATGGGTCTGCTGCAGCAGCGTTTCCTCGCCCGTGCCGGCCAGGGGCCAGTACTGCTTGGGATAGCTCGCGCGGGAGAGGGGCCAGAGCCGGGTGCCTGTGCCGCCGCAGAGGATCACCGGCACCAGGGGGGTGGCCAGGGGATGGGATGCCATGGCTGCCGCTGGGGATGCGCTGAAACGTGCCCCCATTCAATCCCGCCGCCGCGGGGGCTGGGCGCTGCCAGGGTCACGTTGGCCATAGGCGGCGTCGTGGTCGGGGTGGAGGGAGAGGAGCCTCAGCCAGTGCCCATCGCGCCAGGCCACGGCTCGGCAGCTTCGGCTGATTCGCAGTGAATAGAGACGCTGCCCTCCGGGACCCTGACGGCTCTGGATCAGTTCCCAGCGCAGGCCTTTGCTGCGCTGCAGCTGCATCCAGTCCATCGACTGGAGCAGCCGCAGGGTTTTCAGCACAGCCCAGGCCTCCTCCTTGGGCAGGGCGAGCAGATTGGCCTGAAACTCCGGGTTGTTCAGGTCAAGGCTGATCACGCCGTGGTCGACAGATGGCGCTCGAGGGCCTCAAGGTCGGCGGCGACCGCAGGTTGATCGATGCAAGCGAGGGCACGATCGAGCCGGGCTGAGGCCTCGGGTTGATGCAGCCAGAGTTCGGAATCTGCAATGGTGCTGGCGGTCTTGATCACCCAGACGCCAGGTTCGCTGGTGTCGATCAGCACGGTGCGCCCGGCGAACTCCTTGCCCAGGGAGATCTGGCCGCTGGCACCGACGCGTTTGATCGTCATGGTCATGCAGCTCCTCGTTTCATGCCTTCGTGCTGGCATGCTAGCGGTGCTGGTGGTGTTCCCTGGGGCGCAGCGGTGCGCAGCAGCACGCTTCCCTGCCATGGTCAGAGATCCAGGAGCCCGGGGGGTGGTGTGAGGCCGATCCAGCCCTCCGCCAGGTTCACCTCCGGCACGATCGCCTCCACGAAGGGGATCAGCAAGCGCCGGCCGCCGGCCGTGAGTTCCACCTCCAGCAGGTCGTTGCCGGCATGGATCAGGTCGGTCACGGTGCCGAGGGACGCCTGCGGCTCCTCCAGCAGCCGCACCTGCAGCCCCACCAGATCGAGGAGGTGGAATTCCCCTGGCTCCAGGGCGGGACGGTCGGCCGCTGGCACCAGCAGGTGCTGGCCCACCAGGGCCTCGGCGGCGGTGCGATCGCTGACGCCTTCGAGGCGCAGCACGAACAGGTTCTTGCCCGGCAGGGGACGGCCGGCCAGCAGTCGCACCTGGCGGGGTTCGCCCTTGGGGGCCTGCAGCCAGCGCTGGCCCGGCCTGGTGAAGCGTTCCGGGAAGTCGCTGAGGGGCAGCAGGCGTGCCTCGCCGCCCATGCCCTGGGCCGCCACGAACCGGCCCACGGCCATCAGCTCCCCCGGGTCGGCCCCGGGTGCCTCGTTGCTGGTGTCGGCCACGGCCTGAGCGCTTGCTTCGCGGCGCATCATCGCGTCAGGGCCGGAGCGGTGCCCGCCGCCACCGCAACAGGGCACCCGAGCCCCGATAATGGCCGCACTTGATGGCTCCCGGGGGCCTCCGCCATGGCCAGCAGCCCGATCCTGCCCGGTTCCACCGTGGTGGTGCGCGATCCCCGCTCCATCTACAACGGCTACCAGGGCTTCGTGCAGCGCATCAGTGGGGCGATGGCGGCGGTGCTGTTTGAAGGCGGCAACTGGGACAAGCTGGTGACCGTGCCGCTCAGCACCCTGGAGCAGGCCTGAGCGCCAGCGACGCCAGTGCCGCCCTGGCCGCCTGCTGCTCCGCCTCCCGGCGGGAGCGCCCCCGGCCCTCGCCGCTCAGGCCCGCCACCTCCACCCGGCATTCGAAGCGTTCGGGGTCCCCATGCACCCGGCTCCGCTCCTGGCAGCGGTAGGCGGGCAGGCCCTTCCCCTGGCCCTGGCTCCATTCCTGCAGCACCGACTTCCAGTTGTGGCGCGCGGGGTCGGCCAGCAGTTCAGCGGCGCTGGCCTGCCAGTGGGGGGCCAGCCAGCGCTGCACCACCGCCAGACCTCCCAGGGGACCGCCCCCCACCGTGTAGATGGCCCCCACCAGGGCTTCGCAGCACTCGGCCAGCACGGTGGCGCGGCCGGCGCGGTCGCCGGCGGCCATCGGCCCCAGGAGCAGCACCGGCTCCAGGGCGATGGCGCGGGCCAGGTCGCTCAGCCAGCGATCACTCACCAGCTGGGCCCGCAGGGCGGAGGTGTCGCCCACGCTCAAGGAGGGATGGGCTGCACGCAGGAACTCGGCCGCCGCCAGGCGCAGCACCGCATCGCCGAGGAATTCGAGGCGGTCGTGGTGGCGGGGCTGGCCGGTGGAGCTGTGGGTGAGGGCCTCCTCCAGCGTGGCCAGGGCGGCGCGGGCGGCGGCCGGTTCAGCGGGCAGCAGGCCGGAGCTGGCGCCGAAGCCGAGGCTCTCCAGAAAGGCCAGGAGCTGCTGGCGGCGCTGGGGCGTCATCGCGGGGCAAGGGGGGAAAGCAGGACGTAAGCCGGGTTCTGTTCTCCCCCGGCGCCAGAGGCGCCAGGGGGGGTGATCATCTGTCTGGGACCGCCGTCACCGGCGGCCTCGAGCGGCGCATGGGAATCGGGACGGGGAAGATGGCCAACCGCTGTCCCTGGGCCTTGCTCCCAGCCGGGGTTTACCGAGCCGGCACCTCTCGATGCCGCTGGTGCGCTCTTACCGCACCTTTGCACCCTTGCCTGTGCGCCGGGCAAGCCCGGGCCATCGGCGGTGTGTTTCTGTGGCACTGTCCTCACGGTCACCCGCACTGGGCGTTACCCAGCAGGCCTGGCCATTGGGGAGCCCGGACTTTCCTCAACCGGCCGCGGCGATGGCCCGAAGGCTGTGCCGCACCGATCGCGATCACCTCGCCTGCTTTCCTTGCTGGAGGTTAGCTGCTGCGCGGGTCGAGCCTGGTTTCAGCTCGGCGGCCTCGTGGCGATCCAGCGATCGTTGGTGGGAATCAGCCCCAGAGATCCGGGTCCACCTGCTCGAGGGGGGCGATCGCGGTGGTGAAGGCCTCGGCTTCCTCGGCAGACCAGGAACCGGCCAGCGCATCGAGATCACCCTGGGGCCGACCGGGCTGCGGGTAATCCCCGGTCAGTCGTTGCAGGACAAGCCTGTTCAGGCTGATGCCCAGACGGCTGGCCTCGCTTTTCAGCTGTGCCAGATGGTCGGTGTCCAGACCGCGGATGCTGAGGGCTGCCATGGATGCTTTCACTCCATGCTTCCATGATAGTGCGCAATGACAGCAGTGCCCATGGCCTGCGCGGAGGCGTCGAATCAGGGTTCCATGGGAACGCCAGGTTCGTAGGCATCTTCCGGGATGGAAGTCCAAGGGGGAAGGGATCGGGGAAACGCCCAACCGCTGTCCCTGGGCGTTACCCAGCAGGCCTGGCCATTGGGGAGCCCGGATTTTCCTCAACCGGCCGGAGCGCTGGTCCGAAGGCCGCACCACACCGATCGCGATCACCTCGCCTGCTTTCCAACGCCACAGTAGCCAGGCCGCCGGCGGGGTTCAGGAGCTTCTGCGCCTGGGGCTGTAAAGGCCGAACAATTCGAGGACGTGCTCAAGCAGGCTGAGGGCCCCGGGCTTGGGCCGGGCGAAGGCGGCGAAGCCGGCGGCGAACAGCAGCGAGCGAAGGCAGTTGTTGGTCGCTTCGCCGATGAAGCCCTGCACACGCTTCGAGCGGGCCTGCTCTACCTCATAGGCCAGCGCATTGAAGCGTGAATCCGCCTGGTCCACAATGGCCTGGCGGACGGTGGCAAAGGGAGCGTCAAGCTTCACTGGAAGCGTGATGGGCTGCTTCAGATTCCCCAGCAGGGTGCGCAGCTCCTGCTCGTTGGTGGTGGCCTCGATCTGCCGCTTGAGCTTTTGCCATTGGGCCAGCGGACGGCCATCCTCGCTGGACTTCTGCTGCAGCACCCGCACACCGGCATAGAGCTGAACCGGTATCAGCACCAGGTAGAGAATGGCCAGCCAGGTGCAGAGCTTGCGCAGCACTTTCACCTGTTTGTTGAGCGTTTCACTGGCGACGGGAAAGGCATCGGCCGTGCAGACCAGCAGCGTGCCGATCAGGAGGAAGAAGCCGGCTGAGGTGAAGGCGGCAGCGAGCTGTAACTGCCAGGCAGGGTCGAGCAGGCGCACCGGCAGGGAGCTGAACACCAGCGCCAGGAGCCCAAGGCCGATGCAGATCAAACCGATGGTGGAAAACGCCTGGCCCGCTTCTTTCTTGAGCTGGATCCTGCTTTGGCTCGAAGAGACGGGGTCTGTCCCATCCATTGGTGAGGTGTTCGTTAGAAGCGGCTCAATCTACAGCCCATGCCTTCCAAACACAAAAAAAATCCCCTGCCGAAGCTGGGGATGGAGTTCTTAAGGCAGGAGTTTCAGACGGTTTGCTTGATGCGGCGACGAAGCTTGCGGGAGAAGCCGAATGCAGCACCAGCTCCAAGAATGGGCAGGGGACCGGGCACGGGGTCGCCAATGATTCTTTGTGTCAAATCATTGGTGAAGGTTTGAGCAACACCACCAGTAACAGTAATTGTTGAAGTAAAGATTGCCTCGGTAACGCCAGGAGCAAAGGTGGCTGTGGGGCTTGGGTTAGGGCCACCAGGGAAGACAGCTGTAACAGGACCTGCTGCGTTGGGAAGAGCAGCAGAAAGAGTTACCGAAAAATTATTGGGACCGGGAAGGGCTGAGGACGAACCGCTTGCACTAATAAGTGCGAATTCACGGAATCCAATGGCTGCCGGAATAATTTCCATTTTATAGGAAAATGAATAGATGCCGGGTCCAAAGGCTCCAGAGCCAGTCAATGAATGGCTAGGATCATTGTCTGCGATAGTAAAACTTGAATCATCAAGAAGTAAATTGCCTGGGTCTGAAATTATTGTGAAAAGTGAATAGAGTTTGTCACCGGCTTCGCAAGTGTATCCAGGGGCGAACAAGTCACTACCAAAGGCGAGACAGGAAGTTGCAGCTTGGCTGGGGGTGGAGAATGAAAGAACGGCGCCAGCACCAACAGCCATCAGGGCGGCAGCACTCGCTTTCTTCAGGATGCGATGTGACATTGGATAGGGAAATGCTTGAGCCTCGTAAAGCTACAGGGGGTTGGCGTTGGCGTCAACGCCAAGGGCTGTCCGGGTTTGCTGACGGCTCTCGTTGCGTAGCGCCCGGGCCCTTGGCAATGGGATCGGCGTGTCCATCCCTCAGGCCGTCGATCCATAATGCCGCCAATGGGGCTGTAGCTCAGCCGGATAGAGCGACGGTTTCCTAAACCGTAGGTCGTGGGTTCGAGTCCCGCCAGCCCCGTTCGCCATCATCCCAGGTTCTGCAGGGGGTTTCAAGCAGCGGAACCCCCCAGGCAGGGGCTCTGGCCGTCCCCTCGCGTCAGGCCAAAAGCCAGGCCAATCCGGTTCCCCTCCGGCCCCGTGCCCGTCTGGGTGGGGGAAGCCGCCGTGGCGGGCAGCGATGGCTGCTGCCCCATGAGTTGCGGCTGCTCGCGGACGTCCTGCCGCCAGGGTTGCTGCGCCTCACAGAGGGCAGGGCCGCGTCCATTGGTCGCCGACAGGGGATCTCCGGTTCCTGTTCCCCCCGGGGCAGGCACCTCCTGCAGGAGGAAGAGGCGCGGCCAGGCCTGCAGAGGCGCTGCATCCGTTCAAGGGCTCAAGCGCTTTCCCCGCTTTTGCCCCCTTGCGCTCCGCTGCAGGTTACGCCTATGACAGTTAGGAGTGATGGAGGAGGTATTCTCGATGGTCGCAACCCCTTCGGTGCCGGGCACCATCACGCCCGACTCCATGCTGCCTGAGCAGCTGGATGAGCTGCTGGCCCTGTTTCAGGCTGGCGAGGCCCGCCTGGTTGGTCCCCGAGGTGAGGAGCACTTGGTTCCGGCGCCTCTCTACGGGCTGATGCGGAGCCTGCTCGACAGCCTCAAGCGCGGCGAGGCGGTCACAGTGCTGCCCCATGACGCCCTACTCACCACCCAGCAGGCCGCCCAGATCCTCAATGTCTCGCGGCCCTATCTCTACCGGCTGATCGTGGAGCGCTCCGTTCCGGTGGTGATGGTCGGCAGTCACAGGCGCCTGCGCATCCATGACGTGCTGGAACTGCGTGATCAGCGCCGGCAGGTGCGTTGCCGTGCCCTCGATGAGCTCAGCGAGCTGGGTCAGGAGCTGCAGGTGGAGGGTGCGTGAGTCTCTGGCTGGAGCCTGCCGTCTTCCCGGTTCTGCTCGACAGCTGTGTGCTCTACCCCTATGAACTGAGGGATCTGCTCCTGGAAGCAGCCCATGAGCACCTCTATCGGGTCCACTGGTCTTCAAGGATCCTGGAGGACACGGTGCGCAACCTCCTGGTCGATGAGCGCACCACCCCGGAGCGTGCCGGCAGGTTCTGCTTAGCGATGGAGCGGGCCTTTCCGGAGGCCCTCGTGGAGCCGCCCTCAGGCCTGGCCGACCAGCTTGGCTGTGATCAGGGTGATCGCCATGTGCTGGCGGCCGCCATTGCGGCCAAGGCCGAGGTGATCGTCACCCTCAACGTGCGTCACTTTCCTGCAGGTGTTCTGGCTCCTCTCGGCATCGAAGCCGTGACGCCCGATCCGTTCCTCTGCAACCTGCTGGACCTCGATCCCACGGCGATTCACGGTTGCCTGCAGACCATCGCGTCGCGGCAGCGCAACCCGGCCCGCACCGCCCAGGCCTTGCTCCAGATCCTCAGCCGCCAGGCTCCCACCTTCGCCAGCCGCTGCATGGAGTTCGAGATCGACGCCGACTGAACTTCCTCATGGTTCCGGCTCCAACCCCTCAACCGGTCAGTGCCACCACGCGCCCAGAGCAGGCCGCGACCCACAGACCCGCTTGGTACCGAGCCGAAGCAGTACCACCTCAGCACCGGTCTCGCCTACCCGGATCAGGCCACCGGTCGCTGCAGCTCCCCAGCCATGAGGACCTGCTACTGCGGGCCTTGAGCAGCACAGGGGATGCGCAGCTCCTGGTCGTCGCCCTGAGCCATGGCGGCGACCGCAGCCTGAATGTCTCCAGTGACCTGGCGAATCCGGGGCCAGCTGGTGGTGGTCAGCACCAGGATCGCGATGCTTCGGCCCTGCAGGTTCTGCTGGTAGCGGAGGTTGGTGTCGGTGGTGATCAGGAGCTCATAGCCCTCAAGCTCCGCCAGGCGGATCAGGTCCCCGTTGGTGACGGTGGACCAGCCCAGTTCGTAGGCCGTGGCCACGACGTGGCCGTACTGCGGGCGGCATGCTCCAGCACCGAGCGGGCTTGCTCCTGCGTGACCCCAGGAAAAAGCTCCACAAACTCCGCCAGGGTGATGCCGTCTTCCAGGTTTTCGAACAGGGCTGCCACCGGGACCCTTGTGCCGCGGAACACCCAGGCACCACTGATGCGCTGCGGATCACGCTCCACTGCGGTGCAGCCAGCCCACCCGAGTTCGGTTTGCCTGCTCATGGCCCCATCGTGGCCGGACTGCTTCAGGGTAGGCAGCTCGATGCTTTCAAGCTGCCTGGGCCCCCGTCGTTCCTGCTGCGGCTTCGTGCTGCACCAGGAAGGCCTCAATCCAGTCGTGATGCTGCTTCTGGCAGATGCGATGGATCGATCGCGTGCCGTTGATGGCACTGGCAGTCCGAAGAGCGCCTTCTGGCAGTGGATGCGGGAGCTGGGGCAGAGCTGATTCAGCTGCTCTCCTGCGGCGACGGGAGGCCTCTGTCGGCTTGAGATCGCTCGGCATGCCGACCTGGCTCCAGTCGCTCCGCGAGCCAGACCTTGATGATCGACTGGCGGTTCACACCGAGCCGGGTGGCCTCATGGTTGAGCCGCTCCACCATCCAGAGGGGGACATTGCCCGGTGTCAACGACGTAGGCGGGCGCCTACCCAATCGTCGCCGAACAGGGACATCGCTGGCGTCCCCTGAAGTTGTTCGGCGACGATTAGGTAGGCGGGTCCGCGCAACTACATAGGCGGGTCTCAAGACGCGACAACAGGGTTCCGATTCCGGTCTGGAGCCCTGCGATGCCCGCCCCTCTGTCGTTGCGGATCAAGGAGCGGTACATGGCCAAACGCTCAGGCGGGCTCAGCCAGCAGGTGGCGGCTGATGCGGTGGGGATTTCGGTGCGCAGCGCCCAGCGGATCGATCGCGGCGAGCTGCAGCCCGAGGGGCAACAGCAGCAGCCTGGACGGCGGTGGCGCACCCGAGCTGATCCGCTGGCGGACGTGTGGGACACCGTGCTGGTGCCGATGCTCGAGAAGGCGCCGCAACTGGAACCCCAGACGCTGCTTCTGCACCTGGAGCAGATCAGGCCAGGTGAGGAGTGGTTTCGCCGCAAGCGGACCCTGCAGCGCCGCGTCGAGCAGTGGCGGGCCCTGCACGGGCCGGCGCAGGAGGTGATGTTCCTGCAGGAGCACCGGGCCGGTGTGCTGGGGATCTCGGATTTCGCGCTGATCAAGGGCGCGCCGATCACGATCGCTGGCCAGGTGCTGGAGCACCGGCTGTTCCACTTCCGCCTGCCCTATTCGGGCTGGTGCCATGTGGCGGTGATCCACGGCGGTGAGAGCTTTGTTGCCCTGTCCGAGGCTCTGCAGAACGCTCTCGCTCTTTGCGGTGGGGTGCCGGCGGAGCACCGCACCGACAGCCTGAGTGCCTGCTTCCGCAACCGCGACGGCAGCTACGCGGGGGACTACACCAGCCGCTACCGCGAGCTCTGCGCCCACCTGGGCGTGATCGCCACCCGCAACAACCGCGGCATCGCCCACGAGAACGGCGCGATCGAGGGTCCGCACCGACACTGGAAACACCGGCTGGAGCAGCAACTGATCCAGCGCGGCAGCCGTGATTTCGCCACCGAGGCCGACTACCGGCAGCTGGTCGCCCAGGTCACCGCCACCCTCAACAGCCGCCACCAGGTGCAGGGGAACCTGGAGATCGAGCGGTTGCACCTGCAGCCGTTGCCGGTGGAGCGCTTTGCCGACTACGAACCGCTGGTGGTGCGGGTGCGGAGCACCAGCACGATCGAGGTGCGCTCGGTCACCTACAGCGTCCCCTCACGGCTGATCGGCCAGCAGCTGACGGTGCACCTGCGCCATGACCGGCTGGATCTGTTCCTGCGCAGCCAGTTCGTCCAAACCCTGCCGCGCCTGCATCGGCGAGCGGGAGAAAGCGGGCCACTGCGGCGGATCGATTTCCGCCACATGATCGAGAGTCTGCGCCGCAAACCCCGGGCGCTGCTGCGCGCCCAGCTGCAGGCCGACCTACTCCCAGGAGAGAACTGGCGGCAGCTATGGCGCCAGTTGCTGGCGGTCCTGCCGCCGGATGAGGCGGCCAAGGTCATGGTGGACGCCCTCCATGTCGCCGCCAGAACCGACGATCTGGTCGATGTGGAGCGCTATCTGCGGCGAGCGCTGCGCAGCGGTGCTCTCAGCCTCACGGCCCTGCGCGATCACTACGGCCTGCGGCCCCCCCGGGGCCTGATGGCCATGCCCCAGCTCGACATCCCCGAACACACCCTCAGCAGCTATGACGAACTCCTGGTTGGAACCCCCGAGCAGGCCGGCGCTGGAAACGGCTCTGCCATCGGTGTTGAAACAGTTGAAACTGCCCCAGTTCCGCAGCCAGTGGCAGGCGGCCGAGCAGCAGGCCACAGCCGATGGCTGGAGTCCAGCCAGTTACCTCTATGTGCTGGCGGAGCAGGAACACCAGCAGCGGCATCAAGCCCGTCAGCGGCGGCTGTTGCATGAGGCCCAGCTGCCGGTCCCCAAAACCCTGGCGGACTACGACTGGAACGCCATCCCGGATCTGGAGCGACCCCAGATCGAGCAGCTCGCCCACGACACCGGCTGGCTGGACCGCGCCGAGAACCTGCTGCTGTTTGGCCCCAGCGGTGTGGGCAAAACCCACCTGGCGGCGGGCATCTGCCGCAGCCTGATCGCCCTGGACCGCACGGCCCGCTTCTTCTCCGCCACCACGCTGGTGCAGGAGCTGCAGCGCGCCAAAGCCGACTACGCCCTGGCCAAGGCCCTGACCCGACTGGATCGCTTTGCCCTGCTGGTGATCGATGACATCGGCTACGTGCGCAAGGACGAGGCCGAGACCTCGGTGCTGTTCGAGCTGGTGATGCACCGCTACGAGCGTAGATCCCTGTTGGTGACCAGCAACCAGCCGTTCAGCGAGTGGGAGAACGTCTTCTGCACCAGCGCCATGACCGTGGCGGCAGTGGACCGGCTGGTGGACCACAGCACGATCATCCAGATCAATGGCGAGAGCTACCGCCGCAAACGGGCACGGCGGATTGACCGCTCCAGCGCAGGCTGATTCGTCGCCGCGACCAGGCGTCAATTACCCGCCAACCACAAGCCAACCCCTGGCGCCAGGTGCCGGTGATGAGCTCCGCGCTGCCGTCGGACCGTGGGGTCCGCCGGCTCGTGCGCTCCGCTGCAGCGCTCAGGCGGGACAGCAGCAAGAGCACCGGCCAACGGGCTTGACGCCTGGGGCCGATCAGAAAGTCCCGGCACCATGGCAGTGGACCTGGACAGGGTGGGCCAGGTGTCATGCCGCCTGCGGTGGCTCACTTTTCGCTGTCGCCTCCCCCTGCCATGGCAGGGGGAGGGCAGGGCGGAACCCGCCTACGTAATTGACGCGACCCGCCTACGTAGTTGACACCGGGCAAGGACGCCCTGCTCTGGCTGTCCCGCCAGCGGCGGCCCCCGGCCGCTGCAAGAGAGCTGGCTGCGGCGTCTTCATCGCGAGATGTTCGGCCAGAGCTGGCGTTGGGCCGGTCAGTACCGCAGCAGGGACAAGAGCATCGGTTCCGACTGGCGGCAGATCCGCATGCAGGTGCCGGCCCTGCTGGCTGACATCGCCTTTCAGGTGGAGCAGCAGGTGGATCCGGTGGATCGAATCGCCATCTCTTTCCATCACCGGCTGGTTTCCATCCATCCCTTCCCCAATGGCAACGGCCGCCATGCGCGCCTGATCGCTGATGTCTTGATCGAGCGGCTGGGGCTGGGGGCGCCTCGCTTCTCCTGGGGAGGCAGCAGCTCCCCCATCGATGCCTCAGCCCTGCGCCAGCACTACATCGCCGCTCTCCAGCAGGCCGACCGAGGCAACGTCAGCGCCCTGCTCGCCTTTGCGCGAGCGAGCTGAGCAATCGCCGCAGCTATTGAGCACAGCCAAGATCCGCATCACCGCCTTCTCGACGCTGGGCATTTTCCTGTTGCTGATTCAGACAGTGTTATTCCTGGCCGTCAGCGGTGGTATGGCTCTGGTGGACGGCGTGGCCTGATCCTGCGCCATGACCGTTGCAGTCGCCCTGGCGATGCTGCAGCGGGACGGCCGCGGGCGGTGGCGGAAGCGAAGCACCGCAGCTGGGGGGAATCATGGGCATCACTCAATCCACCCAGGCCACCGCTCCTGCCGGCCGCCTATCGCACCGAGCAATGCTCCGGCCGATCAGAACATCCCTTCCTGCTCGAATCCAGCCAGGATCCTCAGATGTTCCCGGCGCTGCCATGCTCAGGATGTTTTGATGCCATCTCCTGCAGCCGTGTCGCCAGCCTGCGGCGAGCTGTGCCCTGGATTAGTCTCACCAGCGATCATCACGATCAGCGCCTCGCGGTAGCTCGAAAGGGTGGGAAGAGGAGGAGCACCATGACGCTCCAGAACCAAGGCGATACGGCGACTGGCCAGGGGCAGACGCTCACTGGGAATTGAGGGGAAGGCGTGGTGGGCGCTGTGGTGGGGGAGCCCTCCCAAAAGGGCATTGAGCCAGCTGCCTGCGTTGATGGTGCGGGTGGCATAGAGCTGCGTAAGCAGATGGGCTTCCCTGGATCGCCACAGCAAGTGATGTTCCACCATGCCGCGAAACTGAACGATCGCTCCGATCACACGCTCAAGCAGCAGCCAGAACAGCAGGTACCTCCATAACTCCCCCCGGGTGAGAGCGATGAGAAGCATGGTCGTGTGCAGGACCATCACGCCGGCCCCGTCGATCAATCGGGCTTGCACCAGGCCCTGATCCTGCCGCTGGAGCCAGAAGCCTTTCCGCGCCGTGTCCGCGATCAATCCCACGCCGCCCAGCACGCCAACGCGCCACCAGAGCAGATGGCGCTGCATCAGGCGCCTCAGCGGTCCCGCCGCCAGGCGCTCCTGGGGGAGGGGCGTGGTGCGCTCCGGATCCCGGGGATCGCAGCCATTCCAGCGGTGATGCAGATGATGCAACCGTGCGTAGGTGAGATGGGGCCAGGCCATCGGCCAGCTGAGCAGACATGCCAGCCACTGCTCCAGTGTCCGGAAGCCAAGCAGGGTGCCATGCACCATTTCATGGGTGGCGATCAGCAGCAGGGCATAGGCCACACCAGCGATGAGTACGGCCCCGATGGCGACTCCTCCCAGGGGCAGACGCCAGTAGAGCCAGGCGCCGCCCAGCAGCAATGCGCTCAACGTCGTCAGGCGCAGGGCGCCCCTGGCTCTCTCGCCTGGGGAGGGAGCCGCTCCCAGGTCCCTCACCACGGCGCAGAGATCACTGACCAGGGCTGTAGCGGCCAGCGACGCCATCGTTTCCGGCGGAATAACGCATCCTGATCCAGATGCCGCCCCCCTGCGGCCCCGACACGGCTGAGATTCAGATCAGAGTGGGCATGGCTACCGCCCAGATCCCGCCTCACCGCAGCCGTGATTCGTGGTCGGTGGACGGGATCGATGTGCTCCAGAGCGGGATCCGCTGGCGCGTCACCCTCCATGCCTGCCCCGATCAGGGCTCCCTGGTGCACTTTGAGAAAAGCGGCAAGGGCGGGCGGCTTCTGCATCAGCAATTCGCCCAGTGGAATCCAATGGCTGGGGCCACGTTCCTGCTGCCCTGCGAGGGAGTGGCCGCTTGCGTGGAGGCTGCTGCTGATCGCCGAGGGGAGGCCGCCAAGGCGGTTGCTCGAATAGCCAGCACCGCAGCATCAGGAAAGGTCAGCGACAGCTGCAGAGTCCCTGGCTCAGGCTGCTCCCCCTCGATGCGGCCACGATCCGTAAGGTGCACGGCGCCATCCGCCAGCGCTTCTCCATCCCTGAGGAGGCCGCAACGATCGCCGATCGGATCGTGCAGAAGTGCCATGCCGCCTCCGACGCCGATCACAGCCACGCAGAAGGCCGGCTGTTCTCCAGCTGCGACACCGAGGAGCACGGCACGATCTGGGTGATTACAGAAGACCTGCCCAGCGAGGCAGGCGGCCCCATCACCAGCGTCCTGTTTCCAGAGGATCACTGAGACTCTGCGCTCTGACTCCAGCAGCAGCACCAACAAGGGGATGCCGATGGCCAGCACGAGCTCCTGGAGCAGGATCACCTCACCCACCCTGCCTGAACCGTATCCAACCCCAAGGGCCGCGGCGTCCTGATCGTTGGAACCGTGCCAGCAAGGGCAGAAGCCCATTCGACACTGCTCTTCATCGGCGACAATGGGTGTTCATGAAAGGCGCTTCATGGCGCAAGGACAGGCCCCCTTGGCGGTGTTGGCAGGATCCCCAGGGCCTTCAGGCTGCTGCGCCCCAGGCGCTCGCGTTTGGGGGCATCGGCAGCGCTGGCCATGGCGATGTTGAGGGCAAAGGGGGTGATCTGGTTGCCACGCTGCACCCAGCCCACCCACCAGCCCACTCCGGCGCCCGGGGCGTTCTGCCAGCCGGTTTTGGCATGCAGGCTCCAGCCAGGGCCGCTGTCCACCCGTGTGATCTCGGCCACCTGCCGCTGGGCCTGAGCCGGGAACGGCAGCGTCCGGTGGGCCAGGGCTGAGAGGAAGCGGGTCTGCTCCACGGCGCTGATCGCCAGGGGCCCGCGCAGCCAGAAGGTGGTCACGTTGGTGCCGATCTGCTGGTTGCCGTAACCGAGTCGTGCGATCGCCTCGCGCATCCGTTGCAGGCCGATGCGACGGGCCAGCTCCTGATAGAGGGGCACGTTTGACACCTTCATGGCGCCGCGCAACCCCATCGGCTCCAGCCACTCGCGCATGAATGGGTTGGCCTCCCCGGTGTAGGGGATCACCTCGTCGACGCCGCGCACGGCGCCCAGCGACAGGCCGATCAGGGCGTTGGCGATCTTGAACGTTGAGGCCGGTGAGAAGCGCTGCTCGGCTCGGCTCTGGTTGTGGCCGCGCAGTTCGCCGCGGCGCCCATCCAGCAGTACAAAGGTGCCCTCCACGCCAGCCTGGCGGAACAGGGCTGCCACGGCCGGCTCCTCACGCCAGGGTTCAGCGGCAGCGGCAGCCGAAGGGGGCAGGGCCAGCAGTGCCACCGCCAGCAGGGTGCGTGGCGTGCCCATGGGTTTCGAGGCGGTGAGGGATGCCGGTCAGCCTCGCCCAGGGTTCATGGGAGCACAAGCAGCAGCAGGCGGTTACCCTCCGGGTCCAGCAGCCATGCCTCGGCGCCGAACGGTTCCTGCCGCGGCGGATCGTTCACGCTGGCGCCCAGTTCCAGGGCTTCTTCCATCCAGGCGTGGAGCACGGCAAGGGCGCCTGCAGCATCGGCCTTTCGTTGCAGGCACAACGCCAATCGCCCCGGCTGCCGCGGCTGGGGCCGGCTCCTGGATGGGACATACATCTCCAACCAACCACCGGCCGGCCAAGGAACCCGCCAGTGCGTGCTGCTGAGGCCCGGCTGCGGCTCCACGTCCAGCAGAGCGCCATAAAACCGCGCCAGGGCGGCGGGATCGTCGGCGGCCAGCGCGAGCGAGCCCGTGAACGAGCCGGCGGTGGCCGTGGCCTCTGGCTCGGGCATCTCAGATCAGCGGCAGAGGGCTCCAGGGCGGCCTACCGTCCGGATGCTGCTGACGGCAGCAGTGGGGCCGCGGCGCACGCGCAGCCGAACCGTGCCATGGGCCGGCCCCATGTGCGCGATCAGCGCCTCACGGGCCTCGTGCTGCAGCTCCTCGAGAGTCGGGGCGGTGATGCGGATGGGCAGGGTCACTCCTGCGGAGAAGGCTGCGCCTACGGCCTGGGCTTCCAGGTGGCCGGGGCGTTCAGCCAGAACGCGGAACACGATTTCACGCATGCGGGGGTATCTCCTTCTTTCTTGAACCATCCTTGGCCTGCTGCGGTGTTCTGGTAGGTGCGGCCGGATACGGGGAACCGGCCCTGCGGGCACCTGTCCTTGCAGCGTCAGGAGAGCCAGCCTCGCCCAGCGGCCAGCCTTGAGGCCTCCTGCGCGGCGGTGATGCAGCGCTGGGCCCGGCGTTTCGATCAGCGCCAACAGCCCAGCGGTTCGCGCAGAGAGGGAGCCATCGGCGATCAGACGGCTCACCAGACCCTGCTCCCACAGCTGCTCCCCTGCGGAGCCGGCGGATGTTGGGCAGGCCCGCCGCGGGTCCGGCCGGGATCGCTGCGGGGCGATCCGTGGTGTGCTCCACGCTCCAGCTCAGGCCAGTGCCCGGCAGCTCCACGGTGGTGCGGGCCCCGCCGCTGCGGCTGACAGGGTTGTTGAACGAGTCGCCCCGCCCGCCGACGGAGATCGAGCTCAACCCGCCCTTGCTGAAGTTGAAGCGCAGTGGCCCCAGGCGGGCAGAGCGGCGAAAGCGGAAGCCCATGGCGATCAGCGGCTCTTGACGCAGTAGCTGCCGGAGCTGAACCAGCCCAGCCAGCGGGCAGGAGTTGCCTGTCTTCTGGATCGCCTCGCGGTCGTTGCTCCGTACCAAGGAGCTGCTGCGCCAGGGGCACACTGATCTCGATGGCAACGGCGATGGGGGAGCCTGTGAGTCACTCCGCTGAGGCCAATCCATCAGCCTCGTTCCACCGAACAGAAAGCCCCAGCCTCAGGCCTCTAAGGTCTTTCTTGCGTGACCCCCTTCGCTGCGGCTGCGGGTCGCACTCGTTTTCAAATCGGCCAGACATCCTCAAGGTCAACATCCGGGTCGTTGTATCTCTCGACAGCGCCAAGCCAGTCCGGCAGCTCGTCCTTGATCTGCTGCTTGAGCGAGGCAAACTCCTCGGGCTTGATCAGCCCTCGTTCAGCCATGAAGGCATAGAACTTCTTCAGGCTGGTGGCATTGGCCTTGACGGTTGTCTTGTTGGACCACATGGCCTTGTGAATAAACCAGTCGCCAAGAAACTCTCCGACATGGCAAACCCCATCAGCAGGCGTCAGCGTGTCTGCGTAGAGAAGGAAGTGATTCGAGTAAAAGTCCAGGTTGCTGCAATGGCTTCTGATTGTCGCCTCCCCAAGACCAGCCTTCTTGAGCCAACGGCTGAAGTCACCGAGAAGTGCTGCATTCTCCTGGCGGATCTGTTGACAACGGATGTCGTGATCCGAATCATCGTCGAGCATCAGAGTTTGCTCATCGGTCCTGGTATCCCACCCATGTTGCCGGCAGTGTGTCAGCAGCTGAGGTGGTCGTTGCAACAACCTGTAAGCATGGCCCGGTGGCACCGCGGGGCGGCATGAACAAGCCGGTTGCTGGCCAGTCCTCCGGAATGCCGGACAACACAGTCCAGCCCACTGAAGTGCTGGCCGGCTCGATCGAGCGCGTCACCTTCCACAACGCCGAGAACGGCTTCTGCGTGCTGCGCGCCAAGGCCCGTGGCCATCGCGAGCTGGTCACCGTATCGAGCGTCCGCTCGGTAACACCTGAAGCTGGGCGGCCTCCACGGCCAGGGGATACCAGCGATTGGAGAAGCCCAGAATCTCGCCCTGGGTTGGCATCAGGTCGAGGATGATCTGCTCGATGCACCAGCGGCAGAGGGGTGCCCCTGGCCGGGTGTCCTCCTGGAACCCCCGTTTCCGCAGCTGCATCCCCAGTTGCCGGTCGTCGGCCCTGGTGATCACGCGGCAGATCACATCCACATCCTGGATGGGCCTGATGGCCGGCATGGCCGGATCCGTGATCAACAGGCCGGCCACCGCCCCGCCGACAAACACCAGTTGCTTGAGCAGGGCATCACCCAGATGCGCAGCCGCCTGTTCGAGCAGGGAGACATTGGGGTGATTGGGGTTCATGGCTGCAGCCGCTCCTCCAGCAGGGCCACGGCCAGACCGGCGGCGGATCGCTGCCCGGCCGGGTCTGCTCCTTGAGGGGGGAGGCGGCGTACCCGGTTGAAATACCACGGGTCATCCCGCCCTGGCTGGGCGGGAAGCAGTAGCGGGCACCGTGCTGAAGAAACTGCCGCAGCGCCGCCCGGATCACCTGTGGCTTGCCGTCGTTGGTCTTGACAGCCAGCCTGGCCACCACCGCCCGATCGCCTGGTAGCCGACGCCCTGGGCCTGGAGCTCGCCGCCAGCGAGCAGGCAGCCGTCCGAGCGATCGAGACCTGCTCAGGCCCACCACATCCACCAGCGTCTGCGGCCAGCTGGTCTGGCGTGACGGCCATCGCAGAGCGGGTAACGGTGGGAGTGACCACAGCCGCAGACCATCACCGTGCTGGCCTGCTCAAGCCGCAGCTCGCGCGACACCCAGCCGGTGCCGAGGTGGGCGCCATCACAGATCCAGCCATGGCGGCTGCGGCCGCAGCGGCAAAGCTGGTGCACGCCGGCGGGCAGCTCCAGGGGAATCGGTCCCGAAGCGGGTGGAGCCGGTTCAGCCATGGCCTTCGCAGCCACAGCCGGTGTGGCAGGGCTCACCGTTGGGATGCCCCTTGGCGCAGGTGTCGCTGCAGAACACCAAGGCGCCGTTGCGGAACGGGCTGTCCGCTTTCACCGTGCAGAGGAACCCTGGGCAGGCGCACTGCAGCATGGCGGGTTTGTACAGGGTTGTGGTCATGACCTCTCCTTGCACACATTGGCTGAATCCTCCCTGACGACGCCTGCGCCGATGGGGATCGGTTTCGCAGCAGAATAAAAACGATGGCGATGCGGGGTCAGCCATGAAACGGATCATGCTGCTGGCCGGCTTCGAGGCCTTCAACGCCGGCCTCTACCGTCAGGCGGCGGAGCGGGCGATGGCCAAGTGCCCGCAGCTCTCGATCGCGGTGTTCAGTGACCGTGACCTGAGCGATCGTCCAGCTGAGGTGGCGTCCGCGCTGGAGGGAGCCGATGCCTTCTTCGCCAGCCTGATCTTCGATTTCGACCAGGTGGAGTGGCTGCGCCAGCACGCGGCGGCGGTTCCGATCCGGCTGGTCTTCGAGTCAGCGATTGAGCTGATGGAGCTCACCCGGTTCGGGCGGTTCACGATCGGTGGAAGCGGCGCCGGCATGCCCCGGCCGATCCAGGCGCTGCTGGCCAAATTCGGCAGCGGACGGGAGGAGGACAAGCTGGCCGGCTACATCGGCTTCCTCAAGGTGGGCCCGAAGCTGCTGCGCTTCCTGCCCTTCCGCAAGGCCCAGGACCTGCGCCACTGGCTGATCCTCTACGGCTACTGGAACGCCGGCGGCAGCGAGAACGTGACTGCCCTGTTCCTCTATCTGGCCCGCCACGGCCTCGACCTCAGGCCCGGGGCGATCCCGCCGCCAAGGGAATCGCCCAATCTCGGCCTGATCCATCCCGATCACGACGGTTTCTTCCTCTCACCACGGGAATACCTGGCCTGGTTCCACCAATCACGGCCCCAGAGCGCTGCGGGGCAGGGCAACTGGCCGGTGGTGGGGTTGCTGCTCTACCGCAAGCACGTGATCACGGCCCAGCCCTACATCCCCCAGCTGATCCGGGCCTTCGAGGCCGCCGAACTGGTCCCGCTGCCGGTGTTCATCAACGGCGTGGAGGGGCACATGGCCGTGCGCGACTGGATGACCAGCGCCACCGAACTGGCCACCGCTCAGGCCGCCGAGCAGCCCGCCAGCGGCGCCCGCCGGGAAGCGGTGGCCGTGGACGCCATCGTCTCCACGATCGGCTTTCCCCTGGTGGGCGGCCCGGCCGGTTCGATGGAGGCGGGCCGCCGCGAGGAGGTGGCGCAGCGCATTCTGCGCGCCAAGAACGTTCCGTATCTGGTCTCGGCGCCGCTGCTGATTCAGGACCTCCACTCCTGGACCCGCCAGGGGATCGGCGGACTGCAGAGCGTGGTGCTGTTCGCCCTGCCCGAATTGGACGGCGCCATTGACCCCGTGCCCCTGGGGGGACTGGTGGGCGATCGCATCTACCTGATTCCCGAACGGCTGCGGCGACTCACCGGACGGCTCAAGGCCTGGATCGCCCTGCGCCGCAAACCCGCCGCCGAGCGCCGGCTGGCGATCGTGCTCTACGGCTTCCCCCCCGGCTATGGCGCCACCGGCACCGCCGCCCTGCTGAACGTGCCTGACTCCCTGATGGCCCTGCTGAAGGCGCTGGCGGCCCATGGCTACGACGTGGGCCCCCTGCCGGCCAGTGGTGAGGAGCTGATCCGCCAGGTCAAGGACGCCGACGACGCCTGGATCGCCCGCATTCCCGAAGGACAGCGTTTTGAAGACACCGAGAGCGTCACCGTGACGGTGGACACCCTGCGTCAGTGGCTGGGACCGCTGCACACCGCTCGTATCGAAAAGCAGTGGGGGCCGCTGGCGGCCACCGGCATCCGCACCCTCGGGGATCGCTTCCTCCTGGGCGGTGTGCGGCTCGGGAACCTGTGGATCGGGGTGCAGCCGCCCTTGGGGGTGGCGGGCGATCCGATGCGGCTGATGTACGAGCGGGATCTCACCCCCCACCCCCAGTACGCCGCCTTCTACGGCTGGCTGCAGCATGGCTTCAAGGCCGACGCGGTGCTGCACTTCGGCATGCACGGCACGGTGGAGTGGCTTCCCGGCTCGCCCCTGGGTAACACGGGTTACTCCTGGCCCGACCTGCTGTTGGGCCACCTGCCGCACCTATATGTCTATGCGGCCAACAACCCGTCGGAGTCGATGCTGGCCAAACGGCGCGGCTACGGCGTAATCGTCTCCCACAACGTGCCGCCCTATGGCCGGGCCGGCCTGTACCGGGAGCTGATCGCCCTGCGGGATCTGATCGCCGAATACCGGGAGGACCCCGAACGCAACGAGGCCCTGCGGGAGGGCATCCTCAAGCAGGTGAGTGACAGCGGCCTCGATGCCGACTGCCCATCACCCGATAGCGCCCACACCGACCAAGGGGCCTTCAACGCCTGGGTCGTGCAGCTCAGCGGCTACCTGCAGCTGCTGGAGAGCCGCCTGTTCTCCAGCGGCCTGCACACGCTCGGTTTGCCGCCGGATCAGGAGCAGCGGCTCGGGTATCTCAAGGCCTACATCGGCGACGCCCTTGAACCGGAGCTGGTGGAAGCGATCAGCCGGCTGACCCCCGCCGCCGATGAGCCGGCGTTGCGCGCCCAGGCCGCGGAGCTCGAGCGCCTCCATCCCGGCTTATCCCCTGAGCAATCCCAGCGGCTGCTGGATGCTCTGAGCGTCTGCCAGCTGCTGGAGCGCAGCACCGAGGAGATCGACCATCTGCTCGATGGCCTGGGGGGCGAGTACATCCCCCCCGCCCCTGGTGGCGATCTCCTGCGTGACGGCCCTGGTGTGCTGCCCACCGGCCGCAACATCCACGCCCTCGACCCCTACCGCATGCCCTCGCCAGGGGCGCTGGCGCGGGGCCGTCAGATCGCCCTGCGCATCCTCGAGAAGCACCGGGCCGAAAACGGCGGCGCCTGGCCCGAGACCATGGCGGTGATGCTCTGGGGCCTCGATGCGATCAAGACCCGCGGCGAATCGCTGGCGATCCTGCTGGAGCTGGTGGGGGCCGAACCGGTGAAGGAGGGCACCGGCCGGATCGTGCGCTACGACCTTCTGCCACTGGAGTCCCTCAACCACCCGCGCATCGACGTGCTGGTCAACCTGTCGGGGATCTTCCGCGACAGCTTCGTGAATATTGTCGAGCTGCTGGACGACCTGTTCCGCCGCGCCGCCACCGCTGACGAACCGGAGGAGCGCAACGCCATCCGCCGCCATGCCCGAGCGCTGGAAGCCCAGGGGATCGAGAACCCCACGGCCCGCCTGTTCTCCAACCCCGCCGGCGACTTCGGCTCGCTGGTGAACGATCGGGTCACCGATGCCAACTGGGAGAGCGGCGAGGATCTGGCCGGCACCTGGAAGGACCGCAACGTGTTCAGCTACGGCCGCGCCGACAACGGCCAGGCCCGCCCCCAGGTGCTGGCCGCGCTGCTGCGCAGCACCGACCGGGTGGTGCAGCAGATCGACTCGGTGGAGTACGGCCTCACCGACATCCAGGAGTATTACGCCAACACCGGCGGCCTCAAGCGCGCCGCCGAGGTGGCCCAGCGGGAGACCAAGCCGGGCGGCCGGGTGGCTGCCAGCTTCGTGGAATCGTTCTCCCGCGACACCACCCCCCGGGACCTGGAGGAACTGCTGCGCCTGGAGTACCGCACCAAACTGCTCAATCCCCGCTGGGCCCAGTCGATGGCCGCGATGGGATCCGGCGGGGCCTACGAGATCTCCCAGCGGATGACGGCCCTGATCGGCTGGGGCGGCACCTCCGGCTTCCGTGACCCCTGGGTCTACGACCAGGCCGCCGACACCTACGCCTTCGATGCGGCAATGGCCCAGCGGTTGCGGGAGGCCAACCCAGAAGCCTTTCGCAACGTGGTGGGTCGCATGCTGGAGGCCAGCAGCCGCGGGCTGTGGAACGCCCCATCCGAAAAGCTCGAGAAGCTGCGAGACCTCTACGACCTCACCGACGCCGAACTGGAGGGAGTGCCAGTGACGGTTGGTCCCTAGTGGCGGCTTCCCAGCTGGCTGGCCCCTGTTCTGCCGCTCCGCCTGCCACCTTTCCGCTTCATGCCTTTCCGCTCAATGCCGTCGTGGGACAGGCCGCGATCCGCACGGCCCTGCTGCTGCTGGCGGTGGATCCGGGCCTGGGCGGGATCGTGATCGCCGGGCGGCGGGGCACCGCCAAATCGGTGGTGGCCCGCGCCCTGCACGCTCTGTTACCGCCGATCCGGGTGATCCGGCGCTCCTGCTGCAACGCCGACCCGGCCGCCCCCGGGGACTGGGACGATGCCACCGTCGCCTACCGCGCCACGATCAGCCGCACGCCCGTCAGCACGCTGGTTCCCTCGCCGTTCGTGCAGGTGCCGCTGGGCGTCACCGAAGACCGTCTGCTGGGCTCCGTCGACGTGAGCGCCTCGATCCGGCGGGGACGGGCCGTGTTCCAGCCGGGGCTGCTGGCCGAGGCCCACCGGGGTGTGCTGTACGTCGATGAGCTCAACCTGCTGGATCCCGGCATCGCCAACCTGCTGTTCACGGTGGTGGATGCCGGCTTCAACCAGGTGGAGCGGGAGGGAATCAGCTTCCGCCATCCCTGCCGTCCGCTGCTGATCGCCACGTACAACCCCGCCGAGGGGGAACTGCGGGCCCACCTGATCGATCGCCTGGCCATGGTGCTCTCCGCCGACACCCCGCTGGCGCTGGACGAGCGGGTGGAGGCGGTGGCGAGAGTGCTTCAGCAGGCCGCCGATCCGCTGGCCTTCTGGCTGCACTTCGGGCCGGGCCTCGCGGAACTGCAGCAGCGGATCGTCGCCGGGCGGCGTCTGCTCCCACGGGTGCGACTGGCGCCGCAGCAGCTGCGCTATCTGGTGGAAGAGGCGATCCGCGCCGGCGTGGAGGGGCATCGCGCCGATCTGTTCGCCGCGCGGGTGGCCCGGGCCCACGCCGCCCTGCAAGGGCGACGCCGTATCAATGCCGATGATCTCCGCCTGGCCGTCGAACTGGTGATCCTGCCCCGGTCGGCCGCGGTCGCTGCACCGCCGGATGCCGCGCCGGAACCGCCACCACCAGAAGATCCGCCCAGCGACTCGGCAGGCGAGACCCCACCCGGGCAGGAAGAGCCTCCGCCCGAAACCGCCACGGGCGAACCCAGCAGCGAAGCCATTCCTGACACGTTTCTGTTTTCCCCGGAAGGGGTGCTGCTGGATCCGCACCTGCTGGCCCAGGCCGCCCGCGGCAATCGGCGCCACGGCAAGGCCGGCGGCGGCGGCTTGGTGCGCTCGGTGGACCGGGGCCGCTACGTGAAACCGTTGATTCCCCACGGACCGATCCATCACGTGGCCATCGACGCCACCCTGAGGGCCGCGGCGCCGCACCAGCGGGCGCGGCGCCGGGCCATCCTCGGGACATCACGCCGCAGTGGGCGGGAGTGGCATGGACCGAAGCTGCTGCTGCGCGAGGAGGATCTGCGCGTCAAGCAGCTGGTCCGCAAGGCCGGGGCACTGGTGATCTTCGTGGTGGATGCGTCGGGCTCGATGGCCCTGAACCGCATGCAGGCCGCCAAGGGCGCCGCCCTGCAGCTGCTGAGCGAGGCCTACCGCAGCCGCGACCAGGTGGCCCTGATCACGTTCCGCGGCCGGCGGGCCGAGGTGCAGCTGCCCCCCACCCGCTCGATCACCGCGGCCTCGCGCCGGCTCGAACGCCTCCCCTGCGGCGGTGGATCGCCGCTGGCCCACGGTCTGGCACTGGCGGTGCGGGTGGGCGAAAACGCCCGCCGGGCCAAGGATGTGGGCGAGATTCTGATCGTGCTGATCAGCGACGGCAACGCCAACGTGTCGCTCAGCCGCTCACTGGCCTCCACAACTGACCAGGGCCCGGGGGGTGACAGCCCGGAGCCCATGGGTCTGGCGGGCATGCGCCAGGAAGTGCTGGGGATCGCTGCGGCGATCCGCCGGTTGGGCATGGAGCTGCTGGTGATCGACACCGGCACCCGGCATCGGGACTCCGGGCTGGGGGCCGATCTGGCGCGGCTGGGGGGCGGGCTCCACCAACCACTGCCGAGGGCGAACCAGCAGGACATCGCTGCCACCACCCGCGGGCTGTTGGGCCACCGGGCTGTGACGGCGAATGCCGTGGCTGTCGCATGAAGATGGATGGTGCCCGATCGGGCTGCTCGCAAGGAGAGCCTTCAGTGTCTGGGATGCTCGCTGCAGGGCATCCACAGCGAACCCATGGCTTGGACACCCTCGAACCCCAATTCCTTCGCTTTCTGGAGCGCCACCTGCTTACTGGGGTAGGCGAAAACGTTCTGTTGGCCCCTTGGTGCCAGTGGTGGTGGCCAAAAGCAACTAAATTCCGTTTCCTGATTCCACCATTCGGCTGGTGGAGACCAAGCTCTACCGACATGTGCTGGGCACCTCCTTCGGCGGTGACCTCCCTCCCGGTGGGGCTGACGATCGGCGACGCCCTTCAGCGCAGCTTCGACCAGCACAAACGGCCAGAATTACGCTAGGTGGATGGACCAGCTCTGAAATCGCGGCTGCGGATTGGGGCCCCGTTCACACTTCTGCTGCACACGGAGGATCTCTACGGCCGCACCGTGGCCGAGGTGATCGGGGAGGTGAACCTCAACCTGGCCCTGGTGGAGGACGGCCAGGCCTTTGCCTACCGCCGCTTTCTGGGCCAGTGCGATGCCAAGGAATATCTCGATGCTGAGTTCCGGGCGTCCCGCATCCGCTTCGGGGTGTGAAGGCTGACAGGCGGCATCACTCGCCCCTGGGACTTCCGTCGCGGCAGAATTTCGACACGCACCGCTGGTGATTCCTGATCCGTTCCTGGGGGCCGGCGGGACGCTGCACTTGAGTCCAGGACGGTGATGGCATGAGCGTCACTCTGGCTGGTGGATGAAGGCATCCCAGCGGCGTCTTCCATAACAATCCACACCGCTATCGGCATCCCCCCTTGCACTTGTGGCGGCAGCCGCGAACATCCAGTGATACCGATGGATTGATGACAGCCATGGGACCGTCAACCGATTTCACTGAGGCCTTGGCCGTCCTGGGCCTGAGAACCACGCCCAGAAGTCGGCGGGACCTGGCCCGTCGGGTGGCCGCGCGGCACCCGGCCTCTCAGCCATGGAGCACAGTGCAGACCGCTGCCTATCGGCGGGTCTGGGAAGAGCTGGAGAGAGGCTGCGAGGCCGACGTCCCACTGGCGGCCTGAGACCGCCCATCGCTTCAAGGATCACCCGTTGGGGTCTCGCGGGACGGCTCGCGGGATGGACATGGGAGGAGAAGGCTGATGGTTCCCGATTCACCGGATGTGGCGAGAGCGCTGGATCTTCTGGGCCTGACGGTGGTTCCGGAGGATTTCGAGGCGTTGGCATGCCAGGTGGCCTGGACGCACCCTGCTGCTGTGGCCATGAGCGACACCCAGAGCCTGGCCTACCGGGTGGTGTGGGAGGCGGTGGAGGAACGCATCGACAGCCGGACGCGAGTGGACCTCTGACTGAGGTGGTCTGGGTTTTCTGGACAGGGTCCATCGTTAACCTTTGAGGCGGAGCTGGTGCCTCCTCAAAAAACAGCCAATATGCGCTCAGGCGGTAGTAGCCGATCAGCTCGAGAGCGTTCAGCGCTAAGTCGCCCGGGCGAGCACCCCCTGGCGCCATCTCTACAGCGATTCGCATCACGACTGTGCAGCCTCTGCCTTGGGGGCACGCATCGCCGGGGAGATTCAGGAATTGGAAGCCAGCGCCGGACGGGCGGCCAATCGGCAGGAGCTGGAACAGCTCCACCGCCACATTGCTGCCGAGTACCGCATGGGTGTGCATTCGGCGTGAGCCCCACCGCTCCAGAGCAGTGAACTGGTGCTCCCGGGCGCCAGTGATCCTGCTGCTGATCGCAGAAGAAGGTCGGGGCCGGGCGGATCCGCTACGGAATTGCCAGCCCCGCTCTGCCTGGGGCACATCACCCCTCAAACGAGGTGGATTGGCGTGAGGAGCCCTCCAATTCACCGGTGACTGGCGACCGGTGAGCTTGCGACCGGTCACAAAGCTGAAGCTGCAACTGCGGCCCAGGAGTGAGCAAACACCCCGAGGAGACCAAAGAGCTGGAGACGCGGCGTTGAAGCCGAGCCACCCAATTCAGCCCGTAAAGGCCAAGAACTAGGGCGAGCAACTACTGAGCCATGAAGGTCAACCGCAAGGGGAAAGGCACAGCAGGACCAATCTCTCCCAATCTCTCCCAACCACTTCCTCAACTGCAACGGGAACTAGTCAGGCTTCACAGGAAACCAAAGCGGTATCTCAAATCCCTGCCCACCACTTTTTGTTCTTTCCCGGAGAAAGAAGCGGCGTCGGCCCTGAGATCCCAAACCGTTCCACGGCCAATGCTCACACTCGCTCCCCAGACCGCCCGCTCCAAGCCGCAGATCGAGATAGCTGAATTCAAAACCGAACTCCATAGCCAGCCCAATGATGTCTTCAGGGTATGCGCATTGGCGCAACCTAGCTTAAACGTCTTTACGCGCATTGACGAGAGCGATGAACCGGTTCAAGTCGGGCGCAGGCAAAACAACTGAGTGGTGTTGCGTAATTGAACCTATCCGCGAGCCGACAAAACGAAAACATCATTTACGAAGAAGCCAGCAGGCCACCCAAAAGCACGGCTTGTGCTTGCAATCAAACCGCCCTATCACTCGAATCTGGGAGTCAATCGGCGAACGACTGGAAGCATGGCACCCGGGGGAGAGAAGCCAAAGCTCCCACAGATCTCGATTTCAAAAGAGGCCTAGACCCCTGCGCATGATTACAATGGCCGGGATCACATAGAAAGCATCTGCTTCGACCAAACCCTAAGAGGCATTAGAATCACATAGCAGCAATGCGAAGCCAGGGCAGAGGAGCAGCCGATCCAGCTCAACCAAAGACAATCACTTGGTTGCGGCCTTTCATCTTGGCGGCGTACATAGCCTGGTCAGCCCGTTCAATCACATCCGCCATGGCTTCGACTGCGCCGATACCCACAACGACCCACGGGTTGACCGGGCGGCCTGCGAGCGAATGGGCATACGTTCAATGCTGGTGGTGCCGCTTCTGCATCAAGAGCGGTGCATGGGGGTGCTCAAAGCCATGTCGCGCGAGCCAGAAAGCTTTGGGCGAGCGGAACGCACCTTGCTCTCCCCATCGATGGGCTTAGCGATTCTGCTGATGGAACTCAATGGCGTGGACACAGTCGAGGGCAATTATGGAACCCAGGCCAGTGAGCAGCTTGTGCAGAGTTGCGCTGGTCGCCTGGTGACAGCTGTCGCTGAACGGGGCTTGGTCGCCAGACTGGGCCCGACGCGCTTTGGCGTCCTGCTCCCTGCTCTGGCTGATGCTTCCGAACTCACAGCCCTCCAAGCGGGCATCATTGCAGCAATGGAGTCGCCGGTGTCCTATGGCTGGGTGCCGTTACCTCTCAGCATTAGGCTTGCCAGCGCTTGCTATGAAACTGATGATATCCAGGCTGATTCTCTACTGACGGCTGCCGAAATAGCCTTAGAAAAGAAACTCTAATTACAACGAATCCTTCGCAGATCAGAGTGCAACCACGCGATGGCGTCCCGCTTTCTTGGCGGCGTACATGTTGCGGTCGGCGCGCTTGAGGAAAAGGGCCGCATCTTCCCCGGCGCCGTGGATCGCCGCACCGATGGAGAAGGAGGGGGAGATGCTGCGATCGGCCCAGGGGATGGGCTGGGAGATGGCCTGCTGCACTTTTTCGGCAACGGCGATCGCCGCCTCGATCGAGACCACACCATCGAGAAGCACAAGGAATTCATCCCCTCCGATGCGGCCGGCATGGTCCTGCTGGCGGATGACGGAGTGGATGCGTTGGGCGATGGCCTGGAGAACCGCATCACCGCAGGCATGGCCGTAGGTGTCGTTGATGCCCTTGAAGTCGTCGCAGTCGCAGAAGAGCAGGGCGATGGGCTGGGCCGTGCGGATGGGTCCGTCTCCGAGGCGGTGATCGAGGCGGCTGAGGATGGCGGAGCGACTCATCAGGCCAGTGAGGGTGTCGGTGTTGGCGCGCTCCAGTAGCCGGCGCTCCTCCTGTACCCGCTGGTCCACCGGCTGCAGGGTGATGACGTAGCCCTCCTGGAGATCAATGGAAGCGGGGGTGCCATCTGGATCACCGGGGGAAAGATCACCACTGCGGAGGCCTTGCCGATTGAGCTGGCGGACGCTGAGGTCGACCCAGCTCCAGCCACCTTGGGGATCCGCCAGGCGGAGTCGGCCCTGGCCGATGGTGCCGTGGGGTGCGAGCCAGTCGGCGAGGTGCACCGGCTCGGGGCGGCCCTCGACGACCGAGAAGAGGTCGGCAAAGTGTCTGCCGATCCACTGATCCTCCTGCCAGCCCGTCATCGGTTGCAGGGAGGGGGAGACCCACACCACTTCCTCCTGCAGGTTGAGGAGCAGCACCACCTCCACGATGTTGTCGGTGAGCAGGCGGTAAAGGGCGGCCGTGTCGCCGAGGGTGCGGGCGGCCTGGGTGCGATCGGTGACGTCCTGCCAGGTGCAAATGATGTAGCCCTTGATGGGAAGGATCTCGATGTCGTAGGAGCGGCTGTCTTGGAAGAGATCGTGGTAGGTGTAGGCGAACTCGCTGATGCGGGTGGGAGTGCTGCGGCCGGCCGCGTCGATGTAGAGATCGAGCAGGCCGTTGTGCTCCATCTGGGGGAAGATGGATAGGAGGCTTTGACCGACGATCGCCTCGCGTTCCTGCTGCATGTAGCCGCAGGCGGCCTGGTTGATGTCGATGATCAGGAAATCGGTGATGCCGCCGTCATGCCCCTCGATGGGCTGGAGGAGCAGGAGATAGTTATCGGTGACATCGAAGGCAGCGCGCATCAGCTCCAGCTGCTCATAGGTGTTGGGTGTGGGTTGGGATGCGCCCAGCGGGCTGATATGGAGAGGGCCGGACTGACGACCGTCGCAGGTAGGGGGGCGCAGCGGTCGGGTTGTGGGGTCGCGGAGCAGGGCGGCGAAGTCGTCGAGCTCCAAGGGACGGCCGCAGAGGTAACCCTGGTAGAGGTCACAGCCCAGGTCGGCGAGAATCTGGCGCTGGCTGTCGGTCTCGACGCCCTCGGCGATGCATTCCATCCCCAGGCCGTGGGCAAGGGTGATGGTGGCTTGGACGATGGTGCGATCTTCTGATGAGGCGTCGAGGTTCTGCACGAAGGTGCGATCGATCTTGAGGCGATGCACCGGCAGGGTGCGCAGCAGCTCCAGGGAGGAGTAACCCGTACCGAAGTCGTCGATGGCGATGCGGAAGCCCTGGTCGGCGAGCACCCGCAGTTGCTCACGGCTGGCGAGAGGGTTGCGCAGCAGGGCCGTCTCGGTCACCTCCAGTTCGAACTGTTCGGGGCTGAGGTTGTGGGCCGCGAGGCCATCGAGAAGGGAGGCGATGAACTGGCGGCCGGGGAGCTCCAGCTCGCGGGGCGAGATGTTGAGGGCGAGCCGGGGCACGGTGAGGCCCATGCCGCGCCAATGGGCGAGCTGCTGGATGGTCTGCTGGAACACCCACTGGCCGAGCTGCAGAATCAGGCCGCTTTCTTCTGCCAGGGGAATGAAGTAGCTGGGGGGCACGCAGACGCCGAGGCGGTTGCGCCAGCGCAGCAACATCTCGCCGCCCACCAGGGTGCTGTCGCCATCGACCTGCGACTGCACGACGAGGCGGAACTGCTGGCGGTCGATGGCTTGGACCAGTTCACTGCCCAGGTGCATGCGCTCCTGGATTTGGCGACTGATCGTGCTGGAGTAGGTGCAGACCTGAATACGGCCCTGGTTTTTGGCCTTGGTGAGGGCGGTGTTAGCGCACTGGATCAGCTGCTGGCTGTCCTGGCCGTGCTCCGGGTAGGAGGCCAGGCCGAGGGAGAAGGTGGGGACCAGGGGGAGATTGTTGAGCAGGCGGCGTTGCTGGGCCCAGCGTTCCTGCAGCGTGCGGCAGGCCCGCAGACCATCCCCAAGGGAGTTGATCTCTTCGTCCAACAGGATGAGGAACTCATCGCTGGCGATGCGCGCCAGCCAGGCCTGGGGGCCGAGGAGATCCCGCAGCCTGCGGGCCAGGGCCTGGAGCACCTGATCACCGACGGCCGAGCCGTAGGTGTCGTTGATCTCCTGGAAGCCGTCGATATCGAGACTGAGCACGGCCAGGGAGGTGTTGTAGCTGCGGCCCTTGAGGCGTGTGTCCAGCTCCTTGATGGTGGCGGGCTTGTTGGGCAGGCCGGTGAGGGGATCCTGGTTGCGCTCCAGGGCGAGCCCATCCTTGAGCGCCTGTTCTTCGGTGACATCGCGCAGGGTGCCGATCGCGCGCACCGGATCGCCCTTGTTGTCGTAATGAATCTGGGCCTCGGCATGCACGAGAATCTCGCTGCCATCGCTGAGCAGGAGGCGATGGAGGCTGGAGAAGGGATCGCCCCTGTTCACGGCCCGCTGGAACTCCTGGCGCCACCGGCTGCGGTCGTCGGGATGGATCAGGGAGCCGTAGGTCCAGAGGCTCACGAAACCGCCATTGGCCTCGCAGCGGCAGAGCCGCTGCATCTGGGGGGACCAGCGCATGCGGCCATCGAAGAAGCGGACCTCCCAGCCGCCAATGCCGCTGAGGGCCTCGGTGTCGGTGAGCAGATGCAGGGCTTCGGCGAGGTTGGTTTCCCGGGCCTGGGCTTCGCTCCGCTCGCGCAGGGAGGAGAGGAGCAGCTGATGGCCGTCGATGGTGAGTACCCGATGGCTGACGTGCACATCGAGGATCGTGTTGTCCTTGCACCGGTGCTTGGTGAAGAAGGACCCACCGCCGGCATCGATCAGGTCTCGCCGGCGGGCGGCAACCCAGGCGGCGTCGTGGTCGGGATCGGCCTGGAGGGCTTCTGGGGAGAGGGCGAGCAGCTCGGCCTTGCTGTAGCCCAGGCGGGTGTAAGCCGAGTCGTTGCAGGCCAGGAACATGCCGGAGGCGGCATCGGAGACCAGCAGGTCGACGCCAGCCAGGTCGGCCATCAGGGCGAAGTGGTCCAGCTGGCTGCGAGCCGCCTCTGTCAGAGCATCCGCAAGGCCAGCACCCTCCACCTCTGCCCCATGGAAACAACCTGCCAAAAGCGTAAGGAAGGCCCGGTTCCGTCGCTTGTCGGTGTTGCCCACCCTTTACGGTCTGCAGGAGTTCCGTGATGCAGGAACTGAAAACACTGGCGTCGGGCGGGGTATGGCCCGCTCCGGCGAGGTCAGGAGGGCCTCCTCAACGGGGTCGCGCCAGCGCTCCGGGCGTAGCTGGCGGACGGCGCCGGTGCGGGTGTTGCGGATGGGCAGGGTCTCGGCCTGGGCTGCAAGGTGGCCGAGGTGTTCTGCTTCCTGGCGGAAGCCAACCGCTCGCATCCGGGGGATCTCCTTCTTCTCGAATCCATCCTTGGCCGGCTGAACCCTTGGATGCAGGTGGGTGGCGATGGAGCAGGGAAATCCACGTTCTTTCGCCTCTAGCTCCAGCCCCTTGGCGTGCCGTTTGTGAATGCCGATGTGCGCACAGTGTCGACGCCGCCAAGCTGGCGGAAGAGCAGCGACACAACCTCCTGCTGCGAGGTGTGAGCTTTTGTTTTGAAACGGAGTATTCCCACCCCTCCAAGGTGGACTTCGTCGGCCGTGCCAAGGCGCTTGGCTACCAGGTGATCCTGGTGATGATTCACCTTGAATGTCCAGCCTTGAACCAGGCGCGCATCAGCGCGCGGGTCAGCGAAGGAGGCCATGATGTTCCCGCTGACAAGGTGGTGAGCCGCATCCCCCGGCTGCTGCATCACGTCAGAGCGTCACTGCCGCTCTACGACGTTTCCCGGGTGTACGACAACAGCTCAGCTGACCATCCCTTCCTTCCCGTCTTCACGCTGGCGCAGGGCAGTTTGGTACGCCATGTGGATCCGTTCCCTGATTGGGCGGAGGGTCTGCTCGCAGGGTTCTGAGTTGCCATCCGCCAACGTCGTTGACACCGAACAATGAATGGGTACTGATGCGTTCATGGGGCGTCAGCCAGCTCCAGGCTGGAGAGCAGCCGCTGGGGGAGGAGGTTCAGCGCGAATTTCAGGGCTGTACACAATGTACAGGCTAGAAAATCGGTTCTGGCATGGGTACGTCGACTGTCGAGATCCACGACGGCTCTCTGCGCGCTCACAGGCCGTCAGTCTCCCTTTGGAAGTTGTTTTCCCCATGCAAAAAACCACGCGGGGCCATCCCCCGACGCTCAGGCCTCCCAGATTTCCGCCAGCTCCAGTCTCAGCCCGGGGAAGTGCTCGCCAGCCTCCAGTGCGGTGGCCCCCTGGAGACGCTGGGGCTGGCCAAATCCGTCGCGGCTCCAGATCTCGACAGCCTGCTGCTCGGGGATCAACAGCCAGCCCAGCTGGGCGCCATTGGCCCGGTAGGCGGCCATCTTGCGGCGCAGGGCGGTGAGGCCCCGGGGGCCTGCGTCGCCGGGGCTGGCGAGTTCGACCAGCAGATCGGGGCAGAGGGGCGGGAAACTGCGGCGCTGCTCCGGGGTGAGGGCCTGCCAGCGTTCCAGACGCACCAGGGAGGCGTCGGGGCTGAGCACCGAGCCATCGGGCAGATGGAAGCCCGTGGAGCTGTCGAACAGCCGCCAGCCGCCCACGCTGTCGGCCCAGGCCAGAAGGCGCATCAACAAACGGCTGTTGCGGGCGCCGGTTTCACCGCCTGTGGGCGTCATGTGGATGAGCTGACCTTCGGCGGTGAGTTCCAGCACCGCCTGGGGGTTGGCGCTGCACACAGCGGCGAATTGCTCGGGGCTGAGGCGCAGATCAGCTGGCAGGAGCAGGGGCGCCAAGGCATCGGCCTCGGGAGCTGGAGGTGCAAGCGTCACGGCCCCAGCGCAGGGTTATGGCCATGTTAGTTGGGATCCCGCAGGCGGTTGAGGCCTTGGCCCTGGCCCGGTAGCCATGCCTTGCTGGTTGTTTCCTTGCCATGGCGTTGATCTCTCTCAAGCTGCCCGAAGCGCTCGCCGCCCAGCCCAGCGGGCAGGCCCAGTGCCGCCGCCTGAGCAAGCCGAACTGGTGCGCCGCGCCGTCACGGCCATCCTGCAGGCCTCTGAAGCCGGGCTTTAGCCCCCGCTGGCCCCGTCCGCCGTGGATCTTGTGCCAACCCGGTGGGCTGTTGTCAGGGAGGGCCAGGTCCGGTTGGGGCCTCAGGATCTGCTGGCTGCAGCCGCTCAGGAGTTGCCCGGGGCGTCGAGCCAGGCGGCGAGATCCTCGGGGCCCTGGAAATCGAGCAGAGCATCGGCCAGGGCTTCCAGCTGCTCGAGCGGCAAGGCCTGAATGCGGGAGGTGGCGGCAGCGCTGAGGGTGCCGCAGCGGCGGTTGAGCAGGCGCAGGGTCACAGCGATTTCGCCTTCCTGTCGGCCTTCCTGTCGGCCTTCCAGGCGCCCCTCCTCCAGCCACTGCTGGGCGGCCCTGGTGTGGCGGAGCTGGTCGAGGGGGATGCCGGCGATGACCATGATCTCCTCGTTGCTGAGTTGGGGAAACCGTTGGATCAGCATAGGCAGAACGGCAGCGACCAGGTCCGGACGGACCCTGAGGATCTGCTGGGTGCAGCCGCCCAGCTGCTCGGCAGGCCGCACCGGCAGGGTGAGCAGGTTGAGAAGGGGGTGCAGATCGCTGTGGCGGCTGAGTTCCTCCAGACTCAACCAGGCCACTTGCTTCTGGAGGAAGCGGTAGGTCTGGGCGGCCAGGCGGTGGTGGAAGGCCGGATCGCTCTGCATCTGCACCTCCAGCAAAACCACGGGCCGTTCGGCCGTGCCGTTGCCGTTGCGGCGTGGCCAGAGCACCCCATCGAGGCGGTGATTGACGTCTTTGAGTTCGGGTGAATCAAAGCGGTAGAGCCGGTCGCCAGGAGCCTCCGGTTCGAGGCCGGAGGCTGGGTTGGGGAGGTCTGCATCGGAGCCTGGGGCCGGGAGCAGCAGGGCGATCAGATCAGGGGCGCTCTGAAAGATGCTGAAGAACCAGTGATCGGATTTCACCGCAGCGTGCCCATCCCTGGCCGGCAGGGTACCCACGTCGATGGTGGCCGCTGAGGCGGGTCAACGCCATTGGGCAAGCTTTGGCAGAAGCGGCCGATCAAGGCCTGCGGCGGCGGGCCGATCTGCTGCCCTGAATCGTTCAGGCCTCCCAGATCTCAGCCAATTCCAACCTCAGCCCGTGGAATCGCTCGCCAGCCGCCCACGCGGGCGGCCCAGGCCAGCAGGCGCATCAACAAACGGCTGATGCGGGCACCGGTTTCACCGCCTGGGGGTTGGCGATGCACACAGCGGCGAATTCCTCAGGGTTGAAGCTCATGGCCGCCAAGGCATCTGGGTGGGGAGCCGGAAGTGCATGCGTCATGGCTCTAGCGCCAGCATTGGTTCGGGTCCCCCGTTTGGAATCGGCCCAGGCTGGAGCAGCCCTTACGGCGCTTTGGCTCGCTGCCCTTGGCGGGCGAATGAGCTGACGCGAGGCTGAGATCATGGCGCCGCAATAACCTCGACGATGCGATTCCGAAGCTGTTGTTGGATCCCCTCTGGAAGGTGACCGATCCGGCGTTTCACCAGACTGTTCGACAAAGTCACCAGCCTGGAGATGCGTGCCCGGGATGAGACCTTGAGACCGGTCTGCTCAAATCCAGCTTCCGAAGAGAGCAGATCCAGTTCATCGAAGGCTGCAGGCATCTCCGTGCGAGAGCTAATGAACATCAACAGCACATCGCCGTGACGCTCACCCAACGCAAGAACTATGGCAGGCCTGGCTTTAACATTATCCCCATCAACAAAGGGGAAGGGGACCAATACGACGTCAAACCGCTGGAGCATCAACGTGGCCTGATCGGCTCGCCGTCATTGAAGCTGTACAGGTCCGGCTCAGTGGCGAGGTCAGCAAAGGTGCCGCCAGCCATGGCCAGCTGATCCAGATCCCTTGCCAACAGCCGCTCTTCCGTGTTGTGCCCCAGCTGGCTGAGCAACCACTGGCGGTCATCAGCCGGCAAGGAACGGATGGCCCCCAGCAGATGTTCAGTCAGTTGCAGGTTGGTCACGGCGCGCCACTGCACTGGTCGGCCAAGGCTAAGACTGACACGACAGACGTTGCAAGAATTACTTGGCCAAACCGTAAGACGGAATCCTGGTTGACGGCCGTTCAGGCCTCCCAGATCTCAGCCAACTCCAACCTCAGCCCGTGGAATCGCTCGCCTGCCGCCCACGCGGGCGGCCCAGGCCAGCAGGCGCATCAACAAACGGCTGTTGCGGGCACCGGTTTCACCGCCTGGGGGTTGGCGATGCACACAGCGGCGAATTGCTCAGGGCTGAGGCTCATGGCCGCCAAGGCATCAGGGTGGGGCGCTGGAGGTGCAAGCGTCATGGCCCCAGCACGTGCTGCAGAGGAATTTGAGTTGGGATTCCGCCAGGCTCACCGAAGGCAGCGAGCCGGCGTGGCGCGTCTTGGTGACAGGCAGCATCCTGCTCAAGCTGAGGAGGCAGGATGTCCAGGGAAGCCAGGATCATCGGATAGCATCCGATGATGCCTTTCAATTCAGACATCTCGTCGTCGGCCGGGCTGGAGCACCCCTTGCGGCGCTTTGGCTCGCTGCCCCTGGCGCGCGAGGTGCTGGATGAGGTGCTCAGCGGCTACCGGCGCCCCAACGACAAGGTGAGCGAATGGATCCGGGAGGGAGCGCTGCAACCGCTGCGGCGCGGGCTCTATCTGGCTGGACCCGGCCTGCGAACCAGCCCCGCCTGCCTGCCACTGCTGGCCAACCATCTCTATGGCCCTTCCTACGTCTCGCTCGACTTTGCCCTGGCGTTGCATGGTCTGATCCCGGAGGGGGTCGCGGAGGTCACCTCCGTGACACTGAAGCCAGCCCGCAGGATCAGCAACGGCCTGGGGCGGTTCTCGTACCACCATCTGCCCTTGCGCTACTACGGGATCGGGCAGCAGCTGGGCGTGGACGTTGCGGGTCTGAGTTTTCTGATCGCCAGTCCCACCAAAGCCCTGTGCGATCGGCTGGTGCTCAGCCGGCAGCTTCCGGTGCTGTCGCGGGCGGCGATGCGGCAGTGGCTGCTGGAGGATCTGAGGATCGATCCTGAACTCCTCGTCCAGCTCATCAGCCTGGGTGAGATCCGCCTGTGCCTGGCGAGTGGCTTCAAGCGACGCCAGCTGGGCACCCTGCTGAAGGTGATCGAATCCCTCCAACAGGATCCGGGTTGATGCAGGAGAAATCGGGAAACAGCGTTGTGGAACAGATGCTGCGGCGAGTACCGCAGGACAGCGACCTAGAACGCAGCCAGGCGATGCGGCAGGTGATGCAGGAGATCGCCCTGGCAGGGCTTGTACGGCGTGGCTTCTTTGCGAAGGCAGCGTTCTATGGCGACACGTGCCTGCGCCTGTTTCACCATTTGCCGCGCTTTTCGGAGGATCTGGATTTTTCGCTGCTCCAGCCCGATCCAGGCTTCCGCCTGCATCCTTACCTGCAAGGCATGGAGGAGGAGTTTGCAGGTCTGGGGATTGAGGTGCAGATCAGCGAGAAGAAGAAGACCAACCCCAGCCCGATTCTTTCCGCTTTCCTGAAGGCCAGTACGACGATTGTTCAGCTGGCTATCCCTGGGGCGAAGACCCTCAGGATCAAGTTTGAGGTGGATACCGATCCTCCCCTTGGATTCAGCACTGAGGAGCAGCTGCTGCTTCAGCCCTATTCGTGTTACGTGAAGTGTTTCAGCCTGCCCGATCTGTTTGCCGGCAAGATGCATGCGGTGCTCTTCCGCCAGTGGCAGCAGCGCGTCAAGGGCCGCGATTGGTTTGATCTGGAGTGGTACGTGCGTGGTGGCATCCCTCTGCATCTCGATCATCTGGCCGCGCGTGCGCGCCAAAGCGGCCATTGGCCTCTGGATCAGCCGTTCTCAGCCAGGTCACTGCAAGCCCTGCTGGCTGAACGGATCGGCCGCCTGGATGTCGCCAGCGCACGCCTCGACATCGAACGTTTCATCGCACAGCCCGAACCGTTGGCGATCTGGTCGCAGGATTACTTCCAGCAGCTGGCGCAGCGCGTGGTGGTGCTGGCCTGACGGCTTGATGGCAACGCCCCTCAGCGGTTGCGGCCCCATCTGCAGGCTGTACATTGTGTACAGAAATGTCTTCGCTCGCTGAAGATCAACGGTAAGAAGCAGCCCATTGCATTCATCAGGCCGGTTGCTCGTCGGCCACTTCATCCATCTTCATTGGAATGAACAGGAACAACCGTCGTCCTTCCGTCCGGGCGTTTCAGAAAATGACTACCTCGTCACACTTCTACTGTAACTCGCTGTACTCCTACGAAGTCAAGTGACTCAGAGTCAGTGCCTGTAACCTCAAGGCAAAGTTCAATGGCTTCCTTGATTCGCTGCATTCATTGATCCAGGGATTTGGCTTGCGTATGGCAACCGGGTAGAGCCGGGTCGGTCGCCACGAAGAACCCTTCTGAATCCCTTTCGACTAATACATCAAATTGCCTAGACATCAAATTCACCTCCTCAAGCGACTGTAGCTGCTTGGCTGTGTAGTGCCACCAGATTGGTTGGAGCTGGGACATGAGGTCATGCTTGCAGACAGCTGGTAACAGCATCGCCTTCCTGCAGGCCCCCGAACATGGGCTTGAGACCCCGCTGGATCCCCACAGCCGCGATTGATTCGATCTGGAGTGGTAGGTGCGCGCCAAAGCGGCCATTGGCCTCTGGATCAGCCGTTCTCAGCCAGGTCACTGCAAGACCTGCTGGCTGAACGGATCGGCCGCCTGGATGTCGCCAGCGCACGCCTCGAAATCGAACGCTTCATCGCTCAGCCCGAACCGTTGGCGATCTGGTCGCAGGATCGCTCAAGATCAGAAGCGGGCGAGCTAACTTCGGCATTGCCGATTTCCTCCGCTCCCGTCTTCTGTATCTTGATGTTAGAAGGTCTACTCATCGGTAGACATCTCTTCTATGGCCAACCTTGACAACGTCGACAACACGCGACTGATCATCGACAGAGTAGATGACCCGATAGTTGCCTTGGCGGACACGAAATAGGTTCTGCCTACCCGCGAGCTTTTCAGACCCTGATGGCCGCGGTTGAGCTGCCAGTGATTTAATCTTCTCAATCAATCGTGACAATGTCGCCTTGTCCGACACCGCCTGTAGCTCCTTAGCCGCCGATGACTTAATCGTGAGACTATATTCTGCCACTCTCTCTTAAACTTGTGACAAACTCTTCGAAGCCAGAGCTTGGCTCAGCTTGCCTCTGATCAGCGTCTCTCAAATCATCAGCATCTTCGGCCAATGTCATGCGAACTGCTTCATTGACCATGTCCGATATTGAACGGTTACAGGCAGCAGCTCTTAGGCGCAGTGCACGATGTACATCCGCGTCGAAATAGATCGTAGCCCGTTTAGTTTCATCCATTCCAAGACCTTAGCGCTTTGACGTCAGGACGTCAAGACGGCGGTGCTTCCTGCCATCTTCTGATCCTTTTAATACTTCCAGCAGCTGGCGCAGCGCGTGGTGGTGCTGGCCTGACGGCTTGATGGCAACGCCCCTCAGCGGTTGCAGCCCCATCTGCAGGCTGTACATTGTGTACATGCTTGCGGATGGGACTTGGCGGAGTTGGTCAGCGGGCCGATCGCCGACGAGTTCTCCAGTCGTTCGACTCCTTGACCGAGCCCATGCAGCTGGGGAGGCCGATGAGCTCGCCAGTGTCTGCCCGCAGCGTTCTGATCGGCAGGCCGCACCGGCAGGGGGAGAAGGGGGTGCAGATCCAGGGCTTAGGACAAGTCTCAAGCTGAGGCTGGCTGTGGACCTCCCTGCCCATGGCAGCACATCAGCTGGAGCAGGAGCTTCACGTTGTGGCTGACGGGCACCTGGATGGCCCAGCTACTGAACCTGATTCCAGCCTGTCCGGTTGAGGCGCTGAGGCTTGACCCATGAGTGCCCGCATCACCCACACCCCTGATCAGTGCGGCGGCAGGCCCTGCATCCGCGGGATGCGGATCCGTGTGCAGGACATCCTTGAGCTCTATGCCGCTGGGCAGAGCAGCGAGCAGATCCTGGCGGACTTCCCTGATCTGGAACCGGAGGACCTGAAGGCCGCCTTGGCCTATGCAGCGCGGGAGATGGACCACCCCGTTCTGGTGGGATGACGATCTGGCTGGATGCCCAGCGGCCACCGCAGGTGATCTGGCTGCGCCTAGGGAACTGCAGGCACGCTGCCCTGCAGGACGTTCTCTCCACCACCCTGCCCATGGCGATGGATCATCTGCGCGACGGAGAGCCCTGGATTGAGATCCGTCCGAGTCAGCAGAGCTGATCCGATCGGCATGATTCTGCGGGGGGTCATTCACCCCCGCGACAGCTCCAACTGCCTGTCCAGACAGCCACAGCTTCACGAAGGGCGTGCCCGGTTGATGGTGCGGGCGTTGGCGTAGGGCTGCAGCGCCACCGTGAAGCCACCGAGCAGCTGCTGCTGAGCTGGGGATCGCATCGGTGTAGGGCTGCTCAATCAAGATGCATGCGGTGCTCTTCCGCCAGTGGCAGTGGGGTTCCCCCGGTTTTGAGGACAAGTCGGTAAGGGTCACGCCATGACCACCAGACTGTCCATCGATGACCAACCCCACCAGAACCAGGCGCCTGTTCACGGCGCAGCAGAAGGCGGAGGCCGTGGAGCTCTGCCTGCAGGAGGGCCTCTCCTGCAACACCGTCGCCCAGCGGCTTGGGCTTCCCTCCAGCAGCCTGGCCCGTTGGGTCCGGTTGGCCCGCATTGACCGGGGCCAGGCTGCTCCTGGCGACCAGGGGCTCCTCACCAGCGAGGAGCGAGCCGAGCTCAACCGGCTCCGCAAGGAGAATCGTGAGCTCAGGAGGGAGAAGGATTTTTTCAGGCTGGCGGCAGCGCACTTTGCCAAGGAGCAGCTGCCGCCGAGAGGTTTCGCCTGATCGAGCAGCTCTCCGCTCAACACTCGGTGGCCTGGTTGTGCCGGCAGCTGGACGTAGCCCGCAGTGGCTTCTACGCCTGGCGGCAGCGGCAGGAAGCGCCGGGAAAGCGGGCAGCCGAGAACGCTCGACTCACGGCTGAGATCAAGGCAGTGTTCCGGGAGCACCGCGGTTTCTACGGATCCCCGCGGATCCACCAGGAGCTGCACTGCGCGCTGCAGGGCATCCGATAGGACGCCACCGTGTCGCCCGACTCATGCGTCGTGCCCAGCTCACGGCCAGGACCCGCAAGCCGTTTCGGCCCTGCTCCAAGGGCAGTGGCAGGGCTGCTGGGGTGGTGGAGAACCTGCTGCAGCAGGACTTCCAGCCTCCGGCTCCGAACCGCTGCTGGGCGGGTGACATCACTTACATCCGCACCAACGCCGGCTGGCGGTACCTGGCCATCTGGATCGATCTGTTCAGTCGTCGCGTCGTCGGCTGGAAGCTGGATCACCGGATGGATGCCAGCCTGGTGATCGAGGCCCTCCACCGGGCCCTCGGCCACCGCCAGGTGGAACCGGAGCAGTTGATTCTGCATACGGACCAGGGCAGCCAGTACCGGGCCACCGATTACCGCGACCTTCTCAGCAAGCACGAGATCAGCTGCAGCATGTCCGCCAAGGGCTGCTGCTGGGACAACGCCGTAGTGGAGAGCTTCTTCTCCACCCTCAAACTGGAGTTGGACCTTGATGAGAATCGAGAGGTGCTGATCTCACCCCAGCAGCTGCAGCGTGATCTGGCCTTCTGGATCGAGGGTTACTACAACCGCGAACGGCGCCATTCAACGATTGGCTACATCAGTCCGATCGACTAGGAGCAGCGGTTCATCGCTGCCCCTACACTCAGCCCTGTGAACCCCTGATCGGTGTCCACGAAACCGGGGGAACCCCAGTGCCCACCGTGGCTGATGCGGGGAAACACCATGGATTGATCCTATGGCGATGGCCATGGTTCACGGCCGATCAATGCCTGCGGCGGCTGGCCGATCAGGTGGTGCACTGAATCGTTCAGGCCTCCCAGATCTCCGCAAACTTCAGCTTCTGCCCGGGGAATCCCTCGCCTGCCTCCAGCGCGTTGGCCCCAACGAGGCGCTGGGGTTCGCCATTGGCCTCGTTGCTCCAGATTTGGGCGCCATTGGCCTGGTAGGCGGCCATCTTGCGGCGCAGGGCGGTGAGGCCACGGTGCTGAGCACCGAGCCACCTCCTGCGGAGAAGCCTTGCGGATACGGGTAGACGGAAGCCCGTAGAGCTATCGAACACCCGCCAGCCGCCCACGCGGTCGGCCCAGGCCAGCAGGCGCATCAACAGACGGCTGTTGCGGGCGCCGGTTTCACCGCCTGTGGGCGTCATGTGGATGAGATGGCCTTCGGCGCTGAGTTCCAGCACCGCCTCGGGGTTGGCGATGCACACGGCGGCGAATTGATCGGGGCTCAGGCGCCGATCATCCGTGAGGCGGAAGGGCGCCAAGGCATCCCGGCAGGGAGCCGGAGATGCACCCGTCATGGCCCCAGCGCAAGCAGAACAGGCATCCTACTGGCGTTTCCCGCGCCTTTCAGGCTGGCTGGTGGCGTCCATCCCTTGGACACAAGACAGGCGGGACCCCCAGGCGCGCTTCTCGCTGGTGGAGATGCTGGTGCGGCAGCTGCAGACCCCCGCCGGATCGATCACCTACACGGCAGACAGCCCTCCGAGCGCAGTGCCGGCGGGTGAGGATACGGTGCGGCCTATAACAGGTGCTGCTGGATGGCCCCAGCCTGCCCGGACTGGAGGCCGCCCTGGAGCCCAGCGGGTGGAGACGGAGATGTGGGTAGGAACGCTCTGATTCAGCGGTCAGCCGAGCTGAAGCGAGTTGATGACCAAAGCCAGAGCCTCCTGTTCGTTCATCAGATTGAAGCTTTGCTGATGGCGAAGAAACCAGAGATAATCCAATGATGGCATATTCAGTTCACCAATATCCTTGAGGATTGGCGACGCGATTGCTGACTGTGGAGAGCGCCACACTAGAGCCTGAGGATTTCCATCGGTGATGATAGTGCAGTAGCTAAGAAGAGGATGGAATGTCCGAATGAGTGGAATGACTTTATAGGTGTCTCCGTGCCAGGCAGGGCTGGGGTCATTGGTCATGAACTGACGCATCATCACCGCCTCAAGCTGATCTCGATTGCATGAAAAGACATCCGTGGGAAAAATGTCGTCCAGAAGAATGATCGAGCGCTCGTGGGTAAGGAGAAGAGCATTGCAGAAATCGCGATAAGTCTGGTCCCAGGTGTGCAGTCCATCCAGGAAAACGATGTCGTATTTGAAATCTCGCTTGACATCGCAGAAAAAGCTGTCGCTGGTGATTTCAAACAGTTCGATTGATTCTCCATTGGGTACCGTCTCGCGGTCAAACAAGAACTTGGGGTCAACGGCTGTCTTGAATTCTGCGGAAACCTCAAAGAAAGTCTGCCCAGTCTCGACACCCACCTCCAGGTAGCGTGTTGGAGAGTGAAACGCTGCCAGCAACGCGTTTAGGCGTCGTGCCGAAGCATTGGAGAAGGAATGTTCCTGGATTCCGCTTGGAGTATCAGTCATGGCTGTTGACAGTGTAAATGAAGATCAATGTGTGATAGCGCTCGTGCGGCCTCCTTCCCCTTGGCAGTTGGTGTTCACGGCCTGAACGCAGAACGCTTCAAAGTGGCGAACATAATCCATCCGATTAAACACTCGATGGTTGTTTGCCAGGATCGCGGTTTTGAGCTTGTTTCGTCGTTCCGAGTCGTTGCAGAGTTCGCCCACCAGGCGGACATAGTCCTCTGCGCTCGTGACGATCGGTGGTTCGTCGATGCCCAATTCGCGGTAGCCGCAGGCAACGACGCGAGAGCGTAAATTCGATCCTTCCAGGGTGACGATGGGAGTGCCGACAAAGCAGGCCTCGAAAAAGGTGATGCCGGATCCATAATATATGGGATCGAGCAGCAGATCGAGACAGTTGCAGAGGGCGTGGTACTCACCGCGGCCCATGAAGGCCAAAGGGATGCAGCGCTCTCTCACAGAGGGAGCCGTCCTTGAGAGCCGCTCCAGGAAAAGTCTGGTTCTCGATGGTATGAAGTCTTCCACGAAGACAAAGGCAACCTCCGGATTCGCCTGGGCAATCTTCTCGAGGAGCAGATCAAAATCAGGATGTAGCTTGTGCAGGCCCTGCAGACAGCCCACCAGAGTGTCTCCTGGAGGAAGAAAGAAGTACTCACGGGGCAGTGGTGTGAGACTCAGGCCTGCGTCCTCGAAGTGGCAGGGGAGGCCACCGGGCAGCCGGATCAGCGTTTCGGTGTACTGCTCCTCCTCACCGGGCGGCTCCAGTTGCGCAGAAGATATATAGTAGTCAATCTCACGGATACCGGATGTATGGGGGATTCCCCAGCCAGTGATCTGGATGGGTGCAGTGCATAGAAAGGGCAGAATGAATTCATTGGGATTCATGCCAAGATCGGTAAAGAAAAGAATATCCAGTTCTGCGTTTATCAGTGCCTGGTAGACATCGGCATAATCCTCAGTCAACTGGATGACGGTATCGCTAATAGCATCGAGGCTGTTACGAACCGCGTCTTGCTTGGAATGTGGCGTGTGAATCAGAACCACTTCGAACTGTTGGCGGTCCAGATGGCGGATCAGGCCAGAGAAGGCGATTGTGTTGCTGTGGCCGTAGAAGTGCTGGGAGAGAAAGCCGATTCGCAGCCGCTTTCCCCCTCCCGCCGGCCTGGCCTGGGTAGCGGCGACGTGACTCTGGCGGACCTGCTGGAGCAGAGGCTGGCAAAGCCTCCGCATGAGGTCGATGTAGCGCTCCAGCAGCCTGCGGTCGTTCTGGTTGTGATAAGCGAGCTCGAAGGTGTGCGGAATCGCCTCATCGCCCACCTCCAGCCGCAGCGCAGGGTTGCTCTCCACCAGCGAAAGCCCATCAAGGAAGCGGCAGCGTGCCTCATCGATCTCCTCCCGGCTTGCTGGAATGCCCGGCAGTATCAGATGATGGTTGAGATGGTAGGTGGCGGAGTGTGGACGCATTGAAGCCACCTTCGCGTAGGACGCTGCGGCGCCTCTCCAGTCGCCAGTCAGCTGCAGGAGCCTCCCCCGCCGGCAGTGGTAGATGAACGATTCCGGAACGAACTGCAGCGCCTTGTCGACATACTGCAGAGCCGCCTCATGGCGTCTCATTCGGATCATGACGACGCTCAGGTGCGAATAAACTTTTTCGGATGCAGGGCCGAGGCGAAGGGCTTTTCCGAGGCTGCGCACGGCCTGCTCATTGTCCCCCCGCTCAGAAAGAAGTTCCGCTTCCAGCAGATGCCCTTCAAGGCTGAGGGGAAGCCGGCTCAGCCAGCGCCGCACCACCTCCAGGGCATCCTCCTCGCGAGCGGTGGCGCGCAGGGACGCCGCCCACAGACGCCAGACCTCCTCTTCGTCCTCCTGCAGGCAGCTCCCTAGGAGTTTCTCAGCGAGTTCCATCACGTCCTCGTGGCGCTGCTGCACACTGAGTGCCTTGAGCCGGCTGAGCAGGGCTGGGAGGTATCTGGGATCCTGCCGCAGGGCACGATCGAGAAACAGCAACGAAGGGCGGGGCAGCCCCAGCATCAGGAGACAGCTGCCGATGTTTGCATTGGCTTTCAGTCCATAGATCGCATCGGAGCGGAGGGGGGAGAGGCATCGGATGGCCTCCCGATAACGTGCTGACTCGAAATACCCCTTCGCCTGAAGATAAAGTGCCATGGCCTCGGAGCGATCTTCAGCAGGGGGAACTGCATCATCAGCCATGGATGAAGAGGGTGGGGGTATTGGAACGATTTACGGCGAATGCAGTTCTACCGCACTCAGTCTGTCAGATCAGCTTCACCGCGCCACGTACCAAGGTCGGATTGTCACCAGCAATGTTGGGAAGGCCTAGAAGTTAATGCCAGATCGATTTCGTAGGGGGGGGCTAAAATCTTTGTTGGACAGGATGTAAGAGTCAGCAGAAAAAAAGCGGAGGTTTCCCTCCGCTTGATGAGCCTTAATGGCGGTAAACCCGCACCAGGCTCAGCTGCTGAAGGCGCAACTGATCGCGCCGAGGTTGGTGGCATTAGTGGCACCAGTGATGGTGACCGTAACAGTGTTATCGTCGGCCACGGAGGTATCTGACAAACACTTAACACCTGCGGCTCCAGCAGTAAAGGATCTTTCGATAGTTCCATCAGCCGCTGTTGCACAGGTAACCCCGGTACCGGTGGGCTGTACGCCAACACCACCAGAGGCAATAAAGGTGGCACACTCTTTGCCAAGGCCAAGAGCTTCACCCACTTTGGCACCTGCATCTGCAGCAGCCCGTGCACCCAGGAAGTTCGGCAGCGCCACAGCCGAAAGAATGCCCACGATCGCCACCACGATCATCAGCTCAATCAAGGTGAAGCCCTTCTGGAGGGGATTCTTCTTTTCGCGCAGGTTGCGCATCAGGGCCAGTTTGGTTTTTGGGGAGATGTTCATGGGGAGGGCCAGAAGGGCTTCGGCTTCCATCACCCTATGCCTTGAAAGCGGCTGTGTCCATGGTGGCGCCATGGGGTGCGCCGTTGGAGCTCCTAGGCTTGAAACCCTCCGCCCCGCCTGGGATCTGGAGCACATCGGCTTCATACGAGATACCCATGTTGGCAGCACTTTCATGGTTCACTAGGATCCATTTGGCGGTGGATCTTGTGGAGAACTAATGATCCTCTAATGAAACTCGTGGCCTTTTCTGGGTTGATCGGGTTCTTCCGGCGGCCCCCCCAGCCCTTTTCGATCCGCCAGCGGCTGCTGGGGCTGAGTTTGCTGGCCGTGCTCGGCGGCTATGCCCTGTTGATCGGGGCCACGGCCCTGCTGGCCAGCCAGGAACGGCGCAGCCAGCACCGGGCCACCGCCGCCAACATGCGCCAGGTTCTCCTCTCGCGCCAGCCCGTGCCCCGGAGCCTTGAGGCCATCAGCGCCACCCTGGCCCAGTTGATCAGTCCCAACGTCCTGGGCTGGGTCGAGACCGACCAGGGCGTTCCCTACGGCGCCGCCGACCAGATCCGTCTGTTCTCCATCCCCACCGGCGTATCGCTCACCCGTCTGCCGGCCCCCAAGGGTGGTCCCGAGGCGGTTGCGGTGGTTCGGCTGGGAGGGCGCACCTATCTCACCAGTGCGCAGCCGATCCGGCTGGGGGCCCGCAGCGTGCGCCTGCGGTTCCTGGAAGACATCAGCCCGAAGCTGGCCCAGCAACGGCTGCTGCTGATCCTGCTCGTGGCGGCGGCCGGCATCGCCACCCTGTTCACCGGGCTGTTGTTGCGGCCGGTGCTGCTGCGGGGCCTCTCCCCCCTGGAGGATCTCGGCCAGCGCATGCAGGCGATCAGCACCGACACCCTCGACAGCCAGCGGGTGCTGGTGGCCGCCCAGCCCCTGGAGCTGGCGCCGATCGCTCTGGCCTTCAACGATCTGCTCGATCGCCTCTCGGCCTCCTGGGAGCGCCAGCGCAGCTTCGCCAATGGGGTGAGCCATGAACTGCGCACCCCCATCAGCCTGATCCGCAACTACGCCAGCAGCCTGCGGCGCCGCTCCCACGACCTTTCCGACCAGCAGGCCGAGCAGCTGGCCTTGATCGAAGACGAAGCGGGCCGCATGGGCCGCCTGGTGGCCGATCTGCTGGCCCTCACCCGCATCGAGGCCCACCGCACCCTGATGCCCTACGAGCCCTTCGATGTGGCCCAGGCGATCGAGCGGGTGGCGCAGCGGCTGCGCTCACGCTGTGGTGGGCGGCTGCAGATCTGCCCCGGCGCCACCCAGGCCTCACGCACCTTCGCGTTGGGGGAGGCCGATCGCTTCGAGCAGTGCCTGGCCAACCTGATCGAAAATGCCCAGAAATTCGACCCCGGTGCCGGCCCGATTCAGCTGCGCCTCGATGCCAGCCTCGATCGGGTGGTGGTGCATGTGATCGATTCCGGCCCCGGCGTGCCGGACAACGAGAAGGCGCGAATCTTCGAGCGCTTCGGTCGCGGCCGCCGCACCAGCGCCATCCCCGGCAGTGGCGTTGGCCTGGCGGTGGTCAGGGCGTTGATGGAAGCGATGGGGGGGAGTGTGTCGGTGGTGGATGGGCCCCTGGGGGGGGCTGATTTCCAGTTGCGTCTGAAGGCCGCAGCGCCCCTTCTCGCAGCATGAAGCCCACGCCGCGCACCGTCTGGATCAGGGTGGGCAGGCCCTCGGGTTCGAGCTTGCGGCGCAGATAGCGGATGTACACCCCCAGCAGGTTTTCGTCGCCGAAGTGGTTGTCGCCCCACACCTGGCGCAGGATCTCTTCCCGTTCCAGCACCCGCCCCGCCCCGCGCAGCAGGCAGAGCAGCAGGTCGTATTCGCGCACGGAAAGGGAAATCGCCTGGCCTGCACGGTTCACCTCCCGGGTGGCAGTGTTGACCGTGAGATCGGCGCAGCTCAGCTGATCGTGATTGGCCACGCCACGCCAGTAGGCGGTGCGCCGCAGGTGGGCGCGGATGCGGGCCAGCAGCTCCTCGATCGAGAAGGGTTTCAGGATGTAATCATCGGCCCCCGAATCCAGCGCTTCCACCCGGTCGCGGATGTCGTCGTGGCAGGTGAGCATCAGCACGGGGGTGATATCGCCGCTGGAGCGCAGCCGCCGGCACACCTCCACACCGCTGAAATCGGGCAGGGTCCAGTCAAGCAGCACCAGATCCGACGTGGCATCCCTCAGGTGCATCAGGGCACCCTGGCCGTCTTCGGCTTCGGTGACGTTGTAGCCCTCGCAGTTGAGCTCTCCGGCCAGAAAGGTGCGCATGCGCTGGTCGTCCTCGACGATCAGCAGCCGCGACTGGGAGGTGGCCTCCGCCATACTCAGCGGGGAGGCCCTTCCTTGAGCATGAAGCCGACGCCGCGCACCGTCTGGATCAGGGTGGGCTGGCCGGCTGGCTCCAGTTTGCGGCGCAGGTAGCGCACATACACATCCAGGAGGTTGTCGTCTCCCAGCCAGTTTTCGCCCCAGAGGGCATCGAGGATGGCGCGCCGCTCCTGCACCTGGTTGGGGTGACGCAGCAGATGCATCAGCAGATCGAACTCCTTGGCGGTGAGGTGAATCGATTCCCCCCCCCTGGCCACCTCACGGCTATCAGGATTCACCTCCAGATCGGCCAGGCGCAGCACGCCGCCTTCCTGTTCGTCGATGCCGCTGCGGCGCAGCCGCGCCCTCACCCGGGCCAACAGTTCCTCAATCGAGAACGGTTTGATCAGATAATCATCGGCACCGGAATCGAGCGCTTCCACCCGTTGCTTCACCTCATCGCGGGCCGTGAGCATGAGCACCGGGGTGGAAATGCCCCCTTTGCGCATGCGTCGGCACACCTCCACGCCGCTGAAATCAGGCAGGTTCCAGTCGAGCAGCACGAGATCCCAGGTCTGGCTGCGGATCCTGCCCAGGGCTTGCTGGCCGCTGGCCGCCTCTTCGCATTCATAGCCTTCCACCGCGAGCTCAGATCTGAGGAACTCGCGCATCTCAGGATCGTCATCGACGATGAGCAGGCGAGAGCTGGTCATCGGGTCGGAAAGGCTGAACGATTCTGGGCCAAGATAGAAGAAAGCTCTCTGCAGTGGAGAGACGCATACGAAAGGCATCCTACCAGCGTGAGAATGCGCCTGCAAGCATGCAGGCATCTTTCTCGTTAACTGCAACCTTCCCTTTCTTTACGCGAGTGCTGACGGAAAGAAGCTCCGAAGGGGAGGCTTGACGAAGGTCACAACGAGGTCATAAGTTCCGCCCCATTAAATTGTGCCGCAAGTTTGTGCAGCAAGAAGGGCCATTGAGGAGTGGCCCGTCGACCCCTAACAACATGGATGCCCATCGGATCGGGACGCCCACCCTCTCGGCGCGCATGGCGCGGTGGGGGATCGCCATCGTGCTGCTCTACGGGCTGATCGCCCTGGCCACCCCGCTGCTGGTGCACGGGGGCCTGTTGCCCGATCCCAATGCGGGCCTTGAGAATCCCATCTACGCCGCGCCCTCCTTCCGCCATTGGTGCGGCACCGACCGCCTCGGTCGGGATGTGTGTGTGCGCACCCTGGCCGGCAGCAGCGTGGCCCTGCAGGTGGTGCTGAGCGCCCTGGTGCTCGCACTCGTGATCGGTGTTCCCCTCGGCATGGTGAGCGGCTACCTCGGTGGTGGGGTCGATCGCGTCCTGGTGCTGGTGATGGACACCCTCTACACCTTGCCGGTGCTGCTGCTCTCGGTGGTGCTCGCCTTCCTGCTGGGCCGGGGCCTGCCCAACGCCGCCGCTGCCCTCTGTGTGGTGTACGTGCCGCAGTACTTCCGGGTGGTGCGCAACCAGTCGGCCCAGGTGAAGGCGGAGCTGTTCATCGAGGCGGCCCGCTCCCTGGGCGCAGGCCCCGCCTGGATCCTGCGCCGCTACCTGTTTCGCAACGTGATCACCTCGGTGCCGGTGCTGCTCACCCTCAATGCGGCCGATGCGGTACTGGTGCTGGGGGGGCTGGGGTTCCTCGGGCTCGGCCTGCCGGAAACGATCCCGGAATGGGGCAGTGATCTCCAGCAGGCGCTGACGGCCCTGCCCACCGGCATCTGGTGGACAGCCCTCTACCCGGGATTGGCCATGTTTGTTCTGGTGCTGGGGCTTTCGTTTCTGGGCGAGGGGCTGGAGAACTGGCTGAGTGGGGCCCCTGCGGGCTCTTCAAAATGAAGCGCCCAGGCTGAAGAACCCCTGCTGGATAATTCCTGCGGGCTCCGAATTCCTGCGGTAGCGTTTTGCGGAACGGTGCTTCAGGCGATGCCCTGGTGGTTGGATCTGGTGCTGCTGGCCGTGGCCGTCTTCCTCTGGGTCAGGGGCGACAACACCCCTGACGACGTCTGGAGTGTCTTCCAGAAGTTCCTGGCCTTCATGGCCGTGGTGGTGGTGCTGCTGGGGGGGCGCCAGCTGCTGCTGGAGATCCTGGTGCTGGCGGGCACCTTCTGGCTGCCCACGGCCGCTCGCTTCGACGGCGGCCCCCTCAACAGCGCAGACGCACGCCCCGCGGAAGCTCCTCGGCGATGGCGCCTTCCGGGCTGAGGGCCGCAAACGGGCCATCACCGACCGGCCTACCCGTTCTCGCTACGCTGAAACCACGGCCGGCCTGTGGCGATGACCCTCACCACCAGCCCAGCGCTTGCATCGCCCTCTGAGGCTCTCGCGCCGCTGAGGCTTCCTTCCGATCTGCGGCTCACCCCCGACCAGTTTGCGCTGGTGTGCGCCGAGAACCGTGAATCCGTGCTTGAGCTCACGACCGATGGCCGGGTACGGGTGATGACGCCAACAGGTAGCGAAACGGGTTCCCGCAGTGGTGAACTGTTCTTCCAGCTCAAGCTTTTCGCGCAGCACCAGGGCCGTTGGAAAGCTTTTGACAGTTCCACCGGCTTCCTGTTGCCGGATGGCTCCGTCCTCAGCCCCGATGCGTCCTTGGTGCGTCTCGATCGTTGGCAGGCCCTCAGCCCTGAGCAGCGCCGTGGTTTCGCCCCGCTCTGCCCTGATCTCGTCGTGGAACTGGCAAGCCCCAGCGACGAGGGCCCCCGCGGCCTGTCAGCGCTGCGCCAGAAGATGGGAGCGTACCAGGCCAATGGTGCCCGTCTGGGCTGGCTGCTGCTGCCCCACGAACAGGCCGTGGAGGTGTGGTCGGCCAACGGTGAACCGCAGCGATTCGAGCAGCCCCTTGTGCTGGAAGCCGGTGGAGAACTCTCTGGATTGCAGCTGCAGCTGGCCGAGATCTGGGCCGGCTGACCAGACCAGTCTGTGGCGCCCCGATCAGCAGCGCAGCCGCACACCCCGCGGAAGCTCCTCGGCGATGGCGCCTTCCGGGCTGAGGGCCGGGTAGGGGCGCCCCTCCCGCCGGCACCAGGCCGCCACCTCCGGGTAGGCCCACTCGAACAGCAGCAGGCCATAGCGCTCCGCTGCCAGGCCTTCGCCGTGGCTGGGCAGGCAGCCTTTCGCCTGCCGTTGGCGCACGGCTTCGAACAACAGGATGGCGGCCGCCACCGACACGTTCAGCGACTGCACCATGCCCGCCATCGGGATCACGATCGCCTGGTCGATCGCCGCGGCGGCCGCCTCGCCCAGGCCCCATTTCTCCGCCCCCAGCACGAAGGCCGTGGGCCCTGTGAAATCACAGCAGCGGTAGTCCACCGCCTGGGCCCCCAGGTGGGTGCCATAGACCCGAAAGCCGCCTGCCTTCAGCGCCGCGATGGCCTCGGTGCTGCTCTCATGCCGGTGCAGCGCCACCCATTTCTGGCTGCCCAGGGCCGTGCTGTTGAAGGTGGGCAGGCGTCCCGGCAGGCACACGGCATGGGCTTCGAGCACCCCCACCGCATCGCAGCTGCGCAGGATCGCCGAAAGATTATGGGGCTTGTCGACATGCTCCAGCAGCAGCGTCAGATCCCCCATGCGGCGATCGAGCACCGCGCGCAGGCGCTCGAAGCGGCGGGGCAGCAGCGGCATGGGCCTGGCAAAACGCCATCATCGGCGTTCCCCCTCCCCTAGCTCCGCCATGGCCAGGGTTGCTGCCGCCACCGGGCGTTCCTTCGACCATCGCGTCTACGCGATGGTGGCGCGCATCCCCCATGGGCAGCTGGCCACCTACGGCCAGGTGGCCGAGCTGATCGGTGCCTTCGGCTGCGCCCGCCAGGTGGGCTGGGCCCTGCGGCGGCTGCCGTTGCCCTCGCAGGTGCCCTGGCAGCGGGTGGTGAATGCCCAGGGGCGCATCGCCATGAGCCCCGGCCGGGAGGGCAGCGACTGGATGCAGCGCGAGCTGCTGCTGGCCGAGGGGATCGCCGTGGCCCCCGACGGCCGCCTGCCCCTCGCCCGGCACCGCTGGCGGCCTCCCCTGGAGCTGGTGCTGGCGGCCGAGCCCTCCTGTACAACGGAGTGAACCGTTTCGGGAGCCCGCCGATTCACGCCAGCGACACCGTCCCCGGCGACACCGTCCCCGGCGACACCATTCCCGGCCTGGCCTCCCGCCAGCTGGCCTGGCAGGTGCTGCAGGCGGTCGCGGCCGGGGCCTACGCCGATGCCGCCCTGGAGCGGGAGCTGGCCTCCCTGGCCCGCAGCGGCGTCGGCCTTTCCCCGGCCGATCGCGCCCTGGCCACCGAGATCGCCTACGGGGCCATCCGCCAGCGCCTGCTGCTCGACGGCTGGATCGACGCCCTCGGCAAGGTGTCAGCCCAGCGCCAGCCCCCGGCCCTGCGCTGGCTCCTGCATGTGGGGCTCTACCAGCTCCTGTTCAGCGAGCGGGTGCCGGCGGCGGCGGCGGTGAGCACCACGGTGGCCCTGGCCAAGCGCGCCGGGCTGGGCCGTCTGGCGCCGGTGGTGAACGGTCTGCTGCGCTCGCTGCTGCGGCGGCGGGACGGCCTGGCCGGCAGCGAGCCCTGGGACGGGCTGCCGCTGCCCGCCGATCCGGCCGCCTCCCTGGCCCTGCGCCGCTCCCTGCCCGCCTGGCTCAGCGCCGAGCTGCTGGGCTGGTTGCCGCCGCCGCGGGCCGAAGCCTTCGCCCTGGCCTGCAACGCGGTGCCGGCCATCGACCTGCGCGTCAATGCCCTGCGCAGCACCCGCGAGGCCCTGCTGGCGCGCTTCACCGCCGCCGGCGTGGCCGCTGCGGCCCTGCCCGGCACCGCCCACGGCCTCACCCTGCTGGAGCGGCAGGGCGACACCCGCGCGCTGCCCGGCTACGCCGAGGGGCTCTGGTGCGTGCAGGACCGCAGCGCCCAGTGCATCGCCCCCCTGCTCGATCCCCAGCCCGGCCAGCGGATCCTGGATGCCTGCGCCGCCCCGGGCGGCAAGAGCACCCACCTGGCGGAACTGACCGGCGATCGCGGCGAGATCTGGGCGCTGGATCGTTCCGAGGCCCGGCTGCGGCGGCTGGATCGCAACGCCGATCGCCTCGGGCTCACCACGATCCGTTCACTGGCGGCCGACGCCACCAGCCTCGGCGAGGCCAAACCCCACTGGCGGGCCCATTTCGATCGCATCCTCCTCGATGCCCCCTGCTCCGGCCTGGGCACCCTGGCCAGGCACCCGGATGCCCGCTGGCGCATCAGCCCCGAGGCCATCGCTGGCCTGGTGGGCCTGCAGCGCCAGCTGCTGGAGGCGCTGCTGCCCCTGCTGGCCCCCGGCGGCCGGCTCGTCTATGCCACCTGCACGGTGGAGCCGCGCGAAAACGGCACCCAGATCGCCGCGCTGCTGGAGTCCCATCCCCACTGGCAGCTGCTGCAGGAACGCCAGTGGTGGCCCGAACCCGCCGTTGGCGCGCGCGGTGGTGGCGATGGCTTCTACGCGGCGGTGCTGCAGGGGCCGCTGGAGTCGGGGGAGTCGCCGCCGGCCTGAGCCGCGCTCCGGCGCTCAGGGCGGGGGAGGCGGCGCGACCAGGGGCGGCGGTGGTGGCGGCGGTGCGGGCGCGGCTGCGGGCGCTTCCGGCGGGGGGGCCGGGGCCGGTGGCGGCACGGCGGTGTCGCGGGAGCGGGGAGCGGCGACGGGATCGTTGCGCGGCGCTGGCGGCGCCGGTTCGCTCTCGACCGGGGGCCGCTCGGTGGGGGCTTCCTGCGGGGGGGGAGAGGTGCGACTGGGCTCCCGGTCCGGCGCTTCCCAGCTCGGGGTCTCCCGTTGGCTGTTGTCGCGATCGCGGCTCTCCTCGGGCCGGGCGTCACGCGGCTCCTTCTTCGCCGCAGGCCTGGGCTTGAAGGTGCCGGTGAGCACGGGCTTGGGCGGGAACGTCTTCACCGGCATGCCCTTGGTGATCGGCTCCATGAAGGTCCGCCAGGCGTAGGTGGCCAGCACGCTGGTGGTGCCCGTGCTGCGGTTGTTGTCGTACCCCAGCCAGACGCCGGTGGTGAGCTGGGGGATGGAGCCGATGAACCAGAGATCCCGGCCCCCTTCGGAGGTGCCCGTCTTGCCGGCCACCGGCCGGCCCGGCAGGGCGGCGCCACCGCCGGTGCCGCCCTGCACCACCTGCTGCAGCATCCAGACCATCGCATCGGCGATGTCGCTGCTCACCGCCCGGCTGCCGCGGGGGCCATTCGCCCGCCGCGACCACAGCAGCGCCCCGTCCGGCCCGTAGATCTCCTCGAAGGGCACCGGCTGGATGTACACCCCCCGGTTCACCAGCGCCGCGTAGGCCGCCGTCATGTCGAGCACCGTCTGTTCGTTGGCGCCGATCGCCATCGACAGGTACCGCCCCAGCTCCCGGTGGATGCCGAGGCTCTTGGCGGTGGCGATCACCGGGTCGTAGCCGAGCTTCTGCAGCAGCCCCACCGCCACGATGTTGAGGGAGTTCTGCAGGGCCGTGGCCAGGCTCACCCGGCCCATGTAGCGGTTGCCGAAGTTCCTCGGGCAGTACTTGCCGAAGCAGCGGGCGGAGTCGACCACCGTGTCCTCCGGCTTCATGCCCTGTTTCAGGGCCGTGAGGTAGACGAACAGCTTGAAGGTGGACCCCGGCGAGCGCAGGGCCTGGGAGGCCCGGTTGAACTGGGTCTTCTCCCAGTCCTTGCCCCCCACCATCGCCCGCACCAGCCCGGTGCCTGGCTCCATCGCCACCAGGGCCCCCTCCATGCTGCCGCTGGCGTAGGTGTCGATCGTTTTCTGGGCCTGCGCCTGCCAGGCGGAATTCAGGCCGCTGCGGATCGTCAGCCCGCCCACCTCGAGCTGCTCCTTGCTGAGCACCTTGGGCAGTTCCTGCTCCAGCCAGCTGGTGTACCAGGGGGCCGGGTTATAGAAGAACTTCGGCTCGGCCGGCTTCAGCGCCAGGGGCGTGGCCTCGGCCCGCTCCAGTTGCACGTCGTCGATGAAGCCCGCCTCGCGCATGCGCTGCAGCACGATCGAGCGCCGCTGCAGCGCCACCTCCGGATTCACCAGCGGTGAATACACCGAAGGGGCCGGCGGCAGGCCGGCGATCAGGGCGGCCTCCGGCAGGGTGAGCTGGTCGGGGCGTTTGGAGAAGTAGATCCAGGCGGCATCCGACACCCCATAGGCGCTGGAGCCCAGATACACGTAGTTGAGGTACTGCTCGAGAATCTGCGCCTTGCTCAGCTGGCGCTCGATCTTCCCGGCCAGGGCCGCCTCCTTGATCTTGCGCACGATCGTGCGGTCCTGGCTCAGGAACACCGTGCGTGCCAGCTGCTGGGTGATCGTGCTGGCGCCCTCCTCCACGGCGCCCTGCTGCAGGTTGCGCAGCACGGCCCTGCTGATGCCGAACACATCGATACCGTCGTGTTGGTAGAAGCGCCGGTCCTCGGCGGCCACGAAGGCGCGCTGGATCAGCAGCGGCATCTTGCCGGCGGGCAGTTTCTCCCGGGTCGCCGGACCCTTCTTGAGCACCACCTGCCCATCGGAGGAGAGGATCGTGATCGTTCCCGGCCGGTTGAAGCTGTTGATGCGGCCGGAATCGGGCAGCATCGCGTCGATGCCGCGCAACAGGGTGGTCTGGCCCAGGGCCACCAGCCCGCCGACGGCGGTGGCCGCCAGGGCCGGCACCAGCAGGCGCCAGCTGGAACGTCGCGGCGGCCGGTTCGGCGGAGGCTCCCCGGGTTGCCGCGGGCCGCGGCTGGCCGTGGACACGCCCACCCTGGTCATCGAAGGGTCAGGTCACTGTGGCCGATCGCCAGGGCGGTGACCAGCATCCCCAGCACCAGGAACGGCTGGGCGCTCGCCTGATACTTCACATCGAAGGCCACCGGATCCCGCAGCAGCCAGATGTCCTGGAAGGTGATCTGGGGAATGATCAGCAACACCAGCAGCACGGCGGCGAAGTGCTGGCCGATGGCGATCAGCACCGCCACCATCGCCAGCTGAAACAGATCGATCATGCCGGCGCTGATCCAGCTGGCCCGCTCCACCCCGAACACCACCGGCAGCGATTGCAGACCCAGGGCCCGGTCCCCTTCCACGCTCTTGAAGTCGTTCACCACCGCGATGCCCAGCCCCGCCAGGCTGTAGGCCAGGGTGAGCAGGGCCGTGCTCCAGGTGAGCTGGCCGAACAGGGCCTGGCCGGCCCACCAGGGCAGGGCGATGTAGCTGGCGCCCAGGGCGTAATTGCCCAGCCAGCCGTTCTGCTTCAGCTTCAGGGGGGGAGCCGAATAGATGTAGCTCACGAACGAGCCTCCCAGGGCCAGCAGCAGCAGCACCGGGGTGGTGTGGCCGGCCCACACATCAAGACCCCAGGCCACGGCCAGCCCGGCCAGCAGCAGCACCACGATCTGCAGCCGCACCTGGCCCAGGGGAATGGCGCCGGAGGGAATCGGCCGGTAGGGCTCGTTGATCGCGTCGATCTCGCGGTCGTAGTAGTCGTTGATCGTCTGGGTGTAACCCGCCAGCAGCGGTCCGCTCATCAGCATGCAGGCCACCGACGCCCCCACCTGCGGCAGGGTCCAGTGGAAATTCCCCGACGCCGCCGCCCCGCAGATCACTCCCCAGATCAGGGGGATCCAGGTGACGGGCTTCATCAGCTGCAGCCGGATCTTCCAGATGTTGGAGCTGCCGCTGGCGCCCTTCATCCCGAGCAGCTGCCTGGCACCACCGGAAACGCCGGAGGAGCCGGCGCTGGTTTCGGGGCTCTGGCTCATGGGGAGGCCGTCTCAGGCGGGGGTGATCTCATCATCGAAGAACCAGGTGGTGGTGCCACCACTCAGTTCCACCACCACACCGATGCCCGTCCCGTCGGTGACCCGGAAATCCTTCACGGTGCCGGTGGCATCCGCCTTGAGGGCCGCCACCAGGTCGGCCGGAATGCGATCGCGAACCCGGGTGACCCGCACCTTCGAGCCGATGGTGATGCCAGCCTGGGCCATGTCCGGCGCGATAGAAAGTCGCGCAACCCTAACAGCGAGCCCGTGGTAGCCAAACGGATCATCCCCTGCCTCGACGTGGCCGGGGGCAGGGTGGTGAAGGGGGTCAACTTCGTCGGCCTGCGCGACGCCGGCGACCCGGTGAAGCTGGCCTGTCGCTACAGCCTCTCCGGTGCCGACGAGCTGGTCTTCCTCGACATCGCCGCCAGCCACCAGGGCCGCGCCACCCTCGTCGACATGGTGCGCCGCACCGCCGAGGCGGTGACGATCCCCTTCACCGTCGGCGGCGGCATCGTCAGCGTCGAGGGCATCACCGAGCTGCTGCGGGCCGGCGCCGACAAAGTGAGCCTCAATTCCTCCGCCGTCCGCAGCCCCGAGCTGGTGGCGGCCGGTGCCGATCGCTTCGGCTGTCAGTGCATCGTGGTGGCCATCGATGCCCGCCGTCGCCCCTCCGCCGGGGAGGGTCCCCCGGCCTGGGACGTGTTCGTCAAGGGGGGCCGGGAGAACACCGGCCTCGATGCGGTGGCCTGGGCCCGGCGGGTGGTGGAGCTCGGTGCCGGCGAAATCCTGCTCACCTCCATGGACGGCGACGGCACCCAGGCGGGCTACGACCTGGCCCTCACCCGGGCGGTGGTGGACGCCGTGGAGGTGCCGGTGATCGCCTCCGGCGGTGCCGGCTGCATTGATCACATCGCCGCCGCCCTCGACGCTGCCGGGGCCTCTGCCGCCCTGCTGGCCTCCCTGCTCCATGACGGGGTGCTCACGGTGGAGGAGATCAAGACGGAGCTGCTGCGGCGGCACCTGCCGCTGCGTCCCCTGGAGGCGCCGCTGACCACGGCCTGAGCGGTGGCCCCTGAGCGGTGGCCCCTGAGCGGTGGCCACAGAAAGGCTCACATCGCCTGCTTCACCCCCCGTAACATTGAAGAACCTTTGAGAATCCTGGTGAAGCGGTGAACGCCTTCCTGCTCCTGCCGACGCCTGTGTTCACCGTGATTGCGCTGGTGGTGGTGCTGGTGGTGATCGCCCTGGTCGCCTGGGCGTTGCAGCTGATGCAGGCCGCCACCGACCGGCGGGAGTTCTCCCTGATGCTCGCCGGCTGCATGGTCTGCTCGGCGGCCGTGGGACTGGCCACCGTGATGGTGCTGACCTTCACCAGCCCGGTCCGCCTCGAGGCCCGCGGTCTGATGGCCCCAGGCGATGAAGCGACCGGCGTCAGCCTGGATGCGATCGTGCTCCCCTGGGATGACGCTCCGACGGCAGGCCTTGGCAACAGTTGACCCCGGGCAGATCAGCGATCTGTTCGACGCCATCGCTCCGCGCTACGACCAGCTGAACGATCTGCTCAGCCTGGGGTTGCATCGCCTCTGGAAACGCCAGGCCCTGCTCTGGTTGCGCCCCGGCCCCGGCCAGCGCCTGCTCGATCTCTGCTGCGGCACCGGTGACCTGGCCCTGCTGCTGGCGTCCCGCGTCCGCCCCGGCGGCCTGGTGCTGGGCCTCGATGCGGCCGCCGCGCCGCTGGCCATCGCCCGCCGCCGCGCAGAGCGCCAGCCCTGGCTTCCCCTGCAGTGGCAGCAGGGCGATGCCCTGGCCACCGGCCTGGTCGATGGCTGGGCCGACGGAGCGGCGATGGCCTACGGCCTGCGCAACCTGGCCGATCCCGCCGCCGGCCTGGCGGAGCTGCGGCGCCTGCTGCGGCCCGGCGGCCGGGCGGTGGTGCTGGATTTCAACCGGCCCGATCCGGCGTCGACCCAGGCGGCCTTCCAGCGCTTCTACCTGCGCCGTCTGGTGGTGCCCACCGCCCGTGCCGTCGGCCTGCCCGAGCAGTACGCCTACCTGGAGGAAAGCCTGGCCCGCTTCCCCACCGGCCCCATCCAGCAGGAGCTGGCCCTGGCCGCCGGTTTCTCCTCGGCCCAGCACCGCCCCCTGGCCGGCGGCCTGATGGGGCTGCTGGAGCTGCGGGCCTGACGGGCTGGCTTGATGCACCGGCCGAATGGGTCGGCAGCAGCGATCCGGGAGCATCGATCCGGGAGCAGCGATCTGGCAGCATCGAGCCACCCTTTCGGCCGTCCTGGCCAGAAACCTGCCGGCGCGCCATGCTTTTCCAGGACATCATCGCCAGCCTCAACCGGTTCTGGGCCGACCAGGGTTGCCTGATCCTGCAGCCCTACGACACCGAGAAGGGCGCCGGCACCATGAGCCCCCACACCGTGCTGCGGGCGATCGGCCCGGAGCCCTGGGCCGTGGCCTATCCGGAACCCTGCCGCCGCCCCACCGACGGCCGCTACGGCGACAACCCCAACCGGGCCCAGCACTACTTCCAGTACCAGGTGCTGATCAAGCCCTCCCCGGACGCCATCCAGGAGACCTACCTGGCCTCCCTCGAAACCCTGGGCATCCACGCCAAGGACCACGACATCCGCTTCGTGGAGGACAACTGGGAGTCCCCCACCCTCGGGGCCTGGGGTGTGGGCTGGGAGGTGTGGCTCGATGGCATGGAGGTGACCCAGTTCACCTATTTCCAGCAGTGCGGCGGCCTCGATTGCCGGCCGGTGTCGATCGAGATCACCTACGGGCTGGAGCGGCTGGCGATGTACCTGCAGGACGTGGAGAGCATCTGGGACCTGCGCTGGAACGACGAGCGCAGCTACGGCGACATCTGGCTGCCCTTCGAGAAGGGGCAGTGCGCCTACAACTTCGAGGCCGCCAACCCCGAACGGCTGCTGCAGCTGTTCGCCCTGCACGAGGCCGAAGCCGCCGATCTGGTGGCGGCCGGGCTGCCGGCCCCGGCCCTCGACCATGTGCTCAAGTGCAGCCACACCTTCAACCTGCTCGAGGCCCGCGGCGTCATCTCGGTGACGGAACGCACCGCCACGATCGGCCGGATCCGCCATCTGGCGCGGCAGGTGGCCGAAGCCTGGCTGGAGGAGCGCCGTGCCCTGGGCTTCCCGTTGCTGGGTTCGGCGCTGGCGTGAAGCGCAGCCTGCTGGTGGTGGTGCTGCTGGCCGGTGCGTTTCAGGCCGGCCGCCTCACCGAACGGGCGATCTGGCCCTGCCGGCTGCGGCCGATCGCGGCCCTGGTGGCCCCCCTGCTGGGCCAGGAGCTGCCCAGCCCCCAGCTCTGTGAGCTGATGCTCAAGCTGCCGAGCTTCTGAGCCGCCCCGCCACCCGGCTCAGGGGGCTTCCGCCGGTGTCGGTTCCAGCGGTGTCGGTTCCGGTGCGGCCGCCACCGCTGGGCCCTTGGGGGCGCCGCCGAAGAAGAACTTCACCCCCACCTCGATGCCGTTCATGTTGGTGCTGAAGCCGTTGGACTGGGCCTCCCCGTTGTTCCACTTCAGGCCCATGTAGCGCCAGGACAGGTTCAGGTCGGTGTTGTCGCCGATCGCATAGCCCAGGCCCACCTGGGCATTGCCGCTCAGGTCCTGCTGACCGGCCAGGCCGAAGCCGCCCACATCGCCACGGGCGAAGGCCCGCAGGCGCGGCGAGAGGAACACGGTGGCCTGGGTTCCCACCAGGGGCTGCACCCAGGTCCGCTGGAAGTTGCGGCTGGGCTCCAGCAGCGTGCGTCCGAAGGGGCCTTCCAGCGTCGCGGCCAGATCCAGCCGGCCATCGATCAGCCGCATGCCGGCATAGGGGATCACGCTGTAGGCCCCGGGCCGGCCGAGGGCCGATTCCTGCTCCCCGAAGCGGTAGCGCACGGCCAGGTCGTAGATGCCCAGCTTCTGGCCCACGTCGGCGGTGGCGGTGAAGAGGCTGCGGTTCCCGACCAGGCGCCCGCTCTGGGCGGCCAGGTTGACGTACCAGAGGTCGCCCAGCAGGCCAAGCCGGCCCTGCTCGACGCTGCCGCGGGCGGAGGCGGCGAAGCGCAGCACCCGCAGAATCTCGCCGAGATCCTGATCCACCTCGGCCTCCCGGCCGTTGATCGTGGTGGTGCCGGTGGTGCGCAGCGGCGCAAAGCCGTACAGCTCGAAGGTGCCGCGCCAGGCCTTTTCGGCGGGGGAGACCGTCTCGGCGGGGGGTGTCTCCAGCCGCTGCTCCTGGCCGATCCAGGGGGCCGTGGACGCTGGATCCCGTGCCGGCTCGGCCAGGCTCGCTCCCGCCCAGAGGGGAGGCAGCGCCAGGGCCAGGCCGGCCAGCACGCGAACCAGGCGGGGTGGGCTGTCGTTCATGGGGGAGGTTGTGATGGAAGTGGAGGAAAGGTCCGCGGGCCGCGGGGATCAACCGCAGACCCTCTCAGGACCTGAGGCTGGTGCCGGGATGTTCGCCGAACATGGCGCGGTAGTCGCGGGCGAAATGGCCCGGGTTCAGGAATCCCCACCGCACCGCCAGCTCCGAGATCCGCGTCGCCTGGGGATCGGCCGCCAGCAGCGCCCGGCGCACCCCGTGCAGGCGCCGGATCTTCAGGAACGCCATCGGGCCCATGCCCAGGTGCTCCCGGAATCCCTGCAGCAGGCTGCGCCGTCCAGCCGCGACCTGGCGGCAGAGCCCATCGAGGTTGATCGGTTCGGTGGGATGCTCGGCCATCCATCCCTGCGCCGCCTTCACCAGCTCGATCCTGGCGGGCGGCCGGGCCAGCCGTTCGCCATGGCCACTGCCATGCGTCAGGGCTTCCACCAGCAGCGGCACCAGCTCCCCACCCAGACGCCGGCGGGTGGCGGCATCCTCGAACAGGGCTGGATGCCGTTCGGCGAGATGGAAGATCCGCCACAGGCAGCCCCTCACCTGCTGGAAGCGCACGGGATCGATCGTCTGCCAGTTGTCGTAGGCCATCGGCTCCTCCAGCCCTGGGCAGCCCAGTTCCAGCGCCCACTGCAGGAACTGGGTTCGATCGAAGATCAGCAACGCCAGGCTGCAGCGCTCGGGGGTGGTGATGTGAATCTCCCCGGAGCCGGCCAGGCCGAAGAACGCCGTGCGTGGCAGCTCCATCCCATGGGAGCGAATCACAGCCTGGCCAGGATCATCGCCCAGATCGAGGGCGATCAGCTGGCGGCCTTCGGGTTTGGGACCACCCCCATGCAGGGGTCGATCGAAGCCCAGGCGCAGCACCTGGAGCGCTCCGAGGTCGAGCGGCAGCAGCTCGCCGCGCAGGTTGCCGCCCGCCAGCTGGGTCAGTTCGACGGGAAGGAGCGAGCCGATGGCCTGCTCCATGCGCACGATGTCGTGGACCGAGCGGGACAAGGGGGACTGGAAACTGCACTTTTTGAGTGTTCCGACCGCTCCGGTCTGGGCATCCTGTGGGGGCATCTCCTCTCGAGCCGTGGCGACCGTCACGTAACGGCTGGGGACCGCATCCCTCTTCCTACCTCAACCCATCACCCGCCGGGTGTTCCCCGCCATGCCCAACGGCCAACCCAACATCCTGATCCTCTGGGGCGATGACATCGGCCAGAGCAACCTCAGCTGCTACAGCGACGGCCTGATGGGGTACCAGACCCCCAACATCGACCGGGTCGCCAACGAGGGTGGCCGCTTCATCCACTACTACGCCGAGCAGAGCTGCACCGCCGGCCGGGCGGCCTTCATCTCCGGCCAGAGCGTCTTCCGCACCGGCCTGAGCAAGGTGGGCCTGCCGGGCGCCGAACTGGGCTACCGCGCCGAGGATCCCACCATCGCCGAACTGCTGCAGCCGCTGGGCTACCGCACCGGCCAGTTCGGCAAGAACCACTTCGGCGACCGCGACGAGCATCTGCCGACGATGCACGGCTTCGATGAGTTCTTCGGCAACCTTTACCACCTCAACGCGGAGGAGGAGCCGGAACTGCGCGATTACCCCAAGCCGGAAGACTTCCCCGATTTCCAGAAGAACTTCGGCCCCCGTGGGGTCCTGCACTGCTGGGCCAATGGCGACGGCACCCAGCGCATTGAGAACACCGGTCCGCTCACCAAGAAGCGGATGGAAAGCTGCGATGAGGAGTTCATGGCCGAAGCCAAGCGCTTCATCCGTGACGCCGTGGCCTCCGGTGAGCCGTTCTTCGTGTGGTTCAACACCACCCACATGCACTTCCGCACCCACGCCCGACCCCAGGACATCGGTCAGTCAGGGCGCTGGCAGTCGGAGTACCACGACGTGATGATCTATCACGACAACTGCATCGGCGAGATGCTCAACCTGCTCGATGAGCTGGGCATCGCCGATGACACGATCGTGATGTACAGCACCGACAACGGGCCGCACATGAACAGCTGGCCCGATGCCGGCATGACCCCCTTCCGCAACGAGAAGAACTCCAACTGGGAAGGGGCCTACCGGGTGCCGGCCCTGGTGCGCTGGCCCGGCAGGATCGCCCCTGGCAGCCTGTTCACCGGCATCGTCAGCCACCTCGACTGGCTGCCCACCCTGCTGGCGGCGGCCGGTGAACCGGAGATCAAGCAGAAGCTGCTCACCGGCCATCAGGTGGGATCGAAAACCTTCAAGATCCATCTCGACGGCTACAACATGCTCGACTACTGGACGGGCACGACCGACAAGAGCCCCAGGATCGAGTTCTTCTACTTCTCCGACGACGGTGATCTCACCGGCCTGCGCTACGACAACTTCAAGTTCGTGTTCATGGAACAGCGCGCCGCTGGCACCCTGCAGGTCTGGGCGGAACCCTTCATCGTGCTGCGTCTGCCCAAGATCTTCAACCTGCTCACCGATCCCTACGAGCGGGCCGACATCACCTCCAACACCTACTGGGACTGGATGCTCGACCACGCCTTTGCGCTGGTGCCGGCCCAGACGATCGTGGGGCGGTTCCTGGCCACATTCCAGGAGTATCCACCCCGTCAGAAGGCGGCCAGCTTTTCGCTCGAGGAGGTGATGGAGAAGATGACCGCCGCGGCGAGCGGCGGCGGTTGAGGCACGAATCGCTCAGCGGAGCCGCCATGGCCAAGGATCGTTCATTGGCCCCGCCTCTCCGGCCGGGGCGCCCGCCGGCCCCGAACATGGCCTGGATCCCTGGCGGCGGCTTCACCATGGGCTCCGACCATCACTACCCGGAGGAGGCTCCGGCCCACCGGGTCACGGTGGCGGGGTTCTGGATCGACCGCTCCCCGGTCACCAACGCCCAGTTCCAGAAGTTCGTCAAGGCCACGGGCCACACCACCGTGGCCGAGCGGCCGGCGGATCCGGCGGCCTACCCCGATGCCCTGCCGGAGCGGCTGGCGCCGGCCTCGATCGTGTTCGTGCCACCGCCCGGCCCGATCGGCACGGGCGACCCCTACCGCTGGTGGCAGTACCTGCCCGGGGCGAACTGGCGCCACCCGGAAGGGCCCGGCAGTTCGATCAAGCAGCGTGATCACCATCCGGTGGTGCACGTGGCCCACGCCGATGCCGTGGCCTATGCCGCCTGGGCCGGCAAGCAGCTGCCCAGCGAAGCCGAATGGGAGCGGGCCGCCTGGGGCGGCGTGGAGGGGGCTGAGTTCGCCTGGGGCGAGGAGCTCCATCCGGGCGGCCGGCCGATGGCCAACACCTTCCAGGGGGAGTTCCCGCACCACAACAGCCGGCTCGATGGCTGGGAGCGCACCTCGCCGGTGGGCAGCTTCCCGCCCAACGGCTACGGCCTGCTCGACATGATCGGCAACGTCTGGGAGTGGACCGACGACTGGTACGCCGGCCATGCCGCTGCAGCCGACGATCCCGGAGGCTGCTGCCGTGAGGCCAGCATCGATGCCACCTCCCAGCACGGCACCATCCCCCGCAAGGTGGTGAAGGGCGGCTCCTTCCTGTGCGCACCGAGCTACTGCCGCCGCTACCGCCCCGCCGCGCGCATGGCCCAGGGCATCGACACCTCCACCTGCCACATGGGCTTTCGCTGCATCGTGAGGAGCTGAACCATGTCCTTTCTCCCCTTCACGGAGTGGCTCGAGCTGCTCGCCGTTGGCCTTCGGTTTTTGCTCGAGAGCGTTTCGCTGGTGTGCGTGGCGATCGGTTTCGTGGTCACCTTGCGCCAGACGCTCCACCTGCGCCACAGCCGCCAACCCCAGGCACGGCGCTTCAACAGCATCCGCCTCACCTTCGGCAGCTGGCTGTCGATGGCGCTGGAGTTTCAGCTGGCCGCCGATATCGTTGCCACCACCACGACACCCTCCAACCAGAACCTGATCAAGCTGGCGGTGGTCGCAGTGATCAGAACCTTCCTCAACATCTTCCTGGGCCGGGAAGTGGAGGCGGAACAGAGATTCGAGGAGGCCCAGCGCCAGCAGAGTTCCACCTTCGACCAACCCTTCCCCTGATGGCCAACCTCACCAACGAACTCGCCAAGGAGCGCAACCGGGCCGCCGCTGAACGGACCATGATGGCCTGGATCCGCACCTGCCTGTCGCTGATCAGCTTCGGTTTCGGACTCGACAAGATCATCGGTGCCATCAACAGCAGCCGCTTTGATGGCAGCGCCCATGCCGGCCTGAGTGTGCGCCTGGTGGCGATGGGCTTCGTGCTCGTCGGGATCGTGGCGATGGCGGCGGCCACCCGTCAGCATCTGCGCACCCTCAAGCTGATCCGCCGCGACGACTTCGTCTATGTCGATCAACGCTCGATCACCGTCTTCACGGCCATCTCCCTGACGATCATCGGTGTCTTCGCTTTTGCACTGCTGGTCATGGGTTCCCCCATCCGTTGATCTCCATGCCCCAAGCCGCCGGTGTCCTGGTCACGGCCACCATCGTCACCCTGATGTTCAGCCTGGGGCTCGGGCTGAAGCAGTACCCGTTCCTGTTGCTCAGGGATCGCCCCGGTTTTCTCTGGCGGGTGCTGCTCGGCACCTGCGTTCTGGTGCCTCTGGCCGGACTGGCGCTGGTGTTGCTGCCGATGCAGGGGGTGCTGTCACGGCCTGCGTGGGTGGCCATGGCCCTGATGCTGGCCTGTCCCAGCGCCCCGCTGATCCTGTTCCGGGTGCGCAGCAGTGGTGGCACGGCCGAGCTGGCGGCGCGGCTGCAGATCGCCGCGGCCCTGCTGGCCATCGTCACCATCCCCCTGATGGAGATCCTGTTCCGGGCCGGCGCCGGCCTGGTGGGCTGGGACGCGGCGGAATGGGGCATCCGTCCTTCCGAGGTGGCGGGGCAGGTGCTCAAGGTGCAGGTGCTGCCGGTGATCGCCGGCGTGCTGCTGGGCCAGTGGCAGCCGCAGCTGGCCCAGCGCTGCAGCCGTGCGCTCGGCGCCCTGGCCACCATGCTGCTGCTGGGGATGATGGTGGCCCTGCTGCTGCTCAGCGGCCGGGAACTGGTGCCCTTTCTGCAGCAGAACCTGGTGGCTCTGGCCGGGATGGCCGTCCTCAGTGCGCTCAGCCTGGCGATCGGCTACGGCCTGGCCGGGCGGGACCCGCTGGAGCGCCGCACCGTGGCCCTGGTGACGGGGATGCGCAACACGGGGCTGGCGGCCCAGCTGGCCCTCATCTACGGCCAGGCGATCCCGGGCCTGATTCCCGGCATCCTGGCCTATGTGCTGATCACGGTGATCGCCTGCACGCTGTTTCTGAAATGGCAGCAGCGGCAGCTGGCGCCCACCGGCTGATCAGCTTTTCCGGTCGCTGGTCTTCGGCACGGTGCAGGCTTCGCCTCGGCGCTGGCACCTGGCCTTTGGCGTGGAGGCTTGTCAGGCGGCACCGCCGGTGGCGCCGCGCCGCCTCCGGGAACCCTGGAGCATGCTCCGTTCCCCCCTGCTGCCCCTGGCGCTGCTGCTCCTGGTGCTGGTGCAGGCCCAGCTGCGGCCGCTCCAGCCCGCCCCGGGGGATCCGCTGCGGCAGCTTGCCGGTAGGGACGGTCCCCAGCCGGTGCTTCTTCAGGGACAGCTCCTGAGCGATCCGGTGGCAGCGGCGGCTCCCCAGGCCTCCCACGTGGTCACCGCCGGCAAGCCCGGGCCCTGCCGGGTGCTGCTGCAGACGGCAGGGGGCCGCAGCGAGCTGAGTTTTACCAGCTGTCCGGCCCTGCGTGAGGGCTGGGGTGTGCGGGTGAGCGGACAGCTGCGGCGCCCCCGGCCGGCCCCCCACCCCCTGCTGGCCGGGCCGGCCGAGCGCCTGGCCCGCCAGGGCGTCTGGACCCGCCTGTCGGTGGAGCGGCTGGAGGTGCTCAGCCGGCCCCCCACCCCGATCGCCGATCTGCGCCGCCGCATCGCCACCCGGTTCATGGCCGCGGCGGGCCCGGAGCGGGGCGGGCTGCTGGCGGCCCTGGTGCTGGGCAGCGCCGTCGTACCCCTGCCGGCCGAACTGCGCGCCGACTTTCGCGCCGCCGGCCTCTCCCACGCCCTGGCCGCCTCCGGGTTCCATCTCAGCGTCCTGCTGGGCGCGGTGCTGGTGCTGGGCAGAGGCCTCGGCCGCTGGGCGCGGCTGGCCCTGGGCGGCGGCGCCATGGCCCTGTTCCTGCTGCTGGCCGGGGCCCAGCCCTCGGTGGTGCGGGCGGTGCTGATGGGGGCCATCGCCCTGCTGCTGCTCGAGAGCGGCCGGCGGGGTCGCCCCTTAGGCATCCTTGGCCTGAGCCTGGCAGCCATGCTGCTGCTGCGGCCGGCCTGGCTCCACGACGTCGGCTTCCAGCTGAGCGCCGCCGCCACCGCCGGCCTCGTGCTCACCGCCCGGCCCCTGGAGCAGGCCCTGGCCCAGCGCCTCCCTGGCGGCCCCCCCGGGGCGGCGGGCTGGTGGCGGGGCTGGCTGGCGCCCGCCCTGGCGGTGCCGGTGGCGGCCAGCCTCTGGACCCTGCCGCTGCAACTGCTTCATTTCGGTGTGGTGCCCCTCTACGCCGTGCCGGCCAATCTGCTGGCGGCCCCCCTGCTCACGCCCCTCACCCTCGGGGCGATGGCCCTGGCGGCCGTGGCCGTGCTGGTGCCGCCCCTGCTGGTGCCCCTGCTGGTCCCCTTCGGCTGGCTGGCGGCATGGCTGCTCCGGCTCGCCCACAGCGTCGCCGCCCTCCCCCTGGCCCAGTGGCAGAGCGGCCGGCCCCTGCCCCTGCTGGTGCTGCTGTTCACGCTGGCCCTGCTGGTTCTGGTGTTGCCGGGGCAGGGCCGGCGCCGGCGGCTGCTGGCGAGCGGCCTGGGCCTCGGCGTGCTGCTCCTGCATCTGCTGCTGCTGGGCGGCGACCAGCTGCTGCTGGTCCACCAGGGGGACGGTGGCCCCGCCCGCGACCTGCTGCTGGCCCGGCACCGGGGCCGCGCCGCGCTGGTCAGCACCCGCGCCGATGGCTTCAGCTGCCGTCAGGCCGGCCAGCTGGCCCAGGGGCTCGGGGTGGCCCGCCTCGACTGGGTCCTGCTGCTCGATCCGGTGGCGGGTGCCGATCCGGCCTGCTGGAGTCGCCTGACCGGTCGGGTGGTGGCCTACGGCGGCGGCGCTGCCCCCCTGGCCGCCGGGCAGCGGCTGGCGAGCCGGGGGCTGGCGGTGGAGGCCCTGGCCATGGACAGCCATGCGCTGCGTCTGCATCTGGGTGGGCTGCGCTGGCTGCTGCTGCCCGATCGGCAGTCGCTGACGACCTGGCGATCGGGCGCCTCGGCCGCTGGCGAAGGGGCCGTGTGGGTGGGGTTCCGGCCACGACCCGCCGAGCAGAGGCTCCTGCTGGCCCGGCGGCCACGGCAGGTGTGGCTCAGCGGTGCCGTTCCGGCCGGTGGCCCCCTGCCGGCGGGCTGGCGGGCCAGTGGACCGAGCGGGGCGCTGACCGCTCCGTAGAGTGATCAAGGCCTGATGGGCCGGCGTGGGCCGCTGCGGCGGTGTGCGATGGCGACAGGGCTCTGGAGAGGTGGCTGAGTGGTCGAAAGCGAACGACTCGAAATCGTTTGAAGGGAAACCTTCCGTGGGTTCGAATCCCACCCTCTCCGTTTTGACAGGATCCGAGGGGATTCCCAAGGTTTCCCGTGATGTCCCACTGATTCCCGAGACCCACTGCTCTGCAGTGGGTTTTCTGCTGTCTGGGCGTCCCATGGCATCCCGGCAAAACCCAGGCAAGCAAAAAATTGTGGTGGTGTAAGTGGTGGTGTAAAACTGGGGTGGTGGTGTAAATGGGGTCTTGGCTCTAACCGACAAGGAAGTTCGCGCTCTGCCACAGGGATCTCGGCGGTACCGGGTCTCGGACGGTGGCGGCCTGCTTCTTGAAGTTGACCCCGCCGGTGGCAAGTACTGGCTCTGGCGGCACCGCTTCCCGCCCACCAAGGACGGCCGTCGGCAGGATTTACGCATTGGGCCCTACCCCAGGATTTCGCTCAAGGCTGCTCGCGACCTCCGCGATGAGCAAAAACGTCTTCTCTATGAAGACGGAATCAATCCCTGTGATGCCAAGAAACGCAGCAAAGATCACCGCTGGGGCAAACACGCCCAGCTCACCTTTCAGGCCGTTGCACTCGACTGGCACGCCACCAAAACAGCCGGCACCTGGACGGAGCGCCACAGCGATGACGTCCTCAAGAAGCTCAACAAGGACATCTTCCCCGCCATCGGCGGCATGGCCATTGATGCCATCACCGCCCAGGACTGCCTGGCCGTGCTGCGCTCGATCGAGAAGCGCGGGTCTAACGAAACTGCCAAGCGCTCCCTGGGCGTGATCAGCCAGGTTCTCGATTACGCCGTCGCCATCGGTCACTGCACGATCAATCCGGCCCACTCGCTCAAGCGCCACGCCCCCGTCAAGCAGACCACCAGCCACTACCCCTGCATTGCCTGGAGTGAGCTGCCTGAGCTGCTGTCGGCCATGCGCGCCAACAGCATTGGCGCCGATGCCAGCACCCTCAACGCCATGGGCTTGCTGGCCCTGACCTTCGTGCGCACCAGCGAGCTGATCGCCGCCCGCTGGGAGGAGCTCGACTTCGAGGAGGCTCTCTGGACCATCCCGGCCGAGCGCATGAAGGGCCGACGTGGCAACCGCCGTGAGCACCTCGTGCCTCTCTCCCGCCAGGCCGCGGCGCTGTTCCAGGCCCAGCACGCCATCAGCGGTCCCAACGGCCATGTCTTTCAGAGCCAGCGCACCGCCACCGGCTTCATCAGCAACAACACCGTGAACATGGCCCTCAAGCGCATGGGCTTCGATGGGCGCATGTGCGGCCACGGCTTCCGCGCCCTCGCCATGACCAACATCCAGGAGCAGCTGGGCATCGATCTGCGCATCGTCGATCGCCAGCTCGCCCACATCGAGAAGAACAAGGTCACCGCCGCGTACAACCGCGCCGAGTACTGGCCCCAGCGCGTCGAGATGATGCAGCGCTGGGCCGACCTGCTCGATCAAGTCCGCTGAGGCAGCTGCCCCTACGGAGCCGCCGATTGGCGCAAAAAAGCCGGCCCATGCGAGGGCCGGCCAAAGTCGCTGGATTTGCACGGAGGCGCTGGCTGGATCATGGGCTGCTGAGGTGTTGCATCGCTCCCTGGATCCGCTGCTCGATCCAGGCCTCCAGGTCGTCCTGACACCAGGCCACCGTGCGCGGCCCGATGCACACCTGCCGGGGGAACTGACCCTCCGCGATCAGCCGGTAGATCGCCGTGCGGGACAGCCCCACCTTCTCTTTCACTTCCGGCAACCGCAGCAGCCGCCGATTGGCCACTTCGCTCATGGCCTGCTCTCCACCGGCGCCAGCAGCGGCGCTGCAGTAGGGGGCACTGGACCGGCGAGGACCAGCAGAACCGTGCTCAGCTGCAGGGCCAGCACCAGCCACAGCAGCCACTGCAGCTGACGCAGGTCGCCCAGTCGCAAGGTGGTGGTGATCGGTCGGCGCGTGCGGCAGAACGCCGGCAGCTGCGGCTGGGCCAGAGGCCGCGACGTGCGGCCGGGGTGTTGGGGGTGGGCCATCAGAACGGCACCTCTTCTCTGGAAAGCGCACCTTGTGGTGCGACATCGGCGAACTCATCGCCGTAGTCCTCCCCATCTGCCAGCGGAATCGCCTGCTGCTGGCGGGCAGCGGCCTCATCAGCCTTGTAGGCCTGCTCCGCCGCTTCGATCCAGGCCGGGTCCGTGCCCTCGCGGATGCTCAGCGGGCCGTAGAAGCCGATCGTGACGTTGCGCGGCACCGCATCGGCGGCGGCCTGGTCTTCGATCTTGGGGCCCTTGGGGTTGCCGTCCTGGTCGTACTGCTGCGCCCAGCGGGTCTCCAGCACCAGCACATCCCCCACGTTCAGCCGGCCGCGGCGGTGCTGACGGCGAGCCTCGATCCACTCGCCAAAGCCCTTGGCTTTGAGGATCAAGCGCACCCGATCCCCCGGGGCCGGCACTCCGCCCTCATCGCCGATGCGGGCCTCCATCGTCGTGCCGGGCATGGCGATGGCATGGACGACCATCTCCTGCTTCACCTTGGGCCGGCCCTGGCGGTCGGTGCCGTTGGGGATCGGCTCCATCGCGCCGCTGCTGAGGTTCTTGCGCAGCCGGTCGCGCTGCTCGGGGCGCACGATCGCCAGATAGGCCACCTCACCGAGGCGCTGTTGACGGATCACCGGCGCCGCGATGCGGCTGCCGTCGTTGAGTTCAATCGCCATGGGACTTGCTGTTCAGATTGGAAGAGAAAGAGGACAGGGGCAGCAGGGGCTCCAGGCCGGCGCCCAGCCGCAGCAGGTGATGGGCGGCACCGGACAGAGACAGCTGGTGCTCGGCCGACAGCTGCCTGACCTGCCGGTAGACATCGCTGTGCACGCAGACGCACAGGTAGTGACGGCCGTGCCTGGACCGCGGCTGGGGCCTGGCGTAGGCGCGGCGGCAGACGCTCATGGCGTTCCCCCCGCCAGCTCGCGCTCGAACACGTCGATGAAGTCCTTGTGGCGCCGCTGGGTGATGCGGTCCTTGATCGTCCGCGCCTCCCTGGGCACCCGAAAGTGGTGGCGGAACTCGATCGTGAACTGCTTGCGCGCCTCCTTGCTCATCGCCCCGAGGAACTGGTGCAGGGTGGAGATCTCGTCGTCCGTCAACGGCTCCAGGCCCGGGTCGCCGGCTACAGGGCCATCCGGATCGCCGGTGTCCCACTCGTCGTCTGCGGCTTCGGGGTCGTCCGCTGCGGGGGCGGGTGCGGCAGCGGATGCCGCGGCGCCGGTGGCGGTTGAGGTCGCGCCTGGGGCACCTGACACCAACGACCGCGGCTGTGGCTGCAATTGATCCGGCTCGATAGTCCGAGGAGAAGTGCCCACGGGAATGCCCAGCAGGCCCGCCAGCAGGGAAGCGGTGAGCGCATGCCAGGCCGCACTGCCCTCCTGGGGCGCCTGGGCCTCGCTGAACTCCTCGGCGCCGCCGCGGTGCCGCAGGGTCACCCGCAGCACTTCATGCTCCTCGTTGATCAGCTTCTGGGCGCTGAACGAGAAGCCCAGGGCAAAGGCCGGCGCCG
>JAUCZB010000017.1 GCA_030373325.1 Cyanobium sp. CZS25K | reverse complement strand
CCTCACCGGCCAACTTGGTTGTCGCGAATCGGCCAAGGGAGTTGACGCGGGACAGCCGGGGCCGCCGCGGCTGGTTCGACGACGCCGTGGCACGTCTGTACCGGGCCCTGGAACTGCTGGCGCAGACCTACATCCAGCTCGAAATGGGGTACAACCACGAGACCTTCTGGGACAACCCGGACATCCAACGGGATTGCCGTGAATGGCGCGTGCGGCGCGGTGTGGGCGGGCTCTACTGGTGGCTGAAGCACCGCGAAGGAGGAGCCGGGCTGGGGGGAGCTGCCAGTGGCCAGTGGTATGCACTCCAGGAATTGCTGAATGCCCGCAATCAATCCCTGCTGGGGCATGGGTTGCATACGGTGCAGCAGCACGAATGGCAGTCCCTGCAGGACCGGGTGACCAATCTCGTGACCAGAGCTCTTCAGGATGCCAACTGCCGTCAGGGCCCTCCCCCCTGCCAGCTGCCGGGAGAGGTCCTCACGAACCTGAGCGACCTCCAGCACATCGCCGCCCTTGACCCATGAGCGAGATCCTCGTGCTCAGCCTGGGCACCAGCCCTGAGCCGATCGTGCAATGCATCACCCGCCTTCGGCCCCGCCGGGTGGTGTTCGTCTGCTCGGAGGGCACGCGCTCGCTTGTGGACGACGTCCGCCGACAGGTCCGCATCGAAGCCTTCGATCCAGACCGGGATGTGGAGGTGCTCGCCTCCAACGACATCGACCAGCTCCACTCTGTCTATTGCCGCTGCCGCGATCTGCTCCAGCGCGTACGCCGGGAAATGCCGGCTGCTCGCATCAGCGTTGACTACACCGGAGGCACCAAGACCATGGCCACCGGTCTGGGGCTCGCCGCCATCGACGATGGCAGGGTGATTCTGACCCTGACCACCATCGAACGCCGAAAGCCTGGCGAAAGTGCCATCACCGGCAACTCCATCCCGATTCCGGTGCAGAGCGGAGCGATCCAGTTCAGGCGATTCTTCACGGATGGGCTGCAGCCCCTTCTCCAACGTCACAACTATGCCGCTGCCCAGGCAGCTGTGGCGATCCAGTTACAGCTGCACCACGACGAGGCCGCGACCAGCTCTTTGCGAAGGCTCGATGGCCTTCTCCTCGCCTTCGATGCCTGGGATCGATGGGATCTCGATCATGCAGAGTCACTGCTCCGCGATCATGCCAGCGATTCAGTGGTTCGGGACAGCTTTCTTTTCCCGCTCCAGCGTGTCATCCAATCACGCAATCTCCTCACCTCTGCCGGCAGCCCCCGTCTCCAACGCTCGATCCACGGCTTCGAAGCCGTGGAGGATCTGCTGCTCAATGCCGCCAGGCGAGCCTGCCAGGAGCGCTATGACGATGCCGTCGGACGCCTCTACCGCTCCCTCGAACTCACCGCCCAGCTGCTGCTGCTGATCGATCACGGCGGAATCCGCACCGGCGATCTGCAGCTGGAGCTCCTGCCCGATGCGTTGCGCGCAGCCTGGGAGGAGAAGAGAAATCGGGACAAGAACAGGATCGAGCTGGCCCTCACTTTCAGCTTCGATTTGCTGGCCGATCTTGGGGATCCGGTGGGAGAGGAGTGGCGCTCCCGCCGCAGTGAATTCATCGATGCCCTCCAGGTTCGCAATCAAAGCCTGCTGGCCCACGGGTTCCGGCCCGTCACCTACGCCGACTGGCAGCGGCTCGATGGGGTGCTCGGCGGCTTCCTGCGGACCCTGCTAGGCCTCCGCCGGGGTGACCTCGCTCCGCTCCGGCAGCTTCCGGTCACCCTGGCGGAGCTGGGGCTGAACGACGCCACTTCCAGCTCGTGATTCGCACGAAAGCTGGAGCTACCTGGCCCGCCTTCCAGCACGCTGTGGCCCAGCGATCCCTCTTTCCTTACCCCGCGCGATGACCAGCCAGCTGGGCCTGTTCGAGCTCCCACCGGAGCCTGCCGCTCTCCAGCGGACGACAGCCGCAGGGCTGGCCCTGCGCTACTGGCCCGCCTGGGCCGGCGGTGACGCCGATCGGCTGCTGGAGCGGCTGCAGGCCGAGGTGCCCTGGAAGCAGGACCGGATCACGCTCTTCGGGCGGACCCACCCCCTGCCCCGACTCACCTGCTGGGTGGGAAATCCGGGCTGCTGCTACACCTACAGCGGCGTCGCCAACCCGATCGAGCCCTGGAGCCCGCTGCTGCAGGAGCTGCGCGAGCGGGTGCAGGCGGCCGCCGGCTGCCGTTTCAACTCCCTGCTGCTCAACCGCTACCGCGATGGCCGCGACAAGCTCGACTGGCATGCCGACGACGAGCCGGAACTCGATCCCCAGGCCCCCATCGCCTCCCTCAGCTTCGGCGCCGCCCGCAGCTTCCGCCTGCGGCCGAGGCAACCCGATGCCGCCGAGCCCCTCGCCTATGAGCTCGGCCACGGCGATCTGCTGGTGATGGATCCCCCCACGCAGCAGCACTGGCTGCACCAGGTTCCCCAGCGGCTGCGCATCCGTGAGGAGCGGATCAACCTCACCTTCCGCACGATCCGCCCGGAGGCCATCCGCCATGTATGACCGGCTCATCCCCGAGGTGATCCGCACCTTCTCGGCACCCGGCGAGATCGAGCGCACCTTCCTGGAGCGCGTCCGCGAGGCCGACATCCGCCTGACCCGTGGATTCCGCACCAACGGGCCCGTGCCTTCCGATCGCTACGCCGACCCTTCCCTGCGGGCGGCCTACCTGCTGCGCTATCTCGGCCACTACAGCCTCCAGCTCGGAGACGTGCTGTCCGCCCTCAAGGACACCAGGGCGGAACCTGTCCTGGCGAGAGAAGAGTTGCGGCTGGTCGCCCTCTGCGGCGGTCCGTGCCCGGAAGCCATCGCCCTGGCCGCCCTCCACCAGCAGGCCGGTGGGCGCCGACTGGAGGTTGACGTGCTTGATCGCAACGCCGCCCACTGGGCCGATTGCTGGCCGATCAGCTCCGCCATCGCCCACGCCTACCCGGAGCATCCCGAGGTGCGGATCCGCGGGCTGGCCATCGACCTGCTCCAGCCCGGCCTCAGCGCCGCCGAGCGGGAACGGCTCGGCAGGGTCCACGTGTTCACCGCCATGAACTGCCTCAACGAACTCATCGGCCTCGGCGCGGCCCGCGTGCATGCCGGTCTGGAGTCCCGGCTGGCGGCGCTTCCCTCAGGCACGCTGGTTCTTGCCAGCGACCAGGCCAACTACACCGACTGCGAGAAGGGTCTCCAGCTCCTGCACGGGCTGCTCCTGGAGCGCAGGACCGTGATTCTGCTGGCGGAGCTGAACAAGGCCGGCGCCCACCATGCATGCAATGGATTCGATGAACCGAAGCGCATTTCCTGGATGTATGGCCCAGAGAACAGGAATCGGTTCCGGAAGCACACCTACCAGATCCGCCTGGCCGCCCTGCTCCGCTGACTCTTCCGTTTCTCGCACGTAACGCTCTCCGGGAGCGGCCCAGGGGCCGAACACTGGATCCGTTCTTCACGGTTGCCTCCATGACCCGACGCACCAGCAGCTGGGAGCAGTTCCACGGCCACATCCGCTGGAGCCGTCCGCCCCGGCCCGCCCCTTCCCCGGCCAGCGCCGTGCCGCCCGCCATCGTCGCCATCCGGCCCGCGCCCCGCTCTGGCGCTGCCACCGGCTCCAGAACCGGGGAGGGGGCCGGGCCTGGCGCCGGCGGCCTCGGTGCGCTCATCGGCCAGCTCTGGCGCGGCCTCACCGGCAGCCGCTAAGATCGAAGGGGTCCCGCCTTGCCGCCGGCAGCAAGCACACCAGCCCCGTGAGGCTCAGGGCCATCAGCCACACCTGGCCTCCCGGCACCAGCGCCAGTGCCACACTCAGCACCAGCGACAGCGCCACCCCCGAAAGGGCACCCACACCCGTCGCCTTCAGCGCCTCGGCCAGCAGATCCCGCCGTTCGGCGCTGCCGGCCCGGCTCCAGTCCTCCCGATTCTGCAGCAGCCACAGGCCCAGCCGCAGCCCCGCTCCCAGCAGCGCCGCCTCCAGGCTCTCGATGGCCACCGCCTGCGGCACTCCCTCGGCCAGCAGGGCATCGACCCCGCCGTCCAGATGGGTGCGGCCCATCTCCTCCAGACGCACCGGCTCTGCGCCCCTGGCGCGGTTCCAACCCGCCGTCTCGAACTGCCAGCCCTGGGCCGCCGTGCCGCCGTCCGCCCGGGGGATCCAGTGGCTCAGATCCTTGTCCGCCAGCCAGCTGCGCACTGCCGCCTCCGCATCGGGCGTCCGGAGCAGCAGCTCCGGCACCTGGCCGCTCAGCTCGGCGCCATGGCGCGCCAGCCGCTCCTGCAGCACCGCGATGCTGGCCGGATCGGCCAGCCCGTCTCCGACCCAGCCGATCACCGCCGCCCAGGCGCCGCTGCAGATCGCGGGCGTCATGCGCTCTGCGGCCCCACCGTGCCGTCGAGCAGACGCCGCAGGTTCACCCCGGCCTCATGGGCCGCCGCCAGCAGTTCGGCCCGCTGCGCCTCGCTCAGGCCATCCCAGAAAGCGTGAAACAGATCCAGCGAGGCCTTGCCCATGCCCACGGCACCGAGCAGGGCCAGGGGCCAGCCCAGCCAGGGGAACACCAGCAGCACCACGCCCAGCACCGCGCTGACCATCGCTCCCTGCTTCCCCGCTTCCCACACCGTCAGGGCGATCGTGCGCACCTGGGTGGCGCGGTCGATCGCGCCCCGCTGCCGCAGCGCTTCGGTGCGCAGGGCGGTGAGCAGGGCCTGGTGGATGGCATGGACCACCACCCCGCCGAGGGTGGATTCGGCCACGACTTCGCCGCCGCTGAAGGCGCCGCCGTTGCCGTTGACGTCGATCGAGGCCAGCCCCGCCAGGGGGGCCACCTCCCAGCCGGCCCGGGGGATGCGGAAGGGATCGTGTTCGCGGCTCATGGGGGATCACAGGACGAATGGACAGGAGACCAGCTTCTCCAGATGGAGCCGAGAGGAGGCCATCGTTGGCGCGAACGACGGTGGAAACCTCGGCTCAACGGGCCCTGAGCAGAGCGGAGCGGGCTTCGCCTTCGTCCGGATCAGGCAACTCCTCCTCGGCAGCAGGGAGCTCCAGGGATGGGAGTGCACGCACGGCACTGCCGGCGATGCCTCGGATCGCGCCATGCATGGCGGCGGTGCTGAGCATCACCTTCTCGATCTGCTTCTCCCGCTGCTTCCAGATCCGCTGCATCGCACTGCGCTCCCGGTGCAGATCCAGCTGCATCCTGGAGAAGCCCTCGACGATGGCCTCCACCTGCAACCGGAATTCATTGCCGGTGAGGTAGTCGTACAGCAGCGCCATCTTCTCGCCCCGGTTCTCCTGCGCCGTGACCGTCTGGCTGAGGCGAACCAGCGATTCCCTCAGCACCAGTGCCAGGCCCCTGAATTCGTCGAACGAACAGATCCACACCCCATCCCGGAGCCCCATGTGCTCCATGTCGGACGGCATCGACTGCGTCACCAGCACCCCGATAGTGGCGTTCCGCTCCCGGATGTCCTGACGGAACTTCTCCAGCCAGGCCGGTTGGAAATGCTTGGTGCGCTTGCTCTCGTAGTAAATGGTGCCGCCGTTGCCATGGTGGCGGGTATACACGGTCTGCAGACAATCGGCCCCTAGCTCCCCCTTCCTGATTTCCTCGATGGTGTCGAGAGGAAACTGCTGCCTGAGCCAATCCTGGATCGCCAGTTCCTGCACCTCACCCTGGAGCTGCATCGAGCCCTGCTCCGCCTGCCGCTGGGCTTCCTGGAGCTGGTCCTTGAGCTGCTGGATCACCTTGTCCCGCTCGGCAACGGTCAACTGGACGCGATCCTGCTCCTCCTTGCGAATCTTCACGGTCTTCGCGGCCAGAAGGTCGCTGGTCTGCTTCTCGAACTGCAGCTGCAGCACATCCTTCAGCTCATCCTTCTGGCGTCGGATCCTTTCCACCTCCGCCTTTGCCTTGTTGAGCTCCTTCACCTGCCCCGATTTCGCCGTCAACTCCTCCTGGAGAACCTTGATCGCTTCGGCATGTTCCTGCTGTGCCTCCTCCCGCAACTGCTTCAGGAGTTTCTCCTTCTCCTTGCCCATGCCATCGGCAATGGCCTGGGCCACGAGGGCCGCGTCCCTTTGCGTGGTGTAAATCCCGAGGCCCGAATGCCCTGATCAGAGGGTGAACAGGGTGGAATGACGGGCTGTCATTCCAGAGGTGCAGATGCACCTCTTGCAGTCAAGATGAATCGGGGCGATTGACTTGTCAAGTCTTTCGTCCGATCGCGGATGTGTTCTGAGCTGAAGTGTTCTGTGCAGCCAGGGGTGGTGCACCGGCCCCCGGGCGGCGATCAAGGCTGCTGCGCCCTGTGGGGCGCTGCAGCCTCGATCTCCTGGGGCCTGCCTCCTGCCTCTCTCAGGCGCTGAGGGCTTGCAGGCTGGGGATGTCGCCGAGCTCCGGGATGGTCGCCATGCTCTCGGCGGAGAACATGCGGCGGCCCTCCAGCTGCCAGTGCTCGTGCTGCTCCAGCAGCACCGCCCCCACCAGGCGGGTGATCGAGGCGTCGTTGGGGAAGATTCCAACGACGCGGGTGCGTCGTTTGATTTCCTCGTTCACCCGCTCCAGCAGGTTGGTGCTCCAGATCTTGCGCCAGTGGTCCTTTGGGAAGTGGCGGAAAGCCAGCACGTCCTCTTTGGCCTCGTGCATGAGCGCAGCGGCCTTGGGGAAGCGTTCCGCCAGCGAGGCCGCCAGATCATCCCAGCGCGACTCGATCTCCTCAGCGGTTTCCTGGGCGAACACACTGCGCAGGGCAGCGGTGACCATGCCCTGGTGAGCCCACTGCTTCGCAGAAGCCTTGCGGCTAGGGAACGCACTGCAGCAGGTTGCGGGCAAAGTGGACCCGGCAGCGCTGCCACACGCTGCCCTGCAGCTGGCGGCCGATCGCCTTGGTGAGCCCTGCATGGGCGTCAGAGATCACCAGCTTGACGCCAGCTAGGCCTCGCTCTTTGAGGTGGGCGATGAACTCAGCCCAGAAGGGCTCGCTCTCGCTGTCGCCCACCTTGAGGCCCAGCAACTCCCGGCGCCCGTCCTCGTTCACCCCCATGGCGACGACGACAGCGCGGGAGCAGACCTGTTGAGCCTTGCCCAGCCGCCCCTTGAGGTAGGTGGCATCCAGGTAGACGTAGGCGTAGCTGCTGCTCTCCAGCGGTCTGCTCAGGAAGGCCTGCACCTGCTGGTCGATCTCCTGACAGATGCGACTCACCTGCGACTTGGAGATGCCGCTCTGGGAGCCCAGCGCCGCCACCAGGTCATCCACCTTGCGGGTGGAGACGCCACCGATGTAGGCCTCCATGATCACCGCGTACAGGGCCTGATCGACGCGGCGGCGGGGCTCGAGGATCGAGGGCAGAAAGCTGCCGGCCCGCAGCTTGGGGATCTGCAGCTCGATGTCGCCCACCTGGGTGGTGAGGCTGCGGCTCCGGTAGCCATTGCGGTAGCCGAGCCGCTCCTCGCTGCGCTCATGGCGGTCGGCACCCAGAAAGGCAGCGACCTCCAGCTCGATCAGCTGCTGCAGGCCGCGTGTGGCCAGTTCAGGGATCAGTTCACCGGCACTGCTGCCATCCAGTAGCGGCGCCAGGTCAACTGCGGCACGATGGGTCTTGGGCATGGTTCGTCTGGTTGAGGTGGTTCTCAAACCAGGGAAACGGGCCTGCCCACCCCTTGCAACGCCGGCCGCTGGGCAAGCCGCCTGGGATGCGCGGCCCACCCCGGCTACGCCGGGGTGGGGGTGCCGGGGGAATTACACCACTGCTGGGGACGCGGGCGCCACGAGCTTCTGTTGCTGTTGCGCCTGCGCCTCCAGCTGTTGCTGCCGCTCGTCCAGGTCGCGGCGAACCGTCTCCAGCTGTTTCTGCTGACCGGAGAACTGCTCCCTGAACTGATGGGTGAGCTGCTCCTCCACCTGATGGCGGAGCACATCACTCACGTTGATCTCGGTGCCGCAGTTCGGGCAGTGGATCTTGGTGGTTTCAGATGTCATGGGCTTGATGGCCTGGAGGCTCTCGACGTGGCTTGGCCATCACCATGCCCGCAGAAGCTGCCTCAGTAAGGGCGGTGCGTGCGAACAACGGATGAAGGCACCGCCACCGGCATGGAGCCCTCGGCCTCTGAAGGCTCCTCAGGGGCTCCACGGTGGGGTGAGCGCGGCGGATCAACCTGCTGCAGAACGGCGCCGGGTGATCACCCTGAAGCCCTAGCCACCGCCTCCTCCAACCCCGCCGCATCCATCCACTCGCCGTAGTGACGGTGATGGGTGGCCGGGTTTTGACCCATCAATGCAGCCAGAACACGCACCGGGATGGGTCTGGAGTAAGCCTTGTGCCCACGCCAGGCCTACCCATGCCGCAGGCTGTAGGGCGTGAGGCCGGGGGTGGCCTCCGTCATCGCTAGCCAGAAAGGCAACCGGTCCAGAAGTTGGCGAAAGGCGCAACCCACGCCTTCATAGGAACCCGTTGCTGCCTGGGAGCGGATCCCCGCTGGCAGCTTCACCAGCCCTGACTCCAGCGGCGCCACGGCCCTCGCTCCCTCACCATCCCGGGGGTACCTCCCGAGGATCCTTGCTATGGCTGAAGTTCGCCAGTCGGGCAAAATATCTTCGCAGGCAACTTCCCCTGTAGGGGGTCAGCGGTGCGAGTCCGCTTGGTTCCATTTTCTTGACCCAGGGCTCCCTGGGGCTTGATTGATCGGGCCCCTGGAGAACTGTGTTGCTGTGAGGAAGCTGGCTGAGCTGGAGGCGGCCGGCTCCGGGGCGCCCGCGAGGATGACCTGATCCCTTTTGGCTGCCCCTTGCCCAACCGATCCCCCCGGGCCCCATGGCGGCGACGTTGGGCCGCCGGCCTGACGGCGGGCCTGGTGCTGCTCGTCCCGTCCATCGGCCGGACGGAAGCGATCGTGGAACCCGGCAACGGTTCCCTCGCGCCGTCCGACACGGCTCTGAGCCTGCGGAAGTCCTACGCTGCCGGAGAGGCCCTGGGGGAATGGAGGCGGCTGTGTCCCGCCAGCCCTTGAGCCGCGTCGGGAAGGTCGGCCACCTGCTCACTCACTGGCTGCCTTGGTGCGCATGGCCGCCTCCAGGCTCCTGATCTCCTCCGGGGACAGCTTGGGCCGATCCAGCTGGATGGTGAGCGTGTCGAGGGTACCTGTGAAGCGGAACGGCGGCTGGTAGTCAGCGTCGTTGACGCCGGTGAGGGTGTCGGAGCCAACGTCGAAGCTCTCGTCCCACTGCAGGATCATCGGCAGGGTCCTGGGCATGGTTCTGGTGGCTACAACCTTGCCGTCGACCTTGAGGGTGCCGGTGCCAGGGCGGCCGACGCCGCTGAAGTCGTTGAAGGCCAGGGTGCCGGCCCCCTTGCCGTCGTAGACGAAATCAAAGGCCACCTTGTGTTTGCCGGGGGGAAGGGGCTCGGTGCCCTCCCACTTGAGCCGCTCCAGATCCACCATGTTCCAGACCCACACGGGCTTGCTGTTCTTCAGGTAGAAGCCGTAGCCGCCGAAGCGGCCGCCGGAGGTGAGCAGCATGCCCTCGGCGCCGCCGGCGGGCACGTCGATGTCGGCGGTGACGCTGTAGGAGGTGTTGAGCAACAGGGGGGAATCCCCCTGGGGCAGCCCCACCATCGGATGGGTGTAGACGAACTCAGTGCGGCCGGCGGTGATGTTGGGCCGGGGAGCCACGATCCGTGCCGCCACCGAGGCATCGAGCGGGAACACCTGGTACTTGGCCGCTTCAGCGATGAAGGCCGCCTTCATCTCCTTCAGCTTGCCGGGGTTCTGGGCCGCCAGGTCGGTGGTCTGGCTGAAATCACGGTTGAGGTCGTAGAGCTCGAGCGTCTGGTTGTTGAGCGGATCGGGGTTGGCCGGGCCGAAGGCGTCCCAGGGGGCCCGGTTCACCTTGGTGCTCAGCAGCCAGCCCTCATTGTAGAGCGCCCACTGACCCATCATCTCGAAGTACTGGGTCTTGTGGCGCGATGGCGCCTTGGCGTTCTTGCTGTCGAAGGTATACACAAAGCTGGTGCCCTCGATCGGCTTCTGGGGGATCCCATCCACCACCTCGGGCGCCCGCAACCCCGCCGCCTCCAGGATCGTGGGCACCACGTCGATGACGTGCACGAACTGCTCCCGCAGACCGCCCCTGTCCTTGATGCGCGCCGGCCACGACACCACCATGTTCTGGTTCACCCCGCCAAGCCGGGAGGCGTTCTGCTTGAACCAGCTGAAGGGGGTGTCGAAGGCCCAGCTCCAACCCGCCGACATGTGGTTGTAGGTGAGATCGGTGCCCCACACGTCGTAGAACTTCATCTGCACCTCGACGGGCAGCTTGTTGAGGCCGTTGAAGAAGGCCACTTCGTTGGGGGTGCCCAGGGGCCCGCCTTCGGCGCTGGTGCCGTTGTCGCCGTTGATGTAGATGATCAGCGTGTTGTCGAGCTTGCCGAGGGCATCGAACTGCTGGATCACGCGGCCGATTTCATAGTCGCTGTAGGCGGCATAGGCGGCGAACACCTCCACCTGGCGGATGAACAGCTTCTGGGCCTCCGGGGTCAGCTGGTCCCACGGGGTGATCACATCAGCGGGCCAGGGATCGAGCTTGGCGTCCTTGGGGATCACACCGAGTTGCTTCTGGTTGGCGAAGATGCGCTCCCTCAGTTTCTCGTAGCCGTCATCGAACAGATGCATGGCATGGATGCGCTCCACCCACTCCTTGGTGGGGTGGTGGGGAGCATGGGTGGCCCCGGGGGCGTACTTGATGAACAGCGGCTTGCTGGGGTTGATCTGGTGCATCCGCGCCATGTAGTCGATGGCGTCATCGGCCATCTCCGTCACCAGGTTCCAGCTGCCGGGCTCCTTGCCCTCGAAGGGATAGATCTGGGTGGTGTTGCGGAACAGGTTGGGCTGCCACTGGTTGGCGTCCCCACCCACGAAGCCGTAGAAATACTCGAAGCCCATCCCCGTGGGCCACTGGTCGAAGGGCCCGCTCTGGCTGGCCTGGAACCCCGGCACGTTGTGGTCCTTGCCGAACCAGGCCGTGGCATAGCCGTTGTCCTTGAGCAGGCGGCCAATCGTGGCCTTGTCCCGCTCGATGATGCTGTTGTAACCCGGGAAGCCCGTCGACTGCTCCGAGATCACGCCGAAGCCGGCGGAGTGGTGGTTGCGCCCGGTGATGAGGGCGGCGCGGGTGGGGGAGCACAGGGCCGTGGAGAACATGCGGTTGTACCGGAGGCCCGCCTTGGCGACACGGTCCATGGCCGGGGTGGGGATCACGCCCCCGAAGGTGCTGGGCACGCCGAAACCGGCGTCGTCGGTGAGGATCAGCAGCACGTTGGGCGCGCTCTGCGGTGGCGTGATCCGCGGCGCCCACCAGGGCTTCGATTGCAGCGCCCCTTCCTTGATCACACCGCCGAAGGGGGGCGCCGGGGCCGGCAGCTGGGTACCGGAGATCGTGGTGGTGGCATTGGGGGCTCCCGGGGTGCCGGTGATCCGCTGGGCCAGGGCCGGCACGGCCCTGAACGACCAGCCCACCAGGGCCAGGGCCAGGCACGCCGGCACCATGCGCCGCAGCAGGCGGCCGAGCGAGACGCTCAGGCGGGTCAGGGGACGCTCAGCCATGGGTGGTCAGGGCGGGGGAAACGAGTCGGAAGCCGATGTGGGAGGTGCCGGTGTCGGGGCTTTCGGCCTCCCGTGCCGCCGGCCGGTAGCGGCTGCAGTAGTTCGGGGCACACAGGAAGGAGCCCCCCTTGATGACGTGCTTGGCCACCCCAGGCTCCCGCGGATCGCTGCTGAAAGCAGGGTCGTCCAGCACCGGATCGTCCTGGCCAGCGAGGCGCTCGTGGCCTGGCCGGTACCAGTCCGCCGTCCACTCCCAGACGTTGCCGGTCATGTCCTGGAGTCCGTAGCCGTTGGGGGGGAAGCTGCCCACCGGTGCGGTGCCGGTGAAGCCATCGTCAGCGGTGTTGCTGACGGGAAACTCCCCCTGCCAGGTGTTGGCCAGGCCGGGCCGCCAGCGGTCACCCCAGCTGAAGGCCCGATCCCGCAGGCCGCCGCGGGCGGCAAACTCCCACTGGGCCTCGCTGGGGAGGGCGGCGCCGGCCCAGGCCGCGTAGGCCTCGGCATCCGCCAGCGACACGTGCACCACCGGATGGTCGAGCCGCCCGTCGATGGAACTGCCGGGGCCTTCGGGGTGGCGCCAGTCGGCCCCCGGCACCCAGTGCCACCAGCTGAGCTCCGCCAGGGGCTCGCCGGGGGAAGGGGGCCGGAAGACCACCGAGCCGGGGCGGCGCTCGGCGGCGGAGAGCTGCGGGAACTGCTCCTCCGGCAGGTCCCGCTCCGCCTGGGTGCGGTAACCGGTGGTGGCCACAAAGGCGGCGAAGGCGCGGTTGGTCACCTCCGTGCGGCCGATGCAGAAAGGCTGCAGCCTCACCGGCGCCTCCGACTCCGCCTCCTCCGGCAGGCGGCCCGCCGCGCCGATCCGGTAGCGGCCGCCGGGGATCGGCGCCATCGCCGGCGGGCAGGGGTCCGCCGCCGGGGCGGGAGCGGGCCACAGAAGCAGCACTCCCAATCCCAGAGCCAGGATCAGCAGAGCGGCCAGCACAGGAAATCCCCAGGCCTCAGGACGATGCACGAGCAAGGATTCAAACAAGCACGTATTCGCTGGGCGCTGCGGTTGGCTCACGGCCGCATTGTGGGGGCGTCAATGAGCGGTTCAGGGTCGCATCGATCACCTTCGACACACTCGTTGGCACGGCCTGAGGCGACCCATGAACGCAGGACGGCAAGACTGTCGCAGCGGCGCAGAAATGCTGCGCGAATCCTGTCAGCAACGGCGGGAAACTTGGCACGCTGACCTGCTCGACGATCGGACCCATGCCAGAGGGCGGCTGCAGTGGAGACCCATGGCTGCGCTGCCGACCCGGCGGCGTCCCCCGGCCCTGCCCTGCACCCCCGACCCTGGCACCGTTCCGCACCCCCACCCATGACCTTCCCCCAGTTCCGCCACGCCCGCCCGTCACTGCTGGCCTGCCTGTCCCTCGGCATCGTGGCGGCCTGTCCCGGGGCCGGGGCGCAGCCGCAGGCGAGCCCTGATCAGACGGCGGCGTCCTTCAACGACGCCGTTCGCACCACGACCGAAGCGGCCTACAGCCATGTGATTCCGGCCCAGTCGCCCAAAACGGGCCAGATCCGTCCCGCGGACCACCCGCTCGTGCTCGGCAGCCTGGTGGCCAATCCCACCGGCCGGATCGTGCAGTGCGGCGATGCCTCGGTGGAGGTCACGGCCTCGATCGTCAACGAATGACGGCCACGGTTCCGCTCACGCTGCTGGAGTCACGGGCGTCTGATGTTCCGCCTGGTGGCCGCCGTCATCTGCCCGGAGACGCTGAAGGGGAAGGATCGCGTCGTCCCCGACCACCGCGGGGATCGCCCCTTCGACGACCTGCTGGAGTGGATCCAGGCCAACCTGCATACCCCGATCACCCCCACGGAGCTCAGTCGGCGCAGCGCCTACTCGCAGCGCAACCTGCAGCACCTGTTCCAGCGGCGGTTCGGCTGCAGCCCCATGCCGTGGGTGAAGCGCCAGCGGCTGAGCGCGGTGCGCGCCGATCTGCTGCGGGCCCAGCCCGGCGAGACCGTGGCCGCCATCGCCCGCCGCCACGGCTTCGTCCAGATGTCATCCTTTTCCGCCAGCTTCCGGGAGCGCTACGGCATCACCCCCTCGCTGCTGCTGCGCCATTCGCGCCACGACGCCGGCTGAGGCCACCGGCACCCCACCGGTGGTGGAGCGCTTCGCTACCGACAGGCCTCCCCCCCCAGGCTTAGAGCAAGGCCAGCATCCTTTCCCTGCGCACGCCGATGTCCAGCTCCTTCACCCAGGCGGTCGAGGCCCTCACCGCCCAGGCCCAGAGCCTGATCGCCGCCACCACCAGCGAAGTCGACGCCCTGAGGGAGGAACTGGAGCAGGAGCGCCGCTTCCGCCGCCACCTGGAGTCCGCCGCCGCCACCCGGGCCCATGAGGTGGCGGCCGAGCGGGAGGAAGCCCGGCTGGAGCGGCAACGGCTCGAGGCCGAGCTGGCCGAGGCCCTTGAGGGCCGGCGCCAGGCCGAGGCGGAGGTGGAGCGCTTCCACGAGGCCATCCGGCAGCAGCTGGCCATCGCCGAGCAGGAGCAGGCGGCCCTGGAGGAGGCCGAACGGGAGCGGGACCGCCTTCGCGAAGAGGCCGCCGAACGCCAACGGCAGTCCCTGCTGCAGGACCTGGAGCAGGAACAGCGCGCGCGCCGGAGGCTGGAGCGGCGCCTGGCGGGGGTGCGTCAGGCCGTGATCGGCCTGCTCGACCCCCAGGACGGCGGGGAGGATGGCCTCGACACGGACATGGAGCGGAACGAGGCCGTCCTGGAGCCCTGGGGAGAGTACGCCGATGGAACCGGTCGTCTGGGCCTGCGCAAGATCCTGGTGCCCCGCACTGCCGGCCAGAGCTCCCAGGCCGCCCTCACCTGACGGCGAGCCGCTTCCCCGCTGGGCTGACGGGTCTGCTGCCGGACGGGAGCACGGATCGGCGTCAAGCTGGTCGCAACCCCCTGTCCCCATGCCCATCCAGCCCATCCTGTCGACACGCCGATGGCCACGGGCCGGCCTCGGCGTTCGCTCCCGGGGCCGCCTGGTGGTTCTGGCGGCCCTGGCGCTCCTGCTGGTGGTGGCACCGCTCCATGGCGCCAGGGCCCAGGCCCGGCCGGAGATCCCGGCCTTCCTGGAGCTGGATGGCCACCGTCTGTTCGAGGTCAACGCCTCGAAGGACTACTCGGCCAGGCAGCGGGTGGAGCGGGCCAACCGGCTGCTGCAGGAGGTGGTGGCGTCGAAGCAGCCGGGAAAGATCGGCGTCCGGGAGCTGAACAACCTGCCCGTGATCACCCTCGATGGCGAGGTGATCCTCACGGTCACCCGCCGGGACACGCCCGAGAGCATGGCCGTCGGTCAACAGGCCGAACTCTGGCGCCGCACCATCGCGGCGGCCATCGCCCGGGGACGCGCCGAGCGTCAGCCCGCCTACATGGCCCGGATGATCCCCGTGTCCCTCGGAATCCTGGCGCTGGCGTTCCTGTTGCAGCGGCTGCTGCGGCGGCTGTGGCACCGGTTCCTGCCTTCGGCCCTCACCCAGCCGCTGGCCAGCGAGCCCGGCAGTGTCAGGCCGCTGCGGGGCATGGACTGGCTGCTGCATGGGGTGCTGGTGGTGCTGCAACTCGGCGTCTGGGTGGCGGCGGTCCGGGTGATCGCCGGTTTCTTTCCAGCCACCCGGTTGCTGATCGGCCGCCTGTTCGATGCGGTCAACGAGAGCCTGGACTCCCCCTTCCTGCCCCTGGGGGGACGCAGCTATTCGGTGCTGGACGCCGTCATCCTGGTGGCGCTCTTCCTGGTGCTGGTGCGCGGGGTGGCGTTCCTGACGGGAATGCTCCGCACCCGTGTTCTGCAGCGCACGGGCATCGAGCCGGGCTCCCAGGAAGCGATCGCCTTCCTCCTTCAGTACGGCCTGCTGTTCCTTGGCACGCTCGTGCTGCTGCAGCTTTGGGGCCTCAATCTCACCTCCCTCGCCCTGTTCGCCAGCGTCCTGGGGGTGGGGGTCGGCCTCGGGCTGCAGGGCATCGCCAAGAACCTGATCAGCGGCCTGATCATCATGTTCGAGCGGCCCATCCAGGTGAATGATTTCGTCGAGGTGGGCGACCTGCAGGGCACCGTGACCCGCGTCAATCTGCGCAGCACCGAGGTGGTCACCCTTGACCGGATTTCGATCATCGTTCCCAATGCGGAGTTTCTCGAATCCCGCGTCGTCAACTGGAGTCACGGCAGCCCGGTCTCTCGCCTCAGGATTCCTGTGGGCGTGGCCTACGGCTCCGATTGCCGGCTGGTGCGCCAGGCCCTGCTGGAAGCCTGCGAGGGCTTCCCCGACATCCTGGCGGCACCGCCTCCGTGGGTGTTCTTCACCGGCTTCGGAGAGAGTTCCCTGGACTTTCTGCTGCTGGTCTGGATCAACCAGCCCCGGCGTCAGTACGAGATCCGCAGTGAACTCAACTTCCGCATCGAAGCCATGCTGCGCCGTCACGACCTGACCATCCCGTTCCCCCAGCGGGATCTGCACCTGCGCAACGAACGGATCGAGGTGGCCTTCCCCGCCGACATCACCGACGCTCTGATCGCGCGCCTGTCCCCACCACCGCCGGACGCGGAAGCCTGAGGCGCTGCGGCACACCGACCGCCTGTGCAAAGGTGTCAGGAGCCGACCAAGAACCCATGACGACCCTCGGCGTCACGTTCCTCACGGCCGCGGTCCAGTTTCTGGCGGGCTCGGCCGTCGTCTGGCTTGTGACGATGCTGGTGGGACGCTTCCTGAGGCGGATCACCCGCCGCACCGCCAGCAGCACCGACGACACCCTGCTGCGGCTGGTGCTCGGCACCATCGCCCCCCTCGGGTATCTGGCGATGTTCTTCTGGGGCTGGCAGACCGTCGTCAGGGGCTGGGACGGCCTGCAGTTCGACCAGGGACCCCACCGGTTCGTGAGCGCTGCCGTTTTTCTGGTGGCGATCCTGCTGGTGGTGCGGCTGGTCAACAGAACGCTGCTGCTGGTGCTCAATCGATCGATGCTGCGGCTGGGGCGCCACGAACAAGTGGCCACCCTCGATGGGCTGGCCCCGATGATCCGCACGATCATCTGGATCATCGGGGCCCTGGTGTTTCTCCAGAACCAGGGGGTGGAACTGGGTGCCGTCTATGCCTCCCTGGCCGGCGCCGGCATCGGCCTGGGCCTGGCCCTGCGGGGCCCGTTCACCAACTTCATCAACTACATCACGATCCTGCTGGATGAGCCCTTCCGCATCGGCGATTTCATCGTTTTCGGCAATGTGCTCGGGCCGGTGGAACGGGTGGGACTGCGTTCCTCGATCATCCGCAGCCTGAGCGGTGAACGGGTCGTGATCAGCAACGAGGAGCTGCTGATCCAGACCATCCGCAACTTCGGTGACCTGCCGCGGCGGCGGGTGGCCCACACCATCGGCGTGGTCTACCAGACGCCCGTGGAGAAGGTGGCCGCCATCCCCGAGCTCGTGGCCGGGGTTGTCAACGCCCATCCCCCCGCCGAATTCGACCGCTGCCACTTCACCGGCTTCGCCGACAGCGCCCTGGAATTTGAGTTCGTGTTCTTCGTCCCCGATGGCGACATGGTGCTGTTTCTTGACCTGCAGCAGAAGATCAATCTCGGCATCCTGCGCCGTTTCGAAGAGCAGGCCATCGCCTTCGCCTATCCCACCCAGACCCTCTACCTGGAGCGCGCCACGGCCCAGGCCGCCTGAACGTCGGCCGAAGCCTCAGGGGTCCTTCAGAAGCGCCAGCGCCAGAGGCCAGCCATCGCGGCGATCCCCAGCAGGGGCCACTCTCCCCCGTTGGCGTAGGGCGTCAGGGCGGAGCGCTGCCGCACCGCGAGAATCCTGGAGCCAGGTCGGCCAGCCGGCAGCTGGTCGCCGATCCGCCCGTGGGCATCGACCACCAGGCTCGGGCCCGTATTGGCCGCACTGATCAGCCAGCGGCCGGTCTCGATCGCCCGCAGCTGGGCCAGCGCCCGGAACTGCTCCTGCAGCATCAACGGATAGGGATCCAGATTGGCCGTCGCCAACAACCAGCGGGCCCCCTCCCTGCTGGCGGTCGCCAGGGCGGCACCATCGGAGATCTCGTAGCAGATGGCCACCCCCACCGGCCCGCCCGGACGGTCCAGAAGCCGGGAGGCCGCCCCCGGTTCGATCCCACCCACCGCCGACAGTCCGCTCCAGCGCCACAGACCCGCCAGCGGCACCCACTCCCCGAGCGGCACCACCCGGTGCTTGTCGATCCAGCTGCTGGGCAGCCACGCACCGGGCGCGAAGCGCAGCACGCTGCTGCGCTGCTCGAGGCCCTCACGGCGGAAGCCGCCGCTGAGCACCTCCACGGTCGCCGGCTCCGGCAGGGGCTGGCCCAGGGCCAGCGCCCCTTCGGGCAGCAGCAGCCCCGTGATCGCCTCCGGCGCAGGCGGGTCCCCGGGGAGCAGGGCCTGCCGCTGGGCCGCGGCCAGCTGGAGCAGCAGGCGCCGCTGCTGCTCGGGCAGGAACTTCTGGCGGGTGGGGGTGGCCGGCTGGAGCACCAGCCACCGCTCCACTGGCCCGTCTGCAATCGACCCGTCACGGATGAGCGCCAGACCGATCAGATGGGCCGCCAGCACCAGGGCCAGGGTCAGAGCACCCGGGCGCAGCGGTCGGGCCGTCGCCGTCACCGTGCGCCACAGCCCCCAGCCGATCAGAAGCTGCACAGCAGCCAACAGCCCCGCACCGCCCAGGGAGGCCAGGCCGGCCAGGGCCCGGTCGCCGGGCAGGGCGGCGGCCCCCAGGCCAAGCCAGAACAGGGGACCGCGGGACAGGGTCACCTCGGCAATCCCCCACAACGCCGCCGCCAGCAGGGCCGTGCTGAAGCGGCGCCCATCCAGGCGCCACACCAGCCAGCCCCAGCCCCCGACCAGCGCCCCAGCCGCCAGGCCGATGGCCAGCCACAGAGCCAGGCAGATCGGCAGGCTCAGGGGGCCCGGCACGCCGATCCAGTCGAGGGGGTGAAGCCAGAGCAGCCAGCGGTGGCTGACCAGGACCGCCGCCAGCCCCCAGCCGCCACCGGCCCTGGCAGCGGGCCAGCCGGAGTGACGGGGCACCGCCACCAGCCCCCAGAGGACGGCGAGGGATGGCCAGAGCAGCCAGGGCCAGCCCAGCGGCGGCAGGCTCAGGCCCGCCAGCAGCCCCGCCAGCAGCGCCACCGCCACGAACCAGCGGGGCCGACGGTCATTGCCCATGGCCGCCGGGCACCAGACGCGCCAAGGTCAGGGGAGAGTGACGCCGTTTCCCCAAGGAAACCTCTTTCATGGACCAGGGCAATCTGCTGCAGATGCTGCTGCTGCGCGGCCTCGGCACCACCTCGCTGGTGGCCGACCGGCTCAAGTACGTCAGTCAGGAATGGGTGAGCAGCGGCCGCCTCGACCCCAGCCACGCCTCCGCCCTGGTCGAGGACGTCATGCGGGCGCTGCGGGGCGAGACGCCGGAAGTGGAGCAGCAGGCCGAGCGTCAGCTGGAGCGCAACCGCGACCAGCTGCTGCAGGACCTGGGCCTGGCCCGGCAGCGGGAGCTGGACGAGCTGCGCGGCCGCATCGACCGGCTCGAGCAGACCCTGCGCCAGCGCCAGAACGGCGGCGAGAACCCCGACTGATCGCACTGGCAGAATCCCCCCATCCGGGACTTTCCGCATGCGCGACATCCTGATCAGCTCGTTCGTCTGCGTGGCCTGTCTGATGCTGGCCTTCGTGAGCCAGCTGGTGTCGCCCTCCCAGGTGGAGGCCGCCGCACCGGCCCCGGCCGAGTCCGGCGTCCAGCAGGCCCTGGCCCGTTCCGGCCCCGCCACCGCGCCCCAGGCGAATCCTTCCACCGCACCGGCTGCACGGGAAGCCGTGGCCGCCCCCCTCGAACTCGATCCCGACGTCCCCAACCCCACCCTGTTCACCATGGCTCCCGACCCCTCCAGTGCAGACCTGGCCTCCACCGGAGCTGCGGCCCTGGGCGGGGAGCTCGTCTCCCCCTCCGAGCGGACCACCCCCAGCGGCCTGCGCATCACCGACCTGACCCTGGGCGAAGGCGCCGAAGCCAGGAGCGGCCAGACGGTGGTGGTCAACTACCGGGGCACCCTCACCAACGGCAAGGAGTTCGACAGCAGCTACGGCCGCGGTCCGTTCAGCTTTCCCCTCGGCGCCGGCCGGGTGATCCGGGGCTGGGACGAGGGCGTGGCCGGCATGAAGGTGGGCGGCAAGCGCAAGCTGGTGATTCCCCCCGATCTGGCCTACGGCGAGCGTGGCGCCGGTGGCGTGATCCCCCCCAACGCCACCCTGGTGTTCGAGGTGGAACTGCTGGAGGTGAAGGGCTGAGGGCCGGCGCCGGGCGGCCAGACTTCGGGTGACGATCGTTACAATGCCTCCTAACCACAACCGGTTTCCATGGCTCACCAGCTGCCCGAACTGCCCTACGGCCTCGACGCACTCGAGCCCCACATCTCCCGGCAGACCCTCGAGTTCCACCACGGCAAGCACCACGCTGCCTACGTCACCAACCTCAACAAGGCGATCGAAGGAACCGACCTCGAAGGCAAGAGCCTCGAAGAGGTGATCCTGGCGGTCACCGGCGATACCGCCAAGGCGGGGGTGTTCAACAACGCCGCCCAGGTCTGGAACCACAGCTTCTACTGGCAGTGCATCAAGCCCGGCGGCGGCGGAGCTCCCACCGGTGCCCTGGCCGAGAAGATCGCTGCCGACTTCGGCAGCTTCGACGCCTTCAAAGAGCAGTTCAAGACCGCCGGCGCCACCCAGTTCGGCAGCGGCTGGGCCTGGCTGGTGCTTGATGGTGGCACCTTGAAGATCACCAAGACGGCCAACGCCGATCTGCCCCTGGCCCATGGCCAGAAGGCCCTGCTCACCATGGACGTGTGGGAGCACGCCTACTACCTCGACTACCAGAACCGCCGTCCCGACTACATGACCACCTACCTCGACAAGCTGGTCAACTGGGACTTCGTGGCCGCCAACCTCGCCGCCGCCTGATCACGGCCGCTGGCATCAACCGAGCAGCAGCCGCTCTACCACTGCAAGACGTCTGCTGCTCTTCCCACATGTTCCTGGCACCAATCCCAGGTCCTCACTGATTCATTCCTCTGTCCGGCCCAGATCCCGGCACTCTCGCCATGGGCCGTGACACATCAGACTTCGTCAGCGCTTCGATCGGTGGAGATCCCCATCACGCCATTCTTGAGTCTCCCCCTCAGCTGAGTCCATCGGCCACGGTCGCCGATGCGCTGGCCCTGATACGAAGCAGACTCGATTGCAGCCTCGACTCGAGAACCCCAGAGGAGTCAACCGTCCTCACGGCCAGCATCATTCCCCTGGACTCGGGTTGCGTACTGGTCACCGAAAACCATCGTCTTCTGGGAATCATCACAGAACGCGATCTGGTCCGTCTGTCACTCCAGGAAGGCCATCTGGAGACAATCCTTTTGTCCCAGGTCATGACCGCGCCGGTTCTGGGACTTCAACGTAGCGAATTCACCAATATCTTTGTCGCCCTTAACTTGATGAAGCGTCAGAAGATCCGTCATCTGCCAATCCTCGAACCTGACGGATTTCCCTCAGGTCTGGCCACGATCAGCAGCCTTCGCCGGCAGTTGGGCCATGGATTTTTTCTGCGATTTCGACTGGTTCACGAGATCATGACCCTGCAGGTCGTGACGGTGTCGCCGCACGACTCGCTGGCCGTCGCGGTGCAGCGCTTATGCAACCGGTTGATCGGTTCGGTGGTGGTCGTGGATCCCGCCTCTCCCTCCGATTCGCCAGTGGCACTGGGCATCCTGGCAGAGGGCGATGTGCTGCAACTTCGTACTCTCGGCCTGGATTTTTCCTTGGTCACTGTCGGCGATGTGATGAGCACTCCGCATCTGCTTCTGCATCCCGAAGATACCCTCGGCAGAGCCCACGAGCTCATGAGCCGGCTCCATGTCAAACACCTGATGGTCACCAATTCCGATGGATCCCTGGCTGGGATCGTGAGTGAAGGTGATCTCGTTTCGATGCTGGATCCCATTGACCTCTACGGGATCACTGAGATCCTGCAGCAACAGGTCCAGACGTTGCGGGAGGCCCGTGATCACCTGCTGAGCCATCGACGCCTTGACTTAGAGATGGCTTTTCAGAAGTCTGAATTCCGACTGGTCTACCAACCCCAGCTGCAACTCAGCGACTCCAGCATCCGGAGTTCCGAGGCCTTGCTTCGCAGGCACTCCCCGAAACACGGCACGATCCCCCCGGCAGAGTTCATCCCGCTGGCAGAACAGACCGATTTCATCTGCGACCTGGGGAAGTGGGCCCTGGAACAGGCTTGCCGACAGACTGCAGAGTGGAACCAGCAATCAAAGCGAGACCTCAGCACGGCCGTCAACGTCTCCAGCATTCAGCTGCAACGAAGTGATTTTGTTTCCCAGACTCTTGACGCGCTGGAACGCACAGGGCTGGAAGGCCGTCTTCTCAAGCTGGAGCTCACCGAAAGCGCTCTTGTCGAGAACATCACCATCGCCGCGGATATTTTTCTTGAACTCCAATCGCACGGTATTCAGATCGCCATCGATGACTTTGGCACTGGCTACGCCTCGCTGGCCTATTTACAGCACTTCTCATTTGACATTCTCAAGCTTGATGCATCTTTCATTTCCGGATTCGATCGAAAGCCAAAAAACCAGGCCATTGTCAAGAACGTGATTGAGTTGGCTCAGACGCTTCACTTCCAGGTGGTTGCCGAAGGTGTGGAATCCACAGCTGAACTGGAACTGCTTCGTCAACTCGGCTGTCACGTGGTTCAGGGCTATCTGATTTCCCGTCCCCTGGAAGTGGTCGATTGGTCTGGCTTCTGGCAACACCCGCACGCCGCCGATCAGGGCAATGGCCGGGCCGTCTCCAGCACCGCCTCCGGTGGAATCCACATGGCATCGCCATAGGAGTAGAAGCGGTAGCCGGCGGCCTGAGCCTCCGCGTAGAGCTCCAGCAGCCGTTCGCGACCGATCAAGGCGCTGACCAGCAGCAGCAGCGAACTGCGTGGCAGATGGAAATTGGTGAGCAGTCCCTGCACCACCCGGAAGCGAAAGCCTGGCTGGATGACCAGCTCGATCGGGCCGCGATGGGGAGCCAGCGCTCCCCCATTCAGTGCCGCCACCCCTTCCAGGCTGCGAACGCTGGTCGTCCCCACAGCAATCACACGCCCTCCGCGCCGGCGACAGGCCGCCACGGCCGCCACCAGCTCCCCACTCACCTCCACCCACTCGCTGTGGAGCGTCAGGTTGGTGAGATCCTCGCTCTCGAGGGGCCGGAAGGTGCCCAGTCCCACGTGCAGGGTCACGGTGGCCCGCTCCACGCCACGCTCCGACAGGGCCGCCAGCAAGGCATCGCTCAGATGCAGACCTGCGGTGGGGGCGGCCACGGCCCCAGGCTTGGTGGCGTAGCGCGTCTGATAACGGTCGTCGTCGTCCTTGTCGTGGCTGTGGATGTAGGGGGGAAGCGGGATGGTGCCGTACCGGGCCAGCAAGGCTTCCATCCCGACGGCGCTGGCACAATCGGCCGGGAAACGCACCACGCGTCCCCCACTGGAGGGGTCCGTTGACACCACCTCAACGGCCAGCGGCGGCTGCCCCTCCCTCTCCAGCTGGAGCCATTCGCCGGAGCGCAGTCGTCGCCCAGGACGGGCCAGGCAGAGCCAGCAGCCCTGGCGGGAGGACGCATCGGGAAGCGACCCCAGCCAGGGTTGAAGCAGCAGCAGCTCCACCCGGCCGCCACTGGCCCGGCGGGCCTGCAGCCGGGCCCGCAGCACCCGAGTGTCGTTCACCACGATCAGGTCTTTGGGGCTCAGTTCCGCTTGCAGATCCCAGACCTGCCGGTGCCGCGCGCCATGGTGCTGTTCCAACGCCAGAAGACGCGCCGCATGCCGTGGTTCCACCGGTCGCTGGGCGATCTGCTCGGGGGGCAGGTGGTAGTCGTAGCTCGAAAGGCGTTGATCGGCGTCGCCAGCCACAGATTCAGAGCACCAGGCTTTCCGGACTGGTTTCGATCAGCTGGGCCAGATCCTTGAGGAAGGCCGCCGCATGGGTGCCGTAGATCACACGATGATCCGCGGTGAGGTTCACCTGCATCTGCCGCCGCACGGCGATCGAACCATCCTTGAGGGCCGCCACCACGGGCCTGGAGGCCGCCACCGCCAGGATGGCCCCGGTGCCCGGCGGCAGGATCGCATCGAAGCGATCGACCCCGAACATGCCCAGGTTGGAAAGGGTGAAGGTGCCGGTGGTGTACTCCTCCGGCTTGAGCTGCTTGGAGCGGGAGCGGGCCACCAGGTCGGCCCACTGGCGCGACAGCGCATAGAGATCGGTGCGATCGGCGGCCGCCAGCACCGGGGTGATCAGGCCGCCGTCATCCATGGCGACCGCCACCGCCACGTTGATGGCGGCCGGATAGGCCATGCCCGCGTCGCTGGCGGAGGCGTTGAGCTGGGGGTGGCGGGCCAGGGTGACGCCCACCGCTTTGGCCAGCAGAGCCGTCATCGTGACGCCCTTGGCCTTGACCTGCTTGTAGAAGGCGTCGAGCCGGTCGGTGGTGATCGTGTAACCGACGTGGAAGCAGGGAACCGCCAGGCTGGCGTTCATGTTGCGGACAACCGCCTGCTGCAGGGTGTTGAAGGCCACCGTCTCGCCGGCGCGGCCAAAGGCCTGTCCCGCCGGCGCGGCGGGGGCGGCAGCCGAACCGTTGCCCGCCGGAGCGGCCATCGCCGGAGCGGTGCCTTCAGCCACCCGCGGCACGCTCACGGGTTGGCCTGTGGCCTGCTCCACGTCTTCGGCCTGGATCCGGCCATTGGGACCGCTGCCCCGCACCGAGGCCAGGGCCACGCCCAGCTGGGCCGCCAGTTTGCGGGCCCGGGGGGTGGCCACCACGCGGCCATCGGTGGCAACGGCTGGTGGAGCCACCGGGGCCACCGGCGCCGGTGCGGCGACAGGAGCTGGAGCCTGGGGCGCTGGCGCCGGTGCAGCGGCAACCGGTGCCGGCTTCGCAGCGGCCGCTGCCGGGGCGGCCGCCGCAGCGGCGGGTGCCGGGGCAGCGGCCTTCGCCGCCGCGATCTCCGCTTCGGTTTCCACGATCAGGCCGATCGTTTCGCCCACCGGCGCAGTGCTGCCCGCCTCCATCAGCACGGCCGCCAGGAAACCTTCCTGGAAGGCCTCCACATCCATATCCGCCTTGTCGGACTCGACCACGAGCACCGACTCGCCCCGCTCCACCCGCTCACCGGGCTTCTTGAGCCATTCCACGATCTTGCCCTCCGTCATGGTGGAGCTGAGGGCCGGCATGAAGATTTCGTGGGTGGCCAACGGGGGACTGCCTCTGTGATGGGGGGATTTTAGGCGGCGGAAGGATCAGCCCCCCTCGATCGCCTCGATCACCCCGTCCCGCACCAGCACCGACACCTGCAGCTTCTGCACCAGGTTGTCGCCCACCTGCACGTCACAGAAGCTCTCGATCTGCCCCTGCTCCACCACCTGCTCCATCTCCAGTTCCCGCACCTGGCGCTGCTGCTCCAGCACCTGGCGCTTCTGCTCCTCGAATTCGGCCCGCTTGGCCGCCACCTGCTGCTGCACCGAACCCACCTGCTCCTGCACCCGTGGATCCAGGGGGTTGGCGCTCTGGCGGCGGATCTCGTCGATCAGCCGCTGCCCTTCCTGCTCCAGCTGGGCCAGCTGCTGGTCGAAGTTGGTGATGGCATTGCTGAGCTCCCGCTCGGCATCTTCCTTCCAGCGCGGCGTCACCACGGCACGCACCGTGATCGATCGCTTGATGTTCAAGGTGTTGCCGTCGGCCATGGAACTGCAGGTGCAGGACTCAGGCTGTCAGGCGACGGGGGATCCGGTCAACCATGGGGGGCCGGAAGCGACCGGCCTCAGCCCTCGCCGTAGAGCGCCGCGATGGCGGCCCCGTCGCGATCGACGATGCGATCCCGCCGTTGCTTCAGGGTCTGGGTGAGCAGGCCGTTGTCGATGCTGAAGGGCTCCACCAGGGCCACAGCGCCGATCCGCTCGTCCGGCCGGGAGCCCGGGCGGGCCGCCAGGAGGCGGTTGCATTCACGGCTGAGGGCCCGCAGCAGGGCCGGATCGGGGGCGGCGGTGGCCCCTGGGCCAGGACAGGAGAGCCCCGCCGCGGCCGCAAACGCCTGCAACGCCTCCGGTTTCGGCACCACCAGGGCCCCGAGCTGCTTGCGGTCCTGGCCCACCAGCATCACCTGCTCCACCAGGGGAGAGGCCACCAGGGCCTCCTCCAGGGGCCCGGGCTCGATGTTCTCGCCGCTGCTGAGCACGATCGTGTCCTTGGCCCGGCCGGTCAGCACCAGGGTTCCATCCGCCATCAGCAGACCCAGATCGCCGGTGTCGAACCAGCCCTCCCCATCCAGCACCCTGGCCGTGGCCTCGGGTTTGCGGTGGTAGCCCCCCATCACCTGGGGACCCTTCGCCAGCACCAGCCCCCGCTCCCCCACCGGCAGCGGGGTCCTGGTGGCGGGCTCGACCACCTTGAGGGCCGTGTCCGGCAGGGGCTGACCGGCGCTGCCGCGGCGGTTGCTCCAGGGACGCCGGCAGGCCAGCACCGGGCTGGTCTCGGTGAGGCCATAGCCCACCAGCAGCTCAATCCCGACGGCTTCGAAGAAGCCGTCCACGTGGATGGCCAGGGCCCCACCGCCACTGATGGCGGTGCGCAGCCGACCGCCCACCAGCTGGCCGCGCACCTTCGGCCAGAGCAGGGCAGCGGCGGTGGCATGCAGGGGCCAGAGCAGAAGGGCGCCGGCGGCAGCCAGGAGGCGATCAGCCGCCGGTTCGGGCTTCAAGGTGAGATCCAGGGCCGTCCGCCGCCGCCGGTGGAAGGCCCGACTGGCGGCGAGGGCCTTGCGCAGCAGGCGCTGACGGGAGGCCGGCATGGCCGCCAGGGCGTCCTCGAAGCCGGAAAGCAGGGCCTCCCACAGCCGCGGCACGCTGATCAGGTACTGGGGGCGCACCTTCTGAAGGTCAGAGCGCAGCTGCTTGAGGGTGGTGTAGGTCTGGCGGCAGCCGCAGCTCAGCAGGAAGTATTCGGCGGTGCGCTCGTAGGCATGCCAGATCGGCAGGACGGAGAGCACGTGATCCCCCGGGCTCGGGGAGACCGCCACCCCGAGGGTGCGCAACTGGTGCAGCAGGTTGGCGTGGCTGAGGGGCACCCCCTTGGGCTGGCCGGTGGTGCCGGAGGTGTACAGCAGGGTGGCCAGCCGCTGGGGGCCCCCCGTGGGACAGGGCGGCATGGGACTGGCCGCACCTCGCTCCAGCAGTTCGCCCCAGGTGAGGCAGGGCAGCGGCAGGGGGACCGCCGGGGCCTCGCCCTCCAGCAGCACCACGAAGCGCAGCCGTTCGAGGGCCGGCCCCTCCAGCGCCAGACGCTCCAGCAGGGCAGCCGACTCAAGCACCGCTCCCACGGCGCCGGCGTCCTCAAGGATGTAACGCAGCTCCTCGGGCGGAGCCCCGCTGCCGCGCACGGCATCGGCCGCGCCGGCCCGCATCAGCCCCTGGTCGGCCACGAGCCAGCGGGGACCGTTTTCGGCGAACAGCGCCATCACATCGCCGCCGGCCACCCCCAGATCGGCGAAGGCCGCCGCGGCCCGGTCGATCGCCTGGCGCAACTCAGCGAAGCGCAGCGTCTCTGGATGGCGGCCGTGGGGCGCCTCCAACGCCACCAGGGAGCCATAGAGGCGCTCCAGCTCCGGCCAGAGGCCCTCAAGGCCCTCCAGCCCGCTCCAGTCGTGACGGCCGGCCAGGGCCTGGCGGTCCCGGGGACTGCCGCTCCAGTGGATCTCAGCTCGGGCGTTCATGGGCGGCCGTGGAGGAGCAGAGGAAGATCCGAATTCTCCCAGTCCCGTCCAGGTTCACCCCTCCCCCAGGCCTGCCAGTCCCTCCTGTGGCCCCGGCGGCCGCAGGGCCAGCCCGAAGCGGCATTCGAAGGCGGCCAGCAGCAGCGGAGCCACCTGCTCCGGGGTGAGGCAGGGCCGCCAGTCCACCAGCCGTCCCACCGGCCGACCGGCGAGACCACAGGGCACGATCGCCCCGAATCCCTCCAGGGGACAGTCGACGTTGAGGGCCAGGCCGTGCTGGCTGATCCAGCGCCGGGCGCCGACCCCGATCGCCGCCAGTTTGCGGCCCTCGAGCCACACCCCGGTGAGACCCTCGATGCGCTCCCCCGCCAGCCCCAGCTCCTGCAGCACGGCCAGCACCACGTCCTCAAGCGCCCTCAGATAAAAGTGCAGATCACCCCCGTGGCGCTGCAGGTCGAGCACCGGGTAGAGCACCAGCTGGCCGGGCAGGTGGTGGGTCACCTCGCCGCCCCGGTCGATGCGGTGGAGGGGCAGGGGAGGCCGGGCCGGATCGAAGCCGAGGTGGCCCAGGCTGGCCCCGCGGCCCAGGGTGTAACAGGGCGTGTGCTGCAGCAGCAGCGCGGCGTCGGGCGCGGAGAGATCCTCGAGCCGACGGCGCTGCAGCTGGCGCTGCCACTCCCAGGCCAGCGGGAAGGGCACCGGGGCCGCGGCTTCAAAAAGGATTGCGGGAATGTTGGAGGCCATGCACCTGCGTTCCTAGCCTGAGCGTGTCCCAGAGCCAGAATTCCTCTGGAGGCGCGCACCCGAATGAAACTTCTGATCCACGGCCGCAATCTCGACGTCACACCGGCGATCAGGGAGTACACCGAAACCAAGCTCAACCGCGCCATCAGCCACTTCGATGGCATCGTCAAGGAAGCCGACGTGCATTTGTCGGTGGCCCGCAATCCCCGGGTTCCCCAGCAGACGGCCGAAGTCACGGTGTTCGCCAACGGCATGGTGATCCGGGCCCAGGAACGCAGCGAAAACCTCTACGCCAGCATCGATCTGGTGGCCACCAAGCTGAGCCGGCAGCTGGCCCGCTACAAGGACCGTCTCCAGGAGCGCACCCAGGGACCGGTGCACCGCTCCGCCGCGGCCGAGGAAGCCGGAGCTGCCGCTCTTCCCAACCCGGGGGGGTCGCTCACCGATGGCCTCGAGCCCGCCGTGCCCCACCGAGGCGTGCGTCGCAAGTACTTCGCCATGCCGGCGATGGACCTGGAGGAGGCCCTGCATCAGCTGGATCTGATCGATCACGATTTCTACATGTTCCGCGATGCGGCCACCGGTCAGATCCAGGTGGTCTACCGCCGCAACCATGGTGGATTCGGCGTGATCCAGGCCCGTGACACCTGAGCGGGAGGCGGAACGGCCCGATCTCGCCCCCTTGATCGATCATGCCCTCCTCGACCCCCACCGGGGCCAGGAGGCGATCCATCGCTGCTGCGATGAGGCCCGCCATTTCGGCTTCGCCGGGGTGTGCGTGGCCTCACGCTGGCTTCCGGTAGCCCGCGAACGGCTGCCGGTTGAAGGGACGGTGAAGCTGATCGCCGTGGTGGGATTTCCCTTCGGGGCCATCCCCGCGGCGATCAAGCGGGCCGAGGCGGAGTGGGCCGCCGCCGCAGGTGCCGACGAACTCGATGTGGTGCCGGATTTCGGCGCCCTGGCGGATGGCGACGGCACCGCCGTGCTCGACGATCTGGCCGCCATCACCGACCTGGGCCTGCCGGTGAAGGTGATCCTGGAGATGGGCCGCCTCGACCCCGAGGCCCTGGCCCTGCTGGTGGAGATCAGCATCGATGCCGGCGTGCGCTATCTGAAAACCGGCAGCGGCTTCGGTCCACCGGTGACGACCGACCAGGTGAGCCAGCTCATCGGCCTGGCCAGGGGACGAGCCGCGGTGAAGGCCTCCGGTGGCATCGCCGATCTGGAACAGGCTCTGGCCCTGGTGGCGGCCGGCGCCGGCCGGCTGGGAACGAGCCGGGGCGTGGCCCTGATGCAGGCCCTGCGCGCCGGTGCCTGAACGCCACCTTGAGGGCCTGGCCCTCACCTGTCGCCCCCTGGGCGAACACGACCGACTGCTCACCCTGCTCAGCGAGACCGAAGGCCTCACCCGGCTGGCGGTGCCGGGGGCGCGGCGGCCGAAGAGCAGCCTGGCGGCCGCGGTGCCCCTGGCCCACCTGCAGCTGCAGGTGGGGGGCCGCCGTGGCCTGAGGCGGGTGCGCCAGCTGCGGGTGCTGCGCAATTACAGCGGCCTGGCCCAGCGGCTGGAGACCCTGGCCGCGGCCCAGGCCCTGGCTGAGCTTTGCCTGAAGCTCGTGCCCAGCGAGGCTCCGGCCCCTGGCGTGCTCGCCGACCTGCTGCTCCAGCTCGGGCGCCTGCAGGCGGTGGCGACGGACCGTGCTGAGCGGCTGGAGGCCCTGGCGGTGGCCGTGCAGGGGAGCGTCCACCTGCTCGCCCTGGGGGGCTTCGCCCTGCCCCTGCAGCACTGCGTCCGCAGCGGCGCCCCGCTGACGCCGCCGATCGGCGACTGGGCCTGGCGTTGCAGTCTGCTACCCAGCGAGGGGCTGGCGATCGGCGCCATACCGGGTGCCCGGGTGATGCTCAACCCCTCCGAGCTGGCCCTGCTGCAGCGGCTGACGCGACCCGCTCCGCCCCGTCGCCGTGATGGCCAGCTGATGGGGCCGGAAGCGGTGTGGCTGCACCTGCTGGATCTGGTGGAGGCCTGGTGCGGGGAGCATCTCGGTCAGAGACCCCGAGCCTTCAGACTGCTGCGGACCGCCTGCGACCCCATGCCCTCCCCACCGTCCGAGCCAACATGAGCCCGAGCGGCAAGACCGAGAGAGGAGTGGCAGGAGTCCTTGCCCTGCCTGGATTCCGCCGACTCTGGATCGGCCAGGTGTTCTCCCAGCTGGCGGACAAGTTCTACATCGTGTTGATGGTGTTCCTGATCGCCCAGTACTGGGTGACGGACACCCCCCAGAGCAATGAGGCGCTCGCCGAGGCGGCCGCGGCCTTCCGGATGAGCTTCGAGACCCGGGCCCAGATGATCACCCTCCTGGCCACGGGCATCTACGTGGCCAACACCGTGCCGGCGATGTTGCTGGGGACGGTGGCGGGCGTCTGGGCCGACCGCTGGCCGAAGCGCACCGTGATGGTGGCCTCCAACGGTCTGCGCGCCGCTCTGGTGATGCTGGCCCCCCTGTGCCTGCTGCCGGGGCCGATGTGGCTGGGGCTCAGCTGGGGCTACTGGGCCCTGGTGGCCATGACCTTCTTTGAGTCGGTGCTCACCCAGTTCTTCGCCCCGGCCGAGCAGGCGGCCATCCCCCTGCTGGTGAGCAACCCCCAGCTGCTGGCGGCCAATTCGGTGTATCAGGCCACCAGCATGGCCGCCACGATCGTGGGCTTCGCCCTCGGCGATCCAATCCTGCGTCTGCTGCGCAACCTGCTGGCCCAGGTGGGGATCCCCGGAGGAGAGTTCGTGCTGCTGCCCCTCTGCTACGGCGCCGCGGCCGTGGCCATCGCCGGGATCGTGATCCCCGAACCGCCACGGGTGCCGCGGTCCATCTCCGTCTGGGAGGAGATCGTCGAAGGGGTGCAGGTACTGCGGGAGCGGCCCAACGTGCGCAGCGCGATGCTCCAGCTGGTGCTGCTCTACAGCCTGCTGGCGGCCCTCTATGTGCTGGCCATCAGCCTGGCGGCCGCGATCGGCGGGCTCGGTCCCACCCGGTTCGGCGTCCTGCTGGCCATGAGCGGCCTGGGACTGGCCGTGGGGGCCCTGGCCATGGCCCAGCTGGGCGAACGCTTCAGCCGGCGCCTGCTGGCCAGTGCGGGCCTGGGAACGATCGCCTGGTGCCTGGTGCTGCTCGGCCAGCTGCGCGGCAACCTGATCTTCACCCTGCTGCTCTGCGGCCTGCTGGGGGTGGGCGCCGCCCTGCTGGCGATCCCGGCCCAGACCACGATCCAGGAAGACACGCCGGAGAACCAGCGGGGCCGGGTGTTCGGTCTGCAGAACAACCTGATCAACATCGCCCTGAGCCTGCCGCTGGTTCTGGCGGGCACCGTGGTGAGCCGCTACGGACTCCTCCCGGTGCTGTGGGGGCTGGCCGCCATCGCGGCGATCGCCGCCCTGAGTGAACGCCCCTGGAGAAGGGGGTGATCCACCGCCTGACGCTGCTAAATTCTGCTGTTGCGTGATGCCATACAGGTGATGCACATTGCCTGGTTGGGCAAGAAATCCCCGTTCTGCGGCAACGTCACCTACGGCCTGAGCACCACCGAAGCCCTGCGGCTGCGGGGCCACTCGGTGAGCTTCATCCACTTCGACACCCCCACCCCCTCCCTGGGCCGGCCCGAAGCGGCCGGAAGCGAGCCCAATCCACTCGGACTGCCGCAGGAGAACCCCGAGGTGACCCTGCCCTACCTGGTGAAATCGCAGGTTTACACGATCCCCTCCCCAGGGGCCCAGAGGGAATTTCGGGAGTCCCTGGAGCGGCTGCGGCCCGATCTCGTTCACGCCAGCCTCACCCTCTCCCCCCTCGACTTCCGGCTGCCCGACCTCTGCCAGCAGCTGGGTCTGCCGCTGGTCGCCACGTTCCATCCCCCCTTCGACGCCGGGCTGCGCAATCTCACCGCGGGCACCCAGCAGCTCACCTACCAGCTCTATGCCCCCTCCCTGGCGAAATTCGACCGGGTGATCGTGTTCTCCGATCTCCAGGCCGACGTGCTGGTCCGCCTGGGGGTGCGGCGGGAGCGGCTGGCCGTGATCCCCAACGGGGTCGACACCGACACCTGGGCCCCGGCCTCCCCAGCCAGCGAACCCGATCTGGCCCAGCTGCGGCTGCGCGTGAGGGGCCGGCGCGTGTTTCTGTACATGGGCCGGGTGGCCACCGAGAAGAATGTCGAGGCCCTGCTCAAGGCCTGGCGACTCGTCCGCCCCCAGGGATGCGTGCTCGTCATCGTGGGGGACGGTCCTCTGCGCCCGTCGCTGCAGAACGGCACCGAAGCGGATGTGATCTGGTGGGGCTACGAGGCCAGCCGTGCCCGGCGGGTGGCGCTGCTGCAGCTGGCCGAAGTGTTTCTGCTGCCGTCACTGGTGGAAGGGCTCTCCCTGGCCCTGCTGGAGGCCATGGCCTGCGGCACCGCCTGCGTGGCCACCGATGCTGGAGCCGATGGGGAGGTGCTCGAAGGTGGCGCCGGGATCGTGATCAGCACCCAGGGCGTCACCACCCAGCTGCGTACCCTGCTGCCGGTGCTGCGCGACCAGCCGGTGCTGACAGCGGAACTGGGACGGAGAGCCCGCAACAGGGCCCTGGAGCGATACACGCTGACCGGCAACATCGACGCGTTGGAAAGGCTTTACCGGGAACTCAGCCCACAACCTGTGCCTGTCTGAAGCGCTGTTGCCGCCACTGTTCAGGACTGACGATTCACCCCAATCGCGGCAAGATGAAGCACGGTTCCCGGCCCATGCACTCCCCCACCCCTGCAGGGACGTTCGACACCACGGGCGATCATCCCCTCTGCCACCCAGGTCATGACCTGCCCTGATCGGCCCGTCTCCGACAGGCCCACCGTCTCGATCGTTGACGATGACCCGCACATCAGGGGCATGGTGTCCGAGGAACTGGCGGACTCCGGCTGCGACGTCGTCCCCCTGACCAACGGAAAGGGCCTTGAGAAGCTGCTCGCCGAGAGCAGGATCGATCTCATCATCCTCGACGTGCAGATGCACGACTGTGACGGCATCGAATGCCTGCATGATCTGCGGGCCCGGGGCTGCACCGTGCCGGTGGTGATCTTCACCTCCCTCAACGATCCGGAGCGGCGCCGCCAGGCCCAGGAGGCCGGTGCCGACGCCTACGTGCTGAAGCACGAACTGCTCGACCGGCTGCCCGACCTGCTGGAGCGGCTCCTGCCCAAGCGGAGCGAGAACCGCCACCCGTGACGACCGCGCCACCGATGGACTCCAAGACCGGGTCGCCGCGCCATCGCTGGCGTCAGCGCCTGTTCGGCAGTCTGGTCGGCCAGCTGAGGCTGGCGGCCTTCACGTCGGTGTTGCTGGGATTCGCCGCCGCCGCCGCCTTCACCCTGCGGATCAATCAGCAGGGTCTCCTCCGTCAGCAGGGGGAGGCGCAGCGGTTGGCGGCAGGCTCCCTCACCGCCTCGCTCGATCAGATCGGCCGCGATCCCTCCGTCGCCAACGCCGGCGTCCTGCGCGGGGAACTGGCTCGCCGCAGCGTCCCGGAGCGTTTCTTCTGGGTGCAGAGCAGCGATGGTTCCCTGTTGCTGCCCAGGGGGGCCTCCAGCCAGGCCAACGCCTTCCCGGGCCTCATCGCGCGGACCATGGCGGCACACCAGGGCCCCTGGTCGGGGAGATCCTTCTCCCTGCTGCTGATCGGCACGGATCACCGGCTGGTCAAGGGCCCTAAGGGCAACAGCTTTCTGAGCCATCCCCTGCATCGCTCCCCCGAAGGCAGTCGGCTCTGGGTGGCCGAAGACATCAGCGGCCACATCGCCAGCCTGCGCACCATGCTGCTGGGGCTGGCCGGTGCCTGGGCCCTGTGCCTGGGGCTCACCCTGGTGGCGATCTCGCTGCTGACCCGCCTCCTGCTTCAGCCCCTGCGGGATCTGCAGCACCTGGCGGCCGGCGTCACCACCGAAAACCTGACCATCAGCCACCTGACGCTGGACAAGGCCCCGCTGGAGGTGGAGGAGCTGGCGCAGTCCTTCCATGGCCTCCTGCACCGGCTGGCCCTGGCCTGGAGCCAACAGCGGCACTTCGTGGGGCTGGTCTCCCACGAGCTGCGCAACCCGCTGATGATCATCGGCGGCTACCTGCGTCGTCTGCAGCGCCGCGGCCAGAACCTGGATCCTGAACAGATGCGCGCCCTGGCCACCACCGAAGCCGAAACCCACCGCATCACCCGGATGCTGAACGACCTGCTGGATCTCTCACGCAGCGAGTCCGGCCAGTTGCAGATGGTGCTGACCCCCGTGGCGGTGGATGAGGTGCTCACCACCGCCTGCGACCTTGCCCGCAGCCAGCTGTCCCGTCCCCTGCAGCTCACCCTGCCCGAGGAGGCCGCCGAAGGGCCGATCACGGCGGTGGCCGAAACCGACCGGCTGCAGCAGGTGGTGCTCAACCTGATCGAGAACGCCGACAAGTACTCCCTTCCGGGCCGACCGATCAGCCTCGAGCTGGCCAGGCATGACCGGGAGCTCTGCATCAGCGTCCGGGATCAGGGCATCGGCATCCCCCCCGAGGACATCCCCAAGGTGTTCGATCGTTTTCACCGTGGCCGCAACGCCATCGAGCATGAACGGGGCTCGGGCCTCGGTCTTTCGGTGGTCAAGCTGCTGGTGGAGGCCATGGGGGGGTCGATCGACGTCGAAAGCGAGATCGCCGTCGGCAGCCGCTTTCACATCCACCTGCCGGCGGCACCGTAACGCTCAGCCTCCGTAACTCTCGGCCTCAGTAACGCTCCGGCCGGGGCCTCTGCCAGTCGGAAGCGAAGCCCTTCCGTTGCAGTTGCGCCACGGAATCCTCGAGGCGGCCGCGATCGAGCCGCCACAGCCGATACACCCCGGCGCTGGCGATCTCAGTGGCCCCCAGGTGAGCCCAGAAGGGGGCGCGGGCAGTGGTCTGATCGATCACCACCAGCACGGTGGGCTGCGCTTCCGGTGGGCTGGGCCGCTGGCCCGCCCGGATCTCGCGACGCAGCCGTTCCGCCAGGTTGATGGGCCCCTCCACACCGATGCCCTCGTAGATCACCACCCGCCGCCCGTAGTAGTGGAGCGAAGGTTTGAGGACGCCCACCATCGCCACGGGCTCCCCGGGGCGGCCCTCGCGCTGCAGGGCCGCCGCCATGCGGCGCACGGGCTCGCCCCGCAGGCGATCGCCCACGCTCCACAGGGGCAGCAGGGCCGTGGGCACGAACAGCGCCAGCGGCAACTGCAGGGCCAGCAGGCGCAGGGGAGGGCGCCGGCGACGCGCGATCCAGCCCAGCAGCCCCGCCAGCAGCCAGCAGGCGGCCACCAGGGGCACCAGGGGGCTTCCGTCGAGCTCAGCTGCCAGCGTGGGCATTTCCGGATCACGGATCAGGGGCAACCACAGGGGTGCCAACAGGAACGCCAGTCCCAGCCCCGTCACCAGCAGCAGGCTGAACCCCCAGGCCCAGCGTTCCCAGGGGCGGCCGCCGCCGCTTTCCCAGGGGCGGCCGCCGCCGCTTTCCCAGCCCGTCTGGGCCGCCATGGCGATCAGCAGGGCGGCGGCGGGCGTGGCCGGCAGCCAGTAGCTCGGCAGCTTGGTGGCCGCGGCGGTGAAGAACAGCAGCACCGCCAGGAGCCAGCAGGCGGCGAAGCGGGCCAGGGAGGCGGCCGGCGGCTGCGGAAGCGTGGGGCACCAGGCCAGGCGCAGCGGACCGATGGCCCGGGCCAGGCCGACCAGAAGCAGGGGGGACACCGGCAGGCTGGCCACCAGCATCACCGGCAGGAAGAACCACCAGGGCTGCAGGTGACGGTTCACCACCTCGGTGAAGCGCTGCAGATTGTGATACCCGAAGAAACTGTCCCAGAAGGGGCGGCCTTCGCTGTGGAGCGCCAGGAGGTACCAGGGAAGGGCCACCAAGGCGGTGAGCGCCAGGCCCCGCAGGGGCCGCAGCCGGCGCCAGAGCCCCCCCAGATCGGCCTGAAGCCAGCCGAAGAGCAACAGGGTGATGGCCAGCAGCACCACCGCCACCGGCCCCTTGGTCAGCACCGCCAGGCCCAGCACGGGCCAGGGCAGCCACCAGGCCCGTGCCGGGTCGGCGTAGGCCTGCCAGCACAGCAGCAGCGTGAGCGCCACCAGGCCACTGAACAGGGAATCGCTCACGGCCGTGCGGCCCCAGGCCAGCACCAATGGCGAGAGGCCGAAGGCCAGGGCAGCGGTGAGGGCCGTCAGCCCCGGACGCACCGTCGTGGGCGCGTTGCTGCGCGGAGAGGACTGGGGCTGGGGCCAGCGCAGCAGGGTGTCCGCCAGGGCGAGCATCACACCGATGGCCGCCAGGGCGGAGGGGAAACGGGCGGCCCAGGTGCCGTAGGGATTCCAATGGTCCTGGCCAGGCAGGGCATAGACAAGCCCCATCAGCCAGTAGACCAGCGGCGGCTTGTCGTAGCGGGGCAGGCCGTTGACGCGGGGGATGAGCCAGTCGCCCGTCTCCGCCATCGCCCGCGCCGATGCCGCGAACAGCGGCGGCGTTTCATCCACCAGCCCCGTGCTGCCCAGTTGCCAGGCGAACAGAGCCAGGCCCAGCAGCAGCGTGATCAGCAGAAACCGGCGGCGCTGGGGGCGGGGCAGGGCGGTCAAACCGGCTGGGCGGGTCGGAGGGAACCTATCGCTCCCCACCCTTGGGGGCCTGTCTCGCCCATCAGGCCAGCAGCCCATCCACAAGCGGCGGCGGCCGACGAAGCGGACCGTGCGGGTCAGGGTGGGGCCAGCTCCGGCGGCCCGCTCGCCTGCCAGAAACGGCCGCGCTGGTTGATCAGCAGCACCGACAGCAGAGCCAGGGCGGCCCCCAGCCATTGCAGCGGCCCCAGCCGTTCATCGAGCAGCAGCACCCCGCAGAGCACCGCGAACACCGGCGTCAGGAAGGTGAGGGCGGTGAAGCCCGTGAGGTCGCCACTGCTGGCGAACCAGAAGAACAGGCCGTAGGCCAGGGCACTGCCCAGCAGGGCCGCATAGGCCATCAGGCCCCACTGAGTGAGGCTCCATTCCGGCCAGAAGTTCACGGTCTGCGGCCACAGCAGGGACTCGCCGCCGGCCACCAGCACCAGGGGCAGGCCCCCGAACAGCATGTGCCAGCCGGTCACGGCGACCGGATCGCTGCGACGGGTGGCGTAGCGGCAGAGCACGGTGCCCAGCGCCATCGCCGCCGCCGCCCCCAGCATCCAGGCCTCGCCATGGCTCCAGGCCTGCCCCTGCAGGGCCGGCGGCCCCTGCAGCCACCAGTGCCGCAGCACCTCCCCGGGCAGTCCCAGGCAGAGGATGCCCAGCAGGCCGATCAGCAGGCCCAGCCAGCCCACCGGATTGATCGCTTCCCCGAACAGGGTGCGGGCCAGCAGGGCCACCAGCAGGGGCTGGGAATCGATCAGGACCGAACCGAGGCCGGCCCCGGTCTGGCCCAGCCCCCGGGCCAGCAGCCCCTGGAACAGGCTGCCGTCAACCGCGGCGAACAGCAGCAACCAGGGCCAATCCACGGGATCGACCCGCCAGGAACGCCCCAGCAGGCGGGCGGCCAGCAGCAGCACCAGACCGGCCGGCAGCAGCCTCAGGCTGGCCAGCATCGCTGGAGACGCCCCTGCGAGCAAGGGCTTCATCGCCGCCATCGCCGTGCCCCACAGGGCGAAGGGCAGGAGCATCAACACCCAGCGCAGGGTCCGGGGCATGGGGCGTGCGTCCTGGGGCGGCGGTGGAGGAACGGAGGGCGGCGGGCAGGCCCCTCCGGGCCTTCTTTTTAAGATCCAGCCACCGCGCCTCTCCACAATGCCCTGGCCCTGGTGCCGCAAGTCCCGACGAACCCTGGCGCGCATCGCCATCGAAGGGCCGATCGCCGGGGGCACCCGCCTCCGGGTGCTGAAGGCGATTGAGAAGGTGCAGCAGCGGGAGTGCCCTGCCCTGCTGCTGCGCATCGACAGTCCCGGCGGCACCGTCGGCGACAGCCAGGAAATCCACGCGGCCCTGATGCGCTTGCGGGAGAAGGGCTGCCACGTGGTGGCCAGCTTCGGCAACATCTCCGCCTCCGGCGGGGTCTACGTGGGGGTGGCGGCGGAGAAGATCGTCGCCAATCCCGGCACCATCACCGGTTCGATCGGCGTGATTCTGCGCGGCAACGATCTGTCACGGCTGCTGAAGCGGATCGGCATCCGTTTCGAAACCGTCAAGAGCGGCCTCTACAAGGACATCCTTTCGCCGGATCGCGCCCTCTCGGAAGGGGAGCGCCTGCTGCTGCAGGAGCTGATCGATGCCAGCTACGGCCAGTTCGTCGCCGCGGTCGCCGCGGGTCGTGGCCTGGAGGAGGCCGCGGTGCGCGCCTTCGCCGACGGCCGGGTCTTCAGTGGCGCCCAGGCCCTGACCCTCGGCCTGGTGGACGTCCTGGGGGATGAGGAAAGGGCCCGCCTGCTGGCGGCCGAACTGGCGGGGCTGGATCCGGAGAAGACCCGATCCGTCACCTTCGGCAAGCCCCCCAGAAAGCTGCTCGGTCTCCTGCCGGGGGCCACACTGCTGCAGCAGCTGGCCCAGTCCCTGAGCCTGGAGCTGGCCTGGAACGGCCAGCCCCTCTGGCTCCATCGCCCCTGACGTCATGAAGCCTGGTCTCGAGCTGAGGGCCCTGCGGGGAGCCACCACCGCCAGCGCCAACACCAGCGAAGCGATCGCGGAGGCCGTGGCGGAACTGATCGAGGAGTTGCTGCAGCGCAACGACCTGGCGGGGGATCGGGTGCTCTCGGTGACGTTCTCCGTCACCGCCGACCTGGACGCCTGCTTCCCGGCCGCGATTGCCAGGCGCCGAGCCGACTGGGGCCGGGTGGCGCTGCTGGACTGCCAGCAGATGGCGGTGGCGGGGGATCTGCCCCGCTGCATCCGGCTTCTGGCCCACGCGTGGCTCGACGCCACACGGGAGGTGGTGCACCCCTACCTGCGGGAAGCGGCCCGGCTGAGGCCCGACCGGGCCGATCCGGCCCACCCGCCGGCTCCAGCCAGCTCCTCCGCCGACCACTGAATCCACGCCAGGCGCACGGGCGTGTTGAGACTTTCAACATGACGTCTCTCCCAGCCATGCCTTCGCCCCAAAATGCGCGGTCCCGTCGCAGGGGCCTGATCGGTCGCCTGGGCAGCGCCAGCCTCGGAGCTCTGACCGTGGCCGCCGCCAGCGTCCTTTCTCCCGTCAGCACCGCTCCCTCCCTCGCCCAGGGCACCCCCGGGCTGATGGAATTCCGCTGGGAGAACAGCAGGGACTACCGCAAGCTGTACTTCTTCACAACCGATACCACCCGCATGCAGCGGGCTGAGTACTACCTGATGCTGCGTCCGAAGGACCGCAAGACGGCCATCCTGAAGTTGAGCATCAGCGTTCCCAAGCACTTCGACACCAAGATTGATCCCAAGCAGGTCAAGCTGTGCAAGATGAGTGAAGGTGGAATGCTGAAGAGAACCCGCTGCGAGGAAACGATTCCCGCCACCATCGAGGTGTCCGAGAACGGGCGATCCATCGAAATCTTTCCCGAAACCCCTATCTCCGACAAGGACACCATCGGGGTCTACATGAACGTGTTCAACCCGTTCAACGCCGGCATGTATCAATTCAACGCCCTGGCCCAGGCCCCCGGGGACATCCCGGTCTCGGGCTACCTGGGCAGCTGGCTGATCCAGATCGTTCCCAACGGCTCCAACTGATAGGGTGACCCACTGATCAGAAAGCAGCATGACGAAGCGCACACTGGAAGGAACGAGCCGCAAGCGCAAGCGCGTGTCCGGTTTCAGGGTGCGGATGCGCACCCATACGGGCCGGCGCGTGATCCGCACCCGCCGCCGCCGGGGCCGGGCCCGCCTGGCGGTCTGACGCCGAGCGGGAGGCTCTGTGGCCCTGCCGCAGCAGCACCGGCTCAAGGGCCGAAGGGTTTTTGATCGTCTTTACCGCCAGGGGCGCCGCTTCCAGGGCCCGGCCCTCCTCCTGAGAGTCCTGGCGGCCGACGCTTCCCTTTTGCCGCCCGGTACCCCAAACCCCGCCAGTCCCTGGCGTTGCGGCATCGTCGTCAGCAGCAAGGTGAGCAAGCTGGCGGTGCGTCGCAACCGCTTGCGTCGCCTGTTCCACGACCATCTGCGGCGCCATCCCCCGGTGCCGTCCCATCCCCTCTGGCTGCTGATCACGCTCAAGCCCGGTTGCCTGGAGCGCAGCGAGGATCAGCTCCTGGGAGAATGCGTTCACCTGCTGGCCCAGGCAGGATTGCTCCATGACCCCGGAGGACAGGGTGGAGAACAAACTCGAGATCAATGAGACGGTCTTTTATGAGGGAGGGCCCGCCAGGGGGGATCTCATCCTCAACCTGCTGTTCGGACTCACCCTGATCGGCATCCCCTTTGCCGTGGGAGCCATCGTGCGGGCCCTGTGGCTGCGGTTCCGCATCACCAGCCGCCGCATCAGCGTCAGCGGCGGCTGGCTCGGCCGTGACCGCACTCAGGTGGTCTACAGCCAGATCCGCGAGGTGCGCTCCGTGCCGCGGGGCTTCGGCGCCTGGGGGGACATGGTGCTGGTGCTCAACGACGGCGCCAAGCTGGAGATGCGCGCGGTGCCACGCTTCCGCGAGCTCGAGGCCTACATCGAGGAGCGCCGCGAAAGCCGCGCCAAAGGGGCCGGCCGCGCCCCCGGGGAGCCGGGTCCCGCCGGCTTCGCCCCCCCCGCCCGTGAAAGCGCCTGACCACCTGACCCCCATCCGGTCTCCCCGGTCGGGCACACTGGCAGCCGAGATTCCCCACCCCAGCGCACCCCTGCCGTGATCGGCTACATCTCCGACAACCTGCTGCTCCCGATCCTCGATTTCTTCTATGGATTGGTCCCCAGCTATGGGCTTGCGATCGTGGCCCTCACCGTGGTCATCCGCCTGGCCCTGTTCCCCCTGAGCGCCGGCTCGATCCGCAGCGCCCGCCGCATGCGCATCGCCCAGCCGGTGATGCAGCAGCGCCAGGCCGAGATCAAGGCCAAGTACGCCAACAACCCCCAGAAGCAGCAGGAGGAGCTGGGCGGGCTGATGAAGGAGTTCGGCAGCCCCCTCTCGGGTTGCCTGCCCCTGCTGGTGCAGATGCCGATCCTGTTCGCCCTGTTCGCCACCCTGCGGGGGTCACCGTTCGCCGACGTCCCCTATCCGATCAACCTCAAGGTGCTTCCTGCCGAGGAGATCGCGGCGGTGGAAACCAAACCCTTCAACAGCGCCAGCCACTCGATCTTCATCAGCGAAACCGACCACGTGCCCGTGATTGCCAGCCTGGAGGGCGGCAACAAGCTGGGCGTGGGCGACACCGCCAAGGTGGAGCTGCACAGCAAGGAGGGGACCAGTTTCGCCTCGCTGCTGAGCACGGTGGAGCACGGCGACAGCTTCTCCCCCAGCTGGGTGGTCACCAAGGGCGACAACGTGGTGCAGGTCGATGACCAGGGCAAGATCACGGCCCTGGCCCCCGGCGACGCCACCGTGGAGGCCCGGATCCCCGGGCTGGCGGCCCGCAGCGGCTTCCTGTTCATCAAGGCCCTGGGCCAGGTGGGCTTCTACACCGACGGGGCGGTCAACTGGGACATCGCCATCCTGGTGGGGGCCTTCGGCGCCACCCTGTTCGCCTCCCAGCTGCTCTCCGGCATGGGCATGCCCGCCAATCCCCAGCAGGCCACCGCCAACAAGATCACCCCGGTGATGATCACTGCGATGTTCCTGTTCTTCCCGCTTCCCGCCGGGGTGCTGCTCTACATGGTGGTGGCCAACGTGTTCCAGGGGGTGCAGACCTTCCTGCTCACCCGCGAGGCCCTGCCTGACAACCTCCAGGCGATCCTCGACAAGCAGATGGCCCAGCAGCCGGCCACGGCCACCGCCGGCGGCGGGGCTGGCCGGCTGCCCTTCGAGCCCAAGACCAAGAAATGAGCTCCCGGCTGCCGCCGCTGCCCCTGCAGGAGTTGCGGCTGCTGAGCGAGGGCCGCACGTGGCCGGTGGACCAGCCCATCGCGGGCCTTGCAAGCCTTACGCCCGTGCGGGGCCAGGTGCGGGCGATCCACCACGGCAGCGTTCTCGAGGTGGAGGGCTCGGCGGAAACGATCGTCACCCTCTGCTGCGACCGTTGCCTTCAGAGCTTCAACCACGCCCTGGTCGCCACGGCCAGGGAGCTGCTGGAGATCGCTGCGGCGGGCCCAGAGGAGGATGAGGAGGTGGTGTTCGCGGCCGAAGATCCGGTGGAGCGTCTCGATCCCGGCGGCAGCTTCGAGCCGGAGCGCTGGCTGTTCGAGCAGCTCAGCCTCCAGCTGCCCCTGGTGAACCGCTGCGGGGCCGACTGTCCCGGTCCACCGCTGCCCCAGGGCGACAGCGGCGAGGATCCGGGGGGCGATCCCCGCTGGGCAGCCCTGCGCTCCCTGCGCTGATCCATGGTTCACGACCTGGCCGATCAGCTGGATCTTCTGATCCGCTCCCGCACCCCGATCCTCTGGATCCGCAGCCTGGAGGAGGAGCGCGTGGAGCGGCTGCTGGAGCGGGCCGCTGAGCGGCTGGGGGGCCGCAGCCTGCTGCGCTGGGATTTCATCGGCGGGCTGGTCGGGGCTCCCAGCATTGAGGGCCAGGCGGTGCGACAGCCGATGGCGGCCCTTTCAGGGCTGGACACGGTCCCCCCCGAGCAGGGGGCGATCCTGCTGCTGAAGGACTTCCACCGCTACGCCGATGATCCGGGTGTCTGCCGGCGCCTGCGCAACCTGGCCGTGAGCCTGCGGCAGGTGCCCCACACCCTGGTGATCAGTGCACCGGAATGGCGGATGCCGCGGGAGCTGGAGGACAGCGTCACCCTGCTGGAGCTGCCGCTGCCGGAGGCCCGTGAGATCAGCCGGCTGCTGCGGGCCATCGCCGAGGCCAGCGGCCAGCCCCTGGAGCCGGGAGTTCTGGAGCAGCTCACCGCCGCCTGCCACGGACTGAGCGAGCAGCGGGTGCGCCAGCTGGCCGCCCGGGCCCTGGCCCGGCGGGGCCAGCTGGGGGCCTGCGACCTTTCGGAGGTGCTGGAGGAGAAGCGCCAGGCGATTGCCCGCAGCGAGCTGCTGGAGTACTGCCCCACCGAAGCCACCCCCGCCGACATCGGCGGCCTGGAGACGCTGAAGCACTGGCTGGAGCAACGCCACCGGGCCTTCAGTGAGGAGGCCCAGCGCTACGGCCTGCCCCTGCCCCGGGGGGTGCTGCTGATCGGTCCCCAGGGCACGGGAAAATCGCTCACCGCCAAGGCGATCGCCCACAGCTGGGCGATGCCGCTGCTGCGGCTTGATGTGGGACGGCTGTTCGCGGGGCTGGTGGGGGCCAGCGAAGCGCGGACGCGGGAGATGATCCAGCGGGCCGAGGCGATGGCGCCCTGCGTGCTCTGGATCGATGAGATCGACAAGGGCTTCGGCGGCGGCGATGGCCGCAGCGACGGCGGCACCAGTCAGCGGGTGCTGGCCAGCCTGCTCACCTGGATGGCGGAGAAGAGCAGCGCCGTGTTCGTGGTGGCCACCGCCAACGCGGTGGAGCGGCTGCCGGCCGAACTTCTGCGCAAGGGCCGTTTCGACGAAATCTTCCTGCTGGAACTGCCCGATGCCGAGGAACGCCGGGCGATCCTGGATCTGCAACTGCGACGGCGGCGGCCGGAGCACACGATTCCGCTGGAGGTGCTGGTGGATCGCACCGCCGACTTCTCCGGCGCCGAACTGGAGCAGACCGTGATCGAGGCCATGCACCTGGCCTTCGGCGAGGGCCGTGAACTCGGAGAGGCCGACCTGATCGCCGCCGCCAGCCAGGTGGTGCCCCTTTCCCGCACGGCCCGGGAGCAGCTGGAGGCCCTGCGCAGCTGGGCCAGCAGCGGCCGGGCCCGGCCGGCCTCGGGGGGCGGCCGGCCGGCCTGAGGCTGAACGGGAACGGGCCGAAGGGAGAAGAATCCGAAGACAATCGATCGAAACATCCACAGGAATTCAGCCGATTCCGTCATCACGGCGTGACGGCCGCATTGATGCCGTCACCGGCCGCAGCAGAAGAAAGCGACCAAGCGGATGGAATCCCCCATCCCTGGCCAGTAGAGACGTAAGGAAGGATTCGACGGTTTCAAGGCACGCGAGCCAGGGGACGATGTAACGGCTTCATGAAGAACAACCACGCCTGGTAACAGCTTCCCGGGGCCTGCCCTGCCTGCCGATTCATCGCCCGTAGCGTCGTGCGAACACCCACGATCGAAGCCACCGTGACCCCGAGCCCCAGCCCCCGCTCCGGCAGCGAACTGACCTCCCAGCTTGCCGTGGCCAGCCTTGGGGCCGGCGTGATCACCACCCTGGCGGTGGCCCAGGGGCAGAGCCCCCTCACGGCCCTCGGCATCACCCTGTTCTCGGCCGTGGCCGCCGTGGTGGTGGGTCAGGTGATGGCGAGCAACTGAACGGGAAGCGGTCGCCTCTCCTTCGGGGCACGACCTCCGGGAATGGGAAAGATCGTCTGGCCTTGTTGCCGTCGTCCGAAAACTGTGGGATGCCGCCTCCCGAAGACGGCATTGCTGTCGATCTGGCGATGGGCAGGGGAGATCCTCTTGCATGAGTGCGCCAATACGGCTGTAACCAATGGGCGAAAAGACGTACTGCTATCAGCTCAACATTGATCCATCAGCGGATGTGATGCATGGCTTCACGATTGGGCTGACCTGAACCAGCCTCCTTGCTTCATTCCAGGATCCGTCCATGCCCAGGGTTTCGAAGTGGCTCGGCATGGCTGCTGCCTGTACAGCGCTGTTCGCACCGTTGCCAGCGACGGGGCCGGAAGCGACCTGCCGTAGGTGCGCTCCACTGAGCCATTGCCCGGCCCAATCGCATGGACCCAGCCCCATGGCAGGGAGGACTGGGCCGCACCACGTACCACTCTCTCCCGCTGGGACGAAGCCATCCAACAGCGGATCCTGACCCTCAGCGTGGCGTCAACGGGCGGATTCCCAGGTCATCGGCCAGCCGCCTGGTGGATGGGGCAGAGCGAGCGAACTTCTTTGCTGAGGTTGAAGAGCTTCTACAACACCAGCCGAATGGGCTCAGGGGCAAGTGCCCCAGCAAATGGCACCTGGAGGTTTTTGATTGCAAGCTGCGCGTGATGCTGCGTCCGGTACTTGTGTGGCCATCATCAGTGGCAGCCATCCGCGATTGCCCCATACCTGCAAGTTTCCGGCTTCCATCCGTTGAGACCGTTGCAGCGCAGTTGATTGGCCTTCTCAGGAGCCTCCAGTCAGAAGCCTCCCCACCCATACAACCCTCACAACAGCCAGCTGAGCACACCTGGCAGAAGCGAATCTAGCGATGCCGCTGGGGGATCAGGAGCGAATAGGCAAACAATTTCAGACGGTCGCTGACGAAGAACCAAGCCAAGGCGTAACCCATACCACCAAGGCCCAACCCCAGCCCAAGGGCGCCATGAACCATCCGTACTACCGCAATCAGGGTCGCCCGCCATTGCGTACCGCAGACGGCCAGCCGCAGAAGTCTCGCTGGGCGAATGGACCAGCATGGTCCTCGTGTTCAGGTCACAAAGATCGTGAGATGCCCAGCCACGGAGAGAACGTTCTGGGTCAAGCTGCCGGTATTGTCCGAGCAGAGCACATCCACACCTGCCAGTTCCTCGACGGCGGCCAACCGGGTCACGATGGCTCCCTTCTTCGTCAGCAGGCGCGCTCCCACCGCCATGGTCACGAAGAGCACCGTGGGCATCGCCACGGAGCAGCGCCACGGTCATGATCACCGACACCAGCGCCAGCAGGATCAGGAGGTTACCGATCTGCAGGACGGCTCGCTGAAAGTGGCTGACGCTGTGAGCGGTCTGCACCAGTTCCGCGGTCTTGCCGAAATTGGTGTTCGCTTTGGTGGCAAAGACCATGGCATCGATCTTACCCGTCAGGGCTGATCCACTTGGAGCGGGTCGCCCTCCAGCAAGCGAACATCGGCCGGCACGATGTCGCCGAGTCGCAGATGGATGATGGCGAAGTCGGGCCAGTGCTGGGCCAGCGCGTTCAGATTGTCGATCGTATCACTGTGTCCATGCTGCTGATGGGATGGGCTCATCGCGCTCTCGCTCGGTGGGCCATGTGGCTGATGCTCAATGCCTGCGGCTGATGTGGGACAACATCGGGATCACTTCCACGGCTATATCCGCTTGGCAGGAGATTTTGGCCAGGAGCTCTGAGGCGATTTGATCTGCCAACGTCTCTGGCATCGCGCCACCGAGGCGACAACGCAATCTGACATCCAGGATCACCTCGCGCTCCCCTAGAAGAGTCACATCCACCGAGCTACCAACGGCAATGAAGTCAGGCTCCGCGCCGAGGATACTTGCCACGATGAAGCGAATATTCTTCTAAAGATCAAGATGTCGGCGTCGTAAACCACTGATGGCCATGATCGCCAAGCTACCAACGATATCCAGGGCCACGACGTTGAGCAACAGCAGACAGAAGGCATTCCAGCTGTGTTCAGGCTTTGCGAGCGCCCTTCCGATGCCGATCACGGCTGCCGGTGGAATGAGCGAGATCGCCACCTGGACACCGATCACCACGTCAATCGCATGACCCCAAGGGCGTTCCACGGTATGGGGATGGGCGATCAGAGCCAGCGATGCCGCCGCACCCGCTGAGACAGCGATCAGTGCGCTCAGGACCACATCCTTCAACGATGGCATCGCCCTGATCAGAATCTCTGGGGTGACGGCGATGCTCGGGATGTACATCCGCAACACAAACGTAATCAACGCTGAAATACAAGCACCGATCACAAGCAGTCCGATGAACTGCTTGACGATGCCACCGTCCAGAAGGCGCCCATTTTTAAACAGAGAACCAATACAGACGGCTCGGGAAGGACCCATGAAAGGAGCGACACACATGGCACCGATCACCCCTGCGGCACCGTTGAGCAGAAGCCCGGCTGTTGCCATCACTGTCGCGGCCGCAACCATGGCGATGTAGCCGCCGGTCATGGTTGAGCCCGCGATGGCCCGCTGCTCCAACACCGTGTGGTAGTTGGGTACGCCCCAGGCACCGATACCGCTAACTGATTCCGCCTCTCTGGGAATGAGTTCCATGGCGATTTCGGGAACCGTCATGGCTGGATCATTTCCCTGAACTTCAGGAGCAGAAGTCTCATTGTCGTGTCAGTTGGCTTGGGCGCCACTCTTCATCCAACAACTGGACAGCACATAACATTCGAAAGCGCAGACTCACAACCCAGGAAATCCATGGCTCGTTGCACCGGCACGGCTCTGGACCCACACGGCCCTTGGCTTCTGTGATGCGCGCAACAGCCGATCAATACCGATAGATCGCAGCAATCCCTGTTTGTGTTGGCATTATTTCGGTAGGGACAATAACGACTTCTGCCCCCATCTTCAGCGCTATTCTTCCCAAGTCGTCGAGAATGTCGTCAACATCCGGTTCGGTCAATGTGTCGAATTGGATCTCGCCTGAAGCGGCGTTGATGCGGCCTGGTATTTCTCGCTGCGCTTCGATCAGCAGTTTCGCGACACGGCCGCCCATGACCGCCTTGGCGACGTGCTTCAGATCATCGTCAGCGAGCCCTTCGGACCTTGCACAGCCGAACTCCTCGACCAGTCCCGCCAGGCGGGCCTGATAGCTTGGCTCCATCAAGGTCCAGGCTCGCTGGCAGAGTTCTTCCTTCGATGACAGGGCATCAGGATGGACATCAATACTTTCCTTGATCAGAAATGGATTCTGACTGACTTCATGAAACAGATCATGATGTTCTGGCAGAGCCGCGAGGATCAGCGGCAAGCCCGAGGGTTGGGAGTGCTCTTCCAGAATGGCGTGATCGACCGCGCGGAAGAAACGCTCGGCGTCGATCTCCACCTCAGGCCTTCTACCGCCCTGGCCGTGATGCATGGGCGCACGCCCGACACCAATGCCTCCGTAGGAGGCCACGGTCTGATGTGGCTCGGTGACTTCTTCCCCCAGCGCGCTGATCAATGTTCGAGGGACGCCAGCAGCCAGATCAATCTCGTCGAGAACGTCACGGTTGCCCTCAAACAGCTTGACCTCCTTTCGGCTCAAGGCGAGAACCTGATAGCGGTCAGCGGACTGCAGGAGGCGCACCAGGGGTTTGAGGTGAAAACTGTCGGCGACAACGGCCAATTCGGCGACCTCTCGCTGGAGCTTGTACACCCGAAACAGCCCCTTTGCACCCAACACGGCCAGGCCGTCAAGGGTATGGGCCCAGAAGTCGCGGTCGCCAGACAAGGCCAGGAAAGGTTCCAGCAATGGCCGTATCTCGCTCTCGTCGAATTGCTTCAGGAGCGACGCCTCCAGCTCCTTCACAAGGTTCCCAAATCGGATGGGATCTTGCTGATTCTCAGGGTGGTGCCGATGTGTTGCCTGATAAAGCGAAAGGCAAGGGGGATCACAGCTGTCCAGAAGCCCATCTGCAAAGTCCTTGTCAAGCCTGTTCACAATCTTACTCCTGAGTGAAGTCATGCCCGTCAGCGAATCGACGCGCCAGGCTGAGCCCTTGGCGCCCATACCGCCTAACTAATATCTAGTTAAATCAGCCAAAGGTGGCCGTGATGACTTCACACACTGTAGGACGTCCTTATCTTCACGGTGTCGCCACTATCCAGTCAGGCGCAGCAGATCTGCAGCGCCTATCGCCTGCCTTGGAGATGTCCTTTAGCCTTCCATTGGTGATCTGATTGACTCTTTCCTGGGGTTCGTCCAGCGCAGACGCGCATCCGCCAGGTGGTTGACGGTTGCCGGGCACCGGGCCATGGCCATGCGCAAGGGGCTCATCGAGCCGCTGCCGGGGGCCGCTGCCGGAGCCGCTCCCACCTGGGCGATCGGCTGCCCCCGTTGTCGACGCGCCCTCGGGTGGCAAAGGGCCTGAAACCAAGTCAACGCTGCCGGCCACAAGGCCGCGCTCTCCCACAGTCCGAAACGCACGACACTTCTCAGGAGTGAAGGCTGCTTCGATGGATGAACCGCCCCCGATCAACCTCTGGATCGCGGTCGCCACGAGAAAGCCCATGGGCAGCTCTGAGCACGACCTCCACCGACCTCCCCCTCGCCCGAGGGCTGGGGACGCCGCCAAGCCAATGGCGCCCGGTCTGTGCAGCCGATGAACGCTGCCCTGGTGGTCCTGCTGCTGACGCTCCCCCTCACCCTGCTGTCCGCCTGCGGCCTCCGTTCCAACGAGTTGAGCGGAACGGCCTATCTCGCCATCAGCGTCGAAGGCGACCAGCCGCTGACCGCGGCGATCCTGCAGGAGGAAGTGCTGCAGGCGCAGACGATCGTGGAGGCCTTTCGCCAGCTGCACCCGCACGTGGCGATCGAAACAAACCTCTTTCGCGAAAGCGCGTTCATCGACGAGGTGCGCCGCCGCCAGGCCGCCGGCCTCGGCCCTGACCTGATGCTGGTGGCAGGCTCCACCGCCCACACCCTGGTGGAATCAGACCTGGCCCGGGGCGTCAACATGCCCAGGGCCACACGCCACCAGGTGGACCCGGATTCCCTCGAGCGACTGGAGATCCCGTCCCGGGCTCTGGCAGGCCTGCCCATCCTGAGGCGACCGCAACTCGCTTGCTACAACCGCAGCCGGGTGGCCACAAGCCCCGCCACCACCGGCGCCCTGATCGACCAGGCCCGCGGGGGGCTGCACGTGGGACTGGCGGTGGAATCGCGCAGCCTCTTCTGGAGTGCCGGTCCCCTGGGGGCCGATCGGGCGATCATCGCCGCCGCCGCCGGCCGTCCCCTGGCAGCGGACGAACGCCAGGGACTGCAGCGTTGGCTGGAATGGCTCTCGGCCGCCAACTTCAACCAACAGGTGTTCATCGAGCCCGACCAGGAATCACTGGTTCAAGGTCTGCTGGAGCGGCGCCTGGATTGGATTCCCTGCAACAGCGCCAACCTCAGCCGGCTGCGCCAGGGCCTGGGGACCAGCCTCGGGGTGAGCGACCTTCCCAGTGGCCCCTTCGGGCCTCCCACACCGATCACCCGGCTGCGGGTGCTGGCCTTCGGCACGGGCTCCACCGCCCGACAGCGGCGGGTGGCGGAAGCCCTGGCTGTTTTTTCGCTGAACCCCTGGATCCAGAGCACCCTCACCACGGACAACCTGGACATGCTGCCCACCAATCGCTTTGTGCCGCCCTCGGCGATGAACACCCCTGTGCTCAAGGCGATGCAGCGATCCGTCCAGCAGGCCGATGCCACCGATGACATCTCCAGGCTGCTGCCCGCCGGTGACCCGCGCGATCATGCCCTCAGTCGCCTTGTGACGGCCGTGGCCTTCGGTGAGCTGACCGCGACGGACGCCACCGAGGCCGTGGTCAGGGCCCTGGCTCCGCTGCCATGAACGACCTGATCGGACAGGTCATGGGCTGGTTACCGATGCTGGGCCGGCCCGAGGTCCTCGTCCAGCTGGCCGTGGTGGCTCTGGTCGTGGTGGGTTGGCATCTGATGGCCCGGCGCTTCGCGTACGCCGCCGCAGCCTGGCCGCTCGAACTCGCTGCCACGGTGGTGCTGGGTGGCCTGGGCTGCGGGCTGCTGGCCATCGCCCAGCAGCCGATGGCGCTGGCCCTCTTGCTGATCACCTTTCTGGCCAGCCTGCAGGTTTCGGAGCTGCTGCTGAAGCGGGGCGAGCAATGGCTGCCCGAGGATCAGATTCAGCCGCTTCGCTATCTGCTGATCCGTCCGTTCCTGTTCGGCGGGCTGCTGTGGACCCTGATCGAACTGCTGGACACCCGCGCCGAACTGGCCCTGATCCCCCTGGGCCAATGGATGGGAGCGAATGTCAATGTCGGCGACATGACGCGGTTGGTGGTGGTGCTGTATCTGCTGATGGTCTCCTCAGGGCCTCCCTCGCTGGGGGTGGCCTGGCTGCTCAAGCGGATCTTTGCCCTGGAGCGGGTGAGTGTGCGCGCCATGGGGTTGATGGTGCGCTACGCGGTGATCACGCTTGGAACCGTGGCCGTGCTGGAAACGATCGGCTTCAACAGCACCGCCGTGCTGGCCATTGCCGGGGGCCTGTCGGTGGGCCTCGGCTTTGGCGTCAAGGAGGTCTTCGGCAATTTCGTCAGCGGACTGTGGCTGCTGTTCGAGGGCTCCCTGCGGCCCGGTGACATCGTGGCGCTGGATGGCGACTTCTGCGAAGTGCGGCGCCTCGGCCTGCGGGCCACCCGGCTCTGGCGCGAGCGTGACAATGCCGAGCTCGTGATCCCCAACCAGACCTTCTTCAACACCAGCACGGTCGAATTCGGCGTCGGCCGCACCCTCTTCCGCACCCAGATCAGCCTCAGCGTCGATCCCAGCCAGCCCGTCGGCACCATCCTCGACCTGCTGGAGGAGATCGCCGCCGCTCTGCCGGGTGTGGAGGCCCATCTACCCCCGAAGGCCTATGTGCAGGGGGTGGGGGATCGCGGAGCGGACTACGTGCTGAAGTTCTGGATTGCCAGCCCTTTCAAGAACCGGAGACTCTGCAGTGCTGTTGTCCAGTCGGTCATGGAACGGTTCCAGGCCCTGGGCATCGAGCTGCCCTACCCCCACATCGTGATCGAGCAGCCCCCCGTTGCGCCGCGCGATCAGTGCGCTGAACAGCCCTCCGCCTGAGCGCCATCGGCGTCCGGCTGGCCATAGCGCCGGGGGAACCTCAAGACGCAGCAGGGCACCTACGCTCCGGTCCACGGGCCAGGGAAGGACTGCCGATGGCTGAGCCGAGATCCGAATCCGCCGTTGTGGTGGCCGTACCGGCGCGGCTGGCTTCTTCACGGTTGCCGGGCAAGGTGATGGCCGATGTCGGCGGCCGGCCGATGCTGCGCCATGTGTTGGAGCGTTGCGGCAAGGCCCGGGGCGTGGCGGCGGTGCTGGCCTGCAGCGACAGCGCCGAGGTGCTCACGGCGGTACGACGCTGGGGATTCGAAGCCCTGGCGACCTCTGAGCACTGCAGCAGCGGCAGCGAGCGGCTGGCCAGCGTGGTGGCGGAACTGGTGGCTGCCGGTGGCGCGCCGCCGGAGCGCACCCTGGTGATCAATGTGCAGGCTGATCAGCTCCTGCTGGATCCCGTCCTCCTGGAAAGGATGATCGCTGAGGCCTCTGGAGCGGCCGCTCAGGCCAGGGGGGCGGCCGCCTGGTTGCCGGTGACCACACCGGTCTACCCACTGGTTCCAGAGAAGATCCACGATTCCAACGTTGTCAAAGTGCAGCGCGCCACGGATGGCCGGGCGATCACCTTCTCCCGCAGTGCCCTGCCCCATGTGCGCGACCTGCCGCCGGAGCACTGGCACAGCCGCGCCACCTACTGGGGCCACGTGGGCATCTACGGCTATCGGGCCGATGTCCTGGCCGGCTGGAGAGGGTTGCCCCCTTCGCCAATGGAACGGCTGGAGAAGCTGGAACAGCTGCGCCTGATCGAAGCCGGCATCCCCATCGCCACCTTCCGCTTGGAGGCCGATTGCTTTGCGGTGGATACCCCCGCCCAGCTGGAGCAGGCCCGCGCCCTGTTGGGGGCAGAGCCCTGAGGCGCCACGGCGAGGCCGCATCAGGCGTTGCCCTCCCGCCAGCCATGGCGCTGCTGGTCGGCCAGCTGGCCCTGGCTGGCCAACAGGGCTTCGCTGCACTCGCGCAGGGCCCCTGCGCCCCCGGGGCGGCGCAGCACCCAATCGGCCTGGCGCCGGAGCCCCCGGGCGGCATCGGCCGGCGTCACCAGCAGACCGACCACCGGCCGCACGGCCAGGTCATTGAGGTCGTCGCCGATGAAGGCCGTGTGGTCACGGGCCATGCCCAGTTCGGCCCGGAGCTGCTCCAGACCTTGCTGCTTGTCGCCCACACCCACGCGGCAGTATTGGATGTCCAGGTGAGCCGCTCGCTGCTCGATGGCGCCACTGCGGCCGCCGCTGAGCAAGGCCACGGTGATGCCGGCGCGCTGCAACATCCGCACCGCCAGTCCATCGCGCACGTCAAAGCGCTTGAGCACCCGGCCGTCTTCGTCGTAGTGGAGGCCGCCATCGGTGAGCACCCCATCCACATCACAGACCAGCAGCCGGATCTGGCGCAGGCGAGGCGTGAGCAGATGCCGCTGCAGAAGCGAGCGCAGGCCCAGGCCACTCAGGCTGTTCATCTCAGAGCGTGCTGACGGCCATGCCGCCCGCCACCACCGCGCGGATGGCCAGCAACTGGCGCAACAACGCCTCCAGCCGGTGCAGCGGAACCATGTTGGGTCCGTCGCTGAGGGCCTGTTCCGGGTCGGGATGCACCTCCATGAACAGCCCGTCCACGCCCACGGCCACGGCGGCCCGGGCCAGTGGTGCCACGAATTCCCGTTGGCCGCCGGAGCTGCTGCCCCGCCCGCCGGGCTGCTGCACCGCGTGGGTGGCATCGAAGATCACCGGGCAGCCCAGGGCCTGCAGCTGGGGCAGGCTGCGGAAGTCAACCACCAGGGTGTTGTAACCAAAGCTGCTGCCGCGTTCGGTGAGCCACAGCCGGCCACTGCCGGCCTCGAGGCCGGCAGTGGCCAGCTTGTTCACAACCTGGGCCATGTCCCAGGGGGCGAGGAACTGGCCCTTCTTGACATTCACGGCTTTATCGGTGCCGGCCACCGCCCGGGCGGCGGCCTCCAGCAGGTCACTCTGGCGGCAGAGGAAGGCCGGGATCTGCAGCACATCCACAGCCTGGGCGGCTGGAGCCGCCTGATGGCTTTCATGGATGTCGGTGAGCACGGGCACCCCGAAGTGCTCGCGCACCTCCGAGAGGATGGCCAGACCCTCATCTGTTCCAGGTCCCCGGTACGACTGGCCGGAGCTGCGGTTGGCCTTGTCGAAGCTGGCCTTGAAGACGTACTCCACTCCCAGCCGATGGCAGAGGTTGCTGACCTGATCGGCCACCTGGAACACCAGATCGCGGTTCTCAATCACACAAGGGCCGGCGATGAGCCGGAACGGCAGCGGTGCTGCGTCAGGAGGATTCATCGCTGCACAGGGCTGAGACCGGCCTGGACCAGATCATGGAGTCTGAGCAGTCCCTGGAGCTGCCATGGGTGGTCGGGGTGCACCACGGGCAGAACGGACAGGGACTGGCGCGGATTACGTTCCATCAGCTCCAGGGCGTCTGCAGCAAGGGTCTGTGGCGCCACGGTGATCGGATGGACGGTGGCCATCTGAACGGCCGTCACCGACCCCCAGTTGTGGGGGCCATGGTGCTGAAGGGCACGACGCAGGTCCCCATCGGTGATCAAGCCGGCCAGACGCTGCGGGTCCCCTTGCGCGTGGACCCAGGTGGCGCCGAGGCTGCCCCGGTTGGGACTTCCCTGGGTGAGTTGGGTGATCACGAGATGCAGCGGGGCATCGGGCGCCAAGGGGGTGAGTTCGTGGGCAGGCACCATCAGATCGGCCACGAGCAGGGTGAGACGCCGTCCGAGCATCCCGGCGGGGTGATTGACGGCGAAGTCGGCAGGGGAAATGCCCGCCCGCTCCATCCACACCGTGGCCAGGGCATCACCCACGGCCATCGCCACGGCCGTGCTGGCGGTCGGGGCCAGGTTCAGCGGACACACCTCGCGGTCGACCGAGCCATCCAGAACGACATCGGAACACCTGGCCAGGCTGGAAGCTACTCGGCCCACCAGGGCAATGCAGGCGGCCCCACGCCGTTTCAGGTGGGGGAGGATGGCCAGCAGCTCCTCGGTTTCGCCGCTGTTCGAGAGCAGCAGGGCCACATCCCTGTCCGACACGATGCCCAGGTCCCCATGGAGGGCATCCACGGGGTTGAGAAAAACCGCTGTCAGGCCGATGGAAGAAAAGGTGGCGGCGATCTTGCGGGCGACGATGCCGCTCTTGCCGATCCCGGAAAGCACCATTTTGCTGCGGTGCACGCGACAGCTTGCCAGCAGGTCGAGGGCTGCCTCCACCTGGGCGGCATCGAGGCGATCGGCAGCGGCCGCGATGGCCGCCGCCTCTTCCTGCAGGCAGCGGGTAAGGGCAGACACGGCAACGAACGGGGAGAGTCATCTTCTCAGCCCTGCTGGGCGGAGGCCTTCAGGGCCTGCACGACTCAGGCCAGAGCCTGGAGCTGGCGGAGCATCCAGACAGCGGTGACCGGGGCATTGCCCAAGGCGCCGACGCGCTTCTGAAGAGCACACCGGTAGCGAGGAAGGCGGTCGATGAAGGCCTGAAGTCGATGGGTCTCAAAGCGCTCGAGCTCCACGGCCATGCCGTACCCGGCCCGCTCCCACAGGCGGGCGTTGAGCCGCTGTTCATCGTGGGCGCGCTCATAGAGGGCCAGGACAGGCTTCTGCAATTGCATCGCTTCGCACAGCAACTGATGGCCAGCGGCCGCCACCAGAAAAGGGGCCGCAGCCAGACAACGCAGGAAGCCGTCGGGATCAACCGGGCGGAACCGCAGCCCTGAAAACGCCAGCCCAGGTGGGGCATCCAGCCCGAAAACGACGGCGCCAGGCACCAGTTGCTGGAGGCTGTTCAACACCGGCCGGTGCAGGCCCTGGCGGCGGAGATAGGCCAGGGGAGCACCCTCTGCCAGCTGCTGCTCCTGACTGAGCTGCAGGAGCTCCGGCCGCAGCAGACCACCCACCACCAGGGCCCCGGAGAAAGCGCTTCGCAGCGGCAGCTGAAAAAAGGAGCTGATCACCAGAGCCCCGAAGCGTGGTGTGTTGAGCCAGGCGTAGAGGCGGTAGATCCACTGCTGAAGGGGCGACAATCCCAGCTGGCCTGGATCCATCGCCGCCATGGCATGCTGATGGCTCAAGGCCACCAGGGGCAGGCCCGCCACGGCGGCAGCACGGGCCACCACCGGTTCGAAATCACAGATCACCCCAACGGGAGGCGTGTGACGCCAGGAGCGCTGCAGCCGCCTGGCCTCACGCGGGAACACCCAGAGCGCCTGGACCAGGAAATGAAGCGCCGAACGCCAGGGGCTGATTCGCCGGTGGCGATAGATCCAACGGGTGCCGGGAATTTCCACGAAGGCAATGTCGTCCTGGTTCACAAAGCTCTGCCGCAACAGCGCCAGGGCGTCCTGCGAACTGTGAAACACAATCCGGTAGTGGGGGCGCAGGTAGGGGGCCAACACCAAGGCCCTTGCGGCATGCCCACGACCATCACCATTGACGCCATAGATGAGCAGCGGCTTAGCGGGAGCGCTCATTCAGGTACCGGGCGTAGGGCGAAAGGCTGGGATCGGTGATGAATCGCCAGAGACAGCCTCCCCAGGATCGATGGGACGGCTGTTGATAGAGATCAGGAGCCAATTCCCTGATCCGGGGCAGTGCCACCCATGGCACCGAAGGCAGATCATGGTGCTCGGTGTGATACCCCACATTGAAGGCCAGGCGATTTCCCCATCCGTACATCGACGCTGTTTGCTGGCCGGGGAAGAACACGTAGTGCTCCGCCAGCCAGCGGCCGGCGAGGGGATGGGGCCCCAGGGCCACCAGGGTGGAAGCGAGCAGATAGGCCAGGGCCCCAAAGCCTCCAACCGTCAGCAGCAGCAGATCGGCCAGCAGAACCAGCACAAGATTGAGGGCCAACCAACCCCTCGGCCCTGCCATGGCCTGGCTGGAAAAGGGCCGAAGGGCTTCACTGAGGCTGTAGCCACACATCCAGAGCGCCTTGCGCCAGGTGGAGTGGCCCACCAGGCGCGCCTCCAGAGGTGTGGGCAGATCGGCATCCACACCGAGCTGGCCCATGGCCGCGTGGTGGCGCAGGTGATAACGCCGAAAGCTGGCGGCGGAGGGGATGACCTGGGCCAGGTCGCAGACGATGGCCAGCAGCTGGTTGTGCCAGCGATGGCGCGACACCAGATCGTGGGCACAGTCGTGCATCAACACAAAAAGGGCGTGGCTGAGGGGCGCACCCACCAGCCAGATCAGCAGCAGAGCGACCGGCCAGGGCAAGCGGGGGACGGCCACCAGGGCCAGGCCCCATTGGCTGGCCACCAGGGCGAGGATCCAGAGGGCCGTGATCGGGTACGGCTGGCAGAGGCGTTTCACCTCGGGCACGTGCCGAAGAAGGTAGCGCCGCCTGGCCGGGTGGGGCTGCTCGCCGGCGTGGGAGCGCAGAAATCCGGCTGGGTTAGGGTTCGGGCGCAATGGGCTCAAAAGCTTGCCGGGAGCCAAGAGTCTCATGAAGGCACGCGCTCTGCGGCTCGTGTTTGTGAGTCACTGCATGGCCCCGGCGCGGGCCCCGAGCAGCAACGCGGGTGGCATGCAACGGGCGGCCCGGGATCTGCTCACCCAGCTGGAGAGCCTGGACGACGTGTCCCTGAGCAGGGTGGTTCTGGCCTGCCCGAGGCGAGAGATCGGCTGGCGGGTCCCCCTGTTCTTTCTGGCACTGCCGTGGCGGCTGATCCGGCAGGTGTGGCTGTGGCGCGCCGATGTCGTGCTGTTTGCCTCGCTGAACCCTGCGCTGCTGTTGCCCCTTTTGGCCCCGCTGCTGCTGCGGCGCCGCGGACTGAGGCTGATGGCCATTGCCCATGGGTTGGACATCACCCAGGGGCCACCGATCGCGCAGTGGTGGATCCGGCGCAGCCTGGCCCAGCTGGACGGAGTGATCTGCGTCAGCCGTGCCACCGCGCAGGAGTGCCTGGAGCGGGGTTTTGCGGCAGATCGGCTGCAGGTGCTGCCCAATGGCATCTGCCAGCGGTGGTCCTCACTCCCCCCCGTCACCCGCAGCGAGCGCGTACCGATCAGGGCGCCCGGCACGTTTGTGTGCCTCGCCGTGGGCCGCCAGATCCCACGCAAGGGTTATGCCTGGTTTGTGGATGCGGTGATGCCCCTGCTGCCGGAGCATGTCCACCTGTGGCTGGTGGGCAGAGGACCCCAGGCCGGGGAGATCGACAGGGCCATTGCGAAACGTGGCCTACGGCACAGAGTGTTTCCGCTGGGGCTCCTAGAAGATGGCGAACTGGCCCGGGTGTACCGGCTGGCCGATCTGTTTGTGATGCCAAACCTCCGAATCAACAGCGATATGGAAGGTTTCGGCATTGTGATGCTGGAAGCCGGGCTCCATGGCCTTTACTGCCTCGCCAGTTGCATGGAGGGCATCACCGATGTCATCAGCGACGCCAATGGCTCGCTGCTGCCGGCACGGGATGCGGAAGCCTTCGCTCAGCACATTCAGGCCCAGGTGGCCTTGACATCCCAACAGCGTCAACACCAGAGCGAGCGGGCAGCCGCCTGGGTTCAACAATGCTTCGGCTGGAACAACCTGCTGCCCCGCTACCGCGCCGCCATCGATCAGGTGCTCACCCAGCCGAGGGCATGGTGAACACAGCCACCGACCTCCACGCCTCCACCATGGCCAGCAACCATGGCCGCTGGCTGTGCGTGGTGGCCCGCCGCTGGAAGCGGGTGGTGCTGCAGGAGTATCTGCGCGGTGCCACGAGTCTCCGCTTCTGCACGACGTTGCCCCGCAGCGCCGCGGCCTACCGCGAGGTCGACCACCTGCTCGTGTGGGGCCGTCAGACGACCATCCCCACCGAGCTGAGAGCGGCCCATCCGCACCTGAAGATTGTGACGGCGGAGGATGGTTTCATCAGTTCACGCGGGCTGGGGCTCACCGGCAGCTTCTATTACTCCCTGCTGCTGGATCGCCTGGGAGTGCACTACGACGCCCAGGCTCCATCGGAACTGCAACAGCTGCTCAACCTCCACCCGCTGACCACGGCCGACGCACAGCTTGGCCAGGAGCTGGTGGCCTTCATCCGCGAGCATCGGCTCAGCAAATGCAATCTCTCCCAGCCGGCCCTGGATGCAACGGCGACGCCGCCCAGCCACCGCACCACGATCCTGGCCGTGGGCCAGGTGGAAGGTGATCAGGCGCTGCGAAAAAGCCTGAGCCCCATCCGCAGCAACAAAGCCCTCCTGCAGGCGATTCGGGAGCAACATCCACAGGCGTGGATTGTCTACCGCCCCCATCCCAATGACGTGCGCAAGGGCTATCTGCGCGGAAACCGTGCCTATCTTTGGCATCAGCATTGCGACCAACTGGCCTGCGACAGCGACATCAGCCATTGGATGGATGCCGTGGATGCGGTCCACGTGATCTCCTCAACGGCCGGCCTCGAAGCGCTGATCCGCGGCAAGCCCGTGCATACCTACGGCACCCCCGCCTATGCCGGCTGGGGCCTCACCACCGACTGGGCCAAGCAGCCCGGCCGCCACCGACAACTGAACCTGGATCAGCTCGCCGCGATCATGCTGGGGCGCTACCCGCGCTACTTCAACTGGAGCAACGGCCAGTTCTGCGATGCGTTGAGTTGCCTGCGACACCTCCAGGCCATCAACAGCCAGGCCATCCAGGAAACGTTCTACAGCCGCAGGCTGGCCAACAAGCAACGACGCATCCGATTGGCGCGGCGCCTGAAGATGGCCGCCGTGCGCCAGGTGGCACCCTTCGGTCATTGGCTGGAGAGGGCGCCGCAGGTGGGTTGATGGCGGTAGGGATGTTCAGGTCACGGCCAATGTCTGGGGATTCTTACCAAGTTTTGGCCCGGTTCTTTCTGAGAACCGATGGCAGTGGTGGATACACCGATAGAGCTACGGGCGGTGCTGCACTGGAGCGATGCGGCTCACGACCGCCGAGTACCCGCTGCCGGCCCAGCGCCCCAGCTATTCCCTGCTGGATTGCTCGTCGACGCGCCAGGCGCTGGAGCTGCCTGCACTGCATTGGCGACAGGCCTTGCACCAGCTGCTGCAGGCGGTGGCATGAACACAGCCATTAGGCTAGCCAGAGCAACTAGCCACAAGAATCATGGTTACCATTTAAATTCTACAGGACGCCAAGAACCGCTTCAGTGCGGTGGTGGATGCGGCCGCCCGGGGCGAGCCGCAGAAGGTGACGCGCCGGGGCAAGTGGGTGAGCGTGGTGCTCTCGGCCGAGGACTACCAGCGGCTGCAGCGCCTCGATGTGGCCAATGCGCCATCGCTGAACGAACTGTTGCTGCAGATGCCGCAGGACGACGAGTGCTTCGAGCGGATGCCGCTCACGCCGAGGGAGTTCCCGTGTTCCTGATTGATGTTTCTCATTGACACGATGGTGCTCTCGGAGCTGAGGCTGCGCAGGCGGGATCCGGGGGTGGTGGCCTAGATCAGCAGGCAGCGGCCGGAGGAGTGTTTTTTAAGTGTGGTGAGCATCGGCGAGATCGAACGGGGCATTGCCCGCAAGCGCGCCAGCGATGCAGGTTTTGCCCAGCAACTGGCCGGATGGCTGGATCAGCTGTTGCGGCTGTATGGCGATCGGCTGCTGCCGGTGGACGTGGGGGTGGCGACGATCAACCCCTGGCAAGAGGAGCTGGACTGATGAGCGCCTCAACCGCGGTACAACTCAGCAAGCTCAGGGCTGTTGAGCAGGCTCAGCAGTCGCTGGAGATTGCGGCGGCTGCTGGCGGCAGGCGATCAGGCCAACAAAGCTGCCGGCAGATGGGCGTCGGCTCCGGGCAAGGCCGTCCGGCACGATTCAGGCGGGCCGCCTTGTACCCACGCACTGAAACACGCCTTGGCCGCCAGCGTGAAAGTGTTCAGAGGGTGAAGTGCTGGGGCGAAAAGGCAAGACCCATTCCAGCCAGCACAGCAATGGCAGAGCGATGGAACGGCAAGACTGTGCGCCAGCAGCGGAGGGAGGCAAGGGCTGGTGCGCACTAAGATGCGCACAGCTTTGCCGAGCTGTGATGCGCACCACCCTGGAGCTGCCGGATCCGCTGTTTGCGCGCCTGAAGGCCCGCGCAGCAAGCGAGCGACTCACCCTGAAGCAGTTGTTGCGCAGCTACGTGGAGCAGGGCCTGAACGACACCCCCGCCGGCTCCGGCTCGAAGCGTTCAGCACACACGCTGCCCCGCGTGGAGGGCCCCTTGGCCATCTCCGGCGAACGCCTGAGCAACGCGGCGCTGTTCGACCTGCTCGACGCGTGAGCACCACGGTTGACCTGCCGGATCTGAACGTGTGGCTGGCACTGACCTGCCCCGACCACAGCCATCACCGCCCAGCCGTGCACTACTGGGAGCAGCAGGCTGCTGAACAGGTGTTGTTCTGCACGGTCACCGCGCTCGGGCTGGTACGGCTCGTCTGTCAGCCGAAGCTGATGGGAGTGGCGGTCAAGACCGCAGAAGAGGCTTCCGCTCTGCTGGAGGCCTTCTGCCAGCAGCCGGGCGTGAGCATGGCGTCAGCGGAGCCCAATGGCTGGGACGTGTATCACCAGCTGCTGCGCAGCGGTGAGGTGCCGGCCCGTCTCTGCACCGATGCCTACCTGGCCGCCGTGGCGATGGCCAATGGCTGGCGCCTGGTGAGTTTCGATCGCGATTTTGAGCGATTTGAAGGTCTGGAGCGGTTGGCTCTACCAGGATCGGCCTCGACGTACCCCAGACCCATGGGCAGCAGCGGTTGAGTCCTGTCCAGAGCTTGGATCTGCGTCTTCTCGTCGACGCAGAGCACCATCGCCTTGTCGGGTGGGTTCAGGTACAAGCCGACGATGTCCCGGACTGTCTCCACGGAAAACTGATCGGTCGAGAGCTTGTAGCCGTCAGGCTTCCGCGCAGCGGTGGTGCTTCTGCCGGTGCGGCTGCACCGAGAAGGTCTGCAGCCAGCGGTGAACCGTTGTCTTGGAGATCCCTGTTGCTGCAGCCAGGGAGCGGGCGCTCCAGTGGGTGCTGCCGTCGGGAGGGGTGGTCTGCAGAGCCCGGTTGATCACCTCGGCGACGGTGTCGTCCTCATAGGTGCGAGGGCGGCCAGGCCTCAGCTCATCGTGAAGCCCCTCCAGCCCCAGTTCCCGGTAGCGCCTGCGCCACTTGCCGACGGTCATGCCCGTCAGCCCCATTCGCTTGGCGATGGCGGTGTTGGTTTCACCGGCTTCGCAGGCCAGAACGATCTGGGCTCTTTGAACGATGGAATGCGGCAGCGAGCGTGAACTGGCGATGCCCTGCAGCTGCTGAACCTCCTCATCGCTGAGGACCAGCGGAGGCATCGGACGACCAAGAGCCACGGAGCACCCGGAAACTCCCCCTGATTCTAGCTTTTATTTCAGGGACGTCGCACTAGATCTCTGCCTGGAAACGCGGCCCGAGCGTTGACTGGATCTTGCCGAGAGGCTAGGCAGGTGCATGGGGAACCCCAGGGGTTTAAGGGCCCTGCTGACGAATCAAGACGGCGACAGAACCCTTGGGCAGCCTGGAACTGCCGGGTTGGGGGTCTCGCGTCAAACGCCTTGGCCCTGCCATACGGAGCGTCGCTCGTCAATCTGGTCTGATATGCAGCGCCAACGGTCTTGCCTATGGGATCATCTGCATCAATGCATCATTTCTCCACGATGGCTGCAGCTCAGCGCCGAGGCATTCTCCTGGCGGGCGGCAGTGGCACCAGGCTGGCGCCCCTCACCAGCGCCGTGAGCAAGCAGCTCATGCCGGTGTACGACAAGCCGATGGTGTACTACCCCCTCACCACGCTGATGCTGGCGGGGATCCGGGAGGTGCTGATCATCACCACGCCAACGGATCAGCCCGCCTTCGAACGGCTCCTGGGGGATGGATCGGCCTGGGGCATGGCGATCCAGTACGCCATCCAGCCCAGTCCCGATGGTCTGGCCCAGGCCTTCCTGATCGGGGCGGATTTCCTGGCGGAAGGGCCCGCGGCCTTGGTGCTGGGCGACAACCTCTTCCACGGCCACGACCTGGTGCCCCAGCTGCAGATCAGCAATGGCCCCGGAGCCGGTGCCACTGTGTTCGCCTATCCGGTGAGCGATCCGCAGCGCTATGGCGTGGTGGAGTTCGATGCCACCGGCCGGGTCCTGAGCATCGAGGAAAAACCGGAGCATCCCCGCTCCCGGTACGCGGTCACGGGGCTCTACTTTTACGACGACGCGGTGGTGGAGATGGCCCGCCTGGTGCGGCCCTCCCCCCGCGGTGAGCTGGAGATCACCGACCTGAACCAGCTTTATCTCGATGAGGGCCTGCTGCGGGTGGAGCTGATGGGCCGGGGCATGGCCTGGCTGGACACGGGCACGCCCGATTCCCTGCACGAGGCGGCCAGCTACATCCGCACCCTGGAGCACCGGCAGGGCCTGAAGGTGGGATGCCCGGAAGAGGTGGCCTGGCGGATGGGCTGGATCAACAGCGAGCAACTCGAGCGGCTGGCCCAACCGTTGCGCAAGAGCGGCTATGGCTCCTATCTGCTCGATCTGATCCAGGAAAACACCAGCGACCACAGCGCCCTGCAGGCCTCCCTGCTGTCTTCCCATGCAGGTTGAACACTTCGCGATCGAGGGACCGCTGCTGCTCACCCCCCGGGTGTTCAGCGATCAGCGGGGCTACTTCTTCGAGAGCTGGAATCAACGTCGCTTCGCGGAAGCCCTGGGAGTGGCACCGGAGCAGGCCCCCCTGTTTTTCCAGGACAACCATTCCCGCTCCGCCCGGGGGGTGCTGCGGGGGCTGCACTACCAACTGGAACCCGAACCCCAGGGCAAGCTGGTGCGCTGCGTGGCCGGTGAGATCTACGACGTGGCGGTGGACCTGCGCCGCAGCTCCCCCACCTTCGGCCAATGGCTGGGTGCCCGGCTGAGCGGTACCAACCACCAGCAGCTCTGGGTACCGGTGGGGTTCGCCCACGGCTTCCTCACCCTGAGCGAAACCGCCGACGTTCTCTACAAGGCCAGCGGCTTCTGGAGCAAGGACTGCGAACGGTCGCTGCGCTGGGATGATCCCACGATCGGCATCGACTGGCCCCTCGAAAGCCTCGGCGGAACAGCACCGCTGCTGGCGCCCAAGGATGCGGAGGCGCCTACGCTGGCCGAAGCGCGCTCAGCCGAGAAGGTGTTCGCTTGAAGCCTCCCTCAGCCGGAGAACCAAGAACGTCGGGCATTGCTGGCTGTGCACCGCGCAACGATCGGGGTGTGGCGATTGGGGCACGAGATCCAGGGCTTTCAGTACAAGGTGCTGTGACAACTGCTCGCAACGGTCAACACCGGTGGGGTCCAGCCATCCGTTGCCCGCTGGCAAGGAGCAGGAAGGTGGCTGGCAATGCTGCCTGCGCACCTTCGCCAACGGTGGATGGATGCATGTCTACCGCGACGGTCACGAGTTGGTCGAAGTGTTAGGACGTTCACGGTGCAGCACCAGAATCGTTCGGCCCATTCGCCGCTTGAGTACATCACATCATCAAGGTGCTGCCTGCGGGCGCGGCCGGCCAAGTGGGCCAAGAGCTGGTGGCATCCCGGCCAAAGGGGGTTGAACCGATCGACTTACTGAAGCACCGTGCTCATTGGGTAGATAATGACAGGTCAGACACCACAGTCGACAGGGCCCCAGGCAAGCCAGAGCTGGGGCTGGCGGTGGACAGCGATGGAGGCGTCAACGGCCAGCAGGGCAGCCTGGATCGGCCAGACGCAGCCACGCGATCCAAATGGAGCTCACGGCCGCACCAAGGCCGACGCAGAGGAAGCTCTCAAGCCTTGGTTGGGAGGCAGCGAGCGCTGCGTAGTCCCGCCAACCCGCTGGAGATTGGGCCAGGCGGGCCAGTATGCTGCGCTCAGCCTGTTGCGACGTCAACGGGAGCAAGGGGAGATGGGCCAAGGCCAGGGGTCGACCTGCCTTCGGATGACTGGCACATTCGCTACATAGGCGCGCTTGCCGCCCGTGCTGCACCGGCGCCGCTGCCGAAATCTGCACTACTGGATGGCTCGGAAGCATGGCAAGCACTTGATCCGGCGCCGACCCATTGGCGCGGAGGCTCTGCGGCAGCTGCTGGAGCCGGGGAAATGAGCAGAATGGGAGACACCAAGCAAGGCGTTGAACTTGGAAAGGTCGAGCGGGTTGTGCGGACGCTGGAATTGGATGCGGTTGGCTGGGGAGGGGCTGAGCTGGACGACAAGTCAGCCTCAAGAAAGTCGACCTCCGTCAAGTCGAGTTTGGATTCGATCCTGACGAGCAACTCCTTTTTGTTCTTCAATGGCTCCTTCTTACTACCTGACTTCTTGAGCCACGAGCGGAAGCGAAGCGGCCATTCGTCAGAGACATCATTGCTGGTGCTGGGGAAGGCGGAGCTGCCTGCCGGCGAAGTTGGGATGGTCCCGAGAGGAGAAGAAAGGCGTCAAGGGGATAACGGGATTGGCCAGTGCCAGTACATCAACACCAAGCCGCCACCAAGCGCTGGAGGGGTATGAGTTCCACCAGCCGCTGCAGCAGAATTCACACCTCCACAAGCACCTTCCACGACAGAAGCCCACATCAGCCTGAGCAAATCACCGTTTCATCGACGTGCTCCCTACGGGTCCTTTACCAGTCGGGCCCTCCCACCTGTGTTTGACTTACCTTCCATGCCCTCAGCCACCAACATGCTCGGGAACCGCGACCGCATCCAGGTGACCGACGGAACCGCCTTCATGGACGGGGCAGTCGTAAGGCGAATGCTGCGCGACTCCCAATCCCTGCTGTGGAACCTTGACAAGTGCGGTTACGCCAGTGAACTCACCAGCATTGAGAAGGTGCTCAAGGGACTGGGTCAGCATTGGGAGAGCCAGCACCGGTTGCACCAGGCGGACGTGGCCGATTACGAAGCCACGGCAACGGCGGTTCAGCAGGCCAATCCCCATCTGGTGTTGAATGTGGAGACTGAGTGCCAGGTCGACCACTCGATGGTCGACCTGGGAGCCATCATCGAGAACAACATCACCGGCACCTTCTACCTATTGCAGACGGGTCGAACCCACTGGATCCAACTTACCCAAGAGCGCCGGGAGCTGGACTGCGTCCATCACATCAGCGCCTACGAGGAGTTCGGCTCGCTCGGAACTGAGGGGCTCTTCTCGGAGAACAACACCTACAGATCTTACTCGGCAAATAAGGCCAGGAGCGTTCACCTAGTGAACGTCTGGCAGCACACCTTCGGGCTAGCAGTGATGCACACAAACTGTAGCAACAACTATTTCCCGTGGAAATTTGCGCAGAAGCTGATCACGGTGGTGATCCTTGAGCAGGCAGCCGGTGAACCAATCCCACTCGACGGCAACGGACAGAACGCACGCGACTGGTTAGACATGGAAGACTACGAAGATGCACTGCTGCTGGCGGCCACACAAGGACAGCTGGGGCACAGATATTGTGTGGGATGCCATGAAGAACGTACCAACAAGAAGGTAGAGGAAGCCATCTTCCAGCAGTTCAATGAGCCTCGCCTTGAAGGAGCGGCACACGAGAGTCATAACCCATCCTTAATCGACCGGCCAGCGCATGACCGCCGCTACACCTATAATCCAAAAGACATCAAAAGCGAACTAGGCGGGCAGTCACGTCACATCTTTGACAAGGGCCGGGCAGCAACGTTGTGCCGGCGCAAAAGAACATACCAAACTACCAGCTGAGACCAGTGTAATCGTAAACTGGGTTCTCAACCAAGCGAAGCTCGTCCACCTTATACACTTGCAAAGAAATGATCAAGGTTAACTCAACAAGCAGACAGCCAATCTTCAACCCAGCAATCAAGTATCGCCAATTCTCGATATCTAGCTTCGATGCCCCTTGGTATCTCAGAGAAAACAAGCTCGCTGAAGTATCGCCAACAAAGGCTTGGTCACATTATCGGTCTATCGGTCAATCAGGTGGTTTAAGTGCAAGGTATGAAATCAGCAAATTAGTTCTAGTGCTAGTCCGAGAGAGGTTCGGCTCAGATATCGCAACGGAACTACGAGATTTGCTGGCACGGAATGAAGTCTCACCAGCCCATTTCTACCCAGAACAGATAGCAATATACAGACCATTACATGGCACGATGCCAGACCCCTTTTACTACTTCGCGGAGCTCTTATGGCATGAGCTTCATCAGCTAAACCCATACGGCACCACACTGAGTCTAACGAAACTTTTGACGCCTCCAAATGGTGAAAGCCTAAAAGGCAACAGGCTATTACTTCATTTCCTAATCTCACTTCAGTATGCAAGCCACTCAGCAATCGAAGCACAGCTAGATTGCTGCAGAAAGGGGCATCTCGGAAGTTTCCAGGATTTAACTCCCGAGGAGATTAACGCTGTAGAGAGATGCTTTGACGAAGACTTTTACCTTGGAGTCTATGCAGACATCCGCATGTCAGGAGTTGATCCGCTTACCCACTTCCTCAGCCAAGGCAGACTTGAAGGGCGTCAGTGCACACCAATTTTTGACCCATTATATTATCTTTGCGAGAACCCTGACATTCAGGCTGCCAAGATTGACCCATTCGTTCATTACATTATGCTTGGATGGCGTGAACGAAGAAATCCTAGTGAGAGCTTTCACCACGACTGGCTTGAGAGAGTATTCATTGAAGCGACCAAGGATGACAACGGATTTTGCGGCTATCTAAGCCACGGCATTAGCCCCGAACAGAAGCTGCAGATAATACACGCGAATTACAACAGTCGGGAAAATCCTGATTTCAGACCGAGGCCCACAAGGACATCCAAGGAGCACACACCCAAAGAAGCACGAGTTTTCGCCTTCTACTTAACCCAGTATCATCCGATCGCGCTGAATGATCAAGCATGGGGAAAGGGATTTACTGAGTGGCGTAATGTGACGAGAGCATTCCCTCGGTACTTAGGCCATTACCAGCCTAAACTGCCTGCAGATTCTACCTTCTACGATCTACGAGTTCGGCAGAATATCATCGATCACGTTCAACTGGCAAAACAAAATGGAGTCAATGGATTCTGTTTCTACTTTTATTGGTTTAGCGGCGAACGGGTCCTGGAAGAACCACTAAACATATTTCCTGAAGCCGAAGAAGGAGCAGCTTTTCCCTTCTGTATCCTATGGGCAAATGAGAATTGGACGCGTAAGTGGGACGGCCTAACCAATGACGTGATCATCGATCAGAAGTATCAGGAAGAAGATCAACTGAGTTTCATTAGGGATGTCGAGCCAATACTCCTTGACCCACGCTACGAGCGTGTGAATGGGGCGCCTATACTTATTGTGTATCGACCAGACGACCTGCCGGAGTGCAAGAACTGGGTGCAGACGTGGCGCAGCTACTGGCGGCAACAGGGTCATGGAGAACTGCATTTGGTATGTGTTCAGTTCCTTCCAAGCACAGATCCTAGGGATTATGGATTTGATGCGATGATGCAGTTTCCGCCAAACGGATTTCCAAACCACGGCACTCATCAGAAAATAGCCTGTTACACCCGTAGCTTCACAGGCAATCTGTATAGCTACGACGAGATGCAGTGGCGAGCAATGACACAGCAATATAATCACCCGATATACCGCACAAGTGTTCCATCTTGGGACAACGAATGCAGAAGACCGCAACAGGGCGATATATTCGTTGGATCAACACCAGATAAATTCCGTGACTGGACTGCAGCAAACCTCATAAGTTCAGCTGAAGATAATACCTCGAAACTATGCTTCGTAAACGCATGGAATGAATGGGCTGAATCCGCCTGTTTAGAACCTGACAGCCGATATGGTTACGCCCACCTTGAATCCTTACTCGACGCTAGAGCAATATCTAGGGCCTATGCTGAAGCAGATAGCTGGGCAGCAACTCGGAACAACGCGATAGTTGTGCACGTATTTTATCTCGACTGCTTTGAGGCTATCACTTGGCGATTAAAGCGCTACGGAGACGATTGTGACCTCTACATCACATTACCGCCACTTGGCTGTCACGAGAAGATAGTTTCCATTCGCGAACACTTTCCCAATGCACGTTTTTACATTTGTTCAAATCGAGGACGCGACGTTCTGCCGTTCCTATCGCTCATCAAGACTCTGAAGACAAAAAACGTATTCTATAGAAATATTTGCAAGCTGCATACGAAGAAGTCCCTACATCGCATTGACGGAGCAGCTTGGCTAATCAGCCTAGTCGAGACACTACTTCCTGCTGAGGGAATAGAACATGTAGAGTCACTACTTAGCGGAGATGTTGGTATGCTTATCCCGAAGGGACACTGCATTTCATTACGGGAGTTCATGGGCGGGAATGAAGCTTTACTTAATTTGATCTTGACCGCCCATGGCGCTAACAAATGGAGGAATAATTCAAGCTATTTTTCCAGTGGAACAATGTTCTGGATAAAAGGCTTGATTCTTACCAATTTAGCCGATGACGAGTTGGTTTATAAGTTTGAATACGAACGCCAGCAAGTAGATGGCACATTAGCCCATGCTTGGGAGCGTGCATTTACACTATTAGTTCAAGCGCGCGGATTACGCTGTGTAGAAACGGATGGAACAGAAGCAAAGACAGCAGGACATGGAGAATATCAATTTGCAAGTCTAGAGGGCCGGATAAATCCGGCATCCTCACAAGGTCGGAGATATTCAAACATACTCAAGAGCTTAGAGCGTGGTAATAACCAAAGTCAAAATCGAGTCGCAATCCTCGCAACCTTCGCAAAAGACGTCGAAGACGTGACAAACATAAGCCAACTAGGTGCTTATCTACAAAAGAATGGCTACTTCGTTGTCTGCATCAATCCGGGATGCAAGTACGATCAGGAACTCAGCGACGAGATTCTTTTAGATCGACTCAACTGCGACTTATATCTAGAGCGTCGTAACTCTGGCTATGACTTTGGATCTTGGGCAGAGGGTTTCTTTTATCTTAAGGACTCCGGGATTCTCAACAATGAAAGAACCCAAGAGTTACTCCTTATCAACGACAGCTGCATTCTTACCGACAGCAACTCTGACCTGATAACACGGGCTCGAAATATCAATGAGGATGTTGTAGGTCTTATCGATAGCCATCAGTTTATCCATCACATTCAGAGCAATTTCGTACTGATCAGGCATTTCCAGCGCTGTGATGCATTACTTGATTCATTTTTCAGCGAATACAATGGACGAACACTTCTGTCTAAAGATGATGTCATACAATATGGCGAGCTTGAATTAGCCCGTCGGTTCAAGGAAATGAAGATACAGTGGAAACCGGTGTTCGAGTTAAAGCAACTTAGTTCGCTGACTCAAGAGAAATATGCCAATAAACCAGCAGAAAGCTGGGAGGGCCTAACAGCTGGCATGCTGGCGGAAGGCAACAGCTTGAATCCTCACCATTACATGCACGAGGCACTCTATCTCGATCTTGGATGCCCACTGATCAAGAAAGAGCTGGTGCGCGACAATCCAGCTAATTACCCAGAGATTTGGCGGTATAAACAGCTAATTGGGGCCTCCTGAGAAAGGCCAGACCGCTTGCAGCGCAGTGGATCTGAGCAGTATTTTCCGGTAGAATGTATGCAAATCGGCCCATTACTGCCGACAAGCTATCCCTTGATTAGGGACTCCTGAAAAACAGCCGACGCCACAACATGCCGCAACGGGCATCTGAGGAGGGCTTACGCAGGCTATGGCCACGTCTATGCAGTGACTAGCCAATCGTTCCATCTTTGTTCGGTACTTGTCGAGGACTTATCTGGTGAGCCATGTAGCCGGAGAATGCTGCAGAGACAAGCAGAATGAACACAAAAAAGAGGCCGAGCAGCCTCATGATCTTCTCGGCACACATCACCAGGAAACTCATGGAGATTGAGGTTGCGGCGCCGTGGGCGAGCCTTGCCATGATCAGCTTCAGTGAATCCTTTCGCTTGCCCCGAAGGCGATCCCGGATGCGCGTATGCGGCGCGGGGTGCGCATTCCGGCCTGGTACC
>JAUCZB010000016.1 GCA_030373325.1 Cyanobium sp. CZS25K | reverse complement strand
GCTGGTCGAAGATGCCGAACTCGTAGCGGATGCCGTAGCCGGTGGCGGGGATCTCCAGGGAGGCGAGGGATTCGAGGAAGCAGGCGGCGAGGCGACCCAGTCCGCCATTCCCCAGGCCCGGCTCCTCCTCCACCTCGAGGATCTCCTCGATGTCGACGATGCCGAACGGCCGCAGGGCCTCGGCGGCCTCCTGCTGGATGCCGAGCATGAGCAGGTTGTTGCCCAGCTGGGGGCCGATCAGGAATTCGGCCGAGAGGTAGGCCACCACCCGGGTGGGGCTGGCGTTGATGGCGTCGAGGCCGGCCAGGTAGCGGGTCATCAGCCGGTCGCGCACGGCATAGCTGAGGGCCATGTAGAGGTCGTGGCGATCGGCCTCCTGCACCCGCCGGCCCAGGGAATAGAAGAGGTGTTCGACGAGGCCGTCGAGCAGATCCTTCGCCGCCAGGCCGTTGCGCTGGGGATCGGCGTAGGTGCCCGGCTCGGGGAGACCCGACACGGGGGCAAGGGTGCTGGTCATGGCGGGCAGGGCATGGCAGCCCTCACCCTTGCCAGCCATGGTTAAGCCCTGGCCGACGGCAGGTGGCGCCGGCTTGGGGAGAATGGAGCGTGGCGGCCCGTCTCCCATTCCCGATCCTGCGGCCCATCCCTGGGAGGCCTCTCCTCCCGCCTCCCCACCCGGGGGGTCCTGCCCACGGGAGGGAACGGTGCTGGTCTGTGGCCTGGGATCCCTGGGCCAGGCCTGCCTGCTGCGGCTGCTTCCCTTCGACGTGGAGCTGCGCTGCCTGGATCGCCGTCGTCCGGACTGGCGCGATCCCCGCCTGGAGGAACGGTTCGGCGCCCTGCTGGTGCAGGGCGACATGCGCCTGCCGCATGTGCTCTGCCAGGCCGGGGTCGAGAAGGCCCGGGCTGTGCTGCTGCTGAGTTCCGAGAGCACGGCGAACGTGGAGGCCGCCCTGCAGGTCAGGCTCCTCAATCCTTCGGCGGAGGTGGTGGTGCGCTCCTCGGGCCATGCGGCCCGGCTCGGCGCCCTGCTGGAGGAGCGCGTGCCGGGGGTGGCCGTGGTGGATCCCCTGCTGCTCACCGCAGGGGCGATCACCGAGGCACTGAGGCCTGGCGACCAGGAAGCCTGTTTCCATGTCGATGGACAGGGCTATCGGGTCGAGGTGGGCCAGGGCCTCGATCGACGCCTGCAGCGCCCCCTGGGGCAGCCCGATCCCGACCCGGCGAGACCTCTGCTGGTGACGCCGATCGGCTTTCACCATCCCCGCTCGGCGGACGCGCAGCCGGCCCCTTCCGCCACGGGCCGGTGGATGGTCCTGCTCCATGCCATCCAGGCCCCGCTCCGCTGGTGGCGGCAGCGAACCCGCCTGCAGCAGGCCGCGATCCTGCTGATCGCCATGCTGGTGGCTCTCGGACTGGCCCTGTTCTCCCCGGGGGGCGGCTGGAAGCGGGGGGTGTTCGTCACCCTGGGCCTGCTGCTGGGGGAGTATGTGGATCCGGTCAACGTGATGCTGGCCCCGGACCACGGCATCGCCACGGCGGCCCCCTGGCTGATCGGCGTCACCCTGCTGTACTCCCTGGTGGGAACGCTGCTCACCTCGGCCCTGGTGGCGTTGATCCTGGAATGGCTGCTGCGCGAGCGGTTCGGCCTGGGCCGCCCCGGACGCTTCCGCCGCGGCAGCCGCTGGATCCTGCTGGCCGAGGGGGAGGGGCTCGCCGCTCAGGTGGCCGACAACCTGGTCCGGGACGGACGGCAGGTGCTGCGCATCGACACGCGCCCCCTCCAGCAGCGCCTCCATCCGGGAACGGCGGCCTTCGATCGCTGGGAGCCCGCGCTCGAGGCCCTGCGCACCTGTCAGGTGGAGGGAATCGGACTGTTGTCCGATGATCTGCTGGCCAACCTTCAGGAGGCCCTCCAGCTCCAGAAGCGCTGGCCCGGGGCTCGCTGCGCGATCCTCTCCCATGCGGTGGAGGCCGCCGAACAGCTGGGGGTCCTGCTCGGAGGGGTGGCGGTGATCTCCAGCATGGATCTGGTGGCCGATGCGGTGGTGGCCACGGCCTTCGGCGAGCGGGTGGAGGAGATCTGCCGGATCGGCGGAGCGAACCATCTCGTGGTGCGCTGTCGGATCCAGCAGGGTGACAGCCTGATGGGGCTGAATCTGTCCCGCGTGGAGCGGGGGTATGGCGTCACCGCCCTTCACCTGCTGCGCCCGGGTCGGCGGTCTCCTCTGGTGTTTCCGTCGCTGGATCTGGTGCTGGTGGAGGGGGATCAGCTGGTGGTGCTGGCCACCCTGGCCGCGTTGCGGAAGATCGAGCTGGGCCGTCCTGATCCACCCCGATGGCGCCTGCGGCTGCTGGGGCCTCCCCGGGAGGAGGGACGCTTCGATGCGCTGCAGTCGCTGGCCCGTCATCTGGGAGGAGCGCCCGGGGCGATGGCCCACCTGCTCGACGGGGGGGAGCGTCTCACCCCGGCCCTCGATCGGGAGCTGGCCGAACAGCTGAAGGAGGAATTGCGCCGTCAGGGTGTGCGCAGTCATCTGGAGGCTGTTTGCATGGACCCATCCACCCCAGGGGGACGCTCCGGTCCATGAGAGACGCCCTGTTGCCATCCGCTCTCGTCCCAGGTCCCTCCAGCTGTCCCGGCCTCGACCAGGCCCTGGCTCTGCGCGAGACCCTGCTGACCCTGAAGACGGCGATGCAGCGCATCGAGCTGGAGGAAGCCGAGTGCCTGGAGGCCATCCACGAGACCTACGGCGTCAGCGCCCGCAATCTGCTGCACTTCATCGGGTTCCATCGCCATGCCCATCCGGGCCTCCCCCAGGCCTTGCGGCAGCGCGGGCTCTGCGCCCTGGTGGATTGCGATGCCCACCTGCTGCCCAGCCTGGAGGCCGTGATCAGGGCCCTGGAAGCGCTGGAGGGGCTGGATCCCTCGGCGGATGACGCAAGGGCGGCCGGTCCTGCCGATCCCAGCGGGCAGGCTGTGCTCCAGGACCGCTGCGACCGCCTGTTCCGGGGAGTGGCTGCCGAAGGGGCCGCCGGCATCATGGTGACGCTGCCGGCGGAGGCCGCCGAGCATCCCTCCCTGATCGAGGATCTGCTGGAGGCCGGCATGACCATGGCCCGCATCAACTGTGCCCACGACGATCCGGTGGTCTGGGCCCGGCTGGTGGCGGGGGTGAAGCGGGCGCGCGCCGGCTCCGGCCGGCCCTGTGCGATCGCGATGGATCTGGCGGGGCCGAAACTGCGCACCGGCCCGCTGGCCCCCCAGCCCGCCGTGATCCGCGCCCGCCCGGTCCGTGACCGGCTGGGCCGGCCGCTGCGACCGGTGCGGATCCTGGCGGTGCCGCCGGGATCATCCCCCGCGGCCGACGCGGTCGATGACGTGGTGCTGCCGGTGCGGCTGAAGCAGGGGAAGCGGCTGAAGGTGGGCGACCGGCTGCGGGGACGCGATGCCTCCTTCCGCTGGCGCACCCTCTCGGTCGGCGGGCGACGCCCCGACGGGACGCTGTTGCTTCACTGCGACAAGGCCTGTCATTTCGTCTCCGGCCTGGTGTTCCATCAGCGCAAGGGCAAGGCCAGGCTTGTGGTCGAGCCCCTGCCCCCGGTCGGCGGCGAGCGGCTGCTGCGCGTCGGTGACACCCTCAGGCTCACGGCGGAGCCGGACCAGGGACCCGACACCCTCCCCTGCAGCCTGAGCGAGGTGTTCCTCGATCTGCGCATCGGCGAGCGGGTGCTCTTCGACGACGGCCGCATCACCGCTGTGATCCAGGGGGTGACGGCCCGGGAGCTGCTGGTGGAGATCACCGCGGCCCAGGCCAGGGGCAGCAGGCTCCGATCCGACAAGGGGATCAATTTCCCCGACAGCGACCTGCGCATGCCCGCCCTCACCGCCAAGGACAGGGAGGATCTGGTCTTCGCGGGCGAGCATGCCGACATGATCAGTTATTCCTTCGTGCGCCGGGAATCCGACATTCAGGCTCTGCGCCAGGGTCTGGAGGCTCAGGGCCGCCAGGATCTGGCGGTGATCCTCAAGATCGAAACCCGTCAGGCCTTTCTGAATCTGCCCCGGCTGCTGCTGGCGGCGATGGGGCACGGAGCTCCGGTGGGGGTGATGATCGCGCGGGGCGACCTGGCGGTGGAGTGCGGCTGGGAGGCGCTGGCGGCGATCCAGGAGGAGATCCTGCGCATCTGTGCCGCCGCCCATGTCCCCTGCATCTGGGCGACGGAGGTTCTCGATGCCATGGCCCACAGGGGCCGGCCCACCCGCGCCGAAATCACCGATGCAGCGATGGGGGCACGGGCCGATGCGGTGATGCTCAACAAGGGCCCTAACATCACGGCCACCGTGAAGGTGCTCGAGACGATCGTGGCCCGAAGCGCTATGGATCGGAATGACCGTAGTGAGCCGTTGCTCACCTGCCTGGCGTTCCGGAGCAATTGCGAATCCCAGGATCCGAGCAGTTGATCTACGGTGCTATGGGACCTGTTGCAACAATTCAATCCTTAGACGGGTCGAACAGCGAATCGCGGGTGAACTTCAGGCTTTTCCAGATCTTCTTGATTTTCGCGTAGGCCTCGTCCTGGCTCATCTTGCCGTTGGCCTGCAGTCCCACGATCAGGCCCACCTGGTCGGCGAAGGTCTCCAGATTCTGGTGAAACACGAGCCGCTCAGGAGTCCAGTCTCTGCCGCGGTAGCTCCCATGGGCTTCCATGGGGGATTTCACATCCCTTGATGGCCGGCTGAGGTCAGGATTCGAGGATCCCGTGGAGGGCTGGTTCGTCAACGAATGAACCACAGGAGTAAATCATTCTAGCCAGCCAGCTTTAAGCCTTCGTAAAGACCGGCGGTCAACGGCTTGAACCTGGGCTGACGGCCATACCCCCTGCCGCGCACGTGCGGTTGAATCATGGCAACAACCGGGACGCTCGTGGTGCGACTCACCCCAGGGGCCCTCAGTTCCCAGCGTCTGGATCAGCGTCCGGCGGGCCTTCCCACCCACCTTTATGTCCATGGCGGCCGTGGGCCCACCCGGGCTGATGCGGTGATCTTCCTCGCCTCAGGTCCGGTGCGGATGGCCGCCCCCGACATCGACCGGCTCGCCAGCCTGCGGCAGGCGGGTACGCCCCTGTGGCTGCGGCTGCAGGGGCTGGGGGACCGCCGCCTCATCCAGCGACTCCTCGATCGCCTGCAGGTGCCACCGGTCCTGCTCGCCCCCTTGCTCGAGGTGCCCCAGCGGCCCCAGGTCAACGGACTGGAGGATGTGCTGCTGGTGGTCCTGCATCGGCTCAGCTTCGCCCAGGACCCGGCCCATCTGGTCAGCGAACAGGTGGCCCTGGTGCTGCTGCCCGGCTTGCTGATCACCCTGGAGGAGGGCGGCGGGGGCGATCCCTTCCCGGAGCTCACCACCTGGCTTCTTTCCCAGTCGGGGTCGCTGGCGGATCGGGATCTTGACGACATGCTTCATTTCCTCATCGATGACCTGCTCGATGATCTGTTTCCGATGCTGGAGGCGATGTCCCAGAGACTCGATGCCCTGGAGGAATCCTCCCTGCGCAATCCCCGCCCGTTGATCCTGCGCCGCTCCTATGAGTTCAGGAGCAATCTGCGCATCATTCGCACCTTGATCTGGCCCCTGCGCCACCAGATCCGTCTCCTGCTGCGCCAACGGCAGCGGCTGCTGGGCACCGAGGCCCTGGAGGGCTTCCGGGACATGGCCGAGCTCGTGGATCAGCTGTTTGAGGCCTGCGGGTCGCTGCGTGGTCAGTGCGATGCCATCACCCAGTCCTATGCGGCCAGCGTGGGCAACAGGATGAACCAGGTGATGAAGACCCTCACCATCCTCACCAGCATCTTCGCGCCGCTCACGTTCATCGTCGGCATCTACGGCATGAACTTTGAAAACATGCCTGAGCTGAAATGGCACTACGGTTACGCCCTTGTCATGCTGCTGATGTTCCTGGTGGCCACGCTCCAGGCCTGGTGGCTCTGGCGGCGGGGCTGGTTCCAGGACTGGACCGGTCAGGGCTGAAGCCGAGCGAGGCAACGCCGGCAGCGGCCACAATCTGCCCTTAACCCAACCCCGGGTCCAGGTGATGCAGGATCGGCGGAGTGCTTCCCCTTCGCTGGTCACGAACCATGGTTTCGAAGCTGTTCATGGCAGTTCCGGCGAAGCGTGTGAAGGCGAGCGGCGAGAAGGCCCGCCGTGTTCTTGGTGTCCTCCTCGGGGCCTGGCTGGCGCCATCACTGGCTCCGGTTCCGGCCATGGCCCAGACAACCCCCGCGCCGGTGGTGCGGATCGAGGGTTCGAGCACGGTGTTCCCGATCATGGAACTGGCCGCCAAGGCCTTCATGGAGCGTCAGGGAGGGCAGCCGGTTTCGATTTCGCTGAAGGAGACAGGCAGCACCGGCGGGTTGCGCCGTTTCTGCCGAGGGGAGATCCCCATCAGCAATGCCTCCCGTCCGATCAATACCAGGGAACTCAAGGCCTGCGCCGCCAAGGGTGTCCGTTTCATCGAACTCCCCCTCGCCTTTGACGCCATCTCGGTGGTGGTCCATCCCCGCAACACCTGGGCCAGCCGCATCAGCACGGCGGAACTCTCCACCCTGTGGAACCGCAGGGCCCAGGGACGCATCAAGAGGTGGAAGCAGGTCAATGCCGCCTGGCCGGATCGGCCGATCGCCCTTTGCGGGCCCGGCAAGGACTCAGGAACCTTCGACTACTTCAACCAGGCCATCAATGGGGATTCAGCCAATTCCCGTACCGATTATACGGCCAGTGAAGACGACAACGTCCTCGTGAAGTGTGTGGAGAAAAATCCCCTGGCCCTTGGTTATTTCGGCTTTTCTTACTACCGCGCCGAGGCGGGCAGGCTCAAGGCTCTTGCCATTGCAGGGCCCAGGGGAACCTGGCTGCCCACCGTGGAAAACGTGCAACAGGAGCGCTATGTGCCCTTGTCGCGGCCGTTGTTCGTTTACATCAACGAGAAGGATCTCAGGGCCCGGCCCGAGGTGCGCCGCTTCATCACCTTCACCGTGCAGCGGGGGTTGCGTTTCACGGAGAAGTCCGGAGCGATCCCCCTGCCCCCGGATACCTATCGTGTGGTTGAATCCAAACTCTATCGGCATCTGATCGGCACCTCCTTCGGGGGTGACCTGCCCATCGGGCTCTCGATCAATGAGGCGATCCGGCGCAGCTTCGAACAGATCCGGTCGAAATCCCCCCGCTGAGGCCTCCGGCCCATCCCATGGCCAGCCCGCATGACGATCTCACCTTCAGCAACGGGGCGTTCGCCGTTGATCTGATCGGTCGGTACACCCAGAAACTGGTGGCCCTCCAGGCGCCCGTTCTGGCTGACGAGGATCCCGAGCCCCTGCACCAGATGCGGGTCTGTCTGCGTCGCCTGCGCACCTGTCTCCAGCAGTTCGCCCCTGCGCTGTTGCTGCCCAGGGCCGTCTGCGATCCCCGCCTCGCCAAGACGGTGCAGCGGCTCGGCATGGCGAGGGATCTGGATGTGTTGCGGAAGCGACTCGAGCACGATCTGATGCACGAGCTGCCCGAGGCGGAGCGCAGGGCCCTCAAGCCGGTCCTGAAGCAGATGCGGCGCGAGCGGGCCCTCGCCTACGAGCAGCTGGTGGCGGCCCTTCAGAGCGGTGGCTACCTGAAGCTGCTCTCCAAGTTGCAGGGCTGGCTGAAGGACCCCGATCTCACCCCGATGGGCCAGCTTCCCCTGCTGGCCTGGACCCTGGAGTGGCAGACGCCGATGATCGCCGGCCTGTTTCAGCATCCCGGATGGTTCATCGCCGATCGGCAAGGCGACATGGAACGCGTCCACGATCTGCGCAAGCGTCTCAAGACGGCCCGCTATGGACTGGAGAATCTCACCGCCGTCACCGGTTCCCGCTGCCGGCAGTGGATCACCGAACTGCGGGAGCTGCAGGAGCTCCTCGGGGAACTCAACGATCTCCATCTGCTGGAGATGGCGATTGATGATCAGTTGCCATCGGGGCTGGCACGGAGCCTGCCGCGGCTGGAGGCCCTGTTGCGCCGCAGGGCCCAGGGCTGCTGGGAGCAGTGGCGGCAGCGGGCCGATGGGCTGATCCTGCCCGAACGGCGTCGCAGCCTCGCCATGGCCCTCTGGCTGGAACGCCGCCCTCACAATGATCTTGATCGCACCTTAATCCTGCGATAACGAAACCCTGTGGCGCCGGTTGCTAACCCATAGGGGTCCCATTTCTGGTTTTCGATGACCTTCGCCAAGAAGGCCCTGATCTTCGGCACCGCGCTCACCATCAGCGCCGGCACGGGTGTTGCCGCCCTGGCCCAGAGTGCCCTCAATGGTGCGGGTGCTTCCTTCCCCGCGCCCTTCTACCAAAGTGCTTTTGCCGGACTGGCCAGCACCGGTGTGAGGGTCAACTACCAGGCGGTGGGTTCGGGTGCCGGTGTGCGCCAGTTCGTGGCGGGCACCGTGGACTTCGGCGCCACCGATGAACCGATCAAATCCTCCGAAGCCGCCAAGGTGAGCCGGGGTGTGGTGCAGTTTCCCGCCGTCGGCGGCACCATCGCCATCGGTTACAACAAATCAGATTGCAAGGGGCTGAAGCTCACCCAGAAGCAGCTGGTGGATGTCTACCTGGGCACCATCAAGACATGGGATCAGCTCAAGTGCGGCAAGGGCCCGATCAAGGTGGTGCATCGCTCCGACGGCTCCGGCACCACCTTCGCCTTCACCAATTCCCTGTCGGCCTTCTCCTCCACCTGGAAGTCCAAGGTGGGCGAAGGCAAGAGCGTCAAATGGCCCGTGGGCCTCGGCGGCAAGGGCAATGAGGGTGTGGCCGGCATCATCAACAACACCCCTGGAGCCCTGGGATACATCAATCAGGCCTTCGTGAAGGGCAACATCAAGGCTGCCGCCCTGCAGAACCGGGTCGGCAGGTTCGTGATGCCCGGCCTCAAGGGTGGAGCCGCGGCCCTGAACAATATCAAGCTCGACGGCAATCTCGCCGGTGAGGATCCCAACCCCGCCGGTGCCGACAGCTACCCCATCTCCACCCTCACCTGGATCCTTGCCTACGAGAAGGGCAACGGTGCCAAGGCCGGCACCATCCGCAAGGCGATGCTCTATCTCCTCAGCCCTGCAGCCCAGAACAAGGCCGACGACCTCGGCTATGTGCCCCTGAGGGGATCGGTCCTGAACGCCGCCAAGAAGGCGGTGGCCCGGATCGGCAGCTGAAGCTCTCCTCGCGGTATCTCGAGGAGGTATCTCCGGGCCGCGTAGGTGGAGCCAGAGAGGGAGTTCAGCCTCCCTCTCTTTTCTTGCTGGTTTCGTGGGGCAGGAGAAAAGCCGAAGGGATGGCAGCCTGCCTTACCCAGGTCTTAACCAAAGCACTACCAGCCCTTTGCCCGTTTACCGCGTGTCGCTGCATACAGTTCGCTGCATCCGACGCGCTTTTCCAGATGGTATTCACGCCGACCCGTGAATCCGGCAGCAAGGATGGATTCCGCGAGCTTCTCGAAGCGAATTATCAGAAACGCAGTCTGGTCCATGTCAGCGCCGGCAGCCATGTACCGCTGCTGAAGAACAGCGTCTGGCTCGTGGTTCGCGGCATGGTGAAACTCAGTGCCATCACCATTCACGGCGATGACATGTTGCTGGGGCTGGCGGGCCCCAACGAGCCCTTCGGCGATCCCCTCAACGGAGTCGAGGCCTACGCCGCCACCACCCTCGCCGACACCGACCTGCTCTGCCTGAGCTGCAGTGAGATCCGCCAGGACGGGGCCCTGGCTGTCGCCATGCTCGATGCCCTGGGGCTGCGCCTCCATCAGAGCCAGGCCCTGCTGGCCCTGATGGGCCTCAAACGCGTCGATGAACGGGTGCGCGGTTTCCTGGAGCTCCTGGCCAGCGAGTACGGCCAGCCCTGCGAATCCGGCCTGCGCCTCAACCTGCGCCTCACCCATCAGGAGGTGGCCAGTGCCCTGGCCACCACCCGGGTCACCGTCACCCGGGTGATCGGCGCCCTCCGCGACGAGGGCTGGTTGCAGCTGGATGGTCAGCGGCGCCTGGTGGTCAGCTATCTCCCACGGCGTTGAGCCAGTTCTGGGATCTGCCCAGCGCAGCCGCCGATAATGGCGTGATGCCTCACCCTTTGCTTGTCGTCGAGGACGACGACACGATCCGAGAAACCATCCGCGACGTTCTCGTGCTGGAGGGCTTCTCGGTCACGGCCTGTGGCAACGGCCGTGAGGCCCTGCGCACCCTTCAGGAGTGCCCTCCCGGCCAGGAGTTCTCCCTGGTGGTGCTCGATCTGATGCTGCCCGGGCTGGGGGGGCTCGATCTCTGCCGGCAGCTGCGCTCCGCCGGCAACCAGACGCCCATCCTGGTGGTCAGCGCCCGCGACAGCGAGACCGACCGGGTGCTGGGGCTCGAGGTGGGGGCTGACGACTACCTTGTCAAACCCTTCGGCCTGAGGGAACTGGTGGCCCGCTGCCGTGCCCTGCTGCGCCGCAGCCGGTCGCTGGAGGTCGCCGCCAAGGTGCTTCAGCACGCCAATCTGAGTCTGTTCCCCGAGGAATGCCGGGTCACCCGCGATGGCCTCGAGGTCAACCTCTCACCCAAGGAGTACCGGCTGCTGGAGCTGTTCATGCAGCATCCCCGTCGCGTCTGGAGCCGCGACAAACTGCTGGAGCGGGTCTGGGGCTACGACTATTTCGGTGACAGCAAGACCGTCGATGTGCACATCCGCTGGTTGCGCGAAAAGCTGGAGGCCAACCCCTCGGCGCCGGAGCATCTCATCACCGTACGGGGCTTCGGCTACCGCTTCGGCTGAATGAGGCTTGTGCTGGCGGGGCTTCTGGGGTTGGCCCTGGGTTGGCTGCTGGCGCGCCGCCGCAGCCGGCCGGTCCAGTCCCTTGCCGGGCTTTCCGTCCGGCAGCTGCTGCGCTGGATCGGCGGCGCTCCCGATGGCTGGTTGATTCTCGATGGCGACGATCGTCTCCAGCTGATCAATCTGCGCGCTGAACGGCTGCTGGAGGTGCCTGGAGCGGGTCTGCTGCGCCAGGAACCCCTCGATCGGGTCTTCCATTCTCCCGAACTGCAGGGGGTGATCCGCAGTGCCCGCCAGCGGGAGCGACCCCAGCGTCTGGATTGGCAGCTCGGCGACCAGGAGCTCGCCGTCTTCGCCCTGCCCGGCGAGGGCGGCTGGGTGGCGGTGATTCTCCAGAGCCGTCGTTCGCTCGAAGCCCAGCTGGAGCAGCAGGAGCGCTGGGTGAGCGACGTGGCCCACGAACTCAAGACGCCCCTCACGGCCCTGCTGCTGGTGGGCGACAGCCTGTCCGCCCACGTCAACGATGCCAATGCCGTGCTGGTGGAACGGCTGCAGCGGGAGCTGCTGCGGATGCAGCGCCTCGTCGGCGATCTGCTGGAACTCTCGCGGCTGGAGAACACCCTGCCCGAGGGTGTCCGGCTGCGCAGCCGCGTCGATCTGCCCCAGCTGGTGCAGCAGGTGTGGCTCGGCCTGAGGCCCCTGGCAGAGCGGCGCTCGATCCGCCTGCAGCTGGCGGCCGAGGGGCCCCTGGCGGTGATGGGCGATGGTTCGCGGCTGCACAGGGCCGTGCTCAACCTGCTCGACAATGCCGTGCGCTACAGCCCGGAGGGCGGCACGGTGTGGGTGGAGACGGAAACGACGGCAGGGTGGTGTCTGCTGACGATCCGCGACGAAGGCCCTGGCCTGAGCGAGGACGACCTGGAGCACATGTTCGAGCGCTTCTACCGCGGTGATCCCTCCAGGGTGCGCAGCGACCGTGGCGGCAGCGGGCTGGGGCTGGCGATCGTCCAGCAGATCGCGGTCACCCACGGCGGCCGCATCCAGGCCTCCAATCATCCCCAGGGGGGGGCGGTGATGGAACTGCTGCTGCCGGCGGGGGCCTGAGATGGGGGGTGCTGCTCCAGGGGCTGCGGGGCGGATGGCGGCGGTGGCCGATCCGGTCATCGCCCGGGTGGGTGCCCTGATGCGCCAGCGTCCGGACGCCCTCTCCCTGGCACAGGGCATGGTGGCCTGGGCGCCGCCGCCGGGGGTGCGCCGGGCCGTGAGCCTGGCCATGGCCGAGGTGGATCAACGGCTCGATCGCTACGGGCCGCTCCAGGGCGAGGCGCCCCTGCTGGAGGCGGTCCGGAGGGAGCTCACAGAGGCGCGCGGCCTGGATCTGGAGGGCAGCGACCTGCTGGTGACGGCCGGCAGCAACATGGCCTTCAACGCCATCGCCCAGGTGCTCTGCGACCCCGGCGACGAGGTGGTGCTGCCCCTGCCGTTCTATTTCAACCACGCCATGGCGATCCGCCTGGCCGGCGGCGTGCCCGTGCCGGTGGCGGCGGGGCTGGTGCCCGATCCCGACCGGCTGGCGGCGGCGATCACCCCCCGCAGCCGCGCCATCGTCACGGTCTCCCCCAGCAATCCCAGCGGCCTGGTGACGCCGCCGGAGGTGCTGGCGGCCATCAACCGCCTGTGCCACCGCCATGGGCTGCTGCATGTGAGCGACGAGGCCTATGCCGAATTCGTCCATGGATCGGTGCCCCATCGGAGCCCCGGTCGGCTGCCGGGCAGCGGGGCGCACACGGTGTCGCTGTTCTCCCTCTCGAAGGCCTACGGCATGGCCGGCTGGCGGGTGGGCTACGCCGCGGTTCCCCGCCAGCTGATGGGAGCCCTGGCCAAGGTCCAGGACACCGTGCTCATCTGTCCGCCCCAGGTCTGTCAGCGGGGGGCGCTGGCGGCCCTGGAGGCCGGACCGGCCTGGTGCCGGCCTCACATCGTCGCCCTCGGGCAGCGGCGACGGCAGCTGCTCACCGCCGTGGCGGCCGCTCAGGCCGACGGTCTCGCGCTGGAGCTTCTGGGCCCCCCCGATGGCGCCTTCTACGGCCTGCTGCAGTTCCCCTGCACCATCGATGGAGACGCGCTGCTCCGGTGGCTGGTGCTGGAGCACGCTGTGGCGGCCCTGCCGGGGGAGAGTTTCGGCCTGCCGGTCGCCGGTGGGCAGGGCCTGCTGCGGCTCAGCTACGGCGGGCTCGATGCCGCCGATCTGGAGGAGGCCCTGCGGCGTCTGTTCCAGGCGCTGGCGGGGCTGGACTCCTGCGGCGGCTGACGCTCAGGGCTTGACGCTGCCCGTTCTGCCGTCGTCCGCCGCGCCCAGCATCCAGAGCGTGTCCCCGTCCGGCCACAGCAGCAGCACCCTGCCGTCCGACCACACGGCGAGGGGATCGGTGAGCGGCAGCCCGCCCCCGCGCACCCTGGCCAGCGGCAGCCGTCGCTGTTCCACGCCTTCCGCAGGCCCCGCCAACCCGGCGGGGGACTCCCGCGTGGGGGTCGCCTGCTCCCACAGCGCTGCGACGACCGTGGCCTCGGCCGCCTTGAGAGCGCGGGCCTGGAGGGTCAGGGCGAGCATCCTGGCGGTCGCCGGTCGTTCCGCCATCGTCTCGTCAGGGGGGCGGTGCTGGGGTGTCCCCTGCGCGTCCGCAGCGGCGGCGGTGACGGTGGCGGTCACGGTGGCGGCGTCGGCGGCTGCCGCCTTGCTCCTGGGCCTGGCAGGGCGGGCCTGGTCGCCGAGCCTGCGGCCGGCGGCTCCCCCGGGGCGTCGGGCCGGCAGCTCCGACGGAGGGGGAGGTGGCAGCCCCCTCAGCGAGGGGAGGGGCAGGAGCGCCAGAGCCGGCTCGCGGGCCTGCCGGCGGCTGAAGCGCAGCAGCTCCGGAGTGTCGTCCACCGGGGCCGCCGTCCTGGCGGGCCGGGTCCGCTCGAAGGGACGCAGGGCGGTCAGGACCAGGACCCCGTTCAGGACCAGGGCCACCAGAACGGGCAGCCGGAGCTGCCGGAGACGGTGGGAGAGGCCGGCGTTCATGGCAGCTGGAGCTCCAGGGGCAGGTCCGTGGCGCTCAGCCGATCCATCAGCTGCCGCACCGACCCCCAGGGAACGTCGGCATCGGGGACAACGCGCACGGTCGGACGAGCGCTGCCGGTTTCGATCCTGCTCAGGACGGGGATCAGCTGGTCGGCCGCGACCGGCTGGTTCCACAGCCGCAACTGCCCATCGGCGGCCAGGCGCAGGCTGACGATGCCCTGGCTCGCCGGCCGCTGGGCCAGCCGCTGGGGAACCAGGCCCAGGGCCAGCGTCAGCAGGGCCAGACCCGTCGCCATCGCCCCGAGCGTCAGGGCGTCCAACGGTGGCCCCCATCCCTGGCCGAGCCGGACGTCGGTGCTCACGGATCCTTCCCCGGCAGGGACAGCCCCACCGGCTGAGGGCTGATCGCGCGCAGGTGGGCCAGGGAGCGGGCCACCTGTCCGAGCGGCAGGGTGGCGGCGGGCAGGAAGCGGATCTCGGTGCTGGCCGGCTGGGAGGCCAGCAGGCCCGGCAGCCGGCCACGGGACACCGGTTCTCCATTGACGAACCAGCGATCGTTCGGCGCCTGGACGATCCAGAGGGCACCGGTGAGGGCCTCACCGCTGTGGGGACGCCGCCGTGGATGCCGTTCCCTGGCGAGGTCGGCCAGGGCCGCGACCGATCCACACAGCAGCAGGGTCAACCCGACAAGACAGGCGAGGGCGTGGGTCATGCCAGCGGGGAGCGCGCCCGTCCGAGGCGCTGCAGACGCAGGCACTGGCTCTGGCGCAGCCACTGGTTCGCGAACAGGCTGGCGCTGGCCACCAGGCTGACGACCAGGCCCAGGGCCGTGCTCAGCAGCACCTGGCCGAATCCGGCCAGGTTGGCGCCCGCCGGCAGCAGCAGCTGGGGGCCGAGGCTGGAGAGCACCTGCATCAGGCCGAGCACCGTGCCCACCAGCCCCAGCAGGGGAGCAAGGACCACCGCCGCCTGCAGCAGCGGCTCGCCGAAACGCATCTCCAGGTCCCAGTCCTCCAGGAGCCGCCCGGTCCCAGGCCCGCCCTGTTCGGCAAGCACCCGTTCCCAGTGCTGGCGTCGTGCGAAACGGGTGCGCCACCAGTTCCACCAGTAGCGGCCCCGGTCGATCGCCACGGTCACCACGGCGATGGAGAGCAGCAGAAGCAGGAGGGCAACGGGTCCATGGATCCCGGGGATCGGTGTCTTCACCCCTGGTTCAGCTCCATTTCCAGGAGGCGATGGTATGGGTCGACGTCGCCCACGCGACGTGCCGCAGTTGCTTGACAGTCCCCGGTGATCGCGCGCTGACTAAGGTGCCCATGGACCGGATCCAGAGGGAGCGCCATGAGCCCCATCCATGCCGATAACAGCCTCAGCATCGGGCAGACCCCGCTGGTGGAGCTGCATCGCGTCACGGAGGGATGCGGGGCCCGGGTGATCGCCAAGATCGAGGGCCGCAATCCCGCCTATTCGGTCAAGTGCCGCATCGGCGCGGCGATGATCTGGCAGGCCGAAAAGGATGGTCTGCTGGGCCCCGGCAAGGAACTGATCGAACCCACCAGCGGCAACACCGGCATCGCCCTGGCCTTCGTGGCCGCCTCCCGGGGCATCCCCCTCACGCTCACCATGCCGGAGACGATGAGTCTGGAGCGGCGCAAGCTGCTCACCGCCTACGGCGCCCATCTGGTGCTCACCGAGGGTCGGCAGGGGATGGGTGGGGCCATCGCCGCGGCGCGGGAGCTGGCCGAGTCCGAACCGGACCGCTGGGTGATGCTGCAGCAGTTCATGAACCCGGCCAATCCCCGCATCCATCACGACACCACCGGCCCCGAGATCTGGAAGGACACCGGCGGCGAGGTCGATGCGCTCGTGGCGGGCGTGGGTACCGGCGGCACCATCACCGGTGTGAGCCGCTACTTCAAGACCACCTTGGGCCAGCCCCTGGTATCAGTGGCGGTTGAGCCCGCCAACAGCCCCGTGATCCGCCAGACGATGGCCGGTGAGGATCTCCGGCCCGGTCCCCACAAGATCCAGGGCATCGGGGCGGGGTTCGTTCCTGCCAATCTCGATCTGAACCTGGTCGACAGGGTGGAGGCCGTCAGCGACGAGGAAGCGGTGACCATGGCCCGTCGCCTGATGAAGGAGGAAGGCATCCTGGCCGGCATCTCCTGCGGCGCCGCCACGGTGGCCGCCCTGCGGCTGGCCAGGGAAAAGGCCTTCGAAGGTCGCACGATCGTGGTGGTGCTGCCGGATTCCGGCGAGCGCTATCTCAGTTCGGTGCTGTTCGAAGGGGTGTTCAATGAACGGGGCCTGGCTGCCGTCTGATCCGCTTCGAGGCCACCGTCGATGAGTTATCTGCGTCAGATCATGCAGCGGCTGCACGACCGCTCGACCTCCCCGGCTCCGGTCGAGCGGGGGGACGTTTCGGGGCGGCTCGAAGCCCATCTGGAGCTCTATGCCGCCAGTCTTGAAGGCTGCACCGACGCCATGCTCGCGTATGAGACCGCCTGGCTGGAGCAGCACATCGACAGCCTCGAACTGTGCGCGCGAGAACCGACCATGCTGGCGAGCGCCGGAGGTGCCGAACGGGTCGAACGGCTGCTTCAGGAGAGCCTGCGTTTCCGTCACCTGCTGGAGCGCTGCCGGCAGACCAGGGGGCTGGTGGGAGAGGGCGTGCGGGCCGCCGTGGTGGCCAGTGAGCATGCCTGGGAACTCTCCGACGCCGGGCTCCGGCGGGCCTGGGGCTTCCCCGCCGAACCGCCGACCGGTCCCTCCGCCTGAGGCGGGCGTGTCCCCGCTCGCTCACGCTGTACGGCCCGATACACATCTCTGCCGCAGGCTCCCCAAGGATTTCCCCTGATTCCTCCAGCGGCGCCATGGCGAGCTTCACGATCAGCATCGAAGAAGGCAAGACCTTCACCTGCCCGGACGACACCTACATCCTTGATGCGGCTGAGGAGCAGGGCATCGATCTGCCCTATTCCTGCCGCGCCGGGGCTTGCAGCACCTGTGCCGGCAAGATTCTCTCCGGCAGTGTCGACCAGTCCGACCAGAGCTTCCTGGACGACGAACAGATCGCTGAGGGTTTCGCCCTGCTCTGCGTCAGCTACCCGCTCTCCGATTGCACCATCAAGGCGGGCGTCGAAGACGAGCTTTGATCCTCTCTCGCGCTGATCAGCCGGCCATGGTGACGAACTCCTCGGCCACCGAGGGATGCAGCGCCATGGTGCGGTCGAAATCGGCCTTGGTGGCGCCCATGCCGATGGCGATCGCCGCCATCTGAATGATCTCGGCGCTGTGGTCCCCCACCATGTGGCAGCCCACCACCCGGTCGGTGGCCGTCTCCACGATCAGTTTCAGCAGCACCCGGGGGCCGCGGGCCGGCAGGGCCTGGGCCATCGGCCGGAAGCGCGCCCTGTGCACCCGGATCCCATCGGCGCCGAAGCGCTCGATGGCCGCTTCCTCGCTCAGTCCCACGCCGGCCAGCTCCGGCTGGCTGAACACGGCACTGGCCACCAGGTCGTGGTTCACCTGGCGCGGCTTGTTGCCGTAGACGGTGTCGGCGAAGGCCCGGCCCTCGTCCACCGCCACCGGGGTCAGGTTGATCCGGTCGGTCACGTCGCCCACGGCGTGGATGTGGGGCACGTTGGTGGTCTGGTCGGCATCCACCGGGATGCGGTGACCTTCCACCGCCACCCCGGCGCACTCCAGTTGCAGCCCTTCGAGGAAGGGCCGACGGCCTGTGGCCAGCAGCACGCCTCCGCAGGGAAGCACCTCACCGCTCTGGGTGACGAGCTCCAGATTCCCGGCCGTGCCGGTGATGGCGGCGGGACTGTGGGCAAAGCGGATCTCGATGCCCTCGGCCTCCATGGCTTCCTGCACCGCATGGGAGGCCTCCCGATCGAAGCCCCGCAGCAGGTGATCGCCCCGCACCAGAAGGGTCACCGCCACGCCCAGACCATGCAGGATGCAGGCGAACTCGCAGGCGATGAAGCCAGCCCCCACCACCACCACCTGGTCCGGGAAGCTCTCCTGCAGAAACATGTCATCGCTCACCCAGCCCAGTTCGGCCCCGGGAATCACCGGCCGGTGCGGGCGTCCGCCGGCGGCGATCAGGATTCGATCCCCCTTGAGCCGACGGACCGTGCCGGAACCGTGAACGACGTCGATGTGGTGGGGATCGGCGAACCGGCCCCAGCCCCGTACCAGCTCGACGCCCGCCTTCTCCAGCAGGCCGATATGCAGCTCATTAAGCCGGTCCACCTCCCGGCGCACGTTGGCGAGCAGCACCGAAGCGTCGGGCCGGAAGCCATCCAGCTGCCAGCCGTAGCTGGCCGCATCGGCGAGCAGGTGCCGGTAGGCCGAGCCGTAGACCATCAGCTTCTTGGGCACGCAGCCGCGGATCACGCAGGTGCCCCCCACCCGGTCGCCCTCCACGATCGCCACGGAAGCTCCGTAGGAGGCCGCCCGTTTGGCGGCGGCAAGGCCGCCGGAGCCCGCCCCCAGCACGATCAGATCGAAGCAGTCGGTCATGGCAGCAGGGCGTCGTGGAGCAGGGTGCCATCCAGCATGGCGTCCCGGAGATCGGTGTCCCGCAGGTCGCAGCCACTCAGGTTGGCGTTGCGCAGGTCGGCCCCTTCCATGTTGGTGCCGTAGAGGCAGGCACCGCGAAGGTCACTGCCCTGCAGCAGGGCTCCCTGCAGCAGGGCGAAACTGAGATCGGCCCCCTTGAAATCGGCCCCACCCAGGTCGGTGCGCTGGTCGAGGGCGCTGCGGAAGTCGGCCTCCACCAGCCGCGTGGACCGCCAGCGGCTGTGGGCGGCCAGCACGCCCCGCAGGCAGCACCGGTGCATCAGGGCGGCGTCGAAATCGGCCCCCTGCAGCCGCGCCGCCGACAGGTCGGCGTCGTGCCAGAAGGAGCCGCCGGCCTTGAGGTCGGAGAGATCGGCCCCCCAGAGCAGGGCCTGCTGAAAACAGGCGCCCTGCACGTTCGCTCCCGCCAGCCGGGCATGGCCGAACCGCGACTCCTTGAAGCAGCCGCCCTGGAGGTCGCAGTCCCCCAGATCCAGCGCCACACCATCGAGATCCCCCAGCCGCAGGCCGGGAAACTGGCGGCGCCCCTCCGCCAGGGCCCGTTTGAGGGTGTCCAGGTCGGCGGGGAGGTCAGAGGATGGCCGCGAGGGCATCGAGTTGCTGACGGCGGGAGGCGAGCATGAGCTTCCGGGCCTGAACCAGGAGCTGGAAGACGCTCTTGTCAATCACTTCATAGAACACCAGGCTGCCTTCGGGACGGCGGCGCACCACGCCGGCGATCGTCAGCAGCTTGAGATGCTTGGACACGAGCGCCTGGCTGAGGCCGGTCTTCTCGACGACGGCCGTGACGTTCAGGGGGCCCGGGCGCAGGGTCTCGAGCACCGTCAGCCGGTTGGGCTCGGAGAACACTTTGAAGTAGTCGGCCAGAGATTCCATCGACCTCAGCAAAGCCCAGGAGGACGGAATGCTACCACGTTTCCGTCGCAGCCCATTCATGCAGAATCGTGAAAACGGCTTTCCGTGGAAACCGGATCATGTAGTATCACGCTGTCGTTATGACGTGAAGCAACGTCGTCTGTCTGATGACTGCCACCCTCTCCTCTGGTGTTGCGGGCCCTGCTGGAAGCTCTGCTGGGGCCGCCCCGGCGGCTCCGCACCTGCGCGAAGATCTGCTGACGCCGCGGTTCTACACGACCCAGATCGCCAAGGCGGCCCGCACGGACCTGGAGCAGCAGCGCCCCGTGTTCGAGGCGATGCTCTCCGAAATGGAGGCGGACTACAACCGGGAGCATTTCGATCGCAAGGCACCACTGGATCGCCTCAGGGATCTCAATCCACAGGAGAAGGAGGCCTACGAGAGTTACCTGGTGCGCTCCTGTGTGTCGGAGTTTTCCGGATTCCTGCTCTTCAAGGAACTGTCCCGTCGGCTGATGCAGGCCAGCCGTCCCGAGCTCGGCAAACTTTTCCAGCTCATGGCCCGCGATGAGGCCCGGCATGCCGGTTTTCTCAACCGGGCGCTGGTGGCCGAAGGCATCGAAATCGATCTGCCCAGCCTGAGCACCAAGCGGCCGATCACCTGGTTTCCCCTCAGCTGGGTGCTGTACAGCGTCTTCCTGTCGGAAAAGATCGGCTACTGGCGCTACATCCTGATTGATCGCCATCTCAAGGCCCACCCCGACAACAACTTTGCGCCGCTGTTCGATTTTTTCGAGCCCTGGTGCCAGGACGAAAACCGCCATGGCGACATCTTCAACATGCTGATCCGCTGCTGGCCGTCCCTGCGGCAGGGGTTTCGGGGCAAGTTGCTGAGTCGCTTCTTTCTCTGGTCGGTGTTTCTCACCCACAGCCTCACGGTGTGTGAGCGGGGTGACTTCTACCTGATCCTGGGCATGGATCCGGAGGCCTTCGATGCGGAGGTGATGCGGCAGACCAACCGCACGGCGCGCCGCGCCTTCCCCTGGGTGTTCGATCTGGAGAACAGCGGCTTCATCGCGCTGCGCAATCGCCTGGTGGCCTGCTTCCAGGAGATGGGCGCCGCCCGCCGGCAGGGGGCCGGTCCCTTGCGCCAGCTGGGTCTGAAGCTGCGCTTCGGCGGGCTGCTTTGGCGACAGTTCTGGCAGCCGATGGTGCGGGCGGAGGCGGCCTGAGCCCCGCCTACCGCGACGCCTACAGCCGCATCAACGCCCTGGTGGTCGTGGGGGAAGGGCTGGCGGACAGCCACTTCCGCCTGCTGGCCGGCCTCCTGCCGGAGGACGGGGAAGACCTGCTGCGGGTTGCGGCACGCAGCTGGGGATCTGTCCGGATCTGCAGCTGGCCCGCCGGCTGTTTGCTCCACTGCATCACCTCTTCCGCGAGGCGGTGCGCCGGGGGATAGGGTCAGCGCCCTGGTGATCCAGTGCCTGATCGTGGAGAGCTTCGCAGTGGCGGCCTACCTCTGCTACATGCCGGTGGCCGATGCCTACGCCGAGCCGATCATCCAGGCGGTGCTGGCCGATGAGGCCGAACACCTCGACTACGGCGAACGCTGGCTGGCGGCCTGGTACCCCGAAGTGGCGGCCCCGATGGCCGCCTGCTGCGAGCGTGCCCTGCCGACCGTGCTCGCCATCCTCCAGGCCGCCCGCAGCGACCTGAAGGCGATCGGCATCGATCCGGTCGCACTGGTGGGGGAATTCGTGGGCTGTTTCCAGGAGGCGACCGAGAGGGTCGGCTTTGAGCCGCGCCAGGCCCGTCGGCTGGTGACGCGACTGGCGGGGAAGGCGGCGGAGCTGGTGCCCTTGCGCTGAAGGATCTCGCCTCTTACTGACCCGCCCCTGCCTGGGCAGGGCTGCCCATCGCCCGCTGCCGCAGCCACGTGAGCTCAAGGGCGAGTGTTCCAGCGCACCTCCCGAAGCGCACCTGTAAGCCGGTGATCACCGCCGCATCACCAGCCACGATCGCTTCGGTGCGCTCCTCCGGCCCCAGGTGCCAGAGCTCCCCGTCAGCCCCTTGGCGCTGGCGACGCTCCTCGATCAGTTCACGCAGCTGGCCTTCCGCGCTGAGCTGGCCCAGGGGGGCCACCAGGATGGACAGGGAGCGCAGCGGAGCGGTGCTCGACGGCGTCGCAGGGGAGGGTGACCGGGGAGGGGGGGGACAAGGGCGGTGGGAGGGTTGCAACGAAATTGTTTCCACAGAAGCATGGGAAAACAGTAGCGTTATAACGTATCCATGAGCGCCCCTTCCGGGCCCGTTCCCTCCACGGCCTCGTTCCCCATGACCACCGCCATCCCTGCCGCCATCTCCGACCACGCCAGACCTGCCGATGTCGCCGCGCGCAAGGGTTTCGGCCCCCGGGTGCGTCGGCTCCACGCCCGCATCGGTGCCGCCCATCACCAGGCCGAAGGCATGACCTTCTCCCGGGCCCTGCTGGCGGGCGAGGCCAGTCCCCTCCAGCTGGCGGCCCTGATCCGTGCCCTGGCTCCCGCCTACGCCCTGATCGAGGAGCACGGCCCCGCGCTGGCGTCCGCCCTGGGGGCGGACGCCTTTCCCTGGGCCGACCTGGCCCGCAGCCAGGCCCTGCAGCAGGACATCGCCATGCTGGGCGCCATCCCGGCCACGCCGGCCTCCGCCGCGGCCCGTGACTGGATGGCGGAGCTGCAGGGCCTGGTCCGGCAGGCTCCGCACCGCTTCATGGCTCACGTCTATGTGCGCTATGGCGGCGACCTCTCCGGCGGGCAGCAGCTGGCCGAGCAGGCCAATGCGATCCTTGCGAGACAGGGCCTGCCCAGTCTGCGCTTCTGGCAGTTCCAGCGTCCCATCTCCGCGCTGAAGCAGGCGCTGCACGAGGCCTTCGAGCAGCTCGACCTCAGCGCAGTCGAAGAGGCGGAGCTGCTGGACGAATCGGTGGTTGCGTTCCTCGACACCCAGCGGTTGCTGGCGGAGCTGGCCGATCTGGGGACGTCAGTGGAGGCCGTCCCGTCCAGGCGCTGATCACCCCATCCCCCCGCCCCCGTCGGCTCCATCCCCCCTGCGACTCCTCACCCATGACCCCAGCGGCCACCGCTTCATCGCCCACCGCTTCATCGCCCACCGTTTCTGCGCCCAGCGCTTCATCGCTCCCAGCCACCACGATCGATCTGCTGCTCAAGCACGACCGGCCCGTACCCCGTTACACGAGCTACCCCACGGCCGCGACCTTTCACGGCGGTGTCACGGCAGCCGACCTCGAGACCCAGCTGGCCCGCCCCACGGAGGAGCCGCTGTCGCTCTACGTGCATGTGCCCTTCTGCCGCAACGCCTGCTGGTTCTGCGGCTGCAACCGCATCACCACCGGCGCCGGTTCGAAGGTGGTGGTTCCCTACCTGGAGGCCCTGGCCGCCGAACTGGAGCTGATTTCGCGCCGCTCCGCCCAGCGGCGGCGCCTCGCCCAGCTCCACTGGGGCGGGGGCACCCCCAACTACCTGACGATCCCCGAGCGCGAGAGCCTCTGGAGGTTGATCGAGCGTCACTTTGATCTGGAGGACGACCTGGAGGCCTCCATCGAGGTGAATCCGGAGGCCCTCAGCCGGGAGGACGTCGTCGCCCTGCGCCGCCTGGGCTTCTCCCGGATCAGCTTCGGCATTCAGGATGCCGACCCCCAGGTTCAGCAGGCGGTCAACCGGGTGGTGCCGGTGGATCAGCTGCGCCGGGCCATGGCCTGGATGCGGGAGGCGGGCTTCGCCAGCGTCAACGTCGATCTGATCTGCGGTCTGCCGCTCCAGACGCCGGAGCGTTTCGAGGCCACCCTGGCCCTGGTGCAGGACCTGCGCCCCGATCGGGTGTCCCTGTTCTCCTTCGCCTATCTGCCGGAGCAGCTGCCCCTGCAGCGCAAGATCGCGCCGCAGGATCTGCCCTCCCAGCGGCAGCGGCTGCAGATGCTGGAGCGGGCCGCCGCCCGCCTGGGCGGCTGTGGCTACGACGCCATCGGCATGGATCACTACGCCCTCTCCGGCGACAGCCTGGCCGTCGCGGCCCGCCAGGGACGCCTGCACCGCAACTTCCAGGGCTACACCACCGGCGGCGAGCTGGAGCTGCTGGGGGTGGGCCCCACGGCGATCAGCCAGTTCCCCGGGCTGTTCAGCCAGAACCTGCGGGATCTGAAGGCCTACACGGCCCGCATCGCCGCCGGCCAGCTGCCGGTGGAGCGGGGGCTGGTGGTCACCGATCCAGAGGTGCTGGAGCGGCGGGAGCTGATCAGGGAGGTGATGTGCCATTTCCGGGTGGCGATCGATCCGGAGCGCTTCGCCTGCGAATGGACCGATCTGAAGGCCCTGGCGGAGGATGGCCTGGTGCGGCTCAGCGAGGCCGATGGCCTGGGCGTGGTGGAGGTGACCGCCTCAGGCCGCTGGCTGATTCGCACCGTGGCGGCGGTGTTTGATCCCGCCCAGCGCCGGGCAGCCTCCGGATCGCGGCTGATCTGAGCGGTTTCAGGTCTCCAGCTGGCAGTTGATCTTCAGCTCGAAGGGCACGGCGCTGGCGGGCAGGCGCAGCAACTGGGCCGTGAGGGTGGCCAGATCCTCGGGCTGGGTCATGGCTTCGGCTGCCAGCGCCTTCACCTGGGAGGCCATGGAAGTGTTGACCCAGCCCGGGCAGATCGCCGTCACCCGGATGCCGGCGTTCCAGCCCTCGTTGCGCATCGACTGGCACAGGCCCATCAGGGCGAACTTGCTGCAGGGATAGGCCGCCAGGGAGCCCTTCACCCTCTGGCCGCTCATCGACACCAGGGTGATCACCCGCCCGTCGCCGCTGGCCACCAGTGCTGGCCAGGCGGCCCTGGTGAGCCACCAGGGACCCATCAGATTGACGCGCCAGAGATCGTCGATCTCGCGCTCCTGGCCGGGCTCGAACAGCAGGCCCACCCGGGAGAACACCCCTGCGCAGTGGATCAGCCCGTCGATGGCGCCGAAATGGGCCAGGGTGGCCTCCACCCAGTCCCTCGCCTGGCGGGGTTCGCGGGCGTCGTAGGGATGCAGAAACACCCGATCGGGCCTCAGGCGGACGGCTTCGATGAGCGGGCCTTCCGGCAGCCCGGAGGGATCGCGCACGCCGAGGCTGAGCCGATGTCCCTCCGCCAGGGCCCGTTCTGCGATCGAGCGGCCGATGCCCCGGCCGGCGCCGCTGATCAGCAGGGTGCGGGGCTGGTCCATGGCCGGCGGCGGCTCCAGGGGCAGGTGAGGCATCCTGGCGGACGGCAGGAGCAGGGGCCCCAGGGGTGCCGGGTGGTCGCCATAAAAAAAGAGCTGACCGCCATGGCCAGCTCCTGGTGATGGAAGTGCAGGGGATTGGGACCGCTGCTCAGAGGGTGGCTTCGCCGGACTCGCCGGTGCGGATCCGGACAACCGATTCCACCGGAGTGACGAACAGCTTGCCGTCGCCGATTTCGCCGGTGTGGGCGGCCTCGGTGATGGCGGCGACCGCGGCCTCCAGTTTGGCGGAAGGAAGGACGATCTCAATCCTCGCCTTGGGAAGGAACTCGACAGTGAACTCCGTACCCCGGTAGTGCTCGACCTGGCCTTTCTGGCGACCGAACCCGCGGGAGTCGGTGACCGTCATGCCGATGATGTCGAGGGCGACGAGGGCTGTCTTGATGGCATCGACCTTGGAAGGGCGAACCATTGCCGTGATCATTTTCATGGAGTTGCAGGCCTTAGTTGGTCATGGGGTCTTACGCCTCTTCTCCGTGAGATACGAAGTCGAGTCCGCGGTCGAGTCCGCGTTCTTCCTCTTCGTGACTGACGCGAAGGGGCATCAGCGCACCGAGAATCGCTAGAACCATAGCAGTTTCCAGAGCCGTAAACCAAGTGGTGGCTGGAACGGCTTTCATTCCGGTGATCCACAGCCCGATGTAACACGGCGCCTCCATGATCACCCTGGAACCGGGGAAGGTATGGGCAGGAACAAACGCTTTCATGGCGGGAATGAAGACCAGGATCTCTGTCTTGCTGGCTCCCGTGTCAGACGGGGCGTTGGTGTGGAAAAAGAATCGAACAGAATGGCTGCCTCAATATGAACGGAGCGGCAAGAGAAGAGCGGATGAAGGATGCCTATCTGGATCGGATCCCCGCCCCAGGCGATCGCTGGCGGGGGATCGAGCGGAATGGCAAACCTGGAACCATCCCGACGGCCCACGGCGGAGGACCTTGGGGGCGTGGCTGGAAATTGCCGCCCATCCTTCGAGGACCTTGGCATCAGAGGCGTAAAAAAGCTTGGAAAGGAAAAAAGCACCTTCAGGGCAGGGGAAGGATGGCTGTGTAGCGAAAAGAACAATCCCGCTGTCCGGCCAGCGAACGGTCACAAAAAAGCCGGGAGTGACTCCCGGCGAGGTGTCGGCAGTGGACAACCGGAATCAGGCGACGGCGGCGGCGGCGCGATCGAAGTAGGTGCCGACTTCGGACATCAGAGCAGCGCAGTCCCCCTGGGTGATGCCGTTGCGATCACTGGCGATGGCGATGGCGGCGTCCTTCATCTTGCGGATGCCTTCGGCCACCGAAGCACCGGGAACGCCCAGGGCCAGATAGGTTTCGCGCAGGCCGTTGAGGCAGCGGTCCTCAAGGACGGAGGCGTCACCGGTGAAGATCGCGTAGGTGATGTAGCGCAGGACGATCTCCATGTCACGCAGGCAGGCGGCCATGCGGCGATGGGTGTAGGCATTGCCACCGGGGGCGATCAGAGCGGGCTGCTGATCGAACAGGTCGCGGGCCGCGTTGGTGACGATCTTGGAGGCGTTGGAGGTGATGCGGTTGACGGTGTCCATCCGCTTGTTGCTCTCGGCCACCATCGCTCCCAGGGCATCGATCTGACCGGGGCTGAGGAATTCGCCGCGGGCATCGGCCTGGGCGACAAGCTTGGTGAAGGCATCGAACATGGGTGCTGCAGGGGAGCGAGGTTCCCAGACTTTAGGTTCGCTGTCTCTGGCGCTGCGAGCAGCGCTGAGAGCGCCCCCACGCAGCGTTGCCTAGGCTGATCGGCCCATTTGCCCCTCCATGGCCGGCCCCGACAGCATGTTTTGCGAGCCGTTGGACTGGGGGGCGCTGGCCAGGGATGCGGCGCCGGCGGTAACGGATCCGACGGCGGGGTCCACCAGCTCCCAGGCCCTGCTGCGGCTTTTCGGCCGCCCGGAAGATGAGGTCCGGGTCACGCTCTACCGCGACCATCACGCCTGGTGTCCCTACTGCCAGAAGGTCTGGCTGTGGCTTGAGGAGCGTCGGGTGCCGTACCGGATCCGCAAGGTGACGATGTTCTGCTACGGGCAGAAGGAACCCTGGTACACCGACCTGGTGCGCGGCGGCATGCTGCCGGCCCTTGAGCTGGATGGCCGTCTGATCACCGAAAGCGACCACATTCTCGAGGCCCTGGAGCGGGCCTTTGGGCCCCTGGGCCTGGGAATGCACGCGCCCCAGGCGCTCCCCCTGCGCCAGCTGGAGCGTCAGTTGTTCCGGGCCTGGTGCCAGTGGCTTTGCGTCCCGAGCCATGGGGCGGGCGATGAGGCCCGTGGCCAGGAGGGCTTCGAGCGCTTCGCCGAACGCTTCGCGCGCGCCCTCTCCGCCGCACCCGGACCCTTTCTGCTGGGGGAGCTGGGCACGGTGGATCTGATCTTCGTGCCCTACGTCGAGCGGATGAACGCCAGCCTGGCCTACTACAAGGGCTACCTGCTGCGGGACCGTCACCCCGCCATCGATCGCTGGTTCAGGGCCCTTGAGGAGCGCTCCACCTATCTGGGCACCCAGAGCGACTTCCACACCCACGCCCACGACCTGCCTCCCCAGATGGGGGGCTGTCATGCCAGCGGCACGCGCGAGCAGCGGGAGCTGGCCGAGCGGATCGACATCGGCCCCTGGCCGGTGGTGACCCCACCCGGCCTTGATCCCGAAACCAGCCAGAGCGAGCCGGCTGATGCGGCCGCCGTTGCCCTCGCCAGGGTGCTGCGGCACCGGGGCCCTCTGCTGGCGCGCAATCCCCTGGGGCCGGCCGGGCTGGATCGCCCGTTGCGCTGCGCGCTCACCCACCTGATCACCGGCAGGGATTGTCCGCCGCCGGCTGGATCAGCCAGGGGACTGCGTTATCTCCGCGACAGGATCAGCGTTCCCCGGGACATGCCGCTGCATGCGGCCCGGTTGCTGCGCCGCTCCCTGGAGGCCACCGCCTGCCTCGATCCGTCCGACCCCTCGGCGCCGGGGGAACCGATCCCGGTTCGGCATCGTCGCGATCAGGATCCGGCTCCTTTCCTTGCCGCCGCGAACCCCTCCCTGCGGGTGTCCCCTTAGCGTTGGGGCCGTCGCTCGAGGTGGCCATGGCACCCCCTTCGTGTCCAGCTCTCCTGGGGGGGCGCTCCCGATCCCTGCCGATGGCGGCCCTGACGCTGATGCTGGCGGCAGCCCTGCCCGCAGCCCACGCCCTGGAGGTGGGCGGCCGCACCCAGTTCGTACGGGCCCCATGGAAGGTCGCCCTCACCAGCTACACCACCAACGCGGGGCAATCCCCGGCGGAGTACTTTTTCACCCTCAGCCTCGATGATCAGGCGGGTGCCTCCCTCGGAGGCATGACCATTCAGCAGGTCCGCGGGGCTGACTGGCAGTTCCCCTTCGCCGTCGAGCGGACCCGGGCCTTTCTCGGGGTCCCCCGCCGCGAGGGGCGTCGGGTTCCCGTCCAGGCCAGCTTCGAACCCGGGGCCCGGCGCTTCAACCTCAGCTTCCCCGAGCCCATTCCCCCCGGGACAACCGTCACGGTTTCCCTGCGGCCCTGGTTCAACCCGATCCAGGCTGACACCTATCTGTTTCAGGTGTCGGCGATTCCAGCCGGCCCCGATCCGGTACCCAGCCCGGTGGGGGTGGGCACCTTGCGGATCTACCAGCCGAACGATTGGTAAGCCGATCAGGGGGCGTCAGAATGGTGCATCTCTGAAGCCATCGACGATGCAGGCCAGTTGGAACGGAACGGTGATCGCCAGCAGCGAGGACATCGTGACGGTGGAAGGAAACGCCTATTTCCCGGCGGATTCCCTGGACCATGCCTGCATACGTCCCTCCAGCCATCGTTCGGTGTGCGGCTGGAAGGGTGAAGCCCACTATTACGACCTTGTGGTGGACGGGAAGGAGAATCCCAATGCCGTCTGGTACTACCCGGAGCCGAAGGAAGCCGCCAGCAACATCCGTGGCCGGGTGGCCTTCTGGAAGGGTGTAAAGGTGGGCTGAGGCCCTCAGCTGTCCGGGTAGCGCAGGGTGCGCCACTCACCGCTCAGGGTGCTCACCTCCACCCCGATGCCGACAGGTCCCTGAACCGGGCCGAATTCCTCTTGCCACCAGTTGATGGCTTCGCTCCAGGCGGCATCAAGGGAGTCGTAGAGGTCGTCGAGAATGGGATGGGGATCACCCTGCTGATCCACCAGCCGATAAGCGCGGCAGGCTTGTGAGCTGCTGCGCAGACGGGAGGTCTGAGGTAAGGAGATCGCCACGTCTTGCCTCGTAAACAGAAGGCCATTCTCACCCCCTGTGCCAGATTCAAACTGTCACCTTCACAACATCTTTCGCTGTTGCTCAGGTGAATGGACCCCTGCCGACCCGCGGTTCGGGGGGCGCTTCCGCCCCGTGCGATGGCTGACCTGGCGGCTGCGCTCCTGGTAGCGGTGAACCACCGGCAGCCTCTCCTCCTGGTAGCCCTGCAGGGCTACCAGGAGGGAGCCGGAGGCGCCGGGGGCAAGCCGTGCCGCCAGCGCCACCGCATCTTCCAGTCCCGCCGTCATCCCCCGGGCCTGGGAGGAACTCATGGCGTGGGCCGCATCACCGATCAGGGCCACCCGCCCCTTGACGAGCGTGGGCAGGGGATCGATGTCGAACGACCAGTTGGCGACCACCGCCTCCGGGGCCGTGGCCGCGATCACCGCCGCCGCATCGGCGGGCAGCTTGGCGAGTGCGGCGGCCGGCACGCCTTCCTCCAGCAGCCGTTGCCGCGTCTCGCGGTCGCCCGGAAGCTCCTCCTCCTGGAAGAAGCCCCAGTGGGTGCGCCCCCGGCCCTCCCCATCGGGGCCCAGATCGAAGAAGTTGGCGTAGATACCCCGGCCGCGGGCATAGACAAAGAAATCCCCGTTGGTGCAGAAGGTTTCGTCCGTCACCACCCCTCGCCACACCCGATCCCCCAGGTACTGCAACCGTCGCCCCGGTGCCAGCAGGGCGGCCACCCTCGAGAAGATCCCATCGGCCCCGACCAGGAGATCTCCCGTCCATTCCTGCCCATCGGCGAAGCGCGCCACGACGCCGTCATCGCTCTGGTTCCAGGAGACGAGTGAGCGATCGCCCTGGAAGCAGGCGGGATCAAGGTGGCGCCAGAGGGCGTCGAGAATGGCGCGACGGTGAATCAGCAGGGAAGGCAGGTCTCCGTCGTCGCGTTCGGCCGGGCTGGCTTCGATCAGATCGCCCCTCAGGTTGCGAAACACGAAGCGCTGCACGGAATGGCCTCCGGCCAGCAGGTCGTCAAGCAGGCCGGGGATCGCGGCTGCGGCGACCGCTTCGACACCGCTCTTGACGAGCAGGATTCCACAGCCTTCGGTGCGCAACTGCCCTGAGCGCTCGAACAGGGACACCCTGTGGCCCTGGCGCTGCAGGATCAGCGAGAGCAGCAGGCCTGAACTGCCGGCGCCCACCACGGCGATGCGAAGGCCGCTGGGGGCGTGACTCATGCGCTCACGGCAGGCACCAGGATGCTGGCATGGAGGATGTCCATGACCTCCAGGACCTTGGTGGTTTCTTCCGGATCCAGCTGCAGGGTGGTGGCAAGGTTGGCGAGGATCGTCGTCTCCTGGTCCTGCAGCGGGCCGTCGGAGCGCATGATCTCCGCCGCCACCGCGTAGGCCGTGTGCCGCTGCCGGTCGTCCAGCACCGCGGCGGCCTCCTCCATGAGGCCGATCGCACCCTTGGACCGCAGGCCCTGAAGCAGCGTGTCCATCAGGGTGATCATCTCCTTGTCACTCCTTCCCTTGAAGGGGGCGCGGTAGTCAAGGGCATGGCGAAGGGCCCGTGTGCCCGCCATGGTGAGGGCCCCGTCCCAGGAGACGGCGGCGAGAGCGACCGCGGCGAAGGCCGTAGGTGCGTCCATGGACAACGTCGAAAGCATGGGGAACACCCGTCATCGTTCGCTGCAGGGGTGCCTGTCAGTGGCGGATGCGACCGAATCCCGGAAAGCCCCATCGGCGTCGTGACATCCTCAGCGGTTCAATGCCGCTCCGCCACCGCCCCCGCGCTCCCGGCAGAGCTTGAGATACAGGGCATCAGGCTCCTGGTACCGGGCCGGGCGGCAGTCGTGCAGGCGGGCCAGCTGTTGCCAGCAGACGGTGCGCTGCACCTTCTTGAGACTTTTCCCCTCCCGAACCAGCATCCGCATGGCCCGGCAATAGGAGCCGTAGTGCTCTTCCAGGTCCCGAAGGTCAGCCGACCATTCGGAGGGTGGCAGCTGATCGGCAGGGACGCTCATGCCTCGACTACAGCACCTCCCGCCGCGGGCCGACTGTGACGAAGGGAACCAAGGTGCAGATCTTGAGGTCCGGCCACACCTGTGGCAGCGAGCTTCCCTTGCAGGCGGCACCCGCAAGCGGGTCAGGGGCGGAGCCAGCGGCTGAAGGCCCCGTCGCTGTGATGGGGCACATTCAGGCAGGGGCGGAAAGGAGGCCGCCGTCTTCGAGGGCGGGCCAGTCCGCGATTGAGGCGATCACCACGCCGCCATCGGGCAACCGCTCCTCATCTCCGGGGCGGAACTTGCCTGTTCGGACCAGGGCGCCACGCAAACCCTGGGCCATGGCTCCCGCCACGTCCGCTTCCACGTCATCCCCGATCATCAGACAGTCCTGCGGCGGCAGACCGGTCGAGGCCACCAGCTCATCGAAGAAGGCCGGCGACGGTTTGCCCATCACCTGGGCTTCAACCCCGGCAGCCCATTCGATGGCGGTTAGAAAGGCCCCCGCATCGAGCATCCACTGGCCCTGTTCCCTGAAACAGCGGTTGCGGCCGATGCCGATCAGGGGTTTGCCCTGCTGCACCAGCTGGAACACCCGGTTGAGCGCCGCGTAGGAGAGCCGATCACGGGCATCGCCGAGAACGACGCAATCAGGCTCCCGGCAGGAGCCCTCTGGAGGCTGCAGGTCAGCGAAGAGGGGTTCGATCGCCGGATGCACAAGCGTCTGGGGAGACCAGTTGCGCCGCAACAGATAGCGGCGGGTGGCCAGAGGAGCGGTGAACAGCTCATCGGCCTCGAGGCGGAAGCCCATCCGCTCCAGATCGGCCTGCAGGTCCTGGGCGGAGCGGGTGGCCGTGTTGGTGACGAAACGAAGCAGGTGGCCGCGGCTCCGGGCCGCGGCCACCGCTGCGATGGCTCCGGGCAACGGGGTGCGGTCCTCGAACAGCACCCCGTTGAGATCCAGCAGAAGGGCCTTCATCGCTGCCGACCCTCTGCGCTACCGGAATTCAGCGGATGAACAGCATCTCCTGGTAGGAGGGCAGGGGCCAGATGTTGTCGTCGACCAGGGCCTCGAGGCCGTCGACGGCCTCCCGCAGCTCGTGCATTAGCGGCATCAGGGTGTCGGCGGAATAGCGCATGTGGGCCATCGTGCCGTGCGGGGCATTGGCGATCGCGCTCTCCAGGGCACTGCTCAGCTCCATCAGCTTGGCGCTGAGGGAAGCCACCTTCGTCTGGGTTTCCGGGGACACCTGGATTCCCATCGTGCTCTGCAGCTGCAGGGAGTTGGCCAGCTCACCCAGGTAGCGCATGGCCGCCGGGTAGATCTGGGTCTGGGCGATCTGGACGGCCAGCTTCGCTTCGACATCGATGGCCAGCACGTACTGCTCGGCGTAGACCTCAAAGCGGCTTTCCAGCTCCAGGGGGCTGAGCACGCCCTGACGGGCGAAGAGATCCCTCACCTCCGGACGCTGCAGCACCGGCAGGGAATCGGCGGTGGTGGGCAGGTTCTCCAGGCCCCGTTCCTCCACGGCCATGCGGTGCCAGTCGCTGGAATAGCCGTCGCCGCCGAAGACCACGTTGCCGTGGTCGGTCATGATCTGCTTGAGCACCGCAAAGGCGGCACCAGGCAGGCTTTCGCCCGCTGCCATCTTCTGCTCCAGCTGGTCGCTGACGTAGGCGAGCGAATCGGCCAGGATCGTGTTCATGGCCACCAGCGGACCGGCCACCGACTGGTTGGAGCCGACGGCCCGGAACTCGAAGCGGTTGCCGGTGAAGGCGAAGGGGGAGGTGCGGTTGCGGTCGCCGGGATCCTTGGGGAATTCCGGCAGGGTGTCGACGCCGAGCTGCATGACGCCGGCATGGGTCGAGCCCTTCACGTCGCCCTCCTTGATCTGACGGAAGACGTCCTCAAGCTGGCTGCCCAGGTAAACGGAGATGATCGCCGGAGGGGCTTCGTTGGCGCCGAGTCGGTGGTCGTTGCCCGCCGTGGCCACGACGGCCCGCATCAGCGGGCCGAAGAGGTGCACACCCCGGATGACGGCACCGCAGAACAGCAGGAACTGCATGTTCTCGTGGGGGGTGTTGCCGGGATCGAGCAGGTTGCCCTGGGTGGCATTGCCCACCGACCAGTTGACGTGCTTGCCGGAGCCGTTGATGCCCTCGAACGGCTTCTCATGCAGCAGGCAGTTCATGCCGTGGCGGCGCGCCGTGCTCTTGAGAATGGTCATCGTGAGCTGCTGATGGTCGGTGGCCACGTTGGCCGCCTCGAAGAACGGGGCAATCTCGAACTGGCCGGGGGCCACTTCGTTGTGGCGCGTCTTGGCGGGGATGCCCAACTTGTACATCTGGCGTTCCACGTCCTGCATGAACACCTGAACCCGCTGGGGGATGGCGCCGAAGTAGTGGTCGTCGAACTGCTGGCCCTTGGCGGGGGATTTGCCGAACAGGGTGCGGCCGGCCAGCAGCAGGTCCGAACGCATGGGCATGTAGGCGCTGTCGATCAGGAAGTACTCCTGCTCGGCGCCGCAGCTGGAGTTGACCGGGGCCACCTCGGTTTCACCCAGCAGTTTCAGCAGGCGCTGGGCCTGCTTGTTCATCGCCGAATTGGAGCGCAGCAGAGGGGTTTTCTTGTCGAGGGCCTCACCGGTCCAGGAGATGAAAACGGTGGGAATGCAGAGGGTGAGACCGTTGGGGGTCTCCATCAGGAAGGCCGGGCTGGTGATGTCCCAGGCGGTGTAGCCCCGGGCCTCGAAGGTGGTGCGGATGCCGCCGCTGGGGAAGGAGGAACCGTCGGGTTCGCCCTGCACCAGCACCTTGCCGGTGAATTCGGTGATGACCGAGCCATCGCCCTGCACGGAGATGAAGCCGTCGTGCTTCTCGGCTGTGGCGTTGGTGAGGGGATAGAAGACGTGGGCGTAGTAGAGGGCACCGCGACCGGTGGCCCATTCCTTCATGGCCTGGGCCACCACGTTGGCCACCGACACGTCGAGCTTGCCGTTCTCCTTGATGGTGCGCTGCACCGACTTGAAGATGTCCTTGGGCAGCGCTGCCTTCATCTTGGACAGGCTGAACACATCGCTGGCCCAGAGCTCATCGAGCGACTCAATGGGAGGGGTGGCCACCGGCGGACGCTGGTGAATCTCCTGAAGGGCGGCGAAGCGCTGGGGACTGGGCATGGGATCAGCTGGGGATCGGCTGCCGGGTATCCAATCCTTGTGCCCGGTCCCATGGGTGGAGCCGTTGATACAGAACGCCAGGTTGGCGGGTGGGCCGCAGGGGCTTCAGCGCAGGTAGGAGCGGATGGCCGGCCGGCACCAGAACACCAGCGCCGTCAGGGTGAGCCCCCAGGCGAGGGGAGCAAGCACGGCCAGCAGAAGCCGTTCCTCGCCCACCAGCGCCATCCGCACGATGCCGTAGGCCATCTCGATCGCCAGGTCGAGCGAAAGCGCCACGATCGCCAGAATCTGACCCCAGAGGCGCCACTTCAGCAGGGCGATGCAGGCCACTAACCCCAGGGCCACCGCGGGCAGCACGGCACTGGTGTAAACGGCGACATTGGCCGTCCTCCAGAAGCTGGAGAGGAGAATCGCCGCCAGGCCCAGCGGCAGGGCCAGCAGATTGAGCACAAGTCCGAGCCAGGCCAGCACGCGGTAGCCGCGTGGCGGCTGCAGTTCCGCGAGGGCGGCAGGGGTCGTCGGGAGCGTCTGCATCCCGTCGATTCTCTCAGTTGCGGTCGGGCAGAGCGCCGTCCCGGTCGGATCGAAACACCAGGTCAAGGTCCGGCATGACCTGGGCCGCCATCGTCACCAGATTCCTGAACATCTCTTTGGTCAGGGGGGCGCCGGCCCCCATGGCCTCACGGCTCATCAGCACCAGTTCCAGCAGGGGACCATCCGCCTTGGCCTGCACATCGGCGATCAGCTGCAGCCGCAGCGTCTCATGCTCGCCCCGAACCGTGGCGCTCAGGTGGGCGGCAGAGCGATGATCCACTTCGGCACGGAACCGTTCGATCAGGGGGTCGAGACGACCGATGAGCTCGGCTGCAGGCAGCGGAGAACGGGGTCTGAAGAGAAGCAGGAAACGGGCCATGACGTCGAACGGTTCCCCCCATCCTGGGGGCGTGGCGAGGTTGCCGATCCCACCCTGTGCCGGCAGGCCCGATCAGCGCAGCTCGAAAAGAAGAACGTCGGCCCCTTCCGGGCCGGCCTCGAACGTGTCCGAACGGGCCGCAGGGAAGCCAAGCCCGTCGCCCCGCTGCAGGGGCTGGCCGGAGATCGTCCCCTGTCCATCGATCACCTGCAGCCAACCCATGGCATCGGAGGTGATGGCCAGGTCCAGCCGATCGCCCGCGGCGGGTCTGGCCCGCCAGAGCCGTACCGGCCGGTTGATGGCGAAGGCCCCCAGCCGCCCCTCCGGATCCAGCAGCGGCGTCCAGTTGGCCTGGAGCTGGAACGGCTCCTGGCGATAGGCAGGGGGGAAACCCCCGTCACTCGGCTCGATCCAGATCTGCAGCAGACGGCAGGGGCGATCGCCCAGATTCATCTCGCTGTGCACCACGCCGGTGCCGGCGCTCATCGCCTGCACCTCTCCGGCCTTGAGCACCTCGCTGTGGCCCATGGAGTCGCGATGGTTGAGCTGGCCTTCCACCATCACCGTGACGATCTCCATGTCACGGTGCGGATGCATGCCGAAACCGCGGCCGGCGGCAATGGTGTCGTCGTTGATCACCCGCAGGGGCCCGAACCCCATCCAGGCTGGATCGTGGTGGTGGGAGAAGGAGAAGCTGTGCCAGCTGTCCAGCCAGTCGAGCTGGCTGTGGAAGCGCTCCCCGGCGGCTCGGAAGACAAGGGTCATGGGACGCAGGTGCTCAGGGTTGAATCGGTTCCATCCGCTGGAGGCGGCGCACGATGTCGTCGATGCTGCCGTCCTTGGCGGTGTTGTTGCGGTTGCTGGAGAGCTGGCGGCCCACCACATGGGCCCCGAGATGGGCCAGCTGGATGCGCAGCACCGCCAGCACCTCGACACCAGGACCACCGGAATGGGTGGCGATGGCGACCGGCCGGCCGTTGAACAGGCTGCGAAACCCCTCCCCCTGCACCGACAGCCAGGCGATGGCGCTGGTCAGCACCGGGGGGAGCGAGCCGTTGTATTCGGGGGCGCAGATCACCCAGCGCGGCGCGGCCTCGAGCTGCTGGCTGAGCGGGACCACTTCGGGGGGAAGGCCCGCCTCGGCATGGGTGCGGGGGTTGTAGAGCGGAAGGGAAAGCCTGGTGAGGTCGAGCACCTCGGCCTCCATGCCGTGGCTGCGCCCTGAGGCGGCGAAGCGTTCGGAGAGTTTCAGATTCTCGCCGCTGCTGGCACTGAGCACGAGCAGATCAAGGGGCATGTCAGGCAGCCTCCAGGAAGGGGTAGTCGGTGTAGCCGGTCGGACCGGGGGAGTAGTAGGTGGCCGGATCGGGGTCCTGCAGGGGGACGCCGCGGCGGATTCGTTCGGGCAGGTCAGGGTTGGCCAGAAAGGCCGTGCCGAAGGCCACCGCATCGAGGTCGCCGGCGGCGATGGCAGCGTTGGCTTCCTCGGGCGTGTAGCCCATGTTGCCCACCAGCACCCCCCTGAAGCGAGCCCGGATCGGGGTGAGCACGTCACCCGTCTGCTGGCCGAGGAAGTCACCCCGCATCACATGCAGATAGTCCAGCCCGGTGGCATTCAGGCGCTCGGCCAGCCAGCAGGACAGCCCGATGGGGTCGCTGTCCACCATGGCGTTGTAGCCGTTCAACGGAGAGATCCGCAGGCCCACCAGGGGGGATTCGGTCTGAACGGCCTCCAGCACCTCCAGCAGCAGCCGGGCCCGGTTCCCGATCGCTCCGCCGTAGGGACCGCTGCGCCGGTTGCTCCCGTCCCGCAGGAACGCGTCGAGCAGATAGCCATTGGCACCATGCACCTCCACCCCGTCGAAGCCGGCGGCGATGGCGTTGCGGGCGGCTCGCCGGAACCCCCCCACGATCCCGGGCAGTTCGTCGTCGGCCAGTTCCCTGGGGACGACGTAGGGCTGTTTCCCCTCGGGGGTGCGCACCTCGTCGCCGGTGATGGCGATCGGACTCGGGGCCACCGGCTGGCGACCCCCGTTGAGCAGGGGGTGACAGGCACGACCGCCGTGCCAGATCTGCAGCACGATGCGCCCCCCGGCGGCGTGCACCGCGTCGGTGGTGAGCCGCCAGCCCTCCACCTGGGCCGGGCTGTGGATGCCGGGCTCGTGCCAGAAGGCCGAGTTGCCCTCCATCACCATGGTGGCCTCGGCGATCAGCAGGCCGGCGCCGGCCCGCTGCTGGTAGTAGGTGGCCATCAGCGGCCCAGGCACGTGACCCGGCTCGGCGCGAGCGCGGGTCAGGGGCGCCATCAGCAGCCGGTTGGGCAGCTCCAGCGGGCCCACTGTCAGGGGAGTGAACAGGTCGGTCATCGGGCAGCAAACGGCCGTGGAGAGCAGGAATGTCCCGATCCGGAGGGGATGGTCAAGGTCATGGGACGACTCTGGCGGACGCGCACCCTGACTGACAAGAACGCACCGACTTGTTCCTGGCGCACCTGCCGGTCACCCACGACCTCAACGCGCGTGGTCGGGCATGGCTGCCCGTGCTGGAAGGTCGGCATGCCTGGGGAGCGGCAGCGCCGCCAGCGGTGGAAGCTGGGGAATGAGACTGCGGCGGAACCAGCTCTCCGGCCCCACCGGTTGCAGGATCCGCAGCAGCACCAGGGGCAGGGTGCGGAGCTCGAAGGGTGCCCGCAGGGTGGGCCACAGCCCCTCGCGTCGGTAGAGCATGGTGTCCAGCTGATCGCGCTGCCGCGGGGAGAGCGGCCCCCAGACGCCACCGATGGCACCGGTGCGCTGGGCCATGGCGACCAAGGGCAGCGTCTGATCGGTCAGGAGACCCTCCAGGGCCAGGCTGCCGGCCGTTTCCAGCGCCGCTTGGTCGCCACGGCGTTCCAGGCTGAGTTCGGCGCCCGTGGCGCTGAACCCCTGCAGGCGAGCCCGCACCGTGCCGCCGGGGTGGTGCAACCGCACCGGCAGGGACAGGGCGAACCACGGAACCCCATCACTCCGGGGCCGATCCCAGCAGCTCCGGATCGCCAGCAGCAGCAGCAGACCATTGAGCAGGCTCCACCCCAGCACCACTCCGATGGTGGCCGCCGTGACCGGCAGCACCGCCTCCTGGCCGGCCAGCTGCGGCAGGCGCCCCGGCGCCAGGTTCCACAGGGCCAGCAGCTGCAGCGCGAACAGGAGCAGCAGGGGCAGGAGCAGCCCCGCATCGGGGCCGGCGTTCCCCTGACTGTTCACCGCCTTCGGGGTGACCCTGAACCGGCGCGGCCGCCCCAGGGCCGTGGACATCACGGCGGCACAGATCGGCAGCAGGAAGATCCAGCGGTAGAGCTCCGGCAGGATGGCTGCCCGGGCATGGCCGCTCAACCAGCGGGTGAGCAGCAGCTGGCTGAGGAAGAAGGGCATGGCGACGGTCAGCAGGGCATCACCACCGATCAGGATCGGTGCGATGCCCAGCAGGCCCAGGCTGAGCGGCGTGCAGAGCAGCACCAGCTGGGCCGGGAAGCTGAACCAGTGCAGGATGCCCTCGCTGTAGGCCAGCCGTTGCAGGGGGCTGAGCCCGGGAATCCGCAACGGATCGGCGCCCGTGCGCAGGGTCTGCAGGGAGCCGCTGCCCCAGCGGCAACGCTGCCGGGCCATGGCCGCCGCCGTGAAGGGGGCCAGGCCGGCACTGAGCTTCTCCGACAGATAGTGGTTGCGATAGCCCGCGGCGGTGATCCGGATGCCGGTGGCGAGGTCCTCCGATGGGGTGGCCGTTTCAAAGCCCCCCACCCGCTCGAGGGCCTCACGACGCATCACGAAGGAGGTGCCGGCGCAGACCACCGCATTGAGGTTCTGACGGGTGGGCTGGATCCAGCGGTAGAAGCTTTCCTCGTCCGGCAGCAGCCAGCGCTCCAGCCGCAGGTTGCGCATCACCGGATCGGCATTCATGTAGCTCTGGGGGGTCTGAACGAAGCCCACGCTGGGGTCGTTGAACAGACCGACCGTGCGCTTGAGAAAGGTCCGCAGGGGGACGACGTCGGCATCGAACACCGCCACCAGCTCCCCCTGGCCCTGGCGGAGCCCATGGTTGAGGTTGCCGGCCTTGGCATGGAGGTGGTCCTGGCGGGCGACATAGCGGCAGCCGAGGCGTTCACACAGGTGCGCAAGCTCCGGCCGGTTGCCGTCGTCGAGCAACCAGACCGTCAGGCTCGGGTAGTCCATCGCCAGGCAGCCCCGCAGGCAGCGCTCCACCAGTTCGGCCGGTTCGCCGCAGCTGGGCACCAGCACGTCGACCGCCGGAGCCGGCACGGGGATTGGGCCCGGGGCAGGCACGGGTCGTTCGGGCAGCAGGGTGAACCAGAGCTGCAGGAAGAATCCGGCCAGCAGCACCAGTTCGGCCAGCAGCGTCAGCAGGCTGAGGCTGACCGACAGCGGTGTGGCCAGATTGAGGCTGGCGCTGAGGCGCCAGCTCAGGTAGCGGACCCCCAGCAGCGTCAGCAGCAGCACGGCCCAGGGCAAGCGCGTCATGGACCCTGACAAATTGTTAAGTAAACCTAGGCGGTTTCCATGGGCCGATGGTTACTGGCCGGTCTCGGCGGCGGACTCCACGCCAACGGGACCCTCCACGGCAGATGGGCCCATGAAAAAGCCCGGCGTCCAGGATCGCCGGGCTTGGGGTGGAACGGTTGTCGTCCCTGGTTTGTATCGACTGGTCTGATGTCTGGGTTGATGTCGGTGTGACGTTTTGACGATCAGAGATGCTGACAATCGGGTCGTTGGGGACCGTTGATGGGTGATGAGGAAGGGGTCGAGGATGCCCCTGCTTCATGGGCGCGCCATCGAAAAGAGGTCAGCTGGGGTGGGGATCCATGGGAGTCCCCTGTCGTGGGTTTCGGAGTCGGAGCTGCCGAGGGAGGCACCTGGGGCCGAGGCATCCAGGGGCCGGTTTCCATTGACCCGTGGGCACCTGAACGATGCATCGGGTGACCTGCAAGAGATCGGGAAACCGTAGTAAGGAATAAAGACTGTTGGAGCAGGGTCCTGCCGTCAACGAACTCCTGAAATCTGACCGGGCGGTGTGTCTTCCATCGCTGGAGCCTCCTGGTTGTTGACGTCAGTTTCTTCCTTCTGGAGCGCCCTGGCTATAGGCAGTTCTGCTCGTCTTGCGACGCCTGGAGGTGTTGTGCCCCCGGTGGGCTCAATCGGTGGTCTTAATCATCGGAGCGCTGGGCCACCAGGGCTTCGAAGGCGCTGCAGAACGGCGCCCCCAGGGCGTCCCGCAGGGGCGCGTCATGGCGGAAGGCCTCGAGGGCATCGGCATGACAGGTGGGCAGGGGAAGTGCGGCTTCCGGCGCCTCGACGTAGGTGTTCAGGTCGCTTCGGGGGCCAGGTTCGAGACGGCGTTCGATGCCGTCGAGGCCCGCCGCCAGCACCGCGGCCTGGAGCAGGTAGGGATTGGCGGCGCCGTCGCCGAGCCGCAGTTCGATGCGCTGGTCGTCGGGGATGCGCACCATGTGGGTGCGGTTGTTGCCGCCGTAGCTGATCCAGGAGGGGGACCAGGTGGCGCCGGAGCTGGTGATGGAGCGCGCCAGACGCCGGTAGCTGCCGGCCACCGGATTGGTGAGGGCGCAGAGGGCCGGGGCGTGGGCCAGCAGGCCGGCGAGAAACCGGTAGGCGATCTCCGACAGACCCTTCTCCCCGGCCGGGTCGTGGAACACGTTGCGCCCCCCCTCGTCCCAGAGGGAGGCGTGCAGGTGGGCGCCGTTGCCGGTGAGGGCCGGGATCGGCTTGGGCTGGAAGCTCACCCGCACCCCGTGGCGTTCCGCCAGGGCGGCCGCCATCACGCGGAAGAAGGCGTGGCGGTCGGCGGTCAGCAGCGATTCGGCATAGGTCCAGTTGAGTTCGAACTGGCCGTTGGCATCCTCGTGATCGGCCTGGTAGGGCCCCCAGCCGAGGCTCTCCATGCCGTCGAGCAGTTCGCTGATCAGCGGGTAGTGGCGCATCAGAGCGAGCTGGTCGTAGCAGGGCTTCGACTGCCGGTCGAGACCATCGGCGATGGCGTCCCGTTCCGGGTCCATCAGGAAGAACTCCGCCTCCACTCCACTGCGGAACTGCAGGCCCAGGGCCGCCGCCCGGGCGATCTGCCGCTGGAGCACCCGCCGGGGCGACTGCTCCAGCACCTGCCCCTCCACCTGCAGATCGGTGGCCACCCAGGCCACGTCCTTCTGCCAGGGGAGCACCATCAGGCTGGTGGGATCGGGGATCGCCAGCACGTCCGGGTCGGCCGGGGTCATGGCGAGCCAGGCGGCGAAACCGGCGAAGCCAGCCCCGGATCGGGCCAGTTCGGCCGCCGCGGCCGCCGGCACCAGCTTGGCCCGCTGCACCCCGAACAGGTCGCAGAAGGAGAAGAGGAAATGGCGGATGCCATGGGTGGCGGCGAAGCGGGCCAGATCGGTCATCGGGGGTGGTGAAGAGGAAGGGGAGCTGGAGGCGGAGGCGATCCGTCAGCGCAGAGCTGTCAGTCGGCGCAGAGGCGTCAGTCGGCGCAGAGCTGATCCACGGCGGCCCGCAGCTGGCGCTGCTCGACCGGCGCGTCGCGGGGATTGCCGGCCCGGTGGCCCAGGTCGGACTCCAGGACCTCGAAATGGGCACCGCGGATCAGGGCGGCCTCGGCCTGGCAGTCGTCGGGAGTGAAGTAGAGGTCGTGGCGGCCGGCGATCACGGCGGTGCGGGCCCGTATCCGGCCCAGGGCCGCGGCCAGCTCGGCATCGGGATCGCCAGCGCCGTCGCCCGTGCCATCGGTGGCGCTGATCCCGGCGGCGGCGGCCACATCGTTCGCCATCCAGACGTCGAGCATGGCCAGCAGGTCATGGGGGTCATGGCGGCGGTAGGCCGGTAACCAGGCCTGTTCCACGTAGGCCTCGACGCTGGCGAAGCCCAGCTGACGGTGGGCGCCGCGGCGATAGAAGGGCTGGCTGGCGGCCCAGCTGGCGTAGATCAGGGCGAAGGTGCGCAACCCCTGCTCGGGCACCCCCCGGAAGCGGAGCCCATCCCAGTGGGGATCGGCGGTGAGGGCCTGGCGCAGGCTCAGCAGGAACACCCGGTTGTGGGCTGTGGTGCGCGCCGTGCCGCAGACGCAGCAGATGCGCCGGGTCCGCTGCGGCTCCAGCACGGCCCAGTGGTAGGCCTGCTGGGCCCCCATCGACCAGCCGTAGATCAGGGCCGGCTCGGCCACCTGGAAGACCTCTTCCAGCAGCCGGCGCTGGGCGGCCACGTTGTCGCGGTGGTCGACGGGCCAGCGGCCGTCCTCCAGGTCCGGTCCGGCGTTGCTGGGGCTGGAGGAGCGGCCGTTGCCGAACTGGCTCACCAGCACCACGCACCAGCGCTGCGGATCAAGGATCGGTCCCACCACCCAGTCGATGTCCTCGGGCCAGGCGCCGTAGGAGCTCGGGTAGAGCACCAGGTTGGAGCGGTCGCCGGCCAGCGTTCCGTAGACCCGGTAATCGAGCCAGGCGGAGCGAAGGGTTCCCCCGGAAGCGAGGGGAAAGTCCCCGAGCGCGAAACGGCGCGGGATTGCGGGGCTGGGGGGCAAGAGATCGGGATTCAGGGGAGGGCCAGTCGGGCGGGATCGCTCAGGAAGTCGCGTTGCACCGCCAGATAGCCCTGACCGGTGTGCACCAGATGGGGCGCCAGATGGCCATGGGCCTCGGCGAGGGCGTGGAAGGGAACCGAGGGGTAGAGGTGGTGCTCAACGTGGAAGGGCATCTCCCACATCAGCCAGCGCAGGGGCGCCAGCGTCAGGGTGGAGCGGGTGTTGCTGAGGCCGTCGGTGCCTGTGCTGCAGCCGCCGTGCTCGGCCATCAGCACGAAGCGCAGCAGGGGCTGGCCGACGGCCAGCGGCAGCAGCCAGAACCAGAACAGGGCGCCGTTGGCCTGCCAGAGGGAGGCGGCCAGCAGGACGGCGTAGACGGCGACCTGAAGCCGAATCGAGCGGGTGACGGCCGCGGTCGCCTCGGCGGGGATGTAGGGCCTGCCGCCGAAGTCACCGCGCAGGCCGGCGGCATGGCCGCGCAGCTTGCCGGTCCACCAGGGCAGGCCACTGAGCTCGAGCAGATAGCCCCCCAGGGTGCTGGGCGGGTCGTCCTCCAGTTCCGGATCGAGGCCCGGCTGGTGGGTGAAGCGATGGTGCCACTGGTGGTAGCGGCGGTAGTAATCGGCGTTGTAGAAGCTCAGCAGACCGGCCCACCAGGCCACGGTGTCGTTGAGCGCCTTGCTCGCGAAGGCAGTGCGGTGCCCGCACTCGTGCATGGCGCAGAAGCCGAAGGCCAGACCCCAGCCCAGCAGCAGCAGTCCCACCAGCCGCAGGCCCCAGAACGCAGCGGTGGGGAGGGCTGGCGGCATGGGCCATCCCCAGAGGAGGGCGCCCAGGCCCAGCACCGTCAGGTGGAAGGCCAGCCGGCGCCAGCCGGGCCCGTCGCGTCGTTCGTTGAGGCGCGCCAGCAGCGGAGCGGACAGCAGAGGCCCGGCGGTGCGCGGGCCGGCCACCGCTGGGGCGGAGGGTGGGGAGGCGGTCACGAAGGTCGCCGTTGGCCGGCGGAGGGAGAGGATGTCGCTCCACTGTCCCGCTCGGAGTCCGCCGGACACCGTTCGTCACGGACACTTGCTCCGGGTGTGGCGCCCGGTGGGGATGGTTACCCGCCAGGGGCGTGCGGCAGGGAAGAGTGGGATCTGCGTCGTGCCGCTCCGGTGCCTTCCCTGCTGTTTTTCTCCCTCTGGGGCTTCGAGGGGCCCCTCGCCATGGCCCTGGAGACGGCCGGCCGGGGGGGATTCGACGGGGTGGAGCTCAACATCCACCATCCGTCCCTGGTCGGCGACCCGGACGGACGCGCCCGCCTGCTGGAGTCCGGCAGACCCCTGGTGCTGGAGGTGGTCACCGGCGGCGATTACGTGCCGGAGCTGGCCGTCACGCCGGCGCAGCACCTGGCGGAACTGGCCACCCAGCTGAACCGCTGCTCCGAGCTCCACCCCCACCGGGTGACCGTGCTCACCGGCAGCGATGCCTGGCCCCTGGAGCGGCAACGGGTTTTTCTGGCCGAGGCCCAGGCGCTGGCGGCGGCCAGCGGCCTGCCGGTGAGCTTCGAAACCCACCGGTCCCGCTGCCTGGGCATGCCCTGGACGATCGCGCCGCTGCTGGAGGCCGTGCCGGGGCTGCGGCTGACGGCCGACCTGAGCCACTGGTGCGTTGTGGCCGAACGGCTGATGACTCCGGATCTGGAGCCGGTGCGGGCGATGGCCGACCGGGTGGACCACATCCATGCCCGGGTGGGCCATGCCCAGGGTCCCCAGGTGTCCCATCCCTTCGCCCCCGAACATGCCGAGGCGCTTGCCGCCCACCTGGCGTGCTGGCAACTGTTCGCCGAACGGGCGGTGAATCGGGGGGCACCGCCCCCCAGCTTCACTCCCGAATTCGGGCCGGACGGCTACCTGCCCACCCTGCCGTTCACGAACCAACCGGTGGCCGATCTGCTGACGATCAACACGGCGATGACGCGGTGGTTGCGCAGTCAGCCGATAGCTGGGAACAGCGATAAGCTGTGTTCATCGTGAACAGAGTTACGTCGTGATGAACATGATCGACGCCCCTACCGGCACGCCGTCGGCCAACCGCTCCAGCCAAGGGTCCGATCCGCGTCAGGCCACCCTGGTTGCTTCCCTGCGCGCCCGTTACGCCATCGCCGAGCAGCGCCAGGACGCCGATGCCAAGCGGGCCCTGTTCAAGGAAGCCGCCTACCTGGGCATCCGCCCCGACGCGTACCAGGGCTCCAGCAGCGCAGCGTAGATCGCCTGCTGGTGCAGGATCCGGGCCTCCAGCCGGTGCGGCGGTCCGGTGCGGAAGCCATCCCCGTAGCCCCGCTGCGCCGATTCCACCAGGGCGCGGTCCTCGGCGAGGAAATGGACCATCTCCGCCATCAGCGCCTCCCCTTCGCCCCGGAGTGAGGCAGGCCCCAGCAGCCACACCTGCATCCGGCAGGTGTCCAGCGCTTCGGGCAGGAACTGGATCATCGCCAGCCGTCCGTCCGGCCACGCCAGCAGGTGGTTCCACGGCGGCAGGCCGAAGGTGAGGAACTCCCCGTCCGCCTCAGGCGAGGGGGTGGCCAGCACGTTGGCCCAGGTGCCGAAGCGATGGCGGTAGTCGCGCACCGGGCCCTGGAGCCGATGCAGGGTGGTGGGATGGGCGATGGCGACGTGGTAATCGTCCAGGGTGTTGTCGTGGGCGATCTTCCAGTTGCAGGCCAGTCCCCGCTCGTGGAAGGCCAGGGGCACCAGGGTTTGGGCGAGGGCTTCGGGAGCTTCCTGCAGCGCCAGATCGAGCTGGTCGTCCAGGGGGATCGGGTCGGCCCCCAGGGCCACCCAGATCAGGGAGGCCCGCACCTGGCAGCCGAGGACCTCGAGCGGCCAGGCACCGCGATCGAACGGGTCGACGAAGTCCCCTTCCCGGGCGGCCGCCAGCAGCGTGCCGCCCAGGTCGTAGGTCCAGCCGTGGTAGGGGCACACCAGCCTGCGGCAGGCCACGCTTCCCTCCTGTGGGGAACGGAAGGCCACCGCCCGGTGGGGACAGCGGTTGCGGAAGGCCCGTACGCGGCCGTCGCTGCCGTGGCAGAGCAGCACGGGAAGACCGAGCAGCTCCAGCGCCCGCACATGGCCCAGCGGCAGATCGGCGGCGGCGGCGACGGGGTGCCAGAAGCGGGTGGCGTAGTGCTCGCGCTCGAGGGCGGCGATGGACGGCGAGCCGTAGAGCTCCGTCGGCAGAAAGGTGGCCCCGGTGGCGGTGTCCATGGAACGAACGGTGTGGGCAGGACGGAGTGATCCCTCAGAGCAGGGCGCCATCCAGGCTGCGCAGGCGGCTGGCGAGTTCCTCGCGCAATTCCAGGAAGGGCGGGGACACGCGCAGGTGGCGCAGGTCGGAGCGGTCGAGCTGGACGTCGACGCTGTGGACGATCCTGCCGGGGCGCGGCGCCATGATGTGCACGGTGCCGGCGAGCAGCAGCGCCTCCTCGATGTCGTGGGTGATCAGCAGGGCGGTGAGCCCTGTGCGCTTCCAGAGGTCGTGGAGGAACTCCTGCATCGATTCGCGGATCTGCAGATCCAGCGCCCCGAACGGTTCGTCCAGCAGCAGCACCTTCGGTTCGTTGGCCAGGGCCCGGGCGATGGCCACCCGCTGCTGCATGCCCCCGGAGAGTTCCCGCGGCAGCCGTCGGGCCGCATCCGCGAGCCCGACCACGTCGAGGAAGTAGGCGGTGCGTTCGCGGATCTCCGCCTTGTCCCGACCCTGGAGGGACAGGCCGAAGGCGACGTTCTGGGCCGCTGTGAGCCAGGGGTAGAGGCTGTACTTCTGGAACACCATGCCGCGGTCGGAGCCGGGGCGCTGGACCGGCACGCCATCGAGGTGGATGGTGCCCGCGCTGGGCCGCTCCAGACCGGCGATCAGGCGCATCACAGTGGACTTGCCGGACCCCGAACTGCCGACCAGGGCCATGAACTGGCCCGAGACCAGCTCGAAAGAGATGTTGTCGAGAACGAGCTTGCGATCACGCCCTTCGCCGAAACTCTTGGAAACCTGGGAGACCTGGAGATGCATGGGGTTCAGTTGGCCCAGGAGCAGGCCCGTCGCATCAGAAAGCGGAAACCCAGATCGATCATCAGGCCGATCAGACCGATCACGATCAGGCCGACGAAGATCTCATCGGTGCGCAGGAATCGCTGGGCCAGGCTGATGCGTTTACCCAGGCCCTCATTGGCGGCCACCAGTTCGGCGACGATCACCAGGTTCCAGGCGGAGGCCATGTTGATGCGGTAGGTGTCGAGCACCTGGGGAGCGATGTAGGGGGCCACCACCCGGGTGAGGATCGGCAGGCCCCGGCCCCCCAGGGTGAGGGCCGTTTCCACCAGTTCGGAGGGAACGAACTTCACCGCATCCATGATCATCAGGGCGTTGAAGAAGAAGGTGCCGATGAAGATCAGCATCACTTTCGGGAGTTCCTCAAGGCCGAAATAGATGATCAGCAGCGGGATGAAGGCCGGCGCCGGCATGTAGCGGATCAGCGCCATCAGGGGCTCCAGAAAGTGGCAGATGGTGCGGTTCGTGCCCATGGCGATGCCGATCGGCAGGGCCAGCCCTGCCGAGATCATGAAACCGATGAACACCCGCTTGATGCTGGCCGCCGCATCCGCCACCAGGATGCCCCGCTGGAACTGGTCGGTGCCCGCCATCCACACCGCTCCGGGGCCCGGCAGGAAGAGCTTGTCGACCATGCCGCTGGAGGTGACCAGCCACCACACCAGGAAGACGGTGAGGATGCCAAGCACCCCCAGGACCCAGGGGTGGCTGACGAAGCGGCGCAGGGCGGGGGACCGGGCCATGGTGCTCAACGGGCGTTGTCGACGAACTGGGAATTCAGCAGGTTGGTGAGGTCAGGCTTGGTCTTGGCCAGGCCCGTCTCCACCAGGAAGGCGCTGATCTGTTCGGCGGCAAAGGGAAGCGACAGCATCGTGGTGCCCGGCTTGAAGTTGCTGCGGTTTTCCTCGAGGGTCTGGATGGTGGTGCCGGCGTTGTACTCCTTGAATTCGGCTTCGCTGACTCCGGAGCGCTCCACCAGGATCGGCAGTGTGCCGGCCGGGTCGTCCTTGATTGTCTGCAGCGTGGCGAACCAGGCGTTGACGATCTTCTGGACCTTCTCGGGATTCTTGGCGACGAATTCCGTGCGGCAGACGAGCAGATCGCTGATTGCCCCGGGGTGATCCTTGGAGGTGGCCAGGGCCCGGCTGCCGGGGCGCTTCAGGGCCTGGGTGGTGAAGGGGGCATAGACGCCGGCCGCATCCACCTTGCCGGCCGCGAAGGCCGCGGCGGCGGCGCCGGTTTCGAGCGGTACGAAGGTGATGTCCTTGGCGGAGAGACCCGCCTCCTTGAGCACTTTCAGCAGCAGGAAATGGTCGACGGTGCCTTCCTCGGCCGCGACCTTCTTGCCCTTCAGATCGGGGATCGTCTTGATCTCCGCCGCAGCGATGATCTGGTCATTGCCCGTGGAGAAGTCGTTCTGGAGCACCACCTGGAGATCGGCCCCACCCGCCACGGAACTGATCGTGTCGTTGAGGGTCTGGCTGTTGCAGTCCAGCTGGCCGGCGTTGAGGGCGTTGATCGAATCCAGGTAGCCGTCGAACCACTGCATGGAGGCCGCCACCCCCTGCTTCTCGAACAACCCCTTGACTTCGGTGACCTTCCAGGGGAACCAGCCCGGCCAGGCGCTGTAGCCGATTTTGACGGGCGCCTCCTGGCTGGCCGGCTGCTGGCAACCCGCCAGCAATCCTCCCCCGAGGGCGGCCATCAGGGCGAGGGCGACGGCCCGGCGTTGACGACGGGAAAAAGTGGCTTTCAACATCACAGGAATCGCGGAATGGAGTGGTGGCTGAGCAGATGGGGAAGGTCGCGTCTTTGGCGCGCTGCCGAATGGATGCCGGACTCGGCTCCGTGGGATTTTGGAGTGAAGGGATCTCGATGGAGAGGCTCAGAAAAACTCCAGATAACGATGCTGTTCCCATTCGGAAACCGCCGAGTGGTAGGACTCCCACTCTTCACGTTTGTAGGAGATAAAGGCGTTGAACATGGCATCACCGAATACGCTTTCAGCAAGTGGATCCGCCGCGAAGGCCTCCACCGCTTCCCCGAGGGTTCGGGGCAGCATGTTCAGGCCGCGTTCGGCCCGTTCCGCTGCGCTGAGTGTGTAGGCATTCACCAGGTTGGGGGCGCCGGGATCGCGTTGTTCGCGGATCCCTTCGAGGCCGGCGGCCAGCATCAGCGCCGCACCCAGGTACGGGTTGCAGGAGATGTCGGCCGCCCGGCATTCCACCCGACCACCGGGAGAGGGAATGCGCAGCATGTTGGTGCGGTTGTTGTTGCCGTAGCAGACGAACACCGGTGCCCAGGTGAACCCCGACATGCTCCCCTGGGCCACCAGCCGCTTGTAGCTGTTGACCGTCGGGGCGATCACCGCACAGATGGCGGGGGCGTGGCGGAGCACACCGGCGATGAAGTGCTCCGCCAGCTTGGTGACCTCCCCGGGGGTCGCTTCGGGCGTGGCGAACAGGTTCACCCCGGTCTGAAGGTCCGCCAGGGACATGTTGAAGTGGGCGCCGCTGCCGGTGCGGTCGCCGAAGGGTTTGGGCATGAAGGTCGCCAGCAGACCGTGCCGATGGGCGATCTCCTTGGCCATCAGCTTGAAGAAGGTGAGCCGGTCGGCCATGGTGAGGACGTCGGCGTAGTCGAAGTCGGTCTCGAACTGGCCGGGGCCGTCCTCGTGGTCGAAGGAATAGACCCCCCAGCCCAGGCCGTTCATCGCCTGAACCAACTCGTCCAGCCAGGGCAGGTTGTCGAGCAGGCCGCGCACGTCGTAGGCGGGTTTGTCGAGGGTGTCCCGGTCGCTGAAGGGGACCCAGCCGCCCGCCGCCCCCTTCTTCAGCACGAAGAACTCGGTCTCGATGCCGAGGTTGAAGCGGAAGCCCATGGCGGCGGCCTCCTGGCGCACCCGGCCGAGGATGTGGCGGCTGCAGGCGTCGAAGGGCCGGCCGTGCAGGTGCAGGTCGCTGGCGAACCAGGCCACCTCCGGCTGCCAGGGGAGCACGGTGGCGCTGGCGGGATCGGGAACCGCGGCCACCTCGTCGTCGCTCACCTCCTGGGGAACGCCGTCGAGGGCCGCCCCTGTGAACAGCTCGGAGCCGGCCATCATCTGGCCGAGGTGCTCGAGGGGAACGGCCTTGGCCTTGCTCACCCCGTGCAGGTCGACGAAGCTCGCCAGGGCGTAGCGGACGCCCTTCGCGCGCAGGTCGGCCTGCAGGGCCGTGGTGGCATCGGAGGCGGGATGCTGGTGACTCATCAGGCGTGCAACAGGGCGGGGGAGGACTGAACGGCCTGGCGCTGGGCGTCGAGCCAGTCGTGCCAGGCTTCGAAGCCCTCGCCGGTGGTGGCGGAGAGGCGGAACACGGCGGTGCGGGGGTTCACCTGGCGGATGTGGGCCTCGATCCGCTCCACATCCACCGGCAGGTGGGGCAGCAGATCCACCTTGGTGATCAGCACGCAGTCGGCCTCCCGGAACATCACCGGGTACTTGAGGGGCTTGTCGTCCCCCTCGGTGACGCTCAGGAGCGCCACCTTGCGGTGCTCACCGATGGCGAATTCGGCGGGACAGACCAGGTTGCCCACGTTCTCCACCCAGAGGATGTCGAGGCCGGCGGGATCGAGCCGCTGGCGGAGCAGCTTCAGGCCGCCGCTGACCATGGCGGCATCCAGGTGGCAGGCACGGCCGGTGGTGATCGGCACCACCGGAATCCCCACGGCCTCCAGTCGCTCGGCATCGAGCAGGGTGGTCATGTCGCCTTCCAGCACGGCCATGGCCCAGCGGCTGGCGAGGGCGGCGAGGCTGCGCTCCAGCAGGGAGGTCTTGCCGGCGCCGGGGCTGCTCATCACGTTGAGGCAGAGCAGGTTCCAGGCGTCGAAGTGCTCGCGGTTGTGCTCGGCCCGGTGCTGGTTGGCCGCCAGCAGGTTGATACCGAGGCTGTCTTCAAGGGGCATGTGCATGGCGGATCAGCGGGCGGCGGTGGGACGGGACACGGGGTTGGTCGGTGAGGGGGCGGACTCGAACCCGTAGGCGACCGAGCGGATCCGCAGCTCGCGGCCGCTGACGATCTCCTCCATCGGGTGGTGGCAGCAGGGGGAGCGGAAGCCCTCGGCGGGATCGGGGCTGTAGGTGGCCTGGCAACGGACGCAACGCCCCACCAGGGGCACCGACTCAATCACCAGCTCGGCGCCGTCGAGCCAGCTGCCCTTGACGGCATCGGCCCAGGTGACCACCAGCTGGTCGGGTTCCACGCAGGTGAAGGTGCCCACCTCGAGATGGACCCGATCCACCGCCGGCACCCGGGGAGCGTGCTGCTGCTTCCACTCGTTCATGGACAGCAGCAGGCAGCGCGTCATGTCGACTTCATGCATGGCCTATCTCCAGGCGCGGTCGACCTGCATGTTGCAGTCCTTGGAGAGCCAGGCCGGCACCGACTTGCGGGGCAGCTGGCCGCTCACCACCAGGTGAGCCATGGTGTCGCAGATGACCCGGGTGGCCATCAGGGAGGTCATGTCGCTGACGTCATACGGGGGGGAGACCTCCACCACTTCGAGGCCGCAGACCGGAACGTTGCGGACGATCAGCTCCAGCAGCTTGAGGGCTTCGCGGGGCAGCAGACCGCCGGGCTCGGGCCAGCCGGTGCCCGGCACGAAGCCGGCATCGATGCAGTCGATGTCGAAGGAGATGTAGACGCAGTCGGTGCCGTCGGTGGCCCGCTCGATGGCGTAGGCCGCCGCCGCCTCCAGGCCCATGTCGCAGATGTCGGTGACGGTGAGCACGTTGGTGCCCCGCTCGCGGCAGACCTTCACCCCTTCCCGCGGCACCTGCCAGCCGCCGATGCCCAGCTGCACCAGGTTTTCGGCCGGGGCATTGGCCATGTTGGTCGCATGGAACCACGGCGTGGTGTGCATGCGCTCGTCCAGGTCGGTCTCCTGGGTGTCGACGTGGCGATCGAAGTGGATGATGCCCACCTTCTTGTCGCCGAGGTGGCGGCAGACGCCCCGGACGGTGGGGAAACCGATCGAGTGGTCGCCGCCCAGGATGATCGGGAAGGCCCCGCTGGCGAACACGTGGGCGATGCCCTTGGAGATCTGATCGAAGCTCTTCTCGTTGTTGGCGGGGATGGTGAAGATGTCACCCACGTCGCAGAGGGTGATCTGCTCGCGCAGGTCGACCCCCATCTCGTAGTTGTAAGGGGTGTAGAGGGCCGAGATGCGCCGGATCCCCTGGGGGCCGAAGCGGGTGCCGGGGCGGTAGGTGGTGCCGCTGTCGTGGGGGACGCCCACCACCGCCACGTCGAATTCCCCCACCCGGTTTACGTCCTCGATGTAGGGCGCCTTCATGAAGGTGTTGATGCCCGCGAAGTGGGGCAGCTCCCCGCGGGAGAAGGTGGAGATGCGCCGATCGACGATGCTTTCTGCCGCCTCCAGGCCGTAACGATGGCCCTGGTCGACCTCCTGTTGCCAGCCGGTTAGGGGAAGGGCGGCCTCCTTCTCGAGGGCCCGGGCCCCTTCCGTGCCGGCCGGGGGGCGGCCCCGGCCGAAGGCTTCGGACGCATCGGCCTGGCTGCCGCTGGACGGATCATTCATTCGGACCTCTGGGCACGGTGGGGATGGGGCGGTCTCCCGGGCTTTTGTCCCTCCGTGCCACACACCGGTGAGAACAGGGTTCTCAAGCTCCGGTGGGTGCGCTTCTCTCGGACCAGGCATCCCTCAGGTGCCGGCAATGCCAGGAATGGCAGTGCCAGCCATGGGGGACCGGAACCCTAGAAGCAATATCCGCCTTGGGATCCTGAAGGCCCCCGGACGGGACGGCTGTGACGGTTGCTACGGGATCGGGGCGGTGGCTTCAGGAAGGACAGGGAAGACCGGCCGCCTTGCGGTTGGTCTCGCGGCGCAGCAGCAGAAAGAGATAGTCCGGATCCTTGTACTGGCTCGGCAGGCACTGGTGCAGCTGCTCGAGCCGGTGCCAGCAGACCGTGCGCTGGATCTTCTTGAGGGTCCGACCTTCCCGGACCAGCAGCCGCAGGGCCTTGCAGTACATCGAATAATTGGCCTCCAGTTCACCGATGGTGACTTTCGGGATCGTGACCTTCGGCAGGGACGCTGGAAGCGATCGGGCGGTCATCGGGCATCCTTCGGGGCAGGCCCCGCAGAGATCTCTCCACTGTCGTTCATGGGCGGCCATCCTGCGCCCCCCATCCGGGGACATTGCCGCTCGGAGCCGCGGCAGCCCGGCCATGGGGGTTCGCTGACCCGAACGCTGCAGAGCGCAGCACCTTCTTCCAATTCGGTTAAGATTTTGGCAACGAAACCCCGTCAGCTATGTCCGAAGACCATCCCGTGATGAACGCTCTCCTGGAGCAGCTCCGCGCCCTCAAGGAGCAGTACGACCATCTCCCCAACGAGCTGAACCGCTACCGGATGGTCCGGCTGGAGCAGCTCATCGCCCAGTGGGCCCCCGAGGCCGGCGTCATCGCCTGAGGCTCCCTCTGCTCGCCCCTCCCGGCTTCTGGAGAGCTTTAGGGGGACCGGGGGCTCCGGTTGAACCCAACGAACGTTCACCTCTCCGTCAGGAGCATCCGTCCTCAGAGTTGGCCACGATGACTGGCTATCAACGGCCAGCGTTTTCGTGAAAGGATGGTCCATGGCGACCATTCTTAAGGGAATCTCCCACTTTGTCGGCGGGTGTTCATTGTTGCCGTTGTTGTCATGTGGATGGGCTAAGCCTGAAGAAGCTTTCATCACGCTGCCGCATGGGTAAAAAGGACAAAAGCGCTCCCAAGGGCAAGACCAAGTCAGGCAAGAAGTCCGGCAGCGGCCATGCTCCTTCGGGGATCAGTGAGACGGACTTCTACCGGCCCTCCCCCTTCTCCGACGACCTCGTCAACCCTTCGGATACACGAGCCGCCAAGCTGGAGCGCAAGTTCTACGAAAAGGAACTGGTCCGGCTGCAGGTGGAGCTGGTGAAGATGCAGTACTGGGTCAAGCATGTGGGCTACCGCATGATCCTGCTGTTTGAAGGCCGTGATGCCGCCGGCAAGGGCGGCACCATCAAGCGCATCACCGAGCCCCTCAACCCACGGGGCTGCAACGTGGTGGCTTTGGGCACGCCCTCCGATCAGCAGAAGACCCAGTGGTACTTCCAGCGTTATGTGGAGAATTTCCCCTCGGCCGGGGAGATCGTCCTGTTCGATCGCAGCTGGTACAACCGGGCTGGCGTCGAGAAGGTGATGGGCTTCTGCAGCCCTGAGCAGGTGGATGAGTTCATGCTGTCCTGTCCAGAATTCGAGCGCATGCTGGTTCGCAGCGGCATCACCCTGATCAAGTACTGGTTCTCCGTGAGCGACGACGAGCAGGAGGCCCGTTTCCGCTCCCGCCTGGAGGATCCGGCCCGGCGCTGGAAGCTCAGCCCCATGGATCTGGAGTCCCGCGATCGCTGGGTGGAGTTCTCCCGGGCCAAGGACGAGATGTTCGCCCATACCAACATCCCTGAAGCTCCCTGGTTCACCGTCGAAGCCAACGACAAGCGTCGGGCCCGGCTCAACTGCATCCGCCACCTGCTCAGCAAGGTCCCCTACGAGGACATGACGCCGGATGCGATCGAATTGCCCCCCCGCAAGAGCGGCGGTGACTACCAGCGCCCCCCCATGAACGAGCAGTTCTTCGTGCCCAACGCCTACCCCTGAGTCCCCTGGGCCAGCCGCCAGCGGCCCCCCAGCAGCTCCAGCCAGACCACCACCACCAGCCAGTGGATCAGCACCGGTGACCAGATGGACCCGGTGGCCTGATAAGCGATCACGCAGGTCACCCCCAGCAGGCTGGTCAGGAGCAGGAATCGCCCGTCGTCGAAGAGCCGGCGACCCTGGGGGTACCAGAGCCGACCGGCGACGGGATGCCAGGCGACGAAAAGTCCCACGCTCAGGGCCCCCCAGGCCGCGTTGCTCCACCCGTTCACCCCTTCCAGGGGGTGGGGCAGCAGGGCGGCCCGGAACAGGACTTCCTCGAACAGGGAGGGCATCAGCAGCAGGGCCAGGGCCTGGCGCAGCAACGCCAGGTGCCGCACCCTTGGTCGCTGGGCCGGCAGGAAGCCGGAGGCCCGCCCCAATGGCAGGGCGACGGCGGCATAGACCCCCAGCAGCAGGGCACTCAGGGCCAGCCCGCTGCCGGTGAGAGGGGTGAAGACGGCATCCATCAGGCGGGGCAGCGTCAGCCCCACCACGGGCAGCTGGCCCAGCAGCTGGGTCGGTGCCAGCGGGGCCAGGCGCTGGTTGGCGCCGGGCAGTTGGTTGGTGCGCAGGATCTGCAGGGGATCACCGTGGCGCAGGAACACCCGGGCCATCTCGTCGTGACCACGGCGGGGGAGCATGGATCGCCAGCTCAACAGCCCTTCCCACAGGCTTCGGCTGGCTTTGAAGCGGTCCGGCCCGTCGCCTGGGGTTCCCAGGAGCGAGGCGTTGTGGCGCCAGTCGTCGCGGACCATGCCGAAGGGGGTCAGCAGGGCGTCGAGGGACTGGGCCAGGGAGGCCAGCTTCGGCAGTTCGCGGCCATCCAGCTCCCGACGCCGCCGGCGCAGCTGGTCGATGGCGATCCAGAGGGCCTGGCTGGAATCCTGCACGCAGGAGATGGCCGGCGTTACCAGCGAGACCCCGCCACCGTCGCCGCTGCGGTAGCGGGCCATCAGCACCTCCGCCTGGATCGCCAGTTCCTCCAGGAGCAGCGGGTCGGTGCGCACCAGCACGTCCGAAATCGGCCGTGTGCCCAGCCAGCCCCGCTGCAGGTTGCCGGTGTAGGCGCTCCAGTCCTGGCTGCCGGCAACGATGCCGTTGGGGTTGTTGGCGTAGATCTGGTGGTAGCGCAGATCGAAGCGGGGCTCCCCCGTGAAGGGATCGACGACCACCCGGGCCGCCCCGAAGGCGAAATGCCCCGTCACGGTGAAGCCGCTGATCGCCTCCCCGGCGGGGCCGCCGATGCCGCCGAAGTTGTGGATCACCAGCGACCGGTCGCCGGGTTGCCATGGCTCCTGCCCATCGCCTGGAACCAGGGCCACCCGGCTGAAGCGGCCCCGCCGGGTCTGCCTGTCACTCCAGTTGATCCGGCTGATCTCATGGAGGCCGGCGGCGGTGCCCCGCAGGACACGGTCGGGCTCCAGGGCGGTGAGGCGGCGCGGTTCCAGGGCCTGGACGGTGAAGGTGCCCGCGGCATCGGGGGCGCCGTAGAGGTACCAGCCGTCGCTGCCCACCGGCGTCTGCAGCAGTCCCTCCGGCTCGAACAGGCGCCGGCCATGGCGATCGGCAGGCTGGCGGGGCAGCCGCACGGTCTCGATCGCTCCGCTGAAGCTCGCCTGGCGCCTGTCGTAGTGCTGCACCAGGAACCGTTCCGGATCGGCAGGATCGCGGGAGAGCAGCTGCACCAGAGCCACCCAGCGGCCCGTGCTCTGCAGGGGGGGGCGACCGATGCGAAGCACGGGTTCCCCGTCCTCCTGCTCGAGTCGCACCTCCTCGAGCCTCACGGTGATGTCGTCGTGGGGTCGGGCCCCGGCCAGGGACTGCAGCGGTCCCACGTTGTCGCGACCGTCGAGACGGGTGGGCACCACATTGGCCTGCTGCGCCGCCAGGCGGGCCTCGGAGCCCAGCCGCACCGGCGTGCTCACCTTGCCGACCAGGGCACGCAGCATCGGGTCGTCCTGCCAGCCCAGGCGCAGGCGACGGCCGATCAGGTCCTCGCGGCCGGCCGGGGCCTGCTCCACCTCCAGCCAGACCCAGTCTTCGCTGCCACGGCCCATCGCTGGGGCGGTGGGCAGGATCAGTCGGCCGAACCAGTCGCCATGGGGTCGGTACAGGGCGGGATCCGGGCGTCGCTCCAGTGGGTAGTGGTCCGGACGATTGAAGGGTGCCTGCCAGGCGAGGTCGTAGCTGGTGGCCGGAGTGCGCCCCGGTGGGGCCTGGGCCGCAGGGGCCAGGGGCAGGATCAGCAGTGCGGTGACGGCCAGGGCCACCAGCAGGGCAAGCCAGCGAGGGCGGTCGAGGGGACCGCGCCTCGGCTCTTGGTGTGGCGGAAACATGGGATGGGGCCGCTAGCTGCTCTTTTCGCGGTAGATCGCCAGGGCCGCCAGCACACCGCCGGCAAAGCCGGAAGCGTGGCCGATCCAGCTCACCCCCGGCGGGCTCAAAAAGGGCAGCAGGCTGGGCAGGGCCCCTCCGTAGGCGAACAGGGCTGTGAGGGACAACAGGATCGAGAGCGGATGGCGTTCCAGCCAGCCGATCAGCAGAAGGTACCCCAGCAGCCCGTAGATCACCCCGGAAAGACCGTGGCTGGCCTGATGCCAGAAGAGCCAGACGGGAATGGCCGTCGCGTAGACCCCGAGCCACACGGCCAGGTAGTCACCCCGGCTCTTGGCCAGCACCAGCCAGGAGAGGGGCAGGAACCAGAGGCTGTTGCCGATCAGGTGGCCGAAGCCGCCGTGGCTGAAGGGGGCGGTGAGAACGCCGAGGAAGGGGCCCCCCGGCACCATGGGCAGGTTCCAGCGGCCACCGAAGACGAGCTGGTCGATGATCTCCTGGGCCCAGGGCACCGCCAGGATCAGCAACGGCAGCACGGCCACGCCCTTGAGGCGGGAGAGGCTGCGGTCAAGCCGCTGGGCGAGGGAACCGGCCATGGCCGCCGTCGGGTGGACTGGGTTGGGCCGCCAGTCCTAGCTCTTCAGCGGACCACTCAGCAGCCACCACCACAGCGGAACCGAGGCCAGGGCCAGGGCCGTGCTCCACAGCACCAGCCCAGCCACCATGCGCCGGGCTCTCCCACGATGCCGGCCCTGTGCCACCTCCGCTGCCTAGGGTCGCTCCACCCTCCCCGCCCAGGTTTCTGATGCAATCGCCCATGCGCTCCGGCGCAGACAACGGCTTCGGCGGCCTCTGGCAGCTGATTTTTGCTGCCGTTCTGGGGGGACTGGTGCTGCTCACCCAGACGGTGTTCATCGTGCCGGCGGGCAACGTGGCCGTGGTCACCACCCTGGGGAAGGTCACCGGGGCACCGCGCCAGCCCGGCGCCAACATCAAGATCCCCCTCGCCCAGAACACCTCCCTGTTCGATGTGCGTACCCAGGTGCGACCGGAGCAGTTCTCCACCCTCACCAAGGACCTGCAGGTGATCCAGGCCACCGCCACGGTGAAGTACGCCATGAAGCCTGCCGAGGCCGGCCGCATCTACGAAACCATCGCCACCGACGACCAGCAGATCTATCCGCGGGTGATCCAGCCCTCGCTGCTCAAAGCCCTCAAGTCGGTCTTCTCCCAGTACGAGCTGGTGACCATTGCCACGGAGTGGAACTCCATCTCCGAACTGGTGCAGGAGAAGGTGGCCGAGGAGCTGCGCAAGTTCGACTATGTGACCGTCCAGGGCCTGGATCTCACCGGACTGCAGATCGCCGAGGAGTACCGCGCCGCCATCGAACAGAAGCAGATCGCCGAGCAGCAGCTGCTGCGCGCCCAGACCGAGGTGCTCATCGCCGAACAGGAGGCCAAGCGCTACCAGACCCTCAACTCCAGCCTCGACGACCAGGTGCTCTTCAAGCTGTTCCTCGACAAGTGGGACGGCCAGACCTCGGTGGTGCCGGCCCTGCCGGGTGCGGCCGGAGGCGGCACTCCGGTGATCGTCAACGGACGCCGCTGATCGGATCGTCCCATGGCTTCCGGCATCCTCGATGTGGATCTGCTCGCCTTTGAGAGAGGCAGCAGGCAGGCCAGGGACGCCGTGGTGGACGGCGTGATGCGCAGCCTGGCCACCGGCTTCGTCTATACCAGCAGCGATCTTCCCGCCGACCTGCTGGATGGCGCCTATGGCCTCCTGCAGGCTTTTTTCGCCCTGGAGGCCGATACCAAGCGCCAGTTCCGGGCACCAGGCGCCAGCGGTCAGACCGGCTACACGGAGCTGCTGGTGGAGACCGCCGCCGGCAACACTCTCCCGGACTGGAAGGAGATGCTGAACTGGGCGGCCCCCCTGCCCCTGGGCCATCCCCTGCGGCGCCGGTTTCCGGAGCTCTATCCCGAGCAGATCCTGCCGGAGGCGGCCGTTCCCGGCATCACCGCCCTGCTGGGCGACTTCCATCGGGCGATCGCCGATCTGCAGCGTCGGTTTCTGCGGGTGATCGCCGTGGGCATGGGCTGCGATGAAGCGTTCTTCGAGGAGATGGTCAGCGAAGCTCCCACCCTCACCCGGGCGCTGCGCTATCCGCCCATGGAGCAGGCCCCGGCAGAGGGACACCTGTGGGCGGCGGCCCACGGGGACATCAACCTCATCACCGCCCTGCCGAGGGCCACCGGGCCGGGCCTGCAGGTTCGGGTGGCGGGGGAATGGCTGGAGGCCCTGCCACCGGAAGGGCGCGTGATCATCAACACAGGCCTGATGCTGGAGCGCCTCAGCAACGGCCGCATCCCCACCGGCTGGCATCGGGTGGTGGCGCCGGCAGGGGGCACAGGGGAGCGCCACAGCGTTGTGCAGTTCTGCCATGCCAGGCCCTGGACGATCCTGGCGCCGGTGCCCTCCTGCTGCGGCCCTGATCGCCCCCAGCGGTACAGCGCCATCCGTGCCGCAGATGCCCTCGAGGAGGTGCTCTACCGCATCAATCTGCTGGAGAACTGAGCGGACGCCTGCGGGGAAACCGGTCGATCACCAGCCCTCCTTCCCCCATCAGCTCAACGATCCAGGGAGCGGGGATCCGCTCGAAGTCGCCCGTGTCGATGTTCAGCACCCGGGCGAAGTCCGTCGGCTCTGGGCCGCTGAGGTCGCAGATCCGGCCGATGAACCAGGGTCTGCCGGCCACGGCCACCACGGCCAGATGGCCCAGGCGGGCATCCCGGAAGCGCTGGGGGTTGGCCCTTCGCAGCGGGGCCACCGCAGGATCGATCTGACCGGGCGCCATGGCTGGACTCTGGTACAGATGTACTGTAGTCCGGTTGGGGCGATGCGCCAGTGGCCCCCCGGTGACGCATAGGCTGGGTCCCGGTCAGGATGGGTTCCATGGGCGATGGCAGGGCAGAAGGCAGCGAACAGGCCTTCCACTACGAACCCGTGGAGCGTTTCGGAGCGGGGATCACCGGCTCCCGCCCCTGGAATCACGATGCCCTGGCGGGGGTGGAGCGGCTCAATGGGCGTGTGGCGATGCTGGGGTTCGCGGCGGCCCTGATCGGTGAGGCGCTCACCGGCGAGGGTGTCCTGGGTCAGTTGCTGCTGATGTTGCGCTGGGTGCTCGGCTGAGGCTCCTTCTCAAGTCGGTCGGCGGCCACGGCCCACGACCGGTCGCTTTGTTCCTTTGCATGGGTCTTGATGGACGGGCCTCGGTTCGCTCCTGAAAGGGCAATCATGCGAACATCACCGACGCTTTGATCGGGGTAAAATATACTGATCTCATGGGCCGCTGAATGAATTGCCCTTCAACGGTAGGCAGTGATCGGAAGCCGACCTGCTGACTCTGGGTCACCGATTCACGGAGTCATCATCCAGAACCAGCATCATCTCGCAGAACCATGAAGATGAAAGCCAAGGACAATTCTCTTTCTATCCTGATGATCAGCATTCATGGTCTGATTCGAGGGAAGCAGCTTGAATTAGGCCGCGACGCCGATACTGGTGGTCAGACGAAATACGTGGTGGAACTGACCAGGGCCTTGGCCCGACAGCCTTCCGTCAGGCAGGTGGATCTGGTCACCAGACGCCTCACGGATGCTTCGTTGTCGCCTGACTACGGAGAGCCGATGGAGGATCTGGGCCCAAGGGCGCGGATCATTCGCATTGACGCCGGCCCCGATCTGTACATCCCGAAGGAGGAACTATGGAGCCATCTCGATGCGTTCACAGATGAACTCTTCGCCTGGCTCCATCGCCAACCGCGCCTGCCGGATGTTCTGCACAGCCACTACGCGGACGCCGGCTATGTCGGTGTCCGGCTTTCGCACCTCACGGGCTTGCCGCTGATTCATACCGGTCACTCCCTCGGCAGGGACAAGTTTCGCAGGCTTCTGGCCCTTGGGCTTTCCGTGGAAGACATCCAGCAGCGCTACAAGATGTCCGAGCGGATCAGTGCCGAGGAGGATGTGCTCAACAGTGCCAGCCTCGTGATCACAAGCACGCACAATGAGATTGAGGATCAATACGAACTCTACGACTGCTATTCGCCCGAAAAAATGTCGGTCATTCCTCCGGGGACCGATCTGAATCAGTTCCATCCCCCGAGGGCTGAAGAGGCTCCGGTTGCCTTCTCCAGCATCCTCAGCAGGTATCTCAGGGAGCCGGAGAAGCCGATGATCCTGGCGCTTTCCAGGCCGGATGAACGCAAAAACATCGTGTCGCTCCTGGAGGCCTACGGACGGTCCAAGCGCCTGCAGCAACTTGCCAATCTTGTCATTGTTGCCGGCAATCGAGACGATATCCGGGAACTCAATGAAGGTGCTCAGAATGTATTGACGGAGCTGCTGCTTGTCATTGACTGCTACGAGCTGAACGGTCTGGTCGCCCTGCCCAAACATCATTCCGCCAGTGAGGTGGCGGACATTTACAGGCTGGCCGCCGCTTCGAAAGGTGTCTTCGTCAATCCGGCCCTCACCGAACCCTTCGGCCTGACCTTGCTGGAAGCGGCAGCGAGTGGCCTGCCGCTCGTGGCGACGGAAGTCGGCGGACCCGTGGACATCATCGGCAACTGCAACAACGGCCTGTTGATCGATCCGCTCGACGAAGCCTCCATTGCCGCCGCCTTGCTCACGATCCTTGAGGATGGGAAGTTGTGGTCTAAGTATTCAGAGAATGGCCTCATCAACGTGGCCAGATTCTATTCCTGGGAAGCCCATGCCAAGACCTATCTTCAGAAGCTGACGGATCTGATTGATCAGAACAGACTGGCTGCCCGTCCTGCTCCACTTTCCAAAGCTCCTGCCTTCCAGACCCGAACCCGTGCCATCTTCACCGCCATCGACAACACCCTGCTTGGGGATCCAGAGGCCCTTGCCCTGTTTGTGAAGGTGATGCGGGAACAGCACCGCAGGGTCCTCTTCGGTATTTCCACAGGCCGAAGCCTGAATTCGGTTCTCAAGATTCTGAAGGTCCATGCCATTCCCATGCCTGACGTTCTGATCACCAGCCTGGGGACTGAAATCTACTACCCACCCCAATTGACGACGGACATCTCCTGGACCCACCACATTGACCATTGGTGGACGCCACAGGTGCTCAAGCGGCTCATTGATCCGCTGCCGGGATTGACCCCCCAGTCGAAGGATCAACAGAGCCGTTTCAAGGTTTCTTATTACTACGACGAACAGCAGGCTCCATCGATGGAGGAAATCCTCACCTTGCTGCGTCAGCATGAGGTCTCCGTGCACACCACCCTGTCCTTCGGACAGTTTCTTGACTTCGTACCCGCCCGTGCGTCCAAGGGTCAGGCCCTGCGTTATGTCGCCAATCAGTGGAAAATCCCCCTGGAGCATGTCCTCGTGAACGGTGGATCCGGGGGCGACGAAGACATGCTGCGTGGCAACACGCTTGGGGTGGTTGTGGCCAGCCGGCATCGTGAAGAACTCGCTCGGCTCAGTGACACCCAACGGGTGTATTTCGCAGAGGGATCCCATGCTTCCGGTATCCTTGAAGCCATCGATCATTATGACTTCTTTAACTTGTAAAACCCCTCCAATACGACGCTGATGCAAAAGCTGCTCATCTGTACGGATCTTGATCGAACCCTGCTGCCCAATGGCGAACCCCCCGAATCCAGTGGAGCAAGATCAACGTTTGCTCGATTCGTTGCTCTGCCTTCAGTTTTTCTGGCTTATGTCAGCGGCAGACATCTGGGGTTGGTTCAACAATCGATGCAAGAGTATGGACTTCCTGATCCTGACTGGATCATCGGAGATGTCGGTAGTTCCATTTATCATAGGGATCTCGATGGCTGGTCACTTCTGACTTCATGGTCAAGCTGCATTTCCGTTGATTGGCAGGGGTTGGTGGCTGCAGATATTGCCCCACTTTTCACTGGATTCGGTGGGTTGCTGCTTCAGCCTGAAGAAAAGCAGAATACCTACAAGCTGAGCTACTTTATTCCTTTGGATGTTGATCTGATCGCCTTGAAGCAGGCCATGGAAAGCTGTCTTGAAGCCAATAACATCAGCGCCAGTCTGATTTACAGCGTCGATGAGCAGGCGGCCGTGGGGCTGATGGATGTCTTGCCCCAAAGGGCCAATAAGCTCCATGCGATTGAATTTCTCATGCGTGAGCAGGGCTTCGCTTCGGAGCAGACGCTGTTTGCTGGGGACAGCGGCAATGACCTGGCGGTGCTCACCAGTTCGGTGCCTTCGGTGCTGGTTGCCAATGCCCATCGTGATGTGGTCGACCAGGCCATCGAGGCAGCCCAGCGGATGGGGACGGGCGATCGTCTGTATCTCGCCGAAGGTGGCTTCCGGGGAATGAACGGCAACTACAGTGCCGGAATCCTGGAAGGGATTGCCCACTTCCATGCCGATGCCATCCGGGAGTTGGATTGATCCGATGCAGACTCTTTCCCCGATCACCATTTTCGGTGAAGTGCTTTTCGATTGCTTCCCTGACGGTGCGGAGGTCCTGGGGGGTGCACCTTTCAACGTGGCCTGGCATCTGAGGGGCTTTGGCCTGTCGCCTAGTTTCATCAGCAGGGTCGGGCAGGATGGGCGAGGTGATCAGATTCGTTCATCGATGCAGAGCTGGGGCCTGGACAGCACCTTTCTGCAATCGGACGCTTCGCACCCCACCGGCCGTGTGAGGGTCAGCATCGAAGCGAACGAGCCCCACTACGACATCGTGCCGGAGAGTGCCTACGACTTCATCCAGGCGCGAGACATCCCGAAGCTGCCAGCCCATGGCATCCTTTATCACGGTTCTCTGGCCCTTCGCCACCCCGTGGCTGCGGCGGCCCTGGCGGCGGTCAAAGCCATGCATCAGGGAACGATTTTTCTGGACGTCAACCTGCGCACACCCTGGTGGTCTCGAGAAGTGATCCAGCCGTTGCTGGATGACGCTGATCACGTCAAGCTCAATGAAGCGGAGCTGGCCCTGCTGGCGGTGGATGGCCCGAAGGTTGGTCTCTTGGCGGACGATGATGCCAGCCTTGGTTCCGTGATGCGAGACTTTGCTCACCAACATGGCCTTGAAACCCTGATCGTCACCCGTGGAGCCCGGGGAGCCATGCTCTGGAGCGGCGGTGAAATGGCGACTGTTGGCCCTGCTCCGGATACGCGCATCGTGGACACTGTCGGCGCGGGGGATGCTTTCGCCGCCGCCTTTCTGCTCGGGCTCAGTCAGCAGTGGTCGCCCTCCGACAGCCTCGATCACGCCAGGGACTTCGCGGCAGCCCTGGTGTCGCGCCAGGGGGCCACCATCGACGATCCTTCTGTCTATCAGGAGTTTCTGACGTCCTGGGGTTGCCGTTGATCCGATGTACGAGCAAATCTCCCACTCGCTGCTGAATTCCATCCTGGATGATCTCCGGCCGGAGATCCGCCGCCAGGACTTGCGACATTTTTACACCAGGCTGGGGGCTAACTTCTACGCCATCCATTCCCTGTTTGTCACGCTTTATGGCCACCGTGACGATTTCAAGCTTCAACTTCTGCGCCTGGTTGAGACCATGGCCCGAGGCTACATCGACCGATCGCCTGATCTTGAACGTCTCGATATCCAAAGGGAGGATGACTACAACTGGTTTCTCTCCCAGAAGTGGGTTGGGATGGCCATCTATTCCAACGGCTTTTCCGAGAATCTTTCCGACCTGGAAACCAAGATCGGCTATTTTCAGGAGCTGGGTATAAACATGGTTCATATTCTGCCCATCCTGATGTGTCCCACTGGCAAGAGTGATGGCGGATATGCGATCAGTGACTTTCGTCAGATCGACGAAAGAGTCGGGACGATCGGTGATCTGAGGAGCATCGCTGATGAGTTCAGGAAGCGAGAGATCCTGCTGGTGCTGGACATCGTTCTGAACCACACCTCCGATGAGCATGAGTGGGCGAAGCGTGCGATGGCTGGGGAGCAGCATTATCAGGATTATTACTATGTCTATGACAACAGGGATATTCCGGATGTTTTCGAGCAGAGCATGCCCGAAGTGTTTCCGGAGAGTGATCCAGGCAACTTCACCTGGAATGAGACGATGGGCAAGTGGGTCATGACGGTTTTTCATGACTACCAGTGGGATCTCAACTACTCCAACCCGGCAGTGTTCATCGAAATGCTGGATGTGTTGCTCTTCTGGGCTAACCAGGGTGTGGATGTTCTGCGTCTTGACGCCGTTGCCTTTCTCTGGAAGAAGCTCGGAACCACCTGCCAGAACGAACGCAAGGCCCATCTCATTCTGCAGCTCATGAAGGATTGCTGTCAGGTGACGGCTCCCGGTGTGCTTTTCATTGCGGAGGCCATCGTGGCCCCCACCGAAATCACCAAATATTTTGGGGAAGATGCCGTTGTCGCCAAGGAGTGTGAAATTGCCTACAACGCCACCCTGATGGCGTTGCTATGGGACAGCGTTGCCACACGGAACACCAAGCTTCTTTCCCAGGGCATCAAGAGTCTGCCGAGCAAGCTGGAGCGCGCCACCTGGCTGAACTATGTCCGTTGCCACGATGACATCGGCTTCGGCTTCGATGACAAGGACATCCATCAGGTGGGTTACGAGCCCCGCGCCCACCGTCGCTTTCTCATCGACTACTTCAAGGGAGATTTTGATTCGATTCCCCGGGGACTCGCCTTCATGCCCAACGACGCCACCGGTGATGCGCGGATCTGTGGCTCTCTGGCGTCTCTAGTGGGCCTCGAATCGGCCATCGAGTCGAATGATCAGAGGCTGATCGCCACGGCCATCAGTCGTATCCTGCTGATGCATGGAATCATACTTTCTTTCGGCGGGATTCCACTCATCTATAACGGTGACGCTCTGGGTGTGCTGAACGATTACAGTTTCTATGACGATGCCAGCAAGAGCAGTGACACCCGATGGGTGCATCGCCCGAAGATCAACTGGGAGAAGGCAGAGCAAAGAAAGAAGCAGGGAACGGTGGAATGCTCCATCTTCACGGCCATGAAGAAGATGATTTCCATTCGCAAGGAAATTGCTGCTTTTGCTGATTTCAACAACCGAGAAATCCTTGATCTCGATAATGACCACCTTCTGGCTTTCGTCCGCTTCAACCCTTTACGGCCGTCGGAGAAGGTCCTGGTTTTAGCCAATTTCAACGACCAGCCGCAGTTCTTTGATCTCGACACCCTCGGGCCTGCTGTCTTTGGCCGCCATGACTGCCTCACCGATCTCTATTCGGGCCGCCGGCCGTCGCAGTCCGGCAGCCGCATCGCCTTGCAGGCGTATCAGTTCTACTGGCTCACCAAGACCTGAATCCCACCAGGTTCCCGTGCCCATTCCAGCGTGAGCCGCCCAGCTCTCTCCGATTCCCACTGTCCTCCACGGTCGATGCCACCCCTGCCCATGCGCGTCGTCACCCCCCCCCTGCTGGTCACCCTGCTGGCTTCCGCGGCCGTGGCGCTGGCCGTGACGATGGAGAAGCCCCCCGGTTCGAGCGCTCCTCCGGTCCCATCCCAGGAGCCACCGCGCGCAGAGGATTCCCTGCCTCCTGCTTCAGCCCCACCCCGCTCCTACCCCCGGCTGCCCGGGAATCCTGCGGCCATCGCCTCCCAGCTGGACGCCGTGGAGACGGCGCTGAGGTCCGCGGCCACACCCGCCGAACTGCTTCCCGAGCTGGGTCACCGTCAGCAGGTGATCTACCGCAGGCTTGCCACCGATCCTGCTCTGGCCGCCCGGGTGCGGGGTTCCCTTCCAGTCCGCTGGCAAGGTGTACTGGATCGTCACCTGGCGGCACGCAGGGAGTTCCTGGCCATGCATCGGGGTGGGCCGCGCTCCAGGTTCGTTCCCGCCTGGCGCATCATCCCGCCGGAACCTGCCGCCGATCTGCTGCGCTACTACCGGGAGGCGGCCGCCGCGACCGGCATCCCCTGGGAAGTCCTGGCGGCCGTGAATCTGGTGGAAACGGGAATGGGCCGCATCGATGGTGTTTCGGTGGCCGATGCCCGAGGCCCCATGCAGTTCCTCCCCAGCACCTGGGCCGAGCCTGGCATCGGCAAGGGGGACATCCGGGATCCGCAGGATGCGATCAACGCCGCTGCCCGGTACCTGGTGCGCCGGGGTGGCCTGAAGGACATCCGCCGGGGGCTCTGGGGATACAACAACAGCAACCACTACGTCCGGGCCGTGTTGCTCTATGCCGAGCTGCTCCGCATGGACCCACAGGCGTTCACCGGCTTTTACAACTGGGAGGTCCATTACGCCTCCGCCTCAGGCGACCTCTGGTTGCCGGTGGGCTACAACCAGCCCAGACCCCTGGCGGTGACCACCTATCTGGAGCGCTTCCCTGCTTCGGCCCCTCCCGCCCCCTGAGGCCCTCGTGCTGAGGCGGGCCGTCCCGGGGTCAGCCAACCCCCCTGCCGAGCAGCACATCCCTGGCGCCATTGACCGCCTGCATGGTGTCGTGGCGGCCCCCCCGGTCGGGGTGGTGTTCCGCGGCGGCCCGCTTCCAGGCCAGGGACACGTCCGCTTCCGTCAACCGGCCTGCCAAGGCCAGGCCAAGCCGGGATCGGGCTTCGATCGCCTCAAGGCCGGGACTGCGGCCGAGGGGGCCATGGTCGGCGGCGGAAAGGCCCGTGCCCTTCTTGCGGCGACCCTTGGCGCCCGCCGGTCTGCCGTTGGTTCGGGAGCGGGGCGAAGCAAAGCCCCTGGTGGGGGGTGTGTCGGCCGTTTCTGGGCAGGGGCCGATCTGATCCGGCCGCAGGGAGACCAACGTCTGACGGGAGTCGAGCAGGGAGCGAGCCATGGATTCAGGTGCCAGCCCGACCGGTGCGTTGGTTGGTTGTGGGGCCTCAGGCGGCCGCGTCGAGGCTGGGGGCAAGATCGACGTTCAGCTCGGCGAGCAGATCGCTGAGCAGCGCCTCGGTGGCCAGGGAATCCGCGGCCAGGGAATCGGCGGCTTCGGGGCTGGAGGCGGCGGTGGTGGGAGCCAGCATCGCTTCGGGGGCATTCACGTGGCCGCCCGCCATCGCCGGGGCGAGAAAGGCCATGGCCAGACCCACCATCAGGGCGAAGAAGAAGGAAAGGGCTCGCATCGGCCATGGGGAGGGAATCTGTACCGTCCTAACACCGCTCCAGGCGATCGCCCATCAGGCGGGGCAAGAGGGCGCCATGGGACGTCGTGTTTTCTCCCCCGACCCGGCCATAGCCTGTGCCGGATTCCGGGTCCGCACGGCAGCCTCGCTGATCGATTCGGTGCTGCTGCTGATCATCACCGCACCCTTCCCCCTGCTTCTCTACGTTCTGCCCAGTGAATCAGCGGTTCTGGCCTTCAGCACGCTGTTCTCCGCCCTGTTGGTGATCCTGTTCTGGCTCTGGAAGCAGGGCACTCCCGGCAAGCTGCTGCTGCTGCTGCTGCTGCTGCTGCGGCTGCGGATCGTGGATGGCGACTCGGGGAGCGAACCCTCTCTGCGCCAGTGGTGCCTGCGCTATCTGGGCTATGTCGTGGCCACCCTGCCGCTGCTGCTGGGCTTCTTCTGGGTGGCCTGGGATCCTCGCTGTCAGGGCTGGCACGACAAAATCGCCGGCAAGGTGGTGATTCGTCTCCCCCAACGGAAACCTGCGGCCAGCGTCACCAGGACGTAGGCAGGGAATGCTGGTTCTGGAACCCCTGACGTCGCCCCCCTCCCGATACCGGCCATGACAGCCCCTTCCCGCGATCCCCTGGCTGAGGCTATCGCCGCCCGCCGCCCCCAGGACCCCCTGCTGGGGGCCAGGACCGGTGCCGAGGAGATCAGCCGCCGGCTTCTGCAGGCCATGGCGTCGGACAGGGGTGTGCATGTCGAATCGCTCCTGGCGGTGTGCGGCGCCCTGGCGGGCCATGCCTGCCAGGCCAGCCTGAGGGCCCGCGCCCGGGCGGCCGGGCAGCCGGAACTCTCAGGACTGCATGTCGTCGGCACCGAGGACGGGGGCAGCTTCCTGGTCGGGGAAGGGCTGGTCCAGGCGTTGTTCAACGATCCCTATTCCACCTGGGGGCTGGCCGCCGGCGCGGCCCGGCAGGCGGGCTGCACGGTTCTGCCGGATCCCACGGCGCTGTGGCGGCACGGACTGGAAAGCCTGGGCCAGGAGCACTTCGGGGTGCCGCAGGTGTCCGGTGGGCACCTGCCTTCGCCGGATTCCCTGCAGTCGCTGCCGAGCCTCTGGCCGGCCCTGCAGCCATTGGCCCTGCGGTTCTGCCCAGACCCGGAGCAATGGCCCATCCTGTTCGGCCTGGTGGCCCAGAAGGCCATCACCATGGGGAAGGAGGTGATCGATCCGGCTCTGGCCCTGCGCATCGTGATGGACACCGCCATCGCCAACGCCATGGTGATGCTGCCCGACCACCAGGAGACGCCCCCACGCTGAACCGCCCCCCTTGGGCCACTTGATCGGCAGGTGCTGACCGTGCCGTGGCCCGGTGGCGATCGCGCCTTGGCAGTGGTGCCCAGGGACGTTACCAAGGCCTGCACGCTCCCTTGCGGCAGGCGGATGACAGCGGGGTTTCAACGGTTTCTGACGGTGCTGGTGCTGCCCTGGCTGTTGCCGTTGCCGTTGCCCCTTTGGGCGATGGGGCAGCCCCCGGCCCGGCCGTCGCAGGTTCCCCTGGAGGTGCCGGTGGGAGACCTGGGACAGAACGATCGCCTGCCGGAGTCGTTGCGGACCCGCTACCGGCCGGCTCCGGCGGGGGTGGCCCCGGCCCTGCAGGCCGGGGCCCTGGGCTATCCCCTGGGTCAGCGGCCGACGGAGCAGGCCAGCTTCGGGTGGCGGCTGACCGACTCCCGTAACACCTGGCGGATGCACACCGGCCTCGATCTGATCGCCCCGGAGGGCACGGCCGTGCTCGCTGTGCTGCCCGGGACGGTGCGTCTGGTGGATGAGGTGGGTGGCTATGGCCTGCTGGTGGTGATCGACCACGGCCTGGGCTGGCAGAGCCTGTACGCCCAACTGCTGGATGTGGCGGTGCTGCCTGGGGAGAGCCTGGCGGCTGGGCAACCGATTGGTCGGGTGGGCAGCAGCGGATCGGCCAGTACGGCGCACCTGCACTTCGAATGGCGCCAGATGCGCCAGGGGCGGCTGGTGGCGGTGGATCCTTCGCCCCTGTTGCAGCCGCCCGGCACGGGCTCCTCCGTGGCGGGCCGGGCGCCCCTGCCGCCGGTGCCCTGAGCCGGCCCTCCGACCCCTGGTGCGGCCTCCGCGTTCAGGCTCTGTCTGGATCGAGTGGCAATCGCTTCATGGCCAGGGCCACTCGCCGTGCCCCCAGCAGCAGGGGATAGAGCCAGCGGCTGCGGGAGGGACCGGCGAAGAGGGGAGCCAGCGCCTGCAGCAGGGGATCACTGGGGCGCATCAGAGCGCACAGATGCCGCACCGCCTCGGCGCCGTGCCAGGCCCTCTCCCCCTGGAGCAGAACCGCCCCCTGCGCCAACACCAGGCCCCGCTCCCGCAGCGCAAGACGCAGGCGTGCCTCAGCGCGTCCATCGACGATCTCCAGATTCGGGATCCCGCCGCGCAGTTCACTGCTCAGGGCGAAATGGCGGCAGAACGGACAGCCGCCGTCGAAGACGAGCCGCAGCGGCTGTTGGTCCACAGCGATGGATGGGGAAGGGGGGACACCCCTCGCAGCAGGGGAATGCACGGATCGGGGCCCAAACGTCGGGCGGGTGGAGAGTTGGCCAGATTCTGCCGGCGGCGGTCGCTCAGCGGTGGATGGGTGCTTTCTTAACGGCGAGCCGCGCCGCCATCTGGGTCTGATTTCGGCAAGTCCTGACAGGTGACTGGATTCTGTGATCCTCGGCACCATCCGCTTGCCCAGAACGGCTAGATCTTCAGGCCATGGATGATCGAAGAGATGCTTACACCAACCACCCGTCTGAGGCTGCAGGAGATCATCGGCAGGATTGCCGATTCCCACCCTGTCAGTCTTTCTGACCGCATCTATGTTCAGAAGTTCGCCGACCGCGACGCCAGTGTCTGGAGCTGGTTGCGACGGGCTCAGCGCTCCCAGCGACGTGGTGCATCCGTCACGGATCTCGATCCCTTGATGGAGCAGATGGACCTGGGAGATCCTTTTGATGGCAAGGGCTTCGACCCCAGCCGGGACGATCTGGGCGACTGGTTCTCCGGGGCACCGTCCTGGCTGAGGCGCAGTTGAGCCGTTGGCCAGCGAGTACAAACACTCATTGATCAGCCTTCGTCGCATTGGCAACGGATCACCCGCGCTGACCGTGCCTTGATGACAATGACGGGATGGAGGGTGCCATGGAGGCTTTGCTTTGTAGCTATCGCAACTGCTCGGAACGCATGCGGATCGTCCGCTGCTGTGGGCCGGACAACTTTTTTCTGGAAAGGGTGGTTTTCCCTTTTGAGGTGCTCACCTTCCATTGCCCGCCCGCCACTGATGTGGAGATCTGGGCCAGGGAATCCGTAGGGGTTGTGCTCACCGAGCAACTCTGCGCCGATGCCATGGCGATGAAGCAGAGTGGGGCGTCGCAGCGTCCGGAATGGTTGCCCCAGGTTCCGAGCCGAGCGGTGGGCGTCAAGGGGAATGCCAGCTCGGTCTGCCTCCTGCCCCGCTGAATCCCGTGCTGCTGCCGTCTGTCTCAGCCACCGGCATCGTCTGCAGCGCCAGCTATCGGGAGCACACCACAGGAGCCTGGCACCCGGAAAGTCCCGCACGGGTCGACGCCGTGGTGCAGGGGTTGGAGCGGGCCGGATGGCTGCGCCAATGTCAGATCCTTCCCCCTCGCCCCGCCACGGACCGGGAACTGCTTCTCTGCCACACGCCGCAGTATCTGCAGCGGGTTCAGGACGACATCCTGGCGGGCCGTGACCAGCTCTCCACCGGTGACACGGCCATCGGCCCCCACTCCGAGCGCACCGCCCGGCTGGCGGTGGGGGGGGTGCTGGTGGCGGTGGAGGCCGTCATGGAGAAGCGGGTGCGCAACGCCTTCGCGGTGGTCCGGCCCCCGGGGCATCACGCGAGCGCCACACGCGGCATGGGCTTCTGCATCTACAACAATGTGGCCATCGCCGCTCGCCAGCTGCAGGCGGTGCATGGGCTGGAGAGGGTTCTGATCGTCGACTGGGACGTGCACCATGGCAACGGCACCCAGGACATCTTCTGGCGCGATCCCTCCGTGCTGTTCTTCAGCAGCCACCAGGCACCGTTCTATCCGGGGTCCGGGGTCCGGCTGGAGCAGGGTGAGGGGGCCGGGGAGGGCTTCACCCGCAATTGCCCCCTGCCGGCAGGAACATCGGGTCGCCAGTTGGTGGCGGTCTGGCGGGAGGAGCTGTTGCCCCTGGCCGAGGCCTTCTCCCCGGACTTCGTGCTGATCTCGGCGGGCTTCGATTCCAGGCTCGGGGATCCCCTGGGAGATTTCCGGCTGGAGGACGAGGATTTCACGGCCCTGACCGAGCTGATGCTCGCCATCGCCGCGGAGCACGCCGAGGGGCGTCTGGTCTCCGCCCTGGAAGGGGGCTACGCGCTCGCCGGTCTGGCGTCGGCCAGCGCAGCCCACGTGGCCGCCCTGCTGGGGGTCGGCGCCTCCGGCGCCTGATGGGGAGGTCGTTCCGTCCGGGGCCGTTCAGTCCGGGGCCGGACGCCGGTTGCAACGCCACCAGAGCCAGCCCTCCCGGTTGATCAGCAGGCCGACCAGCACCATGGCCAGCATCAGCACGATCTGATCGGCCCAGGCATCAGGCACCAGGATGTCGGCGGCCAGATGGGGGATGTTGGTCAGGGTATGGAGAACGCTGAACCAGAAGTGCCCGAGCCGCTACGGTCGCCAGCGGCGCGGGTGGTCCGGATCGCTCGCGGCATAGGCGATCAGCACGAAGGCGGCCAGGGGCAGCAGGAAGTAGGCCAGCATCGTTCCGAACAGCAGCGGCAGCTGGGAAGCATCCACGTGGCTTTCCATTTCCGGTGAGATCCCGTGGAACAGGGGCATCAGCCTGAGCTCCCCGTGGAACAGCATGGCCAGCAGCCAGGCCAGCCAGAGGCTGCGCAGACGCAGGGCGTGGTCGATGGCACCTGCCATGGAGACGCTGCAGGGCTCCCTCAGTCTGGGCGGCCCTGCCTCAAGCGATGTCGGGACAGGTCGGTTCGTTGCCAGGCTCCTTACATTGAACCGACGGTGCATGGATCCTTTCCCCCAGGCCGTTCTTCATGACCTCTTCCACGTCTTCCATGGCCAAGATCGCGGTGGCCACCGGGCCCGCAGGCAGGGCCATGGCCCAGCCCCTGGACGCCGCGCTGCTGGACGGTCTGCAGGATCACCTGGGGCTTGAGCGCCAGGCGAGTGCGGCCTACTGGGCCATGTCCCTCTGGTTCGCCGAGCGGGAACTGCGCGGATTCGCCGCCCATCTCATGCGCGAGTCCCGGGGGGAGCAGCAGCATGCCGGCCTGCTGGCCGACTACCTGATCGCCCGCGGTCAGACGGTGGATCTGGGTGACCTGCCGGCTCCTGGCCAGCAGTGGGCCGACGCGGAGGCGCTCCTGTCGGATGCCTTCCGCCTGGAGGCGGACGTCACCACCTCCCTGCAGCTCCTGTACGCCATGGCCGAGCGGGCCGGTGACGTGCGCACCACCGTCTTCCTCGATCCCCTGATTCAGGGCCAGATCGAGGCCGAGAACGGGGCGGCCCACCTGTTGGGTCGGGTCCGGTTCGGCCGCCTGGAGGCCGCCTCGATGCTGCTGATCGATGGGGAGCTGGCGGCAGGCCAGCCGCCGGCGGCCCCGCTGGCCTGATCGTCCTCGGGGGGCGGCCTACGCCCTTCCCCCGCTCACCCCTTCAGGCGGACAGGGCTCGGCTCGTGAGTTCCAGCAGGAAGGCCGCGCCGAGGGGATCGCGCAAGGGAAGACGCGTCATCGCACGGGCCTGGTGCTGAAGTTCCAGCCGGCGAAGCTGCAGGCGCGTGGTTTCCCGGCCGAGGCGCAGGCGGAGCCGCTCATCGCGGCATTGGCTCAGCAGCCCTTGCAGGCTGTTCCAGCTCTGGCGTACGGCGGCCATGTCGCGGCAGAGGCTGCCGATCAGGCTGTCGGAGGTCTGGGTGGTGGTGGCCATGGCGGTTCAGGCGGCCAGCGGGGCGCCATCGACCAGGGCCGGGGCCAGCCGCAGGCCGGT
>JAUCZB010000015.1 GCA_030373325.1 Cyanobium sp. CZS25K | reverse complement strand
GTGGAAGTCCATGATTGAAAGCTGCCCGTTATGCTGCTTCCGGTACATGTGTGGCTATCGTCAGTGTCGGCAATTCGCGACTGCCGCGTTCTCTGCCAGTTTATCGGCTTCCAACCACTGAGACCAGTTGCAGCGCAGTTGATTTGCCATTTTCAGGAGTCCCTAAAGAGACAAGGAACTCAACATTATGCTTCCCAAGCTGAGTGCTTGACTCAGGATAAATACTTAAATCCAGACAAGATGAGCGGAAACTAGTGAGCAAACAGCCAAGTTTTAATTGCTTTTAGCTAGATTTATGCAAAGCTCAAGCATCTTAGCCGACAGGATTCGATAGCCTTCAACAATAGTTGTTTTATGCAGAGATCGCCGCTGCTGCTCGTGATAAATGATGTCAATTACCCTTTGTTTGCTAAGCATCTCAGTGGGCAAGAAATATGCCTGATCAATGCCGTATCTTTCACATAGGTCTTGATTTGATTCCCAATAATAAGCATCCACATATGACTTAAGATCAGACAGGAATACACTTGTACTTTTTCGTGAATTGGTCATTTTAGAGGATAGCAGTTGAACGATTTCATTATTATCATGAGGCCCGATCACCTCATATCCAAGGATGATAGCAGTATTTATTGCTTCTATAACGTTATGATCATAACTTTCGTTGGCGATTTCTATAGAGGCATCTGTCATTCCACAATGCAATATTAAGTCAGCTTTTAAACAGAAGTCTTGGATGAGAGGCTCGTATGGCTGCTTATTGGGGAGAACGCCGCATTTCAGAATTACACCCAATTCATGAACACGTTGATATATATGATCATATGAACCATTCCAGTCAAGGATACTATATCCTGATAGCTGCCTTGCGCTATAGAAGTCGTTCTCTATTGAAGCAATAAATTGCCTCTCAAGCCCGGTAAAAAGAACCGAATCAAGCCCAAGCTTTGCCAAAGACTTATTAACCTCATTAATTCGGTCTGGTGAACGGAACCACCACTGCGAATACGCTGACTCTAGAAAACTAGACTGCCTACGCGAATAACCAATTATAGTTATTTGATCCGCTAGATGTCGAGCTGCTACACAGATAGACATTACAGCATTAGGATTTTGGAACAAATACTCATGGCTTAAGATAAGGCAATCACATCCTTCCAGGTCCTGCAATAGTTGCCGGCAAAAAGAATCAAGCAGTACTTCTTCAGGTTCGTCATGGTTTAATTCAGTGATCAACGATGGGTTTAGCAACTTAAAGCATGTTTTTTGAATGCATGGATTTATCTGAGTAGCGAAAAACTGCTGGACAGAGGAAGACCCACATTTACCTGGGCCTACGTGAAGAATCAAGGTTGCCAAGATAATTACCCTAAGTAATTTGTTAATGTCTTGAGTGGATAGTGATTCTGCCAATGGGTGGCAGAAACAGAGTGTAGAGGCACAGAGAGAAGTAGTTCCTGGCCGGATATAGAACACTACTATACCGTGTCATCTATCCGCCGCTCAGATTAATAAAAGCAGCAATGAGAAAGCCGCCAAAAACAATCCAGATACAAGACTGATACGGGAACGGTCTCCCGCCTCCTACAGCGGGGATTACACACTAGGCGCAGATCTACGCAAAAAGAGGACGCTTCGCCTGCGCTTCTTTAATGAGATGGAGGCCTCGGTTCGATTGGAAGCATTGCTGACCTTTATCAAGTCCGTGTATCACAACCCCTCCAGCACATGAAGTCGTCCGCCGATTTCGTTTTGAGGATATATTTAGGATGGCCGCCACTCTCTGGGTGGTGATACGATTGAGGCTCGGTTGACTTGATCTGAGGTGTTTCTGCGGCTCTTCACAGCACCATGAATCCAGATACCTGGCATGTCAAGTCTTTATACTGGCCAATAGATGTGTTGTTTGTATTTGAGGCTTTGCGTAATGCTTTTTCGGCTGAGCAGGACCACGGGTGGCGATTGAGGACCTTGCGCCCTGAGGTCGCTTCGACGACGAACTCCTAGGAACTTAGCGAGGGCAATATTTCCAGGCTATCCTGCAAAGTGGGCAGATCCTCCAGCGACGAGATGGCAGCCAGGCTGATCGAAGGTCCTTTACAGGTGGCCTTACCGGTGATCTCAGGATAGGTATAGGTCGCCAGACTCGCCTCCTCCTTGTGATTGAAAGCGTCTCTGCCCCAACCGTAATCGACTTGATCAGCAACCTCAAGGCGATCCCACATGCGCGCATGCACTTGAGGAAGGCGAATTCCGGCGTGGAATTTTCCTTCTGATGGCCGTGCTGGTAATCTTTATCCGATTCTAGAGCGTGCGGGACCTCGAAAGGTTCGCCATCCGCCTCCACGGCCTGTTCACCGAAAAGCTGGGCCAAGAGCTACGGCGACCATCTTCGGACTCGCTCCTCCGCTGCTTTGTTCAGCGGAGATTTGGTGGCCGCGCGTCTAGAATTAGCTGGAGGAGCTTGCTGCCTAATCAGGTGATATATTGTCAGGACAATTGAGTAGTACATCAATTTATTGATGCAACTGTAATTTCGTCTTGTGGCGACTTCCGATTCGCCATGATTCCCGAATAGCGAGGACCTCTATCCGTAGTCAACAGAAACATACGAATAGAAACTCAGACAAAACCAAAATCAAAAGAACCAGCAATGACCACACCTGGCAATTCACCAAAGGTATTCGGGATAGGTCTGAATAAGACTGGGACAACGACCTTAGGACAGTGCGGATTGATCATGGGTCTCCGCTGTACTAGTTGTGACAAGCGTTTGCTTGAGGACTTTGTTGTCAGAAACGATTTTTCACGAATCGAACAAAGAGTAAATGACTATGACTTGTTTGAAGATTGGCCATGGCCTCTAATCTACAAGCAGCTTGACATAATGTATCCAGGAAGTAAGTTCATACTTACAGTGCGAAGTTCAGAACGAAAATGGCTGGAGAGTCTCAAGCAGCATTCATTGCGGACGCATCCGACAAAGCATTGCCGAAAGCTTGCCTACGGTTTTGCATTTCCACATAGACACGAGAAGGAACACATTGATTTCTATCGTCAGCACAATGATAGTGTTCGCTCATACTTCAACAGCCGAAGCAGCGACTTTCTCGAATTGTGTTGGGAAAACGGCGACGGTTTTGATGAGTTGTGCAGCTTCTTAGGCTTTGATGTCCCAGCCACCCCTTTTCCGCATGCAAATAAAGGCTCAGAAAATCGAGCCAGAAAAGGTCGAGTTGCAATGAATAGGATACTCAGCATGATAGATTAAGGCAATACACTGTAAATCACACGATCCACTGAATGATCTCGTAAGGGCACCCCGTAAAATCGCCAAACAACTTGGAAGCGTCCGGTTTATTCATTACAATCGGCTATCTGAATTACATGCTTTCGCGACGACGGCGCAACCCATCGACTCTGGCCATGATGCTGCCACTATCGCCACCGCCGAATCCCTTCTGGCCGGGTCCATCACTGGAGGGCTGTTTGGAGGTATGACCAGAGCTGCAGCCCCTCTGCTCCTCCAGCTGGGCGACAAGGGCGGCCAGTGCATCCAGCTAAACGGTGAGCTGCTCAACCAGCGCGCGCACGCTGAGCGGTGTCGCGTCCCAGTCACTGTCTGCGATGACAGTGGGAGCGGAGTTCATCTCAAGCAGTCTCTGCCTGAAATTCAACTTGATGGCGACGACCTGTCAAAGCCAGCCGTTCAGATCAGGCTTGATACAACGCCTGAACGCATACAATCGAGTAGCATGAACGGATTTTCGGCCCGTGTCCCACTGGCGTCAGCTATGGTTCACGAATAGGAATCGAAGATGGGGTCCATTGTTCTCGGAACTTGCGAATAATCAGTTAGTCGCAAAAATCAAGTGCATGCAAAGCTAATGAACCAACAAGATTTTTCTTCTCAACACGCTGAACCTATTGTAATCGGGGGGGTTGGCGGGAGTGGGACCCGTATAGTTGCTCAATGTTTGAAAGAAGCTGGGTTTCACATTGGGAGCGACCTCAATAGCGCAAACGACAATCTTTGGTTTACTCTGCTTTTCAAAAGAATCGCGATATTATCTTCTTCCGAAGATGAGTTCGATGAATTGCTTGAAGTTCTATGCAGAGGAATAACAGGATCTGGAGGTTTCACAAAAAAGCAGGTTAGCTTAATAGAGTCTTTAGCGTCAGATGATCGAAGCCAGCATTCAGCAAGCTGGCTGAAACAAAGAGGAGCAACTTTATTGTCGGAAAAGGCGAAAATCAAACCAGGAGCTAGGTGGGGCTGGAAAGAACCTAATTCACATATAGTTCTAGATCGTTTAGCGGATAGGCTGGGAGGCATGAAGTACATCCATGTTGCCAGAAACGGACTGGACATGGCTCATAGCAGCAACCAGAATCAATTAAGGTTATGGGGGGAGCATTTTCTAAATGAGAGATTCGACATTACCCCGTATTACTCCCTTAAATACTGGTGCGTTACTCATAAGCGTGTTCTTGATATTGGCAAGTCAATGGGCAATAGGTTTTTGCTTCTTAACTATGACGACTTCTGCGCGAATCCAGAGAATGGAGTAAAGAATTTATTCAGTTTCCTTGGTTTGGAATCTTTTATTGCGATTCCGCGGTTCACAACACTAATCAAACCTCCAGATTCAATCGGCAGGTTTAAGCGCTATGGTACCGACATATTCGCTGAAGACGACCTTTTATTCGTAAGCTCTCTTGGGTTTGGTATCAGCAGTGGCTAACGAACAAGGATGGGTCGAGTGTAAGCCGTAATCTCATCCGAAAGTGGACTAGTGCGCCGTCCGGCAAGTCCATTACATAATCCCAGAGTCTTGCGGGAGCTCCCACTTTTTGGCGCGCTCAGGAAAGCAGGAATATGGTTCGAAGTGCCAAGAGTCTCATCACCAGAGATTATCTTAGTAACCTGCAGGACGCCTCTCTATGAGGAAGGCCATTGGGAGCTCGCCCACCTCGGTGATGATGAGCACCCACTTACGGTAGCCATTGCGGTGGGTAGCGTGCTTATCAGGGCAGCGACCATGGTGCTGAGCACCGATTGCGGCTTACACCTCGGCCTCAAGCAGGTCGAGGATCCCCCGACGAACGATCTCCGGGATCAGGGCAGGGCTGATTGAAAGTGCGTCACAAGAGCGCTTGGGAGCGCTGCGACCATTGGCTTTGGCCGGCGGGAATGGATCCCTTCTTTGCCAGAACCATCTCCTCCCAATTCCTCTGCCGACCTGATCATCTTCCTGCAGGCGATCCCTGATGGACGGATGCGGCGAGGGGTGAACTTCCTTCCATGATTTCTGCTCTTGGTAGCAGTGCTTAGTATCCTGATTGGCTGCCAGAGCCTGAGGGACTTGGAGCGCTTTGCCATCCGCCATCACAGGGCACTGAACCAGGCGTTGGGGCTTGAGCTCAGGCGGCCTCCAACGGATTCCAGCTTCCGCCATCTGTTTTTTTCATGTGGATGTGGTCGAGATCTGCCGGCAGCTACAGGACTGGATGCTCGCCCAGATCCCAGGAGGTGCAAAGGGTATTATCAAATTGCATGCGACGGCAAGACACTTCGCGGTTCGATTGTCCCAATCGACGCCGGTGGCCTGGCCTTCATTGGCCAAGTGACTCTCTACCCCAAGGCGCTCGGGGCTGCGATTGCCCAGGCCATCTATGACACCCACGAGGACCATGGGCGCGGGTTTTGCGGGAGCTGCTCTCCACCATGAATCTTGAGGTTGTCTTGATCCAGGCCGACGCGCTCCACACGCAGAAACATTTTTTTGCAGCTCCCGGAGCAAGGGGCCAATTTTCTCATGACGGTGAAAGCGAACCAACGGAACCTGCACCGCCAGATCAGCGACCAGTTCCTCTATTACCTCAAAATCCCTTTCAGGCCACGGTCATGGGCACGACACCACCTGGACGTTGGGGGCCAAACAGGCACCGCAGCACATTCGCGAGGCCTGGCCAAGCAGCAGCTGGATCGTCGAACTGGACGTCAGCGGCAAGGGTGACGGCAAGAACTCCCTCCAGCGGCCCCTTTTTCTCACGAGCCTACCCACCACGCCCAAAGCTCTGCTGCAACTGGCGATGGACCGCTGGTGCTCGCAAAGCTGGCACTGGCTGCGCTGCACCCAACATTATGAGTATGGTGACCGCTATGGCGGCCCCGTGCAGCAGTGCTGGCTACGCTGCGCCCTCTAATCCTGAACGTGCTCGCGCTGCACGGCCACCGATCGGTGAGAGCTGGTCTGGCCGCCGTGCCGTGACCCCACGATATCGGCAGGCTGCTCGCCACCGCAGGGATCAGACCGGGCTGGGAGGCGTGAGGAGGCGTTTAATTTGCCTTGGGGATCAGGTCGCCAGCGGTGGTGCCCTCAATGAGATCGCTCAGCTCGGAGGCGCCACTATGGCCGAGGGGCATGAGCTGTCTTCGGGTTGTTGGTAGTGCGCCGAACAGGGCCACAGACCGGCCCACCCATTGGCACAGCTGAGGCCTGAGGGAGGCGAGCCGTCAGCCCCGAGTTACACCACACCTTGGGACGCCGCCTGACTTGAGTCGCAGGGGGGGGGGTTGACGAACCGGCGCAGAACTGCTACATTCATTGGAGATTCATTGTCCCGATGACAACAGCTGCTCGTCAAAAAATCCAGAGCGTCTTCTTTGTACTTGCAGGCAGTGCCTCAATTTTTGTGGCTATTCCTAACGCACACGCTGTTTCGACATTCAGCCTCACTACACCAAGTGCGGAAAACTTTACTTCAAAAGACTTTAGTGTTGATGGAATAATTCTAAAACTAGCCAACCCTACCGGAACAGGCATTTCTCCAACTCTCAACACAACCAGCACTGGGCTTTGCGCTTATTTTTCGATTGTTACGACTGGCGCTAGATGTGGATCGAACACCCCGGGATCTTCCGTAAACGGATTTTCTTTAGAGTTTGACAAGTCTGTTTCTCTTAAGCAATTTAATGTCAGCCAATTTGCTGGCCTCGGACTCAGTTCTATAAAATTCGAATCCGGTTCAAATTCCAAGCAGTTTGATTTTGCCTCCACAGGCATACAAAGCTTTGACAATCCCTTTGTTGTAAGCGCCGGATCAATCGTTTCGGTAACCACAGCAGGTGCAATTTCAACAGGCAGCGGTATCTTTAGAATTGCAGACCTGCAAGTTGAACTTGCTCCCACAGCCTCAGTACCAGGACCATTGCCTTTGCTTGGTGCAGGTGTTGCTTTCGCATACAGCCGCAGGCTTCGTAGTCGAATTCTAAGCAAAGTTAGTTGATTAATAGTCATATTTTCAATCCTGGCAATTAGCCAGGATTTTTTTGTTTATTGATTTGCATGTATGCAATTTCAAGAGGAGAACCTGATCTGTTTTCTTGATACCCACCAGCAGCGCGCTCCGCACAGGCCTGCCAGTTTCGTTGACTTTTACAGAAGTGTCAGTCTAGTCATGGCAAGCAACGGCATCCAGTTCCAGAAAGGTTTCGCCCCAGCCTAAGTTTCAGCACTTGTACAGCACGGAGGAGCACAGCGAGGCCGCTTTGGAGATGGCGCGCTGACCCGATAGCTTCCGGTGTCCGCGTTGCGGAGCTCAGGAGCATGGCTTGGTCTATGACAGGTGTCTCAAGCGTTATCAGTGCCGCCACTGCGGGCATCAGTCCACGCTCGCGGCCGGCACGATCATGCAGACCACCAAACTGCCGTTCACCACTTGGTTTCCAGCCTTCCATCTGATCGGCCAGGCCCTGGCCGCAAGGCTTTCGAGCTGCGCTGGACTGGCAACTCTGCCTGCTGCACAACAAGATCCTGAGGGGCATGGCGGACCGGGGATCCGAGAACAAGATTCCGATCGTTGCGGCCATCTCCCTGAACGAGGCCGGCCATCCGATTCCCGCCAGGATCACACCGGTGACTGGGCCAGAAAGCACCTTGTGCCCGGCAGCTCTGTGCTCCCCGATGGCCTGGCCAGCTTACGGGACGTGACCACGGCCAACGGCCAGGGTCTGCTGCTACATCCATTGCACGAAAGGGGATCTGAGGGTCTCGGAGACTTATCAGTAATCAAGTGATCTGATGTAGACCTTGATCTACGGATCCGTTTTCCCTCAGATCGCCTGGGGTTTCCAAAGTCTCCTTAGATGGAACGACCTCGAAAAGGCATTTCATGCCTGCACTGGATCGGGACGCGTATCTGTCCAGCCGGGTCGATGATCAGCTGAGCTGGCTCAGCCGGGCCAGCAAAGCCAACAAGCGTGTGTTCCTGAGCTTGCAGATCTTCGAGATCCTGCTCGGAAACTCCATCACGATCTTCAGCCCCTTGGCCGCCAGGGTGTCGTGGGCCCCGTTGGCGATCGCGGTGGCGGGCGGCGGCATCGCCCTGTCGGGGGGGTGGCTGGCCCTCAGCCGCAACCAGGAGAACTGGGTGCGCTACCGCAGCCTCAGTGAGTCGCTCAAACGGGAGAAAGATCTGTTTCTCACCGGCAGCCCGCCTTACGACCAAGGGGAGACGTCCTTCAAGCATTTCGTCACCGCCACCGAGGCGCTGATGATCGAGGAACGGGCCGGCTGGGCCAGGCAGATGTCGCAGCGGGCTGATGCGGGTGTTCCAATGTCTCCTCCAGCCGGTGGCCGGAGTTGAAGAGACGCTGGAATCTCCTCCCGCAAAGCTGGCGGCGGGCCCCGACACCCCACCAGCTCTCCAGCGCCAGCCTGGAGCGGCCACCGGCAGCCCCTCACCACCTGTCGCCACGGAAAGGACCAGCCTGAGGGGATCAGCCTGCTGAAGCCCGTGTTGTTGACCACCATGGGCCGCCGCACTGGCGAGAATGGGGCCCCGTGGAACTGCTCCGCCCCCTGCCGCCCCATCCCATGGCCCAGGCCCAGACCATCGCTCCGGCCCAGAGCCCCGCTGCGGCCCCGCCCCCCAACTGGGTGGCCTCGCGCCACCCCCTCGGCTGGCTGATCGACCGGCTGCTGGCCGTCGAGCCCCTGCGGCAGCTGATGTTCCTGCAGGCCCGGCGGCTGATCATCCGCACCGCTGAACGGCGCGGCATCGCCTGGCGGGCCCGACGCCAGGAGCTGCAGCAGCAGGCCGAACCCCTGCTGGCCCTCAGCACCGATCCGGCCGTCGCCACGCCCCCCTACTACCGGGCCCGCTTCCACGCCTACGACGCCGGCAACCTCTGCTGGGCGGCGGCCTGCGAGGCGGAGCAGGCCACCGCGTCGATGGCCCTGCGGGTCTGGCCCAGCGAGACCCTGGAACCGGAGCAGGCCCAGGAGCGGTTGCGGCAGGCGATCTTCGCGGCGATCGCGCCCAGCCTCACAGGCCCGGTGCACCGGGCCCTCGACATCGGCTGCTCGGTGGGGGTGGGCACCCTGGCGCTGAAGGCATGGCTCGATCGGCGCGAGGGCACCGACGTGACCGTGGAGGGTCTCGATCTCTCCCCCCAGATGCTGGCGGTGGCCCGGGTCCGCGACCCCGAGGGCCGTATCCGCGCCTGGCACCACGCCGCCGCCGAGGCCACCGGGCTGCCCGCCGCGGATTTCGATCTGATCACTCTGCAGTTCGTGTGCCACGAGCTGCCCGCCAGCGCCACCCGGGCCGTGCTGGCGGAGGCGGACCGGCTGCTGCGCCCCGGCGGGGTGGTGGCCCTGGTGGACCAGGACCCTGATTCGGATGTGATCCGGCGGCTGCCGGCGCCGATCGCCACCCTGCTCAAGAGCACCGAGCCCTACCTGGAGGACTACTTCGGCCTCGATCTGCCGGCGGCCCTGGAGCAGGCCGGGTTCAGCGATGTTCGACGGGTGGCCTGCGATCCGCGCCACCGGGTGCTGGTGGCCACGCGCTGAGGGCCAGCTTGCCGATCATCCGGCCGCTCGCCAGTTCCCCGTAGGCCCGCTCCAGGTTGGCGGCGTTGATGGGGCCCAGGGTCCGGCACAGGGTGGAGCGCAGCTCGCCGCGATCGAAGCGGTCGGCGAGGCGATCGAGGATCTCCCCCTGCCGGCCCATGTCGGCGGTCTGGAACTGGGAACGGGTGAACATGAACTCCCAGGCCAAGTGAACGCTCTTGGCCTTGAGCAGGTTGAGGTCGAGGGGCCGGCGGTTGCCCACGATCGCCACGATGGCGCCCTGCGGACGGATCAGTTCGGCCATCACCTCCCAGTAGGCGTCGGTGTCGCTGAAGTTGGCGATCAGGTCCACCGGCGCCAGGCCCAGGGCCGCCAGCTGGGGGACCAGGGGCTGATGGTGGTCCACCACGTGGGTGGCCCCCAGCTCCCGCACCCAGGCGGCGCTCTCGGGGCGCGAAGCGCTGGCGATCACCGTGAGCCCCGCCCCCTTGGCCAGCTGGATCGCGATCGAACCCACCCCGCCGGCGCCACCCAGGATCAGCAGGCTGGTGCCCTGGTGGCCGCCGCTGGGATCCAGCCGCAGGCGCTCGAACAGGGCCTCCCAGGCGGTGAGGCCCGTGAGCGGCACGGCGGCGGCCTCGGCCCACGACAGGCTCGCCGGCCGGCGGCCCACAAGGCGTTCGTCCACCAGGACGGCTTCGGCGTGGCAGCCGGGCCGGTCGATCGCCCCGGCGAACATCACCTCGTCACCGGGTTTGAAGCGATCCGTCCTGGCCCCCACCGCCGTCACCACCCCGGCCGCGTCCCAGCCCAGTTGCTTCGGCCCCTCACCAGCAGTGATGGCGCCCCGCACCTTGCTATCCACCGGGTTCACCGCCACCGCCTCGATCCGCACCAGCAGGTCGCGGGGACCGGGGGTGGGTTCCGGCAGTTCGGTGTCGATCAGGGCCGGGGTGGCCAGGACAGCTTTCATGGCGTGGGCGAGGTCAGTAGCGGCACGAAGATCCGGTTGCCGTTGGCCTCGTTGGTGAGGGTGATGTTGCCCTGGACGAACAGCTCCCGGCGCCAGAGCCCCCCCAGCCGGTCGCGCAGCAGGTCGCTGCCGTCGGCGTCCTTGCCCTTGGCGGACACCTCCCGGTAGGTCATCCGCTTGCCGTCCTTCCAGCCGTCGCGGGGGATCTGGGGCGGGATCCCCTGGGCCCGGGCGGGGGCCGCCATCCCGATGCCCAGGGTCAGCAGCAGCGGCAGCAGCGCCCCGCCGGCCGATGGCTTCAGCCACTCCCGGGAGGAGCACAGACGCCTGCGACGGCAGCGGATGGACACGGGCAGCCCCTGGACGATCGCTCCCCGTAGTCTCCCCCCAGAGCCGCGTTTCGTCCCATGGCCGTGCAACACCGCTGGTCGGAGGCCGCCGCCCGTGAGGCGATCGCCCGCTACGGCGACCAGGGCGTCAGCCAAGACCTGGCCCTGCGCACCTACTCAGCCCGGCTGCTCGGGGCTGATCCGGAGCTGGTGCTGCACGGCGGCGGCAACACCTCTGTGAAGACCACCGTCCATGGGCTGCTGGGGGAGGCGATCCGGGTGCTGTGCGTGAAGGGTTCCGGCTGGGACCTGGGCACGATCGAACCGCCGGGCCATCCGGCCGTGCGGCTGGAGCCCCTGCAGGCCCTGCGGGTCCTCGACGCCCTCAGCGACGAGGCGATGGTGGCGGCCCAGCGCCAGAACCTGATCGATCCGGCCGCCCCCAACCCCTCGGTGGAGGCGCTGCTGCACGCCTTCCTGCCCCATACCTTCGTCGACCACACCCACTCGATCGCCCTGCTGGCCCTGGCCGACCAGCCCGATGCGGCCGCGGTGTGCCGCGAGGTGTATGGCGATCGGGTGGCCCTGGTGCCCTACGTGATGCCCGGTTTCGCCCTGGCCAAGGCGGCCGCCCTGGCCTACGAGGCCGCGGCGGCGGCGGGCCGCGAACCGGAGGGCATGGTGCTGCTGCAGCACGGTCTGTTCTCCTTCGGCGCCACCGCCGAGGAGAGCTACGACCGGATGATCGATCTGGTGCGGCGGGCCGAGGAGCGCCTGGCCCGGGGCGAGCGCTCGTTCCATGCCGTGGCCGTGCCGGAGCGCCCCGCCCCCGCGGCGGCGCTGCTGCCGGTGCTGCGGGGCGCCCTGGGCCGGGCCGCCGTCGCCGCCGGCGTTCGCCGCCACTGGATCCTGGCGCTGCGCGACACCCCCCTGGCCCGTGCGGTGGCCGACGACGCCCGCCTGGCCGACTGGGCCGGCCGCGGCGTCGCCACCCCCGACCACGTGATCCGCACCAAGGCCCGGCCCCTGGTGCTGCCGCCCCTGCCGGCCGGTGGCGATAGCCAGGCCCTGGCCGCCTGGAGCCGCGCCCTGGAGCAGGCCCTGGAGGCCTATGTGGCCGACTACCGCGCCTACTTCCAGCGCCAGAACGCCGCCGCCGGGGGCGGCAAGAAGGCGCTCGATCCGCTGCCGCGGGTGGCGGCGATTCCGGGCCTGGGGCTGGTGGGCATCGGCAAGTCGGCCACCGAGGCGGCCACCGTGGCCGACATCGCCGAGGCCTGGGCCCAGACCCTGCTGGCAGCCGAGGCGATCGGCCGCTTCGCGCCCGTGGGCGAGGCCGACACCTTCGCCATGGAGTACTGGAGCCTGGAGCAGGCCAAGCTCGGCAAGGCGGCCGAGAAGCCCCTGGCCCGCCAGGTGGTGCTGGTGACGGGTGGGGCCGGCGCCATCGGTGCCGCCACCGCCCGGGCCTTCGCCGCCGCCGGGGCCGAGGTGGCCGTGCTTGATCTGGAGCAGGAGGCCGCCGCGGCGGTGGCGGCCTCCTGCGGCAAGCGGGCCCTCGCCGTGGCCTGCGACGTCACTGATCCGGCCCAGGTGGCCGCCGCCTTCGACGCCACGGCAGCCCATTTCGGCGGCCTCGACATCGTGGTGAGCAATGCCGGGGCCGCCTGGACCGGGCCGATGGCCACGCTGCCGCAGGCGGATCTGCGCGCCAGCTTCGAGCTCAACTTCTTTTCCCACCAGGCGGTGGCCCAGGCGGCGCTGGCCCAGTTCCGCGCCCAGGACCGCCCGGAGGCGGGCGGAGGGGCGCGGCTGGGCGGCCAGCTGCTGTTCAACGTCAGCAAGCAGGCCCTCAACCCCGGGCCCAACTTCGGCGCCTACGGCATCAGCAAGGCCGCCCTGCTGGCCCTGGTGCGCCAGTACGCCCTGGAGGAGGGGGAAGCGGGCGTGCGGGTGAACGCCATCAACGCCGACCGCATCCGCTCCGGCCTGCTCGACGACACCATGATCCGCGAGCGCTCCGCCGCCCGGGGCCTGAGCGAGGAGCTCTACATGGCCGGCAACCTGCTGGGCGCCGAGGTGCGCGCCAGCGATGTGGCTGACGCCTTCGTGGCCCTGGCCCGGATGGAGCGCACCACCGGCGCCGTGCTCACCGTCGATGGCGGCAACGTGGCGGCGATGGTGCGGTGAGCACGCCTGGTCAGGCGGCCGCCTTCGCCCGCGCCGCCAGCCACAGGCCCAGGCCCAACCAGAGAAGCACCAGGGCGAAGCAGAGGCCGGTCCAGCCCGGCAGCCCCCAGCCGTCCACCACCAGGGGCGCCACCACGGTGATCACGCCTCCGGCCAGCAGGGGCTGGAGCAGCAGCTGCTTGATCGAGAAGGCCGTCACCGCCTGGCTGCGGTCGCCCGGGTCGGCCATGCGCAGCAGCAGCAGGCCGCTGGCGGCCACCCCGGTGGCCTGGCCGAATTCGATGATCGCCCGCTCAAACCAGTCAGGCGGCAGGATCCGCGGCGCCAGCAGCAGGACCACGGCCAGATTCCACAGCAATCCACCCAGGGCCAGCACCGTCAGGGGGATCCAGTCGCGGGCCAGCAGGCTCAGGTCCAGGCAGGCGGTGGCGGCAGTGATCAGCAGGTCGGCCGAGATGGTGCCCGTCTGGCCCTGGATCGTGGCCGACACCCACTGGGTCTGGCCGCTCTTCTCCAGGATCAGCCGCACCAGCAGCGAACCCACCAGGGCCAGGGGGAACACGGGAAGGGCATCGATCACCATGGCGATGATCCCGCCGCTGCCGTCGGCGGCCCAGCGCAGCGCCGCCAGCGCCCCACAGCCGAACAGCACCGCCACCCCCGCCAGGGCCAGGTTCACGGCCCAGTCGGCGAGCTGCCGCCACAGGGCCGGCACCTCCACGGTGCCCGCTTCCAGGGGCAGATCCATCGGCACCTCCTCCAGGGGAGGCGTCTCCTCCTCCACGATCGCCATCGCCTCCTCGATCGGCAGGGCCTCGGGGAACTTCAGCCAGGCGCGGGCCCGCCCAAGCACCACCACCAGTCCGCCCACCACCGTGGAGGCCAGCAGGCCGACGGTGGCCATGGCCAGTCCCAGGGCCTGGGCCCCCTCCAGCCCCAGCCGTTCGTAGGTGGGCCCCATGGCGGCGGCCGAGCCGTGCCCGCCCTCATAGGCCACCTCGATCAGGCAGGCCATCACCGGACTCACCCCCAGCCAGGGCTGCAGCACGAACAGCACCGCCAGTCCGCCCACCAGGAACTGGCCGAAGGCCAGCGTCAGGGCCAGCAGCACCTGGGCCGAGAGGGGGCGCCACAGGCCCCCCAGCTTCGGCAGCGGCTTGCCCAGAAGAAGGCTGGCGAACACAAGGGTCAGCAGGGGCAGGGGCAGCTGGTCCCACAGGTCGATCACGCGCTGCGGCAGCAGGGGCAGCAGTCCGGCCGGTGCCACCAGCAGCCCCAGCCCGCCGGCCAGCAACGCCTCCGGCAGCCCCCAGCGCTTCATGCCCAGCAGGCCGCCGACGCTGCCGCCGATCACCAGCAGCAGGGTCAGGGCGGCCAGGGCCAACCCCAGCCACTCCAGTCCCTCCAGCGTCTCCGGCGCCAGCGCGGCGATCACAGGCGGAACTGGCGGCGGAAGAAGGCTTCAGTGGCTTCGAGCACCGTGGTGCGCACGGCGCTGTCGCGGAAGCCGTGGCCCTCTCCGGCGAACAGATGCAGTTCCGTCTCCAGTCCGCGGGAGCGCAGGGCTTCGACCATCCGCTCACTCTGACGCGCCGGCACCACCTGGTCGTCGAGACCGTGAAAGAAGATCACCGGCACCGTGATGCCTTGCGCGTGCCGCAGCGGGGAACGGGCCTCGTAGACGGACCGCGCCTGGGGCCAGGGGCCGATCAGGGTTTCGGTGTAGCTGGCCTCGAAGCGGTGCTCCACGGCCAGCAGGGCTTCCGGATCGGTCACCGGGTAGCGGCAGGCACCGGCCCCGAACACCTCGGTGAAGCACAGCGCCGCCAGCACGGTGAAGCCGCCGGCGCTGCCGCCCTCGAAGGCCACCCGGGCCGGATCCGCCCGGCCCATGGCCACCAGGGCCCGGGCGGCGGCGGCGCAGTCGGCCACGTCCACCACGCCCCACTGGCCGTCGAGCCGCTCCCGGTAGGCCCGACCGAAGCCGCTGGAGCCGCCGTAGTTGACATCCACCACCCCCCAGCCGCGGCTGGTACAGAACTGGATGGCCAGGTTCAGCCCCGTGCCGGCCATGGCGGTGGGGCCGCTGTGCCCTTTCACCAGCAGGGGGGCATCGGCGCGGCTGCCGCCCCGGGGCGGGTAAAACCAGGCGTGCGTGGGCCTGCCGCCGTGGCCGTCGAACCAGAGGACTTCCGGCCGGCTGATCGACGCGGCCGCCAGTGGCAGGGGGGCTGCCGGTGTGTGCTGCCAGCGGCCGCTGGCCGTGTCCAGCTCCAGCAGCCCCTGGCCGATGGCGGGGGCGGCGGCCACCGCCACCAGCCGGCCGTCTTCCGCCGTGAGGGCAGCCAGGTCGTCGAAGGGAAGTGGGATGGGCTCCCAGGGGCCTCCCGTGCGGCTGAGTCGGCCGAGCTCCCAGCGGCCCTGGCGGCAGGCCGCCGCCACCAGCCGCTGGCCGTCCCAGGCATGGGTGCGCAGGCCGTAGACCCACTGGGGGCCGCCGAATTCCGCCTCCATCGGTAGCAGCGGCTGCCACGCCGGCGGGGTGTCCGCCCCCAGCAAGGCGGCGTCAGCCAGCCGTTCCAGGTTCCACCAGCCGCTGCGGTCGTTGGCCACCACCAGAGAGCCGTCGTCGAGCCAGAGGGGCTGGAACACCGAGATCGCCTGGGGATCGGCGGCCGCCGATCCGGCGATGGGCCGGACCTGCTGCAGCTGCCCCGCCGCGTCGATGGCGGCGAGCCAGAGCTGGCTGCGCTCCCAGGGCATGAAGGGTTGCTGCCACTCCACCCAGGCCAGATGGCTGCCGCCGGGGGCCAGCACGGCATAGCCGCAGAAGTCGGCGGGCTGGAGCAGCAGCTCGGGTTCGCCGCCCGCCAGGGGCACGGCCACCAGCCGGTCGATGCCGTCCTGCTCCATCACGCCGATCCAGCGCTGGCGGGGCCGGTCGATCAGGCCATCGGCGAAGGCCCGCGGCCGGGCAGGGTCGGGCGGGGTGGTGAGCCGCCGGGGCGCCACTGCGGCTGGGGGGGCTTCGGCCCCGGCCAGGCCGAGCTGCCAGAGGCAACGGTCGCCGTCGTCGACGAACACCAGCTGATCGCCGGCCACCGCATAGGCGCCGCCGCCGTAGCCATGGACCCGGGTGCGCAGATTCCAGGGGCCCGGGGTGACGTCCACGGCAGCTTCGCCGGGGCGGTCCCGCCGCATCAGGGTGGTGCGTCCCCGCTCGCTGGGCCGCTGCTCCAGCCAGAACAGGCGCCCTTTGTTCAGCAGCGGTTCGGCGACGGAGGCGGCGCGACCGACCGCGACCTCGGCGGGCAAGGGCAACGGTTCCGGCCACGACTGCGCCCCCACCCGAGTCCTCCGCCGGCTGCTTCTAGAATCGCTCCATCGTTTCAGGTGACGTCTTGGCACGCAGCTTCGCCCAGATGGCACGGTCGGCCGAACAGGGCGGCCACTCCGTGCTGGTGCCGAAGGTGCCGGTGGATCGGCCTCCCCTCGAGATCCACAAGCTGGGGTCCAAGGAGCTGAGGGCCCCGGCCCGGCGCATCAGCAAGGTGGATGCCTCGATCCGGGATCTGGCCCGCGACATGCTGCGCAGCATGTACACCGCCAAGGGCATCGGTCTGGCGGCCCCCCAGGTGGGGGTGCACCGTCAGTTGCTGGTGATCGATCTGGATCTGGAGGAGGCCGCCACCCCTCCGCTGGTGCTGATCAACCCCGAGATCACCGCCGCCGGTGCCTCGTTCAACACCTACGAGGAAGGCTGCCTGAGCATCCCCGGCGTCTATCTCGATGTGGTGCGCCCCTCGGTGGTGGAGGTCGCCTTCCGCGACGAGACGGGACGCCCCCGCCGCCTCAAGGCCGATGGCCTCCTGGCCCGCTGCATCCAGCACGAGATGGACCATCTCAACGGTGTGCTGTTCGTCGATCGGGTCACCGACGAGCTCAGCCTCAACGACGGCCTTCAGCAGCAGGGCTTCCACCGCTCCGACGTCCAGTCGATCCGCTGATTTTCATGCCGATGAAACCCCTGGCCGGCCTCTTTCTCGGCCTGGCCTGCCTGCTCGGCATCGCCGCCACCGGATCGATCTTCGAGCTCTCCTACGGCGATCCCGACCTCGGTTTCCAGACCACCCGCTGGATCCTGGCGGGCAGCCTGCCGGGAACGGTGCTGGCGCTCCTGGTGGCGATCCGGATCAATAGGCCCGCCTGAGTCGCTTCGGCCCGATCGGCCGGCCCGACAACCGGCCGGCCGATTGGGACACCTGGGCTGGTTTCCGGCGGTTGCCGTTCATACGATTCAGGCCGCTTCGATGAACGCCGTGACCTTTCCCGTTCTCCCCCGTGCAGGCCTGGCGGCCTTGACGGTGCTGGCGACCGCCCTGCCGTTCGCCTCGCCCGCCCCGGCCCGCGCCTCCGCCCTGTTCGCCGCCGCCGAGGTCGACCAGCAGAATTTCCTGCTCGTGGCGGCCCCCGTCGGCACGAGCGGTGAAAGGGCCCAGCTCAACATCTACGAGCAGCTCAAGCCTGTCCGGCCCTGCTTTGAGGTGGGAGAGGGCACGCCGGCCACGGTGAATCCCCTGCTGGCCACGTTCGACTTCACCGGCATCTGCAGCCGCTACATCGACGCCAACGGCTATTCGGTGCGGGTGGGAGGCCAGGATCTGGCCACCTCCTACCGACTCATGGTCACCCGAAGTGGCGGCGACATGCTGCTGCTGGCCTTCCCCACCAAGGCCGGAGCCGGTCCGGAGATGGTGGTGGCCCGCACCCGGGGCAGCGCCCCCGGCTTCCTCAAGCTCCAGCTGGAGCCGGGCTGGCGGCTGATGCGGAGGCAGTTCGGTGGCCGCAACCTGGGCCACCTCTACGTCTATGCCGACAGCTGGCCGGGGACGGCGGCGACCGCCGCCGAGTCCACCAGGGACGAACCCGCCCAACCTGCAGCCGTCGAGCCCGCGGCCGTGGAACCCGCGAAGGACGCTCCCTCGGCGGCCCAGCAGCCCCTTGCTCCGCCGGCCATCCCCGCCACCAAGCTCTGAATCGGAGCGCCGAAGCCCCGCTTGCTAAGGTTCAACGCTGCGAACGTCTCAGCAGTACTTCATGACCCAGGTCACAGTCGGCGAAAACGAAGGCATCGAATCGGCCCTGCGCCGCTTCAAGCGCCAGGTGTCCAAGGCGGGCATCTTTGCCGATCTGAAGCGGCTGCGCCACCACGAAACCCCCACCGAGAAGTACAAGCGCAAGGCCCAGCAACGCCGCCGTCGCCGCTGAGGCCCTTCCGGCCTTCACCCGGCAGGTGCTTGTACCTGTTGCCTTGGCCCCTCGCCGGGAGCAGGCTGGAGGAGCCATCGCAGCAGGGTCCATGGGCCATCCGGTCGCCTCCACGGCAGGCCAGCCAAGGTCTGTCTCACCGCTAGAGCGGCTCAGGCTCTGGTTGGTGGACACCATCAACCACGCCTGGGGCAATCCGGGCGAAGAAGCCGAGCATCAGCCGCCGGCGATCGGCGTCCAGCCCTTCAGCGGCGAGCCCTCTCCCCATCGGCGCCGCTGAGGCCAGTGGCTCCAGGCCTCCTGAGCGGTTCCTGCCTCGTCAGTCGACCCGATCGAAGGAGCGGTAGCTGAGGGCCTCGGCGATCGAACCGCTTGACACCCGCTCCTCGCTGGCCAGATCGGCGATCGTGCGGGCCACCCGCAGCACCCGCTCCGCCCCCCTGGCGGAGAGGCGCCGCTGGCTGATGGCCCTCTCCCACAGGGCCAGGGCGTCCGGCTTCGGATCCACGACCGCGGCCAGGGAGGGGCCATCCAGCTGGCCGTTGGCCGCCCCTTGCGGATTGCGCTGGGCCATCCGCCCCCGGGCCTCCGCCACCCGTGCCGCCACCACCTCGCTCGATTCGCCGGCCGCCTGTGGTTCCGTTCGACCCACCCGATAGGCACCGCCCAGATCGCGGGCCTCGGGGCGCCGCATCACCACCTGGAGGTCGATCCGGTCGAGCAGCGGGCCTGAGAGCCGTCCCCAGTGGCGCCGTCGCTGGGCTTCACCGCAGCGGCAGCTCTGGTCGGGATCGCCGTACCAGCCACAGGGGCAAGGGTTGGTGGCGGCCACCAGAAGCACCCGACAGGGGAAGCGGCAGCGCTGCTGGGCCCGGCTGATCCAAAGCTCCCCCTCCTCGAGCGGTTGGCGCAGCTGGTCGAGCACCTCACGGCGGAATTCCGCCAGTTCATCGAGGAACAGGACGCCGTGGTGGGCGAGGCTCAGTTCTCCGGGCCGCGGCAGGGCGCCGCCACCGATCAGGGCGGCGGCGGAGCAGCCGTGGTGGGGGCTGCGGAAGGGGCGCTGCTGCCGCAGGCCGGCCCCCTCCCCCAGCAGACCGGCCAGGGAATGGAGCTGGGTGACCTCCAGGGCCTCCTGGTGTGCCAGGGGCGGCAGCAGCGGCGGCAGCCGTCGGGCCAGCATCGTCTTGCCACTTCCGGGCGCCCCCACCAGCAGCAGATGGTGGCCGCCGGCTGCGGCGATCTCCAGGGCCCGCCGACCATGGGCCTGGCCGCGCACCTCGGCCAGGTCGGGGGCTGGGGCCGCTGGCGGGGGCTCCGTCGCCGCTGGCGGTGAGGCCGGAGCAAGCTCCGGATTCCGCAGCAGACCCACCACCTCAAGCAGGTGCTGGGCTCCCCACACGGGGAGCCCCTCCACCAGAGCGGCCTCCGTGGCGTTGGCGGCCGGAACCACCAGGGCCCGTGCCCCGTGCCGGCGCGCCGCCATCGCCAGGGCCAGCATCCCCCGGATCGGCCGCAGCCGGCCGTCGAGCCCCAGCTCCCCGGCGCTCCAGAGGCCCTCCACCTGGGCGGCCGCCAGCTGCTGGCTGGCCACCAGGAGCCCCAGGGCGATCGGCAGATCGAAGCCGGGGCCGCCCTTGGGCAGATCCGCGGGGGCCAGATTCACCACCACCCGGGTGAGGGGCACCCTCAGGCCGCCGTTGCGCAGCGCCCCCCGCACCCGCTCCCGCGATTCCTGGGCCGCCGCATCGGCCAGACCCACCACCCGCAGGCCCGGAAGTCCCGGTGCGATGTCCACCTCCACCGTCACCGGCAGGGCCTGCAGGCCCCGCAGGGCCCCACTGCTGCACCGTGCCAACATCCCCTTGGAGACCACTGCCTGTTCAGTGCCACCTCCTGACCACTCCCCGGCGTCCCATGGCCAGCAGCGACACCCTCTTCGGCCGCATCCTGAGCGGCGAGATTCCCTGCCAGGAGGTCTATGCCGACGACCTCAGCCTGGCCTTCCGGGATGTGAACCCCCAGGCGCCGGTGCACGTGCTGGTGATCCCCCGCGAGCCGATTGCCCAGCTGGGGGAGGCCACCGCGGAGCACCAGGCCCTTCTGGGCCACCTGTTGCTGGTGGCCGCCAAGGTGGCCCGGCTTGAGGGACTGGAGAGCTGGCGCACGGTGATCAACAGCGGCGCCGGCGCCGGCCAGACCGTGTTCCACCTGCACCTGCACGTGATCGGCGGCCGACCCCTGGCCTGGCCGCCGGGCTGATGGCCGGGCGCACACCACTGTCCCGGCCTGGCGCGGCCGGCAGTGAGAATGGCGCGATCCGCCTACGCCCATGACCCCCCTGAAGGCCCTTCGCGAGCAGCTGGGCAAGCTGCAGCGCCTGGCCCAGCCGTACTTCCTGCCCCTCGACGAGGGTGGTGGCGGCAGCGGCCAGTTCCTGCTCCTGGTGGTGGCCCTGCTGGCGGTGGTGGTGGGCTTCACCCTGCTGCTGCTCACCGGTGTGGTGGCCGCGGCCGGGGCCTGGATCCCCGAGCTGCGCAGCCGCTTCCTGCCGGGAGTGCCGGAGCAGGTGGCGGCGATCTGGAGCGGGCCGATCGGGATCGTGGTGATGGTCCTGTTCACCGCCGGTGTGGCTGCTTTCGTGGCCCTGCGGGGCAAGCTGCGCCAGGGGCGCTGGCTGCCCTGGTTGTTGCTTGGGGTGATCGCCCTGCTGATCCTGGTGATCAACGGCATCAACGTGGGCATCAGCTTCATCGCCCGGAACATCGACAACGTTCTGGTCGCCTACAAGGAGGAGGAGTTCTGGAAAATCGTCGCGATCTATGCCTTCTGCCTGGTGCTGGCCCTGCCGATCCGCGCCATCCAGAGCTACCTGATTCCCAAGCTCGGCTTGCTCTGGCGGGAATGGCTCAGTGGCCGCATGTTGGGCCGCTACCTCACCAACCGGGCCTACTACGTTCTCAACCCCAACGATGAAACCGTTGAGGAGATCGACAACCCTGACCAGCGCATCTCCCAGGACGCCGCCAGCTTCACCGCCACAAGCCTGAGCGTGACGGTGGAGATCATCGCGGCCCTGCTCACCTTCTTCAGTTTCATCATCGTTCTCTGGAGCATCAACCAGACCCTGGCCCTGTGGCTGCTGGCTTATTCGCTGGGAGGCACGGCCCTGATCGTGTTCGCCAGTCGCAAGCTGGTGAACCTGAACTATCAGCAGCTGAAACTGGAGGCCGATTTCCGCTACGGCCTCGTCCACATCCGTGACAACGCCGAGTCGATCGCGTTTTATCGGGGCGAACGTCAGGAGCAGAAGGAAGGCGAACGGCGGCTGGACGGGGTGATCGTCAACTACAACCGCCTGATCATCTGGGAGGCGCTGATCAGCGTCATCCAGCGCTCCTACGACTACTTCTCCCGCTTCCTTCCCTGGCTGGTGATCGCGCCGATCTACTTCGCCAGGGAGGTCGATTTCGGCGTCTTCGGCCAGGCCAGCATCGCCTTCTCCCAGGTGCTGTTCTCGGTCAGCTACATCGTCAACAACATCGACCGGCTGGCCGCCTTCTCCGCCTCCATCAGCCGTCTCGAGGGCTTCCAGGGCAAGGTGGAGGCGATCAGTGCCGAGATGGCCGAGTTCGTGGCCGCCGAGCAGGCCACCGCCGGGGGTTCCATGGGGGCCGGGGCCGGTGCGGTGCGTCCCGAGTCGATCCTGGTGAGCCACGTGGATCTGGTGCCGCCCCGCACCAACCGCCTGCTGGTGCGCGACCTCAGCCTGGAGGTGACCGCCAACCAACGGCTGCTGGTGGTGGGCCCCTCGGGCTGTGGCAAGACCTCCTTCCTGCGGCTGGTGAGCGGCCTGTGGCCGCCCGCCGCCGGCCACGTGCAGCGGCCGCCGGTGGGTGAGCTGATGTTCATCCCCCAGAAGCCCTACATGCTGCTGGGCAGCCTGCGGGAGCAGCTCTGCTACCCCCAGCCCACCGACCGCTTCAGCGACGAGCAGCTGCGCCATGTGCTCGAGGAGGTGCGCCTGCCCGATCTGGTGCGCCGCTACCCCGACCTGGACATCAAACAGGACTGGCCCCGGTTGCTGTCGCTGGGGGAGCAGCAGCGCCTGGCCTTCGCCCGGCTGCTGCTCAACTCGCCCCGATTCGTGGTCCTCGACGAGGCCACCAGCGCCCTCGACGTGGCCACGGAGAAGGCGCTGTACGAACTGCTGGTGGAGCGGGAGATGGCCTTCGTGAGCGTGGGGCACCGTCCCACGCTCACCCAGTACCACGACACCGTGCTGGAACTCGACGGCAGCGGTGGCTGGCGCATGCTTCCGGCGGCCGGCTATACCTTTGGCCGTGAGGACTGATCGATGAGCGAGCCTTCCGTCCCCCCATCAGCCGCCGTGCCCGGTGACGCCGCCACCCCGGAGGCGACCAGCGCCACCACCTCCGAGGTGCCCGCCTTCGGCTGGAGCGGCTATGCCGAACGGGTCAATGGCCGCTTCGCCATGCTCGGCTTTGTCGCCGTGCTGCTGATCGAGGCCCTAAGCCACGACACCTTCCTGCACTGGGCGGGCCTGGTGCCCTGATCAGGGCACGGCGATCAGGTCCACCTGCCACTGGCCCTGGCGGCTCACCTCCACCGCCAGCTCGCGGCCGTCGGCCCGCAGGGCCACGCGGCGCGGCACGCCCGGGGGCTGGAGCGGGACCGGCTGCAGGGCCATCAGGCTGCGGCGGTAGAGCACCAGTTCGGTGCGGCCCTCCAGCTGGCGCACCAGGGCCAGGCGCTCGCCGCGGGCATCCACCGCCACGCTCAGGGGCTGGGCGTCGGGCCGCTCCAGGCCCGGCAGGGGCACGGGCCGCTGGCGCCGCAGGTCGACCAGCTGCACCCGGTCGCGGCCGTCCTTGCTGACGATCAGGGCCAGCCAGTCCCCGGCCAGGGACGGGGCCCGGGCGGGGCCGGCGGCCTCGAGGCGTTGATTCAGGCCCACCAGCGGCTGGGGCAGGGGCGCCAGGCAACCGCCCAGCAGCGGCGGCAGGAGGCTCAGCAGCGCCATGGTCAGCCCGCTGCCCCGCCTCGTCATGGCCGGGCGTCCTCCGTCCCTGCCCCCGTCACCGGCAGGCCGGCGGGAAGGTCGGGCTCCAGCAGGGCGGTCAGGTCGTACAGCTGCACCCGTGAGCGGCCCTCCCCCTCGGTGGCGATGGCGATGCGCCGGCCATCGGCGGCCAGGCTGAGGCTTTCCGGCACCGGGGAGCCCGGCAGGGGCAGGCGGTGCAGGCGGCCGGTGGCCCGATCCTCGATCACCGCCTGCCGCTCCGGGCCCCGCTGCACCAGCAGGGCCAGATAGCGGCCGTTCCAGCTCAGGGAGGGGGAGCTGTGCGGTTGCAACCTCCCCAGGTGACGCAGGGGCAGGAGCTTGCCGGAGGGCTGCTCCTGCAGCAACACCGTGTCACGGCCGTCGCGGCGCACCACGCTGGCCAGCACCCTGCCGTTGCCGCTGAGGGCCGGATCCTGCCGGTCGGAACTGCCCCAGCCCACGGGACCGGCACTGCGGCGGCCCCAGCCCCAGCTGCCGCAGCCACAGAGCAGCAGGACCAGGGTCCCGAGGGCGAGAATCGACAGGGCTGGGCGCCGTTGCGGTCGGGGCTGGGGCAGGGTGCTCAGCAGATCAGTCGTCGAAACGGGAACTGTTGTCCCTGCTGGCTGGCGGGCTGGCGGGGGGGACGCTCTCCGGTGGTTGGGCACCTGGGACGGGCGGCCGGGGTCGGCCGCTGGCCATCGGCGAGAAGTCGGCATCACGGACGTCCTCGGAACCAGCACCGTGGGAGCTGGGGCGGATCGGGGTGCCCATGGGGGTTGCCTGGGGAGCGCCTGGGCCTGCCTCCCGGGGCGATGGGGCGGTTGGTCCTGCCGGTGTGGATCCCCTGCGGCTGGAGCGGGGACCAGCGTCGGCCGCAGCGATCGGGCGGGAGCCGCGGCGGGGTTCCGGTGCGCTGTCCCGCTCCCGGCGGCGGGTGCCGAAATCGGCGGATGCGGAGCGGCTCGGGCCTCCGGCGCTGTAGCGGCTGGCCACACGGTCGGGGCGGTCATCGACGGGAAGATCCCGTTCCGGACGGCTGGAACCACGCTCGCTCCGGGGTCTGTCCCAGTCATCTGGAGCGTCCCGGCGGCTGGCGGCCCGCTCGGGGATGGCCGCCCGGCTGGGCCGGCGCGGCCGGTAGAAGTCGTCTTCGGGTTCCTCGCGGGAGGGGATGCGGCGGCGCAGCGGTTCGGGCTCGTCGAACCGGTCCGGTTCGTCGTCGTAGCCGCGGCCTCCACCGAGGCCACCGCGGGGGCGGAATGGGGCGGCGGGTTCCTCGTCGTCGAAATAGGAGGATCGGCGCGCCTGCTCGGTGGTCACCCCCCGCAGCCGCACGCTCTCGTAGGCGAAGAAGACGGTGGTGCCGGCCAGCAGGAACTGGCCGAACTGCAGGATCGGATCAAGGCGCCAGCCTTGAAAGAAGAGGATGCCGCCGCAGAGCAGGCCGATGGCAGCGAAGAAAACGTCGTAGTCCCGGGCCAGGGCCGGCTTGAAGCTCCTCATGAAGTAGAGGAAGGCTCCACCGACCGCCAGGACGATGCCGACGATGCTGGCCCAGTTGAGGCTGGCGTTGACCACGGCGATTCACCCGGGCGACGGCCACCACTGTAGAGACCCCGCCAGGGGTGTCACCGGAGGATCAGAGGCGACGGTCGACCTGATCGTTCTGGCTGATCAGCACCAGGGCGATGGAAATGGGAACCACGACGATCACCGCACCCCAGGCGAGGCTGCTGAGGAAATTGGCGAGGGAAGGGGTCATGGCAGGCGTTCGCGCAGGAAGGCTCGGGTGATCCTAGGCAGGGGTGGCGGCTTCCTACGATCAGGGCACACCCGCTTAGAGCTTTGTGACGCCCCTGGCCCTTCCCCCACTGGCGCCGCTGCCCCTGCTGCACCTGGCCCTGGGGCTGGCCCTGGCGGGCTGGACCCTGTTGTTCCTGTTTCGGATCGTGCTCACCTGGTACCCCCAGGTGGACCTTTCCCAGGGGGTGATGCGGGTCGTGGGCGCCCCCACCGAGCCCTTCCTCGCCTTCACCCGTCGCCTGATCCAGCCCATCGGCGGGGTGGACGTGACCCCGGTGGTGTGGGTGGGGCTGATCAGCCTGCTGCGGGAGCTGCTGGTGGGCCAGCAGGGACTGCTCACCCTGGCCCTGCTGCGCAGTCAGGCCATCGGCTGAACCGGCCCTCCTGCGAGCTCAGCGGTTCAGCATCTTCTCCTCGACGAACTTGGTCCACACTTCACCGCGTTGGAACTCCTGGCGATCCAGCAGGGCCAGGTGGAACTCGATGGTGGTGGGGATCCCCGTGACGGCACATTCCGACAGGGCCCGGCGCATGCGTCGGATCGCGTGGTCCCGGTCGGTCCCCCAGACGATCAGCTTGCCGATCAGGGAGTCGTAGAAGGGGGGAATCTCGTAGCCCGTGTAGACGTGGCTGTCGATGCGCACACCCGGTCCGCCGGGAGGCAGCCAGCCGGTGATCCTGCCGGGGGCGGGCCGGAAGTTGTGGCTGGGATCCTCGGCGTTGATGCGGCACTCGATGGCGTGACCGCTGATGCGGATCTGGTCCTGGGTCACCGAGATCGGTTCGCCGCCGGCGATGCGCAGCTGCTCGGCGATCAGATCGATGCCCGTCACCATCTCGGTGACGGGATGCTCCACCTGGATGCGGGTGTTCATCTCCATGAAATAGAAGGATCCGCCCCGGTCGACCAGAAATTCGACCGTGCCGGCGCCCTCGTAGCCGATGCTGCGGGCCGCCGCCACCGCCGCCTCACCCATGCGCCGCCGCAGTTCCGGATCGAGACCCGGGCTGGGGGCCTCCTCCAGGAGCTTCTGGTGGCGACGCTGGATCGAGCAGTCCCGCTCCCCCAGGTGCACCACGTTGCCGTGGCGATCGGCCAGCACCTGCACCTCCACGTGCCGGGGCCGGTCGATGAATTTCTCCATATAGAGGCCCGGGTTGCCGAAGGCGGCCTCCGCCTCCCCCTGGGCGGCGCGGAACAGGCCCTCCAGCTGATCGGCCTCCGGCACCAGACGCATGCCCCGACCGCCACCGCCGGCCGTGGCCTTGATCATCACCGGGTAACCCATCTCTGCGGCGAGGGCGGCGGCCTCGGCGGGATCCTCCAGCAGCCCCTCGCTGCCGGGGATCGTGGGCACCCCCACCCGCTGCATGGTGATCTTGGCCGTCGACTTGTCGCCCATGGCCAGGATCGAGGCCGGCGAGGGGCCCACGAAGATGAGGCCATGGTCGAGGCACTTCTCGGCGAAGTCGGCGTTCTCTGCCAGGAAGCCGTAGCCGGGATGGATGGCGTCGGCGCCGCGGGAGGTGGCGGCCGCCAGGATGTTGGGAACGTTGAGGTAGCTGCGGCTGCTGGGGGCTTCCCCCACGCAGACCGCCTCATCGGCCAGCTGCACGTGCAGGGCGTTTTTATCCACGGTGCTGTAGACGGCCACCGTGGCGATGCCGAGCTCCCGGCAGCTGCGCAGGATGCGGAGAGCGATTTCGCCTCGGTTGGCGATCAGCAGTTTGCCGATGGGCATCCGTGCAGGTCCAGGCGATAAGGGCAGGCGGGGGTGCGGCCATGCCGGGGCGGACTGTATCAGTGCTCACCGGCGGGCTCACCGGCGCCCCCCCGCGGCGAGGGCCTTCGGGGGTGGGGGGAGCCCATGGGTATATTGCTCAACCGGTGCGGTGCTTCGGCCTGCGCCAGCCACGCGGATGTGGTGGAATTGGTAGACACGCACGTTTGAGGGGCGTGTGGCTTCGGCCTTGCGAGTTCAAGTCTCGCCATCCGCATTTTTCTCTTTCCGCTCCCGTCCCCCGGAACCTGCGGTTCTCTTGACCCAGTCGTCTCCGGTCTCCGCTCCAGCCGCAGGCAGCACGATCGTGCTGGTCAGCAACGGTCCGGGGGAACTGAGCACCTGGGTGCGGCCCCTGGCGGAGCAGCTCCATCGCCTGGAGCCCCTGCGGCCCCGCGATCCCGCAGCGGCCTGCAGCCTGCGGCTGGTGCTGGTTCCCTGCCCCAACGCCACCGGAGCGGAGCACCGGGTGGCCGAGGGCTGGGGGCTGTTTGAGCGGGTGCTGCCGGCCACCCGCTTCTGGTGGCTGCTGCTGCGGCCCCGCCGCCACGGCCCCTGGCCGGCCCGGGGGGTGGTGGTCTTCCTCGGTGGTGACCAGTTCTGGACCGTGCTGCTCTCGGCCCGCCTGGGCTACCGCCACCTCACCTATGCGGAGTGGGTGGCCCGCTGGCCCCGCTGGAACGACCGCATCGCGGTGATGGGGCCCGTCGCCGCCGGCCGCCTGGCCCCCCGCTGGCGCCAGAGGGCCACGGTGGTGGGCGATCTGATGGCGGATCTCTCGGCCCTGGCCCGCCAGGACGATCCCCTGCCGGCCGGTGACTGGGTGGCCCTGCTGCCGGGCTCCAAGCGGGCCAAGCTGCTGGTGGGGGTGCCCTTCCTGCTCGAGACCGCCGACCGGCTGGCGGCCCTGCGGCCCGGCTGCCGCTTCCTGCTGCCGGTGGCTCCCACCACCTCGGTGCGGGAACTGCTGGCCTACGGCGGGCCCTCCAACCCGCTGATCCGGCGCGGGGGGGCCGGCGAGCCCCATCTCCAGCGCGACGAGCTGGTCACGGCGGCCGGCACCCGGATCCTGCTGCTGGAGCGCCATCCCGCCCATGCCTTCCTCAGCCAGTGCGCCCTGGCGCTCACCACGGTGGGGGCCAACACCGCCGAGCTGGGAGCCCTGGCGGTGCCGATGATCGTGCTTGTGCCCACCCAGCATCTGGCGGTGATGCAGGCCTGGGACGGCTGGCTGGGGCTGCTGGCCCGGCTGCCCCTGCTGCGGCGGCTGGTGGGGGTGGCGCTCACCGCCTGGCGCATGCGTCACCGGGGTTTCCTGGCCTGGCCCAACATTTCTGCCGGCCGTGCGGTGGTGCCGGAACGGGTGGGGCCGATCGAACCGGCCCAGATCGCCGCCGAGGCCGCCGACTGGCTGGAGCATCCCGAGCGGCTCTCAGCCATGGCCGACGACCTGCGCAGCCTGCGGGGAGCGCCGGGGGCCGTCGCGGCTGTGGCGGCGATGGTGCGGGGCCTGCTGCCGCCACCGGAGCGCTCCGGGGTGCCGGTGCGACCTGGATAGGATTCAGTTCACCATGACCCCCTCCAGGGTTCACGACCATGCAGCCGAGCGATTCCACCGTCCCCGCAGATGCCGACTGGCGCTCCAAGCTGACCCCCGAGCAGTACCGGGTGGCGCGCGAAGGCGGCACCGAACGGGCCTTCAGTGGCGCCTACTGGAACAACAAGGCCACCGGCATGTACCACTGCGTCTGCTGTGGCAGCGAACTGTTCAGTTCCGCCAGCAAGTTCGATTCCGGCACCGGCTGGCCCAGCTTCTGGGAGGGCGTGAGCGCCGGGGCGATCACCACCCACACCGATCGCACCCACGGCATGGAGCGCACTGAGATCCGCTGCGCCCTCTGCGACGCCCACCTCGGCCATGTCTTCAACGATGGCCCCGCCCCGAGCGGTCAGCGCTACTGCGTCAATTCCGCCTCCCTGCGCTTCGCGGAGGGCTGAGGCCGGCCCCCGGCTGGTTCACCAGGGATCGTCGAGGATCTCGGGCTCCACATCCACCGGCTCCTGCGGCCGGGGAGAGGGGGTCTGGGGCCGCTCCGCCCGCAGCGGGTCCCGCCCACGGGGAGGTTCCTGCCGCGGAGACGCCTCGCGATAGCGCGGTTCGTCGCCACGCGCTTCGCCGTACCGCTCCTCTGGATACCGATCTTCTGGATACCGATCTTCTGGGTAACGCTCCTCTGCGTAGCGCCCTCCTCGGTAGCGGTCGTCGTAGCCCTCCGCGTTGCGCTCTGGGTAGGGGTCGGGGGCGTCGGACTCGCGGCCGTAGGGATCGGCCGGCGCCGGACGGGGTTCGGGGCGCTGGCGCGGCTCCGGCAGGTCGTCGTCGAGATAGCGGCGCTGGCGCAGGGGCTCCCGCTCGCGCCGTTCCTCCAGTTCCACGTACTCCAACTCCTCGGCGGGCTGGAAACTGCGGCTCGTGGCCGGCTGGATCCGGCGCTGCTCCTGGGCGGTGGGCTGCCCCGCCGGCAACTGGTTTTCGGCGGGCACAGCCCCGGTGCGGAAGCGATCCCGCTCCTCCTGCTCCCAGCTGGCGCCGCCGATGCCGAGCTTCTCCAGCAGGCCGGTGCCCAGCTGCTTGAGCTTCTCCTCAGCCCCCTCGTAGACAATGATCCGATCAGGGCCGCTGCTGACCACCTCCCCCACCGGCATCTCCCAGGTGCTCAGCACCCCTTCCCCCAGCAGGGGAACGCCGATGGCACCGATCACCAGGGTGGTGAGTTCGCCGGTTTCGATGTCGAAGCTGAAGCCGAGCACGCGGCCGAGCTGTTCCCCTGATTCGGTGATCACCTGGCAGTTGATGACCTTGCTGTAGCGCTCGGGATTGAACCCTTCGGCCAGGGAATCCACCGAATCCACCAGGATCACGTCGCCCACCTGGCGGATGCGATCGAGCGGCATCCAGCGGGGCAGCCCCGGCAGGAAACGGGTGAGGGGGTTGTCGCGCAGGCCCAGGGCCACCACCTCGCGCCGGTCGATGTCGACCACCACCTCACCGACGACGCCCAGCCGGCGGCCGGTGTCCCGGGTGATGACCTGGGTGCCCATGAGTTCGGAGCGCAGCCAGAGGCGGTCGCTGGGGGCGGCGGGCTCGGTGGAGGGGGGAATCGGGGAGGTCAAATCCGGAGATCGGGGCTGGACGGCAGGGGGAACGGGAGCGACTTCACGGCCTGGAACAGCCTCGTCAGGCCATTGTGACCCACGCGGTCGGCTCAGGCCGCCGGCGGCAAACCGACCACCTGGGTGTGGGAGCCGCGGGCCTGGGTGACGCCGATGGTGCGGGTGGCCGCGGCGATCATCGGCCGGCGATGGCTTACCACCATGAACTGGGCTTGGTCGGCCTGGGCGGCGATCAGGGCCGCCAGCCGCTCGACGTTCACCCCGTCCAGGAAGCTGTCCACCTCATCGAGGGCATAGAAGGGGGAGGGGCGGAAGCGCTGCAGGGCGAACAGGAAGCTCAGGGCCGTCAGGGATTTCTCACCCCCCGACATCGAGGCCAGCCGCCGCACCGCCTTGCCCTTGGGGTGGGCCACCAGGGTCAGGCCGCCCTCAAGGGGCTGCTCGGGGTTCTCCAGCTGCAGGTGTCCCTCGCCGTCGGAAAGGCCGGCGAAGATCGTCTGGAAATGGCCGTCGACGGCCCGGAAGGCCTCCATGAAGGCCTCCTGGCGCAGGGTGGCCACCGTTTCGATCCGCAGCAGCAGTTCCTCCCGCTCCTTGCTGAGCACCTCCAGCCGGTCGTCCAGGTCGGCCAGCCGCTGCTCCAGCTGCTCCAGCTCCTCGAGGGCGAGCATGTTGACCGGCTCGAGGGCCTCCATGCGTTGCTGCAGGCTGCGCAGGCTCTGCTGCAGCGCCTCCAGGCCGCCCTCGCGCAGGTCCTCGGGCAGCTCGGGCCGGGGTTCAGGCAGCTCCCGTTCCATCTGGGCCAGCCGCAGGCCGTGGCTGCGCTGCTCCTCGGCCAGGGCCAGCCGCTCCTCCTGGCGCCGCTGCAGCTCCCACTGGCGCTGCTGCAGGGCCTGACGCCGGCCGGCCAGGTGGGCTTCGGCCTGGTCGCGGGCGCGGCGCCGTTCCCCGAAGCGGGTCTGCAGCTCGCTCTGCTGCCGCTCCAGCCGCTCGCGTCGTTCCTGTTCGGTCTGCTGCCGTTCCTTCCAGAGCTGGCGTTCTCCCACCAGGGCCTGCACCGCCTCCACCAGCCGCCGCTCCTCCCCGGCGAGAGCCTCCAGCTGGCTGCCGAGGCGCTCGGCGCCCAGGGCCCGCTCCCGCCGCTCCGCCTCCAGACCGTCCCGATGACGCCGGGCCTCCACCAGAGCCACGTCGGCCCGCTCCAGCTCGCTCTGCAGCCCCTGCCAGCGGGCACTGTCGTCGCTGCCGCTGGCGTCCCGCTCGGCCTGCTCCAGCTCCGCCAGGGCCTGGCGCAGGGGGGGCAGGGTCTGCTCGAGGGTCTCCATCCGGCGGCCGTCGGCCTGATGGGCCGACCGCAGCTGCTCCAGCCGGCGGGTCACCTGGTCACGGCGCTCCTGCCTGGGGGCCAGGGTGCGTTCGGCGGCGCTGTGTTCGGCCTGGAGGGCGGCCTGGCGCTGCTGCAGCTCCAGCAGGGCCGGGCGGGCCTCCTCCAGGCCACGGCCCAGTTCGGCTTCGCGGCGGCGGCAGGCCAGCAGGCTCTCGCCCAGTTCCAGCAGCCGCTGGCGCAGCGGCTCGGCCTCATCGCCTTCGCTGCTGCGGCCGAAGCCCAGCTGACCCGAGCGCTGCTGCAGGCTGCCGCCGGTCATGGCGCCGCTCTTCTCGAGCAGTTCGCCCTCCAGGGTCACGGCACGGCAGCGGCCCAGTTCGCGGCGGGCGTCGGTGAGGCTGGCAAAGACGAGCGTGTCGCCGAACACGTAGCGGAAGACATCGGCGTAGACGGGCTCGTGGCGGATCAGGTCCACCGCCCGACCGACCAGCCCGCCCGCTCCGGCACTGGCGCTGGCGATTCCCCGCTGCAGGGCCGCCCCCCCTGAGCCACCACTCCCGCCACCACTCCCGCCACGGATGCGGTTGAGGGGCAGAAAGGTGAGCCGTCCGGCGCGGCGGCTCTTGAGCAGTTCGATCGCCCGGGCGGCGATGCGGTCGTCCTCCACCACCACCTGGGCCAACCGGCCGCCCGCCGCCACCTCCAGGGCCACCCGCAGCCGCTCCTCCACCTCGCCCAGCTGGGCCACCGAGCCATGGATGCCCTCCAGACCCGCCTCCAGCAGCAGGCGCAGGGCGCCGGTGCCCCGGCTTTCCTGCAGGGTCTCGCGGCGGCTGTCGAGGCGAGCGATCTCCCGCTCCAGGCTGGTCTGCTCCTGCTCCAGCCGCGCTCGGGTGCGCTGCTGCAGCGCCAGGGCCTCGGCCAGCTCCTGGGCCCCCCGCTGGCGCTCCTCCAGGGTGGCCCGCAGGGTGCGCTCCTGCTCCGCCAGCGCCGCCAGGGCGGCCGCGGCCTCCGCATGGGCCTCGCCCTCGAGCTGCTGCTCACCGCCGAGCTCGGCGAGCCGCTCGCCGGCCTGCCGCAGCCGTTCCTCCAGCTGCTGCCGTTCGGCCAGCAGGGGCTCGAGCTGTTCCTGCAGCTCCTGGCGGCGGCGGCTGCGGCCCTGCTGCTCCTCCAGCCAGCTGCCGGAGCGTCCGGCCACTTCCCCGAGCCGCCGGCGGGACAGTTCCACCGCCGCCTCGGCCTCGCGGCAGCGCTCTTCGGCGCGGGCGATGGCGCCGTCGTCGTCCTGGGCACCGAGGGCCTGCTGCTGCTGACGCAACTCCGCCTGGTTCTGCTGCAGCTGCTGGCGGCGGCGCTGCAGTTCCTCGGCCTCCTGGCCATGGCGCTCCGCCTGGCGGGCCAGTTCGCGGCCGCTGGTCTCCAGACCGGCCAGTTCGGCCTGCACCGCCAGCAGCTGGTCTTCGCCCAGGGTCTTCACCTCCGCCTGCAGCGCCTCGAGGGCGGTGGCGGCGGCGAGCACCTCCGCTTCGCCGGCGACGATCGCCTCCCGTTCCAGCGCCTGCTGGCGGTCGAGGCTTTCGAGGCGGCCGGCCAGGGCGAGGCCGTGGGAGCGGGCCTCCTCCCAGGCGAGCACCTGCTCCTGCAGGCGGCCATGGTGCAGCCGCTCGCGCAGCTCCTGGTAGGTGCGGGCCTTGGCGCAGTCGCGTTCCAGTTTCTGGCGGGCCGCCAGCAGTTCCTGCTCGACGATGCGGCAGCGCTCCTGCCGTTCGACCACCTCGTCGAGCTTGGCGCGGCTCTGCTCGATGCGGGAGTCGAACAGGGCCACGCCGGCCAGCTCGTCGATGATGCCGCGCCGGTCGCGGGCGCTCATCGAGACGATGCGGGTCACATCGCCCTGCATCACCACGTTGCTGCCCTCCGGGTCGACCCGCAGCCGCCGCAGCTGGGTCTGCAGCTGCTGCAGGTTGCAGGGCACCCCATCGGCGCTGAAGCTGCTGCTGTAGGTGCCTCCGGGGGCGACCCGCAGCCGCCGGGTGACGCTCCATTCCCGCTGGCCCCGCTGCAGCCAGGGGCCCTGTTCGGGGACGTCCAGGCCGTCCTCGGCGGCATCCGGCTGCCAGTCACCCAGGTCGAAGCGCACGGTGACGCTGGTTTCGGCGGCCTTCCCCTCCCGCAGCATGGCGCTGTTGATCAGGTCGGGCAGCCGCTCGGCCCGCATGCCCCGGCTGGTGGCCAGACCCAGGCAGAACAGCACCGCATCGAGGATGTTGCTCTTGCCGGAACCGTTCGGGCCCGTGACCACGGTGAATCCCTCCTCCAGCGGGATGGTCATCGACCCGCCGAAGGACTTGAAGTGGGTGAGCTCGACCTGATTGATGTGAACCAACAGGCCCGTGCGCCGAGCCATCGCAATTTAGCCGAGGTGCTGACGATCACAAGCCCTGCTTCCTACGGTGATGCGGTGCAGCTGTCGCACGGAGCGCCCCATGGACACGGACACCACCCGTCCCGCCGAGGAAACGGCACCGGCGCCCGCCGGGTCCGGCGAGGCCCAGCAGGTGCAGAACCAGTTCCGGGAACGGTTCGAGAGCCTGCTGCCCAGCATCCAGAAGGAATGGCCCGAGGTGGCCCGCCACACCCTGGAGGCCACCCGGGGCAGCTTCGACCACGTGGTGGAGGTGATCAGCCGTCAGAGCGGCGTCACCACCGCCGGCGTACGGCAGCAGCTGCTCGACCTGGTCAACGTGACCGGTGAGCAGGCAGGCCACGTGGTGGATTCGCTGCGGCCCCTCGAGGAGCAGCTCGAACACCTTCTCGATGAGCTCAACACAACCCTGCGGCCCCGGATCGAGAAGCCGGTGCGGGAGCGGCCGCTGATGGCCCTGGGCATCGCCGCCGGCGTGGGGCTGCTGGTGGGGCTGCTGCTGTCGTCGGGTCGGCGTTCGGCATGAAGGGCCAGAACTTCGCTCGCGTCACGGCGCTGATCAGCTCGGTGATGGACCTGCACGTGCGCATCGCCCTGCAGGAGGCCGACCGCGAGAAACGCCGGCTGGTGGGTGGCGGGGTGATGCTCGGCATGGGCCTCACCCTGATGACCCTGGCGCTGGTGGCGGCCGAGCTGGTGCTGTTGCTCTGGCTCCGGGAGGCGTTCTCCCTGAGCTGGTTGCAGGCCGCGGCGGCCGTGGCCGCCATTGATGTGGTGCTGGCCGGGATCAGCCTGCGCATCGGCGGCCAGATGCTCAAGGGCCCCTACCTTCCCGAAACCACTGCCGGGCTGATGCGCACCACCCGGGCGTTGACCGGGAAGTTCTGAGCTCAGTGGCATCAACTGATGCGATTCCATCCGAGGCCCCTCCCCAGGCTCAGAACGTCATCTCCAGCCTGAGGCTGCGCAGGGTGCCCCGGTCAGCCCGGGCCGTGTCGCTCACCTCCAGGGTCCAGCGTCCGGAGGGATCCCTGCCCTTGAGGGCGGCGAGGGCCGGCACATTCACCTCGTCGTAGGTGATCTTGAGGTTGTCGGTGCCGCCGCCGGCGCGATTGTGCAGCAGCACCGCAGCCACCCCCATGGCCGCCGGTGGCAGCAGTTGGAGCACCAGATCACCGATGTAGGTGTGATCCAGATCCACCGCCACCTGGATCGACGTCAGCGGGCCGGGGCCGGCGACCGGCAGGCTCAGGCTGGCGGTCTGGAAGTCGTTGATCGGCACATCCTGCACCACCTGGAACACCAGGGCGGCCGCCGGCTGGGGCGGCAGCGCCAGCTCCACCGCCTTGCGGGCGCTGACCCGTCCGTAGCCGTAGAGCGGACTGTGCCCATCGGCGTCGTAGCTGCCGCCGGCGGTATCGATCCTGATGCACGACTGCCGCAGGATCTCCCGCACCTGATCCCAGCGCAGGGCCGGATTGCGGGCCACGACCAGGGCCGCCACCCCGGCCACCCCGGGGCAGGCGCTGGAGGTGCCGCCGAAGGAATTGCTGTAGTGGCCCGACGGGTCGCCCTTCTGCGTGGTGCCCTGGTTGTAGCCCAGTCCGCCGGAACGGTCGGTGGTCCAGATCCCGGGCGTCAGCGAGGGCCGGCCGTCGTTGCTGGGGAAGCTGCACCACACGGCTTGGCCGAAGTCGCTGTAGGCGCTGCGTTTCGACTGGTCGTTGCAGGCCGCGACGGCGATCACCCGGGAGTAGCTGGCATAGCCGTCGTTGTCGACGCTTTCGTTGCCGTTGCCGGCGGCGAACACGATCACGCAGCCCTTGCCGCTGCGGCCCTGGTTGATCGCGTAGTCCATCGCCAGCCGGGTGGAATCCGGCAGGGGCACCACCTGCCGGTGCGCCGGATCGTTCGGGTCCCACCAGGCGCCATCGGCGGGTCCCCAGCTGCAGGAGATCACATCGGCGCCGTTGCGCGCCGCCCACACGAAGGCCTCCGCTTCCGCCTGGGAGCCCAGACCGGAGGCCAGCCGGATCGGAATCAGCCGGGCGCCGGGGGCCACGCCCGTGGCACCGAACTGGCCGTTGGCGCAGGCCACCCCAGCACAGGCCGTGCCGTGATCGTCATCGCGGCCGGGCCGGGGGTCGCTGCTCTGCCGCGTCACGTCCCGCGGGGCAATGATCTTGCCGGAGGAGCGGAATTCCTCATGGTCGATGTCGATGCCGTCGTCCACCACCGCGATGATCGCCCCGGTCCCATCGCTGAGGGACCAGGCCGCCTCCACATCGGCATGGGCATCCACGAGCCGGCCGTTCACCGTGGTGGCCCTGAGATGCCACTGGGGCGGGAATGCCTGACGACGGTGTCGGTTCAGGCTCACCAGTTCCGGGTGACAGAGTTCGACGCTCTCTTCGCCCAGCAGGGTGTCGGCGATCTCGAACACGGTGAGGCCGCTGTTGGTGGGGGCTGCCACGAAATAGGCATGGCGGGCATAGCTGAGGGCACGCTTGATGCCGAGGCCATGGCGCTGCAAGAGTGCCTCACAGGCGTCGGCCTCCGCATCGTCCTCGAACTTGATGAAGAGATTCTCCGTGTAGACCACGGGCCGGCCGTTGGCATCGGCCAGAACGCGGCCGGCAAAGTCAATCCCCGGTTCCGTCTTGAGCAGGCTGCGGGCGGTGTCCCGCAGGGCGCCATCGACCTGGAGGGTTTTCGTGCCCAGCAATTCGACGCCCGCTTCGCGGAAGCGGGTGAGGGTCTGGAACTGATCGAGAATCCGGTGGGCCTCGGCGCTGACGGGGGACACTTCGAACGGCCGATCCGGCATCACCGCCTGGCGATTCAGGGTCCGCACAACGAGGTGATTGTCGCTGACTTCCAGCGCAAAGGGGGCAGCGTCTTTGCCGCCATAGCGAACCTGAACCATGGGGAAATCTCCTGGTGACTGTCAGCTGGAATGAAGGCTTGGAGGGCGAACGCAGGCCACTGACCGGCGAAGATTCGATGGACGTCAGGCTTGGATACAAGGACAATCCGCCTGGACGGCAGGAGAATCGTGGCGATGGCAACCATTCTCGATCCATTCGATCGTGAGATTCACGCTGGCCCGAAAGGTCTTGATCTGACGTAACCAGCCCAGAAAAACTTCATGCTTCTTCCGCCGATGTCTTGCTGGCGGGGCCGCTCCTGGTCAGCATCGATGACGGCTCAGGAGGTCAGAGTCGCTAGCCTTGAGCGTCGTCGATGGACCTCTCAAGGCTTGGCCTGCCTGTTGCTGGCAGCCACTGACATCAGCACGACATCAGCACGACATGAGCACGACATGAGCACGACATGAGCCAGGCAGATGGGCTGTTCGATGGATTCCCCCAGCGGATTGCGGCGGGAGCGGCGAATGCTGTGGTGTATGAGCAGAAGCCCGGCTATTTCGCGCGGCATGGGGAGCCTCTGGGCGAGGAGGAGGCCGAAGTGGTGTTCGAGACGGAGGCGATCACCATTGTCCGGGCTTCTCCTGCCACTCCCCTTGCCCCTGGTCAGGCGCTCAGTCCGGTCTACGCACCGCTGGGGGGAGACTCCCTGGCGGTGCCCACGGGTCAGGTCTTTCTGCGCTTCCGGGCAGGAGAAACGGTGGCCGCACACCGTGAAGCCCTTCAGCAGGCGGGCTTCACCATCACCCGGGAGCTCGATTACGCACCCCAAGGGGCCTGGATCTGCGCCAGCTCCGGCAGCATCGCCGAGGCCCTGAGTGGTCTCTCGGCGCTGAGGTCGATCGATGGGGTGGAGAGCGTGGAGCCGCAACTGCTGATGCAGAGAACCTGGCGTTAGCGGCATGGTCATGGAGCGATCACCCTGCACAGGATCAGGCGGGAGGCGGCTCTGTGTTGAGGAGGCGGCTCTGCCGACGGATCCCTGGAGTTAGCCAGAGACTGAGACGTCGCAATCGTGTTCAGCAGATGGCTGGCCGTGATTGCGATTGGCGAAATGGAAGATTGCTGCCTGGCAGGAGGGTGGTCAGGGTGCGTCGACTGAATCGGGGCGTGTCATGAAGCTCCTTGATCCCACCTGGATGGGTATGGCCCAGATCAAACCAGCGCACGAACAAGCCTGGCCTCTGCCGCCTGTTCCAGGGAACGAGCAAACCCTCAGCCATCGATCGTGAGCTTCGGTTCGGTACCGGACCTTCCGTAGGTCATGCCGCCACCGGTCCAGCTGAGGCCATCGCCCCTAGCGTCAGGGTCAAGGTGATCGCCCATCCAGCCGGTCCATGTCCCTTCGGCCTTCTCCCTCCAGACGCCTGGGCGCGGAGTCTGAGCCGGGCGAAGAGCGGATGCCCGAGGTTCCCCCACCTCTGTCGCCGGCGGCCTCGGCGGCCGGCCTGAAGCTGGCCACCTACTTCGTCGACAGCGGCCGGGTGGTGCCGGGTCTGAGGGTGGAGCCCGATGGACGCCTGCGGGCCCAGTGGTGGCCGCTGCCCGCCGCCGGCGATCGCGAGCTGCTGGCGGCCCATCTGACAGGCGACAGCCTGGAGGAGCAGCAACAGTTGGCCGACTTCCTGGCCGATGCCGTGGATCGGCTCGTGCGCCAGCGCCTCGACGGCTCTGCGGCACAGCCCCTGCCCGCTGCCGGCCGTCGGCGCCGCGGCCCGCCGGCCCTACCCCAGGCCTGGCTGGCGGCCCTGGAGGGCCCCGATCCGTATCTGGCGGCGCAGAGCGATCTCGCCGCTGAGGCCGCTCTCGTCACCGGGCTGCACCAGTGGGTGCGGGAGGGGGCCGGTGGCGGCGGGTCGCTGCAGTTGTGCCTGCGACTGCACGAACCCACCAGCCCCCGCCTTCGTCGCTGGACGCTGGAGCTGTTGCTGCGCTCCGTGATCGACCCCAGCCTGATGGTGCCCCTGGCGGCGTTCTGGGCAGGGGAGAGTCCCTTCCCAGTGGACGGCTTCGAGGAGGTGCTGGCCCAGCTTGGGCTGCTGACGCGGCTGGCACCGGAGCTGGTGGGACTGCTCGAGCAGCAGGCGCCCGCCAGCCTGGATGTGGAAGAAGCAGCCCTGCTGGCCCTGCTGCGCCAGCGGGTGAGTGTGCTGGATGAGGCGGGCTTCGGGCTGCTGCTGCCCAGCTGGTGGCGCCATGGCCAGCGCCTGGGCCTGCGGGCCAGCACCAATCGGCGCTCGTCCACCAACACCCCCGCCAGCGAAGGGGGCGGCCTGAACCTCAACGCCCTGGTGTCCTTCCAGTGGCAGGCGATGCTGGGCGATCGGCCCCTGGGCAAGGCCGAGCTGGCCAGCCTGCAAAAGGCCGCCGCGGCCAAGCGCAGCCTGGTGCGATTGCGAGGGGAATGGACGCTGATCGAGCCCAGCGCCATTGCTTCCCTGTTGCGTCACGCTGGCCTGGAGGGGGACGCCAGCGGCACGGAGTTGTTGCACGCCAACCTTGGCCTTTCCCGCCTCGGCCTGCCGGACGACCTGCCCCTGGTGGGGGTGGAGGCCAGCGGCCCCCTCGGAGAGCTGCTCAGCGGCGAGCTCCACAGCCGTGCCACACCGATCCCCACGCCGGCCGACTTCGAAGGCGAGTTACGGCCTTACCAGGAACGGGGTCTGGGCTGGCTGGTGTTCCTCGGCCGACTGGGGCTGGGCGCCTGCCTGGCCGATGACATGGGCCTCGGCAAGACGGCCCAGCTGATCGCCACCCTGCTTGCCGATCCGCTTGAGGCCCCCACGCTGGTGGTGGCGCCGGTGTCGCTGTTAGGGAACTGGAGCCGGGAACTGCAGCGTTTTGCGCCGCAGCTGCCGGTGCTGATTCACCACGGCCCCGGCCGCTTCCGCGGCACCGCCGCCGCCTTCGAGCGCCACCTGGCAAGCGAAGGCGGCAAGGGCAAGCCGGCGCCGGTGCTGCTCACCACCTACGGCATGGTGAGCCGGGACCTGCCCCTGCTGGCGGGGATGGTCTTCGGCAGGCTGGTGTTCGATGAGGCCCAGCAGCTCAAGAATCCCTATACGGCCCAGAGCAAGGCGGCGGCGGCGCTGCGGGGGGAACGGCGCATCGCCCTCACCGGCACGCCGGTGGAGAACCGGCTCAGCGAGCTGTGGGCCCTGATGCAGCTGCTCAATCCAGGCCTGCTCGGCAGCCTGCGGCAGTTCCGCGACCAGTTCGCCCTCCCGATCGAGAGGGACCACGATGCGGAGGTGGCTGGCCGGCTGCAGCGGCTCACGGCCCCCTTCCTGCTGCGCCGCCTCAAGAGCGATCGTGGCATCCTGCCCGACCTGCCAGACAAGATCGAGCAGAGCGAACCCTGCACGCTCAGCAACGAGCAGGCCAGCCTCTATCAGGCCGTCGTGGAGGAAGTGCTGGCGGCGGCCGAGAGCAGCGACGGCATCGAGCGGCGCGGCCTGGTGCTGGCTGGTCTCACCCGGCTCAAGCAGGTGTGCAACCACCCGGCCCACTATCTGGCAGACGGCTCGGCACTGCCGCGGCGCTCCGGCAAGCTCGATCGCGTCGAGGAGTTGCTCGACGCGATCCTCGACGCGGGCGAGAAGGTGCTGATCTTCAGCCAGTTCGCGGCCTGGGGCGAGCGGCTGCGGGGCCACCTGCAGGGTCGCTACGGCGGCGAACCGCTGTGGCTGCATGGCGGGCTGACGCGGCGGGTGCGGGACGCGATGGTGCAGCGTTTCGCCGAGGTCGAAGGTCCGTCGATCTTCCTGCTCTCGCTCAAGGCGGGCGGCACCGGCCTCAACCTCACCGCCGCGGCCCATGTGATTCATTTCGATCGCTGGTGGAATCCGGCCGTGGAGGATCAAGCCACCGACCGGGCCCACCGCATCGGCCAGCGGCGCAGCGTGCATGTGCACAAGCTGGTTTGCAGCGGCACGATCGAGGAACGCATCGACGCCATGATCCAGAGCAAGCGCGACCTTGCCGAGCGGGTGGTGGGAACGGGGGAGCAGTGGCTCACCGAGCTCTCCACCACCGAACTGCGGGATGTGATCAGCCTGCGGCAGGAGGCGCTCACCCCATGAGCCCGCGCCAGCCGCCCCCGGCAAGGCGCTGGTGGTCGCAGCGGTTCATCGACGTGCTCGAGGGCTATGGGCTGGGCGGCCGGATGGAGCGAGGCCGGCGCTACGCAAGAAGTGGCCAGGTGCTGGACCTGGAGGTGGGCCCGGGGCGCCTGGTGGCCCGGGTGCAGGGTTCGCGGCGCACCCCCTACAAGGTCACGGTGGAAACGGAGCTGCCCGACGCAGAGGAGTGGGAGGCGATCGAGGCGGTGTTCCGCCAGCGGTTGGGCTGGGCGGCGAAGCTGCTGGCCGGCGAGGTGCCCGAGGATCTCGAAGCAGGCTTTCGGCAGGCGGGGGTGGATCTGTTCCCTTCGCGCTGGGGCGAGCTGGAGGCCGAGTGCAGTTGTCCGGACTGGGAGGTGCCCTGCAAGCACATCGCCGCCAGCCTCCATGTGTTCGCCCAGCGGCTCGATGACGACCCCTGGCAACTGCTGGCCTGGCGCGGGCGCCAGCGGGATGAGCTCATGCGACGGCTGCGGCCGACCGCGAAGGCCACGGCGGCCGATGGGCCTGAGGAGGGCTTGCCCCCGTGGTGGCCCCAGGGGCTGGTGGCCCGGCCTGGTGAGCGCCTGGTGATTCCAGATCCCCTGCCGCCGGATCCACCCGCCCGGGTGCTGGAGCGACTGGGGCCGATCCCGGTGCCGGAGACCTTGGCGCAGGGGCTGGTGGGGCTTTACGGCGCGATCACCACACCGCCGGCGGAGCCGGACGACGAGACAAAGGGCTGAGGACCCCGCCTTCAGGGTGTCACCCCCATTTCAGTCAGGGCGTCCGCCTCCACCCACACCGACACCGAGCCCCCCGGGCAGTGCCATTCCGCCCAGCCGTCGCCGTTGGTGGTGATCGGCCACTGGATGTGGCCGGTCAGGTCGCGGAAGCTGGTGTGGCGCTTGCCCACCTCCATCCACTTGCGGCCGGCGGGCCCGTCGCTCATCAGCACCGCCATGGCCCCGGGGTGGCCGGGGGTGCCCAGACGTGTCCAGCCGATGGTGTTGACGTGGTCGAGGTAGTCGTACTGGGGGCCATAGGCGCAGTGGCTGCGGGCCAGCAGGAAGCGGTCGATCAGGAAGCGGTGGCTGGGCAGCACGATCCGGTACGACTGGCCATCTTTCGTGTCGGTGTAGTCGGCGCCGTAGTAATCGGCATGGAAGATGCAGGGATAGCCCTGGTCGCGCAGCAGGATCACGGCATAGGCGAGGGGTTTGAACCAGGCCTCCACCACCGACTCCAGCGCCTGCAGCGGCTGGGTGTCGTGGTTCTCCACCAGGGTCACCGCCAGCAGGGGCAACTGCTGCATCAGGGTGCCGTCGAGCAGCCGGCGCATGTCGTAGTGGCCGCCGCTGCGGCTGGCCTGGTGGAAGTTCATGTGCAGCGGCGCATCGAACAGGCTCATGTGCCCGCCGCTGTTGGCCGCATACCAGTGGAGGGCCTGCAGGTCGTAGGTCCAGTACTCGCCCACCACGAACAGATCGCGGCCCACGTGGCTTTCCAGGTCGCTGATCCAGTCGATGAAGAAGTCGCTGGCGATGTGCTTGATCGCGTCGATGCGAAAGCCGTCGGCGCCGATGTGCTCCAGGGCCCAGCGCCCCCAGGCCTTGAGCTCGCCGCGCACCTCCGGATGGTTCACGTTGAGATCGCAGCCCATCAGGTAGTCGTAATTTCCCTTCTCCAGATCCACGTTGGCCTCGAAGCCGGCCCCGTGGGTGCGCCACACGGCATGGAAGTCCGGATCGAGGCTGTTGTGATCGACGCCGTCGAAGTGGTACCAGTGCCACTGCATCGACGAATAGCGGTCGCCGCGGCCATCGAAGCGGAAGCTCGTCCAGGCGCGGATGGTGCGTTCGTCGCCGAGGGGCCGGTTGCGGTCAGCGGGGTCGTAGGGGGTGGCGAGATAGTCCTCCTGGTCGTCACCGAACAGCTTGTGGTTGAACACCACATCGGCGTACACCTGCATCCCGGCGGCCTGGCAGGCGCCGACAGCCGCCAGGTACTCGTCCTTGGTGCCGTACTTGGTGCGCACCGTGCCCTTCTGGTCGAACTCACCCAGATCGAAGAGGTCGTAGGCGCCGTAGCCCACGTCCCAGACGCTGCCGCCCTTGCCGGCCGGTGGCAGCCACAGGGCCGTGATGCCGGCCGCCGCCAGGGCCGGGGCTTCCTGCCGCAGCCGTCGCCAGTGGCCACCGTCGGCGTCGCTGTACCAGTGGAACCACTGCATCAGGGTGCCGTTGAATTCCGTGGGTGCCGCCAGCTTGCGGGCGCTGAGAACGGGTTCGTGGTGGGTCAGCCACTCCTGCAGCAGCGCCACCGTCGCCGTGCCGGTGGCGCAGGCCGGATCCCGCTCCACGGCGAGGGCCTCCTGCTTGAGCGTTTCAAAGAGCGAGGCCATGGCGGGTTGGGTGGCTGGAGGCGGGTGCAGGATCCACCGCTAGCAGGACTGCCGCGCACCCGCTGCTCGGGGCGAGGCGCCCCGGGGCTCAGCGGATGTCGTAGCGGAGCCAGCGGCAGTCGATGCCGCCATTGCTCACCGGCACGCGACGGCTGGCCTTCATGCGCAGGGCGCCCGTGAGCGCGGGGTTGCCGCTCAGCAGCCACAGGGTCCAGCCGCCGCAGCGCTGCTTCAGCATCCGCCCCAGATCGCCATAGAGCGCCTCCAGGTCGTCATCGGCGCCGAGCCGGTCGCCATAGGGCGGGTTGCACACCAGGACGCCGGGTGCGTCCGGGGGGCGGAAATCGCGGCAGTCCCCCTGCTGCAGGTCGATCCAGTCGGCCACACCGGCCGCTGCCGCATTGGTGCGGGCCATGGCCAGCACGTTGGCCTCCCGCTCCATCCCGACGATCGGCGCCAGGGGCTGGCCATCCGCCAGAGTGTGGCGGGCCAGGGCGACGGCGACGGATCGCTCCTGCGTCCACAGGGCGGCATCGAAATCGGGCCAGCGCTCGAGGCTGAAGTCGCGCTCCAGGCCGGGGGCCCGCCCCAGGGCCCGGCAGGCGGCCTCGATCAGCAGGGTGCCGGAACCGCAGAAGGGATCGGCCAGCGGCACGCGCCCGTCCCAACCAGTGTGGGCGATCAGCCCGGCGGCCAGGTTCTCCTTGAGGGGGGCCAGGCCCATGGCGGCCCGGTAACCACGCCGGTGCAGGCTGGCGCCGCCGCCATCGAGGCTCAGCACCGCCTCGGGACCGGCGCCGCCGGGCCGCCCGGGGCTGAGGTGCAGGTGCAGCACCACATCGGGATCGTCCAGATCCACCGAGGAGCGTTTCCCCCAGAGGTGTCGCTGAAGGTCGACCAGGGCGTTCTTCACCTGCAGGGCGCTGTAGTGGCTGTGGTTGAGGCCGCCCGCGCTGCCGCTGGCCTCCACCCGGAAGCTCAGCTGCGGCGGCAGCCAGCGCTCCCAGTCAGCAGCCCGCTGCACACCCTCGTAGAGGTCCTCTCTGCCGTGGCAGGGGAAGCGGGCCAGCTGACGCAGGAAGCGGAACGGCAGCCGGGCCTGCAGGTGCAGCCGGTAGAAGGTGGCCGGGTCAGCCCGCAGGGCCACCGCACGCCGGAGGGGGCGCACCGCGCTGGCCCCGAGGGCCGCGAGTTCGGCCGCCGCCGGCTCCTCCAGTCCGGGGGGCACCACGGCGATGACGTCAAAGGGGGAGGGGCTGGCCATCGCCCCATGCTGCTGGCTGGCGCCCCCCGGTTCGGGGATGCCCACCCCCGGCCTTCGGACCGGTGCCGTCGGGGAGGTGGCAGGATGAACAGGTCCGTCTTCGGACGGACTAGGTGATCCACACCAGTGTTTCGGACAGCGGTTCGATTCCGCTCAGCTCCATTTACCCCGACCCACCGGCCCCGGCCGGTGCGTCGTCCCGGGGCTGCAATGGTTTCGACGGGGCATGAGGAGGGTGACTGAAGCCTGCTCGGTAAGAGCGAACCCGTAACAGCGAACAACATCGTTCGTTTCTCCCGTCAAGCCGCCCCCGTGGCTGCCTGACACTCTTAACGGAGACGGGGTGAGGTCAGCCTTGTCACCCAAATGACCCATGGGCCCTGGAAGGGGCCTTCTCGCTTATTGGGGCCTTGAGTCTTGCCTGTCTCGGCGCGTGTCCATCCAGGGGGCGTGTGCAAAACGTGTGCAATCCGCTCCCGGCTGCGCTGGCTGCCTCTGAGCTGAGTCTTGCCATGCCGTTACCTGAGGATCATGGCCAGCGCATCCGCCAGGGCTTGCGGCGCGCCGTAAAGAGCGGTCGAGTTCTCGGCGGCCTCCGACCAGCTCGTGATCAAGAAAACAAGCGGATGCACCTTGAGGCGCTGGAGGAAGCGCTCGACTACCGCGACGTGATCGAGCGGGGGAGAGAAAAGAGCCTGTCAGCCCTGAGTCGTGATCTGTTTGCCGCAGGGTGTGTCACAAGCAAGGGCAAGCCCTTGACTCCTGGAATGGTCCGGCGGCTACGGGCTCGCCTGGAGGAGGCATTGCTGGCTATCGACAGCGGCGATCTGGAGGACAACTCCTCTGATTGGAATGCGCGGCTTCTGGATGGAATCAATGAAGCCGTCCAACAGCGCAACAGGGTGTCGCTCGTGTGGCACTTGCGGATGATCAGAAAGGAACAAGGCGAGACCGTCGCCTACCGCGTGGTGCGGTCCTTGATGGGTTCGGAGCATGCCGCTTGGGTCCGCGATGTTTTGAAGCAGGGCTGATTTTGCAAGGCTTGCCAGGCACAACATTCTCGCTCCTAGCCTGAGAGTGCCTTCGGATTCCCACCAGTGGCGCTCAGTTCCGAGCAATGGCTCAGCACCGGCCAGATGGCCGGCCGTGTACGCATTCATCCCAAGACATTGCTGCGCCTTCGGGCTGCACTCTTCTCGCCTTTTCGTGAAGGCGTGCATTACCGGCGGGGAGGTCTGACGACCAGGGCTCTCTACCAGTGGCATGGCGACCTGTGTGAGCAGGCATTCACCGAGTTCGGCCGGGTTGATCCGGCAAGTATTGAGGCGTTCAGCGGTGAACCCCTCTTGGGCGATGGTGCATATCGCTCACATAGGGCGCTGCGATGAAAAAGCCGGCAGCGGTAACTGCCGGCCGGAAAGAAAACATCCATGAGCATTATGGCCGATGAGCGCCAAAACCTGCAATAGACAGCTGCATCGTGAGGGCAGTCGTGATAACAACCCAGACAGCAAGCCTGTTTTGATTGATTGGGCTTCCCTGCAATTGTTCACGGCGCTGACCAACAGGGGAGTTGAGCGGCTGGTCCTGGCTGTCTTCCCGCATGACGCGAGCAGGCCTTGCATCCACCTCCCCGGCGACTTGGGGGAGGCGCATCGCCGGGAGGTGGAACGCACCCTGCAGCGGCATCCGGAGCACTCGCTGGGGGTGGTGATGAACCCTGCGCTCCCAAAGCCCGAGGACTTGGGGAGCAGGCCGGAGGAGCAGCGGAAGGACGGAAGTGCGAAGACCTGGGGCGCCAGCAACAGCCACATCCGCGGTGGGATCGGCGCCTGGTCCGAGTGCGATGGCGGACTCTCGCTGGAGGAGCAGCAGCAGCTCCCCGAGCGGGCTGGTCTGCCGCGGCCGAGCCTGGCCGTGTGGAGCGGATCCAAAAGCCTGCACATGTACTGGCTGCTGCGCGATGGGGAGGAGCTGCTGGAGCCCGAGCGGTTCCGGTCCCTGCAGCGCCGCCTGGCTGCAGCGATCGAGGCGGCCGTTCCTGCCGCCAAGCCAGACAAGGGGATCCACAATCCCTATGGGGAGGAGGAAATCACCCTCCTGGAGGAGGAGGTGCTCCCTGCGATTCAGCAGTGCCTGCAGCGGGTCGATGCGATCGATCGGGTCCTGCTCGAAGAGCAGGATGCGCGCGTTGCCCTCGCCCAGCTCGATGAGCAACGGGAGGCCGAGCGGCTGCTGGCCGAGGCCGATGAGCTGAGCGTCTGAGGCTCCGGGGCCTGGTGCCCCAGGGCCGGCCGGGAGCCCAGATCCCGGCTTTTCTCCCTGGCGCCGACCTGTGGACGTTGGGTCGGGGCCCATGCGCGGGTGGAAAGCCCCACAGCGGCAGGTGCTGTCAGGACGCAGGTGGATGCCGGCAACGGTCTGGGGGACAGGGGCATGTAGTTGTCGTCGGCTGGCTGGCCGGGCTGGCGAACGCCGCCTGGGCCTGCCCCGGCGCGGGCCGGCCGTCAAGGGCTGACGTGAATCGCTCGCAGGCTCGCGACCCTTGCCGGCCGTCTCCTTCCCGGTGCGGATCGGCCCGGTCGTTCGCCCTCCCGGCCATGGCCACCCTCTCTCCTTCTCGGCCCTGCTGCCCCATCCGCGTCGTCTCGGTCCACCTGCTCAGCGCCGCTGGCGGTCTGCTGCGGGTGCTCTTCCTCGATCACCAAGCCGCCAGGCTTCTGCGAAGCCGGTGGGCACATCACCTCCCAGCCGCACTACGTGCCGCGGGAGGAGGCGCTGATCCTGGCCTCGAATCAGCAGATCGTGCTCGGGCCCCAGGCCGCGGTGCGGGTGCTCTGAGGCCCGCCGGCCGGAGGCCTCCTCGGTCTCCGGCCTCTCCAGCCATAGCCGTTGCAGCGGGCTTGGCCTTCCTGGCAACAGCCTCACAGCCCCCGACCGGCTTCCACCACCTTGATCGCCATGCCGTCATCAACGTCGCCGCAGAACACGGCGCCACCGCCTGCCAGGTCAACCAAGCAACAGGGAGCCAGGGCCCCCTGGCCCAGCTATGAGGAGCTGCTGGCGCGGCAGGAGGCCAGCCGGCTGGCGTTTGGTCGCATGCTGCTCAACTGGCGGCGCCGCAATGGCTGGACCCAGTACACCGTCTGCAACTGGGCCAAGGCGATCGGCGAGCCGTCGAGTGTGATCTCCTACGGCAACCTCTCCGTCATCGAGCAGGGCAAGGCCGGTGAACTGCGGCAGCGCTCCTTCTGGCAGCTGGGAGAACTGAACCGCCGCATCGCCGCCCGCGAGTGGGGGCGTTTTGGGGATGCGGCTCTGCGGAAGAAGCTGGAAACAGCGATGCCCCTTGGCGACAGCGAGGTTCCGGTGTGGGGGCCACTGGAGTTCTGGGCCTGCTACTGCGGCATCCGGCCCGTTCCAGATGCCTTCCGCACCTCGCCGGCCCCGGCGATCAGCCAGCGACAGGCCGCCATGCTCAGCGGACGTTGGCGGCAGCGCCTGCGCAGTCAGATCGCCCAGCACGAGCTGGATCCGGCCGCCGCACTGGAGGCCCTGATGGCGCTGGCGGGAGAGAGGCACGGCCGGGACTTCTATGCCGTCCTCACGGGCTTTCGCTCCTACAGCCCCCTGGAGCTGGCTGGCCTGTGGCTGGAGGGGGATCGCTACCGGCCGGAGCTCTGGCTGGAGCAGTGGATCGCCAGCTCGCCTGGAGCTTGAAGGACCGGCACGCCGCAGGAGGCGACACGCACAACGCTGTCGTGATGGTGATGGCTGCTGCGGCAGAGCCCGAACCTGGCCGGGTCTGGCGACCAGGGGGAGCAGATCACCACCGGAGCGGCGCACACCCACCGGATCCCGTCGGCCAGTCCTCGCGCGATCGCAAGGATCGGGCCAGGCGCCAGTCGTTGTCCGTGGTAGGCGGTCGCCTGTGCGCCGCGCTGCCAGCGCCGGCTACGTTCCAGAGCTCCAGGACCCGCCAGCGTTGCCATTGGCGACGGCACGGAGCGATGGGTATGCGATGGGCTATAGGGTCTACAGGAACTCTGACTGCCCGGTGCAGTCGAGTTGTTGGCGGTGGGGTCCATGCAGCGCTCCGCAGCCCATGCGGTCACCGTCCACAGTGAGGAGGGACCCACCCTGCTGCTGGGTCACGGTCTTGGTGGCCGGCCCGGTGATTGGCAACCGCTGGTCGAGGCCTTTCGGGATTCCTTCCGGGTCCTGACCTTCGCGCAGGCGGGTTCGCGGGATGCCGATCCCGCCCTGTTCACGCCGGCGCGCCACGGGGCGATCGTGGCCTTTGCCGATGACCTCAGCCTGCTGTGTGCGGAGCTCGGCATCCGTCAGGCGATCTACATGGGCCACTCGCTGGGTGCGATGGCCGGTGCCCTGGCCGCCGCCGCTGATCCTGGCCTTTTCCAGCGCCTGGTTCTGCTCAATGGATCGGCCTGCTCGTGGAGGATCCAGCCGCGGGGTATCGGGGTGGCTTCACAGGCGTTCAAGTGAAGGAGCTGCTGCAGGCGATCAGCCTCGACTTCGAGGCCTGGACGGCGGGCTTCGGGCCGTTGGTGATGGGCCAGACCGCCCGCTCCCAGGACGTGCTGGAGTTTGTGCGGGTGTTACGGGAACTGGACCCGGTTGTGACGGCCACCTGCTTTCGCGCCATCTTCCAGGGGATTGCCGGGCGCTGATGGCTCGGATCACAGCGCCGACCCTGGTGGTTCAGAGCAGCAATGATCCGGCCGTGCCACTGGAGGCGGCCAGCTGGCTGGCCTCGGCGATTCCCAACGCCCGCCTGCTGCCTCTGGTCTGCGAGGGGCATTTCCCCCACATCGTCGATCCGGCGGCGGTGATCGCGGCGATCGGGCCATTTCTGCAACAGGTCATGGCATGAACCGTGCCCTCGCCGATGCCCTGGCTGAGCTGGCGCGGGCCGCAGGAGCCGATGCGGTGGTGGTCTGGAAGCAGCCGACAGGGTCGCACGAACCGCATGTGCTGATGAGCCACCCGGCCGATCTGCTGCAGCCGGGCGCCATCTGGTCTGCCGTGAAGGACAGGCAGGAGCAGCGGATTGAATCCGATCCGCTGCAGTTGGCGGCCTTGGTGCCCACCAGCCTGCGGCTGGCGCTGTCCCAGCTGCCGCAGGCGGCCTGGAGCGGGCAGCTGGACGAGCAGCGCCACGTCCTGCTGATCTGGTGCGGGCAGGTGCCTCAGGAGGACATCCTGCAGGATGTGCAGGAGCACCTCGACAGCGGCCTGTCCCGGCTGCTGGAGGCCCATGAACGGCAGCTTCAGGCGGAGATGGAGGCCCAGCGCCTGGGCGCTGTGGTCTCGTGCCTGGAGCAGGGCGTGGTGACGGTCGATCTGATCCGCGCCGTGGCGAGCGTCAATCCAGCCGCTGCCCACTGGCTGGGCGTCAGCAGTGGTGAGCTGCCTGCCGCCTCCCTGGCGGAAGCGATGGCGGCGCTGGAGCAGCGGGCCCTCAATCAGCCGGAGATTGCAGCCTTCGGGGCGCGGCTGCTGATGGATCCCCAGGGCCCGAGCGAGGCGCTGATCTGGCGCTTCCCCCAGCCACCCACCCACCTGAAGGTCACCTCCTCTCCCATCCGTCTGAGTGGCTACTTGGGCCGGATCTGGGTGTTCGATGATCTCTCCCCCCTGCTGGAAGCGCAGGAAGCGCGGGAGCGGGCGCTACGGGCCCAGGCCGAGGCGGATCAGCGCTTCCGCCTGGCGATGGACAACGCGGCGGTGGGGATGGCCCTGGTGTCCAGGGATGGAACGTTTCTGGAGGTGAATGGGGCCCTCTGCCACTTGTTTGCCACGGATGCCGCCACGCTGCGCTCCACCACCTGGCAGGCCCTCACCCATCCGGAGGATCTGCAGAAGGGCCTGGCCCTGGCCACCGAGTTGCTCTCGGGCCGGCGCGACAGCTACCGGGTGAGCAAGCGCTACCGCCGCCTCGATGGCCAGATCGTGTGGGGAGATGTATCGGTGGCCTGCGTGCGGGATGAGCGCGGCAACTTCCGCTACTTCATTGAGCAGATTATTGATATCACTGAGATCATCCAGGCCCGCGAACTGCTGGCGGAGCAGGAGCAGCAGTTCCGGCTGCTGGCGGAGCACACCAGCGAGATTGTGCTGCTCTACAACCCCGACCTCACTCTGGCGTGGGTGTCACCGTCGATTCAGAGCGTGCTGGGCTATAGACCGGCGGCGTTAATCGGCCGGAATCCCGAGCTTGTGGTGGAAGACGATCGCAGTGTTCTGTTGTTGGCCATTGACAAGGCCCGCCAGGGCCAGGCAACCACCTTCAGCCAAACGCTGCGCGTGCGGGCCAGCAACGGCGACCTGCACTGGTATGACATCACGGTCAATCTGGTCTGGGATGAAAGCGGCGCGCTGCAGCACCTCATCTCGACCCTTCATGATGTGGATGAGCTGGTGCAGGCCAGACAGCAGTATCAGCGCAGCGCTGAGCTACTGAAGGCCAACGCCGATGGCATGCTCGATCCCCAGATTCTGATTGATGCCATCCGTGATGACAACGGCAAGATCGTGGATTTCCTCTACCGCAATGTCAACCGTGCCACCTGTGAGTATCTCAATCTGAGCCGCGAGGATCTTCTGGGGAGCAGGCTGCTCCAGTCTTTTCCGGGTTTGCGGGATTCTGCCCTGTTCAGAGCCTATGTGTTCACGGTGGAAACCGGTGAGCCCCTGGCACTGGATAATTTCCTCTACGACAATGAGAAGCTGGGTGTCAGACGCCACTACGACGTGCGTGGCAGTCGCGTTGGCGATGGTCTATCGGTGAGCTGGCGTGATGTAACCCAGCGCTACGAAGCAGCCCAGCGGATCGCTGAATCAGAAGAGCGCTACCGGTTGCTGGTCACTAACTCCAGCGATGTGGTGCTGCAGATCAGTGAGGGATGCATGCGCTGGGTCTCACCCACCCTCACGCCCATGCTGGGCTGGCAGCCAGACGACTGGTTGGGCCGCTCCTATCTGGAGTTCTGCCATCCCGACGATCGCCCCTTGGCCGAACAGGTCTACATCGCGATCAGTGGTGGCAGCACCAAGGTTGTGCGCCTGCGGCTGCGGGATCACCGGGAATGCTGGCGCTGGGTGGAGGTCCATGGGGGTCCCTATCGCAACAGCCAGGGCCAACTGAGCGGAATCGCGTGCTCCTTCCGAACCGTGGATGCCGAGGTCGCCATCGAGGCGGAACTGGATCGGCGTGCCCGCACTGATGAGCTCACCGGCCTGATCAACCGCAAGGAGGTCTTCTCGAGGCTGGACGCTCTGCTGGCCCGTGGTAATCGCCGTGGCGGGCAAACGGCTGTTCTGTTTGTGGATGTCGATAAGTTCAAGGACATCAACGATCGCCATGGCCACGCCGCCGGCGATCGGGCCCTCTGCACCATTGCCGAGCGCTTGCGGGCTCACACCCGCAGCGGCGATCTGATCGGCCGTATCGGCGGTGATGAGTTTCTGGTGGTGTTCACCGAACTCCGCAGCCTGGAGGATGGGGTGGCGCTGGCCGAAAAAATCCGCCAGGCCGGCCACCAGCCGTTTGAGGCCAATGGCCAGCTGCTCACCACCTCGCTCAGCATCGGCGTCACCCTGGCCGGGGAGGGGGAATCCATCGATGCCATGGTGGCCCGGGCCGACGTGGCGATGTACAAGGCCAAGATCACCGGCCGAGACCTGGTGGTGCCGATCCCGCTCTCCTCCGAGCTGGTGCTGCACGAGGCTTAACCACCAGAACCGCTGACGCAAACAGCCACAACGGATGCCCGGCTGTGGATCACTCCCTGGGTTGCGCTGGCTCCGCCCGGCTGGTTGGTTTGCGGATGCACGGGCCCGGAGGCTGGCCGTCCAATGGTCGCCTGCGCGGCGCTGCGGCAATGGGAGCGGCAGTTCCCCCGGTGCAGCCGTGCACAGATCCGCATCACCAAAGCCAGCAGAACCGCGCGCAAAGCGCTGCTAAGCGATCCACTGCCGGGCCCTGGTGCTGAGCGGCGGGTGTATGTGGGTCGCCCTTCCGTGCTGGGCAATCCCACCCAGATCGGCCGTGATGGCAGCAGCTTCAGCAGCAGCAGGCTGATTCCCCCCAGCGCAGGGCACTGGAGGAGTTGCTGGAGCAGGCCCGCGGCCGGCCCCTGCCGCTGCAGTGCTGGTGCCACCCGCTGGCCTGCCACGCGCAGGTGATTCGCTCCGCATTGCTGTGGAAGGCAGCGCTAAGTGGGTAGCTCCAGCAACAGCTGGCGCGGGCGATCGATCTTGCGCTGCTCACGACCGATCTGGAAGGCAGCACCCAGGCCGGCAACACCCGCCGAAACGCCGATCCAGACCGGCAGCAGGCAACGGTCAGCAGCCGACAGCCAGGGGGTCGACGAACTCCCTGATGCCGGAAGGGGTGATGCCGCAGACCGTCCCATGGTCGGCGCCTGGTCAAGGGTTTCACCAGCCAGCCGGCTGGTCGTCGGCCACCGCAGCGCGGTGCCTTCTGGTGGTGGCTGGCCCTTGACGGGCGGCGCGGTGAGGGGCGGGATCCTGCGTCCCCTCAGCCGTGGCCCCTGCCGAGTCCCATCGCGCTGCCCTCAGCTTCCCCAGCAGCAATGGCAAAACCGGGCTGATCGCGGTCTCCAGCACCAGCCGCCTCACCTGCCCGTCCAGCTGCCCATTGGCTGGCGATCAGGGCTGCTATGCCGAGGCGGGCTTCCACACCCGGCTCCACTGGGATCGGCTCAGCCGGGGGCAGGTCGGCGCCAATGCAGCGGCCTTCATCCGGCAGGTGGCGGCTCTGCCTGCCGGGGTGATGTTCCGGCACTGCGTCGCCGGTGATCAGTGGCCCGATCCGGCTGATCCGCTGCGCATCGATCAGGCCCTGCTGCTCCGGCTGGCCAAGGCCACCAGGCACCTGCGGGCGGCCTGGTCCTACACCCACTTCCCGATGGCCCCCGCCAATCAGGCCACCCTGCGGTTGGCGGCCACCAAGGGGCTGGTGGTCAATGCCTCCACCGAGTCCCGCTCCACGGCGGCGGCGTTGGTGCGGCAGGGCATCCCGGCGGTCTGCGTGGTGCCGCCCGATGCGCCGGCGGTGTTCCGGCATGAGGGCGTGCGGTTCGTGGCTTGCCCCGCCAGCCGCAGCGGCCGCAAGGTGCAGTGCATCAGCTGCGGCGGCCGTTTTGGCCTTCCCCTCTGCGCCCAGGCCGAGCGGGGGTTCGTGGTTACCTTCCCGGCCCATGGCGCCCGCGCGGCGGCGGCAGCGGCTCACTGCAGCTGAGCGGGCAGGGCCCGATGGGGCTTGCCCCTGTGGGGCTTGACCCCCTGGGTCTTGCTCCGGGCCTCTCCAGTCTGGGGCCTTCCTGCGTCAGGCCCCGGCTGGGATCGGTCCCGTCGCTGCGCCGCTCTCGGCGCCGATTCCATGGCCTTTCGCTCTGCTGCGGTTTCTCCCTTCTGCCGGCCAGAAGAGGATCCGTTCCTGCTGCTCGATTCCAGCCTCAAAGCGATCGAGAGGATCCTGCAGCTGCGGCGGGGGCTGCCGCTGCGCCGCACCTGGATCGAGCAGCCCTATGGAGAAGAGGAGATCACGATCCTGGAAGAGCAAGTGATCCCGGCTATTCAGCAGTGCCTGGCGCGTATCGATGAGCTCGATGGCAAGATCCAGGCCCAGCAGGAGGCCGAGGTGGCGCTTCTGCAGGCCCAGCGCTCAGCGGAGATTGAGCTGGCACTGGCCTGATGCTCTTTGGGGGCTGCGGCCCCCTTCATCCAGGTTCGTCTGGAGCTGAAGGTGGATCAACCGGAATCACATCACCACGAACCTGATCCGGAATCAAATGCTCGAAGTCGTCATCCGTGGAGAGAAGGAAGGCATCAGCTGCAGCTGCGCAGGCTGCAATCCAAAGATCGTTCTTGCCCATATGCCGAGCACCCTTGGGGTGTTGGCGGGCGTGGAGATCAATGCGCACGTAAGCATCGATCACCAGCGGATGATGGATGTCAACAACCACCAGGCTCTGGAGTGTTCGCTCCAATGCTTGGCGTTTCCGCTCCCCCCAGTGGTTCACCTCTGCAAGGACGCGAACCTCAGCCAAGCTGACAACACTGACCAGCGGTCGTGGTTGGCAGTGGATCAGGTCGTACAAACGGAGAATCCGTTGGCAAACTTCAATGCCACGTACCAGGTGAATGATCACACTGGTATCGAGTAGGAACAACTGGTTCGCCGCTACCAGTGAGCCTTGGCTCATCGAATCGCCTGCAGAGCCTCAATCAGCTCCGCATCACTTTCGTCACCCGGCCACGTCCCAACGAACGAAGCCACACCACTGTGCTGATCATGAGGCAGGCTGCGAAAGACAGGCTGGCGACTTGGTGGAAATGGGATGTGCGCAAACAGCTCATCGCGGGGTTCAGCGCGATGAAGACTATCCACAGCGATTTGTTGGATCGACCCCGAGGGTCGATAGTGGGCGGTGCCTGTGACCAGCACGCGCTCGTTCCAGAGGGTGCGCAACTGTTCAGGATCAACGCTTGGTCCTAATCGCGCCGGCATGGTTTCACCGCTCTCGGCCCTGAGGAGCACTGTTTGGCGGCTCCCAGAAATGGTGTCCAGCAGACAGGTGAAGCGAACAGCCTGGGGCAGTGGCGTGTCCTGGATCAGAGCTTCCAGCCGGGGCACATCAGCAGGTGAGAGCTCAACGCTTTGGCGATCATCTTCAAGGTCGCACAAGACCACACCGTTGAAGTCTCCCCTCGGGAGGCGCGCCAAACGCAAGCAACTCTCCAGCAGGGCCCGGTCGGCATGCACGGCTGCAGCATTGCCAGCCTTCACTTGATGGAGCACCCTGACGAACAGGTCGATAGCGCTGCCACAAGGCCCGATCGGCTCGTTGGCTTCTCCGAACAGGTCTTGCTGCTGCTGTCCGCCGAATTGCTCAGGGGCCACTTCCTGCAGCAAGGGCGCTTCCAGATCGAGCACGGCAGACCCGGGGCTCAAACCAGTCACCAGATGGGCGGTGCAGGCCTCCAACCAGCGGGGCCTTGGGCCGGCCTGGGAACTGAGGCCTTCCACGTAAAATCGAGCGGCATGACGCGCACCGTCCTGAACCGCGCCGAGCATGTCTCGGAGCAGCTCAATCGGGATGCGGAGCCTGTCGGCTGAACCGCCTTGCAGAACCAGGCGGTGCTGTTTCACGTGGAAGAGGACCCCCGCAGGAAGGTCCCACCGTAGAGCTGACGGTGAACTCTGGGCGCCCCCCTGCCTGCTCCGTTGTCCGCCTGTTGGGATTGGGACTGACGGCTGGCCAACACACCCTCACACTCCCCGCGGCCAGAGCAGCCCAGTTGCGGGTCGCGTCGGGCCGCCACCCGTTTCCCCACCGCCGCCACCACCACCAGAGCCCGAAAGCAGCGGTCCCTGCTGCGGGTGCTGGCGGGCACCCACCGCGCTCATCGGCGGGAAGTGGCGGATGAAGTCCGCCGAACCGGTGATCAGCTGGATGCCTTGCGGGGGCAGGCTGCTGATGAAGTGCAGCTCGTTGCATTCCCGCCAGTGGCTCAGGGCGAGGGGTGAGCTCCAGGGGCTGGCCTGGTTGTGGCTGGTGCCGGCTGGCACCCACAGCCACACGTCCCTGTCGCTGGAGCGCTGGCCCAGCTGCAGCATCACCCCATCGGGGCGGGTGACCTTGCCGAAATGGGTGCTGGCACCACGGATGCTGGTGGAGCCGATGAACAGCGGCGCCGGCAGCTGGATCAGCGGCGGCGGGTTGTCAAAGAGGCCCTGGTTCTGGAGTGTGAATTCGTAGTGGCCCAGGGCGATGCCGCTGCGCAGCTGATGCCCGTTGGCGTAGATGCTGGCGCCGATGGCCGAGGGGAGGCCGCCAAAGCTGTTGCCGGAATAGCCGTGCAGCACGACATGCCCAAAGAACTGCTTGCTGGTGCGGGGGAAGACGGCGATCGAGTTCCAGCCCGTCGTTCCGGGGCTCTTGTAAAGGGCATGGCAGCTGTCGCGGTGGAGATCGTCGTTGCCGCCGTGGGTCTTGAGGGCCCAGCAGAAGAACTCCTTGCCCGGGGTGGTGTCCTGGGCGATCAGCAGGATCGCGCCGATGGCGGTGGCCCCTGTGAGGGTGCTGTCGATGTAGGCCAGGCCCGTCGACCAGCCGGTGGAGTTGTTGTAGGAGCCGTAGCCGCCGTTGCTGGTGCTGTTGGTGAAGGTGCTCGCCAGCGCGCTCCCGAAGACCGCACTGCTGCTCGATTGGCTTTCCCCCTGAGCGGTGGTGCTTTCGGTGAGGAACCAGAGGTGGCCGGGTTCCACCGGGTGGCCCAGCTGCCAGGTGAATCCCCAGCGGTTGGCCGTGGCATCGGCGTGGGAGCGGACCACCGAGAGGGGCGTGCTGGCATTGGCCGGCAGGGCGTTGACGGCGGCGGCAAAGGCGCGGAAGGCTGCGTCGAGCTGCAGGCCGACTCCGGCCGGATCCTTGCTGGTCCACTTCCAGGTCCCAGGAGCAAAGGTCTGGCAGAACACCTGATAGGTCATGGCGTCGGCGCAGTGGTTGGGGTGGCGTCCTTGGTGCGCAGCAGCAGGCCATGGCCCCCGATCGCCAGCCACTCCCTGCCATCGGGCGCCTTGAAGTAGCTCATCGCCGCACTGCTCAGATTCACCACCGCGAAATCAGGCGGAAGAAGCAGGGGTTCCCAGAACTGGGCCGGTTCGTTGGCGACCTCGTAGTAGCTCCAGTCGGTGGTGGCGATCACCAGCTCGGCGGGCCGGCTGATCCGCACCACCGTGAGCAGCCCATCGCGCAGCAGGCCGCGGGAGCCGGAGGGCTGGCCGGAGCGCACGTTCCAGCTCACCGCCCGCAGCGCATCGGAGGTGGTGGAGGGGGGTGAGGCAGCCAGGATCCAGTTTCCGGACACCTGGTCGCGGGCGATCAGCAGCGGCATCGCCTGGCGATTGGTGAACCGGTGCTGGCTGTAGGCAAAGACGAAGTATTCAGCCCCTGGCGCCAGCGACCAGGCCACCTGCGCGTTGAAGGGCAGCGGCGTGGTGCTCCAGGTGCCGCTGCTGGTGCCCACATCCCCCGCCGGAAGCACCCAGCCCATTTGGGTGTCGGCGCCCACGTAGGGCTCGGTGTTGCCGATGCCCGGGCGAATCACCAAGGCGGTGCCGGTGAGGAACACCTCGAGGATCAGCTCCGCCGGATTGCCGCCAGGGGTGAGCTGCGAGAGGGTCGCCTCGATGCGCCAGCCGCAGGGATCGCTGGCCGTGGCATCGGGATTGGGCGGCGTGACGATGCGCAGCTGGTGCTGGCTCACCTGGCCGTTGGCCGCGGCGATCCAGTTCTGCAGATAGCCGTTCACCTCCACCGCCACAGAGGGCCAGGTGGTGTCGGTGCCGAGGCGGCTGATGTCGATCAGGGTGCGGCTCATGGGCTGGTCCTCATGGCGCCAGCACCACCGCGGTCACGGTCACGGCGATGGCGGCCTGGGCGGTGCCGGTGTTGCGCACCAACGCCCGCAGCGGTGGGGCCGCCACAGCGTTTTCGGTTGTGAAGTAAGTGCCCCCTGGCGGGCCGGTGATGGTCAGAGCGGAGGCAGTTGTAGCGAGATCGAGCAGGACCCCGCTCCCCGGAGCCGGGTCCTGAGTGCTGGGGCGGCTGCCATCGGCCTCGCGGGCCGCAGCTGAGCTGTAGAAGCTCACCCAGCCCGGCGCGTCGGTGCTGACGGCCAGGACATGGCCCAGCCGCCCCAGGCCCTGCAGGTCGAGCATGGCGCTGGCCCCCGGCAGCAGTGGCGTGGTGGTGGCGCTCACACTCACCTGCTGGCCGGGGAGCTGGGTGCGCGGCAGCCAGTTGGCCATCAGCCGTTCCCCATCAGCTCAGAACCACAGTCGACGCCGCATCAGGGCAGCACCTCGATGCGGCGGATCGCCCGCACCTGCGTCGCGAAGTCGTTCGTCTTGCTCTGGGCGAACTGATCCCCCAGGTAGGTCATCCGCTGGTAGGCGGTGCCGCTGGCGACCTGGGTCGAGGTCCAGTGGAAGAAGGGATCGTCGCCGTAGGACTCATCGAAGTGCTTGAGCGTCTCGGCGCCATTGGCGCGGAAGGCGAGCACTGAGGTCAGCGCCGGGTTGCTGTCGGTGTAGTTGCCGCCCGCCGGCACCGCATAGGGGTTGGCGCCATAGCCCGCCCCCGAATAGGTGCCGGCGATCGTCGCCTCCGGCTTGAAGGAGCGGTAGAGGATGTCCCACTCCTGGGTGGCGGGCAGATACCAGTCGTCGTAGCCGCCGATGTTGAGCGTGCGGCAGAACTGCGCCGCCGGATGGCTGGCGTTGTTCATCGCCTCGCTGTTCGCCCACCCATCGAAGACGCTCGTCGTGCCGCTGGAGGCGGTGTTGGCGGTCTTCCAGGCCAGGTTGAGCGCAGAGCCAGATGCCTTGGGCGAAATGATCAGGGCATGGGTGGCCACGCCATTGGCGGTGTGGCTGATCAGGCCGGCATAGAAGCCGCCCTGGAAGGAGCTGCCGATGGCCGGCAGGTCAGCCACCCGGATCGGCCCCAGCTGGTAGACGGTGCCGGTAAGCAGGTCGAGGTAGAGGTCGCCATCAACGGCACCGGGGATAGTGGAGGGCGGTGCACCGCTGCCGGTGAACCAGCCGGTGCCGCGGGGGCCCATCAAGCCATCGACACCAGCAGGGCCTTGGATGCCTTGCGGACCTTGGGGTCCGGCCGGGCCCTGTGGTCCAGCGGCACCAGCTGGGCCCGCCACACCAGCCGGACCCTGGGGCCCTTGGATTGAGCCGCCGTCCACCCAGCTGCTGCTCTCGCTGTCCCACACCCGCAGCGAGTCATCGGCCTGGACGATGTAGGCATCGCCCTGATCCGGGTTGGCCGGCAGGTTGGCGATCGCCGCCACCGAGCCCTTGAAGTTGATGCCGATGCCGGCCGGACCCTGGATGCCCTGGGCACCGGCCGGACCTTCCGGTCCCTGCAAACCGGCCGGGCCTTGAGCGCCCTGGGGTCCAGCAGGCCCCTGGGGGCCCTGCACACCAGGTGAACCCTGCGGGCCGGCGGGCCCCTCAGGACCGCGGATAGAACCGGTGGAACTCCAGGAACCCATGGCAGCCAGGCAGCGCTGTTCTGCCGGCTATTGCCAGGGAGCGGGATTGTCCCCATCCGGGGGCGGTCCCCTGCCGCGGGGTCTGAATAGACGTGGAGTGTTGCCGAGGCAGGCAGCGCCTCCCCAGCCACCTGCTGAACCAAACCGGCGACGCCGGGCGCGTGCAGTTCCGCGCCCCAGCTTTCCCAGTGCCCGGCCCTGCTCCCTGCAATCCCGACCGGGAGGCAGGGGGCGTTACTGCAGCTCGATCGAAACCGACAGCCCGGCCGGACTGCCAGAGGCCACCGTGACCTGCAGCCACAGCCAGTGCCCCGCGGGGATGTTGGGGCTCTGAAAGCTGGTGCTTGCAGTTCCGCTGGTGGTGCTGGTGACGGTGATCGGATCGCTCGTGGCTGCCGTGCCAGCCGCCGAAACATCGGCGCCATGGCGCAGCGAGAAACTGACGCTCGGGCTGCTGCCGCCAGTGAGCAAGGCATCAACGCGGCTGATGGTCAGGGCCTGGGGTGCCCGCAGCAGGATGCGCCGGTCATTGGCCTGGGGGCTGGCCAGCCAGGCCACCTGGGGCGCCATCGGCCCGGCCGGTCCGAGCAACGAGGCCAACTGACGCCAGGAGAGGGGCATGGAGAGCAGCGTGCGGCGTCACTGGCTGTTGCCAGCGCGTCCCCCAGTCCGCGACGCGGCCAGGGCCAACTCCAAACGAACTCCTAATCGACGCCAAATTTGGAGTTGCGCTCAGCGCTGCTCCAGAAGCTGGCCAAGTCGCTGGGAAATCAGCTGCAGCTGCTTCTGCTGGCGGAGTTGCTGCTCACCACCGCTCTCGGTTGGCCCTGTGTCGTAGAGGGCCAGCAGCAATCCCTGCGTTCGCCCTGTGGTGCTGCAACCCACCGGGCAGAGCAGCAGCATGCCCTTGCCTGTGGTCACGGAGCGCACCGCCAGCGGCAGCGCGCTGGGGGCGTCGCTGGCGCACAAGCCGAGGGCAGCGTGGCCGAGGGCATCGGCGATCTCCACGCCGAGCAGCGTTTGCTGCCCCGGCGTCAGAGCGAGCTGGCCATGGCGCCCAACGGCTGCCAGCACGGTCACACTGCCGCCGCCTTCCCACTGCAGCAGCGCCAGGGTGTGGAGGCCATCGCCGCCGGTCTCGATTGCGGTGCGCAACAGCGTCTGCACCTGGCCCTGCCGGGCACGCACTTGCTCCTGGAGGGTGGCGGCCGTGGTGGTGCTCATCCGTTTGGCCAGATCCGGCTGCAGGGTGATCAGCAGCCAGGCGGTGTAGAGCACCAGCCCGAGCAGCACGATGCGCGAGAGCCGGTAGAGCAGCTGCCAGGGATTGCGGGCATCGAGCACCTCGCCCACGGCCTTCTGCAGCGCATCGCTGGTAGCGCGAGTGAACACCTCCACCCGTTCAGCCAGGCCTTTATTGGTGTCGGGCACGGCGATCAGCCAGAGAGCTCGTAGACCTGGCCGCTCAACCGGTCCAGATAGAAGTCGCCCACCGCTGGCGCGGGCTGCAGGGTCGTGGGCGGCGGGCCATCGCCGGAATACCAGCGGGTGGCGCGGCTGCCGACGCCCGATTCCTGCACCACAGCCAACGCCGGCTCGCCGCTGCTCGGGTCGGGCATGAAGCCCAATCCTCCATTCGGGTGAAGCCGCAGGCGCCAGACCACGGCATGGCGGCCGTCGTAGGGCTCGCCGGTGATGCCGCCGCTGGGGATCAGCGGCTGGATGACGCCGCCAGTTCCCCCGCCGCCGTCGCGGTTGTTGAGCAGTTGCTGGGGCGGCACCGGACAGCCAACCAGAGCGACCTGCAGGGTGGCGATCAGCATCCCCAGCTGCACCTGCACGGTCACATCGGCCCGTTGGGCATAGACGTGCCGCAGACGTGGGGCTTGCCTGGAGACCGCCGGCCAGGGGACGACGTTGCTGCTGCCATCGCCCCACGTCACGGAGATCGGCGTGGGGATGCTCTGGCGCGGGTTGATCAGCAGCTCGATCGCGGCCGAACCGATCGGTTCGTTCCAGCGGCTGTCGGCTGGCAGCCAGAACAGTTCCAGGTCATCCGCAGGGATCGGCCCCTTGCGGTAGCCGAGCTCAGCCCAGCGGCTGAATTCCATCGGCAGCACCCATTGCTCCACCCCTGGGCAGCCGAGCGGAGGAAGGAGCCGCACCCGCTGGCCGCCCACGGTGCTTGGTTGCTGGGGCAGGGGGTAGGGCATGGCCGGCAAGTTGGGTGGATCAGATCAGCGGGTCGTCGAAGAGGTCATCCGGAAGGGCGGTGAGCACAGGAACATCAGCAGCGGTGTCGGGCTCGGGATCCGGCTCTGCGCCACCAGCAGGAGGGGACTCAGCGTCCTCTGCCTGTTCGCTCAGCTCAGTGCCGCTGGCATCGCTTTCGCTGGCGTCACCAACGGTGCTGGTGCCGTTGTCAGCGGGTGCAGCCGGGAGGGGCTCCTCCTTGCGGCGCCGGCCGCGGCGGCTGCGGTTTGATGCAGGTTTTGCATCGTCCTGCTCAAGAGGCTCCCCAGCGGCCGCGGCGATCGGTGCCGGTGGCTCTGCAGCGGCGCCCCCAACCGGTGAGGTTCCGGCAGCGGCCTCGGCCCCAGCAACCTGCCAGCCGAGTCCCAGCCAGCCGGGCAGGTGCACCGGCCAGACATAGCGCTCCTGGCTGCCCTGACGGATGCGCAGCATCCCGGCCGGCAGCGGACCCTGGGCGGCCATCCCAGTCATCTGTGGTCCTGCCATCGTCAGGCCGGCAGGGTGGCGGTCAGTCCGACCACCAACCCCTCAGGAGTCGAGGGAGTGACGACAGCCTTGGCAAAGCAGAGCGCCGGCAGGTCGGCGTTATCCACATCAGCGGTGTCCAGCAGGATGTCGTGGCCGCTGATGTAGGCCTCCACCCGGCCGCCCTCCGCCGGTACAGCCACGGTGGCGACAGGGACAAAGGTGCCCATGGTTCCGTCGCGCAGTTCCGGGGCCAGGTGCAGCACCACCGTCACCGCAGCGCTGTGCCCGGGGTGAGAGACCAGCAGGGAGAACTGGGCGGTGGCATCGAGCTTGGTGTTGAGCTTCACCACCTCACCGCTGGTGAACACCTTCTCGGTGTCCCGAGTGGCGGAGCGGTTGGTCCAGCCCACCAGCACGGTGGCGGCATCCAACAGGGCGTTGGCTTTCAGGCGAGTCATCGGTCGGTCTCCAAGACGGAAGAAGCAGTTGTGGGGTCATGAACAGGGCTATCCAGCGGAGCCCCAGTCCCATCACCAGGGGGCCTCTGGCCCTCAGGAGATCGGGGCGATCGAGTGGAGGCGGCCAGCGGCGCGGGGGTGCATGACGCCAAAGCCGACGTACCAGTCGATCCGGGTGCGAAACACCGGGGCATCGGGCACCTCGCCGAGATCACGCACCGAGATGCCGTAGCGGCCCTGGAAGGGTCCCTGCAGGCCGGTCACGGCTTGGTCGCCAAAGGTGCAGCAGTAGATCGAGCTGGTGCCGCCCGCCTCGCCGTAACCCAACACCTCGAGGCCCTGGGCGTCGCGGTCGACGGTGAGGATCTGGCACTCCTGGTAGTGATGCACCATCACCCCCAGGTTGTTGGTCGAGACGTTGTAGACGCCCTGTCCCACGGTCTGGCGGGCGAGGGCATTGAGCTGGCGGCGCATCGCCTTGCTCATCACCAGATACTTCCGGCCGCCGTAGGAGTTGACCGAGTCGATCAGCTCATCGAGCTTGTCGAAATCGAGTGCCCCACCACCGTTGTTCAGCGCCATCTCACTGCCAGGGGAGAGGCGCTTGGCCAGCCCGTCGAAGCCCCGGCCCTGGCTGGCGGTGGCATCACCGTTGATCAGCGCCGCTTCCAGGGTGAGGCGCATCGAGCGCACCTTCATTTCGGTCTGAGCCGCCCTGGCTTCCGGGCCCTGCAGGTCGACGATCGAGCGGTCCACATCCACGTCACCCCCGAAGAGGTGCACGGCTTCAGACTGGGGGTCGACGACGCCGTAGCTCTGCTTGTAGCCCTCGTTCACCGCCCGGAAGCCCACCGAAGGGAGCTCCTTCTCGACGGAATAGAAGAGACCGCCGCCGGCGATGTTCATGAACGGCAGCCAGCTGAGCAGTTCGCCCTCAGCGAAGGTCTTGATCACCGCCAGGTGCTCCAGGCGGGTCTCGTACTTGGCTGCCTCGATCAGGGTGAGGCCCATCGGTGCTGCACTCCCGGGGCCCAGCCCCAGATCACGTCACCGGCTATTGCCATGGAGTGCCGGTAGCGTTGGAAAACCTCTGCAGCAGGGCTTGCCGATGGGAACCGACACCCTCAACGCGCTGCTGGCTTTGCCAGGTTCCGAGCGCGTGGAGCTGGCCATGGCCCTCTGGCAGAGCCTGGAGGCCACCGAGCGGGACCAGGCTCTGCAGCTGGATGCAGAGCTGGGCGCTGAACTGGACCGTCGCTGGGCCAGGCATCAGCAGCACCCCCAAGACGCCGTGAGCTGGGATGCAGTGCGCCAGGACCTTGGCCTGGCATGACCCTGCCGGTAAGGTTCCTACCGGAAGCACGGCAGGACGCGCTCGACACCCGCGCTTGGTACGAAGACCGCCAGAGCGGCCTTGGCGCACTGTTCAGCAAGTCATTGGCAGCTGCCGTTGAGCGCCTCCAGGCAGCCCCCCTCAGCTATCCGCTGGTGATGGGCGCGGTGCGGCGGGTGATTCTGCAGCGCTTCCCCTATGCCGTCTATTTCCGCGTGGAGGCCCACGAAATCATCGTTCTGGCGGTGCATGGGCGGCAGGATCCAAACCGCTGGCAGAAGCGGTCCAGAGAACCTTGAGTCGAGTCGCATGCCTCACCTCCAGGAGGCCCGCTCGTGCTCCAGTGCGGTGTCGATCTGCTCCTGGCTGAGGCCCTGAGCTGCGGGGATGGCGGCCTGCAGGTCCAGCAGCTTGGCCAGCAGCTTGCGGCCTGTCGGTGCGGCCTCCTCAGCGGGCGTGATCGCCACGGTGACACGACCGGTAGGCGTTCCAGCCGGCAGCTGCAGGGTCCGGTCCTCCTTGATCTCTGCTGTGAAGGAGAAGCTGCCCATCGCCAGTGCGTGGATGCGACCACGTTAGGAACGGAAGCTGCATCCGGCTGCTGGCTGGCGTGCAGAGGGGAAGCAGCGCAGCGATTGTGCGGCCTCCGGCTTTCGATGGGGCTCCGCTCCGGCCCTCCTCATGGTCGGGGGGCGCCTCAAGGGTGATACGAGCCCACCGGTGTGGACGTTGGCTCCGCTGCGCTCCGCATCTGTGTGGTGGACGGGCCCTTGACCCGCCCCCCGCCGGCTGAGGGGTCCTACGCGGAGCCCTCCCATGGCCCCTCTGTCCCGCAAAGCTCAGCTGCAGCAGTTCTCCTGGCAGGTGCTGGAAGATCTGGCGTTCTGCAGCGGGCGCTGGCCACGGCTGGCTGAGCTGGCGGCCCTGGTGCTGTTCGAGCAGCAAGCAGCCGCCCCGGCCATGCCGGTCGATCCAGAGCTGGAGGCGCTGCTGCCCTTCTGAGAGCCAGGGCCATCAGCCGGCGGGGCTCCCAGAGGGACGCCCCGACCAAGATTAAGACTTGCATCAGTCACATCCTAGGCGTGCAGGGCCTGCAAAGGTGCATTTTAGTTTTATATAAATACAAATCGGACAGTGGCAGAAACTATTGTTGGCGGGTCGGAAATTGTAATTGTCGCAATTAGAGAGGCTGCACGCCGTTTGGAGGCAGTGATTAGGGACTCGCCGAGTCTCTTCACTTCGGTTTATGGGTCATCGGACGCCTTGGATGCGGTGATGCAGTCATGGAAGGAACAGGGCGTTCCACTGAACAATATTATTGTTGTGTCGGCTTCACGCATCCCCGGGGCGGATGCGGCCTATGACAGCAGCAACGACACAATCCTGATTTCCGATGCCTTTATAAGTTCTGCAAGGAATGAGCGGCTAGTTGATGCTATCATTGAAGAGTTAGGCCACCGGCTCGACTCAGTCCTCGGAGGTGATACAGCTGGGGACGAGGGTCAGGCTCTAGTTGCTGCACTGCGCGGCGAACCCGTCCCTGTTACGGAAGAGGACCTGTCCAAAGAAGGAGGCCTCGAGTACACCACGACAGTCAGCGATAGCGGCGGATTCGAAGGTAGCTCCAAGACATTGCCTCTCGAATCAACTGCGGGCAGCAAAATTTCCTACTCGTACGAACATTACAGCATTCCAGACCGATTCATTATACGCTATGATGGCCGGAATGTTGTGGACACAGGGTTCACGGGCGGCAGTGCTACGGGTACCGTTAGTCTTCCGGCGGGCAAATCCGACTCCGTGCAGGTCATCATTGTGACCGACGATGCCGGCACGGCATGGTTCTATACGGTATCCGCTGACCCGCTGGATTGCGACGATGTCCGCCCGTGGACTATTACGGCTGACAGTGATTTCAAGAGCAACGATAAGACCGGCAAATGCGAAACCACTGGCACGATCTATGTCGGGCGTACCGATGGCGCAGTGCAGCTTATTCGCGCGCTTAGCACCTCCTCTGCTGCTTATAACAAGGGATTACTTGAAGTCAAAGGAGGGCAGATCTTTTCCGGGATTGGGAGCATCCCTGAGCGCCTCTTCACGGCCGATTTTAACCTAAATCTGATCAATGGTATCGCTACCCTGTCGAACATTACGCAAGGCGATTTTAAGCTCGCGGGTCTTCCCGTTGAGTTCAAATCTATGTCCTTGCTTAGCGACACGCTAGCGTTCGATGTGCGCTTCCAGATGCCAGATGCGGCCAGCGGCCTTCTCGTTGAAACGGCTAATTTTTATAACCAAGCTTTGCGAATCAAGCCTGGTGGTGCATTCCCGGTTCTCGGCTTCCGGATCGACCCGCCGGGCAGCCAAACATTCAAGCTCGGTAGCTTCATCGACGTCAAGGCGTCGAACATGGCTATTGAATACCGTGCTGGCGAAGACGCTCTACGCTTCCAATCCAAGGTCGAGTTCGAAAACACCAGCTTTGCCAAGACCAAGAAAGGACTAGGCAAAGTCGAAGCCGACTTGAGCGGCACTAATTATATTCAGGTAAATTCCGATGCCGACGTTGATATCATAGGCGTACTGAAGGCCAGCACCGGTATCAACCTAATAGGAGGCTGGTCGATTACTGGTCTTGAGTTTAGTATCAACACCACAACGCGCGAGGTTGGCGGCGCAGGCACGCTCGGTACTCCGTTCGGCGTAAAGTTCGGCGAGGGTGCGACCGCCCGCGCAGAGGTGGAGTTCGTCTACGACCCGTTCGAGCTCGACAAGGTAGGGCTAATTCTCGACAATCTCAACAAGCCCATTCCTGCCTACCCAGCGTTCTTCTTCCAGCGCATCGGCGGCTCTGTTGATAATTTTGCTCCGTCGAATAACAAGGATGTTGAAGGCAAGTTCACCATCGGCGCAACGCTCGGGCCGAAAATTGCTGGCAACAGCCTTGCTCTAGCGCAGTTCGACGCCACTGTGACGAGCAATTTCTTCGAAGGTCAGATGGCAACGGACCTGCTCACGACGAATTTCTCGCTTCAGACGCCGCTCTTCAACACTGATTTGGGCCAATTCACGTTGGTCAAGGACGTCTCCACGGCCAAGCTTGACTGGAGCAAGGGTGAATTGTCCTTCACCGGCACCTCAAACGTGCTCGACGGCTTCGTCGTGTCCACAGGAAGCTTTAAGGCGAATTCGAATTTTGACTTCGGTTTCGCCCGAGCAGCACAAGTCTCGCTGCCGAACTTTGTGCCTATCTATGGCGGCACCAAGCTCACCAATTCGAACTTCGCGATTAACTACACTAATAACAGCACCTCTGCAGACGACTATGCCGCAGGTTGGGGAACGTACAACGTCGTCACCCCGTGGGATCAATATGACATCACGCTTGGTCTGCGGATCAATTTCGACGGCTCGATAACCCGGATCGGAACCGGCAACATCCCAACCACATCGTCTTGGTTCGTGTCCGGTGGGAGGGAATACGTGATGCTCACTGCCATGTGGGAGACCGACACGCAAGACGTCAAAGTGCGTGTGGTCAAGCCCGACGGGACAGTGATCGACGAAGCCGATTTCGCGACCAACAGAATCGGGATAGTTGACGACTTCAGCTCCGGCACATCGCGCACCGTGATTATCGACGCGCCCGAGGAAGGTACATGGGATATGGAGATCGTTGACACGACAGGTCTTGGCACGATTTCCTACGAGGCAACCGGGGCCGTCGATCTTCCTCAGTTTACCTTCACAGGAACGCCGATCGTCAATGCCGACGGCACCGTGACCTACAGCTTCGATGCCAAGGCAACGACCCCGTCTTACATCACCTATTACTACGACGACAATCTGACAGAGCTTGACGGATTGCTGGCCGGTTCTGTGGTGCTGACACAGTCCGATAGCTCCGGAACCTTTACGTGGGATGCAGCGCAGGTCGTGCCGGGCAGGTATTACCTCTACGCGATGGTCGATAGCGGCTCCGCCCCCATTGTGATCGTTGAGAACCCCATCGCCGTCACAGTGGGCTCCGAGGCGGATTTGTCGGTCACCTTTGAAGCCGACATGGAAGAGGCCAATCCGGGCGACACGGTTCAATTGACCATCACTGTTGCCAACCTGTCAACGGACACAGATGCCAAAGGTGCAAAGGCCTACGTGAATCTGCCAGCCGGCGTGACCATCTCCTCAGCGTCATCCCCGCTTCAGGCCTCCGCCTTCGCACAATTCGAGATCGATCTTGGCGATATCGAGGCAGGCAGGATGCAGACCGCCACTATCAATGTAGTAGTGGATGCGGGTGCAACACCCGGCGATCAGTTCGCGGCAGACGTTTATGTATTCGCGGACACTTACGATTCCGAGACTGAGAATGATGGCGAAGCGGTGCAATTCAATGTGCCCGCTGAGGCTGCGCCGACTACAGTCGATTTGTCCGTCGACAGCAAGATAGATCAGGCCATCGCACCGACAGTGAACTTGCCCTTCACCTACACGGTGACAGTCAGCAACACCGGTGCCAGCAATGCTACAGGTGTAGTGCTGACGGAGACCGTGCAGGGATTGACATCGATGTCGGCCAACCTTGCCAGCACTTTCAACGGTAATGAACTGATTGTTCCGATCGGGGATTTGGCAGCCGGCCGTAGCATTGATGTGGTGATCACAGCCCTTGCTCCAGTTGCAGGGTTGGCTTTCACCACCTCGGCGATTGTTGCCGACGGGGTGGATTCCACCATCATTGACAATGAACAGGTCAACATCGCAGCGATCCTCGGCGCAAGCCCGGACACGGCAGACTTGTCCTTGACGCTGGTGTCGGGGACCCTCAGCAATACAATCACGCTCTCGGTTAGAAATGACGGTCCGGGTAGTGCTTCGGATGTGGAGATCCAGCTAAACCTGCCCGCCGGCGCTTTCGTGACCAGCAGCAACTCGGTACAAGGCACCTACGATAATACGTCTGGGATTTGGTCTGTCGGCAACATCCGGGACAACCTGACCCGCTCGCTGACTCTGGAAGTGATCGGCTTGACCGGAGACGAGATCACCGCGGAGGTCGTTGCCGTGGCCGAGCCGGACTCTGACTCCACTCCCAATGATGGGCAAGGGGACGATTTCGCCTCGCTTACGGGCGTCTTCACCCTCCTGTCCGGCGTTATCACAGGCACTGCAGGCGAAGACATTCTTTACGCGGCTGATACTGACGACACCATCGACGCGCTAGCCGGGGACGACATCGTGCGTCCAGGCGGCGGGGTTGACACTGTCACGCTCGGCACTGGCGCCGATCAAATGATCGGTAGCCCGGCAGATCATAATGCTGACACTGTCACTGACCTTGAGCTGTCTGACACGTTAGTCTTCAACAATGTATCCTTCAAAAAGAACGACGTAATCGTCGCCTCAGGATCGCCCCCGGTGTTGCAGATCGACACCGATGGTGATGGACTTGCCGAAACGATTTTAACGCTGGGAGGGCAGCCGGGCGACGATGTTTATGTGTGGCAGCGTGGCTCTGATATGCGCCTCGCGTTCCAAAACTATTTGGCCAATGTGCAGGAGGGTCAGGCACTCGACTCCGGAAATGTCAACGGGATTACGAACACTGATATCCTGACCGGAAACGGAAGCACGACCTTCAGAGTTAGTATAGATCAGCGAGCACGTACAGCACTTTCCAACACGCTCGGGGTTTATGAAATTGACCAAATGGGTTTAATCCGGGATGTGCGCGTCCTGCTGAATGACGTTGGCGAGGCTCGGCTACCTGATTTAATTACAGGTGTCGAGAACGACCATACACTCGGATTCTTTATCATTGCTAACGGGAAAAGCTTTGCAGACACGCTGACGAACTCCGACACGCTGACCTTCCAAGATGCGAGTAATGCCGCGGGGAATATTAATGCTGGAGTGGCGCTTTCCCTTGCCGTCAATGGCATCACGCAGAGCTTAAATGTATTTCACAGCCACACCGCGACTCTGAACCTGGATGGGGTGCAACATTCGATCTCTGGCTTGTCCGCCAATGGCAGCAATATGATTATTGGCTTTGAAGATACTTTTGGCGGTGGGGATTTTGACTATCAAGACGTTCTATTCAGTATCGAAGCTCTGTAGGTGGATCAGAGGCGTATGGACCTCCCTGCGGCTGTCGCCCTTGTTCTCATCTTTGCTGCGGTTTTTTTCGCGGTAGCTGTCAACCTGTGTGCCCATCGATTAGTGCAAGGAATAGTGACGCTGGGCCGATCACGATACAGAGCCGGCGATAGCGTGGAAGGCTGCTTGAAAATAAACGCGCTGCGCGCGTGCAAAGTCAAATCTGTGCGTCTGACTCTTGCCTGTTGGCATACCAACAAGCAGAGCGAGCTCCGCATGTCAAGGGATGGTTGGATCTACAAGAAAATTCAGATAATCGATTTAGAGCGCCTGCTTGCAGCAGGGCAGTCACAAAGCGTGCCCTTCGCGCTACCGATGCCGCAAAGAGGTGTGATGCCACGATTCGCCTTTTTAAAAGAGGGCGAGACGCTTTATCCGGCGATCTGGTCCGTTTCTGCTGATATCGACTGCACTCGATTAATAGTCAGTGTTGGCACCATCTTTGAAGCTGTAAACGATCAGGGATGATGGAAAATCGGGTTAGGCTTAAGTCTTTCCCTATTTTTTCAAAGAGGAAATTCCGGAACCCGATGAAGTCGCCCTCGTCAGAGGGATAGCCTGCTGCTGGCGGGTGGCGACCTCATCGACCGCCCGATAGGGCTGATCCGCTGCGTCGAGGCACTGGTGGAAGCCATGGGGATAAGCGGCTCGATCGTGCTGGCAGCCGACGATCCGGCTGCCTTGGCCCGCTTCTACGAAGCCCTGCTGGAGGTGCAGCCGCAGCCGGGGCTTAGAGCCACTCATTGGCGGGTCCCCTGGCCAGCTGGCGGCTGGCTGGAGATCTACGCCCCACCGCGCAGCTCGGCAGCCGGGGCGCCTGGCTCTCTGTCTGCAACTCAACGCGGGGAAGATAGACACCGACGCCGTGTTCAACTCCTGACTCGTGGCTGCACAGGGCCTGGGGGCACATCTGCTCGACCCACCCTGGCCGGAAACCTTTGGCGCCGAGGCCTTGCTGGTGGTCTCGGAGGACAACCGCTTGCCGCTGCTGGTGCTTTCATGAAGCATCGTCGAGACTGATAGCCATCTCTCACCGCCTGGAGCACATGGGCACGGCACGCACCCTGATGGCGGTGGCACTGCTGGCCCTGCCCTCTTCTGCTGCCGCTGCAGTGACCGCTACCGCTATCGTTGAACCCTGGCGCGAGTACCAGGCCGTGGCGGCGCTGTTCCAGCAGGCGGGTGTGGAGGGCACCTTCGTGCTGCTGGATGAGCGTCGCGGCGAACTGCGCGGCCACAACCAGAGCCGAGCCTGGCAGCGCTTCTCGCCCGCTTCCACCTTCAAGATCGCCAACGCCCTGATCGCCCTGTCGCTGGGCGCCGTGCGAAGCGTTGTCGAGGTGATCCCCTACATCGGTGATGCCAACCCGTTCATGCGCGAGTGGCTGGAGCAGATGGGGTTTCGCAGTACCATAGAGGTGTCGAACGTACCGCAGTATTAGGAGCTGGCGCACCCGATCGGCCTGCAGAGGATGGGCGAAGCGATCGTGAAGCTCAACTACGGCAATCAGCAGATCGGCAGCGACGTGACCACCTTCTGGCTGCGCGGCCCCCTGGCAATCAGTGCGGTGGAGCAAACACGCTTCCTCTCAGCCCTGGCCCACCGGACGCTGCCGCTCCCGGCTCAGGCCCAGCGGCAGGTGGCCGAGATCACGCGGGTGGACAGCGGCCCTGGCTGGAGCTTGCATGCCAAGACCGGCTGGCAGAACGCCCCGGGAGCCGGCGTGGGCTGGTGGGTGGGCTGGGTGCAGAAGGGAGACCAGATCACCCCCTTTGCCCTCAACATCGCCATGGCCGGCTCTGCCGATGCCCCCAAACGCGAGCAGCTGGGGCGCAGCAGCCTGCAGGCTGCTGCGCCCCAGCCAACACCACCCAGGGTTCCTGCCCTGCACCATGAAGCCCCCTTCATGAATCCCTGTTGCCACCGGTGAAGACCGGTGTCGAATGGACTGCTGCCCTTGTTGGCACCACTGGGCCCATCGTAGCTGCAAAGGGATTTGGGGCCCTGCCTTTCTGCTGGCCGCGACCACCGGCCAGACACCGCAAGAGGCCCAGCGGACCTGGCAGGCCATCGATCCACCGGGAGCCGATCCGACGACCGAGCTGGCGGGGGTTCAGCACGCGCGGGGCCGGAGGCCTCACGGTCGGCGAGGGCCTGATCACCGCTGCCCCAGCCGTCTCGCCCTGGCAAGGATCGGCCAGGAGCCTCTATGAGGCGTCCTTGCCAGGTCGCTACAGCTGGGGCCTGACGCGGGTGTCCCTCGCCTCCTCTGTGATGGCAACTTCTTTCCTCTGCTCTCCGGCCGCCGTTGAGATCCGCCAGCTGGTGGTGCACACCTATCCCGGTGGCATCAAGGCCGCCGGCGCGGAGCGCATTGCGGTCTTCTATGGCCGCCGCCGTGGCAAGCCGGTGAAAAAGCCCCGCTTCCTGCCGGCCGAGCTGGCCCACAAGCTGGCTCGCAAGCTGCAGTCCAAGCGCCTCGGCACAGTCTCGGTGCTCTGAGGGCTGCGGGCCAAAGGGCCTTTGGCCCCGCCCCGGTGGAGCTGCGGCTCCCCGGGGCTTTTCGCTGTCACAAGCACGGGCAAGGTCTGCCTGCGGCAAGCAAGCTGGAGAGCGCCGCGGCCGGACCGATGCTCCGTTTTCTGCTCAACGTCCTCTGGTTTCTCCTGGGGGGCTTTGTCATGGGCTTGGGCTGGTGGCTAGCCGGACTGGTCGCGGCGATCACGATCGTCGGCATCCCCTGGGCCAGGGCCTGCTTTGTAATTGGCAACTACTCCTTCTGGCCGTTTGGCCAGGAAGCGGTCAGCCGCAAGGAGCTCACCGGACGGATGGATTTCGGCACCGGACCGCTGGGGCTGATCGGCAACGTGATCTGGTTTCTGGTGGCGGGCTGGTGGCTGGCGATCGGCCACCTCACCTCTGCAGTGGCCTGTTTCGTCACGATCATCGGCATTCCCTTCGGGATCCAGCACATCAAGTTGGCCCTGATCGCCTTGGCCCCGATCGGCATGCAGGTGGTTCCGGGGCGGCGCTGAACGAACAGGGGCAGACTGTCGCCGATTCGTGCAGCCCTGATGACCCTGCAGACCGCCCGCCTGTCGGTGTTGAACCGGATTGCCCGGGTGCTGCTGTGCCTGGTGTTCATCCATGCGGTGATTGGCAAGCTGACGGGATTTGCCGGTCCGGCTGCTGCCATTGCGGCCAAGGGTCTGCCGTTGGCACCGGTACTGCTGGTGGCGGCCATGGTCTTGATGGCGGTGGGTTCGGCCCTGGTGATCAGCGGCCTGCGTTCCAGGCTCGGGGCGATTCTGCTGTTGGTATTCCTGGTGCCCACCAGCGTGCTGTTCCACGCTGATGTGGCTGATGCAGGCGAGCGGATCCAGCTGTTCAAGAACCTGGCGATCATGGGCGGCCTGCTGCTGGTGATTGACCAGGACGGCGAGGCTTGAGAGGGGAATTCCCCGGATCTGAAAAATTTCCGAGGCACCCTGCGCCGCTGCCAGAAACAGGGGGAATACCCCTCGCGAGTTTGGATTTTTCTGCGGGGATCTGCAGGCTTCTGCAAGGAGTTGCAGGGAGCTGATTTTGAAACGCAAATAATGAGCAAATCTCGCGATTTTTTTCGCGTCAGTTTCTCCCCTTTTGATTGTTGATTGATTGATCGCTTGTGTATTCCCAGGTTCGGGCGGTGGCGGGGTTGAATCAGTTGCGCGTCAGCGGCGGCGTGTTTGATTGGTTGAGCGTTGGACTGCTTGCTCCGCAGCATCCATCCGTCGGGCAAGACCAGTGGCCCAGCGACGGCCGGGCTCACCACCCCAGCCATCCCAGGCTTGACGGCCTTTGCCGTAGGCCTCCCAGCTGGAGCCCTGCTTGTCCACCTCGTGACGGGCGAAGTAGCTCACCATCCGGTCGATGGTGGCGGGTGAGAGCTGCTGACGGTTGAGCAGCTGCCGGGCTCGTGCCAGCCCCACAGGAGTCATGCCGCGATTGGAGGGAGGTTGCTTGGCGCGGCGCTCTAGGGCACGCCTGGCTGCAGCGGCCACTGGCTGCGGCGGCCGGAAGGTCAGGCCTCGATAAAAGCTGCTCGGCCGCCGTGCCATTGGAGTGTGCTTGAACTCAACGACGAGCACCGCGGCCGTTCACCGCGAAGGACGCCCGGTAGAGCTCCGAGGCGGACATCGCCTGGGGATTGATCGGCTCGCCGTTGCTTCCGATGCCCGATGCCGTAAGCGCACCAGCGGCCTGCATGCCAGCCGGTCCCCGCTGCTGGAACAGGAAGCCGTAAACGGGATGCACCCGCATCTGATCGAGGAACTCGGTGGTGGTCATCGGACGGCCGTCATCACCCAGCAGCGGCTTGCCCTGGGAGTCGAGCGGTTCGAGCACGTCCTTGCCATCGCCGCCGGTGCTCAAGCGGAAGCAGGTGCCCAGCTGCCCCTTGAAGATGTCGAAGAACGTGCCCCTGGCATCCCCACCAGTGCGGCCCTCGGCCTGGGAGAAGGCGCGCTCCAGCAGGCGGTCTTTGCGGAGTTGGAGGATCTGCTGCTTGGCCTCATCGCGCTCAGCGGCGACGGCAGCCACCTTCTGGGCGGAGGCCTCTTCCATCTGGCGCTCGCGCAGCTCCATCTGCTGCTCGAGGATCTGCTTCTGGCGTTCGGCCTCCTGCAGGCGGGCGTACTCCTCGGGGTTGATCTCCGAGAAGCGGTTCAGCTGCTGCCGCAGGGTGCGGATCTCTTTCTCGAGCTGGTTGCTCTTGCGGCGTTCGGCCCGCAGGGGGTCGGAGGAGCGGTTGTCGTCAGCAGTGTCAGCGCCTGCAGCCGTGGCCGGGGCGGGGGGATCGCCTGCCGAAGCATCGGCAGTGCCCTGACCATCGGCACCACTGTCGGTGCTCTGGCCATTTGCGGCGTAATTGTCGTCAGCACCCTGACCGCTGGAGGTGGTGGTGCTGGAGGGGGAAGCAGAAGTGGCAGTGGCCATGACCCATCGCGGCTGTCGTGGAGGAGCACCCCGTCCGGGCTGTGCTCCTCAGCTATTGCCAGCCATCGATCTGTGAGGAGACGGCAGCGGACAAAGACCGGAAGCCGAGGAGCTGCTTACGGTCAACCTCAGATACCTGCCCTCCCGTGAAGCGCTTCCTCTCGATCGCGTTGCTCACTGCTGCGGTGCTGGGTGGCAGCGGGGCCATGGCCTGCGAGAAGCACCTGAACGGCCACCAGAACAGCAGCGACACCAACACCGAGGGGGCAAAGAAGTAGGCGACAAGAGCGGCCCCGCTCACCCCCTTGAGAGCTCCAGCTGCCTGGCCAGCCACAGCTCCACGTCCTCGTAGGTGTAGCGAACGAGGTTGCCCAGCTTCACGAAGGGAGGCCCGTAGCCGCTGGAGTTCCAGCTGTAGATGGTCGAGAGCGACACGCCCAGGTAGGTGGCCAGGGTTTCGGGCGTATAAAAGCCAGCCGGCAGGCTGGTGGTGCTGGTGTCGGCATTGGCCGCGGCGCGCCGCTTAGGGATGAACAGCCCGCTCCCCAGGGGCAACTGGTCCGACGGGCGGGCGGTGATGGTGGGGTTGAGGCTGCGCAGGGTGGTCACGGTGGTGCCGTGGCGTTCGGCCAGCACATTGAGGCTGTCGCCGCTGCCGACGACCACCACCCGGTTGGGTTTGAGCGCCGCCTGAATCCGTTCGCCCAGCAGGGGCTGGGTGAGCGAACCGATGCCACCGGCGCCATAGAGGCCGCCGAACTCAGTGACGGAGAAGGCGGCGAACTGGCCGCGGCTGGGTGACGGCAGCACCCCCGCTGAGGTGAGCTCGGCCAGGGGCCCCAGCCACACCGCCCCGAAGCAAGGGGTCAGCAGAGCCGGGGTGGTGGCAGACACCGGCCGGATGCCGCTGGTGCTCCAGCCAATGTCTGTGGCCAACCAGTCCCAGGGTTGGGACGGTGTCAACGGCAGCACGGCGCCGCGGGTGAGGTAGCCCTCGTAGGTGAAGTCACCGGTATCGAGCCCCGGGGCGTTCTCCTTGCTGGAGATCCCCCGCAAGCGCTTGATGAACCCCTCAAACAGAAAGCGCCCGGTGCGCTCGGAATCCAGCACCCCCGGCAGCGCATTGGAGAACAGCAGGATGCGGGCGTTGGCGTAGGGCTGCAGCGCCGACGGGGGCAAGGCCCCAGGCGGCAGAGCCCCAGAAGCGGGAGTGCTCGTCACGGCTC
>JAUCZB010000014.1 GCA_030373325.1 Cyanobium sp. CZS25K | reverse complement strand
ACCGGCCTGCGGCTGGCCCCGGCCCTGGTCGATGGCGCCCCGCTGGCCGCCTGAAGCCGGTTCCTGCGCCCGCCAGGGCCGGTCGCTGCCGGGACGTCCTCCTCCGATTTCCTGTCTCTCTCTCCCTTTTCTTTCTCCCAGCCATGGCCCACTCCCTCGGCAGCCTTCCCGACAGCCCCGCCGCCAACGCCGTCCGCGGTCCCCAGCCGCAGGCCAAGAAGAAAGGCTGCCGCCAGAAGAAATGCTCCAAATGGAAAGGCGGTAAGTGCTGCTGCGGCCGCGACTGAGGTCGCGCTGAGCCCGCGCTGATCCCGGGCTGATCCCGTCGAATACGCCCTCAGACCCCTTTGCCCTGGCGTTCGAGGCTCGGCATCAGGGCCAGGGAGGCGGCCAGTCCCAGGGCCAGGATCAGCAGGGCCGGCACCAGGGCCGCCCCTACCCGTTCGTCGCTGGCGTACTGATACACCCGCACCGAGAGGGTGTCGAAGTCGAACGGGCGCAGGGAGAAGGTGAGCGGCAGTTCCTTCACCACATCGACGAACACCAGCAGGCCTCCCACCAGCAGAGGACCCCGCAGCAGGGGCAGGTGAATGCGGCGCAGCACCGCCAGCCAGCCGCAGCCCAGGCTGGTGGCGCATTCATCCAGGCTGGGGGGAATGTGCTCGAAGGAGGCATCGAGCCCCTGTTTCGAGACGGCCAGGAAGCGGTCGCCGTAGCCCCACAGCAGCAGCAGCAGGGGGCTGAGTTGCAGCGGCCCACCGATCAGCATCAGGGCCAGGGCCAGCACGGTGCCTGGAACGGCATAGCCCATGCCGGCGAGGAAGGTGAGCCGGCCCAGCAGCCGATTGGCAAGCCAGCGGCGGGTGATCGCCAGCAACAGGCCCGCCGCCACCGTGAGCAGCGCGGCGGCGAGCGCCAGACCGAGGCTGCGCAGCGTGAGGGCGAGCAGATCCTCGAGCGGATCGCTCTGGACATGGTCGCGGCTCAGCACCAGCCAGATGAGGGGAATCCCCAGGCTGGCCAGGGGCGGCAGCAGGGTGAGCAGCTGGGCCAGGTGGCGACGCCAGCCCCGCAGCGGCCACTGCAGCGAGCGGGCACCTTCCTGGCCCAGGTTCCAGCGGCGGCTCCGATGCCGCATCCAGCGTTCGGCCCCCACCAGCAGGCTGACCAGCACCAGCGCGATCAGGGCCAGTCCCACGGCCCCCTGCAGGTCGCCTTCCCCTTGCCAGCGCTGCAGGATGCCCCGCGAGAGGGTGGGCACACCCAGCAGTTCCACCGCGCCGAGCTCATTGACCACCTCCATGCCGCTGAGGGCGACACCGGCGCCGATCGACGGCAGGGCCAGGGGCAGGGCGACCCGCCAGAAGCTGCCCCAGGGGCCCACGCCCAGGCTGCGGCAGGCCTCCAGCTGGCGCTGACCACTCCCGGAGAAGCTCTCGGTGGAGAGCAGGAAGACATAGCTGTAGGTGCTGAGGCTGAGCAACAGCGCCGCCCAGCCGATGCCCTGAACCCGCAGGCCCCAGCGGCTGCCGAGATCCACAAGCACGGCGGCGAGCACGAAGGCCGGAGCCGCCAGGGGCAGCACCTGGGCCAGCCGCAACCAGCGGCGCCCCGGGAACTGGCAGCAGGCCGTGAGCCAGCCGTTAGCGGTGCCCAGCAGGGCACCGATCAGGCCGACCCCCACCACAAGCACCAGGGTGTTGGTGAGCTGTTCAAGGCCTTCAGCCCCCAGCCAGACGCTGCTGGAACCGGCGCCCAGCAGGGCGTACCCCGCCAGGACCAGGAACGGCAACAGGGCCAGAGCGCAGACCAGGAGAACGGCGGCCGCAAGGGGCCCACGGCGCATGGGAAGTGACGTTCTGGCGGCTGCTGTTCGCTCCGCCGTTGCCGATGCCCCCATCCGGTGCCCTACTTCCAGCCGTTCGATTCCATCATCTGGGTGGCCGCCCTGGTCTTGGATCCGATCTGCTCCACCGAGACGCCGTCGGCCTTGAAGGTGCCGAACCGCTTGAGGATGGGGTTATCACCGAAACCCTTGAGCGGATATTCATTGTTGGCCTCGGCGTAGCCGCGGCCGCCGCTGGGGGAAGCCAGGAATTCGATCAGCTTGATCGCCCCCTGGGGATTGCGGGCATGGCGGGTGACGCCGGCGCCGCTGATGTTGACGTGGGAGGGATTGACGTAAACCACCTTCAGCTTTTCGGCCAGTTGCTTGTCCTGGGCGCCGCCTTTCCCCGAGAGCATGCGGGCCACGTAGTAGGTGTTCACCACCCCCACGCCGCATTCTCCCCGGGCGACAGCCCGGGCCAGGGGGGTGTCGGAGGTGAAGAACGGCTGCTTGGTGTTGGCCACCATGCCACGCACCCAGGCGCGGGTGGCCCCATCACCGCGCAGGATCATCTGGCTGGCCACCAGCGACTGGTTGTAGGGGCTCTTGCGCTCCCGCAGGCAGAGTTTGCCTTTCAGGGCAGGGTTGGCCAGATCGGCATAGGTGCGGATCGTGGCGGGATTCACCAGCTTCGGGTTGACCACCACGGCGCGCACCCGGCGGGTGAGGCCGTACCAGCGCCCCTGGGAGTCGCGCAGGTTGGCGGGCACGTCCCGCTGCAGGGCTGCCGAACGGGTCGGGCGGAACAGGCCCTGGTCGGTGGCGGCATCGAGGCGGGCCGCGTCCACGAGCACGAGCACATCGGCGGGACTGTTCTTGCCCTCACTCTTGAGCCGCTCCAGCAGGGCGTCGTCCTTGGCTTCCAGCACGTTCACCTTGATGCCCGTGCGGGCGGTGAACTGGCGGTAGAGCTCCTTGTCGGTGTTGTAGTGACGACCGGAGTAGACACCGATGCTGGTGCCGGCCTGGGCGATGGCTGCCTCCCCGTCCTGGGACTGGCCGATGGCCGGCAGGTTTTCGATGCCGCCGAAGGCCAGAAACGCGCCTCCCAGGGCTGCGCATCCGCTGGCCGCCAGCAAGAGACGCAGGGGGAGCCTGGAACTGTTCATCGGGGGAAACGGGCATGTGCCCGGACCCTATGAAGGCGCACCAGGTGCAGAGGGAACAAACGACGCGAAGGCGCGTATCAATGCTTACGCGTCTGCAGAACCAGGGCTCACGGGTCAGTAGGGCCTGGATCCCGGCACCGGAACGAGGGCGGGCTGCATCAGGCCACCGCCACCGTTGTCGTCGTCGGAATCCATTGCCATCCACAGCACCAGACCGAGAAGGGCGAGGACGCCCGTCATCAGGAGGAACTCGGTCATGGGAAAAGTACGTAGACCATCACCCTAGCGGCGCTGGCCGGTGGTGCCGTAGTGGTTGCGGCACCACCGGCGCCAGACGCCGGGGGATCAGGCGAAGCCCTTGCCCGCGTCCCTGGCCACACAGGCCTGCAGTTGCTGGCGCAGACGCTTGTGGTCGAGGTCCTTGCCGATCAGCACCAGCTGGTTCTTGCGTTCCCCCGTCCAGTCGCTGTCGTCGATGGAAAAGCGCTTGCCCGCCAGGTGGAACACGTGACGGCGCTCGCTTTCGTTGAACCAGAGGATGCCTTTGGCCCGGAAGACCCCAGCCGGCATCTGGTTGTCGAGGAAGTTCTGGAACTTGCGCAGGGAGAGGGGGCCGTCGCTGCTGAAGGAGAGGGAGGTGAAGCCTTCAATGGCCTGATGGTCGGCGTGGCCCCCATGGTCGTGGCTGTGGCCTTGGTGATGGTCGTGGCCAGGGGACGGGATCGCGGCCTCCGGTTCGTGCTCGCAGTGGCCGTGGTCGTGGTCACAGTGGCTGTGGTCTTCGCCGCTGTGGTCGTGGTCGTGATGGGGGTCGTGGCTGGTGCCGCCGGCCGGAGCCTGTTGCTGGGCCACCACCTTGTCGCTCTCGAACAGCCCCACGCTGAGCAGCAGGGGCAGGGGCACCTCGCCTTTCACCGAGCGCAGGATGCGGGCCTCGTTCTTGATCGCCCGCAGCTCGTCTTCGAGCGCCTGCAGCCGCTCCTCGCTGACCAGATCGCACTTGTTGAGCAGGATCATGTCGCCGTAGACGATCTGGGAGCGGCCCACCTCCCCCTGCAGCGTCTCGGCGCCGAAGTTCTCCGCATCCACCAGGGTGATGATCGAGTCGAGCCGGGTCAGCTCCCGCAGGTCGCTGCCGAGGAAGGTCATGGCCACCGGCAGCGGATCGGCCAGCCCGGTGGTCTCCACCACCAGGTAGTCGACCGGCTCGGGACGCTCCAGCACCCGGTAGACGGCCTCGAGCAGCTCACCGTTGATCGAGCAGCAGATGCAGCCGTTGCTCAGCTCCACCATGTCGTCGCCGGTGGCCACGATCAGCTCGTTGTCGATGCCGATCTCCCCGAACTCGTTGACCAGAACGGCGGTCTTGACCCCCTCCTGGTTGGTGAGGATGTGGTTGAGCAGGGTGGTCTTGCCCGCCCCGAGGAACCCGGTGAGGATCGTCACGGGCACGGAGATGGGGCGGGCCTCAGGGACCGCCGCGGCCGGCGTTGGGGCATCCAGTTTCGTGCTGGTCATGACGGGAGGGGAAGCCGATGGGGTGATTCTGCCGGCGCGCTCACCCCGCCTGCGCCGCCATGGCTGTTGGAATGGCAGTCTCCGAACCAGCTCCATGAACCCCAGCGAAGCCTTCGCCGCGATCGGCCTTGCCGCGGTGGCCTGCGACGGCACCCTCGATGGCGATGAGGCCGCCATGCTGCGCCAGCTGCTGGAGGTGCGATCGCCCTACAGCAACCTCGGCGATGGCCTGATGGCGGCAATGTTCGACGGCCTGCTGGAGCGGCTGCGCAGCGGCGGCTGGGAGAAGCTGATCATGGAGGCCGCGCCGGTGCTGAGCCCGCCCCAGCAGGAGACGGCCTACGCGATGGCGGCCCTGCTGGTGCACACCAACCGCAGCTTCAAGCCGGTGGAGCAGCAGATGCTGGCGCGGCTGGGCGAACTGATCAGCGTGCCGGCCGAACGCTGCAGCCAGATTCTGGAGGTGATGGCGGTTCTGCACCGCGACAGTCTCAGGAGCTGAGGCCGCGGCAGCGCCCGCACAGCCCGAAGAACTCGAGGGTGTGATAAAGCGGCAGAAAGCCACCGAGTTCCTCGCCGGGGAGGTGCAGATCGTGCACCGGGCAGTGGGGCAGGACCATGGTGGCGCCGCAGTCGACACAGGTGAGGTGGTGCTCGTCCCGCTCGGTCGGGGCATAGAGGGCCTCGCCGCTGGGCAGGTGGCGGCAGCGCACCAGCCCCCGCTGCTGCAGCTGGCGCAGGTGGCGATAGACGGTGGCCAGCCCCATGGCGGCTGGGCCGCCCCGCAGCCGGGCATGCAGATCCTGACCGCTGAGCTCCCCGTCGGCATCGCGCAGCTCCGCCAGCAGGGAAGCCTGGCGCGGTGGGAGATCAGGGGCGGAAGCTGCCTGCATGCGCCCGTTTCTACCCTGCCGGCAGCCAGATTGCCTGAAGGGCTTCCTGCTCCAGGGGCAGGGGCGCGAGGCTGGTGGCGTCGATCAGCACCACCCGGGCCGGCGGTGGCGCCCCCTGGACCTCCTCCAGCGGGCGCAGCACCACGGCCAGCCGGTCGCTGGTGGGGTCGTAGCTCAGCCCTGTGCCGGGTTCCAGCTCCCAGCGGCTCAGGCGCTTGCGGGCCAGCACGGTGCCATGGCGGTCGAGGCTCAGCAGGGTCAGGGACGGGCGGCCCACCCCTTCGACGAGCATCGCCCAGATCCGTTCCCCACCGCGGCTGCAGGCCGTGGCCACCAGGGCCTGGGAGCCGATCCAGAGCTGCCGCGGGGCCAGGCCCGGCTCCACCAGCTCCAGGGAGCGGCGGAAGTCGGGCCAGTGGCGCACCAGCAGGGCCCGCCCGGCCCGGGGGCAGAAGCTGCTCAGGTCGCGGCTGCCGGGCAGGGTCTGGCGGCGGGGCGGCCGGGGCGGCAGATCCCGCAGGCTGAGGCCGTCGATCTCCGGCACCACCACCGCCCCCCCCTCAGGCAGCAGCCGCACCGCACCGCTGGCCTCCAGCGGCAGCTCCTGGGGGCCGCCGCTGGAGGGCCACAGCTGGATGCTGACCTGGTCGGGCTGGTCACCGCCGGCCTGCACCAACAGTTCGCCGCGGCGGTTGCCGCTGATGTGGGCGAAGACCAGCTCGCTGGCGCCGAGGGGCTGGGGAGCGCCGGCCTGCAGCGGCGACGGTGCCGCCCGGCCATGGCGACCCAGGGGACGCAGGGGCTGCTGGCGCAGGGGCACCCGCCAGACCCGGAAGCGGCCGCTTTCGGAGCGGGAGACCACCGCCACGGCGTTGCCGTTGCCGAGGGGTTCGAGCATGGTGATCCGCGGCCACACCGGGGTGATCGGCCGCCAGCGGCTGTCGTGCTCCCGCACCTGCACCTGCTCGCCGGCGCCCACCGGCACCACCGCCAGCAGCCGGGGGCGCGGATCCCACTGCCAGCGCTGGGGGGCCAGGGCCAGCCCACGGCGATCTTTGCCCCCCAGGCGCAGCAGGAGGGGGGAACGGATCCGCTGCTCCGGCGCCAGGTTCAGCAGCAGGGTGTCGCCGTCCCCCAGCCACTGGTGCGCCAGGGCCGGCGAAAGGTCGCTGTCCGCCGCCACGCGGTCGCGGTCCATCGGCCGGCTGAAGCGGGCCTGCAGGGCGGCGGGGCCGGAGCTGGCGGCCACCGGCGTGAGCCGATCCAGCCGCGGCGGCTGGCGCAGCAGCAGCTGTTGCTGCACCAGCGCCAGCAGGGCCGCCAGCCCGAGGGCCATGGGCAGGGGCTTCGGCCAGCGGGGGCGGCGCGGCAGGGTCATGGTTCCAGGGGCCTGGCGGGTCTGGGGATTGGCCGGATCCGGCTGGGAATCACCTCCAGCCGTTCGGCGCCGTCTGGGCCCTGCTTGAGGCCCATCACGCCGTCGATGGCCAGCCACTGGTCGGCGGGGAAGGGGGGCTCGCCGGCGGGCCAGCGCACCGGAAGCCCCACCGGCGAGGCATCGGCGAGGCAGCAGCGCACCAGCAGGCGGGCCAGCTGGGGCGGTTCGCCCGGCATCGGCAGCACGAAGCCGCTGATGCGCACCGGATCGCCGGCGAACAGCCTGGGATCGGGCTGGCTGCGCAGCAGCCGCACCCAGTCGGTGAGGCTGCGCTGGGCGGGGGGCAGCACGAAGCTGAGCTCGCTCTCGGCGGTCTCGTCGCGGGGGCGCTGGCCGGCCAGGTCGGCGAAGGAGGGGGCCGGCGGCAGCAGCAGCACCAGCAGGGCGATGGCGGCGGTGAGCAGCAGGGTGCGGGCCTGGCGCCGGTCGCCCCGCTCGCGCCGGCCGGCGCCGAAGGCCAGGCGCAGCTGCACCAGGGCGACGAGCAGCAGCAGCAGGCCGGCCAGGGCCACCAGGGGGTGGAAGACAGCCCGCAGCAGCAGGTCGAGTCGGCCGTCGACGGAGCTGACCAGGAGCACCACGGCCCAGAGCCCGAGGCTGGCGGCGCGCCAGAGGGCGGCCCGCTGCAGCGGCGGCGGCACCTCAGGGGGCCTCGGCGGCGGAATCACTGACGCCACAGGTTCACCCACTGGCCGATCAGGAGCACCATCAGGCCGGCCCCGGCGGTGGTGAGCACCAGGCCGCGGGGGCGGAACAGCAGCCCGAGCAGGCTCACCAGCTTGAGGTCGATCACCGGGCCCAGGAGCAGGAAGGCGAGCAGGGCCCCGGGGGTGACCTGGGCGGCGAAGCTGAGGGCCAGGAACGCATCCACGCTCGAGCACACCGACACCACCAGGGCCAGCAGCATCAGGGCCAGGATCGAGAGGGTGGGGGCGCCGCCCACCGCCAGCAGCCAGCTGCGGGGCACGAAGGACTGCACCAGGGCGGCGATGACGCAGCCCATCACCAGCAGCAGGGCCAGTTGCAGGAACTCCTGGCTGGCGTGCTTCATCAGCTCGGCCAGGGGCGGCCGGGGCGGGGCGGCGTCGGCGGCCGCGCCAAGGGCGGGGGGAGCCGGGGCGCCCACCAGGCCACTGGAGCGCTCCAGCAGCCCCACCGCCGCCAGGGGCTGGTGCAGGCGCCGTTCGGCCAGCAGGTCGGCCTGGAGCAGCGCCGGTTCGCCCACGAGGCCGAGCAGCAGGGCCAGACCCACGGCCACCATCACGGCGCCGACGGGGCGGGCCAGCAGCAGCCAGGGCTGGTCGGGGAAGGCCGCCCAGGTGCTGGCGATCACGATCGGGTTGAGCACGGGGGCGGCGAACAGGAAGCCGAGGCCGGCGCCGAGGGGCGCGCCGCCGCTGAGCATGCGGCGGGCCACCGGCACATTGCCGCATTCGCAGGCCGGCAGGGCGAAGCCGAGGGCGGCGCCGGTGAGCGGTCCCAGCAGGGGATGGGACGGCAGCCGCCGCAGCCAGCGCCCCCCCGGGGCGAACCAGCGGGCGCCGGCGGAGATCAGCACGCCGATCAGCAGGAAGGGCAGCGCCTCGATCAGCAGGCCCTGGAACAGGGCCCAGGCGGTGGCCAGACGGGTGAGGATCACGGCGCCGGCCAGGGCTCCGGGGTGGCAGCGGCCGTGGCGGCGGCGGCCGCCTCGAACCAGTCAGGGACGGCGGTGAAGCGGGCGGCGTTGGCCTCGTTCTCGCGGGCCTCGACGCGCCAGCAGCAGCTGCGGCCGCCGTCGCGGGGGTGGAGCAGGTCGTTGGCCCAGCCCCAGGCCAGCTCGGCGCTGGCCTCCATGCCCACGTTGGCCATCACCCGCAGGTCGAGGGCGCCCTGCTCATGCAGGTCCTGCCACTGGGCCAGCAGGGGGTCGTCGTGGTTGACCAGGAAGGTGTGGTCGAACTGGGCCTCGAGCCGGGCGCGCAGGGGCTGGAGGCTGGAGAAATCGACCACGAAGCCGTGGATGTCGAGGTGGTGGGCGGCGAACCAGAAGGTGAAGCTGCGGCTGTAGCCGTGCACGAAACGGCAGTGGCCCTGGTGGCGCCACTGGCGATGGCAGCAGGGGAAGCCGCCGTAGCTCTTGCTGCAGGTGTGGGCGGCGGGGGTGGACATGGGGGAGGATCACTGCAGCCGACGTCGCGTCCCTTGGGGGCTCCCTCCGCCGCTTCCCCTGGATCCTGTCATCCGCCATCGCCCGGTGGGGGGCCGGCGCTGGCCGGGCCTGAACTGATCGCCACGCTGCGCTTCGACGCGGCCGGCCTGATCCCCGCCATCGCCCAGGACTGGCTGGACGGGGCGGTGCTGATGGTGGCCTGGATGAACCGGGAGGCGATCGAGCGGACGCTGGCCACGGGCGAGGTGCATTACTGGAGCCGCTCGCGCCAGGAGCTGTGGCACAAGGGGGCCAGCAGCGGCCATTTCCAACACGTGAGGGGGCTCCGCTACGACTGCGATGCCGATGTGCTGCTGCTCACGATCGAGCAGGTGGGGGCGGTGGCCTGCCACACGGGGGCCCGCAGCTGCTTCTACGAGGAGGGCGAAACGGCCAGCGCCGGCGGGCCGGACGCCCTGCCGCCGCCGGCGGATGTGTGCACCGAACTGGCGCGGGTGATCGCCGGGCGGCGGGAGCGGCCGGAGCCGGGCAGCTACACGAACAAGCTGCTGGAGGGGGGCGATAACCGGATCCTCAAGAAGATCGGCGAGGAAAGCGCCGAATTCGTGATGGCCTGCAAGGACGACGACCCGGACGCGATCGCCGGTGAGGCCGCCGATCTGATCTTCCACCTGCAGGTGGCCCTGGCCCACCACGGGGTGGACTGGCGCCAGGTGCAGGAGGTGCTGGCCGAGCGGCGCGGCGCGCCGCGACGCGAATGAGCCGCCTGCAGCGCGAACTGGCCTGCCGCCGCCGGCTCACCGATGCATCGGGCGAACGCTGGCTGTGGGCCCTGGGCTCGAGCCTGCCCTGGGTGGGGTTGGCGGTGCTGCTGCTGCACGCCCTGACGCGCCGCACGATCACGCCATTCCTCTACGGCCTGACGGCCCTGGGGGCGGTGGGCTTCCTGGTGCTGACGCTGGGGGGTCTGCCGGACGACCTGGCCAACCGGAACCGGCTGCCGGCGGGCACGGTGCCGGCGGCGATCACCTTGATCTGCGTGGCGGCGTTTGCCTTCGGGCACCGGCAGGGGCAGGAGAAGGCGGCGGTGGAGGCGCGGAAGTGGCTGGATCTTGATGGGTGAAGGGGGGCTGGGCCGTCTATCCATCCCCTTCCAAGTGGCGGCTGATCGGGAGGCGATGGGGGACTTGACCGTTCCCGGGAAGCCTGGAAGAGGACAAGCAAGCTTTCGGCTTTTTGTCGTGGCTGGCCGATTCCCCTCCCCATCGTTACGTTCTCCACGTGAAGCTCCTGTTTCCCGGGAAGCTCCGCGATGGCAACAGCGCCATCGCGGATCACGACTTCCGCCCGTTCAGTTCCACTGTCTGTGAAGAGATCCAGATGGCCTTCGTGAATGAAGTGGTCTCTGATGCGGACATCGCCAAGTACAACCTTCCGTTCAAGCCGGGCTCCGGCCGGTACTGGACGAGGGACAAGGAGCGTGATTGTTATCTGTGGGGGGGGATCATAGAAAACTTTGCTAGAGATTACGAGCCAGAAGGAAGATTTTGGTTGAGTATTCGCGAGACACTCCTGGATGTATCCCTGAATGTGTTGAACGACTCTAGAGTCGCAAAGAATAATCCGCCTGCGCTTGTGTGGGAGGAGGTTTCGCATATTCAGCCTTCTGACCTGGGCGGGCTGGACATAAAAGAAGTTATGTCTGTCCTGAAAGAAGCCTTGATGATGTTTGGGAGAGATGGCGAGAACGGGCAAGGCTCATCTGGATCGGTTGTGATTTTTCGGTTTTAAGTCTTTACCTACTGCATAATCAGCTTTAAAGAATAATGGCACTTACCGCTGAGCAAGCTAATGTCTTGCTGGATTCTGTCGCCACAAAAGAGCAGCTTCTTGATTTGATTGAACGAGTTGATCACCGGGTCGCAGGGGCTGTGACGATACTGTATAGCGGAGTGACCGGGAAATTCTCCTCTCTTGGAGAAAAAATTGTCCATTCGGGAGCCATCGCAGAGGCGCTGCATGAGTCTGGGAATGATGTTCGGACGATCGATCAGTCAGAGGTGGGTAAATTCCTCAATCTGACAAGAAATTCTAGCCACTACAACAAGAAGTTTGCCGATAAACTAAAGCAGCTATTCGAAGACGATCAAGATGCCCTGAACAGCTTCATGGATGGTGAGGTTATTGATGGAAAGAGGGTAAACAATGGTGTTTGGGACTGGGTTTCTGCTCGCTATGTCGCGGATGCTACTGGTGAAGTGGTCACCTTTACTGGCGGAGCATCTCCTGATCGAGTTTTCTTTCAAACAGAACTTCCACTCATTCTGAATAATCCTAACGTTACTAGTATTGATGGAATTCCAGTAGAAGCCTTTCATGGGATGTCTGTGGAACAAGCATTCCGTGTGATTCAAGCTGCGTCCGAGGAAAGAGCGTCTCGTTTGAGGATATCCGTCGATGAAAATGGTAAGCCGGCGCAGATCAACCAGCATTATGTCGTCGATGCAAGAAGCTTTTTTGAGGATTCAGCCTCCATTGATGGTAAAGCGCCTCCTCCCGATACTCCGATGCGGTCCATGGCGGACTTCATCCCCCCGGAGAGGGTCGCGGCTCATCACGAGGCACTAAATGATATTCGAAAAGCACAGGACAATCTTGCTGTTCACTATAAGAACAATCTGCAGTCTCAGAACGTAGCCGGTACATCGAGATGGCTGAAGGCCCTTGATCAGCTCGGCCAGATCGCTGATGTGGTCAGCCTTGCAGCCGTGGCCTATGACGCCAAGGCAGCAATGGATGCGGGCGATCAGGAGGCTGCTCAGCGGATCATGACCCAATGGGCCCTGGAGAATGCTGGTGCCATTCTTGCTGGTCGACTGGCTTCCCTAGCCGTTGCTCCATTATTAGCCGCTGGTCCGTTGGGCTGGTTGGCCGCAGGCGGACTGGTGCTGTCTGCCTCCATGATTGGCAGTGCCTACGCCGACGAAGCTGCTGAATTTATGGCCGGCCATCTTGCCGATCTGTGGGATCGGGGACTAGAGGCATTGAGAGATCAGTTTCAGGCAGCGGAAAGGACCTATTCATGTCCGCTCGTTCTGGATCTTGATCGTAACGGAGTGATTACATCAGCAGAGAGCTTCGCTTCCATTTACTTCGATCATGATGACAACGGATTTGCTGAACGTACAGGTTGGATCAGCCCAACGGATGGCCTCCTCGTTCGTGATCTCGATGGCAATGGCGCCATCGACCATGGTGGTGAACTGTTCGGAAACAACACGCTTCTGCCGAATGGGAGCAAGGCTGCCAATGGATTTAAGGCTCTCGCGGCCCTTGATGAAAATGGAGATCGCTTTATTGACGATCTCGACTCAGCATGGTCGACGCTGAAAGTCTGGGTTGATGGAAACAGCAATGGTGTTGTTGAGCAAGGCGAGCTCCAGAGCCTGAATCAGGTTGGTGTACTCCGTCTTGGGGTGGGCTTTGCGGAGTCGGACTTCGTTGATTCCCATGGCAATCGTCATCTTCAGCTTGGTGAGTTCCAGGCCTCCGATGGAACGTTTCAGTCCATGCATGATGTCTGGTTCCGGGTGGATCAGGCGCGTACCAGATGGCTTCACCCGCTCTCGCTTGATGAGGGGATTTCCAGCCTGCCGAACCTGAAAGGTATGGGCAGTGTTCGGGACCTCCATCAGGCCATAGCCTCGGACCCATCGGGCGAATTGAAGTTAATCCTGGAACGATGGATCCAGGGAAGTGGGATGCAGCGCGAGGCTCTGATTGATCCATTGATCTTCTACTGGGTTGGGGTGGCCTCCGAGCAGGGCACTTCTAACTGGAGTGCTATCGAGGGACGCCTGGCTGTCATGGAACGCCTCCTCGCTCAGACGTATCGCCAGGGTTGGCTTGATCCCCGCCCCGTCGGTCAGTCCTTGACGATGCTTCATCGGGCCTATGAGGCTTTCCGTCTGCAGTTGGAAGATCAGTTGATTCTCCAGACAGATGCCTGGCCAATCCTGCAGCATTTTGTAGGATCCGACGGCACATTTCTTGAAGAGCCATCATCCGACGAGCTTGAGCAGCTGACCAACTATCTCGATGCACAGATTGGTCAGATCCCTGACTTTCTTAAGCTCTATCGCCTTGGTCGAGCTCTGCGGGCGCTTGGAGATGAGGGGAAACTGATTCTGACCAGGATTCAAGAGTATGCCTCTTCTCAGGAAGTCCCAAGTAGCATCTTCCTCGGTCTTCTCTCTGACCATCGTCTTCATCAGGGGTCAGCACCATCGAACCATCTTCAGGGTTCAGATGGTCAGGACCTGGTCATTGGCGGAGCTGGAAACGATGTGCTGTATGGCGGATCAGGCCGCGACTGGCTGATGGCCGGAGGTGGGAACGACTATATGAACGGCGGCGTAGGCGATGACGTGTACGTGATCGGCAAAGGAGGCAATCAGATACAGCTCGTGGATCTGGACTACGGGAGCGGTAATCGAGATGTGGTGATGTTCAGCGATGTGGCGCCATCGGATGTGCATCTGGTGGAGCGCCGTGGTTCACAACTGTATCTGCACTATGGGAGTGGAGACCGTTTGTGGGTGGAGCACTATTTTGCATCAGTGCATTACCGAATCGAAACCTTCCAGTTTGCGGACGGAAGCCAGTGGGGCGATGGGGAACTGCGCGAGCGAGCGGTGGTGGGTGGCGCAACGGCCGGAAATGACTGGCTGGGTGGCTTTACGGACATGGTGAACCGGATCGATGCGCTGGATGGGGATGACCAGGTGCATGGCGGAGGATTCGATGATGTCTTGAAGGGCGGCAATGGCCACGACTGGATGAACGGAAATGGTGGTGATGACCATCTCGATGGCGGAGCCGGAAACGATGTGCTGTATGGCGGATCAGGTCGCGACTGGCTGATGGCCGGGGGCGGAAATGACTATCTGAACGGCGGCGTAGGCGATGACGTGTACGTGATCGGCAAAGGAGGCAATCAGATACAGCTCGTGGATCTGGACTACGGGAGCGGCAATCGAGATGTGGTGATGTTCAGCGATGTGGCGCCATCGGATGTGCATCTTGTGGAGCGCCGTGGTTCACAACTGTATCTGCACTATGGGAGTGGAGACCGTTTGTGGGTGGAGCACTATTTTGCATCAGTGCATTACCGAATCGAAACCTTCAAGTTTGCGGACGGAAGCCAGTGGGGCGATGGGGAGCTGCGCGAGCGAGCGGTGGTGGGTGGCGCAACGGCCGGAAATGACTGGCTGGGTGGCTTTACGGACATGGTGAACCGGATCGATGCGCTGGATGGGGATGACCAGGTGCATGGCGGAGGATTCGATGATGTCTTGAAGGGCGGCCATGGCCACGACTGGATGAACGGAAATGGTGGTGATGACCATCTCGATGGCGGAGCTGGAAACGATGTGCTGTATGGCGGATCAGGTCGCGACTGGCTGATGGCCGGGGGCGGAAATGACTATCTGAACGGCGGCGTAGGTGATGACGTGTACGTGATCGGCAAAGGAGGCAATCAGATACAGCTCGTGGATCTGGACTACGGGAGCGGCAATCGAGATGTGGTGATGTTCAGCGATGTGGCGCCATCGGATGTGCATCTTGTGGAGCGCCGTGGTTCACAACTGTATCTGCACTATGGGAGTGGAGACCGTTTGTGGGTGGAGCACTATTTTGCATCAGTGCATTACCGAATCGAAACCTTCAAGTTTGCGGACGGAAGCCAGTGGGGCGATGGGGAGCTGCGCGAGCGAGCGGTGGTGGGTGGCGCAACGGCCGGAAATGACTGGCTGGGTGGCTTTACGGACATGGTGAACCGGATCGATGCGCTGGATGGGGATGACCAGGTGCATGGCGGAGGATTCGATGATGTCTTGAAGGGCGGCCATGGCCACGACTGGATGAACGGAAATGGTGGTGATGACCATCTCGATGGCGGAGCTGGAAACGATGTGCTGTATGGCGGATCAGGCCGCGACTGGCTGATGGCCGGGGGCGGAAATGACTATCTGAACGGCGGCGTAGGCGATGACGTGTACGTGATCGGCAAAGGAGGCAATCAGATACAGCTCGTGGATCTGGACTACGGGAGCGGCAATCGAGATGTGGTGATGTTCAGCGATGTGGCGCCATCGGATGTGCATCTTGTGGAGCGCCGTGGTTCACAACTGTATCTGCACTATGGGAGTGGAGACCGTTTGTGGGTGGAGCACTATTTTGCATCAGTGCATTACCGAATCGAAACCTTCCAGTTTGCGGACGGAAGCCAGTGGGGCGATGGGGAACTGCGCGAGCGAGCGGTGGTGGGTGGCGCAACGGCCGGAAATGACTGGCTGGGTGGCTTTACGGACATGGTGAACCGGATCGATGCGCTGGATGGGGATGACCAGGTGCATGGCGGAGGATTCGATGATGTTCTGACCGGTGGAAATGGAAACGATACGCTTCATGGTGGGGATGGCGATGACATCCTTGACGGTGGTGCCGGCCATGATGCTCTTCATGGCGGACGAGGGCGGGATCGTCTCATTTCGGGTACTGGCAGCGACATCCTTAACGGTGGTGCAGGCGATGACACCTATGTGATCGATAAGAGTGGCTCCCTGAAGCAGATCAGTGACTACGACCCAAATCCTTCTAACCGAGATACGGTCAGCTTTTCCAATCTGATGTCAACGGATGTTTCGTCAATGAGGCGGCAGGGTAATCACCTTGAGATGAGCTTCGCCACCAGCGATCAGTTGCTGGTCTCGAATTACTTCGTGTCAAGTGATTACAGAGTAGAGACCTTCCGTTTTTCCAATGGTGTCACCTTTGGGGAGGCCGAAGTGCTGGCCCTCATCCCGCCGGCCTGACCCCTCCTTCCACCCCATGATTCGGCCTCGGCCGATAAATCGCCACCCCGATCACATCCGGCACCTCGCCCGCATAGGCCGCAAAATCCTTACTGCGGATCACCCCCGCCCCCTCCGCCGCGTGGATCGCGTTCACCACCCCGTCGCGCGTCTCCAGGAAGCCCACGTGGGTCACATCCAGCCCCGGCACCTTCGTCACCAGCGCGAAGATGTCGCCGTTGCGCAGCGACGGCAGCACCCCCGGCAGCGCCGCCAGCGGGATGTAGGCCTGGTTCACCACCAGATCCTTCTCCAGCTCGGTGATGCACTGTTTGTTGCGGGCCAGCTGCATCGGCTTGTAGCTGCCCGCGTTGTTGCTCATGAAGTTGAGCGCCACCGTCCGCTTGCTCGCCCCCGGCAGGAACGGGGTGAGGTTCACCACGTAGCCATTGCGCTCGGCCGCCTCCGCCCAGCGGCTGAAGTAGTGCTGCCGCCGGCAGTAGTCCACCTCGCCGTTCACGTAGCGCAGCCGCCGCACGTGCTGGGTGAAGCGCTCCATCCCTTCGTCCAGGGTGTCCACCTTGCGGCTGTTGCTCAGCGCCAGCAGCTGCTCCACGAACAGGAAGCAGTCGAAGTTGGTGAGATCCAGCTGCAGCTGCTCCTTCGGGCCGCCATCGAGGGAGAACCCCTTGAAGGGGTAGTCGAGGAAGCGGCGCGCCAGCTGCACCAGCGCCTGGTTCATCGGTGCCCAGGCGGTGGCGTCGATGGCCTCCATCGCCAGCACCCGCGTCTCTCCCACGAACTTCGGCGTCGGGTCCCCCAGGGCGCCACCCCCCGGGAGGGGGGGTGGCGCCGCCTCCGTGCTGGGCGGGGGTGCGGTGTTGCGAATCAACAGGTTGGCCGCCGCGAAGCTGGCGGCGCCGGTGATCAGCACCGTGAGGGCCAGCAGGAGGGTGGGTTTGCGCATCCAGACGCGACCGCCGCGGCGACCTTACAGCCGCTGTCTGGCCCCGTCGCGCTCAGCCCGCCGCTGCACCGCTGGCCAGCCAGTCGGCCAGCCCCACCGCCGGCTGCTGGGGGCTGCTGGTGATCTCGATGATGCGGCCGATCGCCGCCGGGCTCTCCACCGCATCCAGGCACACCCGAGCCACCAGCCGCCGCGGGATGCTGTCGCTCTCCTGCTCATCGGGCCCGCTGTAGCGGATGCCCTCGGCCTCGATCCCCTCCTCGGTTTCCTTCAGCCCACCAGGGCGCACCACCGTCCACTCCAGGCCGCTGGCCGCCAGCCAGCCTTCCCCCACCCCCTTCCACACCAGGATCAGCCCGAACAGGTTCAGCGGATGCAGCCAGCGGCCGCTGCACAGCGAACTCACCAGCACCACCCGTTTCACACCAGCGGCCTTGCAGGCCTTGATCTGGGGGCGCATCGCCAGGGCATCCACCTTCAACGGCCCGGCCAGATCCACCGACGGCCGCGCCCCGGTGGCGATCACCAGGGCGTCGCAACCCTCCAGGGCCGCCTTGAGGGCCTCGGTGTCGCCGAGCTCCAGCCGCACCAGCTCCGCCCCCTCCAGCCCCGGCGGCACTTCTGAGCTCGGCCGCAGGATCGCCTTCACCCGCCAGCCCCGGCCCAGGGCCTCCTGCACCACCCGCCAACCCGTCTTGCCTGAAGCTCCGGTCACGGCGAGGCAGGTCATGGCGGGGGGAGGGGGGCTGTGTTGAGGCCCATTCTCGGCGGCCGCGGCCGGCCGTGGGGCTTCTGGGTAGGCTGCTGGGATGGCCGAAATGGTTCTCGAAGTCAGGCACCTGAGCGTGCGGCGTGAGGCCGTCACGGCGGTGGATGACGTCAGCTTCCAGTTGGTGGCCGAATCCGACACGGCCCTGGTGGGTCCGAACGGCGCCGGCAAGAGCACCCTGGTGCAGGCCATCCTCGGCATCCTCCCCCGCCAGGCCGGTGAGGTGCGTTTCCTGGGATGCAGCCTCGGAAGTCGCGGCCAGTTGCCCCGTGAGCTGCGCGCCAAGCTGGCCTACCTGCCCCAGACCCTGATCCCCCGGGGCCGCTTCCCGCTGACTGTGGCCGAATTCGTCGGCCTCGGCTGGGATCCCCCGGGCCTGTCCCTGCCCTGGCTGGGCCGCCAGGAGCGCAGCAGCGCCATCCGCGCCGCCCTGCGCAAGACCCTCTGCGCCGATCTGGCCAGCCGGCTGCTCTCGGAACTCTCCGGCGGCCAGCTCAAGCGGGTGCTGCTGGCCTTCTGTGTGGTGCGCCCCCGTCGCCTGCTGGTGCTCGATGAGGCCCAGGCCGGTCTCGATGCCCAGGCGGCCGAGCAGTTCCACACCCTCCTCTACCAGCTGCGCCGCAGCGAAGGCTGGACGATCCTGCAGGTGTCGCACGATCTGGAGATGGTGCGCCGCACCTGCGATGGCGTGCTTTGCCTCAACCGCAGCCTGCGTTGCCACGGCACCCCCGACCACGCCCTCAGCCCCGCCCGGCTTGAGCAGATCTACGGCCTCGGCTTCGTGCCCTACCACCATCGCCATCCCCCCCACCGGCCCTCGGCCAGCGAGGAAGCACCGCCGGCCTGAACGCGCAGGCCCGCTCAGGGGGACGCAGGAGCGGCCTCCTGACCGCTGGCCGGCGACGGCAGGGGCTGGCCGAAGCGGGTGGGTTGCTGGTACAGCCAGCGCACGGTGGCCCGATCCCGCGGGCTGAGTTCCAGCACCGGGCGGGCCCCGGGAATGGCCGCCATCGCATCGGCAGGGTCGTCGCTGTGGCCCCAGAGGCCGAAGGCATGGCCCAGCTCATGCAGGGCGGTGGCTTCGCTGGCCGCCGCCCGCTGCCCCGGGCTGATCAGCACCTGCACCTGGGGCTCCAGGATCCAGCCCGCGCCCCGCTCCACCGCCACCACCGCCAGCTGGGCCCGTCCATGGCTGGCCCTGGTGCGGCCTGAGGGATCCCGCAACAGGGGCGGCCGGCGCCGCAGGATCCGCACCTGGGCCGCCGCCGGATCCTCCACCCGGGTGATCGCCAGCTCCTGCTGCCACTGCCCCAGCGCCCGCTCCAACGCCGCGAGCCAGCGCTGGTCCCAGAGCTGCGCCGGGCCTTCCGTCGCCGCCGGCTCCACCCAGACGCACCAATGATCGAGGCGGGCCCAGCCCAGGTGCGTGGGACGCAGCCGGTGGCGGTAATCCGCCCCTGAGGCCGGCTGGGCGGATTCCAAGGCCAACGGCTGCTCCGCCGTTTCCTCCACGGGCCGCCGGGCCCGGGAGGGGGCGCAGGTTGGTGTTTCCGCCTCCAGCGGCGCCGCCGGTGCTTCCTGTGCTTCCTCTGCCGCCAGCGCCGGCAGCAGCAACGCCCCTGCGGCCGCCGCGGCCAGCAGCCAGCCCCCCCGGCACCGAAGGCCGGGGAGGGTTAGGCAGGGCCGTCCCATCAGCCCGCCAGTCCGACCCCACGGGCCATCAGGGCGGCCATCAGGGGAATGGCGGCAAAGCCCGCCAGTTCGATGTTGAGCACCCAGCGCAGCCGGTTGGCCAGGGCCTCGCTCACCTTGGGCAGCTCCCCCTTGCGCAGGGGGATGGCCCAGAGGATGTAGGTGATGGTGGGGTAGAGCGAAAGGGCGCCCACCGCCAGGTAGGTGCCCACCTTCCACCAGAACAGGGGGTTCTCGGTGTAGAAGCTGGTGCCCTGGCCGAAATACAGCACCCGCAGGATGCCGCTGAGCAGCACCCCCAGGGCGGCCAGGCCGTAGGTCACGTCCGTGATCACCATCAGGATCGCGTCCTTGCGGTCGGGGTTGGGCCGGATCAGGCGCCGCTCCAGCACCAGGGCGCCGAAGCAGACCATGAAGCTCAGGTAATGCACATAGGCCACCCCGGCGCTGGAGAGCACCTCGGAGGGGATGGAGAGAAGCCCGGCCATCGGTCGCGGTCAGGTGGTTGCCCCGGACGGTAGCGGCTGGCTCCTGTCGGCCGGGCCCCCGGGCCGGTGGGGGATGGCGGCCGGATGGAAATCAGCAGAAAATAAGGAATCAGCGCCCTTTATGTGCAAGACGCAACGGAACACTGAAGGCTTTCTGTTTGTTTCAGGAACATCCGGAAACAACCCTAGGTTCAACAAAGCGATTCGGTTGCTCTATGGCGAGTTCCCTCAGTGCCTTTCTCGGCGAGATTGGCCGCCATCAGCTGCTCACCCCTGAGCAGGAGCTCACCCTCGGGCGAAAGGTCCAGGCGATGGTGAGCCTTCACGAACGTTGCTCCCAGGCCGGCGGCAGCGGCCCTGCCTGCGATTTCGATGATCTCGAAAAGCGCACCATGCGCAACGGCGAGCGGGCAAAACAGCAAATGGTGACAGCCAATCTGCGTCTCGTCGTCAATCTCGCCAAGCGTTATCAAGGCAAGGGGCTGGATCTGCTCGACCTGATCCAGGAAGGAACGATCGGTCTGACCCGCGCCGTCGAGAAGTTTGATCCCACCCGCGGTCACCGTTTCAGCACTTATGCCTACTGGTGGATTCGGCAGGGCCTCAACCGGGCGCTCTCCACCCAGAGCCGCACGATCCGCATTCCGGTCAATGTCAACGAGAAACTGACTCGGCTGAGGGCCGCCAAGGCCCGGCACCTCCAGTCCCACGGCCATTCCCCCAACGCCGGTGAGCTGGCCACCGCCATGGGCCTGCCCGTGGCCGAAGTGGAGGATCTGCTGGGCTGTGAACTGCGCAGCGTCACGGTCAGCCTGCAGGGCGCCGTGCGCTCGAAGGCCGATCCCTCCGAGCTGGTCGACGTGCTGCCCAGCAACGAGCCGGCGCCGATGGAGCGGGCTGAGCAGGCCGAGCGCACGGAGTCGGTCTGGACGCTGCTGGAGAAATCCAACCTCACTCCCAAGGAACGCACGGTGGTGATGCTGCGTTTCGGGCTCGACGGCAGCCACGAGTGGCGCACCCTTGCGGAGGTGGCCCGCCAGCTGGAATGCAGCCGCGAGTACTGCCGCCAGGTGGTGCAGAGGGCCCTGCGCAAGCTGCGCAAGACCGGCATTGAGAGCGGCATGGCGGAGGAATGAGCCACCGGCTCACACCACCAGCGCGTAGGGACATCCGCCCCTCGTGAATCGACCTTGGTGCCCCACAGAATGAACAGGCGCCTTACCCATGGCGTGTCCCTTCCCACGAGCTGATCGCCATGGCTGGCGCCCCTTCGGCCACTGCCTTCGCTGACAACTCCTCCGCTGACCACGACTCCGCCGAACAGGCGCCCGTTGATGCCGAGGTGCTGGAGAGCACGGTGCTCGATGAGGCGCTGCTGGTGCGGCTGCTGCGTCGGGCCGGTCGCACCATCGCCCGCCCAGCTTTCGAGTGCCTGGAGATTCTGCTCGATGGCGCCACCCCTCCGCGGGTCCGCCTCACCGTGCTGGCGGCCCTCACCTACCTGCTGCTTCCCCTCGATCTGATCCCTGATTTCATCCCGGCGGCCGGCTTCAGCGACGACATGGTGGCCATCACCGCCCTGCTGGGGCTGTGCAGCACCCATCGCACGCCGGAGATCCGCGCCCGGGCCCAGAGCCGGCTCGATCGTTGGTTCCCCCTCTTCCGCCAGCAGGGGTAGCGTTCGGCGATGCCTGCGTCCGCCCCCTCCCTCAGCCCGGAACAGCTTGAGGAGCTCCAGAGCGTCCTCAAGGACTGGTTGCGCCTCTCCGGCCGAACCCAGGCCGATCTGCGTCGTGCCCTGAGGGCCGGTTCGATCCGCATGCCCGTGCTGATCGATGAGCTGCACCGCACCTACAGCCGCCAGGGGGCGGCCGGTCTGGCGGAGCGCCTCTGCGACATTGAGGCCCAGTGGCTCTCCGAGGAGCCCGGCGAAGACGCCGATCTTTCTGGAGACCGTGGACTGCTGGAGGATTCGATGGGGCAGCTGGATCTGCTCCTGCAGGAAATCCGAGGCGACAACGGCCCTTGACGGGACTTCCTGATGGACGGTGCGCCACCCGCTGGCGGCCCAGGCGATGAGCCCCCAGAGTGGGGTCTGATCGATCCTGCGGCCCCCCGCCGCCGCCCACCGCCATGAACGCCTCTGCTGTCCCCACCCGCCCCCTGCCCTGGCCCCTGCGCGCGGCTGCTGCCCTGGTCACCGGGCTGTGCTTCAGCGCAGCGGCCCAGGCCCAGGTGGAGTCCTTCATGCTCAAGCGTGGTGGCAATGTGGGGCCGGAAACCCAGATCAAGCCCACCAACTGCGTCACTGGAAAGGACGGCGCCGTCACCTGCGACACGGTGATCGAGAATCCCGCCGGCGACACACCGGCCCAGCCCAACTTCCAGCCATTCAAGAACTGATGCGACGTCTGCAGCGGATTTTCCAGGACGCGGTCTTCCTCCAGCTGATCGACCGGGGCGAGCGCCTGGTGGCCAAGTTGCTGGCCGCGGTGCTGTTCCTGGTGCTGGCGGTTGCCGCCCTCAAGTTCACCGCCGAGGTGCTCCAGCAGCTGCTCGATCCCGCCCGGCGCTGGGTGGGCGAGGGGCTCATCGCCGTACTGGGGGATCTGCTCAACCTGTTGATCGCCATCGAGGTGCTGCAGAACATCACCTCCTACCTGCGCCGTCATGTGGTGCAGATCGAACTGGTGCTGCTCACGGCGATCACCGCCGTGGCCCGGAAGGTGATCGTGCTGCCCCCGAACGCCGAGAACAAGCCGATGCTGGTGGTGGGTCTGGGGGTGGCGGTGGTGAGCCTGGCGGCGGCGTTCTGGATGGTGCGCCGGGTCAATGATCGGGAACGGGTCACCAGAACAGGGCCAGCCAGATCGTTCCTGGAGCTGGGTCGCTCCTCAGAAGCCGGTGCCGACGGCCCGCACTGATCAGCAGGGCATCGCCACAGGCGAGGTCACGGGGTTCAACTTCATCGGCCAACTGCAGCCGGGCACTCCCCTGCAGCAACAGCACCCACTCATGCTCCGACTGGTCGTACCAGAAGCCCTCAGGGCTGCTGGCGCTGCAGGAGTGGATCCGCTCCAGCCGCAGCTGCGGGGTCTGCAGCAGCACCGTGATGGCTTCTTCCCCATCGGCGGGGCAGGGGCCCCCCACCAGGGAAGCCGCCCCCCCCGCCGCGCCAGTTGCGGCACCGTCCCCCGCTGGCGGCTCCCCCCAGCGGCGGCCGATCTCGAAGCCGCAGGAGCGGGCCAGGGCCACCACCTGATGGTGATCGCCGCAGTCGCGCAGGGTCTGCCGCAGGGCGGGGTCGGCCTCACTCAGGGCCACGAAGGCATTGAGCTGGCGCACCTTCTCGAGGAACTGCTGCAGCTGGGCTTCGGCCATGGGGCTGGAGAACGGGCGTCAGAGCAGATCCTTGCCCATGCGCCAGCGCAGGAAGGAGACGCCGCTGAGGCTCACGGTCTCCTCGGCGTCCACCCGCCAGCCCCGCCGCTCCAGCAGCGGCCGTGAGAGCTGGCTGGCCTCGGTGCGCAGGCGCCGCACCCCTTGCGACCGGGCGTGTCCCTCGAGGGCGTCCAGCAGGGCGCCGGCCCTCCCCTGGCGGCTGGAGCGGCCTCGGCAGTAGAGCAGGGCCAGGCGGTCGCCGGGATCAAGAAGGGCAAACGCTTCGATGATCGTGTCGTCGTGGTGGGCGCAGCTCACCAACCCATGGCCCCGTAGCAATGCCGACCGGAAGTCATCATTGCGACTCGCCTGTTGTGACCAGGCCTCGATCTGTGACGGGCTGTAGAGGTTTCCGGCCTGGCTGATGACCGCCTCGTGATACACAGCGACCAGCTGCTGGCAATCATCGGGTCGGAATGGACGGATCGGCAGCATCGTGGCGCTGGTGTATGTTTTTGTTCTAACCTCACTCCTGCCACCGCGTAAATCCCATGCTGACTGGATCGGAATTGCTGGCCAAGGTCAAGGAGCTCGGCGATGTCGGCAAGTCCGAGATCGTGCGCGCCTGTGGCTATGTTTCCACCAAGAAGGATGGCGCAGAGCGCCTGAACTTCACCGCCTTCTACGAGGCCCTGCTTGAGGCCAAAGGGGTTGAGTTCGGTGCGGCCGGCAAGGTGGGCAAAGGGGGCCGCAAGCTCAGCTATGTGGCCACGGTGCAGGGCAACGGCAATCTCCTCATCGGCAAGGCCTACACCGCCATGCTGGATCTGAGTCCCGGCGATGAGTTCGAGATCAAGCTGGGCCGCAAGCAGATCCGTCTGATCCCCGCCGGCAGTGCCGACGACGAGGATTGATTCACCCGGGAGCCGTTCCCCCGCACCGCGGCCCCTTGGCGGCCTGGCGATGGATCGTGGCGCTGGTGGTGGTCCTGCTGCTGTTGCTGGGCCTGTTTCTGCCGCCACCGGTCCTCGGATCCCCTGGAGCGGCCTTGGCCTTGCTGCCAGGAGATCCTGATTCCGCCCGGCTCGAAACCGGTGGCCGTCTGTTCGAGGCCCATTGCCTCGGTTGCCATGTTCACGGGGGCAACATCCTTCGCCGCGGCAAGACATTGAAGCTGGCCGCCCTGGAGCGCAACGGCATCGCGTCCCCCGAAGCGATCGCCACGATCGCCGCCGCGGGTGTGGGCCAGATGGGCGGCTACGCCGCAGCCCTCGGAGAGGGCGGTGCAGATGCGGTGGCCGCCTGGGTGTGGCAGCAGGCCCTGGAGGACTGGCCCCGCGGCTGAGGCTCTCTTCTGCGAAGCTCAGAAGGTCTGGATCCAGGCATGGACCTCCACGGCGGTCCAGATGCCCTGGCGCCAGTAGATGTCCCCTTTGACGAGCGCCTCCACCGTTTCCTGGTCGTCGGCTTCGTAGAGGCCGAAGACATGGCTGGTGTTGGCCGTGGGCCCCAGGGTGAGCAGCACGCCCTCCTCCTTCTGGCGCTTCAGTCCGGCCAGATGCTCCTCCCGGTAGGGGGTGCGGCGCTCGAGAGCGTCGGCGCAGTAGGTGCCCCAGAGGACGAATTTCATGGGCGAACGGCGTGGGCCGCCGGGTCGGGGTGGACGTCCTTCAGCCTTTCATCCCCCGCGCCCTTCGTTGCCCTTTCGCAACACCAGCAGGCGGTTGTTGGCCGGCATCGGTTCATCGGCCAGCAGGTGCAGCCCCAGGCCGGCGGCCTCGGCCAGGAGCGCTTCGGCGTCGCGCACCCCCATGGCCGGATCCAGGCTGCGCAGGTGCGCGTCGAAGGCGCCATTGCTGGGGGCGGTGTGGCGATCGCCGTAGCGGAAAGGGCCGTAGACCAGCAGCAGGCCGCCGCTGGCCAGCACCCGGGCACTGCCGGCCAGCAGGTGGGGCACCGCCGCCGCCGGCATGATGTGCAGCGTGTTGGCCGTGAACACCGCCTCGAAGGGTCCGGTGGGCCAGTGGGGCTGGCTCACCTCCAGCACCAGCGGTGGCGCCACCTGCGCCCCCGGCGCCAGCCCGTCCTGGCCCTCAAGGGCGATCCGCCCGGCCAGTCCGGCCAGGGACTCCTGCCGATCGCTCGGCTGCCAGCGAACCCCCATCAGATGACGGGCCATGTGGATGGCGTGCTGGCCGCTGCCCGAGCCCACCTCCAGCACCCGGGCGTTCGGGGCTAACCAGCGGCGCAGCAGCGCCAGGATCGGATCCTGGTTGCGCAGGCAGGCGGGGGAGAACGGCAGTCCGTCGTCGGGCATCGGCCCATCATGGAAGCAGACGCCCCACTCCCATGCGTGTCCCATCCCTGGTCGCCGCCCTGTTGCTGGTGGGGCTGGCGCTCAGCGCCTGTGCTCCAGCCCTGAGCCTCGGCTAAAGCGGCTGATCGAGGGCCGTGCGCAGTTCGGCGGCGAAGGCACCGGCATCGGCGGCCACGTCGGTCCCGCTCTGGTGGGCCAGGGCCATGCGTTTGACCAGGGCACTGCCGACGATGGCGCCGTCGGCGCCCCAGCGGCGCACCTGGCGGGCCTGCTCGCCGGTGGCGATGCCGAAGCCCACGGCCACCGGCGTCGGGCCCAGCTCCCGCAGCTGCCGCACCAGCGGACCCACCCGCGTTTCCAGGCTGGTGCGCACGCCCGTCACCCCGGTGACACTCACCAGATAAGTGAAGCCGCGGCTGGCGGCATGGATGCGGGCCATGCGTTCGGCCGGGGTGTTGGGGGCCACCAGCAGCACCAGATCGAGGCCATGGTCGGCCGCGATGGCCGAGAGCTTCTCGGCTTCCTCCAGCGGCAGATCGGGCACCACCAGGCCGGCGGCACCGGCGGCGGCGGCGTCCCGGCAGAAGCTGTCCATGCCCCGGTTGAGCAGGGGGTTGCTGTAGGTGAACAGCACCACCGGCAGGCTGAGCTGGCCCCGCAGGGAGCCCAGCATCTCCAGCACCCGGCCCGGGGTGGTGCCGGCCGACAGGGCCCGGCCGGCGGCCGCCTGGATCACCGGGCCATCGGCAAGGGGATCGCTGTAGGGGATGCCCAGCTCGATCAGGTCGGCTCCGGCGGCCTGCAGGGCCAGCAGGCTGGCGGCCGTGGTGGCGAGATCGGGATCGCCCGCCATCAGAAAGGGCATCAGGGCGCAGCGTTCCTGGGCCCGCAGGGCAGCGAAGCGCTGTTGGATCAGGGTGGGGGCGGTGCGGAGGCCGGCGGTGGCGGCGACGCTCATCGGGCCGGAAGGCAGGTCGGTGCCCCTGAGCCTATGGGGTCGGCTTCACATCTCGGCATCGGCCTGCAGCTGGCCCACCTCGGCCAGCAGTTTGGCCTGCTCCTCCGGGCTCATGGCATCGAACTTGCGCTGCAGCTCGTCGTCGGTGACGGCGTCGTAGGCGGCGCGGTAGCGGCGCCGCTGCTCCATGTAGGTCATCTTGCCGCTCACCACCCGCAGCAGGTAGCTGGCGGTCCAGCCGAGCACGACCAGCATCAGCACCGCCGAGGCGGCGATGCCAGGGGAGAAGCCCTCCAGGCCGCTGGAGCGGAACAGCCAGTAGCCACCCCCGCCGATGGCGAAGACGGCCAGGCCCAGCAGGATCGCCTGGGCCCGGGTCATGCCGTTTTGCCCTGGCCCGCCATGCGCAGGTTGAGGAAGGGGGCGAACAGGATCAACCCAGGGAAGAAAAGGAAGACCATGCCGTAGATGGCCGTGCGCTCGATCTTGCCCATCACGTACCAGCGCTTGTGCATCCACCAGTAGAGCGCCAGGGGGACGGCCACCAGGTAGGTCCCGGCCAGCGCGAGATAGAGGCCGATCACCAGGAGGGTGTCGAGCGAGAGGCTGCTCAGGAGTCCGCTCAGGTCCACCGGGGATCACGCGAGATGGGGTGAATCTAGGATCTCCAGACGGGGGCATGGCGAAACCGGTAGACGCAGCGGACTTAAAATCCGCAGGCCGCGAGGCTGTGGGGGTTCAAGTCCCCCTGCCCCTATCCGCAGCAGAGCGTCCCGGTCGTGGGCCGGCTGGGCTGGATGGCACGCTCAGGATTCTCCTGCGCAAAGCAAAAGTTCATCTCTGACTGTGTCTGTGGCTCTCCACACGTGGCGGCGTCTCGGCTTGTGTCGCCCCAAGCCTCCGGTTAGACCGAAACCACCGCGGACGTCCGAACTTGCTCCATGTCACCCCGCTGCTGGCCGCCACCTGCCTGGCAGGGTTTGCCCTGATTCAGCTGTTGTTCAGCATTGGTGCCTGGTGATGGCCCAGGGACGCCGGCGCGACGCCGACGGTTCTCGTTTTCCCGTGCAGGCTCCCCCTCCGTCCCGGCCCACCGGTCTGCAGGGCCAGCAGGTCTTCAGGGCCAGCAGGTCTTCAGGGCCGTGAGTCCGTCGCTGAGACAAACCCCGGTGTTGAGGCCGATCCTGCGGGCCAGGCCATGGGCGGTGGGATCGCTGGGATCAGCCGGGATCCCTGGCCTGAAGGCCGTGAAGGCTCCAGATTCGCCTTCCGTGGGTCCGTCGCCTTCTGTCCCCGGGATGTTCCCCATGCGCCCGTGCTCCATGGCCCTTCGTTCGTGCCTGCTGGCGCCTGTCATGGCCGCGGCCACGCTCCTTGCCGCTCCCGCCCTGGCGGCCTCACCGCCAACCTCATCCCTACCGCCACCCCCGGAAACCCTCGCGCAATCCATCCGGGGTCTGAAGGCCTTCCCCTTCCAGCCCGACTGCGACGGCAACACCCAGCAGATCGTGGCCTGCCTCTGGCGCCAGAGGAACCAGGCCGATCAGCGCCTGCTTGCGCTCATGGACGCCGCGACGCTGGAGCCCTGGCGCGCCAGCCGCCGGCGGGCCTGTGAGTGGGTGGCGGCCAGGGCCGAGGGGGGCACGCTGCTGCCGATCGTCTGGTTCCGCTGCGAAAACGCCCTCAACCAGACCCTGCTGAAGCAGCTCACCACACCGCTGGGGCGCTGAGGGCCCGGGGCCTCACCGCTTCACCTGGACTCCAGGCCATCCGAAGATCGGGGCCCCGAACCGCATCCGTTCATGAAGGTGATCGTCGACCTCTGCGTGGTGCCGATCGGGGTGGGGCTGAGCCTGGCGCCCTGCGTGGCCGCCTGCGAGCGGGCGCTGCTGGGGCGAGCCGCCGGCCCGCTGGCTGCGGCCGGGTTTCACATCAACCACCCCGGCCTCAGCAGCAACCCCGCCCCCGGCGGCACTGAGGCTTCCGAGGGGTCCGAGGTTGAGCTGTTCGGCGCTGGCCCCGCCACCGCCGGCTCCGTCCTTCTGCGGAGCCTCGAGCAGGGCGAGCAGCTCCCGGCCGCGGCCGGCGGCGTCATCGAAGCCCACCAGCACCCGGCCTTGGTACAAGAAGGTGGGCACCCCGGCAGCCTGCACCCCCGCCCGCTGCGAGACGCGCAGCAGTTCCTCACGGGCCAGCGGATCGCTGCCCACATCGCGCAGGCGCACCCGCAGATCCGGCCGCTGCTGCTGCAGCCGGGGCAGGAAGGCCTTGGCGGCGGCGCAGTGGGGACAGCCCTCGCGCACGAACACCTGCAGCTCCCCCGCCGCAGCCGGCGGCGCGGCCAGGGCGCTGGCTCCACTTCCAGGGGGCCCGGTCGGCAGCAGGCTCAGCAGGGCCGCCAGGACCATGGCCAGCAGCCCCTGCCGCCAGCGCCGGAGCCATGGTTCTGCCGGTCCCATCGCCATCTCCTGCCCTGCCACCCGATCCTGGCTGCGGCAGCGGTGGAAGAGTGCAACCTTCCCAGGGGCTTGCGGCGACGTGGAGGTGGTGGAGAAGCATTTCACCCGATCCGGAGCCATCTGGACGTCGGCCGGTATCTCCTCCGGCATCGATCTCAGCCTGTTTCTGACACCGTGAAGGGACTGGAGAAGCACACGTGAGTCATGCAGATGGGTGTTTTCACTCAGCGTGCTGGAGATTTCCTCTGACTGAATTTTCGCTGACTAGAGTGAAAGGAAAAGAGGAGGAGATCCCATGGCGACCTGCAACATGTCCCGTGCCAATGCCTATCCAAACGCCACCCAGGCTCTGCATGGTGTGAAGGAACTGGCCCTCACCGATCCCGAGTTCGCCAAAGCCTTCCGTACGTCCCCTACGCCCCAGGCGGCGGCCGACCTGGCCCACCGTTACGGCATTGAGGTGAGTCCGGCATCGCTCTGGCGCCAGCGCGGCACCCTGGCCCACGGGGGTCTTCCCACCTGGCGTGGCTGAGGGCCATCGCCAACTGCCCGGCCTTGCCCAGATGCTCAGGCTGTTCGAAAGCCCATGAGGACGGAAACAGGCTGACCCTCAGGCGGCTGGTCAGGGCCAGATCATGCAGAAAAAGGCCGATCAGAGCGGCAGCCGAGATAACGAACCTTGGTGGATGGGGACTTGGTGGATAGCCAAGTTGGCAAGGAATCAACCTGATTAGACCAACGCATGCGACGGATCGGTGTGAAGCCGCTCAGCCACCGTGTTGGTGGTGAATCGCGTTATCTGCCGAAATCCTGGGCGTTGCTGTCGGTGCTGTTCTGGTGGCCGTTGAGGTGCTTTTCGCAGGCCAGGGCTCCGGAGGTGAACAGCAGAGCAAGGCTCAGGAAAGCCGCCTGAAACAGCGGGGTCATGGCGGGGGTGCCCGAAGTGTCAATGATTGTAGGTCCGGTCCTTATGTCCGGTCCTTTTCTGCGCTGGGCTGTCCATGGCCCCGGCCGTGGCTAGCAAGGAGGCGTGGGAGAACTTCGGCATGACCACCCCGGCCGCCGCCATCGAAGATCCGCGCATTGCCCAGGTGATCCGTCGCCATGGGGCCCGCGCCGACGCACTGATCGAAGTGCTGCATCAGGTGCAGGAGATCCACGGCTATCTGTCGCCGGAGTCCCTGCGGGTCGTGGCCGTCGGGATGCGGTTGCCGCTCAGCCGCGTCTATGGCGTGGCGAGTTTTTACCATCTGTTCCGGCTCGAGCCCCCCACCGCCCATCGCTGTGCCGTGTGCCTCGGCACCGCCTGCTACGTGAAAGGAGGGGGGGAGGTGGCGGCCCGCATCGAGAAGCGGCTGGGGGTGCGCCTCGACGATCCGGCCGGGGATGGGGTCTGGGCTCTGCAGCACGTCAGCTGCCTGGGGGCCTGCGGGCAGGCGCCGGTGCTGGTGGTGGACGGGGTGCTGGTGACGCGGCTGCCCGTGGACCAGCCGGAGGAACTGGAGGCCCGGTTGGAGGACACCGGCATGCCTCAGCGCACCACCACCTGATGGGCTCCCAGGTCCCTGGATTGGATCAACGCCAGTTCCACCCTGGCTAGCATGGTCTGCCCGGTGGGATCTGAGCCACCCAGAAGGCTCAGCCCTGCGTTGATCTCCAGCCTCGGGCAGGCTTCATCTCCCGGCGGCAGTGCTGTTTCGTTGACGGCCCTGCGGACCTGCTCGGCCGTGGTGCGGGCCGCTTCGAGCGGCTGATCCCAGAGAAGCATCAGGAACTCACTGCCCCCGATGCGAAACAGTTCGTCGTTGGGATGAAGCAGCTGCTTCACATCGGCGATCAACTGCCGCAGGACCTCGTCCCCCTTCTGCCTGCCATGGAGGCTATTGATCTGCCGCAGACCCTGCACCGCGAAGGCCAGGGATGACAGCGGGACGGAAAAGGCATAGGCCCGCTCGGTGATCCGTTGCAGGCTGCTGAGCAGCTCGGAGCGGTTGCTTGCACCGGTCAGGGGATCGGTTCTCAGGAGGCATCGTTGTTGCTCACTGCACTGCTCGAGTCGCTTGCTGATGGCAGCAATGTTCCGGCGCAGGAGAGCTTCTTCCTGCATGTGTTGTTGCAGGAGGTTCACCGTGCCCTGGATCTCGGCGATGACAGTGCCACGGCCCGAGAGGGCAGGCGGCTCGCTGGCTTCAGTCAGCGGCAGGTGGAGGGGGCGAAGCTGCCTCTCCATCAGGGTGGCCACCAGCTCGCTGAGCAGGGCCCCCAACAGGATCAGCCAGATCAGGGTGGTGAGAATGGAGGCACTCTGGGCCTGCAGCTGGAGCACCACGGGCCGGGCCGGTTGCACGACCACCACCGTCTGGCCCCTCAAGGTGATGGTGGTGCTCCAGTACCCGTTGACCCAGACCCGGAGGGCAGGACGCTGACCCCTGGGAACCAGCATCTGCAGCCCGTTCACCCGGATCTCAGGCTGCCGGGCGGGAAGGAAATCCTTCTGGAGGCGCAGGAACAGATCGGGATTGGAGCTGATCGCGTTGCCATCGCGGTCGGTGAGACGGAAAGCCGCTGTGCCGGGGCTGGCCGGAAGTCCACGGGATGGCGGACCGGAATCCCGGCGATCGATCCACACGGCGGTCTCGGCGACGGTTCGCAGTTTCTCCAGAACCCCTTGCTGGGTGGTGGTCTGCAGCTGGTGGCCCGTGAAAAGGGTGAGCATCAGCGACGGCAAGGTGATCGACGCCAGCACCAGGGAAAAGACGATGCCCCGCAGGGGCAACAGCCCCCTGTTTCTGCTGTTGCGCCACACCTGCAGCAGCACGAACAGGAGGAAGGCCAAGACCGTGTTGGTCATGCCGTTGACCGCTTGCTTGGCAGCCGACACGGCCACGTTGGTCAGGTCAATGTGAAGCACACCGCGGTACAGGAAGAACACCAGCGGGGCCCCGACCAGAAGCCAGTAGACGATGTCGGCAACGATGATGCGGCCGTTGACGTCGTTCTCCGGCGGGCCGTTGAAGCGATTCACGAACACCGCCAGCCAGAGGGCCTCGGCGCTGAAGATCACGATGGCCCAGGGATGGCCCCAGAGCTTCCAGGTGTAGAGGCTTGCCAGGCTGGCGATCGCCACGCTCCACCAGCCCCGCAGCCAAAGCAGGGTGAGGGTGGAGGCGATCGATCCGAGCAGGATCTGAATGCTGAAGAACAGGGGCACCGCGACGACGTTGCCGAGGACGGCCAGGCCGGCCAGCAGGGCGAGGAGAAGACCCTGGCGAGAGGTTGACAGGCCCCGGGGGAGTCGGATGGGGGGGCTCATGGCCGGTGCACCTTCGCCGGTTCGCCGCCAGGCACCGGCACGGCAGCCGTTCGCTTCCTGAGCAGAGCTTCGAACGCCTCGGCGGCCAGGGGACGGCTGAACAGGTAGCCCTGGAAGGCTCCACAGCCGCAGCCGCGGAGAAAGTCCAGTTCCTCGGGACGCTCCACCCCCTCCGCCAGGGTGCTCACCCCGAGTCCCACGGCCATGGCCAGGGTGGCGCGCACGATCGCCTGGGAGGTGGGATTGACGTCAACCCCCGTTACGAAGGAGCGATCGATCTTCAGCTTGCGGATCGGATAGGTGTGGATCGTGCTCAGGGAAGAGAAGCCGGTGCCGAAGTCATCGATCGCCAGTTCCACTCCCATGGCCTCCAGTTCCAGGAGCTGTTCGCGCGCGCCGATGGGCGACATCAGGCAACTCTCGGTGATCTCCAGCTCCAGCCGAGCAACGCCAAGGCCCGTGCGGCGCAGGCACGCCTCCACCAGCTTCGCCACGGTCTGACTTGGATCCTGGAACTGTCGGTTGGAGAGGTTCACCGCCAGTCGGCCGGGATCGAAGCCGGCCTGCAACCACACCTGCCACTGACGGCAGGCGTCCTGCAGCACCCATTCCCCGATCCTGTGGATCAGGTCGCTGGCTTCCGCGATGGGGAGGAACTCCAGCGGCGAGACGAGACCGAATTTCGGACTGCGCCATCGGAGCAGGGCCTCCGCGCCGAGCAGGTTCCCCTGGCCGTCCACCTGGGGCTGATACTGAAGCTCCAGTTGGCCCGATTCCACCGCCCGCTGCAGGTGGGCTTCGAGCGCCAGGCGGTGCCGGCTCCTGACCGTCATCTCGGCCGAGTAGTGGAGGATCGACTGCGGGCCCTTTCGTCGGGCCTGCCCGAGGGCTGTGGAGGCGAACAGAAGCAGGCTTTCCGGTTCCCTGGAGTCCTTCGGGAAGCAGCTCAGTCCGGCCCAGGCCGAAAGGGCCAGTTCCAGTTTCGGCGTCGTGCCCATCGGATCGGTGATGCCGGCCAGGATCCTGCTGGCCCTCTGCAGGCCCGTGGGATCAGAAGGTTCCTGGGTTTGCACGATCAGGAACTCACTCCTCCCCACCTTGGCCAGGAAGTCCGTGGGGCCCAGGAAGCGGCCCAGCCGGTCGACAACGACCTGCACCAGCCGGTCCCCCTTGGCCTGGCCGAAGCTTTCCTCGATGCGCTTGATGCCGTCCAGTTCGATCCAGATCAGCACCAGCGGTTGGGGCCCCTGGCACATCTCAGCCAGGTGCAGTTCGGCCTTCTGCAGGTTGGGGAGCTGGGTGAGGGGGTCGTGATAACCCTGATCCGCCAACTGCTGATCCTTCTCCCGCAGGCGGGTGAGATCGGCCATGGCGGCCACGAAATGGCTGGGTGCTCCGGAAGCGTCACGGACCACACCCATCCGTAGCCAGGCGGGGTAGAGCTCCCCCGAAGGCCGTCGGTTCAAGACCTCCCCTTCCCAGTGGCCGCTGCCGAGAAGCTGTTCCCAGAGCGCTGCGTAGAACGCGGGGGAGCGATGGCCGGCGCTCATGAAGCGGGGGTTGCGGCCGACCAGCTCCTCCTCCGCATAGCCGGAGATGGCGGCATAGGCCTCGTTGCAGGAGAGGATCGAACCGTCGCTGTCGGTGATCACCACACCCTCCCGGATCAGGGAGAAGGCCAGGCGATGGATGCCGAACAACTGGAGGCTGGCCTCCCAGCTGCGGCGCATCGCCTCCATGGACCTCTCCCCCCGCTCGGCCAGTTGGCTCCGCCGCAGCAACTGGCGGGTCAGCAGGGCCGCCAGGAGGGTGGTCGTCAGGCCAAGCAGCAGCACCCCCACCCAGGGAGGCAGCCGAAGGCTGGGAGCCGCCTGGGGAGCCTGCACCAGTAACAGCCAACGCTGGCCACCGCTTTCGAACGGCCGCGCCTGGGCATGGGGCAACACCCCGTCCTGGGCGAGGTTGCGGGAGTCGTAGAGGAGCTGGGCCGGAGTGGCGCGATCGCCGAGGTACAGCTGGAGATCCACCGGCTCCCTCAGCTGGATCAACGGGTGGTTCAGGGCCGCCCGCAGGACGTCCGGAAGCGGCAGGGTGGCAAACGCCCACAGGGTTGGTGGCTCCGGCTTGTCCGAGGCCGTGTCGGTGCTGCTTCCAAACGGGAGGGTCTGCACCAGGAACGGCGGCTTCCCCGGAACGGAACGTCCCGGCAGGAGCCGGCTTTGCGGGGGGGGCGTGGCGTCTGGGCGCAGGGCCTGGGCGGCTGGGCTCCGGAGCAGTTGCCAGAGATCGCTCCCGAGCAGATGTTTGTTGCCGGGATCCAGCGGAGCGATCACGCGGATCGGGGCCTTTCCGGGTTCGGCCGCGGCGTAGCCCAGGGTGCCGATGCCCTCCAGGGAGCGGCCGTCCCTCTCAAGGGACCCGACGAACTGTTGCAGCTCGGCAAGGGTGACCTCCCCCGAGGCCAGCCGCAGACCGGCCAGAGCCATCAGCGCCGATTCGGTGCTGCCCAGTTTCCTGCGCACGGCTGTGAGGACCAGATCGGCCGTGGGTAGCTCCCTGTTGACGTGGTCCTTGCTGGTCTGGTGAAAGCTGCTCCAGGTCAGCAGGCCGGTGCCGAGGATTCCGGCGGCCACCACAACGCGCACCAGAGAGCTCCACTCCCGGTTGTTGCGTTCATCTGGCAGCGGGGTTGGAGGCAGGGAAAAGAAGGCGGAGACAGGGGACAGCTGAAATGAAAAAAGTGCGCGATTGTTGTGCTTCAGGCTACTTGTTCCATGCCTTCTGGCCCACCCATCGGTGTTGGCGCCGGCGTGGCCCATCCCCCGGGAAGAGGCCACCGGGGTCGGCGGCAGCGTCTCGGCCGGATCGCCCTGCTGGGGCCCCTGCTGCTGGCGATCGCGATGGGCTGTCACCGCAAGCCTCCACGGCTGATGCTGGCGGTGAACCCATGGCCGGGGTACGCCTATTTCGCCCTGGCCAAGGCCGGCAGGCACTACGACTCCCGCCGGCTCAACCTCGATCTGCAAACCTTCGCCGACCCGGAGGGGTCGTTGCAGGCCTACGTCTCGGGCAGGGCCCAGGCGATCGCCACCACCACGATCGATGTGGTCACCATCTGCGGGGTGGCCCCGGAGCGGTGTCCGGTGATCGTCTACGTCATCGATGAGTCCCGTGGTGCCGATCAGCTCCTGGCTCGCCAGGGGGTGCAGGGTCTGCAGGGCCTGGTCGATCGCCCGATCGCTCTCGAGCGCGGCGGCCTGGCGCGGTACCTCCTGGCCCGGGCGTTCGAGACCCAGGGCCTGCCTGCCCCCTCCCCTTCTCAGCTGCGTTTCCTGCCCGCCAGCTCATGGGCGGCGGCCCTGCGGGAGGGGCAGGTGCAGGCGGTGGTGAGCTACCCCCCCCCGCAGCGAAATGCTGCTGCGCTCCCTGCCGCTGCAGACCCTGTTCACGAGTCGGCAACTCCCCTACGAAATCCTGGATGTGCTTGCCGTGGAAGCCGAGTTTCTCCAGCTTTACCCCGACACGGTTCTGGCCCTTGTCCAGGCCTGGCAGGCCGTTCGGGCGGAGGAGAGCCACCAACCAGCGGCGGTGCGCCAGGAGATGGCGCGCTATCTCGGTCTCGGCTCCGCCATAGGGCCTGCCGTCCTGGGCCAGATCCGCTATCCGGGGCCGCAGGAGCAGTACGAGCTGCTGGCACCGCTTCAGAACAATCTGCCCCCGCTTCTGGAGAAGATCCGTCAGGTCCTTTACGCCAATGGTGTGATTCCTGCCAACACCCCCTTGCCGACCACGGTGGACAGCTTCGCCCGGGGCTTCGCCCGGGGCGAGTGAACGGACACCCGGCCATTTCCTGGCTAGCAAGGCGTTAGGCACTTCCGGTTCCCCATGCCCGCTCCCCCGCAGCTGCGCTGCTGCGATGCCAGCGGCTGCCGCTCCGCCGGCAGCCAGGCCCTGCGCACCGCCCTGGAGGCGGCCCGTGAGGCCGCCGGCCTCCAACCCGGCCAGCTGACGATCAAACCGGTGGGCTGCCTGCGCCTCTGCGGCAGCGGCCCCCTGGTGGCCTGCGACCGGCCCGGCCAGAGCCATCTCTTCGGGCGGGTGGCGGCTGAGCAGGCCGGGGCCCTGATCGCCGCCGCCCTCCCCGCTGCTGGGAGTGACGACGCGGTCCCTGCGGCCACGGGCGACCCCCTGGCGGCCCATCGCCTCGATCTGGAGGCCCCCTTCTTCGCCCTGCAGCAGTCGGTGGTGCTCGAGGGTTGCGGTCAGGTGAATCCCGATTCCATCGACGACGCCCTCTCCCTGGGCGCCTACACCCAGCTGCGCCGGGTGCTGGAGGAGTGCACCCCCGAGCAGGTGCGAGACGAGGTGCGCCGCAGCGGCCTGCGGGGCCGCGGCGGCGCCGGCTATCCGACCGGCCTGAAGTGGGACACGGTGGCCCTCCAGCCCCCCGGCCCGCGCTATGTGGTCTGCAACGCCGATGAGGGTGACCCCGGCGCCTTCATGGACCGCAGCGTGCTCGAGAGCGACCCGCACCGGCTGATCGAGGGGATGGCGATCGCGGCCTATGCCGTCGGCGCCGAGCGGGGCTTCGTCTACGTGCGGGCGGAGTATCCCCTGGCGATCGAACGGCTGCGGCTGGCCCTGCAGCAGGCCCGCAGCCGGCACCTGCTGGGCAACCACATCGACGGCACCCCCTTCAACCTGCGGCTGGAGGTGCGGGTGGGGGCCGGCGCCTACGTCTGCGGCGAGGAGACGGCCCTGCTGCTCTCCATCCAGGGCCAGCGCGGCATGCCCCAGCCCCGGCCCCCCTTCCCGGCCCAGTCGGGACTGTGGGGGGCGCCCACCCTGATCAACAACGTGGAAACCTTCACCGCCGTGCCGGTGATCCTGCGGGAGGGGGGCGACTGGTACGCCTCCATCGGCACCGAACGCAGCAAGGGCACCAAGGTGTTCGCCCTCTCCGGAGCGGTGGTCAACACCGGCCTGGTGGAGGTGCCCATGGGCACCCCGCTGCGCACGGTGGTGGAAGTGATCGGGGGCGGGGTGCCCGATGGCTCACCGATCAAGGCGGTGCAGACGGGGGGCCCCTCAGGCGGCTGCATCCCGTCGGAACGGCTCGACACCCCCGTCGACTACGAAAGCCTCCTGGAGCTCGGTTCCATGATGGGCTCCGGCGGCATGGTGGTGATGGGGCCCACCACCTCCATGCCCGAGGTGGCGCGCCACTTCATGGGCTTCAGCGTCAACGAGAGCTGCGGCAAGTGCGTGCCCTGCCGCGCCGGCACCGTGCAGCTGGCCCAGCTGCTCGATCGCTTCGTGGAACGCCGGGCTACCCCCGCCGACATGGAACGCCTCGATGCCCTCTGCCAGATGGTCAAGGTCACCAGCCTCTGCGGCCTGGGCCAGTCGGCCCCCAATCCGGTGCTCAGCACCCTGCGCTGGTTCCGTCACGAATACGAAGCCGCCTGCCGGGAACCCTCGGCCTGCGTCGCCACCGGGAGGGTGACGGGATGAGCGTCGTCACCCTCACCGTCAATGGCCATGACGTGGCGGTCCCGGCGGGGGCCAGCCTGCTGGAGGCCACCCGTGTCGCCCAGGCAGGCGTTCCCACCCTCTGCCACCTCGATGGACTCACCCCCGTGGCGGCCTGCCGGCTCTGCCTGGTGGAGGTGGAGGGGTCCGGGAAGCTGCTGGCCGCCTGCAGCACCGCGGCCGCCGAGGGCATGGTGGTGCACACCCACACGCCCCAGCTGCAGGAGTTTCGGCGCATGGCGGTGGAGCTGATCTTCGCGGAGGGCAACCACGTATGTGCCGTCTGTGTGGCCAACACCCACTGCGAGCTGCAGGACATGGCCGTGAGCGTGGGCATGGACCACTCCCGCTTCCCTTACCAGTACCCCCACCGCTCGGTGGACGCCTCCCACCCCCAGTTCACCCTCGACCACAACCGCTGCATCCTCTGCACCCGCTGCGTGCGGGTGTGCGATGAGATCGAGGGGGCCCATGTGTGGGACATCGGCAGTCGCGGCGGCCACTGCCACATCGTCGCCGGCCTGGATGAGCCTTGGGGCCAGGTCCAGGCCTGCACCTCCTGTGGCAAGTGCGTTGAGGTGTGTCCCACCGGTGCCCTGTTCCGCAACAGCGACACCACGGCCGAGAAGCAGCCCGATGCCAGCCTGCCCGCGCTGCTGCGCAGCGCCCGCGAGCAGCATCGCTGGAACAACCAGTGACCGACCCCACCATGTCCCCCCCTCTGTCCGCCCCCGGCCGCCGGCTCCGTCTGGCCACCGTCTGGCTGGCCGGCTGCTCCGGCTGCCACATGTCGTTTCTGGATCTCGATGAGTTCCTCTTCGATCTGGCCGAGCGGGCGGATGTGGTCTTCTCCCCCGTCGGCACCGACGCCAAGATCTATCCCGAGAACGTCGACATCGCCCTGGTGGAGGGGGCGGTGGCGAACGTCGACAACCTGGAACTGGCCCTGCAGGTGCGTGAGCGCACGGCCCTGGTGATCTCCTTCGGCGACTGCGCCGTGACGGCCAACGTGCCGGGGCTGCGCAACCTGCTCGATGGTGGCCACGACAGCGCCAAGGCCGTGCTGGAGCGGGGCTATCTGGAGCTGGCTGACGCCACGGGCCAGCTGCCCTTCGCCCCCGGCATCGTCCCTGAACTGCTGCCCAGGGTGCTGCCCCTGCATGCGGTGATCCCGGTGGATCTCTACCTTCCCGGTTGCCCCCCGTCCGCCGAGCGGATCCGGGAGGCGATCACCCCCCTGCTGGCCGGGGAGCGGCCGGCGATGGAAGGTGCGGCCATGCTGCGCTTCGGATGAGGACCACCCCATGACCCGCACCGTCATCATCGATCCGGTGACCCGCATCGAGGGTCACGCCAAGATCACGCTCCACCTCGATGAGGCCGGCCACCTCACCGACACCCGTTTCCACGTCGTGGAGTACCGCGGTTTCGAGAAATTCTGCGAGGGCCGCCCCTTCACCGAGATGGCGGGCATCACGGCCCGCATCTGCGGCATCTGTCCGGTGAGCCACCTGCTGGCGGCCGCCAAGACCGGCGACAAGCTGCTGGCCCTTTCGATCCCCCCGGCGGCCGACAAGCTGCGGCGGCTGCTCAACCTGGCCCAGCTCACCCAGTCCCACGCCCTCTCCTTCTTTCACCTCAGCAGCCCCGATTTCCTGCTGGGCTGGGAGAGCGATCCGGCCAAACGCAACGTCTTCGGTCTGATGGCCGCCGACCCCGACCTGGCTCGGGCCGGCATCCGCCTGCGCCAGTTCGGCCAGCAGATCCTGGAGCTGCTGGGGGGGAGGAAGATTCACTCCGCCTGGGCGGTGCCCGGTGGCGTGCGCACCCCCCTGAGCCAGGAGGCCAAGGACTGGATCCTGGAGCGCCTGCCGGAGGCCCGGGCCACCGTGACCCTGGCGCTGGAGCTCTACAAGAAACTGCTCGATGGTCCGCTGCAGAAGGAGCAGCGCGTCTTCGGCGACTTCCCCAGCCTGTTCATGGGCCTGGTCACCCCCAAGGGTCTCTGGGAGCACATCGACGGGGGCATCCGTTTCCGCGATGCCTCCGGGGCGATCGTGGCCGACCAGCTCAGCGAGGACGACTACGCCGATTTCCTCGGCGAAGCGGTGGAACCCTGGAGCTACCTGAAGTTCCCGTACTACAAGCCCCTCGGCTATCCGGACGGCATCTACCGGGTGGGCCCCCTGGCCCGGCTCAACGTCTGCGACAGCATCGGCACCCCCTGGGCCGACCGGGAACTGACGGAGCTGCGCCAGCGCAGTGGCCATCCGGCCACCTCCAGCTTTGCCTATCACCACGCCCGGCTGGTGGAGATCGTGGCCTGCCTGGAAGCGATCGAGGCCCTGGTGCTCGACCCCGAACTGATGCACGGCCGGATCCGCATGAAGGCCTCCCTCAACCGCAACGAGGCGGTGGGGGTGAGCGAGGCGCCCCGGGGCACCCTCTTCCACCACTACAAGGTGGATGACGACGGCCTGCTCACCAGCGTCAACCTGATCATCGCCACCGGCCAGAACAACCTGGCGATGAACCGCACAGTGCACCAGATCGCCCGGGAATACATCCCCGATCCGGTGCCCGCCGGCGCCGAGATCCCCGAGGCGATGCTCAACCGGGTGGAGGCGGGCATCCGCTGCTTCGATCCCTGCCTCTCCTGCTCCACCCATGCCGCCGGCCAGATGCCGCTGCGGCTGCAGCTGCTGGCGGCCGATGGCACCCTGCTGGCCGAGCGCCTGCGGGGATGAACGGCCGCGGAGAAGCGCTGCTGATCGGCATCGGCAACCCCCTGCGGGGGGACGACGGCGTGGGCTGGCATCTGGTGGAGGGTCTGGGCCTGCAGCGCCACCAGCTCACGCCGGAACTGGCCGAGACGGTGGCGGCGGCCGATCGGCTGCTGATCGTCGATGCCTGGCTGGCGCCACCCCACAGCGGCTCCCTGCTGCGCCCCCTGGTGGCCGCCCGGGGCTGGGAGCGGGACAGCCACCGGGTCGATCCCGCCCGGCTGCTGGCGCTGGCCGAGCAGCTGTTCGATCGCTGCGTGCCGGCCCATGAGCTGCTGGTGCCGGCCTTCGACTTCTCCTGGGGCGATCGCTTTTCGCCGGCGTTGCGGCGCCAGTTACCGGAGGCCCGCCGTCTGCTGCGGGGCTGGTTGCAAGGGGCGCTGCCTCTCCATGCATGAACTCAGCCTGATGGACGCCGTGCGGGAGCTGGCCCTGGAGCAGGCCGCCCGGCATGGCGCCCGCCGCATCGCCGCCATCACCCTGCGGGTGGGCAGCCTGGCCGGTGTGGAGATCGAGGCCCTGCGCTTCGCCCACGCGGTGGTGATGGCGGACACGATCGCCGCCGGCTCACGGCTGGAGATCGAAGCGGTGCCTGCCGAGTGTTTCTGTGCCGCCTGTGGGCAGCCTTTCCTGGCGCGTGATGGCTGCTGCGACTGCCCGCTCTGCGGCAGCATCAGCCGGGAGCTGCTGCGGGGCCGGGAACTGCAGCTTGCCTCCCTGGAGCTCGGCTGAGCGCAGGCCCTGCCGGTGATGGCGTAAGAGCAGGCGGAGATTGTTACGCGGTTCTGCGCAAGTTTTCTTTTTTGTACCACTCTGTGCCAGGCCTTTGGCTGTCCATGAGTTTTCATTTCTGCCGATGGAACGCAGTTGAGTGATGCATGCAAGCGGGATGTAACCGTCATGACGTTGATCAACAAAACGCTTCTTCGTGGCGTGGGCCTCGCCGCCACCGGCGGTCTTCTGTTCGCTGGACCGGCGATGGCGGGGCTCCGGCCAGCCGGTGAACGCTCCGAGCCCGTGGCCGATCCGGTCCCGGCGGCCACCTCCGCCAGCCTTCCCGACACCGCCGAACCAGGTCCCCTCAGCGTTCCCCCAGCGGAGCTTCCCGTCCAGGATCTCCAGCTGGCGGAGGCGGTGCCAACGGAGAGCGAGGCTCCGCAGGTCGCCCAGACCTATCCCCTGCCGGTGGTGAAGGAAGGCTATTCCGCCAAAGGGTGGTATCTCACCATCGGTGCCGGCGCCCAGACCCCCAGTGATCAGACGGTCAACAGCAACGGCACGCTGGTCTCACCCTTCTTCACCCCGCTTCTGTACAACTTCGGCAACAACAACTCCACCAGGCTGGATCTGGGCGGTGGCTTCTCCGGTGATGTCGGGGTCGGCTACGACTTCGGCGCCCTGCGCGCTGAACTCACCTACGGCTACAGCCGGGCCAGCCTCAACGCCGTCGGTGCCGCCAATCCGATCGGCTTCGGCACGTTCGGCATCGTGCCTTTCACCAACAACGTCTCCGGCGTCATCAACAAGAGTGACGTGCTGGCCAGCCTCTATTACGACTTCGAAAACAACAGCCGCTGGACGCCCTACATCGGCGGTGGCATCGGGTACACCAACCTCAGCACCCCGAGTTTCGCGCTCAACGGCATTCCCACCAACAGCGTCAACAAGGGGCTGTTCGGCTGGCAGGCCAAGCTGGGTGTCTCCTATGCCATGAGTTACAACTCCGACATCTACCTTGAGGGTGTCTACCAGGGTGCCGGCGGTTACACCAGCGAAAACCTGACCTTCGACGCTTTCAACAGCTGGGGCGGCAAGATCGGCTTCCGCTACCGCTTCGGTTCCCGTCCCGTGGCGGCCGCACCCGCGCCCACCCCTGAGCCGGAGCCCATGGTCCAGCCCGAGCCGGCTCCCGCACCGATCTTCCAGCCTGAGCCGGCCCCCGCGCCGATCCGCGGCCTCTGGTGATCACTCTGGATGATCCCAGCGGCCACCGGGCCCCGTTGGAACTCCGTGCCTAACCTTCAGCGGTAGGCACGGGCTCCGACGGGGCTTTTTCGTGCTGATTTCCTCTCTCGGGGTCGATCCTGCGATGTGTGTCGACTGCAATTGCGGCCAACCGGTTCCCCCCGTTGTTGAGCCCCTTCGGCAGGTGGCCATGGGCCAGCGGCTGCTGGTCCACAACGATGCCCAGGCGGCGGCCAACCGTGCCCATTTCGCGGCGTCAGGGGTTCGGGTGATCAACCTGCTGTCCTCTCCCGGCTCCGGAAAGACTGCCCTGCTGGAGCGGCTGGCCCGGGAGCTGGCGCCATCGGATCCCGGGGCCCGCCACCCGATGGCGGTGATCGTCGGCGATCTGGCCACGGACAACGACGCCCGCCGCCTGCGGGCCGCCGGGGTGCCGGCCCTGCAGATCACCACCGGCCAGGCCTGCCATCTGGAGGCGGCGATGGTGCATCGGGCCCTCCATGACCTGGCCCATCTCGGCCATCCCCTGGACGGCCTGGCCTTGCTGGTGGTCGAGAACGTGGGCAATCTGGTCTGTCCGGCCGCCTTCGATCTGGGCGAGAGCCAGAGGGTGGTGCTCCTGTCGGTCACCGAAGGGGAGGACAAGCCCCTCAAGTACCCGGCCATCTTCCACTCCGCTGATGTGGTGGTGATCAGCAAGAGCGATCTGGCCGAGGCCTGCGGTTTCGACGGCCCCCAGGCCCGCGGTCATCTCGCCCGTGTGGCGCCGCAGGCCCGGATCGTGGAGGTCTCCTCCCGCACCGGTGACGGCATCGCCGAGCTGCTGGGGGCCCTTGGCCTGGAGCGGGTCCCCGTTGCCGGGTGAGCCTGCCGCTGCCGGCTCGGGGCGGGCCCTGTTGCAGCTGGAGTGCCGGGGGGTGGTGCAGGGGGTGGGCTTCCGTCCCCTGGTCCACAGGCTGGCCCGGGAGCTGGGCCTCTCCGGTGAGGTGCGGAACGGGCCCGGCGCGGTGCGGCTGGAGCTGGAGGGGGAGCGCTTCGCCCTGGAGGCCTTCCTGCGCCATCTGCCCCGGCGGCTGCCGCCGGGGGCCCGGCTGGAGGCGCTCGAGCCCCGCTGGCGGCCCGCTCCGCCCAGGCCCGGGGGGGGCGAGCCCGCCGGCGTCCGGATCGTGGCCGGTGCGGTGGAACCGCTCGGCATCGATCTGGTGGCTCCCGCCCTGGTGGCCGATCGGGCCCCCTGCAGCGCCTGCCTGGAGGAGCTGGCCGATCCTGCCGACCGCCGCTTCGGGTATCCCTTCATCAGCTGCTGCGACTGCGGCCCCCGCTTCAGCATCGCCACCGCCGAACCCTGGGCCCGGAGCCACACGACCCTGGCCCCCTTTGCGTTGTGCCCGGCCTGCCGCAGGCAGTTCGAGGATCCGTCCGATCGCCGTTTCCACGCCGAAACCATCGCCTGCCCGGCGTGCGGTCCGCGACTGGCCCTATGGGATCGTTCAGGAGCGCTTCAGCCGGGCCTTGAGCCGGGCCGTGGCGGCGATGCAGGCAGCACCCACGCCCTGATCCGGGCGTGCTGCGCGCGCCTCGCCGCCGGAGAGGTCCTGGCCCTGCAGGGAGTGGGCGGCTTCCAGCTGCTGGTGGATGCCACCAACCCGGAGGCGGTGGCGCGGCTGCGACGGCGCAAGCGAAGGCCCGCCAAGCCCTTCGCCCTGCTGGCGAGGGATGCCGAGACCCTCGCCGCGTTCTGCGTCATCGATGCGGATGAGCGGCGGGCCCTGGAGGATCCCGCCGCCCCGATCGTGCTGCTGCGCCGCCGCCAGGGGTCCTCGGAGGCCCTGCCGGGCGTGGCCCCGGGCAGCCCGTGCCTGGGGGGGATGCTGCCGGCCTCCCCGTTGCACCACCTGCTGGCGCGGGCCTTCGGCCGGCCCCTGGTGGCCACCAGCGGCAACCTCAGTGGGGAGCCGCTCTGCACCGATCCCGCCGAGGCTTTGGAACGGCTGGGGGCCGGGGCCGGCGGCCCCATCGCCGACGCCCTGCTGGTGCATGACCGCGCCATCGCCCGGCCCCTGGACGATTCGGTGCTGCAGCTGATCGACGGCCGTCCGGCCCTGCTGCGTCGCGCCCGTGGCTACGCCCCCGAGCCCCTGCCCCTGCCCCTGCCCCTGGGACCGGGCCCCGAGGGGGCGCCGCCTGGTGTGGTGGCCCTTGGCGGCGATCTCAAGAGTGCTCCGGCCCTGGCCCTGGACGGCCGGCTGTGGCTGGCCCCCCACCTGGGGGACCTGGCCGGAGGCCGCCTGCTGTCCCGCCTGGCGGACGGACTGGCGGCGATCGATCGGCGCTGGGGGGAGCGGGTGACGCTGATCGCCTTCGATGCTCACCCCGGTTACCTCAGCCATCAGCTCGCCGCCGCCCTGCCGTGGCCGCGGCGAACGGTGCAGCACCACCGAGCCCACGGCCTTGCGGTGCTGGCGGAGCATGGGCTGGCGTCTCCGCTGCTGGCCTTCACCTGGGATGGCCTGGGCTACGCCCCTGGGGCGGCGGATGGCGGCAGTGGCGCCCCCCAGTTGTGGGGCGGTGAGCTGCTGCTTCTTGGCGCCCCCAACGGCTCCCCCTGCGAGCGGCTGGTGGCCCTGAGGCCCTTCCCGCTCCCCGGTGGCGAGCGGGCCATGGCGGAACCGCGCCGGGCGGCCCTGGGGCTCCTGGCCGCCGCCGGGTCCGGGGCCCTGGAGCACCCCGGTGCCCGTCACACCCTGGCCGCTTTCGAGGCCGGCGAATCCCGCCTGCTGCTGCGTGCCATCGCCGCAGGCTGCAACAGCCCCCAGAGCACCAGCGTGGGCCGGCTGTTCGATGCGGTCGCGTCCCTGCTGGGGCTGGTGCAGGTCCAGAGCTTCGAGGGCGAGGGGGGGATGCGCCTGCAGGGGGCCGCCGCCGCTGCCCCACCGGAGGCTTGCGGCTGGTCGCTCCCCCTGGTGCCGCCCGAAGCCGTCACGGGGGGCGGCGGCGCCGGAGCACCCAGACTGGGCTGGCTCGACTGGGAACCCTTCCTGGTCGCCCTGCTGGCGGCGATCGCCGCCGGGACACCGGCGTCGGTCTGCGCCGCCCGGTTCCATCACGCCCTGGTGGCGGCCCTGGCCGAGACGGCCGCCAGGGCCACCCCCTCCAGCGCTTCCATCAGCGCTTCCGTTCCGGTGGCCCTGAGCGGGGGGTGCTTCCAGAACCGGCTGCTGCTGGAGGCCGCGATCAGGGCGCTGCGGGCCAGGGGGTTGCAGCCGTTCTGGCCGGAGCTCGTGCCCTGCAATGACGGCGGGCTGGCCCTCGGACAGGTCTGGGCGGTGACGGCGTCGTGGGCAGATCCGCCCGGCGCGCCTACAAACGGATGGAGAGTCTCCGAGCACCCATCCCCCCATGTGCCTGGCCGTGCCCGCTCGCATCCTCTCGATCCGGAGCCAGCCACCGGAGGGAGTGCCTGAGCCGGTGGCGCCCGGCGCCGGAACCGACGACGGCCTCTGGCGCATGGCCGAGGTGGATTTCGGTGGCGTGCGTCAGCAGGTGAGCCTGGCCTGCCTGCCCGAGGCGGCGGTGGGTGATCGGGTGCTGGTGCATGTCGGCCTTGCCCTCAGCCTCGTCAACGACGATCCCGCATGACCACCACCGCCCCTCGGGCCACCACCACCGCCGTCACGATGCCCACCGGTGACACCATCACCGTCGACGGCAACGAGGCCGTGGCGCGGGTGGCCTATCGCCTCAACGAGGCCATCGCCATCTACCCGATCACCCCCGCCTCGCCGATGGGGGAGTGGGCCGATGCCTGGAGGACCGAAGGCCGCCCCAACCTCTGGGGCACGGTCCCGGCGGTGGTGGAGCTGCAGAGCGAGGCCGGCGCGGCCGGCACCGTGCACGGGGCACTGCAGGCGGGGGTGCTGACCACCACCTTCACGGCCTCCCAGGGGCTGCTGCTGATGATCCCCAACCTCTACAAGATCGCGGGGGAACTCACGCCGGCGGTGCTGCATGTGGCGGCCCGCTCCCTGGCGGCCCAGGGCCTGTCGATCTTCGGCGACCACAGCGACGTGATGGCCTGCCGCGGCACGGGCTGGGTGATCCTGTGCTCCGCCTCGGTGCAGGAGGCGGGCGACTTCGCCGCCATCGCCACCCGGGCCAGCCTGAAGGGGCGGCTGCCCTTCCTGCACATGTTCGACGGCTTCCGCACCTCCCACGAGATCCAGAAGATCCACCCCATCGCCGATGCGGTGCTCCAGGCCCTGATGCCGATGGAGGAGGTGGCGGTCCACCGCCGCCGGGCCCTCTCCCCCGACCATCCGGTGCTGCGGGGCACGGCCCAGAACCCGGATGTCTACTTCCAGGCGCGGGAGTCGGTGAACCGCTTCTATGACGCCCTGCCCGGGCACCTCGAGGAGGCGATGCAACGCTTTGCCGGCCTCACCGGCCGCCGCTACGCGCCCTACGAGTACGTCGGCGCCGCCGATGCCGAGCGCGTGGTGGTGCTGATGGGCTCCGGCTGCGAGACCGCCGAGGAGACGGTGGAGGCACTGGTCGGCGCCGGAGAACGGGTGGGCCTGCTCAAGGTGCGCCTGTTCCGGCCTTTCTCGGCGGCTCTCTTCGCCGCGGCGCTGCCGCCGACGCTGCAATCCCTGGCGGTGCTCGATCGCTGCAAGGAGCCGGGCGCCGGCGGCGAACCCCTCTACCTCGATGCGGTGGCGGCCCTCAGCGAGGCGTGGCGCCCCTGCCATGGCGATCGCCCCCTGCCCCGGGTGGTGGGTGGCCGCTACGGCCTCTCCTCCAAGGAGTTCACCCCGGCGATGGTGAAGGCGGTGTTCGACAACCTGCGCTCGGAGCAACCCTGCAACCATTTCACGGTCGGCATCGACGATGACGTCACCCACCGATCGTTGCCCTTCGCGGCGGACTTCAGCGTCGAGACCGCCGATCAGGTGCGGGCCGTGTTCTTCGGCCTGGGCTCGGACGGCACCGTGGGCGGCAACAAGGCCACCATCAAGATCATCGGTGAGCAGACCGATCTGTTCGCCCAGGCCTACTTCGTCTACGACTCCAAGAAGTCCGGCTCGGTCACGGTGTCGCACCTGCGCTTCGGCCCCCGGCCGATCCGCGCCCCCTACCTGATCGAGCGCCCCACCCTGGTGGCCTGCCACCAATGGGATTTCATCGATCGTTTCGACCTGCTCGCGGGGCTGGAGACCGGCGGCGTGCTGCTGCTCAACAGCCCCTTCTCTGCGGAGGAGAGCTGGCGGCGGATGCCGGCCTCGCTGCGCCGGGGCATCCGCGAGCGGGGGCTGTCGGTGTGGATGATCAACGCCTACCGGGTGGCGCGGGAGGCCGGCATGGGCCAGCACATCAACACGGTGATGCAGGCCTGCTTCTTCGCCGTCAGTGGTGTTCTGCCCCGGGATGAGGCGATCGAGCAGATCCGTGCCTCCCTGCGCAAGACCTACGGCCGCAAGGGGGAGGCGGTGGTGGCCATGAACCTGCGGGCCCTCGACGCCACCCTCGACAACCTCCAGCCGCTCGACTGGAGCCGGCTGCCCGAGGAGGAGGCCCTCCCGGCAGCGCCGCCGGGGGCCGACCGTCTCGCCGGGGCCCCCGCCTTCGTGCGCGAGGTGATCGCGCCCCTGCTGGAGCGGCGCGGCGATGCCCTGCCGGTCAGCGCCCTGCCCTGCGACGGCACCTGGCCCACCGGCACGGCCCGCTGGGAGAAGCGCAACATCGCCGCGTCGGTGCCGGTGTGGGAGAGCGATCTCTGCGTGCAGTGCGGCAAGTGCGTCATGGTGTGTCCCCATGCGGTGATCCGGGCCAAGGCCGTGGCGCCGGAGGCCCTGGAGCGGGCGCCGGAGGGCTTCCGCCAGGCCCCGGCCCGGGATCCCGATCTGGCGGGCCGCAGCTTCACGATTCAGGTGGCCGTCGAGGACTGCACCGGCTGTGCCATCTGTGTGGAGGTCTGTCCGGCGCGGGACCGCACCGAGCCGAAACGCAAGGCGATCAACATGGCTCCCCAGCGCCCCCTGCGGGAGGCGGCCCGCGGCCACTGGGACTTCTTCCTGGAGCTGCCCGAGATGGCCCGCGGCGATCTCAACCTGCACAAGATCGGTCAGCAGCAGCTGCAGCAACCCCTGTTCGAGTTCTCGGGTGCCTGCGGCGGCTGCGGTGAAACGCCCTACCTCAAGCTGGCCAGCCAGCTGTTCGGCGACCGCATGCTGGTGGCCAACGCGACGGGGTGCTCCTCGATCTACGGCGGCAACCTGCCCACCACCCCCTGGAGCGCCAACGCCGAGGGGCGCGGACCGGCCTGGAGCAATTCCCTGTTCGAGGACAACGCCGAATTCGGGCTGGGCATGCGGGTGGCGATCGACCAGCAACAACAGATGGCCCTCGAACTGCTGGAACGGCTGGGACCGGCACCGGAGCGGGCCGACCCCGTGCTTCCCGAAGCCCTGGTGGAGGCGCTCCGCGGCGCCGACCAGCACGATGAAGCCGGCATCGTGGCCCAGCGGCAGCGGGTGGAGGAGCTCAAGCGGCGGTTGGTCGCCGTGGATCCCCAGGCTCCCCTGGCCGCACAGGCCGCCCGCCTGCTGGATCTGGCCGATGCCCTGGTGAAGAAGAGCGTCTGGCTGGTGGGGGGCGACGGCTGGGCCTACGACATCGGCTTCGGCGGCCTCGACCACGTGCTGGCCAGCGGTCGGGACGTCAATGCCCTGGTGCTCGACACCGAGGTGTACTCCAACACCGGCGGTCAGATGTCGAAGGCGACCCCCCGGGCAGCGGTGGCGAAGTTCGCCGCCGGCGGCAAGGGGGCTCCCAAGAAGGATCTGGGGCTGATGATGATGAGCTACGGCAACGTCTACGTGGCCAGCGTGGCCATGGGGGCCCGCGACGAGCACACGGTGCGGGCGTTCCTGGAGGCGGAAAGCTACCCGGGACCGTCCCTGATCCTGGCTTACTCCCACTGCATCGCCCACGGCATCGACATGGCCAGGGGCATGGAGCAGCAGAAGGCGGCGGTGGACTCCGGCCGCTGGCTGCTCTATCGCTACGACCCGCGCCGCAGCGAGCGGGGGGAAAACCCCCTTCAGATCAATGGTCGGGGCCCGACCCGACCCCTGGCTGAAGCGATGGCCACGGAGAACCGCTTCCGCATGCTCTCCTTCAGCCAGCCGGAGCGCGCCCGGGAGCTGGCCCGAGCGGCCCAGCGGGAGGTGGACCGGCGCTGGGCCGCCTACCGGGCCCTGGCCGACGCCCAGGTGGAGGCACCGGCATGAACCGTCCCGATCTTTCCGTCACCTATCTGGGTCTGGAGCTGCGCAGTCCGCTGGTGGTGGGGGCCGCGGCACCCCTCAGCGAGGACATCGACCAGCTGCTGCGGCTGGAGGAGGCCGGCGCCGCCGCCGTGGTGCTGCATTCGCTGTTCGAGGAACAGATCGAGCATGACCAGCTGGAGCTGCACCGGGTGACGCTGCAGGGGGCCGACAGCTACGGCGAGGCGCTCAGCTACTTCCCCGAGCCCTCGATCTTCCATGTGGGCCACGACCTCTACCTGCGCCACCTCGAGCAGGCCAGCTCCCGCCTGTCGGTGCCGGTGATCGCCAGCCTCAACGGTGCCCATCCCGGCCAGTGGGTGGAGGTGGCGCGGCGGATGGAGGCGGCCGGCGCCAGCGCCCTGGAGCTCAACATCTATTCCGTGCCCACCGATCCGGACCTCTCCAGCGAGGCGATCGAAAATCAGGTGCTGGAGATCGTGGCGGAGGTGCGCGCCGAGGTGACGCTGCCCCTGGCGGTGAAGCTCAGCCCCTTCTTCACCAACTTCGGCGCCATGGCCAAACGGCTGGCGGCCGCCGGAGCCGATGGCCTGGTGCTGTTCAACCGCTTCTACCAGCCCGACATCGACATCGAGGAGCTGGAGGTGCGGCCCAACCTGCTGCTGTCCACCCCCCACGATCTGCGCTTGCCCCTGCGCTGGATCGCCCTGCTGCACGGCCGCCATCCGCTGGATCTGGCCGCCACCGGCGGCGTGCACCGCGGCACCGATGTGGTGCGCCTGCTGATGGCCGGCGCCGCCATCACCCAGGTGGTGGCCGCCCTGCTGCGCCACGGTCCCGGCCGGCTGGCCGGGCTGGAGGAGGAGCTGGGCCAGTGGCTGCTGGAGCACGAGCACGCCACGGCCCGGGAGCTGATCGGCTGCATGAGCCAGCAGCGCTGCCCCGATCCCAGCGAGTACGAGCGCTCCCAGTACATGCGCGCCGTCCAGACCTTCCTCCCCGTCGATGCGGCGGCGGCACCGGGTCCCTGGTGAGCGCACCGCTGGCGTTGACCCGGGAGGTGACGGCGGTGCGGGAGCTGGCGGCCGAGCTGGCCGCGATCGCCACCCGCCCCTGGACCCTGATGGAGGTGTGCGGCGGCCAGACCCACGCCATCGTGCGCTGGGGACTCGACCAGTTGCTGCCACCCGGGCTGCGGCTCATCCACGGACCCGGCTGCCCGGTCTGCGTCACCCCGGCGGCCACGATCGATGCGGCCCGGAGTCTGGCCCGCCGGCCCGAAGTGATCCTCTGCTCCTATGGCGACATGCTGCGGGTGCCGGGCAGTTTTGCTGGCGGCGGAGAGCCCGCGGATCTGCTGGGGGTGAGGGCGGCGGGGGGCGACGTGCGCCTGCTCACCTCCCCCCTGGAGGCCCTGGCCCTGGCCCGGCGCCATCCGGACCGGCAGGTGGTGTTTCTGGCGGTGGGCTTCGAGACCACGGCCCCGGCCACGGCCCTGCTGGTCCGCCAGGCGATGGCCGCCGGGGTGGCCAACCTCTCCCTGCTGGCGGCCCATGTGCGGGTCCCCCCCGCCATGGAGGCGATCCTCACCGCCGAGGGCAACCAGGTGCAGGGGTTTCTGGCGGCAGGCCACGTCTGCGCCGTGATGGGCACTGCGGAGCTGCAGGACCTGGCGGATCGGCACCGGGTGCCGGTGGTGGTCAGCGGCTTCGATCCCCTCGATCTGATGCGGGGCCTGGTGGCCTGCGTACGCCAGCTGGAGCGGGGCGAGGCGCGGGTGGCGAATGCCTACGGCCGGGTGGTGCGGCAGGAGGGCAATCCGGCCGCCCGGGACCTGCTGACGTCGGTGTTCGAAGCGGTGGACCGGCCCTGGCGGGGCTTCGGCGTCATCCCCGGCGGTGGTCTGGGGCTGAGGGCGCCCTACCGCGGCCTGGAGGCCCAGGGGCGTTTCACCGCCCTGGCGGCAGGGACCGGGGCCGGAGCGGAGCCGGAGTCGGCGCCGGAGGAGGTCTGCATCAGTGGCCGGATCCTGCAAGGGCGCGCCAGGCCGGTGGACTGCCCGGCCTTCGGGACCACCTGCACGCCGGAGCATCCCCTGGGGGCGCCGATGGTGTCCTCGGAGGGGGCCTGCGCGGCTTACCACCGCTACGGCCGCCGTGGCTGAGCCGGCCCCACGCGCCACGCCCCGCATCCAGTTGGCCCATGGCGGCGGCGGCACCCTGATGCAGCAGCTGATCGATGGGGAGCTGCGGCGCCTCTACGCCGATCCCGACCAGGTGCTGCACGATGCGGCCCGCCTCTGCCTGCCCCACGGGCGGCTGGCCTTCACCACCGACAGCTACGTGGTGCGCCCCCTCGAGTTCGAGGGGGGCGACATCGGCAGCCTGGCGGTGACCGGCACCGCCAACGACCTGGCGATGGCCGGCGCGAGGCCTTTGGTGCTGAGCCTGGGTCTGATCCTGGAGGAGGGCCTGGAGCTGGCCCTGCTGCGGCGGATCGTCGATTCCCTGGCGGCCACGGCGCGCCAGTGCGGGATGGCCATCGTCACCGGTGACACCAAGGTGGTGGAGCGGGGCAAGGGCGATGGGGCCTTCCTCAACACCAGCGGCATCGGTCTGCTGGAGGTGGTGGATCCGATCGATCCACGGGCGATCGTCGCCGGGGACCAGCTGCTGGTGAGCGGCGATCTGGGCCGCCACGGGGTGGCGATCCTGGCCGCCCGCCATGGCCTGGATCTCCAGCCCCCCCTGGCGACGGACTGCAAGCCCCTGTGGCCCGCGGTGGAGGCCCTGCTGGCCGCGGGGGTGCGACTCCATTGCCTGCGGGATCTGACCCGGGGCGGTCTGGCCAGCGCCCTGCAGGAACTGGCGGCCCCCAACGGGCTGGAGCTGCTGGTCGAGGAGGAGCGCATCCCTGTGGCCGAGTCGGTGCGGCGCACCTGCGATCTGCTGGGCTTCGACCCGCTGCACCTGGCCAACGAGGGCCGCTTCCTGGCAGTGGTGCCCGAGGCCGATCGGCAGCGGGCCCTGGAGGTCCTGGCTCCGGGCGGCGGGGCCTGGATCGGCAGGGTCGCCGAGCCAGGCCCGGGAGCCGCCCGCCACCGCGGACGGGTGCTGCTGCGCACCCCCTACGGCAGCGAGCGGGTGCTGGTGCCCCTCAGCGGGGAACTACTGCCGCGGATCTGCTGAGCGTCGCCGTCACTGGATCGGCACCTGGGTCGGCTCGGCGCTGGGTGCGGGCCCCTTGCGGGGCACCGTCACCGTCAGCTGCCCCTCCTTGGCGGTCGCCTTGAGCCCTGCGGTGTCGGCGTCCTCCGGCAGGGTGAAACTGCGGGAGAACTGGCCGTAGAAGCGCTCCACCCGGTGCATGCGGGCGTCGTCCTCCTTCCTCTCCTGTTGCCGTTCCCCCTGCACGGTGAGCACCCCGTGGTCGATGGTCACCTTGAGGTCCTCCTTGCGGACCCCGGGAATGTCGGCCTGGATCTCGTAGGCACCGTCGGTTTCGACGATGTCGACGCGGGGATTCCAGTCGGCCATCGCGACGGCGCTGCTGGATCGACCGGAGGGCCAGGGCCAGGGGAGGGTGCGGGTGTAGCGGTCGAAGAGTTCTTCGACGTCCTTGAGAGTTTCCGAGGGAATGATGGCCATGGTGATGACTCCTGAATGGCGAAAAACAAGCGGGGCGGATACTCCTTGGCTACTACTCCTTGGCTTCGATCCTGAGCTCCCCCTGGGGATTCCAGATGGGGATTCCGCAACGGGACATCCCTGCCCCTTTCGGGGGGGGGATGGGTGGGTATGCATTGCTCAAAATGTGCAGCTTTTCACTTGTGAAGTGAACCGTTGCAGCCAATGAGATGGTCAAAGCGATAGGCAGTCCTCGCCCTCTTCTGACACTTTAGCTGTAATCAGGATCTCCAGTCGGCCCGAATTCCGTTGGCTGTCACTGGAACCCTTCACCGTCCTCACCGGGACGTTCGCCAGCGTTTGTCGAGGGCATCCACCAGGATCACCAGCAGCGGAGCCAGGGCCATCGGGCCCAGCCAGGCCAGGGGGAACGGAGCCATCCCGAACAAGTCCGCCAGGGGAGCCAGCAGCACCAGGACACTGGCCAGCAGCGGTTCGCTGAGCAGTCCAAGCCACAGCAGCCGATTGGGAATCCGGAGCATGGCCCAGGCCGGCCGGCGTTCACTGCGGCAGGCCAGCAGGGTCCCCATCTGGGCGGCCACGATCAGACAGAAGCTGACGGTGGTGGCCTGCTGCTGGATCGCCCCCACGCTGGCGTCAGCCGTGTGATGCAGCAGCTGGGGCGCCAGGACCCGCAGCTCGCTCCAGCCCACGCCGTTGGCCTGCCAGGTCAGCAGGTAGCCCGTCATCGCCACCAGGGCCTCCACCAGCCCCAGCACCAGATAGGCGCGCACCATCACGGCACGGTTGAGCAGTGGCAGGTCCCTTGGGCGCGGTTGCAGGCGCATCACCCCCGACTCGGGGGGATCGGCCCCAAGGCCCAGGGCAGGCAGCAGGTCCGTGCCCAGGTCGACGGCCAGGATCTGCAGGACGGTGAGGGCGGGGGGGATTCCGGCGGCCACCATCGCCAGGAAGGGCAGTACCTCAGGCATGTTCGACGCCAGCACGTAGGTGATGAAGCGGCCGATGTTGGTCACCACCGAACGGCCGTAGCGCACGGCCTGCACGATCGTCGCGAAGTTGTCGTCGAGCAGCACGATGTCGGCGGCCTCTCGGGCCACGTCCGTGCCGCTGACACCCATCGCCAGACCGACATCGGAGGCCCGCAGGGCCGGAGCATCGTTGACGCCATCGCCGGTGACCGCCACCACTTCACCGAGGGCGCGGTAGGCCTGCACCAGGCGCAGCTTCTGCTCCGGTGCCATGCGCGCGAACACCAGCCTGCGGCGGTACTTGAGCAGCTGGTGCAGGTGCACCTCGCTGATCTGGGCCAGGGTCGAGCCCTCGATCACCCGCACCGGATCGGCGTTGGCCTGCTGTTGCGCCTTCGAGCCTCCCAGGCTGCTGGGGGGGTCGAGCAGGCCGATCTGCTGCGCAATCGCCTGGGCGGTGAGGCCGTAGTCGCCGGTGATCATCGTCACCTTGATGCCGGCTTCACGGCACTGGCGAATCGCGTCCGGGACCTCCGGGCGAGGCGGATCGTAGAGGCCCAGCAGACCCAGGAAACGCTGCCCGCTTTCCAGGGCCTCGTCAGGAACCGTGGCGGCTGGGTTGTCGCCGCGGCGCACCGCCACGCCGATGACGCGGTAGCCCCTGGCGGCCAGGGCGTCGTTGGCGTCCACCACCTGCTGACGCAGGGCCGCTGCCAGGGGAGCGTCTCCCTGGGGAGAAAGCCAGCTGGTGCAGAGTTCCAGCACGTCCAGCGGCGCCCCCTTGGTGATCACCAGGGAGCCACCGGTGGCGATCGGCAGATCATCGGCCCGGTCGCTCCAGTCCACGCGCACGCTCATGCGGCGGCGATGGGAATCGAAGGGGATCTCCTGACGCCGCCGATGCCGACCTTGCTGCTCCTCCGGAGCCAGGCCGGCGGCGGCGGCCGCCACCAGCATCGCCGTTTCGGTGGGATCGCCCACCGCCCGCCAGGGTTCCGTGGCGCCGCCGACCCCAGCGGCCGCCGGCTCGAGGCGCGCGTTGGAGCAGAGGGCGGCGCAGCGCAACAGCAGCCGCTCCAGGCCCTCCCCGGCCACCGGCAGCCAGGTGCTCTCCACCACCATGCGGTTTCCGGTGAGCGTTCCGGTCTTGTCGCAGCAGATCACGCTCACCGATCCCAGGGCCTCCACCGCCGACAGACGACGCACCAGAGCCTTGCGCCGCGCCATGCGCTGCACCGCCATGGCCAGGGCCAGGGTCACGGAGGGCAGCAGTCCTTCGGGGACGTTGGCCACGATGATCCCGGTGGCGAACACCACGCTCTCCAGTGGCTTCATCCCGACGAACAGGACGCTGAGACCGAAAGCCACCAGCCCCATCGTCACGGCGATGAGACAGATCATGTGCACGATCCGGCCCACCTGCACCTCCAGGGTGCTGGCGCCGCGGGCGGTGCCGGCCGCCAGCCGGGCCACCTGCCCGAATTCGGTTTCGGCACCGGTGGCATAGACAAAGGCCTCCCCCCGGCCTGAGGCCACCGTGCTGCCGGCCAGCACCAGGTTGGTCTGCTCACGGGTGCTGATCTTCGCCTGCCGTTGGCCCCCCCCGGGGGCGTCACCCTGGCGAGCCACCGGCAGGGCTTCGCCGGTGAGCACGGACAGATCCAGATAGAGCCCATGGGCCACGCTCAACCGGCAGTCGGCCGGGACCCTCTCCCCCTCTTCGAGCTGAATGCGATCGCCCGCCACCAGCTCCTCCGCCGGCAGAAAGCCCAGCTGGCCATCGCGCCACACCTGCACCTGGCTGGGCAGGGCACGGGTGAGAGCGGCCAGGGTGCGCTCAGCCTGAAACTCCTGCCAGAAGGAGAAGATGCTGTTGATCAGGACCACCCCCCAGATGGCCCAGCCCAGCTGGGGGGTGCCGGCGGCGAAGGCAAGGCCTCCGGCGATCCACAGCAGCAGGGCCATGAAGTGGACCATCTGGTCCAGGAAGCGCAGGGCCAGGGGGCGGCGTTTCAGGGGCGGGAGCCGGTTGGCTCCGAAGGTCGTCAGGCGCCGTTCAGCCTCTTCCCTGCTGAGGCCCTGCGGTGTGGTCTGCAGAGCCTGGTGGACGCTCTCCAGGGGCAGCGACCAGATCGGCTGGGAGGCGGCGAGCAGCACGGTTCGGCAGCGGAGGCCATGCTCAGCATGGGCAGGCATCGGACGAGCGAACGGCCGTGGCTAGCGTCGTTCCAGGTTGTTGATTCCGCGGCCCATGCCCCCGTTGGCGCTGCGTCGCTCCCTGGCCCTGGTGGTCCTGGTGCTGGCCGCGTTTCCAGCGGTGGCCGCCGACGTCGGCACCCTCTGGCGGCTGCGCGATGGCGCGGGCACGGTATTCATCGCCGGCTCCCTGCACCAGCTGCGCCGCGATCGGGATGGCCTTCCCCTGCCCTATGGCCAGGCCTATGGCGAGGCGGAGCGGCTGGCGATGGAGCTCGACATGGATGCCATCAGCCCGGCGGCCCTGGCCGGGGAGCTGCTGGAGCGGGCCATCGATCCCCAGGGCCGCTCCCTGCGGGCCAGCCTCCCCGCGGCGTCCTGGCGGGCCCTTCAGCCGAGGCTGGCTGGCCTGGGACTGCCGGAGGCGGCGATCGATCGGTTCGAGCCCTGGGCCGTGGCCCTGCTGCTGGCCTCCGCGGCATTCCTGGAGCGCGGCTACGCACCGGGCAGCGGCGTGGAGGGCCAGCTCCAGGCCAGGGCCGCCAGCGACCGCAAGCCCATCGACGGTCTGGAGACGCCGGCCCAGCAGTTCGAGCTCTTCGACGGCCTGCCCCGGATCGACCAGGTGGAACTGCTGGAGCTCACCTTGAAGGAACTGGACGGGATCGGACCCCGGCTCGACGCCCTTGAAGCCGCCTGGCGTGCGGGGGACCTGGGCCGGCTCGAGGCGCTCCTGCTCACGGATTACCGCCAGCGGCCGGATCTCCATCAGCGCCTGGTGGTGCGCCGCAACGCGGCCTGGGTGGATCCGGTCCGGGGGTTCCTGCGTCGGTCCGAAGACACCCTGGTGGTGGTGGGTCTGCTGCACCTGCTGGGGGAGCAGGGCCTGATCGCCCTGCTGAGGAAGCAGGGGCTGAAACCAGAACGGTTCGTCGACGGCGCCTGGCAGCCGGATCCCCAGCTCCGCCGCATCACGCCTCCTGCCGACGCTCCTGTCCAGCCCCCAGCCCCAGCTCCCATCCCTTGACGATCCGGTAAAGGGTGGGCACCAGGAACAGGGTGAGTCCTGTGGCCACCAGCAGCCCGAAGAACACCACCGTGCCGATGCTGGTGCGGCTGGCGGCGCCGGCCCCGCTGGCGAACAGCAGGGGCAGGAAGCCGGCCAGGGAGGAGAAGGCGGTGAGCAGGATCGGCCGCAGACGGGCGACGGCTGCGCCGTGGACGGCCTCGTCGAGGGGCATCCCTTCTGCGAGGCGCTGGTTGGCGAACTCCACGATCAGGATGGCGTTCTTCGCCGCCAGGCTCACCAGCACCAGCAGGCCCATCTGGCCGTAGACGTCCAGGGGCAGGCCCCGCAGCGCCAGCCCCAGCACCCCCCCGAGCACCCCCATCGGCACCGTCACCAGGATGATGAAGGGGTCGGCGAAGTTCTCGTACAGCCCCGCCAGCACCAGAAACATCACCACCACCGCCAACGCGAAGACCTGCAGATTGCCGCCGCCGGCCCGGGCCTCCTCCCGCGCCAGGCCGGCCCACTCCAGTTCCGTGCTGGTGGTCTGCCGGTCGCGCTGCAGCTGCTCCAGCAGGGCGATGGCCTGGCCGCTGCTGACGCCAGGGCGGGGTTGGGCCCGGATGCTGATTGAGCGCACCAGACGGGTGTGGTTGATCGTGGTGGGGCCCGTGCCGGCCTCCAGCTGCACCACCTGGGCCAGGGGAATCAGCTGGCCGTCCCGGTTGCGCACCTGCAGGGCGAGCACGTCGTCGGCGTTCCGCCGGGAGCGCCCTTCGAGCTGGATGATCACCCGGCGCACCTGGTCGCCTTCAAAGCTGTCGTTGACGTAATCGCTGCCGAAGCTGGCACCGAGCATGCTCACCAGCTCGTCGAGATCCACCCGGAGCGAGGCCATGCGCAGCCGGTCGGGGATCAGCCGCAGCAGGGGGGCATCGGCGCTGAAACGGGTGCCCACCTGATCGAAGGAACCGCTCTGGCGGGCCGCGGCGATGAAGGCCTCGGCCTCCTGCTGGAATTCCCCCAGGCTGAGGCGACCGCCGCTGGTGTCGAGCAGGTCGAGTTCCAGGCCGCTTTCGCTGCTGAAGCCCCGCACCGTGGGGGATTCGCTCACGATCACGGTGGCGTCGCTGATCCTCTGGCGCAGGCGCTTGTTGAGCCGTTCGGCCACCGCGGCAGCGCTCTGGTCGGCGCCGGGGCGCTCCTCGATCGGCCGGAGTCTGAGGAAGAAGATTCCCTTGTTGGGGGAGCTGTCGCCGAAGGAACGACCGGCGTAGAAGTTGGCGAACCGCATCAGGGGTTCCTCGTCCACCACCGCCCGCACCTGTTCCAGCACCTGCTGGGTGCGGGGCAGGGCGATGCCGTCCTGGAGCAGCACTACCCCCCGCAGCTGGCCGCTGTCCTCCTGGGGGATGAAGGCCTTCGGCCGCTGCTGGAACACCACACCGGTGAGCAGCAGGCCGAGCAGCAGGCCGGCCACCACCCGTCGCCGCCAGCCGAGTACGCGGGTGAGCAGCCGGTCGTAGGGGCCCTCCAGCCGCTCCAGGGCCCGCCGGGGGGGATCGATCCAGCGCAGCAGCCAGCCCGGTTCCCGGCGCTCGCTGTGCAGCAGGCGGCTGGCGGCCACCGGCGTGAAGGTGAGCGCGTTGAAGGTGGAAAAGACGATGGTGCCGCCGATCGTCAGGGCGATCGGGGCATAGAGGCGGCCCAGGGTGCCCTGCAGGGTGAGCACCGGCAGAAACACCACGATCAGCACCAGGGACGTGGCGATCACCGCGCCTCCCAGTTCGGCCATGGCTTCCCGGGCGGCCTTCAGGGGTGGGCTGCCGTTCTCCAGGCGACGGCCGATGTCCTCGCTCACCACGATGGCGTCATCGACCACCAGGCCGCTGGCAAGCACCATGCCGAACAGGGTGAGGGTGTTGATCGAGTCGCCGCTGAGGCGCAGCACCGCCAGGGAGCCGATCAGGGCCACCGGCACCGCCACGGCGCTGATCAGGGCGAGACGGCTGTTGCCCAGCCCCAGCAGCAGCACCAGGAACACCAGCAGCACGGCGTCCCGCAGGCTCGCCGTGGTGCGATCGATGCTGGTGCGGATCGTGGCCGCCTCGTCGACGATCACCTGCAGATCCACCCCGGGCGGGAAGCGGGAGCCCAGGTCCGTCAGGGTGTCATTGATCCCCTGGCTCACCTCCAGGGCGTTGCTGCCGTCCCGTTGGAAGATCCCCACGGCCACGGCGGTCTTGCCGTTCAGGTCGGTGGCGATCGATTCGTAGTTCTCACTGCCCAGGCTCACCCGGCCCACGTCCTTCAGCAGGGTGACGCCGCCGTTGGCACTGCGGGCCACCACCAGAGCCTCGAATTCCTGGGGGGAGCGCAGGCGTCCCTCCATCCGCAGCGGCAGGGTGACCAGCTGATCGGCGGGGGAGGGGGCCACGCCCGCCTGGCCGAGGGCGGCCAGCACGTTCTGCTCCTCGAGGGCATCGCGCACCTCGCTGATGGTCAGGTTGCGCTCTTCCAGGCGCAGCGGATCCAGCCAGAGCCGAAAGGCCAGCGAGCTGCCGCCGAACAGCCGCACCTCACCGACGCCGGGCACCCGCTGCAGCCGGTCGCGGATCACCTGGTCCACCCAGCCGCTCAGGAAGGTGTCGTCGTAGAGGTCGCGGCTGGCGCTGAAGCTCAGCACCATCAGCAGGTCGTCGGAGGTGCGCCGCACCTGCACGCCGAAACGGGCCACCTGGGCGGGCAACTGGCGGCTCACCACCGCGGCCTCGTTCTGGGTGTTGATCTGGTTGAGCTCGGGGTTGCCCCCCTCGAAGCCGAGGGAGATGCTGCTGCCGTTGGCCGAACTGGTGGAGCGGATCGAGTCCAGCCGTTCCAGGCCATTGAACTGCTTCTCCAGCAGGGTGGTGACCCCCTGCTCCACCACCTCGGGGCTGGCTCCCGGGTAGCTGGCGCTCACCGACACCCGGCCCGGGGCGATCGGGGGCAGGTTTTCGACCTTCAGGCCCGGCAGACTGACCAGTCCGCCCAGCAGCACCAGCAGGCTGAGCACCAGTGTCAGCACCGGCCGGCGCAGGAAGGGGTCGGAGATCGACTTCACGGAATCGCCGGGGTGGGCACCGACCCTTTTGGGCGCGCCGATCCTGGCAGGATCGGCAGGCGACCTGCGCTCAGCGCAGGTCGCGCTTCAGCACGGCGTAGAGGTAGTCGGGGGATTTGTAGCGGCTGGGCAGGCAGATGTGGAGCTGCTCCAGCCGGCTCCAGCAGACCGTCCGCTGGATCGCCTCCATGGTGCGGCCTTCCTTGAGCAGCAGCCGCATCGCCTTGCAGTACAGGGAGTATTTCGCCTCAAGCTCGCCGATCGTGGGGGGCTGACCCTGGACCTGGGGCATGGCGGAAGGGGGCGCCCGGGTTTTTCAGGGGCGCCCGACCACTCTACGAGCTGGCCAGGATCCCCTCAACGCCCGCGGCTCGTGCCGGGGGGGATTGGCCGAGGGTGGCGGCCTGCGCATCGCTCAGCCGCCCGGCGGCATGCAGCACGGCCGTGATGCGGGCGATGTCGAGCACGGCGTGGCAGCGATAGCCAGCCCGGGCGAGCCGCTGGCGGGCGCTGGTGTCCGCCTGGCCGCCGTGGTCGATGAACACCACCACGTCCTCCACCTCGAGGCCGGAGCTTTCCAGCTTGGCGATCCCCTCCAGCACGCTGGTGCCGGTGATCAGGATGTCGTCCACCACCACCACCCGGTCGCCCTCCTCGAAGTCCCCCTCGATCAGGCGGCGGGCCCCGTGGGCCTTCACCTCTTTGCGGGGATAGAGCAGGGGCTTGTGCAGCTGCAGCGACAGCCCGGTGGCGGTGGGCAGGGAGCCGTAGGGAATGCCGGCGATGCGGTCGAAGACCAGCTCACCGAGCTGGCCGGCGTAGGCATGCAGCACCCGGTGGAACAGGTTGGGATCCGAGATGATCTGGCGCAGATCCACGTAGTAGTTGAAGACGGCCCCGGAGGCCTGCACGTAGTCGCCGAACAGCAGGCAGCCGATGTCGAACAGATCGAGGATCAGGCTGGCCAAAGGGTCTGCCCCACCCTCCGCGTCCGTGGCCGCCCCTTCCTGGGTTGAGCTCTCGTGCTGGCGTGCCGGCAGCCAGAGGCTGCAGACATCGCTCTGGTCCCGCGCCCGCGCCTCCAGCCATCGGTCCCGCCGCTCGCTGATGCGCTCCTTGAGGGCGGCCGAGCGGGCCGCGATGTCGTCCTCCACCAGCAGGTTCTGGGGCAGGGGCATCAGCAGGCCGTCGGCGGCTGGACTCAGGCCGGCCTCGAGCAGGGCATCAAGCCGGTCCTCCTCGCCCCAGAGACTGCGCAGGATCAGGAAGCGCTCCGGGGCCTCCAGGCGCACCCGGGCCAGGATCGCCGGATCACTGGTGCCCACCTCCAGCAGCAGCTGGTCGGGGGTGGCCCAGAGCTGGCATTCGCGCACGATGCGCAGGTAGAGCGGATCGCTCTCGTCGGGGTGGTGCTGCAGCACCCGGGCGGCGGCATTGGAGCTGTGGCAGGTGATCACCACCGCCTTCTCGGGATACAGCAGGAACGGGGCGGCGATGTCCTGGCCGGCCAGGGGGGAGAGGGTGACGCCGTCGGCGCCGAGTTCGCGGAACAGGTAGTGGGCCAGCGCCGAGGAGCTGTTCAGGTCCCCATGCTTGGTGTCGATGATCAGGGGAATGTCGAGCGGGACCAGCTCCCGCACTTCCCGCAGCAGTTCCAGTCCCACCGGGCCGAGGGCCTGGTAGAAGCCGAGGCTGGGCTTGTAGGCGCAGACGTGGTCGGCGGTGGCCTCCACCACCGCCTTGATCCAGTGGCGGGCCTGGGAGAGGAACGAGCGACCTCCCATGCCGCGGCGATGGGCCCAGGCCTGCAGCATCTCCGGGTTGGGATCGAGGCCGGTGACCAGGAGCGACTGACGGGCGGCGATGGCGTCGGTGAGCCGGACGAAGAAGCCCATCGCGAGGGGGTGATTGCCCAAGGTGCTAAGCCGAGGGCCGGCGCCGGCGCGAGGGGGCGACACAGCTCTTATTGATCCCCCTCCCTCAGGCGGCCGGTTCCCGGGAGGGCCGGCAGCCGATCAGGCCGGCGAGCAGCAAGGCGGGTTAGCGCGTTGCCCGCGGCTTTTCGTGGACCTCCAGATCTGGGTACACAGGACTCCAGCGGCAGGCCTCGAGCCGCGCCAGCGCCTCCTCTGCGGTGGTGGCATGCCGGGCCAGACCCTCCTGCACCGCCGCGATCGCCACGGCTTCGGCCACGGCGCGGGACACCGCCTGAACGGCCGTCAGGGGGGGCATCAGCGGGGCGTCGGGGTCGGTGGCGGCCGGAATCGCCTGGGCCAGGGCCTCGATGCTGGCGTCGATCATGGCCTCGCTCACCTCCGTGGCACCCACCGCCACGGCGCCATAGCCCAGGCCCGGGAACACGAAGCAGTTGTTGCACTGGCCGATCACCCGTTCGCTCGGCTGGCCGCTGTCGCTGGGGCAGACCACGGGGGGGAAGGGGCTGCCGGTGGCCACCAGGGCGCGGCCGTGGCTCCAGCGCAGCAGGTTCTCCGGGGTGATCTCCGCCAGCGGGGTGGGATTGGAGAGGGGCAGCACGATCGGCCGACCGCCGCCGGCACAGAGCGCCTCCACCACCGCCTGATCGAAGGCCCCCGCAGCGGTGGAGGTGCCGATCAGCACCCCCGGCCGCACCGCTTCGATCACGGCCAGCAGGCCAGGACCGGGGCCCACGGGGCCCGCCGACGCCCCGAAACGTTCCGCCAGCGCCTCCGGCCCCTTGGCAAACGGCCGGGCGCCACCGGAGAGGCCCGGGGTCCCGGCGTGAATCAGCCCGTCGCGATCGATCAGCCAGAGCCGGTCGGCGGCCTCGGCGGCCGTGAGCCCCTGGCGCTGCAGCAGGCGCCAGAGGCGCTCGGCGATGCCGCAGCCGGCGCTGCCCGCCCCGAAGATGACGATTTGCTGGTCGGCCAGCCGCTGTCCCAGGCCCCGCAGGCCAGCCAGGATCGCCGCCGCGGCCACGCTGCTGGTGCCCTGGATGTCGTCGTTGAAGCTCGGCACCCGGTGCCGGTAGGCCTCCAGCACGGGGCGGGCATGGGCGGCCCCGAAGTCCTCCCAGTGCACCAGGGCGCCCGGGCACACCGCCTGGACGGCGGCGATGAAGCGGTCGAGGAAGGCGGTGTAGGCCTCCCCCTGCAGCCGGGGCCGGCGCAGACCGGGGTAGCAGGGGTCGGCCAGCAGTTCCGGCCGGTCGGTACCCACGTCGAGCATCACCGGCAGGCCCCGGGCCGGATCGAGCCCGGCGCAGAGGGTGTACACCGCCAGCTTCCCCTGGCAGATCTGGATGCCTCCCACCCCCTGGTCGCCGATGCCGAGGATGCCCTGGGCGTCGGTGACCAGGAGCAGGTCCGGAGCCAGGCCGGCGGAGCCGCCGCAGGCCTGGGCCAGCAGCTCCTCGAGCCGATCCTGCTGCGGTGCCGCCAGGTAGATCCCCTGGCTGGGGCTGCGGTAGGTGTGGCTGAAGTGCTGGATCGCCTGCCCCACCGTGGGGGTGTAGACGATCGGCATCGCCAGCTCGATGTGGTCGGCGAGGAAGCGGTGGAAGAGCGTGACGTTCCGCTCCCGCAGGGTCTGGAGATAGGCGTACCGCTCCAGGTCGCTGCCCATGGCGCCGAAGGCCAGCCGGCAGCGCTCCACCTGGGCCTCGATGGTCTCCACCTGCCAGGGCAGCAGGGCCTCCAGTCCCAGCTCCCGCCGTTCCGCCCGGCTGAAGGCCGTGCCCTTGTTGAGCAGCGGATCATTGAGCAGCTCGGCGCCCCGGAGGCTGGTGCTCCGCTGGCGACGGGATTCGGCGACCACGGTGTGCTCCTGGTTCCGCTGGCGCCCCCATCATCCATGGGCTGCTGGGGCCAGCGGCGGAGCTGCGCCGTCGCGCCAGAGTGGCCGCGCTGATCGTGAAGCGGTCCCTGGTCCCTCCATGAAGCCCCCCATGAAGATCGTGCGCTATCAGGATCGGCTGGGCGGCATCCATCACGCCCTGCTTCATCCCGATGGCCGCCTGGAGCGCCTGGTGGGGGAGTTGTTCGGCGATCTGGTGCCCACCGGGGAGACGGCCGACGTGGAGCGGATCCTGGCCCCCCTGGAGCCCCGGGCCATCCTCTGCATCGGCCTCAATTACCGCCGCCATGCCGCCGAAACCGGCGCGGCGATCCCCACCTATCCGGTGCTGTTCATGAAATCGCCGGGGGCGGTGCAGCATGCTGAGGCGCCCATTGCCCTGCCCACCACCGTGGCCAGCCACCAGGTGGACTACGAGGGGGAACTGGCGGTGGTGATCGGTCGCACCTGTCGCAATGTGCCCCGCTCCGAGGCCCTGGAGGTGGTGCTGGGCTACACCTGTGCCAATGACGTCAGCGCCCGCGACTGGCAGAAGCAGCAGCGCCTCGGCGGCGGCCAGTGGTGCCGTGGCAAGAGCTTCGACTCCTTCGCGCCCCTCGGTCCCTGCCTGGTGACCACCGCGGCGATCCCCGACCCCCAGGCCCTGACCCTGCAGACCCGCCTCAATGGCGAGATCGTGCAGGCGGCGAGCACCGCCGACATGATCTTCCCGGTGGCGGAGATCATCGAATTCCTCAGCGCCAGCACCACCCTGCTGGCCGGCACCGTGATCCTCACCGGCACCCCCAGTGGCGTGGGCATGGCGGCCGATCCGCCCCGCTGGCTGCGCAGCGGCGATACGGTCGAGGTGGAGATCGACGCCATCGGCGTGCTGCGCAACCCGGTGATCGACGAACCCATCTCCGCCCAGACCTCCTGAACGGCATCCGCGCCGCGCATGATCAAGCTCCCCGCCGCCTGGACCGCCCAGCCCGAACGGGCCCACCGCAGCGGCGGCTACCGCCACTTCGCCGTGCTGGGCCAGTGGGGCCGGGGCCGCGAGCGGAGTGTGGAACTGGTGGCGGTGCTGGACCGCGGCTTTCGCCTGCTGGTTCCCCTGGGCGAATTGCGCGACCCTGACGCCTGGCTGCCGGGCTGGCAGCAGCTGCCCCAGGAGCAGCGGCCAGCGGATGTGCCGGTGCAGGCAGAGCGATCCTGCCAAAGTCTCTAAACTCCTCTGACTCCACCATGGACCTGTGACGTTCAACGGAACCCTGGAGGAACTCCAGGCCCTGGTCGCGGACCTCGGCTGTGTTGGTCACTGGGTCCATGAGGGGGCCTTCGAAATGCTGGTGATCGAGGACGGTGAATCCAACCTGCGCCTCAACTGGTGGCCCGGCACCGGGACCCTGATGCTGGTGGGCGATCCGGCCCAGCGCAGGGAACTGGAGCCCCGGCTGAAGGAGGCCCTGGCGGGCGGCTCCTGACCACCGGCCACGCTCGAACGCCGCTCAGTCCCGCACCACCAGTTCGGTGGTAACCCTGCGTTGCATCAGCCGCTGCCACCCTCCTGGCGATCGCGGCCCGACTGGTCGATGGCCTGCTCGCTCCGGCGGCGCTGCTCTTCGGCCACGAAGGCCTCAAAAGCGGCCCTCTCCGCCTGCAGCTGAGCCTGCAGTGCCGCAATGCTGGCTTCGCTGGCGGCGGCCTGCTGGGCAAGGGCGGCGCGGCGCCGTTCGATCTCGGCCTCCAGCACGGCAGCTTCGGCGGCGACCTTTTTCTGCTGTTGCAGCCGCGCCGATCCGGTCAGCACCCCCTGGGGGCCGATCGCCACATCGAGCAGTTCGGCGCCGTGGTCGGTGAGCACGAATTCCCGCACCTGGTTGGAGTGGGCCATGCCCCGGCTTTTGATCACGAACAGCAGCCGGTTGCGCTCTCCGTCGCTCTCCACGTTGCGCAGCAACAGCCAGGTGTCGGTGAGGGAGGACACCGCCACCGCACTGCTCTCCGCCTCCTCCCCGTGGGTGAGGGAGGTGAACACGGCGGTGATGCCCCGGCCTTTCATCAGATCGATCTGACGGGCCAGGGCAGCGGTCACCTCCCGCTGGGAGCCGATCTGGATCAGACTGCCCATGGCATCGAGGGCCGCCACCCGGGGCTGGAAGTCCTCCAGCATCCGGTCGAGGCGGCCGAGATGTTCCTCCAGGCCATGGGCGGTGGAGCGCTCGGCCCAGATCAGCAGCAGGCCGGCATCGATCCAGCGCTGCAGGTCGAGGCCCACCGATGCCATGTTGCGGATCAGCTGATCCGGGGATTCCTCATAGGAGAGAAGCAGGGCCCGCTCGCCCCGGTGGCAGGCCGCATCGAGCAGGTGGGCCACCACGGTGGTCTTGCCGGTGCCGGCGCTGCCGCTGATCAGCACGGTGGAGCCGCGGAAGATCCCGCCGCCCAGCATGTGGTCGAGCCGTTCGATGCCGCAGGAGATCCGCTCGTTCGCTGCCGGATAGGTGAGGGCCACGGCCGTGATCGGCAGCACCGTCAGGCCCCGGTCGGTGATCAGGAAGGGGAACTCGTTGGTGCCGTGCACCGAGCCCCGGTACTTCACGATCCGCAGCCGCCGGGTGGAGATCTCGTTGTCGACCCGCTGATCGAGCACCACCACGCAGTCGGAGACGTACTCCTCGATGCCGAAACGGGTCAGGGCGCCGGCCCGGCCCTGCTCGCCGGTGACCACGGTGGTCAGGCCCCGCTCCTTCAGCCGGTGGAACAGCCGGGAGAGTTCACCGCGCACGATCGCTTCATTCCCCAGGCAGGTGAGCAGCACCTCGATGGTGTCGAGGGCCACGCGCCTGGCGCCTACCCTGGCCACGGCCCCCTCCAGCCGCACGAACAGGGCCTCGAGATCGAAGACCCCGGCGGTGATGACCTCCGCCGGATTGATCGGCATGGCACAGATCGCCAGCCGCTTTGTCGCCACCAGGGCGTCGATGTCGAATCCCAGGGAGCGCACGTTCGCGGCGATGTCCTCGGCGGATTCCTCGAAGGTCAGCAGGACGCCGGGCTCGTTGAACTGCAGGGCTCCGCGCACCAGGAACTCCATGGCGAACATGGTCTTGCCGCTGCCGGAGGAACCGGTCACCAGGGTGGGTCGCCCCCTGGGCAGGCCCCCGTCGCTGATCGCCTCGAAGCCCCGGATGCCGGTGGGTGCCTTGGCCAGCCTCGGGGGGGATGGGCTGTCGCTGGAGCCGGAAGCGAGGTCCTGCAATCGTCCGGCCCATGGAAACTCAACCTAGTTCCGCCGGCCTGGGGGAGGTTCACCCTGGCCGGGCTCGCAGGACCCATGCGTTGCTCAGTCCTTCACCAGCAGTTCCCTGGTGCCGCTGCGCCGCAGCAGATCACCGAGCACCAGCAGGTCGTTGCCGTGGATCAAGCCGATGCAGCCGTCGGTGCCGCTGCTTCGCCCCCGGCCGGCGCTGGGATCGTGATGGATGCCCAGGCCCCGACGGGCGGTGGGGAAGTCAGGTTCCAGGCCGATCCAGAGAAAGCGACCCAGTTCCACATCATCTGTCGGTTCGATCGGTGTGATCTCGGTCACGGCGTAGAGGCCCCGCGGCAACGGGGCCTTGCTGCCCAGCCGGTGGCGGTCGGCGTCCTGGCGACGGACCCGGCCCACCAGGGCTTCATAGGCCCGCAGCGGCTGGCCGGGGAGGGCGAGCTGCAGTTCCCAGATCGGATCGCCGGTGACCGGCAGCTGCCGGTCGGTGCGGACCAGCACCAGCTGCCCCCCGGCGCCCCCCTCCTGGGTTGACGGGGCTGCCGCCAGCGCCTCGGGGCCGTGGCCGCAGAGGCTCCAGGCCAGAGCCAGCAGGGCCAGGCCGATGGGACGCTTCATGGGCAGAACGGGACCAGGGCCCGTGTTACTGCCCCGGCAGGGGCTCCACAAGGGCTGGCCTGCCGGCGCTCGACGCTTCAGTCCTCTTGATCTTGATCGCCGTCCCGGCTGATCGTCACCAGCGCCGGCGCGAACAGGAAGACCGTGTCTCCCAGCCGTTCGGACTGACCGTCCAGGGCGAAGACGCCACCGGAGACAAAGTCGATCGTGCGCTGGGCCTCCTCCGGCGTCATGGAACTGAGGTGCAGCACCACCGTCTTGAACCGCTGCACCGCCAGCACCGCCTCGACGGCCTCCTCGAAGCGGCCGGGTGTCATCACCACCACCTCGTGAAACCAGGTGCCGAAGGGGGTCTCCATCGTTCCAGGTTGCCTCAGGACGGTCATGGCAGCTACCGGAAGGTCTTGAGCCTTCGGTGAGAACCAGCTCAGGCGATCACGGCGATCGCGTCGATCTCCACCCGGGCCCCCTTGGGCAGGGCCGCCACCTGCACGCAGGCCCGCGCCGGAGCCACGCCCGCCCCGAACAGCCCGGCATAGAGGGTGTTGACGCGGCCGAAATCGTTCAGGTCCACCAGGTACACCGTGGTGCGGACCACCTGATCGGGGCTGCAGCCGGCGGCGGCCAGCACCGCCTGAAGATTGTTCAGCACCTGGCGGGTCTCGGCCTCCACATCGCCTTCGCCCACCAGGGAACCGCTCACCGGGTCGAGGGCGATCTGGCCGGAGCAGTAGAGGACGCCCCCGGCCAGAACAGCCTGGTTGTAGGGGCCCACCGGGGCAGGAGCGGCCGGTGTGTTGACCGGATGAGACAGGGGCCTGTGCCTTTCGTCACCCCCGCCGGCGGTCGAACTCATGACGGGTAAAAATGCGGAACAGGGATCTTATGGCTTCTTCCATCACCAGCGCCACGCCTTCCATCACCGCGGCAGCCTCGCTTTCCGGCATCGGGGCCGGCGCCGGCCTGTGCCCGCCCCACCATGTGCGCATCGAGGACCTCTGGTATCGCTATCCGGGCCGCGATGTTTCGGCCTGGACCCTGAAGGGGATCGATCTTGTCCTCGGGGCCGGGGAGCTGGTGGGTCTGCTGGGGCCTTCCGGATGTGGCAAGACCACCCTGCTGAGGCTGATCGCCGGCTTCGAGCGTCCCGGCCGCGGCCGGATCACGATCGGCGACCAGCTGGTGGCCGGTCCGGATCGGCTGCTGCCGCCCGAGCGGCGCGGGGTGGGCATGGTGTTCCAGGACGATGCCCTCTTCCCCCATCTCGATGCCTGGCGTAACGCCTGTTTCGGCCTGCGCCGGGGCCAGGACACGGCCCGGGTGGCCTGGTTGCTCGACCTGCTGGGCCTGGGCGGCCTGGAGCGTCGCTATCCCCATGAACTCTCCGGCGGCCAGCGGCAGCGCCTGGCGATGGCCCGCGCCCTGGCGCCCTCGCCCTCGGTGGTGCTCCTCGATGAACCCTTCTCCAACCTGGACGTGGAGGTGCGGCTTCGGCTGCGCAGCGAGCTTCCTGCGGTGCTGGCCCGTTGCGGCGCCAGCGGTCTGATGGTGACCCACGATCCCGAGGAGGCACTGGCGATCTGCGATCGGGTGGGCGTGCTCCGCGACGGGGTCCTGCACCAGTGCGCTCCGCCGCGGGAGCTGGTGGATCGGCCCGCCACCGCCTTCGTGGGCCAGTTCGTGCTCCAGTCCAATCTGCTGCCGGCCCGCTGGCAAGGCCGCCGTCTGCAGACCGTTCTCGGTGAGCTCGAGCCTGCCTCCACCGACGGGCAAGGCCCGGAGGGATCCGCGGCCATGGAGGTGATGGTGCGCCCCCAGGCCCTGGAGTTCCTGCCCGGGGAGGAGGGATCCGCCTGGATCAGCGGCCGGGAGTTCCTGGGCCGGGAGTGGCTCTACCAGGTGCAGCTCGGTGACCAGCGGCTGCGCTGGCGTGCGCCCCTGGAGGCTGACCACCCCCATGGCCGCAGGGGACGGCTGGGGTTCCGCGCCGGCGAGTCGGCGCTGCTGTTTCCCGGTGGCCGGCCGCTGGTGACCCTGCCACCGGGCCGCAACGCCGGGGGCCTCAGCTCCCCTACCTGACGCCGGGATCGGGCCGGCGCCGCAGCAGCAGCAGGGTGGCGTCGTCCTCGAGGTGGTTGCTGCTGGTGAAGCACCGCAGGCTCTGGCGCAGGCCGTCGATCAGGCCATCGAGCGGGGCCTGGCCTGCCTCATCCAGCAGGCGCTGGCACCCCTGGACGCCAAAAGGGTCGCCGGCGATGTTCTCCGCTTCGGTGATGCCGTCGGTGTAGATCATCAACAGGTCGCCCTGTTCCAGATGCAGGGCCTGGCTCCGGTAGGTCCGGCCGGGAAACACACCCAGCAGGGCCCCGCGCGGGAGCGGGATCGGATGGCTCTCCCCACCGTGCAGCAGCAGGGGCGGGCAATGGCCGCCGTTGGAGTAGCTGAACTGGCCGGAGGTCAGATCCAGAATGCCACAGAACATCGTCACGAAGAGGCCCGCCTCGTTGCTCTCGCTGAGGGTGTCGTTGAGCCGCTGAAGAACGGCATCCGGCGAGGACTCCGTGTTGGCCAGCACCCTGAGCAGGCCGACCGTGCGGGCCATGAACAGGGCGGCACCGAGACCATGGCCGGAGACGTCGCCGATGCAGAGGAACAGTCGGTTGCTGTCAACGAAGAAGGCATCAAAGAAATCTCCGGCCACCGTGGTGGCCGGTTCCATCAGGCTGGCGAGCTCCATGCCCGGATGCTCGGCGAACAGACGTCCCTGCGGTGGCAGCATGGTTCGCTGCAGGTCACGGGCCAGGTCCAGTTCCTTGCGCAGCTGGGAGAGTTCCAGGGCTTCCCGCTGGGCCTCCAGGGTCAGCTTGTTGGTCAACCGGGTGCGCTCCACCAGGGAGATCATCATGTTGCGCGCGACCCCCGGGAGCTGGACCATGTGCGACCAGAACACATGCTGCGGAATCCTCAGCACGATGGCGTCATCCTCGGCCCGGACCAACGCCGAGGCCGGTTGTCCGTCGATGGCGGAGAACTCGCCGATGCACTGGCCGACGGGAATCGCCATCCCCTTGCCCCGATACCCATCGGCGCCCAGGTGAACCGAGACGGTTCCGGCCACGATGATGAAGATGTCGGCGTTCGTTTGTCCTGGGCTGAGCAGCACATGGCCCGGAGCCAGGGGCAGCAGCTCACAGCGACTGACGGCCGCCTTCAGATGCTTTCTCTTGACATTCCGAAACAGCGGGATTTTCTTGTACGGAAGGGAGGCTTTTTGGGACAGGTCCAGGGAGAGCGAGGGCTCAACGCTCATACCGATCAGGGGCTTTTCAACCAGCGGATACCGAGCTTAAGCACGTTCCTGTCCCCCTCCCGCCGGTAGCTGCATTCATCCACGAATCGATTCACCAGGAGCAGTCCCAACCCGCCGGGCTCCGCCTCCTGAAGGGTGCGGGGCAAGGGCTCGCTGCTGAAGGACAGGGGGTCGAAGGGTCGGCCCGCATCGCTGATGGTCAACGTGGCGAGGCCACCGTCGTCGCCATCGGCCCGCTCCAGGGTCAGCTGCACCGGACAGCTGGATGCTCTGGCGCCGCCATGGTCGATGAGATTGGCCAGCACCTCGTTGAGGCAGAGGTCGAGCTTGCCGCTGGAAGCGGCAGGGACATCCAGCCGCTGGCAGCTGGCCTGGAGCCAATCGGAGCAGCGCCGCAGTTCCAGGGGGTTGGGCTGCAGCAACAGGTTGAGGGTTTCGGGCGGGGGCGGCGCCATCGCAGCGCTCTCAGGCCAGCACGTCCCGTTCGGCCTGATCCGCATCAAAGACCATCGGAATCACGTCATCGATCCCGGTGGATTCCAGCGTCGCCTGCACCAGTTCGTTGCCGCCAAGGAGGATCACCATGCGGCCACCTTTCTGATTCAGGGCCCGGGCGCTGGAGATGATGCTGCGAATCCCGATGGAGGCGAGAAAACTGACATCCCGCAGATCAAGAATCACCGGCAGTGGTTTGATGGCGGTCAGAGAGGTGAGCTTCAGGGAAATCTCTTCCATGCCGAGCATGTCGAGGCGGCCGGAAAGAACTACCCTGCGCAGCTTCATCGAACCGTCGGCCTCCAGGACATCATCCGATCGGATTGAAGCCGTTTCCATCCTGTGCGCTGGACATTCAACCTGAGGAGATTACCCGTCGGGTGCCATCAGAGGAACGAAGGAACATGGCGCTGTGTCGTGCAACACATTTCGTTCCGCCGCTCATCCCGTCCAGTCATTCTTGCTGCGGCGCAGGGCGGCCAGTTCCTCCGGATTCGCCGCCCGCACGAACAGGTTGGTGCGCCGCTCCTCGCCGATGCAGCTGGGGATCGTGGGTCCGGCCTGGGAGCGGGTGATCTGCACCGCGGTCAGCCGTTCGGCGATGGCCCCGTCCCCCGGACGCTGGGCCGCTGCCCAGCACAGGTTCCCCTCGGTGTACTCATGGGCGCACCACACCCGGGTCGTCTCCGGCAGGGCGGCCAGTCGCTGCAGGGAGCGGTGCATCTGCTCGGGGGTTCCTTCGAACAGCCGGCCGCAGCCAGCGGCGAACAGGGTGTCGCCGCAGAAGAGCTCGCCCTGCAGGGGCAGGTGGAAGGCAAGGTGATGGCGGGTGTGGCCCGGCACCTCCAGCACCTCCACGGGCTGGCCCAGCAGGGTGAAGCGATCGCCGTCCGCCACCCCCCGGGTCTGGAAGGGGATCCGCTCCCGGTCGGCCAGGGCCGCCACCACCTCCGCCCGGGGCCATTGCCGCAGCAGAGCGGGGGTGCCGCCGATGTGATCGCTGTGGTGGTGGGTCTGCAGCACCGCCACCAGCTCCAGATGCCGCTGCTTCAGCCAGGCGATCGCCGGATCCGCCACCGCTGGATCCACCACCACCGCCCGCCGGCCGTCGTGGAGCACGAACAGGTAGTTGTCCCGCAGCACCGGCAGCAGCTCCACCTGCAGCGGAGAGGCGGGCCCGGCTTCGGCATGATCCTGCATCGTTACAGTCCAGGTTGCTGCTGGCTTCCATGATCACTGCCAACCAGCGGTCCCCGATCACCCGGTCCCCGATCACCGTTGCCCTGGCCAAGGGCGCCCTGCTGAAGGATTCGGTGCGCCGCTTCCAGGCGGCGGGTCTTGATTTCTCCGCCCTGCTGGAGGAGGACAACCGCCTGCTGATGGTGCCGAGCCGCTGCGGGACGGCCCGGGCCCTGCTGGTGCGCAACGCCGATGTGCCGGTCTACGTGGCCTACGGCCAGGCCCAGCTCGGGGTGGTGGGCTACGACGTGCTGCGGGAGCACCAGCTCCCGGTGGCCCAGCTGGTGGACCTCGGCTTCGGCGGTTGCCGCATGGCGGTGGCGGTCAAGGCCAGCAGCGGCTACCGCCGGGCCGCGGATCTGCCGGCCCACTGCCGCGTGGCCAGCAAGTTCACCCGCTGCGCCGAAGCCTTCTTCGATCAGCTGGATCTGCCGGTGGAGCTGATCCACCTCACCGGTTCGGTGGAGCTCGGTCCGATCACCGGCATGTCCGAGGCGATCGTGGATCTGGTGGCCACCGGGCGCACCCTGCGGGACAACGGGCTGGTGGCCATCGAGGATCTGTTCGCCAGCACGGCCCGCCTGATCGGCCATCCCCTTGCTCTGCGGCTGGATGATGGGACCCTCCAGGGTCTGGTCGAGCGGGTCGCCACCCTCCAGAGGCCCGCCCAGGTGACGGCACGATGAGCAGCCTCGACCGCCAGCGGCTGCGGCGTCTGCTGCCTTACCTGGGCCGGGATCGCAAGCGTCTGCTGCTGTCCCTGCTGCTGCTGATCCCCCTGGCCCTGGCGGCGGCGGTGCAGCCGTTGCTGGTCGGCCAGGTGATCTCCAAACTCCGGGGTGAGGAGGTCCTTTCCTGGCTGGCTCCTCTGCCGGTGCCAACGGCCCTGCGGGTGCTGGTGGTGCTGTTGCTGGCGGCGGTTCTGCTGCGCCTCTCCCTGCAGGGCACCCAGACCTACAACGTGCAGGTGGTGGGGCAGCGGCTCACCGCACGGATCCGCGACGACCTCTTCCGCCACGCGATGGCCCTGTCGTTGCGCTTCCACGACCGCACTCCGGTGGGCAAGCTGCTCACCCGCCTCACCAGCGACGTGGATGCCCTGGCGGAGGTGTTCGGCAGCGGGGCGGTGGGGGTGCTCTCCGATCTGGTCACCCTGCTGGTGATCGGCCTCACCATGCTCTCCATCGAGTGGCGCCTGGGGCTGCTGCTGCTGGTCAGCCAGGTGCCCGTGACCCTCGGAGTGATCTGGTTGCAGGGCCGTTACCGCAAGGCCAACTACCGGGTGCGGGAGGAGCTCGGCCAGCTCAACGCCGACCTTCAGGAGAATCTCCAGGGGCTGGAGGTGGTCCAGATGTTCCGGCGCGAGGCGGTCAACGGCGAGCGCTTCTCCCACACCACCGACGCCTACCGCCGGGCGGTGACCGGCACGATCTTCTACGACAGCTCCATTTCCGCCTTCATCGAATGGGTGGCCCTGGCGGCCGTGGCGATGGTGCTGGCCCTCGGCGGCGCCATGGTCACAGGGGGAGCGATGGGTCTGGGCACCCTCACCACCTTCATCCTCTTCTCCCAGCGGGTGTTCGATCCCCTGCGTCAGCTGGCGGAGCGCTTCACCCAGATCCAGGGGGGGCTCACCGCCGTGGAGCGCATCGGGGAGCTGCTTGAGCAGCCGATCGAGATCGCCGATCTGCCCACCAGCCAGCGCAGTCCCGCAGCGGTCGTCTCCGGGGCGGAACGGTTCAGCCCCGGAGAAGTGGAGTTCGAGAACGTCTCCTTCGCCTACCGCCCCGACGATCCGATCCTCACCGATCTCTCCTTCCGCATCGCCCCCGGCGAGCACGTGGCGATCGTGGGCCCCACCGGATCCGGCAAGACCACCGTGATCCGGCTGCTCTGCCGTCTTTACGAACCCCAGCAGGGCACCATCCGGCTCGACGGGGTCGACATCCGCGAACTGCCCATCGCCACTCTGCGCCGGCGCCTCGGGGTTGTGCTGCAGGACACCTTCCTTTTCAGCGGCAACGTGGCCGACAACCTGCGCCTCGATGCCGCCATCAGCGACGCGGATCTGGAGCGTCTCTGCGGCGACCTCGGCCTGCCCCCCCTGCTGGGGCGACTGGGGGATGGCCTGGCCACCGAGCTGCGGGAGCGGGGCGGCAACCTTTCCTCCGGCGAGCGTCAGCTGCTCGCCGTGGCCCGGGTGGCGATCCGCGACCCGTCGGTGCTGGTGATGGATGAGGCCACGGCCTTCCTGGACCCCTCCACCGAGGCCACCCTGCAACGGGATCTCGACACCCTGCTGAGCGGTCGCACGGCGATCGTCATCGCCCATCGGCTGGCCACCGTCGAAGCCGCCGACCGCATCCTGGTGCTGCGCCGCGGTCGCCTGATCGAGGAGGGCAACCACCGTGAACTGCGGGCCGTGGGCGGGCTCTACGCCCAGCTGGCGGAGCTGCAGGAGAAGGGACTGGCCACCCTCTGAAGCCCCGGGGGCGCCGCCGGCAGGGCCAGTTCGTCCTCCAGCCAGGTGTCGATCAGGGCCGCCAGCTCGCGCGGCTTCCGGCACATCGGCAGGTGGCCCAGACCGTTGAGGACGGCGAGCTGGTGAGCGGGGCTGTAACCGGCCAGGTGGCGCACGTAGCGGGGCTGCATCACCTGGTCGCGGCTGCCGGCGATCCACAGGCTGGGCACTGCGAGCCCGGAGGCGAGCAGGGGCAGCTGACGCACGGCGCCCCGGTTGGTGCTGCAGGCCAGCAGTCCCCGCGCGGCGCGCTCTTCGGCCACCAGGGGGCTGCGGATCGCGCCTGTGCCTGGCAGTTGGGCCACCCAGGAGGGGCGCCAGCGCAGGAACGCGGCCCCACCCCGGCGCACCCGGGCGAAGGGGCGGGGCTGGAACACACCGCCCCCCACCGCGATCTGCACCAGGCCCCGCAGCTGCTCCCCCAGCAGGGGCGCCGCATGCAGCGCCAGGCTGCCCCCCAGGGAGTGGCCCAGCAGCACCAGCGGCCGCCCGGCGGCTTCCTGCTGGGCCGCCTCGGCCAGCCAGCGGCCGTAGCTGGCCAGGCTGGCCTGCAGCCCCCGGGGCCGGTCACGGCCACCGAATCCGGGCAGGTCGGGACACCACAGCGACCAGCGGGGCGCCAGTTCCCTCCTGAGGGGGTGCCACAGTCGGCCCGCCAGCAACCAGCCGTGCACGCCCACCAGCAGGGGTGACACCGGCGCCGCGGGATCCGGGGTTCCCTGCGGTCGATCGGAGCTGGTGGAGGGAACGCTCAGGAGAGTCGCCCGATCAATCCTCCACCCTGCCGCAGTCCGCTCGGCATCCGTCAGGATCGTCAGAACGCTTAGCCCTCTCGCCGTGCCCGGGACCCTTCCCTTGCTGACCGACCTCTACGGCCCCGGGCACCGTCTCTGTACCACCCCCAATCCCAGCCTGGAGCTGGTGCTCAGCCAGGCACGGCCGATCGATCTGATCGAGCTGGAGGCCCTCTGCGATGCGGTGGGCTGGAGCCGCCGCCCCGTGCGGCGTGTGCGCAAGGCGCTCCAGCACAGTCTTCTCCAGGTGGGGCTCTGGCGTCATGACGCCCGGTTGCCCCGGCTGGTGGGCTTCGCCCGTTGCACCGGTGATGGGGTGGTGGAGGCCACCGTCTGGGACGTGGCGGTCCATCCGCGCTACCAGGGCGCCGGCCTGGGCAAGGAGCTGATGGACTACGTGCTCGAGCAGCTCCGGGCCATGGGCATCGACCGGGTGAGCCTGTTCGCCGACCCCGATGTGGTGGGGTTCTATGCCGCTCAGGGTTGGGAGCTGGAGCCGCTGCAGCGTCGCTGTGCCTTCTGGTATGCCCCCTGAGGGGCGGTGGGGCCGTAATAGCGCTCGGCGAGCTGCGCCACCGGTGTGCCGTGGCGCCAGGCGCGACGCAGGTGGGCGTTGGCCAGCACCGTCTGCCACACCCCCAGCCGCTGCCAGCGCCGTCCGTTCACCCGCAGGGCCAGAGCGAGGCTGCCGATCCTGGCCAGGCGCCTGAGGCGCTGAACGAACTCCAGATCCTCCATCAGCGGCAGGGGGGCGATCCCACCGGCGGCGTCGTGGAGCCGCCGGGCCAGCAGCAGGCCCTGATCGCCGTAGGGCAGCTGGCGCCAGCGGCTGCGCAGCTCCACCGCCAGTTCCACCAGGCGCAGCGCCGGATCATCGCCGGCGATGCGGAGCCGGAAGGCCCAGGCGGTGCTCTCCCCGGCGCCGATCGCGGCGGCAAGGACAGGAGCCCACCCCGGGGGAAGGCGCACGTCGCCGTGGAGGAGCAGCAGCCAGGGTGCGGAGCTGCGGGCCACGCCGGCGGCCAGCTGTCCGCCGCGGCCGCCGCCGTGGCGGAGCACCTCGGCACCGGCCAGGGCGGCCACCCGAGGGGTGGCATCGCCGCTGCCCCCATCCACCACCAGCACCTCCCGCACCAGGGCGGGTGCCGTGGCCAGATCCGCGAGCAGCCCCGGCAGGCCCGCGGCCTCGTCGCGGGCGGCGATCACCACGCTCACCGGCGGCCTCATCGCCAGCGGTCCAGGTCGTCGGGGCGGTCGAGATCGTGGCGCACCGCCAGCAGGGCCGTGCTCAGGCGGGCCTGCCGTGCCAGGAGGAGGGTCTGCTCCAGCACCCGATCGCTGCCCCAGTCGATGCCCGTGAACACCTGGGGTGTCGCCCGGCGCCGGCCGATCAGCCAGTAGCCCCCATCGCCCGCGGGACCCAGCACCAGGGAGCTGTGCTCCAGCGCCCGGAACGCGGCCAGCAGGTCGTCGGCCGCGAGCTCCGGCAGATCGCTGCCGATCAGCACCACCGCCGCTGCCCCCTCCCGCCAGCCGCGCAGCATCTGACGCTGCATCCGCAGTCCGAGGCCGCCGGGTCCCTGGTCCACCACCCGGTCCACGCCGAGACGGGCTCCCCAGCGGCTCGCGGCCCTTGGTCCCAGGCCGCTCGTCGCCAGCACCAGGCTGAGCCCGGCTACGCGGCGCCCGCCGCCGGCCGCCTCATCCATGGCCCTGCGGGCCCGGGCGGCGGCCGCCAGCCCGTGCTGGGTGAGGCGGGCCTGGATGGCGGCGGCCCTGACCTTCCCCACCCCGGGAACAAGACGGCTCTTGCAGCGCCCCGGCGCCGGCCAGCGGGCCAGCATCACCAGCTGGGGCGGTCCGTTCCCCCGGACCATCGGCGGCGTCAACCCTCGCGCGGCAGTTCGGCAGGACGGACGGTGAGGTTCTGGCTGGATCCGTTGCGCTGGACCGTGATCGCCAGCGGTTCTCCCACCTGGCCCCGGTCCACGGCCAGCTGCACCTCCGAGGCGTTGCGGACCGGCTTGTCGCCCACTTTCTCGATCAGGTCGCAGGGCTTGAGGCCGCCCCGGGCCGCCGGGCTGTTGTCCATCACCTCGACCACCACCACCCCGTTCACCTCCGGCAGGCGGCACTCGTTGGTGGTGGCGTTGATCTCCTTGGCCAGCTGGGGCGTGAGGGCCTGCAGGCGCACCCCGATGTAGGGATGGCTGGCGTAGCCGCGCTCGAGGATCTGGGCGGCGATCTGACGGGCCGTGTTGATCGGGATCGCGAAGCTCAGGCCGGCGCCCGGTGCCTGGCGAATGGCGGTGTTGATGCCGATCACCTGGCCGCGGTCGTTGATCAGGGGGCCGCCGCTGTTGCCGGGATTCACGGCCGCGTCCGTCTGGATGTAAGGCACGCGCTGGCCCTCACCGATGGCGTTGGTCCGCTGGATGGCGCTGATGATCCCGGCCGTCACCGTGTTGTCGAGGCCGAGGGGGTTGCCGATGGCGATCGCCCACTCCCCAGGCCTGACCTTGTTGGAATCGCCCAGGGTGGCGACCGGCAGCTTGGAGGCCACCACCTTCACCACCGCCACGTCGGTCAGGGGATCGGCCCCCAGCACCTTGCCGGTGAAGCTGCGGCCATCGGGAAGGGTGACGCTCACCTCGTTGGCGCCCTCGACCACGTGGGCGTTGGTGAGCAGCACCCCGTCGGAGCGCGTGATGAAGCCCGACCCCTGGCCCTGCTGCTGCTGGATGGACGGACCGCGCCCGAAGATTCCCCCCAGCGGGTTCACGGTCCGCTTGACCGTGTCGATCCGCACCACGGCCGGACCGGCCTTCTCGACGGCATTGACGATCACGGAACTGCTGGGCTGCAGCGAGGGCCCCGGTGCCGCATCGCTGATGCGGGGCTGCTCAGGCTGAGGCACGCCCGGCAGGGCCAGACGGGTGCCGGTGCAGGAGGTCAGCAGGCCTGCCGTGGCCGCCAGGAGGGTGAGGCGTGACAGGAAACGGGGCTGGACCATCAGGGGCGGGCAGGCGTCGCTCACGGCTTCATTAAAGACGAGCCGCAGGGCGGGGCCTGCCTATATTCGGCCATCGCGTCGTGGGCTCCTGGTGCAGCAGGGTGATCAGCTGTGGCACAGGGTGAGCCAGGATCTTCAGGGCAGGCTCAGCAAACCGACCTACGAGACCTGGATCCGTCAGGCCCGCTGCCGTGAGTACGCCGACGGCCTCCTGCGCCTCGAAGCCCCCAACAGCTTCGCCTGCGGCTGGCTGCGCAAGAACTACCTGGTGATGATCGCCGCGGTGGCCAGCGAGCACGCCGGACGCCAGGTGCGGGTGGAAGTGGAGGTGGCCCCGGATGCCGACCCCCCGGTAGCGCCCCTCGAGGCCGACGGCGAGATCGGCGGCGGGCCTGCCCCGGCCACGGCGGTCGCGCTCCCCGAGCGCCCGGCGGCGGCGGCGGCTCCGGGGGCTGGTGTCACCACCGCCGCCCCACGGCCGCTGCCAGGCCACCTGCGCCCGGGGGCGGGCCTGAACACCCGCTACGTGTTCAACCGCTTCGTGGTGGGGGCCAACAGCCGCATGGCCCATGCCGCCTCCCTGGCGGTGGCCGAGGCCCCCGGCCGGGAATTCAATCCCCTGTTCATCTGCGGCGGGGTGGGGCTGGGCAAGACCCACCTGATGCAGGCCATCGGCCACTACCGGCTGGAGATCGACCCGGAGGCGCGGGTGTTCTACGTGAGCACCGAGACCTTCACCAATGACCTGATCCAGGCGATCCGCAAGGACGGCATGCAGGCCTTCCGGGATCGCTACCGGGCCGCCGACCTGATTCTGGTGGACGACATCCAGTTCATCGAGGGCA
>JAUCZB010000013.1 GCA_030373325.1 Cyanobium sp. CZS25K | reverse complement strand
GGACGTCGAACCATCCACGCGTGGCCGGTGCACGCCCTAGGGCGATCGTCATGGGGGAAAGCGGTGCGGATGACCCGCAGGGCTGTGGGTTACCGGGGGATGGTAACAACGTCGATCGGCTTGCCGCGCCGGGCGACATGGGCTGAAACTGACGACCCAGGCACGCTTCGCGGCAGGATGGCGGGCCATTGCTCTCTCTTCCCGCATGGCTTCGCCCGGCGTCGCTTCCCCTTCGGCCGACGAGCAGGTGCTGGAGCAACCGGTGCTCGGCTCCCGCCGTCTCTCCAACCTGCTGGTGGCGGCCGCCGTCAGCATCGGTGGCATCGGTTTCGTGCTCACGAGCGCCTCCAGCCGGTTCGGCCGTGACCTGCTGCCCATCGGGCACCCCGCCGCCCTGGTCTGGGTTCCCCAGGGGCTGGTGATGGGGCTCTACGGGGTGGCGGCCCTGCTGCTGGCCACCTACCTCTGGCTGGTCATCGGCATTGATGTGGGTTCGGGCCTCAACCGTTTCGATCGGGCGTCAGGCGAGGCCCGAATCAGCCGACGCGGCTTCCGCCAGTTGATCGAGGTGGTGATCCCCCTGCGGGAGATCCAGGCAGTGAAAGTGGAGGTGCGCGATGGTCTCAGTCCCCAGCGACGCCTGGCCCTGCGGGTGCAGGGCCGCCGCGACATGCCCCTGACCAGGGTGGGTGAACCGATGCCCCTGGCGGATCTGGAGCTGGCGGGGGCCCGTCTGGCCCGCTTCCTGGGCGTTCCCCTGGAGGGCCTCTGACATGCGGCACCCCAAGAACCCCGCTTCCCTGGGCTGGAGACTGCTGCTTCTGGTGCTTCTCGGCCTGACGCCCCTCGGCCTGGCGGCCTGCGCCGCCGACAGCGGCAAGCGGCCCCTGGGCTGCGATGCGGCCACCACCCCCTGTCTGCAGGGAACGGCGGTGGTGGCCATGGAGACCAGCAAAGGACCGGTGGAAGTGAGCCTGGACGGTGCGGCGGCCCCGCTTACGGCGGGCAACTTCGTCGATCTGGTGCGGCGCGGCGTCTACAACGGCACGGTGTTTCACCGGGTGGTGCGTGAGCCGGTGCCCTTCGTGGTGCAGGGTGGTGATCCCAGCAGCGCCGATCCGAAGGTGGCCCCCAGCGACTACGGCTCGGGCGGTTTCGTTGACCCCGCCAGTGGCGAGTCCCGGCGCATCCCCCTGGAGCTCAAGCTCAGCGGCAGCCAGGAACCCCGCTACGGCGAGGAGATCACCACCCCCACCGCCACGCGCCAGCTGGCCCTCACGCATGAGCGCGGCGCCATCGCGATGGCCCGCTCCAATGACCCCAATTCCGCCAGCGCCCAGTTCTATGTGGCCCTGCAGGCGCTGCCCGAGCTGGATGGCCGCTACGCGGTCTTCGGCCGGGTGACCAAGGGGATGGAGGTGATCGATCGCATCCAGCAGGGGGACAAGCTGATCCGAGCCCGGGTGATTGAAGGGGGCACGCTGGTCAAGAAGAAGCCCTGAGGCCCGCTCAGGCGGGGACGCGCTTGTCGGAGACCGTGGCCTTGAGCAGCTCGGTGTTCACCCCCGAGGCCCGCTCGAGGGCCACCTTGCCGGTACGGGCGATCTCGAGGATGCCGTAGGCCTCGAGCAGGCGCTCCAGGGCCACCAGTTTGCCCGGATCCCCCACCACCTCGAGGGTGAGGGCATCGTCGGCCACATCCACCACCTTGGCCCGGAACACCTGCACCAGATCGAAGATGGCGCCGCGATTCTCCGCCGGTGCCGCCACCTTGAGGAGCATCAGCTCCCGCTCCACGGCGGGAATGGTGGAGAGGTCAATCACACCGAGCACGTTGATCAGCTTGTTGAGCTGCTTGGTCATCTGCTCGAGGGTGCGGTCGTCCCCTTCCACCACCATCGTCAGGCGTGACATGCCGCGGTGCTCGGCCGGCCCGACCGCCAGGCTCTCGATGTTGAAGCCCCGACGGGCGAACAGACCGGAGATGCGACTCAGGGCGCCCGATTCGTCTTCCACCAGCACCGAGAGGGTGTGCTTCATGTCGGGCTCGTAAGCGAGGTGCTGCGGGGGACCGGAGGGGAAACCGGAATTGTCCTCCCCCGGAATTGTCCTCCCAAAGGTACGCGCCAAGGGAAAAGGTACGTGCCAGGCCCCCCTCAGCCCGTCTCCAGGCGCTCCAGCCAGGGGAGCACCGCGCCATGGAAGGCGGCGGGTGTCTCGTCGTGGGGACAGTGGCCGCAGGATGCGATCACGTGCAGGACAAGATCGCTGCGGAACCGCAGGCACTGCTGGGACACCTCCACCGGCACCAGCCGGTCCTGGCCTCCCCAGACCAGCAGGATGGGTTGCCGCAGCCGTTGCAGCAGCGAGACGGCGGTGGCCCGGTGCGGCCGCAGGGCCATCCCGATGCTCATCGCCCGCAGGGCGCGCACCGCGCCGGGGCGACGGGCGGGCCGGGCGATCACCCGACGCAGCTCCTGGTCGCCGATCACCGGGTGGTGATAGGCCGACTGGATGCCCAGATCGAGCAGGGGTGAATGGGCCAGCAGGGGTACCACCAGCTCCAGGGGAAGGAGCCGGAGCAGGATGTGGATCACCCCTCTTTGCAGTCGCCGCCGCCAGGGGCGGCGGCGGGGGATCCGGCGCCGGGCCATCAGCAGGGTGGGATCCGGAAGGGGCGCCGCCACCACGGCCCGGACCCAGCAAGGGAAATACACGCTGCAGGTCAGGGCCACCAGGCCCCCCAGGGAATGGCCCACCAGCACGGCTGGCTCTCGCACCACCTCCGCCAGGAACGCCTGCACCTGGCGGGCCCAGAAGCGGTTGTCCAGGGCGTGATGGCGATGCGGTCCCGGCTGACTGGAGGCGCCGAAGCCGATCAGGTCGAGGCCGTAGACGCACCATCCCGCCGCCGCCAGCGCGCCCGCATTGCGGCGCCAGTGGCCGCTTCCGGCCCCGAAACCGTGCAACAGCAGCAGGGCTGGACGGTCAGGGGCACCGAGGCGGCGCCAGTGGCAGCTGTGGCCGCGCCAGTCCCACAGGGCGTGATCTCCCCAGTCCGCTCCCTCCTGCGGCGCAGCCTCGGCGGGGGCAGGCTGGGGGTCGGCGGACGACACCGATGGTTGCGGCAAGGATCCGGACTTGAGCGGACCCCATCACTATTGCGAAGGGCAGGCCGTGGTGGAGACCGGTGGCGGCTTCTTCCGACCCTCCTCACGTCCCGCCCGGGATTTCGGTGTGCTGCTGGCGCGGACGCTGGCTGTCCTGGCGGCTGAAGGGCCCGTGCGGGTGCTTGATGGCATGGCGGGCTGCGGCATCCGGGCCCTCCGCTACGGCCTGGAAGGCGGGGCCACGCTGGTGTGGGCCAACGACGCCGACCCCGACCGCCTGCCCCTGCTGGAGCGCAACCTCGCCGGCCTGCCGCTGGCGGTGGAGCGCCGGCTGAGCGCCGCCACCGCCCAGCGGCTGCTCGCCGACTGTCTGGTCCAGGGGCGCCGTTTCGAGCTGCTGGATCTGGATGCCTTCGGCTGTCCGGCCGCCCTGTTCCCTCTGGCCCTGGAGGCCGTGGCCTTCGGCGGCGTGCTCTACCTGGCCAGCACCGATGGCCGCTCGGCCACGGGCCATGATCGCCGCGCGGCGGTGCGCCGTTTCGGGGCCGCCGCCCGTGCCCACCCCGCCAGCTGGGAGATCGCCCTGCGCCTCCAGCTGGGGCTGCTGGCCCGCACCGCCTGGGCGATGGGCCGGGGGATCACCCCCCTGCTGAGCTTCAGCGAAGGACGGGCGTTCCGCACCGCTGTGCGGTTGGAGCGGCATCCCGCCCCAGGAGACGAGGGTCAGCTGGGCCTGCTGGCCCACTGCCACGGCTGCGGTGATCAGCAGGTGCAGAGCCTGCTGCGGCTCGGGCGGTGGCGCCCCTGCGACTGCCCCGTGGCCCCATCGGGCGAGGCGCCGGCCCTGGCGGTGAGCGGTCCGCTCTGGATCGGCGCCCTGCAGGATCCCCCCACCCTCACGGCGATGCTGCAGCAGGCCGAGGGGAGCGGTGCCCACCTGGAGCGGGCGGGCCGGCGGTTGCTGGAGCGGCTGAGGAACGATCCTGGCGCGACGCCCCGCTGCTGGCCCGTGGACGTGATCGCCCGACGGTTGGCCCAGGGGCCCCCACCACTGGCGGAGCTGGTGGCGGCGCTGCGGGCACAGGGTTTCACCACGGGCGTCAGCGGGGTGATGGCCGGCCAGCTGCGCAGCGAGGCCCCCTGGCCCCTGATCATGGCCACGGCCCGGAGCCTGGTGGCCGCGACGGCTGCTAGATAGGTAGCCCGTTCCCCCTTGTCCGGGCCATGGCCTCTGAAATCTTCGGCACCGCCGCCATCTTCTGGGTGCTGATCCCCGTCGGACTGGCGGGAGGCGCCCTGCTCCTCAAGCTTCTGAAAGACTGAGCTCCGGAGTGCTCAGCCAGGCTGCTGAGCACACAGCTCGATCGCGTCGGCGCCGGACGCACCTCTAGGCTCAGCCCGCTTCCTTTGCTGGTGTCCATGAAGGTTCTTGTCATCGGTGGTACAGGAACCCTCGGTCGCCAGATCGCCCGGCGCGCCCTTGACGCGGGCCATGTCGTCCGCTGCATGGTGCGTTCGCCGCGCAGGGCCGCCTTTCTCCAGGAATGGGGCTGCGACCTCACCCGTGGCGACCTGCTGGAGCCCGACAGTCTCGATTACGCGCTGGAGGGCCAGGAAGCGGTCATCGATGCCGCCACGGCCCGGGCCACCGATGGCGGAAGCGCCTACGAGATCGACTGGGACGGCAAGCAGAACCTATTTGCGGCCTGCCACAGGAAGGGTCTCTCCAGGCTGGTCTTCGTGTCCCTGCTGGATGCGGCCCGGCACCGCAGCGTGCCGCTCATGGACATCAAGGCCTGCACCGAGGAATGGCTCGAGGCCTCCGATCTCGACTACACGATCCTGCGCGGCGTCGCCTTCATGCAGGGACTGATCAGCCAGTTCGCCATCCCGGTGCTGGAGAGCCAGACCGTCTGGGTGAGTGGGGCACCGACGCCGATCGCCTACATGAACACCCAGGATGTGGCGCGCTTCGCCGTGGCGGCCCTGGAACGGCCGGAAACGATCCGACAGGCATTCCCCGTCGTCGGTCCCCGCGCCTGGACCACCGGGGAGATCACCCAGCTCTGCGAGCGCTACAGCGGCCGTGAGGCCAGGGTGTTCCGGGTGCCGCCGGCGCTGCTGCGGCTGATGCAGGCGATCACCGGGTTCTTCGAAGCCAGCCTCAACGTGGCCGAGCGTCTGGCCTTTGCCGAGGTGGTGGGGGGGGGGCGAGCCGCTCACCGCACCGATGGAGGCCAGCTATGCCGCCTTCGGCCTCGATGCGGCCGAGACCACCCGGCTGGAGGACTACCTCAAGGAGTACTACGACACGATCCTGCGGCGCCTGCGCGAGATGGAGTCCGATCTCGACAAGGAAGCCAAGAAGAAGCTGCCTTTCTGAGGTCTCCGCTCTGAAGCCACGCCAGCCACCAGTTCGTGTGTACTATTGCAGGGGTTTGCTTGCGGTCATGGCGATTTCCCAGATCAAGAACCTGCAGAGGCGGCTGGCCAACCTGGAGGAGGAAGCCATCGCCGAGCTCACCCGCGCCTGTGGCCACGAGCTCTGGGCCTCGCTGGGCTTCGATGCCTTCGATACGCTTGAGGATCCCGATCGGCGCGCCCGGGCGAACTACTACTACGGCCAGTTGCAGACGGTGCGTGAACTCCGGGACGTGCTTGGCTGAGCTGGGTCAGCAGGCTCCTGGAGATGGGCTCTGACCACTCCAGGGTCTCCCGGCCACCTTCAGGTCGCGCTGGTTTCGCCCCATCGACGGCGGAGTTCGGCGATGGTCCCCGGATCGACCCCATAGCCCTCCAAGGTCTGGATCAGGGCGTCGGGTCGCTCTTCCATCGGCAGGTGGGCGAGCGAATCGAGCAAGGGGTTGCCGATGGCGCCGATCAGATCCAACAGCGGCTCCCTCAGCTGGGTGTCGCTTGGCACCGCTGAAGCCTGTGGCGCATCTGGGGACGGATCGGACGGACCAGCACCCGTCGACCTCCCAGCCGCTGGTCGGGTGCGCTCAGCCTGGTCGAGCAGGGCTTCCACCACGGAACTCGGAATGGCGGAGGCCACCAGCATCCGGCGGGCGGCGGGCAGGTCGCCCATCAGGGCCTCGAAGAGGGTCTGCGTGCAGAGCACCTCGGCGATCGGTCCAATCATCTCGGCGAGCTGGGTGCGCAGCGCCGCCTGCCAGGCTGCGACCTGAGCCGCTGAGGGGGGTCTTGATGGCTGGTTCTCCCGGAGCGTGTTGATGGGCTGCTCAGGGGTGGTTGGGGCCGCCGATTCCTCCAGGGCCTGATCCAGGTCGGCGGGGGAGAGTCCTGCCGTCACCAGCCGCTGACGCAGACCCTGCACATCAGCGAGAGGGATCGTGCTGGGGAAACGTTCCAGCAGCAATGCCACCACGGGGCCGTAGGTGGCAGCCAGGGAGTGCTGCAGGGCCGCTTTCCTGATGGGGCCATCCAGTTTCGCCAGGGGGGGAAGTGGCGCCCCATGGAGGTCCGTCGGATCGTCGGCAGAACTCGGGACCTGGGGACGGTCCAGCAACTGCAGGGCATCAGTGGCGCTGGCCACCCGCTTGGCCGGGGACTCCTCCAGCATCGGAGCCAGCCAGCCAGCCACCTCAGGATCCAGATCATCCAATCGCCATCTCCCCTGATCCCGCTCGAAACGTTCTTCCGGCGTCTGGCCGGTGTAGAGGGAAAGGCAAAGAACTCCGAGGGCGTACAGATCGCCACTTGAACTGATATCTCCGAACTGCACCCGCTCCGGGGGGCTGAAGAACGGCCGGCCGGTTTGGGCCTTTCCACCGACAGGGGCTCCACTGGTCTGCGCCTTGAGGAGATTGAAGTTGACCACGAACACGGATTGGCCATCATCGCTGGGGATCAGGTTGGACGGATGAAGATCGCCGTGCAGGATGCCTGCGGCGTGGATGACCTCCAACACCTTCAGCACATGGCGGAGCAACTTGGCCAGTCGTTGTTTGCGCCTCAGGAAATCGAGTGAACCCTGCAGGGATGCACCCGCGATGTATTCCTCAAGAAACAGGAAAGCACCATGATGCGCAAAGCCGTCAACGAACCGAGGTACGTGAGGGTGTCGGAGTCGATCAAGGCATGTGGCCTCGACCTGAAGTGCATCCAGATTGGTCGCATCGCAGGGGATCACCTTCAACACAGCCTTGCGATTTCGGTTGGTTTCCCTCACCAGATACGTGGACGGCTTGGGGGAGGTTCCGAGGGGGCGCTCCAGTCGGTAGGGAGTGGCGGAGAGCAGGCCCTCAAGGTCGATTTCAGAGTGGGATGGGCTGCCCTTGGTGCCAATGAGATGATGCGCTTCAATCGTGTAACAGATCACGGCCATTGGTAGTCCCTTCAGCTGCACGGGTCTCAAAAGGCACTGGCTGATGATCTGGAAGCGGTAATCGATCAGCTCGAATGTGGATTGCACGAAGGCAACCCCGTTGACTGGGGCCGTTGTCTGCAATCGCGAGGCCAGATGTACGCCCTGGCCAATGATGTCGTCGCCATTCAGGTAGATCTCGCCAGTGTGCAGGCCGAAGCGATGTTGTAGTGAGTTTTGCCCACGGCGGCTGATGCGAATTACCACGTCCTCCACGAACTCCAGGGCCTGAGTGGGTGAGTCAAACGTGGCAAGAATGCCGTCCCCGAGGCTTTTGACGAGGCTCCCGCCATGGCGTTTGAGGATCTCGCCAATCATGGTGAGATCCTCCTTGATGCGCTGAATGGCAATCAATTCATCCGCGAAGATCTGTGCAGATGAATCCACTACGTCACTGAAGACAATCACCTTGAGGCGACGTTTCTGGGCATTGGCTTGGGTCATACTCCCACCTTTCTGCCAAAGACTCGGTGTGGCTGTTTATCGAGGGGCATCTCCCAGCTCTCCACACTCTCCACGATGGCTTTGAGGGGCTGAAGCTCTTGCTGATTGGGCAGGATTGTGGCGGCATAGCCGAGCCAGGCCGGCATCTGGCCTGAGCTGTCATCCAGGCTCTTCAGGAAGGGTAGGTAGTTGGCCTTGGCCAACGCACCACTCAGAACCAGGGCCCCCATGGGGATCTTATGGGTATCGGTCGTGAGGCTCCGAACCGGCACGGATGCTGGAGCTTGGGAGTTGTCCCAGGCGATGGCATCCACCTTGCCGTCTTTGAGCATGTTCAGGAGAGCAGTGTAGTTCAGGGCGAAGGTGACCTGGTTGAGGCTGAGGCCATGCAGGTTGTAGAGCGGAAGATAGAAGCCTGTGAGTGAGCCTCTCCTCAGAAGTCCGATCCGTGCTCCATTCAGGTCGGCCAGGCGCTGAAAGCGACTCGAGGCCAGCACAAGGATCGAAGCGCGGGAGGTCTGGTTGACGCTGAGGACGCGCAGTGGCGAATAGCCTGCAGATTGCTGCAGTGCGAATGCCGTCAGGCCCGGGGGTAGAAAGGCTACATCCCACTCCTGATCCGCCAGCCGTTCGCGGGCTCTATCCGTGCTGCGCAGGGGCTCGAGCCTGACCTCACACTGACTGGCCTGAGCCAGCATGGTCTGGAAGTTCTCGATGTCCTGGTTGGCGAATGGTTGTTGGCTGGATGCATCCAGGCCTTCCCTGGGATCAATCAAGCCAACCCTGAGAGCTCCGTTGGGGCCACAGAGCGCCTTGCCCGTGTTCAAAGTTCCACTGCACGAGGCAAGTAACAGGCTCAGCATCAACAAACAGGCTTTACCCATCAGAGCGAGCCATGTTGTGATGCCCTTGTGCTGTCCGTTGACGAATCCCAGCCAAGCCATCGGTGTCAGGGCTTCTGGCGGTCTTTCAGCATCTGCATGGAGATGGCCAGGCTCTGTTTCATCCGCTCAAAGCTCTTGGCCAGTTGGCCAATTTCATCGGCTCGGTTTTTTTCCGTGAAGCTCACGGTAGAGGGTGTCACGCTGGCCTCCTCCGCCTTTTTGCTGATCAGGCGCATCGGTTGGAGGATCAGGCGGTTGAGAATGGAGTTGGCCACCAGAGCCACGGCGCTGAACACAGCGGCCAGTAGCAGCACGGTGGCCAGGAGGGACTCGCGCTTGGCCCGAAAGACCGTGTTCTGGGGGACGGAAACGATCTGGGCTCCGACAATTTCATCGATCTTCCAGCCGAAGCCGTTGGAGTCTCCGTAGGCAAGGATCTGACTCCGAGGTGCCCGATCCGGTGTGGAGTGGCAGACCAGGCAACTCTGGCTTGTCACCTTGATTGGGCGGGCTACAAAGTGGTAGCTGCCTAGGGGGGTATTTCGTTCCCCGGTGATGACTTTCTGGGCGGGTGAAGAACGGAAGGATGCGATCACTTCAGATTCGAATGTATCGGACTTGTCCTTGAGGTTGGTGGGGTTGAGCGTGGCCTCACGGTAGGAGTATTCTTTGTATTCGGGTTTGGACCCCCGCAGGTATTCGAAAACCGTTGTAGCTGAATAACTGGGAACGGCTTCGGGGCGGAAGGCCCCCCCGCCCTCATTCAGAGGAGCGATGACCGGATTTACCTGCTTGGAAGTGTATTGCCTCACCGCTAACATCGTGTCCATGAAAAAGACCGATCGTTGATTGATCAGATCTTTTGCCTGCCACCCGAAAAGTTGATCAAGCAGTAGAATCACCACCAGGATCGAGCCGGTGAACACCACAGCCAGAGTCAGAGAGAGTTGCTTCCTCAGTGGCCTGCTGCCATCCCCGCCAAGAAACATCTTCAAACCGGTAATCTTCACAGGTGGGCCCTGAATCGAATGACGGTTACCCTAATCAGGATGATCGTGGCTGACCATGGCTTGTCTTGAGGCTGGGGCAGGTGCGCTCTGTCTCACGACGCCAACCGTCCCTGGGTGGTTCGGATTTTGGCTGAATTCCCAGAGTGGCAATGACGTTACACCGCTACACAAAAGCTTCATCTCCTGTCGATGGCCTTGCGGCTCATCGGAGCCCGCCCCGCCCCCCTGGTGGTGCGATTCAGCAAGATCCCCAGGCGGTGCTCCTCCCGGCGGCTGACCAGGCGCCAATGGCCAGGCTCAAGACCATCGATGCTCAGGGGAGCCTCCCCGTCCATGAGGTCGATGGCCACCCGCAGCAATCGCAGGGTGGGCAGGCCGACGGCGGCCGTCATCCGCCGAACCTGTCGGTTCCTGCCCTCCTGCAGTTCCAGTTGAAGCCAGCTGGTGGGGATCGTGGCGCGGCTGCGGATCGGAGGGGTCCGTTCGGGCAGGTTTGGATCGTCGATGGGGGTGATCCGGGCGGGCCTGGTGGCCACCCCCTGGATCACCACGCCCATGCGCAGTCGCTCCTGGGCTTGAGGGTGAAGCGCCTGATCCCCCTCCACCTGGGCCCAGTAGCGGCGCCAGTGGCCGAAGGCCGGATCCGTGAGCCGCTGCTGGAGGCGGCCGTTGCTGGTGAGCAGCAGCAGGCCCTCACTGTCGGCATCGAGGCGTCCAGCCGCATAAACGTTGGGAACATCGATGAAGTCGGCCAGGCAGCCCCAGCGGCTGCCTGGCTCGCTGGTGAACTGGCTGAGTACCCCGTAGGGCTTGTGGAAGAGGAGGGTGGTGGTCAGCGTCCCGTCACCGCCCACTGGTGTCAGGAGCTTTCCCTGGCCCGCCACAGGTTGACCACTCCGATCGAGATCAGCAGCAGGCCCAGATCCATCGTGATGGGGGGAAGGAGCATGGGGCCGGCAAGGGGCGTGAAGTCGGCCGACCCTATCGCTCCGGTGTTCCCACTGCGGGGGAGGATCGATCGCCACTTAAGATGGTGGACTGTTCTCTCTCTCAGGCCCCCCTTCCCGCATGATCGAAACGTCCGGTGTGATCGAAAAGGAGCAGGGCAACGGGTTCTACCTGGTCACCCTTGAGCAGCCTGCCGGTCACCAGTGCCTCTGCCGGGCGGCGGGAAAGCTCACCAAGTTCCGCATCAAGCTGCTGGCGGGCGACAAGGTGCTGGTCGAGATCAGCCCCTACGACCTGACCCGGGGCCGCATCACCTACCGGGAGCGCAACGCTGGGGCCACAGGTCCTCGGCCTGGGGGTAACCGGCCGGGTGGACCCCGCCGCCGCTGAGGCCTGCTCCCGCCTGAAGCCTTGTGACCATTCGGCTGAGGGCCCACCAAGGGGTGGCCTCAGATTTCCAGCAGGCCGTCGGTTTCAGGGCGCCGGCCGAGATGAAGATCCCTCGGCACCATCAGCACATTGGCCTGAAGCAGTTCAGGGTGGTCTTCAAGTGTCAGGAGCCACTCACGGAACTCCTCGTTGATGGCGTAGCTGTCTTCGAAGAGCTCACGCCCATCAAGGGCGGCCCTGCGGGCCAGGGCCCAGCAGACGGCCACGGTCAGGCGCCGATGGACGGCGGCATCAAGGGGCGCATCGGAACTACCCTCCTGGTATCTGGTGTCGTCTCTTGGCATGTCCATCGGGGTGATCTCGGTGGATGTCCTGTGGTGCCCACGTTGGCGGTTGGTGGTCTCGTCGACGGTGTTGGTTGTCACATCGTTGCAGGAAAAGCCGCGGCAACGAGGCGAATGAAGCCAATTTTAAGCAATGCGGCGGTTGAAGGACGGCAGGACAGGCCCGCTGACGCTGATCATCCGTCCGGCATCGTCCGCCAGGGCCTGGAGGGGCAGGCGCTGGTCGCTTCCCGGTGAGCCGGGGGTCCCTGGGGTCAGCGCCGCCTGGCGCGAGCGGATCACGTAGGGCTCACTGACCGTCCAGCCGCGGGCGTAGCCGATCAGCAGAGGGTCTGCCGGTGCGAACACGAAGGACGGCCGGCGCGGGATGGCTTCCCGGTCGGCCCGATCCCCGTCCATGCGTACGGCCCTGGTGATCGCCTGAACGAAGCGGCTGCGGGTGACCACCGTGGTCAGGTAGGCCACCACCCGCAGGCGGGGGGCATCGAAGCCTTCGGCACACATGTCGATGCTCACCAGCCAGTCGGCGTCTCCGGCCTGGAACGCCGCCAGGCGTCGCGCCGCCTCCGGATCCTGGGAGTGCACCAGGTGCACCCGGTCCCCCTCCTGGCTCAGCAGGTCGGCGATGGCCCCGGCATGGCCGATGTCGCGGGCGACCACCAGGCCGCCCGCCCCGGGGTGCTCCAGCCGGACCCGTTCCAGGCGGCGGCGGGCCTGCAGCAGCAGCCGCAGGGCGATCCCACCCCGATCCCCGGGCCGGATGGCCCGCCGCAGGTTGCGGGCCCGCCAGCTCTCCCGTTGCTCCGCCGACAGGGGGGACGTCTCGGAGTCCCGGCCGTCCTCCGGGCGGCCGTGTTCCACCCAGCCGTCCTGGAACCGGAACTCCAGGGGCCGCACGTCGCCGGCGGCGATCAGGGCACGGGGCTCGACGCAGAGGTCCGGGATGATGCGTTCGGCCGGCCCGTCCTGATCGTGCATCCGGATCCTGCGGGCGGAACAGAAGCCCAGGTTGTCGGCACGGAAGGGGGTGCCTGTCAGACCCAGACGCAGGTGGGCGCCGCCGCTGAGGTTGCTGAAGGCGTGTCCCCAGGCGGTGGCCTCCGGTTCCAGGGGGTCCAGGCCCAGATGGTGCACTTCGTCGGCGATCGCCAGCCAGTGCTGGCCCTGGAGGTGGCTGGCCAGCTCCCTCTCCAGGCGCCGGCGATGCAGGGCGGCGGCCTGATAGCTCAGCAGCAGCCCCACGCCGGGAGCCGCCGCGGAGGGCCCCTGCGGGGCTTCCCATTCATGCAGGTCCAGACCGAGGCGGGCGGCGGCGGCCACCCACTGGCGGGCGATCGCGCTGCGGTGGCAGAACACCACGAACCGGTCCAGCCGTCCTTCCCGCTGCAGCTGTCGGAAGGCGAGCAGGGCTCCCAGGGTCTTGCCGGCGCCGGGACCGGCGTGGAGGAGCACGTCCTGGCCGCCGGGACCCGCGGCGACCAACCGGGCCCGCAGCAGCTGGATCAGGCGCCGTTGCCAGCCCCGGGGCTCGGGCCCGGAGGGGCCGCGGGTGAACCCGGCAGGCCCGGCCCCACGGCGCAGACCCAGATCGAAGGATGGTGCCGGCATGGGCCGATTCTGCTGGGCCCGCCAGGGGCCGGTGGGCGTGTCCGCACATTGGCGCCAGGACGCTTGCCGTCACCGGCCGGGCCGTCTATTGCAGAAGAACTGTGTGTGGCCCCCCGTTGGTCAAATTGCTGATTCCCAGGGAGACGGCTCCCGGTGAGCGGAGGGTCGCCGCGACCCCCGAAACGGTGCGAAGACTGGTGGCCAAGGGGGCCACGCTGCAGGTGGAGCGGGGGGCGGGCCAGCCGGCCGGCTTCCTGGACGACGACTTCGCCGCCGTCGGCGCCGAGCTGTGGGATGGGGAGCCCACGGACTGGGGCGCGGTCGATGGGGTGCTCTGCGTCCAACCACCGTCGACGGAGGCGCTGGGCCGCCTGCGGGACGGCTCCCTCCTGGTGGGCCTGCTGGCCCCCTACGGCGCCACGGCCCTGGTCCAGGCCCTCAACGACCGGCGGGCCTCCGCCATCGCCCTCGAGCTGCTGCCCCGCATCAGCCGGGCCCAGTCGATGGATGTGCTTTCGTCCCAGGCCAACATCGCCGGTTACAAGGCGGTGCTGCTGGCGGCGGCGGCCCTCGACCGCTACGTGCCGATGCTGATGACCGCGGCGGGCACGATTCAGCCTTCGCGGGTGCTGATCCTGGGGGCCGGCGTCGCCGGACTGCAGGCGCTGGCCACCGCCCGCCGTCTGGGCGGTGTGGTCTACGTCTCGGATGTGCGGCCGGCCGTGAAGGAGCAGGTGGAGTCGCTTGGGGGTCGCTTCATCGACCCTCCCGAGCTGGAGGAGGCGCCCGCCGAGGTGGGGGGCTACGCCCGCCAGGCCAGCGAGGCTTTCCTGGCGGCCCAGCGGCAGCAGCTGGCTGACCAGCTGGCCCTGGCCGACATGGTGATCTGCACCGCCCTGGTGCCCGGCCGGCCGGCTCCCCGCCTGATCAGCGAGGCGATGCTCGACGGCATGCGGCCGGGCGCTGTGGTGGTCGATCTGGCCGTGGCCCAGGGGGGCAACTGCTTCGGCACGATCGCCGGGGCCACGGTGGAGCGCCGGGGGGTGCTGCTGATCGGCGCCGACGGCCTGCCCAGCACCGTGCCCAACCACGCCAGCGCCCTCTACGCCCGCAACATCGCCGCCCTGATCGAGCACGTGCTGGGCGAGGAGGGCTTCCGGCTGGATCCGGAGGATCCGATCCTCGACGGCTGTCTCTTCACCCATGGCGGCCTCTGCCGCCGGGACGACATCGTCCAGCCCGCCGGCCTTTCACCCATCGGAGCCCGTTCATGAGCCTTCTTTCGCAGTCCCTCTGGGTGCTGCTGCTGGGCAGCCTGCTGGGCCTGGAACTGATCGGCAAGGTGCCGCCCACCCTGCACACCCCGCTGATGTCGGGGGCCAACGCCATCAGCGGCATCACCGTGCTGGCCTCCCTCACCCTCATCCAGCACGCCGGCTCCAACACGGCCCTGCTGGTGCTGGGAGCCCTCTCCCTGGGCTTCGCTCTCTACAACGTGATCGGTGGCTTCCTCGTCACCGATCGCATGCTCGCCATGTTCCGCCGCAAGGGCGACAGCCGATGACCTTCTCCATGGATGTTTTTACCGGCGCCATTGATCTGGCGGCCGTGCTGCTGCTGGCCCTTGGCATCAAGGGGCTCTCCAAGGTGCGTTCGGCCCGCGGCGCCAACGGCCTGGCCGCCGTGGCCATGGGGCTGGCGGTGGTCGGGCTGCTGATCGAGATCCGGCCCGACCCGATCGCCTGGCTGTGGATCGCCGCCGGCAGTGCCGCCGGCGGACTGGCCGGCCTGGTCACCGCCCGCCGGGTGCCGATGACCGCCATGCCCGAAACCGTGGCCCTGTTCAACGGCTGCGGCGGCATGGCCTCCCTGCTGGTGGCCGTGGGCGTGGCCCTCTTCGATGCCGGTGACGCCGACATCGTGGCCCTGGTGTCGATTGCCGTGTCGGTGTTCGTGGGCGCGATCACTTTCAGCGGCTCGATCGTGGCCATGGCCAAGCTCCAGGGCTGGCTGGACACCCCCGGCTGGACCCAGAGCCGCCTGCGCCATGGCGTGAACATCTCCCTGGCGGTGCTCTGTCTGGTGGCGGCGCTGCTGCTGCCGGGCGATCCGGGTGGCCTGCCCCTGTGGTTGCTGGTGGGGGGCTCCACCCTGCTGGGCATCGGTGTCACTCTGCCCATCGGCGGGGCCGACATGCCGGTGGTCATCTCGCTGCTCAACTCCTATTCCGGCGTGGCGGCGGCGGCGGCGGGCTTCGTGGTGGGCAGTCAGCTGCTGATCGTGGCCGGCGCCATGGTGGGGGCGGCGGGCCTGATCCTCACCCAGGTGATGTGTACCGCCATGAACCGCTCGCTGGTGTCGGTGCTCTTCGGTGGCGCCCTCGGCGCCAGCGCCGGCGCCGTGGGCGGCGGCGGCAGCGAGGCGGGCTACACCCGCATCACCAGCTGCAGCGCCGAGGAATGCGCCATGGCCCTGGAGCAGGCCGAGCGGGTGGTGTTCGTGCCGGGCTACGGCCTGGCGGTGGCCCAGGCCCAGCACTCCCTGCGGGAGCTGGCCAAGCTGCTGGAGGCCCATGGGGTCGAGGTGAGCTATGCCATCCACCCGGTGGCGGGGCGCATGCCCGGCCACATGAACGTGCTGCTGGCTGAGGCCGACGTGCCCTACGAGCAGCTTCTGGAGATGGACCTGGTCAACCCCGAGTTCCCCCGCACCGACGTGGTGATCGTGCTGGGGGCCAACGACGTGGTGAACCCCCAGGCCAAGAACGATCCCACCAGCCCCCTGTACGGCATGCCCGTGCTGGAGGTGGATCAGGCCCGCCAGGTGTTCGTCGTCAAGCGCAGCCTGGGGGCCGGCTACGCCGGCATCAACAACGCCCTGTTCGAGATGCCCCAGACAGCGATGGTGTTCGGGGATGCCAAGGCGGTGCTCAACGGCCTCCTGAGCGAGCTTCGCTCCCTGGGGGTGGGCAAGGCGAAGGTGGCGGCCTGAGGCTGGGGGACCGGTCGTGTCGCAGCTCCCTGAGCATCTCGGCCTGACCCCTTTCCGAGAGCGCTCCCCCTGGAAGGGGGGGGACCTGCAGACCCTGCGGGACACCCTGCGTCCCCAGCGCTTCCCCACCGATCGCGCCGAGGTGGTGGCCATCCCCCTGGGCGGTGGCGATCAGCTGGTGGGGTTGCTGGAGCGACCCTCCAGCGGAGCGCCGATCGCCCTGGTGCTCGTGCTGCACGGGCTGGGAGGTTCCAGCGATGGTCCCGGTCCGCGCCGCCTGGCCCTCGCCCTGGCCGCCGAGGGCTTTGCCGTCCTGCGGCTCAACCTGCGGGGGGCCGGGAGGGGGCGGCCCCTGGCCCGGGGCACCTACTGCGCGCTCTGCAACGACGATCTGCGCCCAGCCATGGCCTGGGCACGGCAGCTGGCCGCCGACCTGGGCCGGGAGGCCTCTCCGTCGGCACCACCGCTGCCGCTCTTCGGCGCCGGCATTTCCCTGGGGGGAACGGTGCTGCTCAACGGCAGCCTGGCTGGGCTCGGCCTCGATGGCCTGGTTTGCGTCAGCAGTCCCCTCGATCTGAGTGTCTGTGCCGTTCAGTTCGAGCGGCGCCGCAACCGGGTGTACCAGCGCTGGCTGATGCAGCGCCTGCGGGAGCAGACCCTGGCGGATCCGGGTGGGCTGAAGGAGGCCGAACGCCGGGCGCTGATGGGGCCGCAGCGGGCCCGCACGATCCGGGGCTTCGACGCGGCCATCACCGCGCCGCGATGGGGGTTCGCTTCGGTGGCCGCCTATTACGCCGCCGCCAGCCCCCTGGCGTCCCTGCTCGAAGGTCGGCCCCTGCCCCCCACCCTGCTGCTCCATGCCGGCGACGATCCCTGGGTGCCGGTGGGGCCGCTGCGGCAGCTGGCGGCCGTTGCCGCTGGGGCCGGATCGGGCCCCGAGGTGGTGATCACGCCCCGGGGCGGGCATAACGGCTTCCATGCCCCCGGCGACGGGCCGGCCGCCTGCTGGGCCGATCGGCTGGTGGCGGCCTGGCTGCGGCGCCTCACCCCTGGGGCAGGGCCCGGCTGAAGGGGGAGCGGCGCACGATCCAGGCCTCGATCGGCACCCCACCGATCACATGCTGGTGCACGATCCGCTCGATCCGCTCAGGGGTGACGCCGCCGTAGGTGATGCCCTCCGGCCAGATCAGCAGCACCGGGCCTTCGCTGCAGACGCGCAGGCAATCGGCCTTGGTGCGCAGCACCACGCCCTCCGGCCGCCGCGGATCCTCCAGCCCCAGCTCCATGACCAGCTGCTTGAGCCGGTTCCAAGTGGCTGCGCCGACGACGGGATCACCACAGAGCGCCTTGGTGGGGGTGGCGCAGAGCAGCAGGTGGTGCTGAACCCCGCTCACGCCGGCCGGGGCGCTCACGCCGGCAGCACCGCCCGGGGCTGCCCGCGCAGCGCAACGGCCGCCTCGCGGGTGGCCACCCGCGCCCAGCCGTCCACCGCCAGCACGTCGTCGAGGCAGGGGGCGGCGTGGTGGTCGGCGCGGTGGCGGTCGCAGACGCGCTCGATCAGCTCGGGGATCGCCAGGAAGGGAATCGCTTCGTCGAGGAACAGGGCCACCGCCTGCTCGTTGGCGGCGTTGAGCACCGCGGGCATGGTGCCGCCGGCCCGGCCGGCGGCGTAGGCCAGGGCCATGCAGGGGTACTTGGCGCTGTCGGGGGCGCGGAAGGTGAGCTGGCCCACGGCGGTGAGATCGAGGCGCCGCCAGGGGGTTTCCAGCCGCTCCGGCCAGCTGAGGCAGTAGAGCAGGGGCAGCTTCATGTCGGGCCAGCCCAGCTGGGCCAGCACGGAGGAATCGGCCAGCTCCACCATCGAGTGGATGATGCTCTGGGGGTGGATGACGATCTCGATGTGGTCGTAGTCGAGGCCGAACAGGTAGTGGGCTTCGATCACCTCCAGCCCCTTGTTCATCAGGGTGGCCGAATCCACCGTGATCTTGCGCCCCATGCTCCAGTTGGGGTGGCTGGTGGCATCGGCCACCGTGGCCTTGGCCAGATCGGCGGCGGGCCAGTCGCGGAAGGCGCCGCCGGAGGCGGTGAGCTGGATGCGCCGCAGACCCGGTGTCGGCACGCCGGTGGAGAGGCGGGCGGTGTCGGCCCAGGGGGTGCCCTGCAGACACTGGAACAGGGCCGAATGCTCGGAATCGGCGGGCAGCAGCCGGCTGCCGCTCCTGTTGAGTTCGGGCAGCACCACCGGTCCGGCGGCGATCAGGGTTTCCTTGTTGGCGAGGGCCAGATCCTTGCCGGCGCGGATCGCCGCCAGGGTGGGCAGCAGGCCGGCGCAGCCGACGATGCCGGTGACCACCAGGTCGGCGCTGGCCCAGGCGGCGGCGGCGCAGAGACCATCGGAGCCGCCCACCAGCTCGGGCAGGCGGGCGGGGCGACGGCCGGGTTCGAGGGCCTCGAGGCGGCCGCGCAGTTCGCCGATGCGGTCGGCGTCGGCGAGGGCCACCACCTCGGGGCCGTGACGCAGGATCTGCTCCACCAGCAGGTCGAGGTTGTTGCCGGCGGTGAGGGCCACCACCCGGAAACGGTCGGGAAACTCCTCGGCGATCTCCAGGGTCTGGGTGCCGATGGATCCGGTGGAGCCCAGCACGGCGATGGCTTTCACGGTGGGGCCCCCGTAGGGTTCGTGGCGATCCAGTGTCCCATCTCCTCTTTCGCCATGGCGGACGGCTTGCCCGATTCAGCTTCCCCCGTGACGCCGCCGGCGGCGAAGCCGGGCGGCTTCTCCCTGCCCTACGTGGTGGCCTGCGGCCTGGCGATGGGCTCGGCGGACGTGGTGCCCGGGGTTTCGGGCGGCAGCATGGCGTTCATCCTGGGGATCTACGGCGAGTTGCTGGAGGCCATCGCCGGCTTCGACCTCGGGCTGCTGGCCCTGCTGCGCCGTGGTGCGTGGCAGGCGGCAGCGGCCCGGATCCACCTCAGCTTCCTGGTGCCGCTGCTGGCGGGCCTGGCGATGGCGGTGCTGGTGCTGGTGCGGCCGATCACCTGGCTGTATGCCGAACATCCGGTGTTCCTGTTCGCCTTCTTCTTCGGGCTGATCCTGGGGGCCATCCTGCTGATCGCCCGCCACGCCCACTGGGGCGCCCAGGGCCTGGTGGCCATGGCGCTCGGGGTGGCGCTGGCCCTGTTGCTGGTCACCCAGGCTCCGGTGACCATGCCCCACGATCCGTTCACCCTCTTCTGGAGCGGGGCGGTGGCGATCATGGCGATGATCCTGCCGGGTATTTCCGGATCCTTCCTGCTCCTGGTGCTGGGTCAGTACCAATACGTGATGGAAGGGGTGAAGGGGCTCGATCTGTCGATCCTGCTGCCCTTCGCCGCCGGCTGTGCCGTCGGCCTGATCAGCTTCGTGCGGCTGCTGCGCTGGTTGCTGCACCACTTTCACGGCCAGGTGGTGGCCCTGCTGGTGGGTTTCATGGCCGGTTCCCTCTGGAAGATCTGGCCGTTCCGCACGGTGCTCGAATCCACCCGCAACGCCAAGGGCAAGCTGGTCGTGCTTCGGGATGCCCTGGCGGCCCCCCCGGATGCCGGCAGCCTGGTGGTGGCCGCGCTGCTGGCAGCCGCCGGGATTCTGCTGGTGGTGGGGATCGAGCAGCTGCAGCACCGGGTGGGCGTGGAGGAGATGGGGGGGTGATGGCTTAACTGGTGCCTCGCCGATCCCTTGTCATGTCGTGGCTGCAGCGCTGGAACTTCATCGAACGGGCCCGGATCGAGCGCCAGCTGTGGGACGCCTTCGAGCGGCGGGAGGATCTGGAGGCACTGGTGGAGGGCTGCCGCCAGGCGGTGGCGGCGGGTGAGCGGGAGCGGGCGTTCCAGCTGGAGGTGTGGCAGACCACCCTGCAGCGGATCCGCAAGCTGGAAAAGCTGATGGCGGACAAGACCCCCTGAACGGGCCGGTGGTCTGATGGACCTGGCCTTCAGACCCGGCTTCTGCCGCATCCGCGTGAGCAGGGTCAACCGCTTCTCCAGGGATCAGAGCTTGGCGGGCCGCCACCGTTCACGGCGATCAGCACCGGGGGCAGCCCGGGAGGTGCGGGCACCGAGGGCAGTGCAGTTTGCGGATGCTGTTGCTGCCGATCCAGCCGCCGTAGCGCTCCACCAGATCGACCCCGTCCCCGACGGGAGGCTGGCGTCGATCCAGGTGGGTGATCCGGACGCCCGGTGACCTGTGGCCCAGGCCCCGCAGCAGCGGCTGCAGCAGCTCATCGATCGCCGCCATCAGCCCCAGCCGGCTCTGATGGCTGAGCTCCCGGACCTCCAGGCAGAGATCGATATCGGATCCTTCCCGGTGGCGGCCCATCGCCCTGGAGCCGAACAGCCACCTGCCGCGTCTCCAGACGGGCCCGTCACTGCCGGTAGCAGGCCACAGAGCTCTGGCCGATGTGCCCGGCGATCGCATCGGCGGTGGATCGGTTGTCGGTGTGGCTGAAGAGATGGTGGTCCTGAATCATGAGCATCCAGGCCTCGCCAGCCTGGATCAGGCCCGGCTGCTCCAGCGCCCGGCCGTCGTTCGAGAATCTCGGCTGTCAGCGGATGTCGGGATCGCCCATCAGGGCCTCAGCTCCGGACCCAGTCGGTCACCCCGCCCGGTCGGTCGATCAGCTCGATGCCCTCGGCGGCCAGTTCGGCCCGGAGGCGGTCGGCGGTGGCGAAATCGCGGGCGGCCTTGGCGGCCCGCCGCTCCTCGATCCTCGCCTCGATCGCCGCCGCCGGCACCCCGGCCTGGGCGCTTTCCGCCGTCGTGGCAGCGGCCTCGGCCTCCAGCCCCAGCACCCCCGCCAGTTCCCGCAGCAGCTGCCAGCGGGGCTCCAGCTCTGCGGCCTCCGGTGCGGCTTCGGCCTCGGTGTCGCCCCGCTCCAGCCGGTTGGCGAGGGCCCGCAGGGGTCGGGCCAGCTCGAACAGCAGCGCCAGGGCCGCCGAGGTGTTGAGGTCGTCGTCCATGGCGGCGGCGAAGCGGCCGCGGGCCTCGGCCAGCGCGTCGGTTGGCTCGGCCGTTGGCATGGCCCCCCAGCCCAGGGCCGCCCCGTGGCGCTCGCCCAGGCCCAGGGCGGCGTCGAGTCCCTTCCAGCCGGTGGCCGCCGCCGCCAGGGCTTCGCCGGTGAAATCCAGGGGCTTGCGGTAGTGGGCCTGCAGCACGAACAGCCGCAGCGTCATCGGGCTGACGCCGCTCTCCAGCAGGGCCCGGATCGTGGTGAAGTTGCCCAGCGACTTGGACATCTTCTCGCCGCCCACATTCACCATGCCGTTGTGCAGCCACCAGCGGGCCAGGGGCTCACCGCTGGCCGCCTCCGACTGGGCGATCTCGTTCTCGTGGTGCGGAAAGATCAGGTCGGCGCCGCCCAGGTGGATGTCGATCGTGGTGCCCAGCTCCTCGCGCACCATCGCCGAGCACTCGATGTGCCAGCCCGGCCGGCCTGGCCCCCAGGGCGAGGGGAAGCTGGGCTCGCCGGGTTTGGCCCCCTTCCAGAGGGCGAAATCGAACGGGTGGCGCTTGCGGGCCTCCTCCGCCTCGCGGGTGCGGCCGCTGGCGCCCTCCTGCTGCTCCTCCAGGGTGCGGCCGCTGAGCTTGCCGTAGCCGGCCTGGCGCATCACCGCGAAATACACATCGCCATCGGCCGAATAGGCCGCCCCCTTGGCCTCCAGTTCAGCGATCAGCTGCCGGATCGCGTCCAGGCTGCGGGTGGCCCGGGGCATCCGGTCGGGGGGAAGGATGTGCAGGGCGGCCATGTCGGCCTGGTAGGCGGCGATGTTGCGCTCGCTCACCACCTCCATGCTGCTGCCCTCCTCCTCGGCCCGCTTGAGGATCTTGTCGTCGATGTCGGTGAAGTTCTGCACAAAGGTGACGGCGTAGCCGCTCCACAGCAGATACCGGCGCAGCACGTCCCAGACGATGTAGCTGCGGGCATGGCCCAGGTGGCACAGGTCGTAGACCGTGACGCCGCAGCAGTAGATCGACACCTTGCCGGCCTCCAGCGGCTCGAAGGGCTCGCAGCGGCGGCTGAGGGTGTTGGTGAGCCGCAGGCTCAACGGCCCGCTCCCGCCACGGCTCCCGCGCCGGCACCCGCCTGGCCCAGGCGCCCGCCGCCGTAGCCGGCCCGCCCTCTCACCTGGGTGCACCAGTCGTGGTGCTCCAGATACCAGCGCACCGTCTGGGCCAGGCCCTGGCTGAAATCATGGCGGGGCTGCCAGCCCAGTTCGCTGCTGATCCGCTCCGGATCGATGGCGTAGCGCCGGTCGTGGCCCGGCCGGTCGGCCACCGGGGTGATCAGGGCGGCGTGGGGCGCACCGGCGGGCCGCAGTTCGTCCATCAGGGTGCAGATGGCGTGAACCACCTCCTTGTTGGTGCGTTCGCCATGGCCGCCGACGCAGTAGCTGCGGCCCACGTCGCCGCTGGTGGCGGCCAGCAGCAGGGCCTCCACGTGGTCCTCCACATAGAGCCAGTCGCGCACGTTGGCCCCGTCGCCGTAAAGGGGGATCGGCTCACCGGCGGCGGCCTTGAGGATCACCACCGGGATCAGTTTCTCGGGAAACTGCCAGGGGCCGTAGTTGTTGCTGCAGTTGGTCAGCACCACCGGCAGCCCGTAGGTGTGGTGCCAGGCCTGCACCAGGTGGTCGCTGCCAGCCTTGCTGGCCGAATAGGGGCTGCGCGGGTCGTAGGGGGTGGTCTCCGAGAAGCGCCCGGTGGCCCCCAGGGAGCCGAACACCTCGTCGGTGCTGATGTGGTGGAAGCGGAACAGCTCCCGGCGTTCCGCCGGCAGCCCTTCCCAGTGGGCCCGCACCGCCTGCAGCAGGTGGTAGGTGCCCATCACATTGCTGACCAGAAAGGCGCCCGGATCGTCGATCGAGCGGTCGACGTGGCTTTCGGCCGCCAGATGCAGCACCAGATCCGGATCGGCCTGGCGCACCGCGGCGGCGGTGGCCTCGCCATCGGCCAGATCCACCTGCAGCAACTGGTGGCGGGGGCCGTCGTGACCCTCACCCGCCTCCCCCAGCGCCGCCAGGGTGTTGTAGATGCCCAGCAGATCGCTGGCGTAGCCCATCTTGTCGAGGTTGAACACCGTCGCGGTGCTGTCCCGCAGCACCCGTCGCACCAGCGCTCCGCCGATGAACCCCGCCCCGCCTGTCACCAGGATGCGGCGACGGCCGGCAAGCAGCACCGGCAGGGCGAGAGAGGGATAGGGATCCATCGGGGCGGAGTCAGACGACGAAGGGGGGTTCAGGCCTGGGGCAGGGGAAGCTGCGCCAGCACCTCGGCCAGGGCGGCCTGCCAATGTTGCCCCTCCAGGTCCAGCGCGCGCCGGGTGGTGGTGCAATCCAGCAGGGAATAGGCAGGGCGTCGAGCCGGGGTGGGGTAGTCGGCGGTGGTGATCGGTCTCACCCGCGCCGGCGTCTCGATCAGCCCCCGCTGGGCGGCGAGCGCACCGATGGCCACGGCGAAGTCGTACCAGCTGGCGGCGCCGCTGTCGCTCCAGTGGTGCCGCCCGGCCACGCCCCGCCCGATCGCCTGCCAGCTGGCCGCCGCCAGGCCGGCGGTGGAAGTGGGGCAGCCCACCTGGTCGGCGACCACCCCGAGGGGATCGCCGGCGGCGGCCTTCGCCCGGTGCAGCCGCAGCATCGTGAGGCAGAAGTTGGCTCCTACCGGCCCGTACACCCAACTGGTGCGCAGCAGGCACAGGCGCTCGGGGGGCAGGGCCGCTTCCGCCCGCCGTTCCCCCTCGGCCTTGGTGGCGCCGTACACCCCCAGGGGCTGCACCGGTTGCTCCGGCCGGTAGGGACGGCCCTGCTCCCCGTCGAAGACGAAATCGGTGCTCACCTGCAGCAGCCGGCCGCCGCTGTCCGCCAGGGCATCGGCGAAGGCCCCGGGGGCGCCGGCGTTCACCGCCTCGGCCAGCTCCGGCTCGCTCTCGGCCCGGTCGACGGCGGTGTAGGCGCCGGCATTGAGCACCCAGTCAGGCCGGTGCTGCTGCACCGCCGCGCGGCAGGCCGCGGCGTCGGCGAGATCAAGCTCGCCCCGGCCCGTGGCGATCAGGTCGATGCCGGCCGGCACGCTGGCGGTGAGGGCCCGGCCCAGCTGGCCATGGCGGCCGGTCAGCAGCACCCGCACCGGTTCAGGCATCGATGGCGGCGGCAGGTCTGCCGCGCAGCCTACCCGCGCGCCGCTATTTCGTCTCCATCCAGTTGGGGCCCACGCCGGTGTCCACCGCCAGCGGCACCAGCAGCTGCACCGCCTGCTCCATCGTGCGGCGGGTAAGCTCCCGCACCTCCTCGAGCGCCTCCGGCGCCGCCTCGAGCACCAGTTCATCGTGCACCTGCAGCAGCAGCCGGGCCGGCAGGCCGGCCGCCGCCAGCGCGTTCTGCAGCCCCACCATCGCCAGCTTGATGATGTCGGCGCTGGAGCCCTGGATCGGGGCATTGGCGGCGGCTCGCAGCTGCTGGGCCTCCATGCCGCCGCGGCGAGCCACCTCCAGGTCGATCTCCAGCGGATCCTTGCCCCGCAGCCGGCCAAGGCCACCGGGATCGAAATGGAAGGGGCGGCGACGCCCCAGGATCGTCTCCACGTAGCCGCGGCTGAGGGCGAGGCGTTCCTGCAGCTCCAGGAACAGGAACACCCTCGGGTAGCGCTGCTTGTAGAGGCTCAGGAACTCCTTGGCCCGGGCCTGGCCCATGCCCGTTTCCCTGGCCAGCCGCTGGGCCCCCATGCCGTAGATCACCCCGAAGTTGATCGTCTTGCCCAGCCGCCGCTCGTCCGGCGTCACCGTGTCGGTCTCCAGCAGCAGCCGGGCCGTGAGGGCGTGGACGTCGTCGCCGTCGTTGTAGGCCTGCACCAGCACCGGCTCGCCCGAAAGATGGGTGAGGATGCGCAGCTCGATCTGGGAGTAGTCGGCGCTGATCATCCGCCAGCCCTCCTGGGGCAGGAAGGCCTTGCGGATGCGGCGGCTGAACTCGGTGCGGATGGGGATGTTCTGCAGGTTGGGGTTGCTGCTCGACAGCCGCCCGGTGGCGGTCACCGCCTGGTTGAAATCGGTGTGCACCCGCCCGGTCTCCGGCTCCACCAGCGCCGGCAACGCCTCCACGTAGGTGCTCAGCAGCTTGCTGAGGGTGCGGTGCTCCAGCACCAGCTTCACCACCGGATGGTCGTCCTCCAGCTTCTCCAGCACCGCCGCATCCGTGCTCCAGCCGGTCTTGGTGCGGCGGGATTTCTTGCGGTCGAGGCCCAGGGTGTCGAACAGCAGCTCCCCCAGCTGCTTGGGGGAGGCCAGGTTGAAGTCAACCCCGGCCGCCGCCTGGGCTTCGGTCTCCAGCCGCGCCAGGGTGGCCCCCAGCTCCTCCGACAGCTCCTTGAGGTAAGGCACATCGATGCGGATGCCGGTGGCCTCCATCTGGGCCAGCACCGGCTCCAGGGGCAGCTCCACCTGCTCCAGCAGCTTCGGCAGCTCCGGCCCCATCGCCGCCAGCTGCTCCGCCAGCAACGCCCCCAGGCGCCGGGTGAGGTGCACGTCCATGGCGCAGTAGAGGGCCGCGGCCTCGATCGGCACGTCGGCGAAGGTCTGCCCCTTGGCCACCAGATCGCCGAAGGCCGTGGGATGGATCCCGAAGTTGCGCGCCGCCATGGCCTCCAGGCCATGCTTGTCGTTGGCATCCCGCAGGTAGTCCGCCAGCAGGGTGTCCATCACCACACCGGCCAGGGGCAGGCCATGGCGCAGCAGGATCAGGCGGTCGTACTTGGCGTTCTGGAGCGCCTTGGGGTGTTCGGCGCTGGCCAGCCAGGGCCCCAGGGCCAGCAGCACCGCATCGAGGGGCAGCTGCACCGGCGCGGGCGGCGGCGTGCTGAGCAGATCGGCGGCCGGTGGGCTGTGGTGGCCGATGGGCACGTAGGCCAGATCCGCCAGGCCCTCCCCCCAGCACAGGCCGATGCCCACCAGCTCCGCCCGGAAGGGATTGAGGGAGGTGGTCTCGGTGTCGAGGGCCACCGGCGCCGCCGGATCGGTGCAGGCCAGCAGCCGCGCGATCAGGGCGGCCAGGGCCTCGGGGGTGGTGATCAGCTCCGGCCGCAGGGCGGGCAGGGCCGGATCCCCCCCCTGCCCTGGGGAACCGGCGGGGTCCGGGGCCTCGGGCGCGGTGGTGGTTGGGGGCGCCGGTGCGGTGGCGGCGGCGGGCTCGGGAGGCTCCGAAGAGAACAGACGGGCGAAGCCCTCGGTCTGCTTCACCAGGCTGAACAGCTCCAGCTCGCTCAGACGCGCCCCCAGCCCCTCGCTGTCCACCCGCCCCAGGGCCAGGCGCGGTTCCTCGGGCAGGGGGATCTGCACCAGGATCTCCGCCAGCATGCGGGAGCGGAAGGCGTTCTCCCGGTCGGTCTCCAGCTTGGATTTCAGCGCCCCCTTCTGCTGGTCGAGGGCGGCGTAGATGCCGTCGAGGTCGCCGTGGGCCTTGAGCAGGGTCAGGGCGGTCTTGGGCCCCACCCCCTTGACCCCGGGGATGTTGTCGGAGCTGTCGCCGGTGAGGGCTTTGAGGTCCACCACCCCCTCCGGCGGCACCCCCAGCTTCTCGATCACCTGGGCGCGTCGGATCTCCGTCGGCCCGCTGTTCTTGGCGTAGGGGCCGCCGCCCATGTACAGCACGGCGATGTCCCGTTCGTCGTCCACCAGCTGGAACAGGTCGCGGTCGCCGGAGAGGATCCGCACCCGCCAGCCCTCGCCGGCCGCCCGGTTGGCCAGGGTGCCGAGCACGTCGTCGGCCTCGTAGCCCGGCGCCATCGACAGGGGCAGGTCGAGGCAGTCCCGCAGGATGCCCTGCAGGTTGGCCAGATCGGCGAAGAAGTGCTCCGGCGCCTCCTCCCGATGGGCCTTGTAGGCGGCATCCGCCTCGTGGCGGAAGGTGGGCTCGGCCGTGTCGAAGGCGATCACCACCCCCTGGGGCGCCAGGCCCTTGCAGTTGTCCAGCAGGGCCTTGAGGAAGCCGTAGGTGACGCTGGTGGGCACCCCGTCCTTGGTGCTCAGGCCCCCCTCGCCGCCCTTGGCGAAGGCGTAGAAGCTGCGGAAGGCCAGGGAGTGGCCATCCACCAGCAGCAACAGGGGCTTGTCCCGCTCCATGGCCGTCCCTGGGATTTGCCCGCCGATCGCCACAGCCTGCCATCCGGAGGCCTGACGGCGCCGTGATCACCACCGGCCGGGCCGCCTTCAGCCGTTGCCGCCAGTACCGCTGGTGGCTGGAGCGGGTGTGGCAGCCGGGCGGCAGCCGCCTGCTGTTCGTCGGTCTCAACCCCTCCCGCGCCGACCACCGCCACGACGACCCCACCCTGCGGCGGCTGATGGCCTTCGCCGCCGGCTGGGGGTACGGCGGGCTGGAGGTGCTCAACCTCTTCGCACGGATCAGCCCCAGCCCGGGGGCCCTGCTGCGGGCCGCCGATCCGGTGGGCGCCGCCAACCCTGCCTGGATCCGGCGGCGCCTGCGGGCCAGCGATCGGCGGGCCCGGCAGACGGCCGCCGCAGCACCGCCCGAGCTGATCTGGCTGGGCTGGGGCAACGGCGGCCGCCGGCTGGGCCAGGACAGACGGGTGCTGGAGCTGCTGCTCCCCCATCGGCCCCACCTGGTCTGCCTGGGCCTCACCGCCTCTGGTGCCCCGCTCCATCCCCTCTACCGGCCCGCCGCAAGCCGGTTGCAGCCGTATGGGCCATCCTGTGGACGTTCAGCCGCAGTCGCTGCTCCATGGCCCGCACCCCCCGCCGCTATGCCATCCACCTGTTCCTGACGGGCGGTCACCACCAGGAGGTGCACTTCAACACCCTCGAGGACTTCCAGAGCTGGTACGGCGGGGTGCTGAACGGGGCGGCCCTCGACGCCTTTGTGAACGTGCCGATCAGCGATCTGACCAGCGAATTCCTGGTGCTGCGGGCCGGCAGCGTCCAGGCGATCCGGGTGGAGCCGATCTACGGCGCCCTCGACGACTGAAGCCCCCGCCAGGCCGCTCGTCAGAGGGCGGCGGCGATTCGCTCCCGGTCACTGCCCAGCCGATGCAACAGCAGCCAGGTGGTGAGCAGGTCGGGCCCCTTGAGGCTGCCCAGCAGGGCGGCCCGCAGCCCCTTCATCAGCACCCCTTTCTTGACGCCGGCGGCGGTGGCGGCCTCCGCCAGCAGCCCCTGGGCGGTCTCGGCGTCCAGCGGGCCCTCCGGCAGCCGTTCCAGCAGGGCGCTCAGGGCGCCGCGGCTGCCCGCGTCGGCCCGTAGGGCCAGGGCCGCCTCATCCGGCTCCGGGGCCGTGAAGAAGGGGGCGGCCTGGTCGACCCCGTCCGCCAGCAGGCTCAGGGAGGGCCCCAGCAGGGTGCAGAGATCCTCCTGCCAGGCGACGTCGGCTCCAGCCCCTTCACCCCAGCCCCGGGCCTGCCAGAGGGGCAGCAGCCGCTGGCGCAGCTCGCCGGCCGCCAGCCCATGCAGCACCTGGGCGTTGAGCCAGTTGAGCTTGTCCCAGTCGAAGCGTGCCCCAGCGCGGTTGACCCGGTCAAACGAGAACACCGCCGCCGCCTGCTCAAGGCTGAAGCGCTCGCCGAGGCCCTCCGGCGGCGACCAGCCCAGCAGGGTCATGTAGTTGACCAGGGCCTCGGCGGTGTAGCCCATGGCGCGGAAATCGCCCACGGAGGTGACGCCGTCGCGCTTGGAGAGCTTGCGGCCCTCCTGGTTGAGGATCAACGGGGTGTGGGCGAAGAGGGGCGGGGTCAGCCCCAGGGCCGCGTAGAGCAGCAGTTGCTTGCCGGTGTTGGCGATGTGGTCCTCGCCCCGGATCACGTGGCTGATGGCCATGGCGGCGTCGTCCACCACCACCACCAGGTTGTAGAGGGGGTCACCGATGGCATCGGCGGCCGCCCGGCGGGCGATCACCATGTCGCCGCCCAGGTCGCTGCCCGCCCAGCGCATCTCGCCGCGCACCAGGTCGTTCCAGGTGATCGTGGCGCCGTCGTCGATGCGGAAGCGGATCACCGCTTCGCGCCCCTCAGCGATGTAGGCCTGCTCCTGGGCCGGGCTGAGGTCCCGGTGCAGGTTGTCGTAGCGGGGGGCCCGGCCTTCGGCCTGCTGCCGCTCCCGCATCGCCGCCAGCTCGGCGTCGCTGGCGTAGCAGCGGTAGGCATGGCCGCTCTCCAGCAGCTGGGCGATTGCGGCCCGGTGGGCCTCGATGCGCCGGCTCTGCACCACCGGCTCCTCGTCCCAGCTCAGGCCCAGCCAGCGCAGGCCATCGAGGATGTTCTCGGTGAATTCCGGCTTGGAGCGCTCCCGGTCGGTGTCCTCGATGCGGAGCAGGAAGGCACCACCGAGGTGGCGGGCGAACAGCCAGTTGAACACTGCCGTGCGGGCGGTGCCGATGTGGAGGGTGCCGGTGGGGCTGGGGGCCAGCCGAACGCGTACGGGAACCGCTGCGGGCACGGAATCGGCTCCTGGTGGTGAGAACGGGACTGACGGGGCTCGAACCCGCAACTTCCGCCGTGACAGGGCGGTGCTCTAACCGATTGAACTACAGTCCCAGACCGACATTCGAGGCTCGAATCGCCCCGAGGGGTGGATCCGGCGCCGATGGGCGATCGCGACGGCGCGGACGCCGACCAAGGAAGTATCCATCGTCACCCGTCCCACCGTCAACGCCACTCCGTCAACGCCACCCTCAACGCCGGCTGGCGCAGGGTCAGGGCGACGATCGGCCACACAAAAAGCCCCGTGCAGGGCACGGGGCCGATGGCTCTTGGCGGCCATGCGGGAGGGCCAGAAAGCCCTGGGCTTCAGGGGCGGAAGCCGGCGGGTTCGATCAGGCGCACCTGATTGCCCCGGGCGGTGAACTCCCGCCCCTGGTCGCTCTGGACCACGACCCGACCTCCGGATTTGACCCGGATGACCCGGGCCCGGACCCAGCCCAGTGCCGCGGATTCGAGCACCTTGACCACATCACCGGGTTGTAGATCCAACTCCATGTTCGGAACCACGAAACTGCAAATGGGACCATCGAACGCGCCGTGGAGGACTTGAACCCCCGACATCAGGTTTTGGAGACCTGCGTTCTACCAGCTGAACTAACGGCGCAAGGCGATGGTCCCTGGAAAGCGTGAAAGGGAATCGCGGGAGAAAAAATCCCGTGAAACCAGGCTTCAGCGATCGAAGCGCTGCTTTACGCGGGTGGCTTTACCCACCCGGTCACGCAGATAGAAGAGCTTCGCCCGACGCACCTTACCGCGCCGCTCCACCTTCACGGAAGCGACCTGGGGGCTGTGCAGCATGAACACCCGCTCCACGCCGATGCCCTGGAAGATGCGACGGACGGTGATGGTCTGGTTGAGGCCGCCGTGGCGCTTGGCGATCACCACGCCCTCGTAGGGCTGCACCCGCTCCTTGTTGCCTTCCCGGATGCGCACACCCACCTTCACGGTGTCGCCCACATAAATTTCGGGGAGGTCGCTCTTCAGCTGACCCGCCTCGAACTCCTCGATCAGGGCCCGGGCGCTCAGCTTGCCGGTGGTGACCTTCACGTTGGAGGGGGTCGTCACGGCTTCAGCCACGGTTTCCGTTTCCACCTGCTGGGCCTCCACGTCTGGGGTTTGCGTGTCCACTTCCATGGACGGATCGATCTCGGTTGCCATCCCTTTTCTCGGAGCGCCTGGCCAAACCAACACCCTACCGCCTCAGGTGACCCCCTTCCCCCCGCGCCGCCGCCAGCTCCGCCGCAGCCGCTCCCAGGCCATGTAGCCGCCGGTGGCCAGCATCCACAGCAGTCCCAGGCCGTTGAGCAGCACGTAGAGCGTCTCGCCCAGCGGGCCCACCCAGGCATGGAGCCATTCCCCCTCATGCAGCACCATCAGGGGATGGGTCTGGTCCCGGCTCAGCCCGCCCCAGTCGCGCAGCAGCCGGTAACCCACACCGGTGAGGGCCGAAAGCAGCAGCGGGGCGAGCACCACCGGGGCCAGCCAGGCATGGGCCTGGCGCAGGCGGGCACCCCAGGACGGGGAGGCGACGGGGGTGGGGCTGGACACGCTGAACCGACGGCGGGAGGGACGCCATTGATAACTTGAATCATCCGCCCCGAATCCCACCGCATGAACCTGTTCGCCGATCTGCTGGCCAGCACCAACGGCGTCAAGGGCGGTGGCACCCCACTCACCCAGGCCGGCCCCCGCATTCAGAAGGGCCGCCGCGGCGTGGAGGTGAAATCGGCTCGCGAGATCGGGATCATGCGACAGGCCAGCCGCATCGTGGCCACGGTGCTGCGCGAAATCATCGACATGGCCGCGCCGGGCATGACGACCGGCGATCTGGATCGCCATGCCGAGTCCCGCATCCGCGCCATGGGCGCCACCCCCAGTTTCAAGGGCTACCACGGCTTTCCCGCCAGCATCTGCGCCAGCATCAACAACGAGGTCGTGCATGGGATCCCCAGCGCCAAGCGGGTGATCAAGGCCGGTGATCTGGTCAAGATCGACACCGGTGCCTATTTTGAGGGGTTCCATGGCGACAGCTGCGTCACCCTCTGTGTGGGCGAGGGCGTGCCCGAGGAGGCCCGGCGCCTCAGCCGGGTGGCCCAGGAATCGCTGATGCAGGGCCTGGCCACGGTGAAGGCCGGCAGCACCCTGCTGGAGCTGGCCGGTGCCGTGCAGGACCACGTCGAAGCCCACGGCTACGCCATCGTTGAGGACTACACGGGCCATGGCGTGGGCCGCAACCTGCACGAGGAGCCCTCGGTGTTCAACTACCGCACCAGGGATCTGCCCAACATGCAGCTGCGCGCCGGTATGACCCTGGCGGTGGAGCCGATCCTCAACGCCGGCAGCAAGGCCTGCCGCACCCTCAAGGACCGCTGGACCGTGGTGACGGTGGACGGCAGCCTCTCGGCCCAGTGGGAGCACACGATCGTCGTCACCTCCGACGGCTGCGACATCCTCACCGACCGCGACTTCTAGGCCCACCCGGCCCCGGCCCGGGCTTCAGGGGCGCCGCAGCAGGCCGAAGTAGGCCCAGCGGCCCATGGTGGTCAGGGGCATCAGCACGTAGGTGAGCGGGTTGGGGGTGACGATGATCAGGCTGCAGTTCCAGTCGGCCTGCCGCAGGATCTCGCCGGCGACCCAGTCGGCCCCCATCACGCCGATGGGATTGAGGGCCGAGCGGAACGGTCCCAGCACCAGCCGTCGCAGCCGCAACGCCTGTGCAAGCTCCGGGGCCCGCAGGCTGAGCAGCTGGCCCAGCAGCCGCTTGCTGATCTCGTAGAGCGGGCTCAGGGCCGGCTGGATCTCCGCTTCCGAGGTGTTCACCCACACCTCCGGCCGCCGCCGCCCTTCGCCCCGTGCCCCCTGGCGTCGCTGGGCCACCAGCGCGAACAGCTCCAGCAGCCGCCAGACGCTCAGGGCGTTCACCTGCAGGGAGGCGTCCGTGGCCTCGGCGCTGCCGTCGCCGTGCACATTGATGCCGTGGTTGAGCACCAGCACGTCCACCTGCTCCAGCAGGGGCTCCAGCGCCGCCTCCTCCCCCACCTGCCAGGGCACCTGGCGCAGGGGGATCGGCTGTCCGTCCGGGCCGCTGAGTTCCAGGGGCGCCCGGCCGTGGGTGAGGGCGATCAGCTGTGCCCCGCGCCGGTGCCAGCGCCGCAGCAGGGCCTGGCCCAGGGCGCCGCTGGCCCCGGTGATGGCCACGGTGAGGGATGGGCTCGACGGGTCCGTCATGGGCCTGCGGTGGACGTGCTGCCTAGATTGCCCGGCACCTGCAGGACCCGGCGAGGTCGAACCATGTCCATCCCCCTGCTGATCGGCTCCTGCGAACCCTTCAGCGGCAAGTCGGCGGTGGTGCTCGGTCTCGGCCGCCAGCTGGCCCGCCAGGGCGTGCCCCTCGCCTTCGGTAAGCCGCTGGTCACCTGCATGGACGACCCGCTCGATGGCTTCCCCGATGCGGTGCCGGGCAACCCCCTGCTGGATCCCGATGTCCGCTTCATCGGCACCACCCTCGGGCTGGCCCAGGAGCAGCTGATCCCTTCGCTGCATGTGTTCGAGCCGGCGGCGGCACGGGAGCGGCTGCTGGCGGGGGATCTGGACCCCGGGGAGGGGCTGACCCTCCTGCAGCGGCGCATCCAGGACGACGCCGACCGGCTGGTGCTGCTCGAGGCCGCCGGCAGCCTCAGCGAAGGGCAGCTCTACGGCCTGGGGCTGGTGCAGCTGGCCCACGCCCTGCAGGCGCCGGTCCTGCTGGTCCATCCCTGGAGCGACAGCCGCAGCGTCGATCCTCTGCTGGAAGCCCGGCGGCAGCTGGGGGATCTGCTGGCCGGCGTCGTGCTCAACACCGTGCCCCCCGAAAAGATCCCCGACGTGCGCGAGGCGGTGCAGCCCGCCCTGGAGCGTCTCGGCATCCCGGTGCTGGGCGTGATGCCCCGCAGCCCCCTGCTGCGCAGCGTCACGGTGGAGGAGCTGGTCCGCCGCCTCGAAGCCACCGTGCTCTGCTGCCACGACGGCCTCGACCTTTTGGTGGAGACGCTGTCGATCGGCGCCATGAACGTCAATTCGGCGATGGAGTTCTTCCGCCGCCGCCGCAACATGGCGGTGGTGACGGGCGCCGACCGCACCGACATCCAGCTGGCGGCCCTGGAGGCCTCCACCCAGTGCCTGATCCTCACCGGGGCCGGGGAACCGCTGCCCCAGCTGATCAGCCGGGCCGAGGAACTGGAGGTGCCCGTGCTCAAGGTTGATCACGACACCCTCACCACCGTGGAGGTGATCGACGCCGCCATCGGCCATGTGCGGCTGCATGAAGCGGTGAAAGCCACCTATGCGATCCGCCTGGTGGAGGAGAACTGCCACTTCGAACGGCTGTTCCGCCGGCTGTGTCTGGCGGTCCATGCCTGAAGCCGCTGCTAGTTTCTGTCCGTTGGTTGTCGTTAACGGGTGACCCGGTCCTTAGATCTTCCGGCCATGGACCGGATCGACACACTCGCCCAGGAGCTGGCCATGCTCCAGGACCGGGGCAAACGCAGGATCGCCTTCCTCGGCAGCCGCCACGTCCCGGTGGTGTCGATCCATCTGGTGGAGCTCGTGGCCCGCTCCCTGGCCCAGGAGGGCCACAACCTGATCACCTCCGGTGCCCAGGGCGTCAACGCGGCCGTGATCCGCAGCGTCCTGGAGGTGGATCCGGCCCGGCTCACCGTGCTGCTGCCCCAGAGCCTGGAGCGTCAGCCCGGGGAATCCCGCAGCCAGCTGGAGCGGGTGCTGCATCTGGTGGAGAAACCGGAGAACGATGAGCTGCCCCTGCCGATGGCCAGCAGCCTCTGCAACCAGGAGATCATCAACCGCTGCGACCAGCTGATCTGCTACGCCTTCCACGACAGCGAAACCCTGCTCTCCAGCTGCCGCACCGCCGAGGACATGGGCAAGGTGGTGAGCCTGATGTTCTTCGACTGACCCCGCTCACTCCGCCAGGCTGACCTGCCGCGGCAGCACCTGCAGGCGCGTTCCCTCCCGGCCCATCACCGTCACCTCGGAGCCCGGGGCCAGGGCCTGCCCGGAGAGATTCAGGGCCGCCCAGCTCTGCCCCTGCCACCGCACCCGGCCCTCGCCGTTGGCCTCCAAGCCGGTGGTCACCTCCGCCAGTTCGGCCCTGGCGCCGGGGGGAATCGCCCGCGCCTGGCGCCGGGCCGACCAGCGCCTCAGCCAGGCGTAGCCGGCCCCCACCAGCACGGCGAACAGCAGCACCTGGGGCAGCGGTGGCACGATCGGCACCAGGGCCGCGGCGAGGGTGAGCACCAGGGCCGCCAGCCCGCCGATCAACAGCAATCCATCGCTGTCGGCGCCCACCAGCACCAGCCCCAGCAGAACCGCCGCCAGGGCCAGCCAGAGAATCGGGGGTGCGGGCATGGGGAGCGGGCGGGGGCTGGTGAAAGGGCAACGAAGGGAACCGGATCGTTTGCCATTCCCCCCATCCTGCCTAGCGTTGCCGCAGTGAAGAAGCCTGGATGGAAGCGCTCATCATTCCGGTGCTGGTGGTGCTCGCCGGGCTGGGCATCAGCGGCGTCAAAGTCACCAGCAGCAGCCGCTCGATGCTGGTGGAGCGGCTCGGCAAGTACGACCGCCAGCTGCGCCCCGGCCTGTCCCTGGTGATTCCCGGCCTGGAGCGGGTGGTGAGCCATGAATCGCTGAAGGAGCGGGTGCTCGACATCCCCCCCCAGCAGTGCATCACCCGTGACAACGTCTCGATCGAGGTGGATGCGGTGGTGTACTGGCAGCTGCTGGAGCACGCCCGCGCCTACTACGGCGTTGACAACCTGCAGGCGGCGATGGTGAATCTGGTGCTCACCCAGATCCGCGCCGAGATGGGCAAGCTCGACCTCGACCAGACCTTCACCACCCGCAGCGAGGTGAACGAAACCCTGCTCAAGGAACTGGATCAGGCCACCGATCCCTGGGGCGTCAAGGTGACCCGGGTGGAACTGCGCGACATCCAGCCCTCCCAGGGGGTGCAGCAGGCGATGGAGCAGCAGATGACCGCCGAGCGGGAGAAGCGGGCGGCGATTCTGCGCTCCGAAGGTGAGCGCGAATCCCAGGTGAACGCGGCCCGGGGCCGGGCCGAGGCCCTGGTGCTGGATGCCAGGGCCAAGCAGGAGGCGGTGCTGCTCGACGCCGATGCCCAGGCCAAGCAGCAGTTGCTGCTCGCCAAGGCCCGGGCCGAGGCCGCCAGCGAGCTGGCCGCCGTGATCGAGGCCCATCCGGCGGCGGCCGAGGGCCTGCGGCTGCTGCTGGCCAAGGACTGGATGGCCATGGGCCAGCAGATGGCTGATTCCAGGGGCGGATCGGTGCTGATGGTGGATCCCCAGAGCCCGGCTTCGCTGCTGGCGGCCCTCAAGGGGCTGCAGGAGAAGGGCGGCAGCTGATGGTGAGCGCCGGGTGGCCTCAGCTGCGCAGCACGGCCCGCAGGCCTTCGCTGTAGAGAAGGGCGGTGGACAGAATCGCCCCGGCCCAGCAGAGGCTGCGCGCGGGCGGCAGGTTGGCCACATAGGCCCCCAGGTAGCCCAGCCGCAGCGCCGGGTGCAGCCAGGCCACCACGGCCACCCAGGGGGAGGCCGCGATCACGGAAGGGGCCACCAGCAGACACAGCAGGCAGGCCGGGGCGTGCAGGGTGAAGGCCTCGAAGCTGTTCTGGTGGGCCCAGTTGGCCCGCTTGCCCCAGGCCGGCAGCCGCTCGAACATCGCCCGTGGCGCGGCCAGGTCGGAGGGCTTGAAATCGGCCTGGGAGCGGGCGGCTCCCAGGGGCACCAGGCTGAGCACCACCACGGCGCCGGAGAGCACCAGCGACCAGGCGAAGGGCCCGCCCGCCGCCGCCGGCAGCACCGGCAGGGCGATGCTGGCCGCCAGGACGGGGCTGAGCAGGGAGGTGGTCATCGGGAGTGGGCGGCTAGGGCCTCTTTTCTAGGCTGGCGTTGCCTTGTCTTTGCCCGTGCCATGGCCGACAGCTTTTCCTTCGACGTGGTCTCCGACTTCGACCGCCAGGAGCTGGTGAACGCCGTCGACCAGGTGCGCCGGGAGGTGGGCCAGCGCTACGACCTCAAGGACTCGGCCACCGAGATCGCGCTGGAGGAGTCGGCCCTCACGATCACCACCGCCAGCGACATGACCCTCGACGCGGTGGTCGATGTGCTGCGCCAGAAGGCCACCAAGCGCAACCTGTCGCTGAAGATCTTCGACCTGCAGACCCCCGAGCCGGTGGGCGGCAACCGGGTGAAACAGGTGGTGAAACTGCGCAAGGGCCTCAGCCAGGAGCTGGCCAAGAAGCTCAGCAAGCTGGTGCGTGATCAGGTCAAGAAGGTGACCGTGGCGATCCAGGGCGAGAGCCTGCGGGTGACCGGCAAGAACAAGGACGACCTCCAGCAGGTGATCACCCTGCTGCGCGGCGAAGACCTGGAGGTGCCCCTGCAGTTCGAGAACTACCGCTGAGGTTCAGCGGCGAAGACGATTGGCCTGGTTGCGGTTCCAGCGGCGACGTGCGCGCTTCGACCAGCCCTGGCGCCATTCCTCCAGCAGGGACACACGGCTGCGGCGGCGTTGGGAGCCGGCGGCGAAGGCGAAGGCCAGGATCAGGGCAGAGAGCGCCAAACGGCTGCCCTGCATGATCATGGTTTCCACGTTTTCCGCAGATGGCCTGCCCACCAGGCTGTTTCTGAGCCTGTTCTCTGCTCCTTCGAGGCCATCGAGCAGGCGCTTGCGCAAGGCCGGCAGCGGCTGGCTCAGGCTGGCCTGAGGCAGGTTAGGCCCCCGCAACGCCTGGAACCGCCTCTGCAGGTCCGCGGCAGAGTCTGCCGAACGGATGGCCTGACGGAGCTGGTCAAATTTCTGGCTGGCGCGATCGAACTGACTGGCCTGGGTGGTTCGCAACTGTCCCACGCCCTTCCAGACGGCATACCCCTGCAGGGGGATGAGCAGGACGTAGCCAAGCGCCACCAGGATCGACCAGCGCCTCAGACGGTTGCGATAGCGCGTGAGGGCGCCACTGGAGGGATCGATCACCGCGGCAAGGGGCACCATCACGATCGCCAGCACGGGCATGAGCCCATTTCGGATCAAAGCCCCGGAGAAGCGCAGTTGCCAGGCCGGGTCCATCAGCCGCACCGGCAGGCTGTCGGCCACCACCAGCACCACAAAAAGCGCGAGCAAGGCCCCGGCAATCAGACCGAGGAGCCTTCCTACGCGGATCCTCTCGGAGGCTCGGACTTCCCGCCGGGCTTCCTCCTCATGTGTTTCCTGGGCGATCGTGGCGATGGAGTCGTTCATCGGGATGGTGCGACGGATCCCAGCAGATGGCGATAACCGCATCTCAACGCACCTCTCGGACAAAGCGCCTCCGTAGAGAATCAGTGCCGCTGGTGATCTCCAAGACGCTCTTGATGAGAGCGGATCGGCGCGAACCCTGTGGATTCGCGTACTGGGGAATCATCTAGGAAGTAGCCCGCGAAATATACTTGAATTCATCTCGACCAATTCACCCCTGTGTCCTGGCCTCCTTTCCCGGTCGGTGAAGAGCTGCCATGGTGTCTCTTGCTCCTGATCGGACGACGGGACCCCTCGATACCTGTTCTGCCAAGGAGGTTGTCGATGAAGATGGACCAACGAGCGAGAATCCTGGACGGGCAGTCCGACTTGCCTGGGATTATAGATTGTGAATCTTCTGCAATGATGCTGCATTAATGCAGCGGCACTTTTGTTGCTAAGCCTTGCCTCACCATTCATTTCTATACGGCTTTCTCTCTTTCTGGATTTTCTCTTCCTTGTCTGGTAAAGGGATGAATCGATGGATGAATCGATTCCTGATCCGCACTTAGATGTGAAGTCGCTACGCATGCATGGCCTTCCCCACGCCCGCCTCAACCAGCGGCGGCATCACCGACTGATGACCCAGCGCCTGCACCTGCGTCACATCGCCCGACTCCTGCAGCCCCCCCTCCTTCTCCACCATTGCCCGCACCCATTGTTGTTTTGGTCTTGGACGGCTGTGGTGCCTGGACCCCAAGGCACCCTTGCACTGCTCCGCATGGGAGTGACCGGGTGATCTGATCAGCTCCACCTGACGGTCGATAGCCGGCTCAGGAAGCCCTCGGACCTGGGCTGGCTCTTGCCTAAGCGACAGCTTTCGGAGCTGCTCTGCTGATCCACGTGGTGAGACTCAGCACCTGGAGACGGCCTCACCACAATGGATCCGGGCTGGCGCACTGATCGGGTCAGATTGCCCCAACGCAATCAGAAGGCTGGAGTGGCGGTAGCAACGCTGTGCTGCTGCTTGAAGAGGAGCGAAGCAAGTAAGAAATGTCTGATCATATTGCGATTCGTTTCCCTTGTCCGACACATCGCCATCGCATCCGCTGCATATGTGCTTCCTGTAGCGTAAAGGTTGCATGTTTTCTGGGGGTTCAACTTATAAAAGCGATGGTGATCCCCTTACGTTGATCCATGGATTCATCATTATTGAATCGGATGCCTGTGGTGTCCAAGCGTCTTTTGTCCCCCCCCGGCTTCCAATTCGATGTTGCACTCTCGTAAGCCATTCTCGGGCTGCCTCTCCCGCCGCGCCGACTCACCAGCCTCGCGAGTTGTTGGTGCCATGTTGGTTGCCAGCGCGCTCGGCTTCGGCGCCGCTTCGGCGGACGCAGCTGTCGTTCACCTTGATTTCGAGGACATCAACGCGACCTATCCCTCAGGTTATGCTTCTATCCTTGACTTCTACAACGGTGGTACTAGCAGCGACGGCACCTCCGGCACCAACTATGGGATCTCGTTCGGGGACAATGCCCTGGCAATCTGCCTCAATACGCTGGGAACTAGTTGCTCCAATACCTCACGAGGCGGCCTTGGCGACCCGACATCGCAGCTTGGGGGGCTGTTTTTCCTCAGCGGCAGCGAGACCTTCCTGAATTATGCAGCCGGCTTTGACACCGGCTTCTCGTTCAATTACGTGTCACTCAATTTCAGCGGCAGTGTCAATGTCTATGATGACTTGAACGGGGCCGGCAACATACTCGCGACGCTCAACTTGTCCCCCAACGCAGGTTCTTGCCCCGGGTTCAACGCTGGATTCTGTCCGTTCTCGCCGACCGGCGTGCTGTTTTCGGGAACGGCGAAGTCTATCGGTTTTGGTGGTGTTGCCAACCAGATCGTTTTTGATGACGTGACCTTCGGTACGGATACGCCGGGTCCTGGCCCTATAAATCCTCCCTCAAGCAGCGTCCCCGGTCCTTTGCCTATTTTCGGTGTCGGCATGGGTTTTGGCTTCAGCCGTATGCTTAGAAGGCGGATCAAGCTGGCCTCCAGCAAGGCCTGAGTCCCTTCAGCTCAACTGGAAGGGTTCAGCTTGATGGATCACCCTGGCCCCACTCATCCGGCGGGGCTTTTTTGTTGCGGCACGAATGGGAAAGGGCTCCATCATGCCTGATCGTGGATAACTATGAAGGGACATAAACTGATCAATTCTGTTGGACGATTCGGTAGAGAGTCTGGCATCTGATAGTGAGCATGAAGTCATGGCCTGCACGGCTTCGCCGAAACCCTTCAGGGGGTAGGGATGAGATGTCCATGAAGTGCGATGTGTTTGCCCCATTGGCTGACTCTTGGATCTGCGAAATGGGCAACACTCTCCATGCTGACCAGCGAGCCTTGGCCGCTGCAGACGTCAGCCTTCTGGAAAGCGGGTGATGGCCATCTTCTCCATCAGTAGCATCTTCCAAGCCGACTAATCGTTCGGTTATCGTGCATCCCTCTACGCCCTGCCCCAGGCCCCAAGCTTCTCAGAACTTGAGACTCCTTGCCGCATGGATCAAGTTGGCGCTTCAGATCAAGTTCCTGAGAGTTTACCGACCTCAGCGATCTCCCTTTCGGGGGGGGTAGAAGCCTGGTGGCAACTTCTCGGCAGATCCTGTGGCTCTCTCCTCCCTTGACGCCAAGGCTATTGACAGTCACTTGGGCCGGGATCACAAGCTGCTGTGGGTCCAAGATCTGGAAGTGCCCCTGCAGTTTGAGAATGGCCGCTGAGGGTGTCACGAATTCAGCTCCTCAGGCCTACTGAATTGGCAAGGAACCCTTGTGACGTTGCTTCAGCCTGCGGCTGAACCTGAAGGCGGCGCCGACGCCGAGCCAGGGAAGCGGTCCGGGGACGGCAGGAATCGGGTGTCCGCGAAGAAACGCATCCTCCCAGGGCTCGGGGTGTGGGGGCGGTGTGAGCCATCCGGCCCGTGGCTCCGTCCCCGGCCCCGGCGAAGGACACTGTTCGGCATCGCCATCCACTTCAAAGCCGGGGCAATAGGTGAGTGATCCATAAAGGGGCCACACACTTGGGCCAGGATCATCGACTGAGGAGGGCGTGATCAACAGTTGCCAACCCCCGTTGGATCCATGGAAGTGGGCTGGGGTTGTGAACGCCGAACCATTGGCGGTCACGGAGACAAAGCCGCAGTCTGGAAAGATGCAAATCGGCGCCCTTGGGTACACACCCGCAGGAGCCCCAGATGACGAAAGGAAGGCTATGGCGGCTTCCGCTGGCGGGAAACCGGTGGTCTGTCCAGCTTCAAGGCCACGGAACGTGCCGACGACACCATCAAAGATGAAGGTGAAGTCCAGAGCGAAGGCGGCCTGGGGAGCCAGCAGGATGCCTGCGGTGAAGCCGATGGCGACCGCTGGAGCACCAGGAAAACCCCACCGTTTCATTGGATTTGTTCCTCCTTGGCAACCACTCCATTGCAACTATCTTTCCAGGCCATGACTGGCCACGAAATGGCCTATTCATTCACCTTCATCTCTGATGCGTTAATGATGTAATCCTGCATCACGTCGTCGGTCATGCGCATTGATGTGGGTCGTTTTAGTTCGCGATGTAGTATCTGATGTGGCAACTCCTGAATGTGGGGCGAAAAAGTAGGCTCCAAGGATCGGGCAGGCTGCTCCCCGGCCATGGGGAAATCGACGGCTGAGGGCAGCAACAGGCCAGCAGGGTCGCTGGCCATCCGTCCCGTCGGCGCTGGAGCGGTTCGCCCCACGGGCTTTCCAGACCGCAGGGGGCCGTTCATCCTGGAAGAGCCTCTGAACCGCAGCCCCCGGTGCGCCCCTTGCGACCCACCCTGCTTCGGCCATCGTGACGCGCGCCGGCTGGCGGTTCTGGATCGATCGGGGCGGCACCTTCACCGATGTGGTGGCCTGCTCCCCCACGGGCGCGCTGTCGGTGTGCAAGCTGCTCTCCGATCCGCCCGGTTCGCCGGATGGCGCCCCCCCGGTGGACCCCGCCGTGGCCGCCCTGCGCCAGATGCTGGCCCTGGCGCCCGGAGAGCCCATTCCCCCCGGAGCCGTCGCCGAGGTGCGGCTGGGCACCACCGTGGCCACCAACGCCCTGCTGGAGCGGCAGGTGGCGCCGGTGCTGCTGCTGGTGAACCGCGGCTTCGCCGATCTGCAGCGCATCGGCGATCAGCACCGGCCCGACATCTTCGCCCTGGCCATTGAGCGTCCCGAGCCCCTGCCCGTGCGGGTGATCGAAGTCGACGGCCGGCTGGCGGCGGATGGCGAAGAGGTGCAGCCCCTGCCGCTGGAGGGGCCGCTGGAGCAGGCCCTGGTGCAGGCGTGGGCCGACGGGTACCGCAGCTGTGCGGTTGCCCTGCTGCAGGCCAGCCGCCACCCGCGCCATGAGCAGGCCCTGGGGGCGTGGCTGGAGGCGCGGGGTTTCGCCCCGGTGCTGCTCTCCCATCAGCTCAGCCGTCAGCCGCGGCTGGTGCCCCGGATCGACACCGCCGTGGCGGAAGCGGCCCTGCGGCCGGTGCTGCGGGCCTACCTAGATCAGGTGCGGGCCGCCCTGGGGGACGACACGCCGCTGCGGGTGATGACCTCCGCCGGGGCGCTGCAGGCACCCGCCCTGCTCCAGGCCAAGGACACGATCCTCTCCGGTCCGGCCGGTGGGATGGTGGCGGCCGTGGCGGTGGCGGCGGCCGCTGGATTCGGCACCGATCCGATCCTCGGCTTCGACATGGGGGGCACCTCCACCGATGTCTTCCACTTCGACGGCAGCCGCGGTGAGGCCGCCTGGGAACGCAGCAACGAGACCGAGATCAGTGGTCTGCGGCTGCTGGCGCCCATGCTGCCGATCCACACCGTGGCGGCCGGCGGCGGCTCGGTGCTGCACGTGCAGGACGGGCGCCTGCAGGTGGGCCCCCGCTCGGCCGGTGCCAACCCCGGCCCCGCCTGCTATGGCCGCGGCGGTCCCCTGGCGATCACCGACGCCAACCTGCTGCTGGGCCGGCTGCCGGTGCAGGCTTTGCCGCGGCTGTTCGGCCCCGGCGGCGACCAGCCGGCCGATCGCGAGGTGGTGCTGGAGCGCTTCGAAGCCCTGGCCCGCGAGCTGGGGGCGGCCGGGCCGGAGGCGGTGGCCCAGGGGGCGCTGGCGATCGCCATCGAGCGGATGGCCGAGGCGATCCGTCGCATCTCGATTCAGCGCGGCCACGACCTGCGCCGCGCCGTGCTGGTGACCTTCGGCAGCGCTGGCGGCCAGGTGACCTGTCCCCTGGCGGACGCTCTTGGGATCACCCGGGTGCTGCTCCATCCCCTGGCCGGGGTGCTGTCGGCCTACGGCATCGGTCTGGCGCGCCCTTCCCTGCTGCGGGAGCGGACCCTGCGGCAGCCGCTGGCTGAGGCCTTGCTGCCTCGGCTGACCCAGGACATGGAAGCGTTGTTCGCGGAGGCCAGCGAAGCCCTGCGCTGCTGCGGTGATCTGGCGCCTGACCAGGTGCCCCGGCGGCAGGCCCGTCTGGAGCTGCGCTACCGGGGCCGTGACCAGGGGCTGGAGCTGCCCTGGCCCGCCGTCCCGCCCGACGGTCTGCTGGGGGAACTGCGCGCCGATTTCGAGCGTCGCCATCGCCAGCGCTTCGGTTTTGTGGTGCCGGCCGCGCCGCTGGTGGTGGAACGGCTCCAGGTGGAGCTGAGCGCCCCGGCGCCCGGCGAGCCGGCGGTCGATCCCGATCCCGAACCCGATCCGCCGCCCCTGGACGAAGTCCAGGAGTGGGTTCCGCTCTGCCTGGGGGAGGAGCCCGGCGCCAGCCGTGGGGCCGATGCCGTGATGGGCTGGCGCCGGGTGCCCCTCTGGCGTCGGGCGGGCCTGGTGGCGGGGCAGCGGATCGTGGGGCCGGCGCTGGTGGTGGAGCCCACCGGCACCACGGTGCTGGAACCCGGCTGGAGCGGCCGGGTGCTCGCGGGGGGCGAGCTGTTGCTGGAGCGCGATCCTCAGGCGGCTGTTGCCGCCCCCCTGCCGGCCGCTGCCCAGGCCTCCACCGCCCCCGAGGCGGTGGATCCGGTGCGGCTGGAGCTCTACAACCATCGTTTCGCCGCCATCGCCGAGCAGATGGGGGAACGGCTGCGCCAGTGCAGTCGCTCGGTGAACATCCGCGAGCGGCTCGACTTCTCCTGCGCCCTGTTCGATGGGGCGGGCCGGCTGGTGGCGAACGCCCCCCACATCCCCGTGCACCTCGGCTCGATGGGGGACAGCGTGGCCAGCCTGCTGGCCGCCGTGGCCAAAGGCACGGTGCCCCCGCTGGCGCCCGGGGAGGCCTACGCCTCCAACGACCCCTTCGATGGCGGCACCCACCTGCCGGACATCACCGTGGTCACGCCGGTGTTCTCCCCCGAGGCCGGCGGTGGGCCGCTCTTCTTCGTGGCCTGCCGGGGGCACCATGCCGATGTGGGTGGCCTCACCCCGGGCTCGATGCCGCCGTTCAGCCGTCGCATCGAGGAGGAGGGGCTGCTGCTGAGCCACGAGCCGCTGCTGCGGCAGGGCCACTTCGACTTGGCGGGGTGGCGGGTGCTCCTGGAGGCCGGCCCGCACCCCGTGCGCAACCCCGACCAGCTGCTGGCCGATCTGCAGGCCCAGGTGGCCGCCAACCAACTCGGGGTGGACGAGCTGCAGCGGCTGCTGGCGCGGGACGGCACCGGGGAGGTCTGCGCCTACATGGCCCACGTGCAGGCCAACGCCGCTGCGGCCGTGGCCGAGGCGATCGCCTGGCTCGCCGATGGCACCCACAGCGTGGAGCTCGACAACGGCAGTCGCATCGTGGTGGCGCTGCGCATCGACCGGGGCGCGCGCCGCGCCTGCGTTGATTTCACGGGCACCTCCCCCCAGCAGGAGGGCAACTTCAACGCCCCCCTGGCGATCACCAAGGCGGCGGTGCTGTACGTCTTCCGCTGCCTGGTGGGTCGCCCGATCCCGCTCAACGCCGGTTGCTTCGAGCCGATCGAGCTGATCGTGCCCCGCGGCTGCCTGCTGCACCCGCTGCCACCGGCGGCGGTGGTGGCCGGCAACGTCGAAACCTCCCAGGCCGTTACCAATGCCCTGTTCGGCGCCCTGGGGGTGATGGCGGCGGCCCAGGGCACGATGAACAACCTCAGCTTCGGCAACGACGACTGCCAGTACTACGAGACCATCTGCGGCGGCACCGGCGCCGGCCTGCGGCCCGATGGCCGCGGCTTCGCCGGTGCCGATGCCATCCAGAGCCACATGACCAACTCGCGCCTCACCGACCCGGAGATCCTCGAGGACCGCTACCCGGTGCGCCTGGAGCGCTTCGCCATCCGCCATGGCAGCGGCGGCTCCGGCCGTTGGCGCGGCGGTGAGGGGGTGGTGCGGCGGCTGCGCTTCCTGGCGCCGATGACCGTCGCCCTCCTCTCGGGGTCCCGGCGGGTGGCCCCCTTCGGGCTGGCCGGAGGTGGTGACGGCGCGGTGGGACGCAACCGGCTGGAGCGGGCCGATGGCCGCCTGGAGGAGCTGGCCGGCTGCGCCCAGGTGAGCGTGCTGCCCGGCGACCTGCTCGAGATCGCCACCCCCGGCGGCGGCGGCTACGGCACCTCGGCCGCCGGCAGCGGCGGAGCCCTGCCGTGAGCAACGGTCGCTGGCGGGGGATGGGGGCGGCGCTGCTGCTGCTCGCAGGAGGGGCGGCGGCGGCCGTGCCGGCGGCGCGGGCCCAGGCTCCCGCTGCCGCGGAGAGCAACGTGCTGCTGGAGGGGCAGCAGCGCTTCCGGCCGCTCTGGTCGGCCCGGGGCCTGGTGGCGGCCCAGGAGCCGCTGGCTTCGGCGGCGGGGGCCGCGATCCTGCGCCAGGGGGGCAACGCGGTGGATGGCGCTGTGGCCACCGCCTTCGCCCTGGCGGTCACCCTGCCCCAGGCCGGCAACCTGGGCGGCGGCGGTTTCCTGCTGCTCTGGCTGCCGGGGTCCTCGCCGGCCCGCCAGCGGGGCTGCCTGGCCGAGGCACCCGGTGGCAGCCCCGCGAGCGGGCCCGAGCTGGCCATCGGCGGCGGCACGGCGGTGGCGGTGAACTTCCGCGAAACGGCTCCGGCGGCGGCCACGGCCACCATGTTCCTGGGCCCTGACGGCCAGGTGGACCGGGCCCGCGCCACCCGCAGCCTGCTCAGCACCGCCGTGCCCGGCAGCGTCGCCGGCCTCGCCCTGGCCCAGCGCTGCTACGGCCGGCTGCCCCTGCAGACGGTGATGGCGCCGGCGATCCGCCTGGCCGAGCAGGGCTTTCCGGTGAGCCGTGAGCTGAGCGATTCCCTGGCCGCCGCCACCCCGCGGCTGCAGGCCGACCCCACCTCCCGCCGCCAGTTCCTGCCGCCCCCGCCGCCGGGCACGACACTGCGCCAGCCGGAACTGGCCGTCACCCTGGGGCGCATCGCCGCCGAAGGGGAGCGGGGCTTCTACCGCGGGCCGGTGGCCGATGCCCTGGTGACCTTCATGGAGCGGGGCGGCGGCCTGATCACCCGCGCCGACCTGCGCGCCTACCGCGCCCGGCTGGTGGCCCCCCTGCAGGGCCGCTTCCGCGGCCATCCGCTGCTCACCATGCCGCCCCCCGGCGGCGGCCTCACCCTGCTGCAGATCCTGGGGATCCTCGAGCCCTTTGACCTGGCCGCCAGCGGCCTCAACGCCGCCGCCAGCCTGCATCTGATGGCCGAGGCGATGAACCTGGCCTACCGCGACCGCAATGCCCTGCTGGGGGATCCCGAGCAGGTGGCGGTGCCGGTGGCGCGGTTGCTGTCGCCGGCCTATCTCGCGGCTCTGCGCCGCCGCATCGACTCCCGCCGCCACACCCCGGCCCTGGCGCTGGAGGCGGCCTCCGGCCGGGAGGGCACCAACACCACCCATCTGTCGGTGGCCGACCGGCGGGGCGGCCTGGTGGCCCTCACCACCACCTTGAACTTCCCCTACGGCAACGGCATCACAGTGCCGGGCCTGGGCTTCCTGCTCAACAACGAGATGGACGATTTCACCGCCAGAGCGGGCATCGCTAACGCCTTCGGCCTGCGCCAGGGGGAGGCCAACGCCATCGCCCCCGGCCGCCGGCCCCTCAGTTCGATGGCCCCCACCCTGCTGTTCCGCCCCGATGGCCGCCCCTGGATCGCCACCGGCAGCCCCGGCGGCAGCCGCATCATCACCACCGTGCTCCAGGTGCTGCTCAACCGGGTGGTGCATGGCCTCAACCTGGCCAGCGCCGTAGCCTCCCCCCGCATCCACAGCCAGCTCTGGCCCGACCGGATCGAGCTGGAGCAGGGCTTCAGCCCCGACAGCCGCCGCCTGCTGGAGGCCATGGGCCACAGCGTGCGCCAGGTCCCGGCCATGGGGGCGGCCAACAGCGTCGAGGTGCTGGAGGCCGGCGGCAGCCTGGGGGCGGTGGATCCACGCCGTGCCGAAGGACCGGCCGTGGCCGAATGAGCTGGTGGCCCCGTGCCGCCAGGTTCAGCCCTCGGGTGCGGTGGGGGGGGTGGCGGTGAGCAGGTTGAAGGCGGAGAAGGCCAGGGCGAAGCCGAACAGGGTGCCGATGGCCCAGAGGCTGTCGGAGGGCCATTCGGCGATCAGCATTCCCCCCAGCACGACGGTGACGATGCCGTCGAGCAGCACCAGGCCCCGGGCCGGCCCGGCGCCGGCGGCGGCCCCCGCCAGCTCCATCACCCCCTCGACGGCCAGCAGGACGCCGATGAACAGGGTCAGGCTCACGGTGCTGGCCACCGGGAAGGCCACCAGGCCGATGCCACCCACCACGTAGAGCACCCCGGAGATGGCACGGAACACCTTGCTGCGGGTGTCGTCGGCCGAGGTGAGCCGCAGCAGCTGGGAGATGCCCGCGGCGATCGCCACACCGCCCAGGGCGATGGTGAGCAGGGTGGCGGACACGAAGGGAAGCGCCAGGCAGAGGACGGCCGCCACCAGCAGCAGGCCGGCGGTGACCCAGCGCAGGGTGGGGGAAGCGGGAACGGACAAGGATTTGGAGTGGCTGCCCTGAGGTTAGGTCGCTGGCCTATCGGCAAATGCCGACAGTTGCCATGGCAAAGCATCACAGGAAACAGGCAGCCCCGCCGTTTCTGCCCAGATTGGGTCGGCATGCAGGGTTCCAGTGCAGCCATGTTCGATTTGCTGCCACCGCTGAATGACCACAACCTCCCCTGGATGGACACGATCCATCCGATCGTGGTGCACTTCGTGATCGCCATGGCGGTGATCTCGGTGGTCTTCGACCTGATCGGTGTGCTGGCTCGCCGCCCCCACCTCTTCGAGGTGAGCTTCTGGAATCTTCTGTTCGCCACCCTGGCGATCTTCGTGGCCATCATCTTCGGCCAGGTGGAGGCGGGCCTGGCCAATCCCTACGGCGCCGCCAGTGAAATCCTCAACCTGCACAGCACCCTGGGCTGGTCCCTGGCCGGGGTGCTCGCGGTGCTCACCGCCTGGCGCTACGTGATCCGCAGCAAGGATCCCCAGCGCCTGCCCCTGGCCTTCCTGGCCGCCGGTGGGGTGCTGAGTGTGCTGGTGGCGGTGCAGGTCACCCTCGGCAACCAGCTGATCTGGATCTACGGCCTGCACACCGTGAAGGTGGTGGAAGCGACGCGGGCGGGGTTGGTGTGAGGGAGGCCTTCCTGTCCCATCCGGGCCTTCTGCCGCTGGCGGTTTACCTGCCCCCGGAGGCGCCGATCCAGCAGATCGCCGGCGGGCTCGGCCCCAACGATCTGCCCTATGCCCTGCCGATCCATCCCACCCTGGTGCATTTCACGATCGGCCTGTTCGTGATCGCCATCGCCTTCGACATCGCCGGCGCCCTCTATCCCCTTGAGAAGCGCCTGTTCCGCTTCCTGGCCCTGCCCGTCACCCGGGCCGGCCTGCACGATGTGGGCTGGTACAACCTGCTGGCCTGCTCGGCGGTGTCGTTCTTCACCGTGGCGGCCGGGTTCTACGAGATGCTCCTGGCGGTGCCCCTGCCTGGTGTCACCAGCAGCATCGGCCTGGAAAGCATGGTCACCATGCTCTGGCACGGGGTGGGTGGCGTGGTGATCCTGCTGGTGATCGTCGCCATGACCATCTGGCGCGGCTACCAGCGCTTCGCCTGGCGCCACGAGCTGGGCCGCCAGGTGCAGTGGAGTTACCTGCTGGTGGGTCTGTTGCTCTACGGGGTGCTCGGCCTGCACGGCACCCTCGGCGCCCAGCTGGCGGCGGAGTTCGGGGTGCATGTCACCGCCGACCAGCTGCTGGCGGCGGGCGCCGACCTGCGCGAGGCCCTGCCATGACACCGAGTCCCCCAGCCCAAGCCCGGCGCTTCCCCTTGGCAGCCCTCCTGCTGATCGCCCTGGCCGTCGTCGCCGACGGGGCCGTCAGCCTCTGGATGGCCCGGGTGTCCCACCTCTGGCTGCCGGTGCAGGCCTCGGCGGCCGCCCCCTACGTCGACGACCTGTTCGCCCTGGAGACGGGCATCGGCAGCTTCATCTTCCTGGGCTGCTTTGCGGTGATGGCCTGGACCCTGCTGTTCAACCGCGCCCCCAAGTACGACATGGAGGATGGCGATCCGATCGAGGGCAACCTGAAGCTGGAGATCACCTGGACGATCATTCCCCTGGTGATCGTGATGCTGATTGCCGCCCATGCCATCCGGGTCAACGACACCCTCGCCACCATCGGCAGCAAGCAGCGGGTGCTCGGCGGCGAGCAGGCGATGCAGGTGGCCGGCGGGGGCCAGGGGGCCAGCGCCGTCGCCGAGGAGGTCGGCCCGATTGAGGTGATCGCCCGCCAGTGGTCGTGGGAGTTCGTCTATCCCGACGGCACCCGCAGCGCCGAGCTGCACCTGCCGGTCAACCAGCGGGCCCGCTTCAAGTTCATCTCGATGGACGTGCTGCATGGCTTCTACGTGCCGGCCTTCCGGCTCAAGCAGGACCTGGTGCCCGGCAGCGTGATCGACTACAGCCTGGTGCCCACCCGCGAGGGCCGCTACCGGCTGCGGGATTCGATGTTCAGCGGCGGCTACTTCTCCTCCAACCAGACCGACGTGGTGGTGGAGTCGGCCGACGGCTTCCGCCGCTGGCTGGCCGAGGCGGCCCGTGCGCCCCTGCAGGAAAGCCCCAATCCAGCCCAGCAGCTCTGGCAGGACCGCCTCGCCAAGGGCGACAAGGGCTGGGCCACCGTGCCGCCGGCACCCCCACCGATAGTCAACGTCATCCACGATTCCACCGCCCCCCACGAGGGCTGAACCATGGCTTCCTCCTCCGTTCCCTTTGATCCCAGGGTGCTCAAGGCCCCCCATCCGGTGCCCGGAGCGCCGGACAACTGGAAGCGCTTCTTCAGCTTCAACACCGACGCCAAGGTGATCGGCATCCAGTACATGGCGGTGGCGCTGCTGTTTCTGCTGGTGGGTGGCCTGCTGGCGATGATCATGCGGGGAGAGCTGATCACGCCGGCGGCCGATCTGGTCGATCCCACGGTCTACAACGGGCTGTACACCATGCATGGCACGGTGATGCTGTTCCTGTTCCTGTTTCCGATCCTCAACGGTTTCAACAACCTGTTGATTCCGCCCATGATCGGGGCGCCGGACATGGCCTTTCCGAAGTTGAACGCGGCCGCCTTCTGGCTGTTTCCACTGTTCGGCATCATTCTGATGGCCAGTTTCTTCGTGCCGGGCGGGCCTTCGGGTTCGGGCTGGTGGGCCTACCCACCCGTGAGCACCCAGAACCCGCTGGGCCATTTCATCAACGGCCAGTTCCTCTGGATCCTGGCGGTGGCGCTCTCGGGGGTGTCCTCGATCATGGGTGCCATCAATTTCATCACCACGATCATCCGGATGCGGGCTCCGGGAATGACCTATTTCCGCTTGCCGATCTTCTGCTGGACCGCCGCCGCCGCCCAGACCATCCAGCTGGTGGGCCTGCCGGTGCTCACCGGCGGGGCGGTGATGCTGCTGTTCGACCTCAGCTTCGGCACCAGCTTCTTCCGGCCCGAGGGCGGCGGCGATCCGATGCTCTATCAGCACTTCTTCTGGTTCTATTCCCACCCGGCCGTGTATGTGATGGTGCTGCCGGTGTTCGGCATCTTCTCCGAGCTGTTCCCGGTGTATGCCCGCAAGCCCCTGTTCGGCTACAAGGTGGTGGCGATCGCCTCCTTCGCCATCACCTTCCTGAGCCTGATCGTGTGGGTGCACCACATGTTCTACAGCGGCACACCGCAGTGGATGCGCAACCTGTTCATGGTCACCACCATGCTGATCGCCGTCCCCACGGGCATCAAGGTGTTCGCCTGGCTGGGCACCCTGTGGCGCGGCCGGATCCGGCTCAGCACACCGATGCTGTTCTGCCTTGGCGGGCTGTTCAACTTCATCTTCGCCGGCATCACCGGCATCATGCTGGCCACCGTGCCGGTGGACATCCACGTGGGCAACACCTACTTCGTGGTGGGGCATTTCCACTATGTGATCTTCTCCACCATCACCTTCGGTGTGTTTGCCGGCATCTACCACTGGTTTCCGAAGTTCACCGGCCGGATGTACTACGAGGGCCTCGGCAAGCTCCACTTCGTGCTCACTTTCATCGGCAGCACCCTCAACTTCCTGCCCATGCACTGGGCCGGGCTGATGGGCATGCCCCGCCGCGTCGCCTCCTACGACCCGGAGTTCGCGCTGGCCAACGTGCTCGCCAGCCTCGGCGCCTTTCTGCTGGGGGTGGCCACGATCCCCTTCATCCTCAATATCGTCAGTTCCTGGGCCCGGGGGCCGAAAGCCGGTCCCAACCCCTGGCAGGCCATCGGCCTCGAGTGGCTGCTGCCATCCCCGCCGCCGGCGGAGAATTTCGAGGACGACGTTCCCACCGTGATCAGCGGCCCCTACGGCTACGGCCTGGGCCATCCGCTGGTGGAGCACGAGGAGCGCTACATCGCCCGCTCCAGGGAGGCCTGAGCCATGACAGGACTGCCCATCGACGCGGCCGGGGAGCGGGCCACGGCCGCCGCCAACCACGGGGGCCACGGGGGCCACGGGGGCCATGGCGGCTACAACCTGACGGGATTCATCATCTTTCTGTGCTCGGAGAGCGTCATCTTCCTGGCGCTCTTCGCCGGTTACATCAACTTCAAGCTCTCCTCACCGGTGTGGCTCCCCCCCGGGGTGTCGGGGCTGGAGGTGCGCGAGCCGCTGATCAACACCATCATCCTGGTGAGCAGCAGTTTCGTCGCCTGGGCGGCCGAGCGGGCCCTGGCCCAACGCCGGCTGTGGCGGTTCCGCGCCCTGTGGCTGCTCACGATGGCCATGGGCAGCTGGTTCGTCTACGGGCAGGCGGTGGAGTGGGCCCACCTGCACTTCGGCCTCGGGGATGGGGTGTTCGGCGGCACCTTCTACCTGCTCACCGGATTCCATGGCCTGCACGTCATCACCGGGATCCTGCTGATGGCGTTGATGCTGGCCCGCTCCTTCCGGCCGGGCAACTACGACGGCGGTGAGGCCGGGGTGATCTCCGTCTCGCTGTTCTGGCACTTCGTCGACGTGATCTGGATCGTGCTGTTCCTTCTTCTCTACGCCTGGCAGCCATGATCATCGACGACCGCCATTACGACGTTGCCATCGTCGGCAGCGGCGCCGCCGGCGCCACCCTCGCCGCCGAGCTGGCCGCGGCGGGCCATGCGGTGCTGCTGCTGGAGCGGGGCGGGGCCATGGCCCTGGCCGATCAGAACGTGGCCGACGTGGATCTGTTCCGCCGCCAGCGCTACCACCCGGGCGAATCCTGGTTCGGCCCCGATGGCGATCCCTTCGCGCCCCAGATGGTCTACGCCCTCGGTGGCAACACCAAGATCTGGGGAGGCGTGCTCGAGCGGATGCGGGAGAGGGAGTTCACCGGCCTGGCCCTGCAGGACGGCCCCTCTCCTGACTGGGGCCTGCGCTACGGCGATCTTGCCCCCTGGTACGAGAAGGCCGAGGCCCTCTACCGGGTCCATGGCCGCTGCGGCATCGACCCCACCGAGCCGCCGCGCAGCGGCGACTTTCCCCATGCCCCCCGGCCGATCGAGCCCTTCCTCGAGGAGCTGCGGCTGGGACTGGAGCGCCGGGCGGTGCGGCCCTATCCCCTGCCCCTGACCTGGTCCACCTCGGCGGAGGATCCCAGCGGCGACGCCGAACGCTTCGGCCTCGAGAGCGCCGCCACAGCCCCCAGCTACACCCTGCGCTGCGGCGCCAGGGTGCGGGCGTTGCACGTCAATCCCACCGGCACGGAGGTGAAGGGGGTGGAGGCCCGGATCGACGGCCGCAACTGGCTGTTCACGGCCCACCAGGTGGTGCTGGCCGCCGGGGCGGTCAACAGCGCCGTGATCCTGTTGCGCTCGCGCAGCAATCCCCACCCCAACGGCCTGGCCAACGGCTCCGATCAGGTGGGCCGCAACCTGATGCGGCCCCAGCTCACCTCGATCCTGCAGCTGGCCGCCAGCCCCAACTCGGGCCGCTACCCCCGCAGCCTCGGGGTCAACGACTACTACTGGGGCGACAAGAACGTCGATTTCCCGCTGGGCGCGATCCAGAGCGGTGGCGGCGTGCTGCAGGATCCCCTGTTCGCCGAATCACCCCCGGTGCTGTCCCTGGTCACCCGGCTGCTGCCGGACCTGGCCCTCGAGCAGCTGGCCCGGCGCTCGGTCTGCTGGTGGGCCATGAGCGCGGTGCTGCCCGATCCCGAGAACCGGCTCACGGTGCGGGGCGATCGGATCGATATTCGCTATGTGCCCAACTGCCTGGAGGCCCACGACCGGCTGGTTTACCGGTGGCTCGACACCATCCAGGCCGTGGAGGCCGATCCCCTCACCCAGGTGGTGCGCTCGGCGCCGATCTATCCCCGCGGTGAGGCGCCGCTGGCGGTGATGGGTTACGCCTGCGGCACCTGCCGCATGGGCACCGATCCGGCCAGCTCGGTGGTGGATCTGGAGGGGCGCAGCCACGAGGTGGCCAACCTTTCGATCGCCGACGCCAGCCTCCTGCCGGGCTGCCCCGCGGTGGGGCCAGGCCTGACGGTGATCGCCAACGCCCTGCGCATCGCCGAGCGCCTCAAGGCCGAACTGGCATGAAAGCCGCCGGGAGGGTGCCGTGGTGAAGGAGCGCGCCGAGGCGGGGCGGATGGCGGAGCGGGATCAGGGGCTGATGCCCTGGAACCTGTGGGGCACCTACCTGAGCGATCGCCAGTGGGGGACGGTGCGGGAGGACTACTCCGCAGACGGCGACGCCTGGCGCTCCTTCCCCCACGACCACGCCCGCTCCCGGGTCTACCGCTGGGGCGAGGACGGCCTGCTGGGGCTCTGCGATCAGGAGTGTCGGCTCTGCTTCTCGCTGGCGCTGTGGAACGGGGCTGATCCGATCATCAAGGAACGGCCCTTCGGGCTCAGCAACCCCGAGGGCAACCACGGCGAGGACATCAAGGACTACACCTTCCACCTGGACGGCACCCCCACCGGCAGCTTCATGCGGGGTCTGTACAAGTACCCCCAGGGACGCTTCCCCTACGAACGGCTGATCGAAGAGAACGGCCGCCGGAGTCGCGACGAGCCGGAGTTCGAGCTGATCGACACCGGCATCTTCGACGGCGACCGCTACTTCGATGTCTTCGTGGAGTACGCCAAGGAGGCCCCCACCGACCTGCTGATCCGTCTGCGGGTGGTGAACCGGGGGCCCGAGCCCGCCCCGCTCAGCCTGCTGCCCACCCTCTGGTTGCGCAACACCTGGGACTGGGGCTATCCCGACGAGGTCCCCCAGCAACTGCGGCGGCTCGACGACCGGATCGTCTCCTCCGCCATCCCCAGCCTGGGGGTGTACGAGCTGCTCTGCGAGCAGGCCGGCGAATGGATCTTCACCGACAACGCCACCAACACCGAGCGCCTCTGGGGCGAGCCCAATGCCGCCCCCTTCCAGAAGGACGGCTTCCATCGCCATCTGATCGAGGGCGAGGCTGGAGCGGTCAATCCCGCCGGGGTGGGCAGCAAGGCCGCCCTGGTGCTGCGCCGCACCCTGGCGCCGGGGGAGGAATGGACCGTGGACCTGCGGCTGCGGGCGCTGCACACCGATCCCGCCGCTGCTGCGTCAAACCCCGCCGCTGGGGAGCCCCCGCCGGCCCTGTTCGGAGCTCCTTTCGAGGCCGTGATGGCCCAGCGCCAGGAGGAGGCCAGGCTGTTCCTGACGGAGCTCCAGGACGGCTTCGATGACGATGACCGGCTGATCCACACCAGCGCCCTGGCGGGACTGCTGTGGTGCCGCAAGTACTACGGCTGGAGCGTGCTGCGCTGGCTGGAGGGGGACCCCACCCAGCCGGCCCCGCCGGCCGGCCGCTGGCACAGCGAAACGGCCTACTGGAAGCAGCTCCATGCCCACGACATCATCGCGATGCCGGATTCCTGGGAGTACCCCTACTTCTGCCAGTGGGACCTGATGTTCCACGCCGTCGCCTTCGCCGAGATCGATCCGACCGTGGCCAAGGAGCAGTGCATGCTGCTGCGCTCGGCCCATTACACCGCCCCCAACGCCCAGACCCCCGCCTACGAGTGGGCCCTCTCCGACCCCAACCCACCGATCGGGGCCTGGTCGGCGCTGCGGATCTTTCAGATCGAACGGCGCCAGAGCGGCCGCGGCGACGATGCCTTTCTGCGTTCCGTGCTGCGCAAGCTGCTGCTGGAGTACGGCTGGTGGGCCAACCGCAACGACCGCTCCGGCGACAACGTCTTCGAGGGGGGCTTCCTCGGCCTCGACAATATCGCCGTCTTCGACCGCCGCTTCCCCCTGGCCGACGGCAGCCGCATCGAACAGTCGGACGGCACCGCCTGGATGGCGTCCCTGAGCCTCAACCTGCTGGCCATCGCCGTGGAGCTGAGCCACCAGGAGCCCGAGTACGCCGATGTCTGCGAACGTTTCGTCTGCGATTTCGTGCAGCTCAACCTGGCGCTCAACTCCCCCTATGAGCGCCGTTTCCTCAACTGGGACCACGAGGACGGCTTCTACTACGACGTCATCCGCCGCCCCGACGGCAGCAGCGACTACCTCCGCACCCGTTCCATCTCCGGCCTGATTCCCCTGCTGGCCGTCGCCAGCTTCGACCGCGCCACGGTGGAACGGCTGCCGGTGCTGGATGTGTCCGAGAGCATGGCCTGGTTCGTGCACGAGCGCAGTACGCCCACCTGGATGGCACGCAACCTGGGCCAGTGGCACGGCGAGCGGCTGCTGTTCTCCCTGGTGCCGGAGGACCGGCTGCGCCGCATCTGCCGGCGGCTGTTCGACGAGGAGGAGTTTCTCTCCCCCCACGGCATCCGCTCCCTCTCCAAGGTCTATGGGGATCACCCCTACAGCTACACCGAGGGCAGCGAAACGGAAACCCTCAGCTACAGCCCCGGGGACAGCCCCGTGGCCATGTTCGGCGGCAACTCCAACTGGCGCGGCCCGGTGTGGATGCCGATCAACTTCCTGCTGATCGAATCGCTGCAGAAGTTCGCCCATTTCTACGGCGACAGCTTCCAGGTGGAGTTCCCCACCGGCTCCGGCCGGCTCCTCGATCTCTGGCAGATCTCCCTGGAACTGGAGAAGCGCCTGGTGGGGATCTTCCGCCGCAATGAACAGGGCCGGCGCCCCTTCCTCGGCGATCAGGACCGTCTGCAGGGCCATCCCCAGTGGTGCGACCGGCTCCAGTTCCACGAATACTTCCACGGCGACGACGGCCACGGCATCGGCGCCTCCCACCAGACCGGCTGGAGCGCCATGGTGGCCAAGATGCTCGGCCAGCTCAGCCGCTACCCCGACGCTTGATTTCTGCCGCCGCCGCCGCCAGGGTGCGTGTCTGTCGCATCGCTGCCATGAGCCTCCCCCCCGCGCCCGGCACCGTGCTCACTCCCTTGCCGGCCGCCGGCCAGCTGGCGGTGGCCGACGGCGCCCACTTCGATGTGGTGATCATCGGCAGCGGCGCGGGGGGCGGCACCCTGGCCCGCCGCCTGGCGGCCAGCGACCTGCGGGTGCTGGTGCTGGAGCGCGGCGACTGGCTGCCCCAGGAGCCCGAGAACTGGAGTGCCGAGGAGGTGTTCCAGAAGGGCCGCTACGTGTCGAAGGATCTCTGGAGTGACAAGCACGGCAAGACCTTCCAGCCCGGCAGCCATTACTTCGTCGGCGGGGCCACCAAGATGTACGGGGCCGCCCATTTCCGGCTGCGGGAGAGGGATTTCGAGGCGGTAACGCACCTCGATGGCATCTCCCCCGCCTGGCCGCTGCGCTACGCCGATTTCGAGCCCTGGTACCAGCGGGCCGAGGAGCTGTACCAGGTGCATGGGCTGCGGGGGGAGGACCCCACCGAACCGCCCTGCAGCGCCCCCTACCCCCACCCGCCGGTGGCCCACGAGCCCCGCATGCAGAAGCTGGTGGACGACCTGCAGACGGCGGGGCTGCACCCTTTCCATGCCCCCAGCGGCGTGCTGCTGGAGGAAGCGGCCATGCCCTTCAGCCGTTGCCGCAAGTGCAACTGCTGCGATGGCTTCCCCTGCCTGGTGCATGCCAAGTCGGACGCCGAGGTGCTGGGCATCCGCCCGGCCCTGGCGGCCACCAACGTGAGCCTGCTCACCCGGGCCCACGTGAAGCGCCTGGAAACCGACCCCGGCGGCCGCCGTGTGCGCCAGGTGCTCTACGAGCGCGATGGGGTGCCAGGCAGCGTATCGGCGGATGTGGTGGTGGTGAGCTGCGGCGCGGCCAACTCCGCCCGGCTGCTGCTGATGTCGGCCTGCGATGCCCATCCCCGCGGCCTGGCCAACGGCTCTGATCAGGTGGGACGGAACTACATGTTCCACAACAGCAAGGCGATGGTGGCCCTCGCCCATGAGCCCAATCCCACCGTCTTCCAGAAGACGGTGTCGCTCAACGACTGGTACTTCGGCGATGCCGACTTCGCCTATCCGATGGGCAATCTGCAGATGACCGGCAAGACCAACGGCACGATCATGAAGGGCTATGCGCCGCTCGAAACCTTCCTGATGCCGGGCTGGAGCATGGACCGGATCGCCTCCCACGCCCTGGACTTCTGGATCTCCACCGAGGACCTGCCCGATCCGGAGAATCGCGTCACGGTGGATGCGGCGGGGGCGATCACCCTGAGCTACACCCCCAACAACCAGAAGGCCTCCCAGCAGCTGGTGCAGCGGCTGGAAGCAGTGCTCGAGCGGCTCTATCTCAAGAAGCATCTGGTGGAGCGCCAGATCTACATCCAGAACCCCATGACCATCGCGGCGGTGGGCCACCAGAGCGGCACCTGCCGCTTCGGCAGCGATCCGGCCACCTCGGTGCTGGATCTGAACTGCAAGGCCCACGAGCTCGACAACCTTTACGTGGTGGACACCAGCTTCATGCCCAGCATCGGGGCGGTGAACCCGTCGCTCACCGCCATCGCCAATGCCCTGCGGGTGGGGGAGCACCTGCTGGAGCGGCTGGGCCGCTGAGGGGGGTGCGGCTCAACCGGCCGCCCCCGCCCCCAACAGGGCCAGCAGCCGCGGCAGCAGCACCGCATCGAGGCTGAAGGGGCCGCCGCCGCTGGTGGCCAGCACCAGGCACATCACCACGTACATCGCCGCCTTCTCCCAGCTGGGCGGATCGCCCACTCCCATCGGTCCGGCGTAGTCGCCCGCAGGGATCTGGAAGGGGTCCGGGGCGATGAAGGGGAAACCGGAGCGGATCTCCAGCACCATGGCGTAGGCCATCGACACCAGGATCGCCCCAGCCGCCAGGGGGGTGAGCAGGCCAGGGACAAGGGCGATACCGGCGCCCCACATCGAGAAGGCCGAGAGGAAGCACAGCCACACCGGGGTGTGCAGGGCCGCGGCCCAGGTGCCGAGGTGGCGCAGCTTGGGCCAGCCGTGGCGGATGAAGGCCACGGCCAGGAACAGGCGCAGCACCAGCAGGCCTGCCGCCACCGCTGTGCTGGCCGGTGCCGGCAGCAGCCCCTCAAGCAGTGAGGCTGGGCTCATCGCGGTGGGCCGTTGTAGAGGATGGCTACCACCCGGCGGCCGTCCGGGGCGATCCGGATCTCGGTTTCGGTGGTGGCGGGAAGCCCCTTGGACTCCCAGCCGGGGGGTCCTCCGAGGAAGCGGTACACGAAGCCGTCGGCATCGCTGCTCACCAGGCAGGGGTTGCTCGCCGCCGAGGTGCTGAACATGCAGTTGGCCGGGGTGTAGACCGACAGCCCACCGTTGCTGAGCACGGCTGCGTTGCGGGCCAGGTTGAGGGCCCGGACCTCGTTGAAGGGGACGCCCTGGGCCAGGGCGGGGGGCAGCGGCGCCAGCGCCGCCCAGGGGACCGAAGCGAGGATCAGGCCGGCGCCGGTGGGCAGCAGGCGCGTCCGAAACCAGGAGTGGGGGGCCATCGAGGGTCTTGGCGATGCCCTCCCAGTATCGAGCGGCGCGACGCTTCTTTCATGCAACAGCACGAAAGCTGTTGGGCTGCCGATGGCGGTTCAGGCGGCCGCCACGATCTGCAGGCGGTGGCCATCGGGATCGGCGATCTGCAGCGCCCACCGGGCGGCCAGCCAGGGTTCCGCCAGCTCAACGGGCCCCGCGGAAAGCACGGTGCCGCCGAAGCCGACCACCCGCCCGGCGACGCCCTCGAGAGCGGCCACCACCACCCGCACCTGAACGTGGGCCAGGTCCTGGAAGCCCAGGTCGGCCGGCATGGGCCTTCCCCCGTTGGGCGGCAGGTACTGAAGGGCCTCCAGGCCCATCCCTTCGGCGGCCCGGTGGGCGGTGATCCTGACGCGGGTGTCCGTGAGGCCGTCGAGGCGGTCCTGCTCCGGGCCGCTGTTGACGCCGTCTCCCGCCGGCCGGAAGCCGAGCAGATCCCCGTAGAAGCGGGCGGTGCGGGCCGTGTCAGCCACGGCGATGGCGCTGTGGTCGAGCCCGAGGAACGGGGATCCCAGTTGCGGCGCCACCTGCGGAGCTACCTGTGGCCGGTGCCAGCGGGGGTCGCCCTTGTCCGGGGGGAAGTGGAGCAGCTCGATCGGATGGCCGTCGGGATCGCGGAACTTGAAGGCCTCGATGCCGGCCGCCGCCCGGTTCCAGGCCGGGAGGCACTGGGGGGCGCTGGAGATGGCCCCGAGCTCCCCGCTCCCGATCCGGCGACGCACCCCTGCAGCGGCGGCCTCCATGGTGTTCACCACCACGCAGATGTGCTGGAACCAGAGGTCGCAACTGCGCGAATCGGCCGGCACCGGCCGGCCCGGCCGGGCGCCGGGGCCTGGATCCAGCACCTCCCAGAGTTCCAGCCGTTCGCGGCCCAGCCGCAGCCGCACCAGCTTCAGCCGGGCCCCGGCCAGGCCCACCAGGGCGGCGTAGGGCCCTGGCTCCAGAACGAGCGCTTCCGCCTCGGCGACAAAGCCCAACTCCCGGCAGAAGAAGGCGGCGGCCGTCTCGGCCGCCGCGCAGGTGAAGCCGATGCTGTCGATCAGGGGAAAGGGGCCGGCGGTTGGCATCGGGAAGGGGGGCATGGGGACCTGCGGCCTCAGGGCAGCTGGACGCCGCGGGTGTTGACGTACAGGGCGTAGACGGCGCTGCCGGCGCAGAGGAACAGCCGGTTGCGGCAGGCCCCCCCGAAACAGAGGTTGGCCACCAGCGAGGGCACCAGCACGCGCCCCAGCAGGGTGCCGTCCGGGGCGAGGCAGTGGACACCGTCGCCGGCGCTGCTCCAGACGTTGCCGTGCTCGTCGACCCGGATGCCGTCGGCCCAGCCCGGCTCGATGCGGTGGAACAGGCCGCCGCCGCTGAGGGAGCGGCCGTCGGCCGCCACATCGAAGACCCGGATGTGGCGATCCGGGGCCGGGTCGCCCACCGCGCCGGTGTCCGCCAGGTAGAGCCGCCGCTCATCGGGGGAGAAGGCCAGACCGTTGGGGCCGGCCACGTCGCTCACCACCCGCTGCAGTTCACCGCTGGCGGGATCGAGGCGGTAGACGGCGGCCGGCTGCTCGGAGGTCTGGCGGCCGCCTTCGTAGTCGGTGGCGATGCCGTACAGGGGGTCGGTGAACCAGAGGCTCCCGTCCGACTTCACCACCACGTCGTTGGGGGAGTTGAGCCGTTGGCCGTCGGCCTGGCTCACCAGGGTGGTGAGGCGGCCGTCGATCTCCAGGCGGCTGAGGCTGCGGGAGCGGTGGTGGCAGCTGATCAGTCGGCCCTGCAGGTCGCGGCACTGGCCGTTGGCGAAGTCGGCGCCCTGGCGGAACACGCTCACCCCGCCGGTCTCGCTCCAGCGCAGGGTGCGGTCGTTGGGGATGTCGTTGAAGAGCAGGCAGCGGTGGTCGGCGAACCACACCGGTCCTTCGCACCAGCGCAGGCCGTCGGCGAGCTTCTCCAGCTCGGCGTTGAACAGCACCAGCGCGTCGAAGCGCGGATCGTGGCTGATGGTGCAGGTCATACGGCGGGGGCCCTCAGGAAAAGGCGCCGGGGCGGGCGCCGCGCCAGCCGTCACCGTTGCGCTGCAGGATCAGCTGCACACAGGGGGCATCCCCCACCTGGCCGGAGAGATGGCCGAAGCGGCCATCGGCGCTGCGGACCGTGTCCTGGTCACCGCCGAAGCTGAAGTCGCCGGGGCCGAAGACCTGCCGCTGGCCATCCATGCTCTCCACGTACCAGCGGCCGCTGAGCACGAAGATCCATTTCGGCACGGTGTTTTCGTGCCAGTCGCTGACCCAGCCCACCGGCAGCACGCTCAGGAAGGCGTTGCCGTCGGCCACCAGATCCAGGCTCCACTGGGCGGAGGCCCCTGGATTCAGGCAGGCCTGCTGCATCGCCCCGAGGGGGGTCAGGTCCTGGCGGCTGACGCCGTCGTCGTCGGTCCACAGATGCCAGTAGGCCGTGGGTGCCCCGGCCGGTTGGGTGTCGCTCATGGCCGCAAGTTAGAAACGCGCGCCGGTTCTGTCGGCAGATCCGTTCGACGTTGATACCCTTCGGCCATACCGCCAGCCGCTCCGATGACCTCCACGAATCCCCTGGCCGACAAGGCGTTGTCCACGCTCCTGGCGGGCAAGGTGGCGATCGTCACCGGCGGCAACAGCGGCATCGGCAAGGCGATCGTGGAACGGCTCGCCGAGCTCGGCGCCAGGGTGGTGATCGACTACCGCTCCCACCCCGAAGCCACCGAGGAGCTGGAGCAGGAGATCGGCGCCTACGGCGGCTGCAGCTATGGGGTGCAGGCGGATGTGGCGAAGCTCGAGGATCTCCAGCGCCTGGTCCAGGCGGCGGTGGCCAAATACGGCCGGCTCGATGTGATGGTGAACAACGCCGGCATCGAGACGCGCACCTCCATCCTCGACACCACGCCGGAGGACTACGACAAGGTGCTGGATGTGAACCTGCGGGGTGTCTTCTTCGCCACCCAGTACGCCGCCAAGCAGATGATCGCCCAGGGCGGTGGCGGTCGCATCATCAACATCTCCTCGGTGCACGAGGACTGGCCGATGCCCAACAACACCCCCTACTGCCTGGCCAAGGGGGGCGTGCGCATGCTCACCCGCACCGCCGGGGTGGAGCTGGCCCCCCATGGTGTCACGGTGGTGAACGTGGGTCCGGGGGCCGTGGCCACCCCCATCAACGACGCCACCATGAACGACCCCAAGCTGCTGGCCCAGCTCAACGCCGCCATCCCCCTGGGGCGCATGGCCCAGCCCGAGGAGATCGCCGCGGTGGTGGGCTTCCTGGCCAGCGATGCCGCCAGCTACATCACCGCCACCACGATCTTCGCCGACGGCGGCATCATGCAGAGCAGCCCCGGGCTCTGATGCCGCCGGAGGCCCCACGCGGTGGTCCCCGGGAGGGACGGCTGCGGCAGCGGCGCCACCGTTTCTATGTGCACCTCCTGCTGATCACGGTGGCGGTGCTGGTGAGCTACGCCATCCCCTCGGCATGGAGCCGGCTGTCGTTCCTGGGCCATGTGCTGCTGACCGTGACGCTCTGCGTGGAACTGGGCGGCGTGGTGGGCTGGGGGCACCGTCCCCGCCATCTGCTCGATCGGCTCTACCGCTGGCTGGGGGTCGCCTGCCTGGGGGCGCAGCTGATCTGGCTGCTCACCCCGGGGGCGATCCGGTACAGCGGCATGCCCCTGCTGGTGTTGTTCAGCCTGTTCATCGGCTGGAGCCTGAAGCGGCTGGTCGACTGCCTGTCGCGGGAACAGTGGGTGGGGAGCCGGGTGGTGGCGGGGGCCCTGGCGGGCTATCTGCTTCTGGGCATCAGCGGCGGCCTGATGCTGAGCGTGGTGGCCACCATCGATCCACCCGGGTTCGTGGCCAGCCACCACGGGACCTCCCTGGCGCCGCCGGCGGTGAGTGACTCGCAACTGAGCCGCCAGGTGTGGCAGCTGGACTTCATGAACATCAACTATTTCGCCCTGGTGAGCCTCACCACCGTCGGCTATGGCGACATCCTGCCGGTGTCGCCGTTCAGCAAGATGGCCAGCGTGTCCCTCAGTGTGGCCGGCCCCCTCTACATCGCCGTGGTGATGGGGGTCCTGATCAGCCGGCTCACGCAACAGGGGGGGAGTCCCCCTCCAGGCGCTCCAGGCCCACCTCCACCCCCATGTGCTGGTCCGGGCGGCCGGTGATCAGCAGGGAGGCCCGCTGACGGGTGCCGATCACCCAGAGCCATTTGGTCAGCAGGGTGAGGCGGTTTTCGGTGGCGGGCATGAAGGCCAGGTGGGCCAGGCCCCACAGCAGCCAGCCGAGCGGTCCGCTCACCCGCAGCCCCCGCAGGTCGGCCACGGCGCAGAGCGGCCCGATCACAGCCATGCTGCCGAAATCGCTCCAGCGGAAGGGGGCGTGGGAGCGCCCCGCCAGGCCGGCGAGGATGTCGGCGGCCACCCAGCCGCCCATCTGCACGGCCGGTCCCGCCATGCCCGGCAGGGGTTTGCCGTCGGCCGTGTGGCTGTAGGAGCAGAGGTCGCCCACCACCCGGATGGCGGGGTGGCCGGGGATGGAGAAATCGGGGTTCACGATCACCCGCCCGCCCCGGTCGACGGCGCAGCCGCTGCGCTCCGCCAGCAGCCGGCCCAGGTGGGAAGGGCGCACGCCCGCCGTCCAGCAGAGGGTGGCCGCCTCCAGGGTCTTGTCGCCCTCAGCGGTGGTCACGGTGACCTGGCCGGCCGCGATGGTCTTCACCCGGCCGCCCAGCAGCAGCTCCACCCCACGGGAGACCAGGTAGCGGCCGGCGGCTTCCGAGAGGCTGGGGTGCATGGCCCGCAGCAGCCGGTCGCCCGGATCCACCAGGGTGACGCGGCAATCGGCCGCATCCAGCTGCTTGAAATCGCGCGCCACCGCGTGCCGCAGCATCTCGTTCACCGAGCCGGCCAGTTCGCAGCCCGAGGGGCCTCCCCCCACCACCACCGCCGCCTGCAGAAAGCGGCGCCGTTCCGGATCGGGGGTCTGCTCGGCCTCCTCCAGGGCCGTCAGCAGCCGGCGGCGCACCTCGTCGGCGTGCTCGAGGATCTTCATCGGCGGCGCATGTTCGCGCCACTCCTCATGGCCGAAATAGGTGCTCCCCGAGCCGGTGGCCAGGATCAGGTGATCGAAGGCCAGGCGCCGCTCGTTGAACACCAGCTCCCTGGCGGCCGGGTCGATGTCGACCACCTCGCCCAGCAGGATCTGGATGTTGGGGGCCTGGCCCACCAGCTGGCGCAGGGGGGAGGCCACGTCGGCTTCCGAGACGAGCCCGGAGGCCACCTGGTAAAGGAGCGGCTGGAAGAGGTTGAAGTTGCGCTTGTCGATCAGGGTGACGCGCACCGGCTTGCCGATCAGCGCATGGGCGGCCTTGAGGCCGGCGAAGCCGCCACCCACGATCACCACGTGGGGAAGCTGGCGCAGGGTCTGGTCGGGAGGGGTGAGCTCCAGGAAGAACCGTTCCTTGGCCATGGCAACTGCTGGACTGGTCGAACGCTAGGGGGGGATGGCCCGGTTCAGCCCGCCGTCAGACGCGACACAGCGGCAGCGCCGCCATTCCGCTAAGCCTGGTTGGTGCCTCGGTGAGCGATGCCCCCTCTTTTCGCCTGTTCCAGCTGCGGCGTTCAGATCGAGCGCTCGACCCGCAGCTACCTGCAGCACAGGGGCCGGGTGCTCTGCTCCACCTGCCTGGACAGGCTGGAGGCCGCCGGCGATGCGCCGACCGGCCCTGCCGGGGAGAGCAATCCGGCCCCCCAACCCGGCCCGGGCTGAGGCTCAGGCGGCCACGGGCAGGTCGTCCTCGGCAGGCTGGTCCCTGGCGGGCTCCGGTTCCGGCTGTGGCTCCAGCTGGGCGCGGAAGAGGCCCACGTCGACACCGATGTGCTGGTCGGGTCGGCCGGTGATCAGCAGGGCGGTGCGCTGGCGGGTGGCGATCTGCCACATCCATTTGGTGAACAGGGAGATGCGGTTCTCCGTGTCGGGGATGAAGGCCAGGTGCGCCAAAGCCCACAGCACCCAGCCCGCCAGGCCGGTCACGTGCAGGCCGCGCAGGTCGGCGACGGCATAGAAGGGGCCGATCACGGCCATGCTGCCCAGGTCGGTGAAGCGGAAGGGGGCCAGGCTGCCGCTGCCGGAAGCTGCCGTGCTGGCGCCGCTGCGGGCCAGGATCGCGGCCGCCACCCAGGCGCCCATCTGCACCGCGGGGCCGGCCATCCCCGGCAGCGGACGGCCGTCGGGGGTGTGGTGGTAGGCGCAGAGATCGCCGATGGCGTGGATCTCCGGGTGACCGGGCACGGAGAAGTCCGGCTCCACCAGCAACCGCCCGCCCCGGTCGACGGGGCAGCTGGTGCGCTCGGCCAGCAGGGCCCCGAGCCGGGAGGCGCGCACCCCGGCGGTCCAGCAGATGGTGGCGGCCTGCAGCTCCCGGGGGCCCTCGGGGCCCTCCAGCGCCACCCGGCCGGGGGCGATGCCCTTCACCATCGAACGCATGACGAGCGTCACGCCCGCCCCTTCCAGATGCTGGGCGGCGGCGGCGGCGAGTTTCGGATGCATCGTGGGCAGCACCCGCTCCACGGCATCCACCAGGATCACCCGGCAGAGGTCGTGGTCGAGCTGCTTGAAGTCGCGGCGGATGGCGCGGTGCATCAACTCGATCAGGGATCCGGCCAGCTCGCAGCCTGCCGGCCCGGCCCCCACCACCACCACGCTCTGCAGGAAGCGGCGCCGTTCGGGGTCACGGGTCTGCTCGGCTTCCTCCAGGGCCATCAGCAGCCGGCGGCGGATCTCGTCGGCGTGCTCGAGGATCTTCATCGGCGGCGCCAGGGGCCGCCATTCCTCATGGCCGAAGTAGGTGCTGCCCGAGCCGGTGGCCAGGATCAGATGGTCGTAGCCGTAGCGGTGGTTGTTGAACACCACCTCCCTGGCGGCCGGGTCGATGTCGACCACCTCCCCCAGCAGGATCTGGATGTTGGGGGCCTGGCCCACCATCTGGCGCAGGGGCGAGGCCACGTCGGACTCGGACACCAGGCCGGAGGCCACCTGATACAGGAGCGGCTGGAAGAGGTTGAAGTTGCGCTTGTCGATCAGGGTGACGCGCACCGGCTTGCCGGCCAGGGCATGGCAGGCCTTGAGGCCGGCGAAGCCGCCCCCCACGATCACCACATGGGGCCAGGCGCGCATGGCGCTCTCGGGCGGGTCCAGCTCGAGAAAGAAGCGCTCTGGTGCCATCGACCGCCTCCACGGCCCCTCAACGTATCCAGTTCACCGGGGCGGGATGTGTAGTGAAGGAAGCGGTTTGCCTTGCTGCCGGGGTCAGGCAGGTCGGTGTAGGCATGTCCAGGTGGGTGATCAAGGTCCCTTGCTGCGTACGAAAAGCCCTCTGTGGCGGCTGGGCCACGGGGGGCAGCGCTGTTCAGCCTGGTTCCTGCAACTGTCACAGGCCAATAGGTGAAGGAACTGTCGGCCAGCTTGGTGCCGCCGCGGTAGGTGTAGCCCTTCGACGTCAGGGTTCCTTCGGCCTGGCCCCCCTTGGCGCCCACCAGCGACTGCAGGTCGGTCACCGGAGCGCCCTCCCGGGCCGGCTCGGTCGTGGTGATGGGCTTGCCGGAGATCAGCCCACCGATCAGGGCACCCACCGCAGCACCCAGCAGGGAACCGGCGTCGGCTTTCTGGGGCTGATCCTCGAAGGTGACGTCGGGATTCTGGACATTGTCCAGGACGCGGGGATCACCGGGATCAGACATCACTTTTCTCCAGGCCGGCTGTGCCTGCTCCACCGCCTCTGGCTCGCCAGCGAATGCTAAGCTGATAATGATTCCCATGCTTAGCCAGGCTGCCTTGCGCGCCTCGCCATGGCCTCTCTTCGGGACCGCCTTCCTTGTGTTGCTGCTCAACAAGTCCGATCTGGTCGCTGGCGGTGACCAGGCGGACTGGTGGCTCTGGCCCGTCGCCCTGTCTGCCTCCGTCCGCTCCCGTCCATTCCTTCCAGGAGGTTTTGCCCCATGATCCAGCCCCCATTCCGTCGCCCCCTCCTGGCCGCCGCCGCGGGTCTGTCCGCCCTCCTGCTGGGCTGCCGTCCCGCGGTGCAGACACCGGACGCTCAGGCCGGCCGGGCCGATCGCCCCCAGGTGCTCACCACCTTCCTGCCGATCACCCTGTTCACCCGGGCGGTGGCCGGCGACTGCGCCGAGGTGACGGCGCTGGTGCCCCCGGCCACCGGCCCCCACGACTTCCAGGCCCGCCCAGGGGATGTGGCGGCCCTGAAGAACGCCAGAGTGCTGGTCAAGAACGGGCTGGACATGGAGTCCTTCCTCGACAAGCTGGTGGAGGGTGCTGAAAACCCCGATCTCAAGGTGATCGACTCCAGCCGGGGCATCACCACCCTGGAGAATCCGGAAGCGGCCGGTGATGCCCACGACGACGACCACGGCCATGCCCATGGCACGATCAATCCCCACATCTGGCTCGATCCGCTGCGCGCCGCCCAGCAGGTGAACAACATCCGCGACGGTCTGATCGCGGCCGATCCGAGCTGCGCCGATGGCTACCGCCGCAATGCCACCGCCTTCACGGGCCAGCTGCGCCAGCTCAACGAGGATTTCTCCAGGCAACTGGCGCCGTTCCGGGGCAAGACCTTCGTGGTGGTGCACGACTTCGCCCCCTATTTCGCCGACCGCTATGGCCTCAAGGCCGAGTATCTGGTGGATGTGCCCGAGCAGAACCCCTCGCCGGCGGATCTGGCGCGGGTTGCGGACACGGTGAAGAGCACCCAGCTCCGGGCGTTGCTCAGCGAACCCCAGCAGGGCAACCGCTCCTTCAACGCCCTGGCAGGGGATCTCGGCATCCGCATCAGCGTCTTCGATCCCCTGGAAACGGGCTCCGAGCAGGCCGCCCAGACATCATCCACCTATGGCGAGGTGATGCGCCGCAATGTCAGCGATCTGGTGGGTGCGTTTCGCTGATCGCCGCAAGCAGGATCCTGGCGCAGGCCTCAGCATCAGAGAGGGCGTCGTGATGCTTGAGATCCAGACCCAGATGCCGACAAACATCCGGCAACTTGGTGGGACGTAGGTTCCACGCCTGCCTGGCGACCTGCACCGTGCAGACATAGGGTTGGGTTGGCGGCGCTACGGCGGCATGATCGCAGCATGCACGCATCACGCTGGCATCAAAACTGGCATTATGGGCGGCGATGAATCGCACCCCATCCAGACAGGAAGCAAGCTCAGGCCAGAGTTCTCCGAACGTCGGAGCATTCGCTACCTGCGACCAGCTGATTCCGTGGATGGAGGTGAATACAAAATCACGTCGAGGCGGTCGTATCAGTCGGTGCTCACGGTGTACGATAATTCGCTTTTCAACCCGTACCAGGGCAACCGAGCAGGCGCTGTCCCTGCCTTGATCAGCCGTCTCGAAGTCCAGTGCCACGAAGCAATCATGCTGAACATCTCTCCAGCTCGTGCCTTTCGATTGGGATGGGGATCGCTGCAGCGTTGGTTGCGTCGGGGCCATTCTGACTCCCTGCCGGGATAGGGCCGCTTCCGCTTTGCGCAGCCACTGCCTCTCTTCCGGAGCGAGGTTGATGGCCCCCCAACGGCTTCGGTACCTCCACAGTTCTTCAAATCGACGGACATCCACTTCAGCCCAGCCAAGAGCTCGGAGTTGATCGCAACCTTTTGATGCATTCATCGGCATGATTGGTGTGGGCTCTCTCCTTGAGGCTGCCTTCCTGTTGACTCAGCGGCAACTCATGGCGGCTCTCCATCCTGATGGGGAATCGGTGGCCTTGGTGAGGAGCGGCCTGCTGTGGGAATGCAGCCACGACGCCTCGACGGAAACCAGCAACTCTTTCCCTCCCAGTTGATTCCCGGATCCCTCCGCGCAGGCCTCACAACCCCGCCCCACAGAACTTGCAGTGCCGTGCATCCCGATCGTGTCCCACCCTCAGGCAGGCCCTGCACACCACCTCCGCCTTCCCGGCCTCCTCCCGCTGGCGGGCGCTGGCCTGGCCGATCTCGCTGCTGATGATGCCGGTGGGTACGGCGATGATGCTGTAGCCCAGCAACATCACCACCGAAGCCATGAAACGGCCCAGCGTCGTTTCCGGCGTCACGTCGCCATAGCCCACGGTGGTGATCGTGACGATCGCCCAGTAGATCCCCACCGGGATGCTGCGGAAGCCTCGCTCCGGACCCTCGATCACATACATCAGCGAACCGATCACCGTCACCAGGGTGATCATCGCCAGCAGGAACACGGTGATCTTGCGACGGCCGGCCACGATCGCGTCCCTGAGCAGATTCGATTCCTGCAGATATTCACCCAGCTTCAGCACCCGGAACACCCGCATCACCCGCAGCATCCGCACCACCAGGAACACGTGGCTGCCGCCCACCAGAAGGCCCAGGAAGCTGGGCACGATCGAGAGCAGATCCACCACCCCGAAGAAGCTGCGGGCGTAGCGCTGCGGTGATCCCACGCACAGCAGCCGCAGCATGTACTCAAGCGTGAACACCAGGGTGAACCCCCACTCCAGCACGTTGAACGGACCGTCCCAGTTCACCCGCAGCACCGGATCGGTCTCGATCACCACCGCCAGCACGCTCACCACGATCGCGATCAGCAGCGCCACATCGAAGGCCTTGCCGGCGGGGGTGTCGGTCCCGAAGATCGTGCGGTAGAGCCGCGCTCTTCCATAGGTCCGTCGGATCAGCAGGGCCAGCAGCAGCAGGCCGCTGAGGATGAGCAGGATCAGCAGGGGGGCGGGCATCAGCGGGTCATCAGCTCGTTTCTCCCAGATAGGACGCCCGCAGCCCCTCATCGGCCAGCAGGGTGTCGGCGCTGCCCTCCAGGCCGATGCTGCCCCCTTCGAGCACCACGCCGCGGTCGGCGATCTCCAGGGCGGCTGTGGCGTTCTGCTCCACCAGCAGCATCGACAGCCCCTCCCGGTGCAGCGCCGCCAGGGCAGCCATCACCTCGGCCACCAGCTTCGGCGCCAGGCCCAGGCTGGGCTCATCCAGCAGCAGCAGGCTGGGCCGGCCCATCAGGGCCCGGGCGATCGCCAGCATCTGCTGCTCGCCTCCCGAAAGGTTGCCGGCCAGCTGGCGGCGGCGTTCCGCCAGCCGGGGGAAGAGGGTGTAGCAGCGCTCCAGGTCGGCGGCGATGCCGGCCCGATCGCGCCGCAGCCAGGCACCCAGCTCCAGGTTGGTGGCCACGGTCTGCCGCGCCAGCACCCGCCGGCCCTCCGGGCAGTGGCCGATGCCCAGCCGCACCGTGCGGTGGGTGGCCATGCCGGCCAGGTCGGCGCCGCGCCAGAGCACCTGGCCGGCGGCGGCGGCCACCAGCCGGGAGATGGCGCGCAGGGTGGTGCTCTTGCCGGCGCCGTTGGCGCCCAGCAGGGTCACCAGTTCCCCCTGCTTCACCTGCAGATCGAGGCCCCGCAGGGCGGTGAGCGCGCCGTAGCGCACCGTGAGCCGGCGCAGCTCCAGCAGCGGCGCACTCATGTCTGCCCCCCCAGGTAGGCCTCGATCACCCGCGGGTCGCGCCGCACCTCGGCGGGGCTGCCCAGGGCGATCCGTTCGCCGAAGTTGAGCACCGCCAGCCGTTGGCAGAGCCGCATCATCAGCGGCACGTGGTGCTCGATGATCAGCACCGTGAGGGCGAAGTGATCGCGGATCCTGCCGATCAGCCGGCGCAGATCGTCCTTCTCGGCCGGGTTCATGCCGGCGGCGGGTTCATCCAGCAGCAGCAGCCGCGGCGCCGTCGCCAGGGCCCGGGCGATCTCCAGGCGGCGGCGATCGCCGTAGGGCAGATCCCCGGCCCGCTGCTGGGCCAGGGCGTCGAGCTCCAGCAGGGCCAGCAGCTCCAGCGCCTGCGCCTCCAGCCGCCCCTGGTGGCCGCGGAAGGGGCCACTGCCCACCAGGGCCCCCACCATCGGCGCGCGGGCCGCGTGGTGCAGGCCAACCAGCACGTTCTCCCGCACCGACAGGCTCTCGAACAACCGCAGGTTCTGGAAGGTGCGGGCGATACCGAGCCGGTTGATGCCGCACGCCCCCAGGCCCGTGGTGGGACGGCCCCGCCACAGGCAACGGCCGCCACTGGGGCGCGTCAGCCCGGAGATCACGTTGAACAGGGTCGTCTTACCGGCGCCGTTGGGACCGATCAGGCCGAAAATCTCCCCTTCCGCCAGCTCCAGGCTGACCCGATCGAGGGCCAGCAGGCCCCCGAAGCGGCAGCTGATGGCCTCCACCTGCAGCAGGGGAGCAGAGGCCGGAGCGGTGCCGTTCGGGTTCGCGCTCATGGGGCCAGCGGCTTCCGGCGGCCCCGGCCCCGGCCGAGCAGGGCCCCCAGCCAGCGCAGCCGCTCCGCCGTGACCAGTCCCTGGGGAAAGAACAGGGGGCCGAGCAGAATCACCCCGCCGAACAGGATCAGGCGCAGGTCCCCCACCGGCCGCAGCAGCTCCGGCAGCGCGGTGAGCGCCAGACCGCCCAGCACCGGCCCCAGCCAGAACCGTGAGCCGCCGAACACCACGAAGGCCAGGGTGGTGATGCTGGCGTCGAAGCTGCCGACCCTGGCGTTCCAGGCGTTGAGGAAATGGGCGGCCAGCGCCCCGGTGACGCCGGCCAGCACGGCGCTGGCCACGAAGGCGATCAGCTTGGTGCGGGGCGTGTCGATGCCCACGCTGGCGGCCGCCAGTTCGTCGTCGCGGATGGCGAGCATCGCTCGCCCCAGCCGCAGCACCTCCAGCCGTTGGCACAGCCAGCAGGCCACGGCCAGCAGGACCAGGGTGAACAGCACGTAGCCCTCGGGATGCGCGAAGGGCTGGGGGATGCCGAAGATGCCCATCGCCCCGCCGGTAAAGGGAAGGTTGAGGTTGAGTACCCGCAGGATCTCCACCAGGGCAATGGTGGCGATGGCCAGGTAGATGCCCCGCAGCCGCAGCACCGGTCGGCCGATCGCCAGGGCGATCAGCCCCGCCAGGCTCCCCCCCAGCGCCATCTCCACCAGCAGGGCCGGCAGCGGTGAGGTGGCCCCTGTCCCGGCGAAGGCGGGAACGCCGGTGGACAGCAGGGCGGCCACATACCCCCCCACCGCATAGAAGCCCGGGGTGGCCAGCGACAGCTGGCCGCAGCGCAGGGGCAGGTAGACCGACAGGGCCAGAAGGGCACCGAGCAGCATCTGTTCGAGCAGGGCGGCGTCCATCCCCCTCACACCTTGGTGGGCAGCGGCCGGCCCAGCAGCCCCCGGGGCCGCAGCAGCAGCACCAGGAACAGGAAGCCGTAGCTCACCGCATCCTTCCAGCCCGACCAGTCGGCCGGCACGAAGGCTTCCGCCAGGCCGACGATCAGCCCGCCCAGCACCGCCCCCGGCACGCTGCCGAGCCCCCCCAGCACCAGCACCGCCAGGCCCTTGAGGCCGTAGCCGATGCCGAAATAGGGCCCGGCGATGCTGACACTCAGCCCCACCAGCCCGCCGGCCACCCCGGCCAGGAAACCGCTGAGGCCGAAGGCCAGCCGCACCATGGCCGTGCTGTCGATGCCCAGCAGCTGGGCGGTTTCGGCGTCCTCCGCCACCGCCTGCAACCCCTTGCCGTTGCGGCTGCCCTCCAGCCAGAGCGTGAGCATGGCCACCAGCAGCAGCGCGATCCCCAGCAGCAGGGCCTGCACCGTGCGCACCCGGGCGCCCAGCAGGGGGAAGGAGGCCGGCAGGCCGCCGAGGGCGCCGGTGGGGATGGCATAGCTTTCGGCCCCCACCAGCAGCTGGATCAGGTTCACCAGGATCACCCCCGCCCCCAGGCTGGTGATCAGGGCCAGCAGCGGGTCGGCCCGGCGGCGGCGCAGGGGGCGGAAGGCCACGCGCTCCACCAGCAGGGCCACAAGGGCCGCCCCCAGGCCCGCCAGGGGCAGGGCGCCCCAGATGGGCAGGGCGAAGGGCAGCGCCAGGCCGGCCAGTAGACCGTTGGCCCCCACGGCCCCGCCGATCAGCAGGTAGGTGAAGTAGGCGCCGACGGTGAACACGGCCCCGTGGGCGAAGTTGATCACCCCCAGCACCGAGAACACCAGGGTGTAGCCGAGGGCGAACAGCCCGTACACCGCCCCCACCGACAGACCGTTGACCAGGATCTGGAGCAGGTCCACCCGGCGCTTACTGCAACAGGGCGAAGCGTCCGCTGCGCCCGCCCGGATCCATGCGCACCTGGGCCACGAAGAACTGGCTCTGGATCACCTCACCGGTCGGGGTGAAGCGGATCTCGCCGAGGGGCGTCTGATAGGTGCCGGAGAGGATCTCGGCCATCAGCTCCTTGCGGGCCGCGGTGAGGGTGGCGGCGGACAGGGGCTGGCGTCTGTCGAGACGCTCCAGGGCCTCGCCGATCACCTGCAGAGCCGTGTAGGCCTGGGCGGTGAGCTGGGGCGGTGTGGCGCCGCCACTGGTCGCCTTGAAGGCCTTCAGGAAGGCGCCGTTGGCGGGGGTGTCGAGCTCGGGGCTGTAGGCCTGGGCGATCAGCAACCCGTCGCAGTACTTCTGGCAGATCGGGTAGATGTTGGGGGTGTTCATGCCGTTGCCGGCCACGATCAGGCCCTTGTAACCCAGCTCCCTGAGCTGGCGGATCAGGTTGCCGCCGTCCACCGCCTGCAGCGACAGCACGATCAGGTCGGGCTTCTCCCGCAGCGCCGCACTGATCTGGTTCTGGAAGTCCTGGTCGTTGAGCTGGGTGCGCTGCACTGTCACCGGATCGAGGCCCTTCTCCTTGAGGGCCTTCTGGAAGATCGTGGTCTCGGCGGTGCTGTAGGCGTCGTCCTGGGCGTAGAACACCGCCGCCCGCTTCAGGCCCGGCTGGAGCTTCAGGGCCCGATCGATGGCCAGCGGCGCGATCACCGAGCTCTGGGCGGAGACCCGGCTGATGAAGAAGCCGATCTCCGGGATGCCGGTGGCGGTGTTGGAGGGAGCCACCACCGGCACACCGCGGCGCTGGGCGATGGGGTCGGCGGAGAAGGCCTGCTGGGAGAGGGTGGGACCGACCAGGGCCAGCACGCCCCGGTTGATCTGCAGGGTGAAGGCCGCATTGGCCCCCGGTTCGTCGCTGCCGCTGTCCTCCAGCGCCAGTTTCAGGGGCCGGCCGTTGATGCCGCCGCTGCCGTTGCGCTGCTTGAGGGCCAGCTCCAGGCCGGTCTTCTGGTCCTGCCCGTAGACGTTGGCGTTGCCGGTCAGGGCCAGCACGGCTCCCACCGGCACCCCGCCGCTCAGGTCGATGGGCTGGTTGCCGGCATCGGAACCGCAACCAGCCAGCAGCAGGGTCAGGGTCAGCAGCCCCGTGCCGACCCGCTGAAGACGGCCGAAGATCACGCCAGCGAGAGGAAGACGTCGCGGAAGGCGGCGATGGTGGCGTCGATGTCGGCGTCGCTGTGGGCCAGGGAGGTGAAGCCCGCCTCGAAGGCGCTCGGTGCCAGGTAGACGCCACGCTCGAGCATGGCCCGGTGCAGCTTGCCGAAGCGGGCCGTGTCGGTGGCCTTCGCCTGCTCGAAGTTGTGCACCGGCCCTTCGCAGAGGAAGAACCCGAACATGGCGCTGATGCTGCCGCCGCAGCAGGGGATGGCGGCCTCGGCGGCGGCGGCGAGGATCCCGTCGCTGAGCCGGCGGGTGATCGTTTCGAGCCGCTCGTAGCTGCCGGGTTGCTTCAGCAGCTGCAGGGTCTTGATGCCGGCGGTCATGGCCAGGGGATTGCCGCTCAGGGTGCCCGCCTGATACATGGGGCCAGCGGGGGCCACCATGGCCATGATGTCGGCACGGCCGCCGTAGGCCCCCACCGGCAGGCCGCCGCCGATCACCTTGCCCATGGTGGTGAGATCCGGGGTGACGCCGAAGCGGGCCTGGGCGCCGCCGTAGCTGATCCGGAAGCCGGTCATCACCTCATCGAACACCAGCAGGGCGCCGTTCTCCTTGGTGAGTTCGCGCAGGCCCTCGAGGAAACCGGGTTCGGGCGTGATGAAGCCCGCATTGCCCACCACCGGCTCCAGGATCACCCCGGCGATTTCGCCGGGGTTGTTGGCGAACAGCTCCTTGACCGACTCGAGGCAGTTGTAGGGGGCGGTGAGGGTGCCGGCCGTGACGGCCCGCGGCACCCCGGGGGAATCGGGCAGGCCGAGGGTGGCCACACCCGAGCCCGCCTTGACCAGGAACATGTCGGCGTGGCCGTGGTAGCAGCCCTCGAACTTGATCACCTTCTCGCGCCCGGTGAAGGCGCGCATCAGCCGCAGCACCGCCATGCAGGCCTCGGTGCCGGAGTTCACGAAGCGCACCATCTCCACCGAGGGCACCGCGGCGATCACCAGTTCCGCCAGCTCGTTCTCCAGCAGACAGGGGGCGCCGAAGCTGGTGCCCTTCTCCAGGGCTTCGTGCAGGGCGGCGATCACCTCCGGGTGGCTGTGGCCGCAGATGGCGGGCCCCCAACTGCCGACGTAATCGATGTAGCGGTTGCCGTCGACGTCCCAGGCGTAGGCCCCCTTCACCCGGTCGAAGACGATCGGCTGGCCGCCGACCGACTTGAACGCGCGGACGGGGGAATTGACGCCCCCGGGCATCAGTTTCTGGGCGGCGGCGAAGATCTCCTCGGATCGGGTGGTGAGGAGGGAAGGGGCCGAGGCGGGCGCTGAAGGGGTGGCCGAACTCAAGGCGGGATCCGCGGAAGGTGGACGCATACGTTTCCCATCCTGACCCAGAAGGGTGCCGCTGTGCCTTGCCTCGGTAAGTTCGGAAGCAATGCCACCCCTTCCCCGGCCCACCGGAGCCCTTCCGTGACGATCGACTGGGCCGCGATGGAGCGCCACTGCCGCGCCCTGCTGCCGGCACGGGCGGTGGTGGCGGCACCCCAGGAACTGCTGGCCTACGACTGCGACGGTCTCACCCTGCACCGGGCCCAGCCGTCGCTGGTGGTGCTGCCGGAAACCACCGAGCAGGTGGCGGCCTTAGTGCGGCTCTGCCACCGTGAAGGGGTGCCCTTCGTGGCCCGCGGCAGCGGCACCGGCCTCTCCGGCGGCGCCCTGGCGGAGAACAACGCCCTGGTGATCGCCACCAGCCGCATGCGCTCGATCCTGGAGGTGGATCTGGCCAACCGGCGCATCACCGTGCAGCCGGGGGTGATCAATTCCTGGGTCACCCGGGCGGTGGCCGGCGACGGCTTTTACTACGCCCCCGACCCCTCCAGCCAGGTGGTGTGCTCGATCGGCGGCAACGTGGCCGAGAACTCCGGTGGGGTGCACTGCCTCAAGTACGGGGTCACCAGCAACCACGTGCTGGCGATGGAGGTGGTGCTTCCCGACGGCACGGTCACCACCCTGGGCAGCGGCCTGGCCGAGACCCCCGAGCTGGACCTGCGCGGGGTGTTCATCGGCAGCGAGGGCACCCTCGGCATCGCCACCGCCATCACCCTGCGGCTGCTGCGGGCGCCCCAGAGCGTGGCGGTGCTGCTGGCCGACTTCACCGCGATGGAGGCCGCCGGTGAGGCGGTGCGGCTGGTGACGGCCGCCGGGGTGCTGCCGGCGGGGATGGAGATCATGGACAACTTCACGATCAACGCCGTCGATGATCTCTTCGGCCGTGACGAGTACCCCCGCGATGCGGCCGCGGTGCTGCTGATCGAACTCGACGGGCAGGAGCGGGAGGTGACAGCCGCCGTCGAGATCGCCGGGGAGCTCTGCCGCCGGGCCGGCGCCCGCACGATCCGGCGCGCCTCCAGCGAGGCCGACCGGGCGCTGCTGTGGAAGGGCCGTAAGTCCGCCTTCGCTGCCGTCGGCCGCATCACCCCCACCTATTACGTGCAGGATGGCGTGGTGCCCCGCAGCGCCCTGCCTTCGGTGCTGGCGGCGATCGAGGAGCTGAGCCGTCGCTACGAGCTGCCGGTGGCCAATGTGTTCCATGCCGGCGACGGCAACCTCCACCCGCTGATCCTCTACCGGGCCGATGAGCCCGCGGTGACCGACCGGGTGCAGGCCCTTGGTGCCGACATCCTGCGCCTCTGCATCGACGCGGGCGGCAGCATCACCGGCGAGCACGGGGTGGGCAGCGACAAGCGCTGCTACCTCGACTGGATGTTCGCCCCCGACGACCTGGCCACCATGGGCCTGGTGCGTGAGGCCTTCGATCCGGCGGGCCTGGCCAATCCCGGCAAGATCTTCCCCACACCGCGCAGCTGCGGCGAGTCGGCGCGGCGCCAGGTCGCACTGCAGACGGAGAAGGTTCAGCTCGAGGGCCTGGCGGCAGGGGACGGCGATGCGGCCTGCCGGCAGCCGCTGGACGTCTACTGAGCCATGCGCAGCTGGCAGGCGGTGGATGGAACGACGCCCATCCCTCGGAAGGCGACGGCTCGGACATCAGCGCCCGCCGAGCCTTGACGGAAGGGCCCCGAAGGAGGAGCTTCAATGGACTGCCTTGCGGCAGGTTCCAGCTCCTCTGCCGTCTCGCGTTCCCCCCACGATGCTCCAGCCCCTCCGCTCTGCCCTGGTTCTCGGTCTCCTGCTCGGGGCGGCGGCCCCTGCCCAGGCTGAGTACCCGGTCGTCAACCTGGTGGCCACCCGAGTCATCGAGCGCTACCAGAACTCCACCTGCGAGCAGCTGCGGGCCGCCCGGAGTGAGCGGCGCGGGTCGCAGGAACAGCGCGTGTTCGACCTGCTCAACGATGATCCCCAGATGCGCCAGGCCTTCTTCAACAAGATCGCCGCGCCGGTGATGAACAAGATGTTCACCTGCGGGATGATCCCCTGACGTGGCGTTGATCTGGTCCCAGCCGCCGAAATCGCCGGCCGAGAAGAGTTGCTTCACCGGGGCGAAGCGGCCCTTCACCCGGCTCCAGACGCCGGGGCTGACCGGACGGAACCCCTCCTCGGCGAAGATCTCCTGGGCTGGTTCGCTTTGCAGGTAAGCGGCCAGGGCCTCGGCGGCCTGGCGGGTGCCCTTGCGGTCCACGTTGCGGTCCACGACGGCCACCGGGCTCTCGATGCGGATGTTGACCTCAGGCACAAGGAACGGCGCCTTGAGATCGCCGCTCCGTTTCGCCAGGATCGCCTCGTTCTCGTCATTCAGCAGCACGTCGCCCTGGCCGCGCTTGAGGAAAACGTCACTGGCCTCACGGCCAGGTACATCCAACGGCTGGCTGGGGGAGGCTTTGGACGAGGTCTTCGGCCTCAAGTTGGCCTTTGCTGCCCTCGGTGCGCTGGGCGGCCCTCTATGGCCTGATCCTCACCACGGCCCGGGCCCTGGGGGAATTCGGCGCCGTGGCGGTGGTCAGCGGCAACATCGAGGGCCAGACGCAGACCCTGCCCCTGTTCGTGGAGGACGCCTACAGGAACTACCAGACCGAACTGGCCTTCGGGGCGGCGATGGTGCTCGGCGGTGTGGCGATCGTGTCGCTGCTGCCGAAGATCCTGGTGGAGCAGTTGCTGGCGCAGGACAAGCAGGCGAGCCGGGTGGAGCCGGACGCTTGATTCAACAGACCTCCGAACAGCCCCCAGGCGGCTCAATCTGGAGCGTGCTGTGGGTGATGCCGAGGTCGGCCAGCCGTTCCCGGGCCAGACGCAGCAGTTCCCCGTTGTCCAGTCCATCGAGGTGGCGGACCAGGTGGGCCGTCAGGGCGGTCCGGGAGGTGCTCATCCCCCACACATGCAGATGATGCACGTTCTCCACCCCGGGCAGGGCGCGCAGGGCCGCCTCCACCTCGGCGAGCTCGATGCTGCGGGGCACGGCATCGAGGGAGGCACTGAGGGCCTCAGCCAGCAGCTCCCAGCCGCTCCAGGCCACGACCAGCCCCACGACGATGGCGGTGGCGGCATCCAGCCAGACCCAGCCCACCAGCCCCACCAGCAAGGCGCTGACCAGCACCGCGGCCGAGACGGCCGCATCGGTGAGCAGGTGCACCACCGCCGCCCGGCGGTTCAGATCGTGGTGGTGGTCGCTGCCGAAGAGGCAGGCGGAGAGCAGGTTCACCACGATCCCGGCCGCCGCCGCCCAGGCCACCGGACCACTCACCACCGGCACCGGATCGATCAGCCGCTGCACCCCTTCCACGATCACCACGCCGGCCGCCATCAGGATCAGGCCCGCATTGATCAGCGACGCCAGCTGGGTGCTGCGGCCGAAGCCATAGGTGAAGCGGGTCGTGGCCGGACGGATGCTGAGCCGTTCGGCCCCCCAGCCGAACAGCAGACCGGCCACGTCACCCAGGTTGTGAATCGCATCGCCGATCAGGGCCAGCGACCCGAAGCCGATGCCGATCACCAGCTGCAGCCCCGACAGGCCGCTGTTGAGCACCACCCCCCAGAAGAAGGCCCTCGGGGCCCCCCGGTGCTGGTGGTCGTGGTGGGAATGGGATGCCATGCAGGCGTCTTAGCCACGTTGCAGCCCAGGGGGGCTTCAGGCCTGTTCCAACCTTGTGACGTACGTTCAGCATCACCGTCCCGAGCCGGTTCTCGATACCTTCGCTGTGTTGCCCGGGTGCCTCACAGGCAAGAGGGCGTGCCATGTTTTGATCGCCGTTGCCCGGCCCTCCGCGTTCGATCTCCATTCCATGGCCCACCACCAGATCCTGATCGTCGGCGGAGGGGCTGCGGGCCTCACCGTGGCCAGCCAGCTGAAGCGGGCGAGGCCCGGCCTGGAGATCGCCATCCTTGAGCCCTCGCCCGACCACTACTACCAACCGGGCTGGACCCTGGTGGGCGGTGGGGTCTTCACCCTGGAGCAGACCCGCCGCGATGAAGCCGCTCTGATCCCCGAGGGGGTGCGCTGGATCCGCGCCGCCGCCGCCGGTTTCGATCCGGTGGCCGGCACCGTGGCCAGCACCGACGGCGAAACGCTCCACTACGACGTGCTGGTGGTGGCCACCGGCATCAAGCTCTGCTGGGACCGTATCAAGGGTCTGCCGGAGGCGCTGGGCTCAGGCGGCGTCACCAGCAACTATTCCAAGGATCTGGTCGACTACACCTGGAAGACGATCCAGGCCTTCACCGGCGGCAACGCGATCTTCACCTTCCCGGACACGCCGATCAAGTGCGCCGGCGCGCCGCAGAAGATCATGTACCTGGCCGACGACGTCTTCAAGCGCTCGGCGGCGGTGGCGGCGGCGACCAAGGTGATCTTCGCCACCGCCACACCGGGCATCTTCGGCATCCCGGCCTTCGCCGAACCCCTGCGCCAGGTGGTGGCTCGCCGGGGCATCGAACCCCATTACCTGCACACCCTCAAGGAGGTCCGCGCCGCCAGCAAGGAGGCGGTTTTTGCCGTCAAGGACGGCGACACGGTGCGGGAGGAGGTGCTTCCCTACGCGATGCTGCACGTCACGCCGCCGATGGCGGCCCCGGATGTGGTGGCCACCAGCCCCCTGGCGGTGGACGGACCGGGCGGCTGGGTGGAGGTGGACAAGTTCACCACCCAGCACGTGCGCCATCCCAACGTCTTCTCCCTGGGCGACGTGTCGTCGCTGCCCAACTCCAAGACCGCCGCGGCGGTGCGGGGCCAGGCCCCGGTGCTGGTGGCCAACCTGCTGGCCCATCTCGATGGCCAGCCCCTGGCCGCCCGCTACGACGGCTATGCCTGCTGTCCGCTGATCACCGGCTATGGACGCGTGATCATGGCCGAATTCAACTACGAAGGACAGCCCGTGCCCTCCTTCCCCCTCGATCCCACCAAGGAGCGCTGGAGCATGTGGGTGGTCAAGAAGGACGTGCTGCCCTGCCTCTACTGGAACCGCATGCTCAAGGGATTCGACCATGAACGGCGCTTCATGCCGGGGGTGACCCCCTGAGTTGAGCCATCGGCTCAGGCTTCGATCAGGGATCTCATCGCCACCGGCACCGGTTTCACCTCCCAGATCCCCTCGGCGTACTCGGCGATGGCGCGGTCGGAGGAGAAGTAGGCGCTCCGGGCCGTGTTGAGCAGGGTCATACGGCTCCAACGGCGGCGGTCGGCCCAGGTTGAGGCGACGGTCTGCTGGGCCCGCAGGTAGTCCTCGAAATCCGCGACGACGAAGAAGGGGTCCGAGCTGTTGAGGTTGTTGAGCAGGGGCTGGAACAGGTCTCTGTCCCCTCGGCTGAAGTGGCCCTGGCCGATCAGCCCGAGGATCTCCTGGAGCAGCGGCATGGCGGCGATCCGCTCCCAGGGCCGATAGCCGTCGCGGTGGAGGCTGGCGATGCCCTCCGTGGTATGGCCAAAGAGGAAGAAGTTGTTGTCCCCCACCTCCTGGCGGATCTCCACGTTGGCGCCATCGAGGGTGCCGATGGTGAGGGCCCCGTTCATCATGAATTTCATGTTGCCCGTGCCGGAGGCTTCGAGGCCGGCGGTGGAGATCTGCTCGGAGAGGTCGGCGGCGGGATACACCCTTTCGCTCAGCTTGACGTTGTAATCGGCCAGGAAGACGACCCGCAGCAGCTGATTCACCGTCGGGTCGGCATTGACGACCTCGGCGATGCCGTTGATGAAGCGGATGATCAGCTTGGCCATGGCATAGCCCGGGGCGGCCTTGCCGGCGAAGATGAAGGTGCGGGGTACCAGACCGTGGGTGTCGCCGTTCTTGATGCGCAGGTACTGGGCGATCACCTGCAGGGCGTTGAGGTGCTGGCGCTTGTACTCGTGGATGCGCTTCACCTGCACGTCGAAGAGGCTGTCGGGGTCGATGGCCAGGGCGTTCTGGCGCAGGATGTAGGCCGCCAGGCGTTGTTTGCCGCTGCGTTTGCAGTCGCTCCAGCGCTCCAGGAAGGCGGCGTCATGCTGAAACGTCTCCAGCTGCCGGAAATCCTGCATGCGCACGGGCCAGTCGGGGCCGATGACGTCGCTCAGGAGGCCATCGAGGGCGGGGTGGGCCAGGGCCAGCCAGCGGCGCGGCGTCACGCCATTGGTGACGTTGGTGAACTTCTCCGGCCAGAGGGCGGCGAAGTCGGGGAACAGCTCCTGCTTCACCAGGTCGCTGTGCAGTGCCGCCACGCCGTTGACGTGGTGGGAAGCGATGGTGGCCAGGTGGGCCATGCGCA
>JAUCZB010000012.1 GCA_030373325.1 Cyanobium sp. CZS25K | reverse complement strand
CCCCCGCCGACCAGCCGCACGAAAACTTCATCTTCCCTGAAGAGGTTCTGCCCCGTGGAAACGCCCTTTAATTCCGGTCTCATTTCGGTCGGGGGCAAGGACCTCGACTCCACCGGCTATGCCTGGTGGGCGGGCAATGCCCGTCTGATCAATCTCTCCGGCCGTCTCCTCGGTGCCCACGTGGCCCATGCGGGTCTGATGGTCTTCTGGGCCGGCGCCATGATGCTGTTCGAGGTGAGTCACTTCACCTTCGACAAGCCCATGTACGAGCAGGGCCTGATCCTGTTCCCCCACGTGGCCACCCTTGGCTACGGCGTGGGCCCCGGCGGTGAGGTCACCGACCTCTATCCCTTCTTCGTGGTCGGTGTGCTGCACCTGATCAGCTCCGCCGTGCTCGGCCTCGGCGGCCTGTACCACGCCCTGCGCGGCCCCGAGATCCTGGAGAACTACTCCGCGTTCTTCTCCCAGGACTGGCGCGACAAGAACCAGATGACCAACATCATCGGCTACCACCTCATCCTTCTCGGTGTGGGTGCCCTGCTGCTGGTGTTCAAGGCCATGTTCTTCGGTGGCGTCTACGACACCTGGGCCCCCGGTGGCGGTGATGTGCGCCTGATCAGCAACCCCACCCTGAGCCCCGGGGTGATCTTCGGCTACCTCACCCGCGCCCCCTTCGGTGGCGAGGGCTGGATCATCGGTGTCGACTCCATGGAGGACATCATCGGTGGCCACATCTGGATCGGTCTGATCTGCATCTTCGGTGGCATCTGGCACGTCATCACCAAGCCCTTCGGCTGGGTGCGCCGCGCCTTCATCTGGAACGGTGAGGCCTACCTGAGCTACAGCCTCGGCGCCCTGAGCTTCATGAGCTTCATCGCCTCGGCCTACATCTGGTTCAACAACACCGCCTACCCCTCGGAGTTCTACGGCCCCACCAACGCCGAAGCCTCCCAGGCCCAGAGCTTCACCTTCCTGGTGCGCGACCAGCGCATGGGCGCCAACATCGGTTCCGCCATGGGCCCCACCGGTCTGGGCAAATACCTGATGCGCTCCCCCACCGGCGAAATCATCTTCGGTGGTGAAACGATGCGCTTCTGGGACTTCCGTGGTCCCTGGCTGGAGCCCCTGCGCGGCCCCAATGGTCTGAGCCTCGACAAGCTCCAGAACGACATCCAGCCGTGGCAGGTGCGTCGGGCCGCCGAGTACATGACCCACGCCCCCAACGCCTCGCTCAACTCCGTGGGCGGCATCATCACCGAGCCCAACTCGGTGAACTTCGTCAACATCCGCCAGTGGCTGGCCTCCACGCAGTTCGTGCTGGCCTTCTTCTTCCTGGTGGGCCACCTGTGGCATGCGGGCCGCGCCCGCGCCGCCGCCGCCGGCTTCGAGAAGGGCATCGACCGTCAGGCCGAGCCCACCCTGGCCATGCCGGATCTCGACTGATCCGATCACCATCAGACAGCTGGCTTCGTCGCCAACCTGATCGCTTCAGCCCCCGTTAGTCGGGGGCTTTTTTTTGGCAGTGCCCGCCACTGAACTGTTGATTCCCGAGGATCCGGAGCCGAACCCACGAGGGTTGGGTCATGCACCAACGCCATCAAGGCGAGTGGTTACACCAGCATCAGCATGGACATTGATGACGGCCGAATCCATGCGTTTGACGGCATCAAAAACAACCAGAAGTACGAGATCAAGACCGATAGGAACTGCAAGCTGCTGCTTGAGCACATTGATCACTGAATCAGCCAGCGGCGCAGCAGCGGCAGGCTGAGGCCGATCACATTGCTGTAGCAGCCTTCAATCCGCTCCACAAGCGCCCCGCCCAGGCCCTCGAGGGCAAAGCCACCGGCACACTGCAAGGGCTCTCCTGTGGCCACATAGGCGTCGATCTCAGCGGTGCTGAGCGAGGCAAACTTCACCCGGGTGGTGACGGTCGCAAGGCCCAGGAGCTGTTCAGGTCCATCGGCGTGCGTGCTGGAGGCGGTCGGGCCGCTCAGCAGGCAGTGGCCGGTGTGCAGCTCCCCCCAGCCCCCTGTCATGCGCAGCCAGCGCTGGGTCGCTTCGGCGGGATCGACCGGTTTGCCAAACACCTCTCCCCCGAACACGAACAACGAATCACAACCCAGCACGGCTGTGATCGCATCGGCCTGTCGCCCCGCTCCCGCAGCCGCCTCTGCCAGTCCGCTGCGCACCGCCTCAGCTTTGGCCCGTGCCAGCCGCTGCACCAGCACGGCGGGGTCCGCATCGCTGATCCCCTCCTCATCCACGCCGCTCACCTGGATCCGGTGGGGCACGCCGACCTGCTCCAGCAAACGGCGCCGGGCAGGGGAAGCGGAAGCCAGCAGCAGCAAGGGTGGTCTCCGTCAGGGTCTCCAGCCTGCCCGTCAATTGGGGAGAATGGGCCGATGGCAGAGGCAGACACCGAGGACCGTTCGCTGGCGCGGGCCGCGCTCTCCCTCCGCTGCCTTCCCTTCCGCCGCCGTTTCTATGAGGCGGTGGACGGCGAGGCGCTCAGCAGCGAGGCTCTCGCCCGCCGGAGCGGCGTCGCCGCCCCCCTCACCTTCGGTCCCCTCAGCAGCGAGCGGGCCGAGGACCATTTCCTCTGGTTGATCCGCCTGGGCGTGCTGCGCCGAGAAGTGGACGGCCAGGGACTGACCGAGCGGGTGCGGCTGACTCCGATGGGCCGCCAGGTGCTGCGGCGCTGGCCCAGTGAGATTCCCCGGGCGGGGCGGCGGGAGCGGATCCTGGAGGCGCTGCGCCGCCATCGCCCCCGCCTTTGAACCACCCCCACCCCCCCTCCCTGCGGCCGTTGATGGTCCTTGGCACCAGCAGCGGCGCCGGCAAGTCGCTGATGACCGCCGCCCTCTGCCGGGTGCTGAGGCGTCGCGGGGAGCAGCCCCTGCCCTTCAAGGGCCAGAACATGAGCCTCAATGCCTGGGTCGACCAGCAGGGCGGTGAAATGGCCTACTCCCAGGCCCTGCAGGCCTGGGCCGCGGGCCTGGAGCCGCAGGTGGCGATGAACCCGGTGCTGCTCAAACCCAGGGGCGACAGCACCAGTGAGGTCATCCATCTGGGGCGGTCGGTGGGCACGGCCCGGGCGGAGCACTACTACCGCGACTGGTTCCGGCCCGGCTGGGCGGCCATCCGGACGGGCTTGGCGGAGCTGCAGGCCGCCCACCCCGGCGGGCGGCTGGTGCTGGAGGGGGCGGGTAGTCCGGTGGAGGTGAATCTGCAGGCCAGGGACCTCACCAACCTGCGGCTGGCCCAGTACCTGCGAGCCCGCTGCCTGCTGGTGGCGGACATCGAACGGGGTGGCGTCTTCGCCCAGATCGTGGGCACCCTGGCCCTGCTGCGGCCCGTGGAGCGCCCCCTGATCGGCGGGTTGCTGATCAACCGCTTCCGCGGCCGTCGCTCCCTGTTCGATGAAGGCCGCCGTTGGCTGGAGCAGCAGACCGGCCTGCCCGTGCTCGGGGTGATGCCGTGGCTCGATGAGCTGTTCCCCCCGGAAGACTCCCTGGATCTGCTGGAGAGGGGCAGCCGCAAGTCCCGCAGCGAGCTCAACATCGTGGTGTTGCGCCTGCCCTCCCTCAGCAATTTCTCCGACCTCGACCCTCTCGAGGCCGAAGCCAGCGTGCAGTTGCAGTGGCGGCGGCCAGGGGAACCGCTGGAGCAGCCCGATGCCGTGATCCTGCCGGGCAGCAAGCAGACGCTGCGCGACCTGGCGAGCCTGCACAACAGCGGCATGACGGAGGCGCTGCGGGCCTATGTGGCCCGAGGAGGCCAGCTGTTCGCCCTCTGCGGCGGTCTGCAGATGCTGGGCCGGGACCTGCACGATCCCGAAGGGCTGGAAGGGGGCCGGGCTGGGGACCGGATGGACGGGCTCGGCCTGCTACCGCTGAGCACCGTGTTCCAGGGCGACAAGGCGCTGCGGCAACGGCGCTGCCGGGCCCTCTGGCCCCCAGGCCAGGGGGAACCGCTCCTGGTGGAAGGGTTCGAGCTCCACCATGGCCGCAGCGAACGGATGGACGCCACGGGCTGCTCGCCCCTGGCGGAGGACGGAGAACTGGGCTGGTGGGCGGCCTCCGGGACCCAGGGGGGCCTGGTGGCCGGCACCTACCTGCACGGCATCTTCGAGAACGGCCCCTGGCGGCGCCGCTGGCTGAACCAGCTGCGCCAGCGGCGCCAGCTGCCTCTGCTGGAGGAGGACCAGCCCCATCACGGTCGCCAGCGGGACGCCCTGCTCGATCGGCTGGCCGACGCCTTCGAAGAACACATCGACCTTTCACCCCTGCTGGCCGGAGGGGCTCCCCTCCGGCCGCCGCAACCCTGACGGTCCCCAAGCCCCTAGATTTCCGCCAGCACGAGGCTCCACCCATCGGAATCCCCCGCCCTGCCATCACCATCGCGTGGCCGGACGGGAGCACCAGTTCGGCCTTCCCCGGCCAGGACTGGCTGGAGGCTGCCCGTGAGGCGGCGGTGATGATTCCCACCGGCTGCCTCGGGGGCAGCTGCGGCGCCTGTGAGATCGAGGTCAACGGACGCCTGGTGCGGGCCTGCGTCGCCACCGTGCCATCGAGTCCGAGCGGTCAGCTGACGGTGGGCCTGGCCTGCGATCCCTACTGGTAGATCGCGTGACGCCTCCCCTCCGGTTCCGCATCCTGTCGATCGATTTCCAGGATCTCGATGTGATCTGGAACGTGCGCTTGTTCTACCTGGCGGCGGGCTATTCGTTGATCGGCGACGGGGCTGATTCGGAGCCGGATCTGCTGGTGGTTCTCCGCGGCGATCCGGGCCTTCGCCATCAGGATTATAGGGGAATCGTCCATGTGTATGACTACGTCAAGGAGCTGCAGGTGGAGTGGCCTTGCCGCTTTCCCAACGCCCGCGAGATTCGGCTCATTTCCCTGATCCGACCAGCGACCCTGCCTGAGGGAGTGCAGTGGGTGCAGGGCTATCTGCCGGTGGTTCCGGAGTTCTGGCAGCAGGGGGCCTTCCGGAAACAACTCGGCAGGCCCCTGCACATCGCCAATTTCAAGCCGATGGGTGACGACCCCTATCAGCAGGATCTGGCCCATCTGGCCCGCCGGGATCTGGTGCGGGTCCATGGCCGCCACTGGGACAGGCTCGATCTGCGCACCCACGGACTCAGCTATCTCGAAGCGAACAGGCTGCTGGCCAGCGCCTTGTGCTGCTACGGGCTGATGTATCCCTACCAGCGGGGCAACACCCTCTCCGGGCGAATGTGGCAGGCGCCCCTGCATGGCTGCCTGGTGATCAGCGAACAGGGAACCAATCCCTTCGGACTGCCAGGCATCCTCGAGGTGGAGCACTTCGGCCCCGACACCCTGCTGAGCGTCGGCTCGATTCGGGACTGCTGGCGGATCAGGCTGGAGGCCAGCCGCTACTGGGAGGACGCCACCGCCCAACTGGCCCACCAGCTGGGCCTGCCGGCGTATCGGGGCCCCTCGGCAGCCCAGCTGGCGACCTGCCGGCGGGACCGGTTCGGCCAGCATCTGTGGGTGGTCTCCGGTCGGCGCCTGACCCGGACGGCACGCTGGCTGACCCCTCCTCCGGTCCGCTGCTGGTGGCGGCGGCAGCAGCGGACGCTGCAGGGGATCGGGCGCGTGCTCCGGCGTGCAGCAAAGACCGGGTGACGGGCGACATCGTCCAAAGCAAACCATGGGGGCATCGATGTCAGAGCCAAGGGTCTACGATGAGTTTGGGCATGACGCTGATTATGAGATCTCAATGGCCATGCCAAGACTCTTGAAACGTGCCGTTGTAAGAAACATCCCATCGGCAGACAAGTGCTCTCTCCATACCGAATACGCCACGGCCAGTTCCTTCGGGATCGACCCACTCGCCAACAACATCGATCATAAGTGGGCGCCGATGGCCATTGTCCCGTTCGAGAAGATCTGCCTGATGGCGAAGGGGAAAACCCATCGCCCGATTGGATTCAGCCGTTTCCGCTTGACCCAATCCATGCTCCTTTGCAAGTCCCATGAGCCCATGGCCGTTTCTGGGATGGTAGGCGCTTGAACCTCAACGCCAGCTTCGACTACCTGATCGTCGGCTGCGGACTGTTCGGGGCCACCTTTGCACGGCTCGCCACCGATGCCGGCAAGAGCTGCCTCATCATAGATCGCCGCCCGCATGTCGGCGGCAACTGCTACACCGAGAAACGGGAAGGCATCAACATCCATCGCTACGGCGCCCATATCTTCCACACCAGCAACAAGGCTGTCTGGAGCTTTGTCAACAGGTTTGCCGAGTTCAATAACTACATCAATTCTCCCAAGGCACTATCGGGCGACAAGCTCTATTCGCTGCCCTTCAATATGAATACGTTCTATGAGCTCTGGCAGACGCGCACACCTTCGGAAGCCAAACAGAAGATCGCTTCCCAGCGCTTCTTCGGCGAGCCATCCAACCTGGAGGAACAGGCCCTGTCACTGGTGGGGAAGGACATCTATGAAACCCTCATCCGCGACTACACCCGCAAGCAATGGGGCAAGGATCCCCGTGAGCTGCCTGCCTTCATCATCAAGCGGCTGCCCCTGCGCTTCACCTACGACAACAACTATTTCTCCGACCGCTACCAGGGCATTCCCATCGGTGGCTACACGGCCCTGTTTGAAGCGATGCTGGAGGGCATCGAAGTCCGGCTGAACGTTGATTTTCTCGACAACCGTTCCGAGTTGACCAGCCTGGCCCGAAAAGTGGTCTACACCGGTTGCATCGATCAATTCTTCGACTATTCGCTGGGGCGCCTCGAATATCGCTCCCTGGATTTCGACAGCAGCGTGGTGGACGTCGACAATTTCCAGGGCAACGCCGTGATCAACTATTGCGATGACAGCGAGCCGTTCACCCGTATCATCGAGCACAAGCACTTCGAGGCTTCCATCTCTCCAGTGACCGTGATCACAAGGGAGTATCCAAAGCCCTGTACCGCTGAAGCCATCCCCTACTACCCGGTCAACGACCCCCACAATCAATCGCTCTATCGCCGCTATCAGGAGCGTTCCCAGGCCACGGACAACGTGATCTTCGGTGGCCGTCTCTCCGAGTACAAATACATGGACATGCACGTGGTGATCGAATCGGCGATGAACCGCTTCCGCAGCGAAAGCCGTCAGCCTTCGGCCTGAATCAACCCACCGCCGAGCAGCACCTCACCGCAGTAGAATACCGCCGCCTGCCCCGGGGCCACCGAGAACTGGGGCTCGGCGAAGTCGAGCCGGGCCCGATGGGGCCGTTCGGCGGCCTGATCGCCGGCCGTTTGCGTGATCGGCGTCAGCAGGGCCCGCTCGGGCAGGCTGCGGTACCTCACCTGCACCTCCACCTCGATCGGCTGCTCCGGTGGAGCGATCGAGACCCAGTTGATGGCGCCAACCGTGCAGACCTGCCGGGTCGCCTCCCGGCGGGGAGCCACCACCACCCGGTTCATGGCCCCATCCAGCCGCACCACGTGGAGGGGTTCACTCCAGGCCACCCCGAGGCCCTTGCGCTGGCCGATGGTGAAATGCTCGAGGCCGTCATGGCGGCCCAGCACCGTGCCGTCCGCCAGCACGATCTCGCCCTGGCGGGGTGGCAGATAGGCATCCAGGAACGCCCGCATCGAACCGTGGTGGTCGGCCAGGCAGAGGTCCTGGCTTTCGGGCTTCTCGGCCGTGCGCAGACCGAGGCGTGCGGCTTCGGCACGGGTCGCGTCCTTGGTGAGTTCGCCCAGGGGAAACACCAGCCGGCCCAGCACCGACTGGGGCAGGTCGTAGAGGAAGTAGCTTTGGTCCTTATAGGGATCCAGACCCCGCAACAGCTGATGGCGGCCGGCCCCCTCCCCGGGCAGCGGCCGCTCCAGGGTGATGCCGGCCGGCCGCACCCGGGCGTAATGGCCGGTGGCGAGGCGACCGATGCCGCGCTCCGCCTCGGCCCAGGCCAGCATCGGGCCGAACTTCACCGACCGGTTGCAGCGGGAGCAGGGCAGGGGGGTAAGGCCCTCGCCATAGCCCTGCACGAGGAAATCGACGATCTGCTCCTGGAAGCGGGCCCGGGCATCGACCACGTGGTGGGGCACCCCCAGCTGGTCGCAGATGCCGGCCGCATCCACCAGACCCTCGGCGCAGCAGGTGCCCTTGCCGCTCATCAACCACAGGGTGAGGCCCTCGACCTCCCAACCGGCGGCCACCAGCAGGGCCGCGGTCAGGGAGCTGTCCACACCACCGGAGAGCCCCACCGCCACCCGCTGCTCTCCCGGCCACTGGCGCAGCCGTCCAAGCACCTCGGCGACGGCTGGAGCGACGGATGCAGCGACGGTTGCAGCGACGGTGGCGGACGCGGGCGGAGCAGGGACGGTGGAGCGCACGGATCCCGGTGGGTGGAACGGGCGGACGCCTCCATCATGGGAGAGCACTGCTCGGGCCGCCGTGAACCTCCGGCCGATGCCCACCTCCTGGCCACCGGTGGATGCCGATCACGTCCTGGTGAGCAGCGCCACGATGGCGGCCATCGAGCAGGAGCTCTTCGCCAGCGGCCTGCCGGTGGAGGCCCTGATGGAGAAGGCCGCCCTGGCGGTGAGCCGCCGCCTGCTGGAAAGGCCGGGACGGGATGACCTGTTGGTGCTGGTGGGGCCGGGCCACAACGGCGGCGACGGTCTGGTGGTGGCCAGGGAGTGGCACCTGGCCGGAGGCCGGGTGCGGATCTGGTGCCCCTTCGAGCGCCGCCGCCCCCTCACCGAAGCGCACCTCCGCCATGCCCGCTGGCTGGGAATTCCGCTGCTGGAGGTTCCCCCCGATCCCGCCGATCCCGCCCTCTGGGTGGATGCCCTGTTCGGCATCGGCCAGCAGCGTCCGGCTGGCCCGGTGATCGAAACCCTGCTGCGGGATCGGGAGCAGCGGCGCCCGGGAGCCCTGCTGGCCATCGACGTCCCGACCGGGCTGGATGCCGACTCCGGTGAGCTGCTTGGCAGCGTGGCCGCCACCGCCGCGACCACCTACAGCATCGGTCTGATCAAGCGGGGCCTGGTGCAGGATGCCGCCCTGCGCTGGGTGGGACGGCTGGAGCGGATCTGCCTCGGGCTGCCGCCCGCCCTCCTGGCCCAGCCACCCGCCGATCAGCTACTGGGCCTGGCGGCCGCCGACCAGGCCTCGGCCCCCTGGCCGGTCGCCGATCCGGCCGCCGGAAAGTATGGACGCGGACGCCTGCTGGTCCTGGCCGGCAGCTGCCGCTACAGGGGCGCCGCCCACCTGGCCCTGGCGGGCGCCACGGCCTCCGGATGCGGCAGCCTCAGGGCTGCTCCGCCACAGGAGCTTGCCCCCCACCTCTGGCAGATCCATCCCCACGTGGTGCTTGAGCCGGGCCTGGGGGCCACCCCGGCCGGGGGACTGGCCCTGGGGGGACTGCCCGAGGGCTGGCTGGATCGGCTGGATGCGGTTCTGGTGGGTCCCGGCCTTGGCGGACTGGGCAACACCGGCGACCCATTCCCCGCAGCGCTCGAAGCCCAGGAACAGGAGCGATGGAAGGAGCTGGCTGATTTCGAAGGACTGCTGGTGCTCGATGCCGATGGCCTGAACCGTCTGGCGGCGATGGGCATCGACTGGCTCCAGCGGCGCCGGGGCCCCACCTGGATGACCCCCCACGGAGAGGAGTTCCGCAGGCTGTTTCCCGATCTGGCGCCGCTACCTCGGCCGGAGGCGGCGGCGGCAGCGGCCCGCCGCGTTGGCGTCTGCGTGCTGCTCAAGGGAGCCCGCAGCGTCGTGGCGGCGCCCGACGGGCGCCGCTGGCAACTGCTCACGGCCTGCCCTGAAGCCGCCAGGGCCGGACTGGGCGACGTGCTTGCCGGCTACGCCGCGGGACGGGGGGCGATGGCCGTGGCCGCCACGGAAGGGGGTGAGACCCAGGCGACCGACGCGGATGGGGCCTGGCTGGCGGCCGCCGCCCTTGACCACGCCCTTGCCGGTTTCGCCGGCCGGGAACGGCACGGTGCCGGTGGCGCCACGCCCCTTGCGGTGGCCGAGGCGCTGGCCGACGTGGGCCGGCACCGGGCCGATCCGCAGCCCCGTTGAAGATCAATCGCTCGTGGATGAAGGACAGCACGGCCTCTTCTCCAGCTGTCAAGGCTGCCCGTTGCCAGCGACATCAACCTGGAAATCAGCCGTTTGCTCACCAAAAAACAGTCAATCGCCAAAGGAATCCGATTGTGTGTGGCTTCTCAAGCAATGTCTTAAAAGTTGTTCCAGACACTTTCTGTTCCTGTCAGTGGGTGGATAATTGCACAACACATTCGATGGCGCCATTTCGCCCCCTCCTATGACTGCCTCTGCCGTCGCGACGAGAAGAGAGGGCTCCACCCGCAGAGGGAGTGATTCCATCACCTGGTATCTCACCTCGATCGGCAGAGAGCCTCTGCTGACCCCAGCCGAGGAGATTGAACTCGGCAACCAGGTGCAGGCGATGATGCAACTGGTGGACACGTCGAAAAGCAGTTACTCGGTGCAGGAAAACAAGACGATCAAGATCGGGCGCCGCTCCAAGGAGCGGATGATGCGCGCCAATCTTCGGCTGGTGGTGAGCGTGGCCAAGAAGTACCAGGGCAAGGGTCTCGAACTCCTCGATCTCATCCAGGAGGGCTCCCTCGGTCTTGAGCGCGCCGTCGAAAAGTTTGACCCCACCAGGGGTTACAAGTTCTCCACCTATGCCTTCTGGTGGATCCGCCAGAGCATGACACGGGCCATCGCCTGCCAATCCCGGGCCATCCGGCTCCCCGTCCACCTCAGCGAGCGACTCACCACGATCCGCAAGGTGAGCCTCGAGTTGGCCCACAAGCTCGGAGCCATGCCCAGCCGACGCGAAATCTCCGAAGCCATGTCGATTCCCGTCGAAGAGCTCGATGCGCTGCTTCGCCAGGCCCTCACCATCTCCAGCCTCGATGCTCCCATTCATGCGGAGGATGGTCGCAGCTTCCTGGGGGATCTGATCGCCGATGGCTCTGCCGAGGAACCCCTCGACCGCATCGAACGGGGCCTGCATCAGGAGCAGCTGGCCCAGCTGATGGGCCACCTATCCGCCCAGGAAAAGGAGGTTCTGGCCCTTCGCTTCGGCCTCAATGGCATGGAGGGTCACACCCTGGCCGAAATCGGACGGCAGCTGGATGTGTCGAGGGAGAGGGTTCGGCAGATCGAACTCAAGGCCCTGCGCAAACTGCGCGGCCTCTCGACCCGATCCGCCCCTCTGCCCTGAGCCGCTGGTCCTTTCAGTCTGGTCGCGATCCCTCCACTAATCGCTTCAGTCTGCCCTTGGCCTGGAGGTAGGTAATCTTCAGTCGGCTCTCTCGTTTGATGCCGCGATCACGCCGGATCTGGATCGGCGCATCTCCGACCATCTCCCAGTCAGGCTGCCAACAGTTATCGGCTCTCGGAAACCAGAATTCGAAAACGGTGCTTGTGGAGATGGGCAGCAACTTGGCAAGGATTGAAAAAATCGACTGATCCCAACGATGCTCAATGAAACCCTCAAGATTCGGGGAGCGAGAAGGGCTGTTGTCGATCATGGAGAAATCCTCGCTGAACACCCTGATCCAGTGGCGCACGAAGTCCATGGAGGTTGGGCATTTTCGGAGGAAGAAGGTAGTGGCCCCCCACTGCTGGGTTCCCGTGATTTCGGACCTGTCCCGCACGGCCAGACGGTCAAACAGGTCGCCCTTGGTCCATTTGCTTTCCCCCTGATCGGGGAACTGGCGCCCTCGATACACCAAGGATCCACTGGGGGGAAGGCATTCGAAACCATGGATGCCTGACGACGCTTCCGTGGTCATGGAGAACAGCTCCTGCAGGCGCTTGCGACCGGCAGGCTTGAGATGGCAGCCGGCATCGATCCAATGCAGCTGATCTCCGTCCTGCAAGGCCTCGAGGATCTGCAGGACAATCTGCAGCTTCCACGCGTAATATCCGAAGCCTCGATGTTCCGGTGTCAGGAACTCCTTGAAACGTTGCCGGAAAGCAGGGTCAAGATCCTGCTCGGAAGCGCCGATGATGTCTGTGTATACCTCCATTTCCTTGGCTTGACGACATATTCTGCGCCGCGCCGCTTTCATGCGGTCGTCGGTGAAAGTGACGAATACCCGTTTAGCCATCAGGCGAGGAGCCATCCAGTGAATGGTAATGGCCTCAGCGCCCGAGCCAAGATTGTGTTCTTCACGTAGTTATGCAAAAAGATGTTGACAAATACCCCAATGGGTGGAGCCAATTCAATCAATCGGGCAAGCGGTAGGCTTCCTCGGCCGCTTCAGTCGTCGGCCCAGATGTAGCGGGTCAGTTCGCTGCCATCGGGCTCGGGGGCCGCGAGGGCGAACTCGACGCAATCGGCCACTTCGGCATCGATCTCCTTCTCAATCGCCTTGAGCTCCTCGGCCGTGGCCAGGCCCATGTCCGTCAGGCGATGTGCCAGTTGCTTGATGGGATCACGCCTGGCCCAGAACTCCTTCTCGGCCGCTTCGCGGAGCTCGTCCGGATCCGCCAGGGAATGGCCACGGAAGCGATAGGTGAGGCATTCCAGAAGGGTCGGGCCTTCTCCGGCCCTGGCCCGCTCGATGGCCCGCTGGGCCGCCGCCCTCACCGCCAGCACATCCATGCCGTCGACTTCCTCGCCGACCATGCCGAAGCCGGCCGCCTTGCGCCAGATCTCCGGCTCGCTGGTGGCCCGGTTGTGGTCCATGCCGATGGCCCAGCGGTTGTTCTCGACCACGAACAGGATCGGCAGCTTCCACAGGGATGCCATGTTCAGGCATTCGTAGAACTGGCCGATGTTGCAGGTGCCATCCCCGAAGAAGGCGGCCGTGACGGCGTCGCTGTCGGCCTGGCCGAGGGCATCACGCTTGTAGCGGCTGGTGAAGGCCGCTCCCAGGGCCACCGGAATGCCCTCGCCGATGAAGGCATAACCACCGAGGAGGTGGTGCTCCCGGGAGAACAGGTGCATCGAGCCCCCGCGGCCCTTGCTGCAGCCGGTGGCCTTGCCGAACAGCTCGCTCATGACCTCCCGGGCCGGCACACCGCAGCTCAGGGCGTGCACATGGTCGCGGTAGGTGCTGCAGAACCAGTCGTGCTGGAGACGCATCGCCCGGATCACTCCGGTGGAGACGGCTTCCTGACCATTGTAAAGATGCACGAATCCAAACATCTTGCCGCGGTAGTACATCTCGGCGCACTTGTCCTCGAAGCGGCGGCCAAGGGTCATGTCGCGGTAGAGCATCAAGCCCTCGTCCCGGCTGACACTGGCCCGCTCGGGTGGATACAGACCTTCCAACCTCACCGCATGGCTGCCGGCCTCCCCTGAAGACGCGGTGGCTCCGGCGGCGGGCCCAGCGGTGCTGGGCTGGGCTGCCCGCGCCGCGGTCAATTCCTGAGTCATGGCAGGAAGGCGATGCGATTCGTGGCCATGACTGTACGGGGTCCGTTCCCTGATGACAGTCAAAACCGCTGCCTCTGACTACAGTCGCGCCCCAGCGTCATCATCGGATTGGACCTGCCGATCGATCATTTCCGCCTGCTGGGCGTCCCTCCGTCCGCCGATGCCCAGGGGGTCCTGCGCACCCTCCAGTCGCGCCTGGACCGCCTGCCCCATGGAGGGTTCACCCCGGAAACCCTGCAGGCGCGGGCTGACCTGCTCCGTGCCAGTGCCGACCTCCTGTGTGACAACGATCGGCGCGCCGCCTATGAAGCGGAGCTCACCGGCCTGGCCGATGACGGCGGCAGCCTGCAGCCGGCCCTGGAGATCGCCACCGCCAGACAGGTGGGAGGGCTGTTGTTGCTGATGGAAGGGGGGCAGCCCCTTGAGGCCTTCGAGCTGGCCAGCCGCTGCCTGCAACTGCCCCAGCCCCCCACCCTGGGCAGTGGTCGCGAGAGCGATCTCTCACTTCTGGCCGGTCTGGCCTGCCTCGCGGCCGCCAGGGAGCTGGAGGAGCAGCGTCGCTTCGAAGCCGCCGCCCGCACCCTGCAGCAGGGTCTGCAGCTGCTCCAGACCCTGGGCAGGCAACCCGACCTCAGGGAAACCATGCATGGCCAGCTGGAGCGCCTCACGCCCTACCGGGTGCTCGACCTGCTGAGCCGCGATCTGGTCGCCGACGCCGAAAGGCGGGAGGGCCTGGAGCTGCTCGAGCAACTGGTGCAACGGCGCGGGGGCCTCGAAGGGGACGCCGATCCCCATTTCCCCAGCCAGGACTTCCAACCGTTTTTCCATCAGATCCGCGCCTTCCTCACCGTCCAGGAACAGGTGGATCTGTTCAGCCGCTGGGCGGCCTCGGGATCCGACGCCGCCGACTTCCTGGCCACCATCGCCCTGACCGCCTCCGGTTTCGCCCAGCGCAAGCCGGAACGCATCGCCGATGCCAGGAACCGCCTCCAGTGCAGCGGACGGGAGGGCATCGAACCGCTTCTCGCCAACCTGCATCTGCTGCTGGGGGAGGCCGACACGGCACGGGCCTGCTTCGACCGGGGCGCCAGCCAGGAGCTGAAGGAGTGGGCGGCCGGCAAGAGCAGCGATCCCCTCGGGCAGCTCTGCGCCTACTGCAGTGACTGGCTGGTCAGGGACGTGCTGCCGGGTTACCGGGACCTGGAAGCCGAGCCGGATCTGGTGGCCTATTTCAGCGACCGGGACGTGGTGGCCTACGTGGAGCGGGAGGACCAGCGGCGCGGCAGGTCCTACCTCTCCACCCCTGGAGCCCCGGCCGCGGCGGGAAGCGCTTCCTTTTCTGCCTTCGAGGACTTTTCCTTCCGGGAATCGACCGCGCCCGTCTCGGCCTCGGCCCTGGATGGAGGCACCACCGGTGGACAGGGGGGCTTCGCCCCATTCCCTCCGTCGGGCGGCATGACGGATCCCGAGGACGACGGGGCGCTCGATGATGAGGTTCCCCTGCGCTGGCCGATGCCTCCCCGGCCCTGGCTGCTGGCGGGCGGCGCCGTCCTGGTGCTGGTGCTGGCAGGGGTCTGGGTGGTGCGGCAACGCCAGAGCTCGCCCCCCCCAGCTCCGGTGCCCCCCCCGCCGGCCACGGCTCCAGCCCCCAGCGGCGCCGCCGTTCCGCCAGGGGCCTCCACGCCCCCCGCCCCCAGGCCGCCGAATGGGCTCCGCATCACCCCGCTCACGGCCGCCCGTCCCGATGAAGCCCAGATCCGCCGCCTGCTGGAGAACTGGCTCGCGGTGAAGAGCGGCGTGCTGGCGGGCGAAGCCATCCCGCAGGGACTCGATCGCATCGCCCGGGAAGGGCCGATGAACCTGCTCGCCAAGGAGCGTCGCAGCGATGCCGCCCGGGGCCAGACCCAGCAGCTGGACGTGGGGATCACCGACCTGAACCTCGCCGAGAACAGCCCCCGACGCATCGTCGCCGTCGCCAGGCTCCGCTACAGCGACCGCCGCCTCGATGCGACCGGAAAGGTGCTGGACACCACGGCGCCGATGGAGCTGCGCAATGGTTATGTATTCGGACGCGACGGCGACAGCTGGCGCCTGGTGGCCACCCAATCCCTCAACTGATGTTCGACGAACTCTCCCAGCGCTTCGAAGACGCAGTCAAAGGGCTGCGCGGCCAGGCGGCCATCTCGGAAACGAACGTCGATGGCGCCCTCAAGGACGTGAGGCGGGCCCTGCTGGAGGCCGACGTGAGCCTGCCGGTGGTCAGGGAGTTCGTGGAGGAAGTGCGCCGCAAGGCGGTGGGGGCCGAGGTGGTGCGGGGGGTGAGCCCGGATCAGAAATTCATCCAGCTGGTGCACGAGCAGCTCGTGGACACCATGGGCGGAGCCAACGCCCCCCTCGCCCGGGCCGCGGAGGGGCCCACCGTCATCCTGATGGCCGGCCTGCAGGGGGCCGGCAAGACCACCGCCACCGCCAAGCTGGGCCTGCACCTCAAGGAGCAGGGCCGGCGCGCCCTGCTGGTGGCCGCCGACGTCTACCGGCCGGCCGCCATCGACCAGCTCCAGACCCTGGGCCGCCAGATCGGCGTGGAGGTGTTCAGCCTGGGCAGCGACGCCGCGCCGGAGGCCATCGCTGCCGCCGGCGTGGCCAAGGGACGGGACGAGGGCTTCGACACCGTCCTGGTGGACACCGCCGGCCGCCTCCAGATCGACACCGCGATGATGGAGGAGATGGTGCGGATCCGGGAGGCGGCGGCCCCGGATGAGGTGCTGCTGGTGGTGGATTCGATGATCGGCCAGGAAGCGGCTGATCTGACCCGGGCCTTCCACGAGCAGGTGGGCATCACCGGCGCCGTGCTCACCAAGCTGGACGGCGATTCCCGCGGTGGGGCGGCGCTGTCGATCCGCAAGGTGAGCGGCGCCCCGATCAAGTTCATCGGCACCGGCGAGAAGGTGGAGGCCCTGCAGCCGTTCCACCCGGAACGGATGGCCAGCCGGATCCTGGGCATGGGCGATGTGCTGACCCTGGTGGAGAAGGCCACCAAGGAGGTGGAGCTGGCCGATGTGGAGAAGATGCAGCGCAAGCTGCAGGAAGCCAGCTTCGATTTCTCCGATTTCGTGCAGCAGATGCGCCTGATCAAGCGCATGGGCTCCCTCGGCGGGCTGATGAAGCTGATCCCCGGCATGAACAAGATCGATGACGGCATGCTCCGCCAGGGGGAGAGCCAGCTGAAGCGCATCGAGGCCATGATCGGCTCGATGACCGAGGCCGAACGCCGCCAGCCCGAACTGCTCGCCGCCCAGCCCTCCCGCCGCCGCCGTATCGCCGCCGGCAGCGGCCACACGCCGGCGGACGTGGACAAGGTCCTGGCCGACTTTCAGAAGATGCGTGGCTTCATGCAGCAGATGACCCGGGGCGGAATGCCAGGCATGCCCGGCATGGGTGGCTTTCCCGGCATGGGTGGTATGCCTGGGATGGGTGGCGGCATGCCCGGCATGGCTGGGCCCGGAGGCCGCAGCGGTGGCCAGCCCCGCAAGCCCCCCAAACCGGCCAAGAAGCGCAAGGGATTCGGCCAGCTCTGAAACGGGGCATGGATCGGCCCCGGGGGGCCTCTGCCCTGCCCCTGTAGGATTTGAGACTGCATTTCGAGCACCCTTTTCCAGATGATCAAGCTCCGGCTGAAGCGGTTCGGCAAGAAACGGGAAGCGAGTTTCCGTCTGGTGGCCACCAACAGCACCTCCCGCCGCGATGGCCGTCCGCTTGAGGAACTGGGCTTCTACAACCCCCGCACCAAGGAAACCCGCCTGGACGCCGAGGCCATCCGCGTCCGCCTCGGCCAAGGAGCCCAGCCCACGGACACCGTCCGCACCCTGCTCGAGAAAGGCGGCCTGATCGAGAAGACCATCCGGCCGGCCGAAACCGTCGGCAAGATCCAGCAGGCAGCGGCCCGCGACGCCGCCGCTGCCGCCGCCGTCAAGGAAGCGGAAGCCGCCAAGGAAGCCGCTGCGGCCAAGCAAGCTGAGGAGGCTGCTGCTGCTGCTGCTGCTGCCTCCGCAGCCGAAGCTGCCGCTGGGACCGACGCCGAACCTGCCGCCGCCGAGGCCTGAGCGAGCTCTCCTCCACGTTTGCCCTTCCTGACAGCGGTGCCGCCGTTGCTCTCGCCGGCCCGGATGGGGCCTCCCTGCGCAGGCTTGAAGCCCTCACAGGTGCCCAGATCGTCCTCAGGGGCCTTGATCTCCAGATCCGTGGTCGAACGGCGCAGGTGGAGCGCCTCCAGGCCCTGGTCAACCTGCTGGAGCCCCTCTGGCGACGCGGGGAGCCCATCAGCCCTGTGGACATCCAGGCCGCCCTGAAGGCCCTCGACACCGGTCGCTCCGACCAGCACCGAACCATGGGGCTGCAGGTGCTGGCCACCAGTGTCACCGGCAGGCCCCTGCGGCCGAGAACCCTGCGCCAGAACAGCTATGTCGAGGCCATCGAACGCCACGACCTGACCCTGGCGATCGGCCCGGCCGGCACCGGCAAAACGTTCCTGGCCACCATCCTGGCCGTGCGGATGCTGCAGGAACGCAAGGTGGAGCGGCTGGTGCTCACACGACCGGCGGTGGAGGCCGGCGAACGTCTGGGCTTCCTGCCCGGCGATCTGCAGCAGAAGGTGGATCCCTACCTGCGGCCGCTCTACGACGCCCTCCATGGGCTGCTGGGTCAGGAGCGCACGGCCCAGCTGCTGGAGAAGGGGGTGATCGAGGTGGCGCCCCTGGCCTTCATGCGCGGCCGCACCCTGGCCGACGCCTTCGTGATCCTTGATGAGGCCCAGAACACCACCTGTGCCCAGATGCGGATGGTGCTCACCCGGCTCGGGGAGAACGCCCGCATGGTGGTGACCGGTGACACCACCCAGATCGATCTGCCTCCGGGCCAGCTCAGCGGCCTGGTGGAGGCGGTCCAGGTGCTGGAGGGGGTGGAAGGGGTGGCCATCTGCCGGTTCTCCGATGCGGACGTGGTGCGTCATCCGCTGGTCCAGCGGCTGGTGCAGGCCTATGCCCGCCGCGATGGCCCGCCCCAGGGCCGCTGAACCAGGCGACCATCCCCGCCGGATAGGGAGATCCGCACAGGGGTGTCTACCGAGCGCCGATGACCGCTGGCAGGATGGTTGGAGTCTGATTCCATCGAAGCCATGCCGGCCAGAAGCAATTTCCAGGAAGCGATCCGCGAGGCCCAGTCCAGCGCCCTTGTCGGGCCCAACGTGGTCAACAAGGCGCTGCCTTATGTCGGCGGCGGCATGGTGCTCACCGCCGCGGGGGTCCTGGGCGGCATGTCCCTGATGGTGAGTGCCCCGACCCTGTTCATGCCGCTGTTCTGGGTAGCCCTGATCGGCAACTTCATCCTCTTCTTCGTGGCCCAGAACGCCGCCATGAAAGGGAACACCGGCACAGCCCTGCCGATCCTCACCACCTACAGCCTGATCACCGGCTTCACCCTCAGTGGCATCGTCAGCTATGCCGTGGCTTCCGCCGGCATCGGTGCCGTGGGCACGGCGGCCCTGGCCACCGGCATCACCTTCGTGATCGCCTCCTTCTTCGGAAGCCGCATGAGCGACAACGTCGGTCAGTCGCTCAGCGCCGTGGTGGGCCTCGGGATCATCGGCCTGGTGATCGCCATGGTGGTGCAGCTGGTGGGAAGCATCTTCGCCCCCGGAATGTTCACCACCGGAGGCTTTGAACTGATGATCGCCGGCTTCGGCACGGTCATCTTCGTGGGAGCCGCCTTCGTCGACTTTTACACCATGCCCCGCACCTACAGGGACGACCAGTACCTGGCCGGTGCCCTGGGCATGTATCTGACCTACATCAACCTGTTCATCTTCATCCTGAGGCTGATCATTGCCCTCCAGGGAGGCGGTCGGCGCGACTGAGAGAATCCCAGCTCCTAATCCAGTCATCCATTCTTCATGGGCCTATCGATTCTCGGTGGGTCCATTTTTGATGAGAGTGAAACGCTGATGTCATCCCTTTGTCCTGGCCATGGGCCTGTCCTGTGGTTTCAGGACCAACTTTCGCTGATCAGCCGATGACCGGTGTGGCTCCGGCTAAGCTCCCAACGACTCGAAGCACACACGCCGTCCATGGCCGCGCAGCAGCAGGGGCAACCTTCTGGCCTGCCTGGCAGGCGTGACCCTTCCATCCCTTGACACAACGTCAGCCCCATGTCCAAAACAGCTCTGATCACCGGAATCACCGGCCAGGACGGTTCCTACCTTGCAGAGTTGCTCCTGGAGAAAGGGTATGTGGTGCATGGGATCAAGCGGCGTGCCAGCAGCTTCAACACCGATCGCATTGACCACCTCTACCAGGATCCCCATGAGCGGGATCCCCGCCTGGTGCTGCACTACGGAGATCTGACCGACTCCACCAACCTGATCCGGATCGTTCAGCAGATCCAGCCGGACGAGATCTACAACCTCGGGGCCCAGAGCCATGTGGCCGTGAGTTTTGAAAGTCCCGAATACACCGCCAACTCGGATGCCCTCGGCACCCTGCGCATTCTCGAAGCCGTTCGCATCCTGGGGCTGACGGACAAGACCCGCATCTACCAGGCAAGCACCAGCGAACTGTATGGCTTGGTGCAGGAGATCCCCCAGAAGGAAACCACTCCGTTCTACCCCCGCAGTCCCTACGGCGTGGCCAAGCTCTATGCCTACTGGATCACGGTCAACTACCGGGAGGCCTACGGAATGTATGCCTGCAACGGCATTCTGTTCAACCACGAAAGTCCCCGGCGTGGAGAAACGTTCGTCACCCGCAAGATCACCCGTGGCCTGGCGCGCATCGATGCCGGTCTCGATCAGGGGCTGTTCATGGGCAATCTGGATTCCCTGCGCGACTGGGGGCATGCCAGGGACTACGTGGAGATGCAATGGCGGATGCTGCAGCAGGAGCAGCCCGAGGACTTCGTGATCGCCACGGGCCGGCAGGAATCGGTGCGACGCTTCATCGAACTGACCGCTGTGGAACTCGGCTGGGGAGGCATCGTCTGGGAAGGCAGCGGGGTCGAGGAGACGGGAGCTCGACGTGACACCGGTGCCACCGTGGTGCGCATCGACCGCCGTTACTTCCGGCCGGCAGAGGTGGAGACCCTGCTCGGGGACCCCACCCGGGCGAGGGAGCGGTTGGGATGGACACCCACCACCACCCTGGAGGAGCTGGTGGCGGAGATGGTCGCCACCGACAAGGAGGAGGCCGCCAAGGAGGCCACCCTGCGCCGGGAGGGGTTCACCGTGGTCGGCTCGATGGAGAATCCCCCCCAGATCGGGCTGAAGGCGGCCCCGTGAGACGACTCCCGAAACGCCGCTATGGTCTGGGCTGTGAAACGTTCTCGTCGAAGCGGACCTTCGCTGGAACGTCACCCTCTCCAGCGGTCCGCATCCCCGCCCGGCAGAGCGGGGGCCTGACGATTTCCCCATGCTGATCTCACCGAACGATCGGATCTTCATCGCCGGCCACCGCGGCATGGCCGGCTCGGCCATCACCCGACGCCTGAAGGCGGAAGGCCACCAGCGCCTGCTCACCGCCGGCCGATCAGAACTCGACCTCATGGATGGCCCTGCGGTGGCGGCCTGGTTTGCCGATCAGCGGCCCGATGTGGTGGTGCTGGCGGCGGCGAGGGTGGGGGGAATTCTGGCCAATTCCACTTTTCCCGCCGACTTCCTGCTCGACAACCTCAAGATCCAGCAGAACGTGATCGAGAGTGCCTGGCGGCAAGGCACCAGGCGGTTGCTGTTCCTCGGCAGCAGCTGCATCTACCCCAAGCTGGCCGAGCAGCCGATCCGGGAGGAGGCCCTGCTCGGGGGGCCGCTTGAGCCCACCAACGAGTGGTATGCGATCGCCAAGATCACCGGCATCCAGCTGTGCCGTGCCCTGCGTCAGCAGCATGGCTTCGACGCGATCAGCCTGATGCCCACCAACCTCTACGGCCCGGGCGACAACTACCACCCGACCAACAGTCATGTGCTGCCCGGTCTGATCCGCCGCTTCCAGGAGGCCCGCGAGGCCGGAGCCGATGAGGTCGTCTGCTGGGGCAGCGGCCGGCCGCGCAGGGAGTTCCTGCATGTCGACGACCTGGCGGATGCGGCCCTGTTCTGTCTGCGGCACTGGCAACCTGACGCCGAGGAGATTCAGCACATCAATGTGGGGACAGGATCGGACGTGAGCATTGAGGAACTGGCCACGATGGTGGCCGAAGCGGTGGGGTTCCGCGGGCGGATCAGCTGGGACACCTCCAAGCCCGACGGCACACCGCGCAAGCTGCTGGATGTCAGTCGCCTGGCCGCTCTGGGCTGGCGGGCCTCGATCCCCCTGCAGGAGGGGCTCCGGCGCACCGTGGCGGAGTTTGTCAGCGAGCGGGCGAGTGGCACCGAGGTGCGGCTGTGAGAATCCTTGTCACCGGTGGCGCCGGCTACATCGGCAGCCACGCCGTCAGGGCCCTGACCCGGGCCGGCCACCAACCTGTGGTGCTCGACAACCTGGTCTACGGCCACGCCGACATCGTCGAGAAGACCCTGAAGGTGCCCCTGGTGCTGGGTCAGGTGGGCGACCGTGAAGTGCTCGAGCCCCTGCTGCGCGGACGCCATCCCGCCCTCGATGGGACGGCTCTCGAAGGCAAGCCGATCGAAGCGGTGATGCACTTTGCCGCCTATGCCTACGTGGGCGAGTCCGTCAGCGATCCCGCCAAGTACTACCGCAACAACCTGGGGGACACCCTCACCCTGCTGGAGGCGCTGGTGGCCACCGAGCGGCCCTTGCCGATCGTTTTTTCCTCCACCTGCGCCACCTACGGGATTCCCCAGCAGGTGCCGATCACCGAAGACCATCCCCAGGCCCCGATCAACCCCTACGGCCGCAGCAAATGGATGGTGGAGCAGTTGCTCACCGACTTCGCGGCGGCCTACGGCCTGCCCAGCGTGATTTTCCGCTACTTCAATGCCGCCGGCGCCGATCCGGACGGGGACCTCGGTGAGGATCACGACCCGGAAACCCACCTGATCCCGAGGGTGCTCGACACGATGAGCGGTCGCGAACCCTACCTGCAGATCTTCGGCGATGACTACCCCACCCCCGACGGCACCTGCATCCGCGATTACATCCACGTGGCCGACCTGGCCGATGCCCATGTGCTGGGCCTGGAGAGGCTGCTGCGGCTGCGGGAACGGGACGAGACCGAGCGCAGACCCCTGATCTACAACCTCGGCAACGGCACGGGCTATTCCGTCCAGCAGGTGATCGAGACCGCCAAGGCCGTGACCGGCCGTGGACTGCTGGCCCACGTGGCCAAACGGCGGGATGGCGATCCTCCGCAGCTGGTGGCCGGGGCCACCCGCGCCCACCAGGAGCTGGGGTGGCGGCCCCGCTTCCCAGAACTGGAAACGATCATCGCGCACGCCTGGGCCTGGCACCAACGGCGTCAGCAGGGCTGAGTGCTTCGCTCACGGGCCAGGGTCTGGCCAGGGGCTCGCCGACAAAAACACCCTGGCCGGGCATGGCCACGCTGCGCCAGTAGCTTTCGATCAGGGTGTCGCCGCGCCGGTAGTAGGTGAGCAGCAAGCCGGGATCGGAAAACTTGGCCGGGAAGTTGCACGGTTCCACCACTGTGCCGTAACTGCCGGTGGCGCCGGCCTCAAGCCAGCGGAGCGCACTCATCTGCGGACTGTCAGTGAGCTGCCCCCCCAGGGAGGTGAGGTGATCAGCAACGGCTCCCGGCCGGTAGCGGTTGGTGCGGATCCCCACGGGGAAGGCCAGCCCGGTGAAGTAGGCCATCACGTCCTGGGCTCCCACCAGGGCATCGGAATGGAGGACACGCACCCTGAATCGCGATCCCATGGCTGCCACGACCCGGTCATACCCGACAGCGCGGGTGTTGCGTCTGGGATCCCCGGTGCTCAACAGGTAAGCCGTGCCCGGAGGGGCCGTGCCGTCCGATGCCACACCCTGCTGGATGAAGCGCCTGGCCATCTCCGGGCTGTTGGCCGCCAGCATCATGCTGGGCCGAACCCCCAGCTGATCCCAGGGTCGGCGCACGTCGCCGCGGGCAAACAGAGGACTCAGGGCGGTGGTCCGGCAGCCGAGCGCGCAGAATCGGGGATCCAGACCGAAGGTGAAGGCGCTGGTGATCGACTGACAGCCGACCCGATAGGGCGCCGCCCAGGCCAGGGCGTAAACCTGGACATGGTCCGGGGTCTGCCGGTCGACCGTGCGCTTGATGCCGAGGAACACCGCCGGGCTCAGTTCCGCTGCGCGGGGCGGGAATCGCACCCGGATCACCTGGGCCGGGGGGATCAGACGGGCCGCCTGATAGGTGCGTCCGATGGTCTCGCTGAGGGGATCGGCGGCATTGATGATGATCGCCAGATGGCGATGGTCGAGCGGCCCATGGGAAGGCGCCCCGGCGCTGATGGGCCCTGGCCCGCGGCGGATGGCGGCGCTGGCCGTCAGGGCCAGCAGACCCACCAGAGCCAGCGCCGAAACCAGCCGGCGACCATGGGGAGAGCGCTGCCCTTCTCTGGGGGACTCAGCGGCCTTGGGGGGGTGTGCCAAGCCCACTTCCAGCCTTCCGGTATTGGCGATGATAGGTCCAGCCCCCTATTGGCCACCCTTGGACGGCCTAGATTTGTGCCCGCTGGCCCAGCTGATCGTTCATCGTCCCCTTGCCGTGTTTCGCTGCCCCTCAGCGGCACAACGGAAAACACCACCTGATCAGGGGCGCCCACAGGCCGAAGCCCTGATGCCTGACTTATCAAATTCAGCTCCCTTTCTGCCTCGCCGTTGATGCCGTTTCTCCATCGCATCGTCCGACGACTCCCCAGGCCCCTTGTCGCTCCCTTCACCGACCAGAGACCCGCAGCGCGCCTGATTCGGTACTCGGCGAAGCGCTACTGGAAGCTGTTGGTACTGAATTTTTCCACCAGCCTGGCCGCCAGCCTCAGCGATGGAGCCACGCTCGGGATCATTTTTCTTTCAGTGAGCCTCATCAGTGCTCCCGAGAACAGTGACTGGAGCAACGTATCCGTCCTCGGATCTCTGGCTCAGGTCCCCTGGCTTCACGACTGGCTGACTGGCGCCCTCAGCACCCGCGCGGGGCGTGATGGAATCTTCGTGCTGCTCCTCGCCACCGCCGTGGCCCTGCAGGGCCTGATGGCAGTGACCAGCTATGTGAACAGCATCAGCACGGCGGTGATGGGGGCCCGTCTCAACGCGGAAATCACCAGGAAGCTCAACGATCGAGTGCTCTCGCTGAGTTTTGCCTGTGCCAGTCGGTACCGCATCGGCGACCTGCTGAACTACGTGGGGGCCGGTGGTGGCACCGTTCAAAGAGAGATCTCCCTGGCCAACGGGCTGTTGATGAACAGCCTGCAGCTGATCGTCTATCTGTCGATTCTGGTGGCCATCTCCCCGTGGCTGCTGCTGGTGGCCTTTGCCATGGCCACCAGCATGCAGATGGTGCAGAAGACTCTGTTGCCGCGCATTCGCAGTAATTCACAGGAGCAGCAGATTGTAGGCGTGGAGCTTTCCAGCCATCAGAACGAGCAGATTCAGGGCCTCCGGTTGCTGCACAGCTCAGGCCAGTTGGAGAGCTCCAGGAGAAAACTCAAGGGGTTGCTCAACGAAAGCAAGCAACTTTCGATCCGGCAGAGCAAACTCTCCAACGTCGTGCAGCCGATTTCCAACATGCTGCCGATCATCTCCATCGCCCTGATCGCGGCGCTCAGTCTTTTGATCTTCAGGGACCGCAGCAGTGGTGTGCTGCCGAGCCTGGTGACCTTCATCATCGCCCTGCAGAGACTTAACCAGCGGGTGGGAAGTCTGACAGGGCTGGCCACAAGTTATGCCGCCAACAGCGCCAGTGTGGAGCGGCTCAACAAGATCCTGCGTGATGATGACAAAGAATTCGTGCGCACAGGAGGTGTGCCGTTCACGGGCCTCCGCGAGGGGATCCTGCTTGAGGATGTCTCACTGCGCTACAGACCGGATCTTCCCCAGGCCCTCTCCTCCATCCGACTCAGCATCGGGCGCGGTCAGACGGTTGCCCTGGTCGGCTCGAGTGGTGCCGGCAAGAGTTCCATCGCCGATCTGCTGGTGGGTCTCTACGATCCCACCGGAGGAAGAATTCTCATCGATGGCGTCGACCTCCGCACCATCAAGTTGGCCAGCTGGCAGCAACGGCTCGGGGTCGTCAGCCAGGACACCTTTCTCTTCAACGCCAGCATCGCCAGCAACATAGGCTTCGGCGTGGATGACGCCTCGCTCGATGAGATCAAGGCTGCGGCTGCCAAGGCACAGGCCGCCGGCTTCATCGCCGACCTGCCCGAGGGCTTTGACACCAAGATCGGCGAACGCGGCTATCGGCTCAGCGGTGGCCAGCGTCAGAGAATTTCCCTGGCCCGGGCCATTCTGCGCAAACCTGAGCTGCTGATTCTCGATGAGGCCACCAGCGCCCTCGACAGCCAGAGAGAACGGCTGGTGCAACAGGCGATCGAACAGTTCGAGCGCCAGCACACCGTGCTCGTCATCGCCCACCGCCTCAGTACGATCGTCAACGCCGACGTCATCTGCGTTCTCTCGCAGGGAAGGATCGTGGAACGAGGCCACCACCATGAGCTGCTCGCCCAGTGCGGTCTCTACGCGCAACTCTGGAGCGACCAATCCAAACATCCCCAGGAGACATCAATGGCGGTGATATCCGTTTGATGGGTTTCACTTTGGCCAGGCTTGACAGGGATGATCGTGGGCTTGCCGTCACCCGATTCTTTGCCTATTCATTCGCAGCCAGGATGGATACTTTCAGATGATCATTGCTTGCACGATCGACAACAATTACATCCTGCATTGCGCCGTGATGCTCAAATCCCTTCGGCTTTCCAATCCAGCCAAAACCATCAGTGTCTACATCCTCCATGGTGACATTGATTCCAAGGAAAGAGCCCGCCTGGCGGCCTATCTCGGTGAGTTTCTCCCTGCGGTCTCCTTCATCCAACTTGATGAGGAAATGCTCGCGGGATTCCCCGTTTTCGGCCATATCACCCTGGCCACCTATTTCCGGTTGTTGCTCCCAGCAGCCCTTCCCCATGCGGTGGAGAAGGTTCTTTATCTGGATTCCGACCTGATCGTGGTCGACTCGCTGCGGGATCTCTGGGAGTCGGCCCTGGAGGGGAACAGCATCGCTGCGGTGGAGGACCACAACCAGGAGCTCGACCGCAACCGCCTCGGCCTGGCGGAAGGTTCACTGGTGTTCAATGCCGGAGCCATGCTGATCGATCTTGGGCGCTGGCGCAGGGACAACATCCTCGCCACCGGCCTGGATTTCGCCCGCACCCATCCCGAACGCATCAAGCACTGGGACCAGGACGTGCTCAACTCCCTGCTGGAAGCCCGTTGGCGGCCCCTAGACTGGCGCTGGAACGCCTTGCCCCATCTCTGGCTGCATCAGGAGTACGCCGATGCCGACACCCCCCTGGGCCGGCACGCTGAGGCGGCCAGGGCCAGCCCCGCCGTGATCCACTTCGCGGGCTCCGGTGTGGCCAAGCCCTGGCACCATCGCTGCCGTCACCCCTGGCGACAGCGCTACCTCGAGATCCGTCGGCAGACGCCCTGGGCCGGCCTGCCCCTGGAGGGGGAAGCACCACCCGGCACCTCCCTGCACATCCGACTCGGAACGCTGCACCAGCGGGTCAAACGTGCCGGCAAGGAGATGCTGGGCAGACTGAGTCGCCAGGACCCATGACCATCCAGCTCGGTGATCACCGGCTCACTTGCATCGGCTATGCCGACACGACGGAGCCGGAGCTGCTGGGACGCTTCCTGCGCCAGGGAAGCCGCGCCCTGGCGACGACGGAAGGGGAGTACACCCTGGTGATCGAGACCGACGCCGGGGACGTGACGGTGGTCACCTCCCCCGTCGGGGCGACGCACTATTACTACCTTCAGCACAACGGTCGCCTTTTCCATGGCGATCAGTTGGCGGAGATCCGGCGCCACAGCGGCCTGGAGTGGCGCTGGAACTGGCAGGCCCTGGGCGATCTCTGCCAGCTGGAGAACCTCACCGACAACCAGACGCTCCACCCGGAGATCCATCGGGTTCCGCCCGGCAGCGTCCTGCATTTCACCGACGGCAGACTGTCGCTCCACTCGGTGGCCGCCCTCGACCAGATCCCTCAGGGCCCCGCCGACCCGGATGCCGCCGTGGAGGCCCTCAATGCCTCGGTGCTGCGACTGGCGGGGGACAACCCCTATCTGTCGCTTTCGGGCGGCTTCGATTCACGGGTGATCCTGGCTTCGATGCTCCGCCTGGGCTTGCGTCCCCATCTGATCACCATGGGACGGGAGGAGGCGACCGACGTTCAGGTGGCGCGCCGCATGGCCCGGCGCTTCGATCTGCCGCACCAACTCATCAGCCTGGACCTCGAGGAATTCTTCGCCCACGCCCCGACCATCTCCAGCCTCACCAACGGCACCAAGACGGCCTGGCACTGGCACACCTTTCTCTATCCCCTCAAGGCCGCGATTCCCGCGGATGCCACGTTCTTCGTCGGCACCCTGGGGGAATTCGCCCGTTCCTACTACTTCGACCGGGGCTGGCTCGGCCGCTTGGCATCCCTGGCTCCTGAGGTCGCCCTGGGCCGGTTCTGGAGGATGAAACTGGAGCGTCATCCCAGTTTCTCCGCCGAGGAACTGCGGCACCTGGCCCCCCCGCTCGCCGCCGAACTGATGGTGGAGGGCCGCCGACGTCGGGCCGCCAGGCTCTCCGGCTTCTGCCGAGGCGCGTTCCTCGAAGGCCTCACCCGTTACTACTTCGAACAGCGGGTGCCCAACTTCTACGCCAACGGCATCCGGATGTACCGGGCCTCGAGTGCCTGGCGCTCCCCCTTCCACGACCGCCGCTGGATTGAAGCGATCTGGAATCTTCCCGATGGCTGGAAGCTGGGCTCCAACTGGCACCGATATGCCATTTCCAGCAACTGCCCCGAACTGCTCACGTTTCCGGAGGAAAACGGCTTCGACCGGGACCGCATGCTGCCCAAGGCCCCTCCCCTTTACTGGACGCCGCCCATGCGTCGGGCGCGCTATGTGAGCTACGACCTCAGCTCCGACTGGTATCGCGACCCCCGCATGCATGCCTTTCTGCTGGAGCACGGCGGGCTGATCGAGGATCTGGTGGATCCGACGTTGCTTCGGCGGATTCTGGACGCCCATCGCCATGGCACCGACAGGACCCGAACCCTGGCCTTCCTGCTGACCCTGATCTACTGGAAGCAGGTGATCAGTCCCTGAGACCTGCGAGGGGGATCCGTGAGGGGCGGAACCTGGGGATTCCTTGAGGGGTTTCAACTTTCCTGAGAGTGGGAGTCTGCTGTTCTTGAGCAAACAAAGGGGAAGAAATTATCTGCTAGAGCATTAGCATTGAACCTGATATCCCTTGGTATTGTTATTGGGGACTGGGGTGGAGCCCGCCTCCCAGTTGAACTGGGGCATGCATAGTGAGGACAAGTGACCTTGGAGTTCCACGACTTGGAATTGGGTTCATCGCTGCTGCTCGCATGACCGGCAAGCCTAGATCGTTGCGCCACTGCATTACTGGTGTATTGTTACATTGGGTTCCAGCCTATGCGGAGGAATTTACGGCCATGAGGCAAGGCACTTAGCAATGATGACGACACCCTCTCTCAGAGTGACCGTGGTCACTCCCTATCTTCATTATGATGGATCGTCGCTACTTCTCTACCGATTCTTGAATTGGGCTGCTTCGGCCCACCCCGAATGCGGCTTCGACATCCTTTATCGGCATGATGGAGAAGTAAGAAAGAAGATTGAACGGCTATCTAATGTTGGGGAAGTTGTTCACTTGGCACCAAAGAAACGTCGGCTAGTTCACCGAATAGAGTTTCCACTTCACCGCAGAAAGCTGAGACGATTATTAAGGACACCCAACGCACTGTACTGCAACACCGTACCAGCTTTACGATGGCTTGAGGATTTCATTGGCACCAATCCCGATCTAGACCTGCCAAAAGCAACCATTCACGTAAGAGAGCTTGGTTACTGGATTCAGAGATCAGGAGTGAGCAAGGAAAGCTTCTTAGCCCTGAATTCAACCATTATCGCCGATTCATCCCTGACCGGCGACAATCTCCAGTCAACATTAGGCATATCAGACTACACGGTCATCGATGAATACTGCGACGTGAAAGAAGTGCAAAAGTGGAAGGGAGAAGACCTGATTCGCAAGGAGTTTGACATTCCGCAAAGCCGGCATATCGTTGGAATGGCTGGCACAATTGAATGGAGAAAAGGACCCGACTTGTTCCTGATAGCTGCCAAGAAACTCTCCAATCTAATGGAACACCCTCCCTTATTTGTCTGGGTCGGAGGATTTGCTGATGCCATGTTCGAGTATCAAATGCGCAAGGACATCCAGCAATTGGGACTTGAATCTACCGTAATGCTTCTTGGTGCCAAGGAGAATCCCTACCCCTATTATGATTCAATGGATCTATTTGTGCTTACGTCACGGGAGGAGCCTTTCGGTGCTGTTTGCTTGGAGACAGGTGCACTGGAAATTCCAAGCATTTGCTACCGAGGATGTGCAGGCGCGGAGTCATTCATCTCCAGAAGATGTGGCGTTATTGTCGAGCGATCTGATGAAAATGCAATGGCTATAGCCATCAAAGATCTTCTAGAAGATGCTGACACGAGAAAGGAGCTTGGAAGCCGAGCCCGCCATGAATGTGAGCAACGACACTCTCTTGAGACATTGCTGCCCAAACTCTTGGAGATGATCCTCAGCAGGTCTGCTCCAGTCGCATGATCAGAATAGCGGTCTCGCCTGCCATTCACGGAACGCGGATGCAAAGCGACTAGCTTGCCTCACCGACGTGCATGAACTCCAGCCCGCCCGCTCCATCATGAGCAACATGGAGGACTTGGAGCGCCAGTTACCCTTTCGAGCCAAGTGTTTCGAGCCAATTGGTTGTCTGGACCGAAGGGGTGCTGCAATAGAATCTCAACTACATTGGGCTACTCCTGAAGCGCTGTTCGGTGGTTCCAGACTCCATTTCCTTCCCTCCACCAGCCGTTGGCGAGGGGACAAGAGCCGTTATTCCAGAAGCGCCGATGCCTGACCATCCCGTGCTGGAGCACCTTGATCGCGTACTGGCCGACAGCATCATGGGCTTCGGGTCAGTGGAGCAGGCGATCCGTCGCAAGGGGTTCGACCACGAGAGGGCCATAGCGTCAGGAGTCCACCGTGGTTGAGGTGCCCCAGCCCAGCTCCCACCGCCTCTACGGCTGGCCCGAGGACAGGGCCATCGCCTTACCTGAACGGTACAAGGCCGATCGATCTCGGCCGCTGTTCTCGATCGTCATCCCCACCCTCAACCAGGGGGCCTTCATCGAGGACACCCTGCTCTCGATCCTCTGGCAGGGCTACGACAACGTCGAGATCATCGTGGTGGACGGCGGCAGCACCGACGACACACCGGCGGTGCTGGAGCGCTACCACCCCTGGATCTCGGTGCTGATCAGCGAGCCCGACAGGGGCCAGTCGGAGGCCATCAACAAGGGATTCCACCAGGCGAGCGGTTCGATCCTGGCCTGGCTCAACTCCGACGACTTCTACCTGCCTGGAGCCTTCCACCAGGTGCTGGCCTGCTTCAACGCCCAGCCCAGCGGCCGCTGGGTGATCGGCAGCGGCGACATCATCAGTGCCGACCAGAGCTTACTGCGCCATGTGCCCGCCCGGGAGGGCTCGGAGCAGACCCTGCTGGATCTCGAGAACGACTGCTTCCTGCTGCAGCAGAGCTGCTTCTGGAGCGCCTCCCTCTGGCAGGAGGCCGGAGGGGGAGTGGACGAGACCCTCAGCCTGCTGATGGACTACGACCTCTGGTGGCGCTTCTCCCGGCGCTGCAGCGGCATCGTCACCCAGGAGAAACTGGGGGCCATGCGCTACTACGCCACCGTGAAGACCCGGCGCCAGGGGGACCGCTTTCCTGCCGAACTGGCCACCATCTACGCCCGCTATGGGGCCAGCGAGCCACTGGAGCGGCTGGTGCAACGGCTGCTGGCAGAGAAGTCCGCCCTCGGCGAGCGCCTGCAGGCCCTGGAACACCAGCTGCCGGTGCGTTTGCTGCGCCGGTTGCGGCTCCTGGCAAAACCATGACGGCACCCGAGCTCTTCGTCGGCATCACCAGCTGGAACAGCGAACTGTTCCTGCCCCACTGCCTGGAGGCGCTGCAGACCACCACCGCAGGCCTCCACACCCGCATCTGTGTACTGGACAACGGCTCCACCGACCGCTCGGTGGCCATCGCCCGGGGGCGGGGCGCCGAGGTGGTGCAGCGCCGCTGCAGCCAGCCCGACGCGCTCAATGCCCTGCTGCGCCGCTCCCGCTCCCCCTTCACCCTGTTGCTCCATGCGGATGTGATCCTGCTGGCGCCGCAGTGGTTCCAGCTGTGCCGTTCCCGTCTCACCGAGGGGGTGGCCCTGGTGTCGCCCCAGGACATCGGTTGCGGACCGCTCACCCGTCCCTTTGGCGCCGGCATGCCGGAGAGCTCCTTCCTGCTGCTGCACACGCAGCGCTTCCGCCGCTGCCGGCAACTCCACTGGCGCCGCAAAGGTCGCTGGCCGCGGCCCCGCTACGAGATCGACTTCCACGGCCCCCATATCACCCACCACCTGCCGGAGCTGCTGCGGCGCCACCAGCTCGGCTGGGTGCCCATGGACGTCTACGTGTCCAACCGGGCACCGGAACCGCTGTTCACGCCGGCCTCGCCGCCGGCGGTCTGGAGCGACGAGCTGGCCTATCTGCGCTACGGGCTCGGCAACTTCTACGGCCTCGACGGCACGATCACCCATTACCACAACTGGTACGACCGCATCGCCGCCCGGGAGAAGAGCGAGACGGCGCCGAACCCCGCGCGCAAGGATTTCCCGGTGGAGTTCATCCGCTCCTACACCCACCGCCTGCTGGACGACTATCGGGCCGGCAGGCTGGAGCTGCCCACCGACCTCAGCACCACCCGCACCCCCAGGGCGCTCTAGCCGCCATTGTTTTCTCCATGACCGGTCCCTCGTCACCACGGCCGATCGCCGCCCACTTCCTGCTGGTGCCGGAGCTGCTGCACTCGCCCCCCAACGAGGCGATCATCTCCGCCCTGCTGGAGAACGGCTACGAGGTCCACGTCTTCGCCCCCGGCCCCTGCGGCAGCACCGCTCCCTATGGCGAGCGGGTCACCACCCACCCTGTGGCCTATTCGATGCGCTGGCTGCTGGGCCAGGCCTGGCGTCCCCGCTGGCGTCGCTACGCCTGCTTCTCGGGCACCACCGAGGATCCGATCGCCGTGGTGGGCGTGCTGGCCCGCCTGCACCGCCGTCCCTCCTTCGTGCTGGGGGACGAGATCCGCGCCGGCAGCTACCGGGGTCCCCGATCGGAACGCTGGAAACGGCTCTGCCTGAACGCCTACCGACGGGCGCGCTTCACCATCGTCAACGACACCCACCGGGTGCCGCTGGTGCGCGACTACGCCAGCCTGCCGCCGGCCCAGCCCGTGCTGGTGTACCCCGGTTGCTTCCGCAAGCCGCCGGCCCGGGATCCGGACCTGCGCCGTCAGCTGCGCCGTCAGTGGGGGATCGGCCCCGAGGCCCTCACCCTGGCCATCTCCGGGGGCTTCAACCTCACCGCCGGTGCCGACTGGCTGCTGGACGCCCTGCACGAGGATCCCTCCCTTTGCGCCGTGATCCAGCCCCTGGGGGTGGATCCCCTGGCCCTCTACCTGCTGCGGCGCCTCAGCCTGGGCGGCCGGCTCCACATCGAGACCGACCGGCTGTCGTGGCAGGAGGCCTGGCGATCGGCCGTCGGCTACGACATCGGCCTGGCTGTCTACACCAATCCGGCGCCCCAGTTCCAGGCGATGGGCATCAGTTCCAACCGCCTCTGCATGTACCTCGCCATGGGGGTGCCGGTGATCTGCAGCCGTCAGGCCAGTTTTCAGTTCGTCGAAGACTTCGGTTGCGGCGTGATGGTGGACGATGGCGCAGCTTTCCTGGCGGCGGCCCACCATCTCGGGGCCAACCTGGACGCCCGGCGGGAGGACTGTGCCCGCTGCTTCCACGATCACATCCGCCCCCGGGAGCGCTATCGCACCCTGGTGGAAGCGATCGGCGCCCTGGGGCGCCCCTGAGGCGGACGCCATCACCGACATCATGAACCGCTCAAGCCTCAATCTGCGCCTTTACTTCGCCGCCCGGGCCATCTTCCATGGCGGCCGTAGCTGCATCCCGAGGGCCCTTCTGCCCCCGCGCAGGCCGCTGGGCGATCGCTTCACGATCGCGATCACCACCTTCGAAGCGCGCTACGAGAGCTACTTCCGGCCCCTGTATCTCTCTCTGCGGCGCAGTTTTCCCGAAGTACCGATCCTGGTGGCCGTCAACGGCCATGGCGATCCTTCCAGCCAGAAGCATTATCTGGAGCGGCTATGCGGTGAGCTGGCCGAAGGCGAGCCGCCCCATCGCCGCTTCCTGCTGCACGATCGGGTGGTGGGGCTCTGCCAGATGTGGAACGAGCTGCTCCAGGCCAGCCCGACGGCCACCACCCTGGTGCTCAACGACGATCTGCGCATCGATCCCTGGCTGCGGCGCTGGGCGGAGTCCATGGCCTGGGATTCAGTGAATCTCACCCTGCTCAACAACACCTGGTCCCACTTCGCCATCGGCCGGCACTGCTGGGAGCGGATCGGCGCCTTCGACCAGAGCTTCAGCGGCATCGGTTTCGAGGACATGGATTACACCGCCAGGGCCTCCCTCGCGGGGGTCCGGATCGATGGGGTGTCCTGTCCCTACCTGCACCATGCGAACGACCAACCGGTCACCACCTCCTTCGACGACCAATCGGCGCGGGTCTGGGGGAAGTACACCTCCGCCAACCAGGAGAGCTTCTTCCGCAAGTGGGAGAGCTGCGCGGCACCAGAGGGGATCTACATCCGCCAGCTGGACCACCATGTGCGGCCCGTCGCCCCCCTGCCCCCTCTGCCGGTGCCGCTCCTCAACAGCTCCGGGGCGGGGGTGGTGTACTTGGATCGAACGCCATGAAGGTGCTGGTGCTCGCCCCCTCCGCCTACCTGCTCGGCGGTGTCCAGGACTGGCTGGCGAACCTGGTGCCGGGCCTGCGCGCCGGAGGGGTCGAGGTAACGGTGGCGGTGCCCGACGGGGACCACCACCGCCATGGCCCCTACGCCCGGGCCTATCCGGCCCTGGCGGCCCAACCGATCGCCAACCCCAGTGGCAGCACCGAAGGGCGGATCCGCGCCATCGCCGCCCTGCTGGCAGAGGTTGACCCGGATCTCGTGCTCGGGGTCAACCTGGTCGATCTCTACCCCGCGGCCCAGCGGGCCCGCCGCCAGGGAAGGTTTCACGGACGGGTGGTGATGACCCTGCATGCGCTCCAGGCGGAGTACTTCGACGACCTGCGGCGCCATGGCGCCGGCATCGATGCGGTGATCGCCACCAATCGGCTGGCCTGCCGGCTCGCGAGCGAGCTGGGCCGGATCGACCCCGCCCGGGTGCTCTACGCCCCCTACGGCGTGCCGGTGCCGCCCTGGCAGGCCCCTGGCGGCGATCCGGCCGCCATGCTGCGGCTGGCCTGGGTGGGCCGGCTGGAGCAGGCCCAGAAACGGGTGCACGATCTGCCGCCGCTGCTGGCGGCGCTCGAGGCCCTCGGGGTCAAGCTGCAGCTCAGCGTCGCCGGCGATGGCGAGGAGCGCCCGGCCCTGGAGCGATCCCTGGCCCCCTGGATCGCGCGCGGCAGCGTGCGCCTGCTTGGCCACGTCGACCAGCGACGGCTGGCGGCGGAGATCTACGGCCATCACCATGCCCTGGTGATCACCTCCGCCTGGGAGACGGGACCGATCGTGGCCTGGCAGGCCATGGCCAGCGGCATGGCAGTGGTGAGCAGTCGCTATGTGGGATCGGGGCTGGAGGGGGCCCTGGAGCACGACGCCACGGCCCTGCTCTTCCCCTGCGGCGATGTCGCCGCCGCCGCCGCCCAGCTGGCACGGCTGCAGCAGGGCGCCCTGCTGGAGCGGCTGTCCAGGGCCGGGCACAAACTGGTGGCCGATCGCTACAGCGAAGCGGCCTCCCTGGACGCCTGGCGGCGGGCGCTTGGCCTGGTGATGGAGCTCGCCCCGCTGCCGGAGGTCCCCCAGGAACCCGCGCTGGCTCCCACCGGACGGTTGGACCGCTGGCTGGGGCGCCACCGCGGCGAGGATCTGCGCCGGTTGCTGGGGCTGCGCTTCCGCCACGGCAGCGCCGGCAGCGAGTGGCCCCATTCCGGTGGCGAGGCCGATGGGGCGGCAGAAGCGGACCTGCTGGCAGCGGCGGGCCGGCTCGACCATCCCGGTGTTCCCCATGGCTGAAGCGACAGGACCCTCCCGGAAGGAGTGGCTGGGCGTCTGGCTGAAGGAGCGGCTGCGCTACGAGTGGCTGCTGCGGCGTCCTGCGCCTGCCCATCTCGAGATCGCCAACCGCAGCGAACGGCTGGCGCCCGCCCCCGATGGCGGCGGCCAGGCCTGCCTGTGGCGTTACACCTCCCGGCTGCATGCGCCTGGCGTGCAGCCGGAGCTCGGCCGGCGCCTGCTGCGCCGCTGCCTGGCGGCGGCACCGATCCGGAGCCGGCCCACCCCCGGCTGGGCCGATGGGCCACCGGAGCTGAGCGTGCTGATCGGCCACCGGGGCACCGAGCGGCTGCCCCTGCTGCTGGCCACCCTCGAGTCCCTGGCCGCCCAGGAGGGCGTCCGGCTCGAATGCCTGGTGATCGAGCAGGACAGCGAGCCCCGCATCGCCGACCGGCTGCCGGACTGGGTGCGCCACATCCATGGCCCCCTGCCGGACCCCACCGCCCCCTACAACCGCTCCCACACCTTCAACCTCGGCGCCCGCGAGGCCCTCGCCCCGGTGCTGCTCCTGCACGACAACGACATGCTCGTGCCCACCGGCTACGCCCGCCGCCTGCTGGAGCGGATCAGCCGGGGCTACGCGGTGGTGAACCCGAAGCGGTTCGTCTTCTACCTCGATGAGACCCACAGCGCGGCGGTGCTGGCCGGCTCGGGGGCCTATGACGCCAGGCCGGCGGAGGCGATCGTGCAGAACCTGGAAGCCGGGGGCTCCATGGCGATCACCGCCGAGGCCTATGCCGCCATCGGCGGGATGGACGAGGGCTTCGTCGGCTGGGGGGGCGAGGACAACGAGTTCTGGGATCGCTGTCTCACCCGGCCCACCTGGATCTGGGGCTACGAGCCGATCGTGCACCTCTGGCATCGCGGCCAGCCCCTCAAGCACCAGAAGGACAACCCCAACCTGGAGCGGGCCCGGGCCGTGATGCGGCGGCCGGCCCTTGAGCGCATCGCCGCCCTGCGTCCCGCCCCGGTGGCAGGCCTGGTCAGCACGATCATCCCGGTGCACAACCGTTCGGCGCTGCTGCGGGAAGCGGTGGCCAGTGTGCTCGCCCAGGAGCACCGGCCGATCGAGATCGTCATCGTCGACGACGGCTCCAGCGACGACACCGGCGCCGTGGCCGATGGCCTGGCCACCGCCCTTCCGGGGATCATCCGGGTGATCCATCAGCCCAACGGCGGTCCCGGTGCCGCCCGCCAGCGGGGTCTGGAGCACAGCTGCGGTGAATTCATCCAGTACCTCGACAGCGACGACCTGCTGCTGCCCGGCAAGTTCAGCGCCCAGGTGGAGGCCCTGCGCCGGTGCCCCGAGGCACGGATCGCCTATGGACCCAGCCTGGAGGAGGACCATTCCCAGCGGCCCGTCCGGCGCTGCGGCCCGATGCGCGCCACCGGCACACCCCTGAAGCAACTGTTCCCGCTGCTGCTGCTGGAGCGCTGGTGGACCACCAGTTGCCCGCTCTACCGGCGCGAACTGCTGGACCGCATCGGCCCCTGGCAGCCCTGGATCAACGAAGAGGACTGGGAGTACGACGGCAGGGCCGGCGCCACCGGGGCGCCCCTGGTGTGGGTGCCCGGCGAGGTGTCCGTGCGACGGATCCACATGGCTGACGATCACCTCAGCGACCGGGGCCACCTGGACCCCCGTAAGCTGGAGGACCGGGCCAGGGCGCAGGACTCCCTGCTGCGGAGTGCCCTGACCGCCGGCGTCGACCGCCGCGGCCCCGAGATGGCGCGCTTCTCCCGCTCCGCCTTCCTGCTCAGCCGCCTGTGCGGCGCCGCCGGTGCGGAGCAGGCCTCCCACCAGCTGTTCCGGCTGGCCCGGCGGGCGGCAGCCTGGCAGGGGCGCCGGCGGCTGGAATTCCTGCTCTACGGCCTGCTGGCCGCGGCCCTGGGCTGGGGCCGGGCGGCGCGGCTGAGCATGGGGGTCCGGACACGGCTGCGGCCAGGATCCCGCCCAGGGGGGAACATGACCTGAGCTGATGCAGGAGCCTGTGGAGCACGAAGCCGGCACGGCCCCGCTGGTGTCGGTGGTGATGGGGGTGCGCAATGGAGCCGCCAGCCTCGCCGCCAGCCTCGATTCCCTCACCAGTCAGGCGGGGGTGACGCTGGAGATCGTGGTGATCAACGACGGCTCCAGCGACGACACGAGGGCGATGCTGGCGGCCCGCGCCGCCGCCGAGCCGCGGCTGAAGGTGCTGGAGCGGCAGGGCCGGGGCCTCACCCTCTCCCTGATCGAAGGCTGCCAGGTGGCCCGCGGCCACTTCATCGCCCGCCAGGATGCGGGCGACATCTCCCTGCCCGGCCGGCTGCAACGCCAGCTGCGCTGCCTCCAGGAGCACCCCGAAGCCAGCCTCTGCTCAACCCACGTGCGGCTGGTGGTACCGGAGGGGGCCACGGTGCGCGTCAACGCGCCGGAGCCCGCGGAGCTGGCCGATGGCCTCACCGGGCCCGCCATCCACGGCTCGGTGATGATGCGCCGCAGCGCCTACGAGCGCGCCGGAGGCTATCGGCCGATGTTCTACTTCGCCCAGGACATCGATCTGTGGAGCCGCATGGTGGAGTTCGGCAGCCACCTGGTGGTGCCCGAGGTGCTCTACGAGGCGAGCCTTTCGCCGGGATCGATCAGCGGTTCACGGCGCCGGGAGCAGGAGGCGTTCCATGCCCTGATCGTGGCGGCCACCCGGGCCCGTCGCGGCGGGGAAGAGGAGGCGCCCTTCCTCGCCCAGGCCGAGGCCCTCAGCGTGCGCTGCCGTGGTTCCAGCCCCGCACCCCGCCGGCAGGCCGACGGGGCCTACTTCATTGGCGCCTGCCTCAGCCGCGAGCGTCCGGATCTGGCCCGCCTCTATCTGCGCCAGGCCCTCGCCCTCAACCCCTGGCATCTCAAGGCCAGGCTCAAGCTGGCCACCCTGCCATGACCCTCAGCGTCGCGATTCCCACCTACGGCCGCGACCAGGTGCTGATCGACAGCATCGCCGCACTGCTGGCCCTGGATCCGCCACCCTTCGAGCTGCTGGTGGTCGACCAGACACCCCGCCACGATCCTGACTGCGAAGCCCGGTTGAAGGCGTGGCAGGCGGAGGAACGCATCCAGTGGCTCCGTCTGCCGACCCCGTCGATCACCGGCGCCATGAACGTGGCCCTGCAGAAGGCCAGCGGCGAGCGGGTGCTGTTCCTCGATGACGACATCCTGCCGGACTCGGAGCTGCTCAACGGCCATGAACGGGCGGGCGCCGCCAACCCCGACGCCATGCTCGCCGGGCGGGTGCTGCAGCCCTGGCACCAGGGCTGCAGTGATCCGGAGGAGGGTCCGTTCCTGTTCAACAGCCTGCGGCCCCGCTGTGTGGAGGAATTCATGGGGGGCAACGTGGCCATCCCCCGAAAGCGGGCCCTTGAGCTGGGCGGGTTCGACCAGAACTTCGTGCGGGTGGCCTATCGCTTCGAAGCCGAATTCGCCTTTCGCTGGCGCCAGGCCGGCCACCCGATCCAGTACGTGCCCGGCGCCCTGATCCACCATCTCAGGGCCGAGCGCGGCGGCACCCGCAGCTACGGAAAACACCTCACCACGGTGAAGCCCGACCACGCCGTGGGGCGGTACTACTTCCAGCTGCGCACCCAGCCCCTGCCCGTGGCGCTGGCGGCCTGCCTGCGCGGCTGGCTGGGATCGGTGCGCAGCCGCCACCATCTGCGCCATCCCTGGTGGATCCCCCCCACCCTGATCGCCGAAGGCCGCGGCCTGCTCTGGGCTCTGCGCCTGCAGGCCAAGGGGCCGGCCCTGCTGCCCACGCGCCGGCGCCGGCTGCTGATCGCCGGCAGCCATCCGGTCCAGTACCAGACGCCCCTGTTCCAGGCCCTCGCCGCCGCCCCCGGTGTGGCCACGGATGTGCTCTACCTCACCCTTCCCGACGCCCAGACCCAGGGACTGGGATTCGGCGTCGCCTTCCAGTGGGATGTGCCGCTGCTGGAGGGCTATGACTGGCACGAAGCCACCAGTGGCCGGGGCCTTGGCATCACCGCCGGCTATCGGGGCGTCTGGCTGGCGCAGCCCTTGAAAGAACTGGGCTTCGGTCCCGGCCGGCAACGGCCCGATGCCCTGCTCCTGACCGGCTGGCACTTCCTCGGCATGGTGCAGCTGTTTCTCGCTGCCCGCCTGCAGGGCCTGCCGGTGCTGCTGCGGATGGATTCCAACGCCTTCCGTCCGAGATCCTGGCCGCTGACGCTCACCTACTGGCTGCTGTTCCGGGGGGTCTCCGTCGGCCTTCCCGTCGGCACGGCCAATGCCCGCTGGTACCGCCAGTTCGGCTTCCCCCAGAAGCGGCTGGTGCCCTCGCCCCACTTCGTGGACAACGCCTACTTCAGCGACCGTGCCGACGCCCTGCGGTCCCAGCGCAGCGAATTGCGCAGCCGCTGGGGGATTCCCCGGGAGGCCTTCTGTTTTCTGTTCGCCGGCAAGCTCCAACCCAAGAAGCGTCCCTTCGACCTGCTCGAAGCGCTGCGCCTGCTCCTGGCGGACCCCCTCGCCCCCCAGGTCCAGTTGCTGATCGTGGGGACCGGGCCCCTGGAAAAGGTCTGCAGGGCCATGGCTACGCAGCAGGCCCTGCCGGTTCATTTCGCGGGGTTTCTGAACCAGTCGGAGATGCCCTCGGCCTACGTGGTGGCCGACAGCCTCGTGTTGCCTTCCGACCACGGCGAAACCTGGGGACTGGTGGTGAACGAGGCCATGGCCTGCGGGCTGCCGGCGATCGTGAGCGACCAGGTGGGTTGCGCCGAGGATCTGGTGCTCGAGGGCTGCACGGGCCTGGTGAGCCCCGTGGGCCAACCACCGGCCCTGGCCGCGGCCATGGGGCGGATGGCCGCCGATCCGGCCGCCGCCTCCCGGATGGGGTCAATGGGCCGGGATCGGGTGAACGCCCACTTCAGCGTGCGGAACGCCGCCGAGGGGATCCTGGCAGGGCTGGCCCTGCTGGAGCTCCGCTGAAATGCCCATGGCCCTGCTGGACGCCGTGCGGCGGTGGACATCGGAGGGGCGGGGGCCGCTGCGGAACCTGCTCTATGGCTATCTCCATGAAGCAGCCAGAACGGCCATCCGCAGCGATCCGCGCCTGCGGGAGTGCGTGAAGATTCATGCTGCCGTGAGCAACGAACGCACGCACCAGCTGGCCGAGGCAGCCGATGGCCCGCTGGTGCTGATCGGACCGCGCCACACCGACAACCTGCCCTCGATATTCTTCGAATACCTGCCCCACGCCACCCCGGTACTGGTGGCCGGACCGGCGGGCAACCCGCTCCAGGAGATCCTCAAGAAGCTTCAGAAAGGCCTCTGCGGCGACATCGAGAGCAGCGAGGCCAGCTTCGGGTCCCTGGTGGCCCTGCAACGCCAGGCCGGTTGGTTCCGGGAACGACATCGCCATAACCGGGACGCCATCGGTACCTACGCGGCCCCGGGGGTGGCCAGGGCCTGGGGAGCGACGTTCGACCGGTTCCTGCCCCTTGGCGACGGGCCATGAGGGTTCTGCATGTCATCCCCTCGATCAGCCCGCTCCGGGGGGGCCCCAGCCGTGCCGTGATCGACATGGTGGCGGCCCTGCGTCTCCACGATGTGGACGCGGCCATCCTCACCACCAACGACCATGGCCCGGGCCTGCATCCCGAGCTGGTCACCGGGCGCTGGCAATGGCATCAGGGGGTGCCGGTGCTGGCCTTTCCCCGCTGGAGTCCGCCGGTGGCCGCCCTGCGGGAGTTTGCCTTCAGCCCCGGCCTCAGCCTGTGGCTGGCCCGGCATCTGAAGCGGTATGAGCTGCTCCACATCCATGCCCTGTTCTCCTATCCCTCCACCAGCGCCATGGCCCAGGCCCGCTGGGCCGGTGTTCCCTACATCCTGCGCAGCATCGGCCAGCTGAGCCCGTGGAGCCTGGCCCAGAGCCGCGGCCGCAAACGCCTGCTGCTGCGGCTGATCGAACGCCGCAACCTGCAGCAGGCGGCCGCCCTCCACTTCACCACCAGCGCCGAACGGGATGAAGCCGCCGCCCTGGGCATGGCCCCACCGAGCCTGGTGCTCCCCCTGGGGGTGCGCGGGCCCGACCCCCCGGCCGATCCAGCGCGCAGCGCTCACAGCTCCGCAGCGGTCCGCTTCCTGTTCCTGTCGCGGCTGCACCCCAAGAAGCAGCTGGAGAACCTGCTGGACGCCCTGGCCCTGGTGCAGCGGCACCGCCCTGAAGCCATCTGGGAACTGGCCATCGCCGGTGACGGGGAGCCCCGATACGTCGCCGCCCTGCACGAGCGGTCCAGGGCGCTGGGTATCGGGGCCCGCTGCCGCTGGCTCGGCTTCGTGGAGGGGGGGGCGAAGTGGCAGGCCCTGCAGGAGGCGGACTGGTACGTGCTGCCTTCGGCGGCGGAGAATTTCGGCATCTCCGCCGTTGAGGCGCTCGCCGCGGGCACACCCGTGATTCTCTCCCCCGAGGTGGCCGTGGCTGCCGACGTGGCCCGCAGCGGCGCCGGCCTGGTCAGCGCCAGCGATCCCGAAGCTCTGGCGCTGACCCTGGCGACAGCTATGGAGCGGCCTTCTCTGTCAATGCGGGCGTCCGCCCTTAATCTGGCGCAGATGGATTTTTCCTGGAGCACGATCGCCCTGCAGCTCCGTGCCGCCTACCGCCAGGTGCTGACCTCCTCCGCCGGCCGATGACCATCCTGCTGCTGATCGTGCTCTTCGGAGCTCTCGCCGCTGTGCTGCTCGATGGGAACTGGCGCACCGGGCTGATGGTCACCCTGCTCATCGGCTTCGCCCAGGATCCCCTGCGCAAGATCACGCCGGACCAACCCAGCTACATGGTGGGTCTGGTGCTGATCGGCTTCGCCCTCTGCGGGGCGGTGCTCCTGGAGAGGACGGGTCGCTTCAACATGCGGGCCATGTTCTGGACCGTGCCCCAATTCGATGGCTGGGTGACGATCTACTTCACCCTGATCGCGCTCCAGAGCCTCAACAGCTTCGCCCGCTTCTCCGACATCCGCCTCACCGCCATCGGCGCCGCCTTCTATCTCGCGCCGGCCTTCGGCCTCTGGGTGGGCTTCCAGGTGGGTTGCCATCTGCCATTCCTGAAGCGCCTGCTGACGCTCTATCTGATCGGTTCGGCGGTGATGGCCGTCACGGTGTACCTCAGTTTCCAGGGGGTCGACCATCCCAGCCTCAAGGAGGTGGGCGAAGGACTGCTGATCACGTTCCGTTACGGCTTCTCGGCCCAGGGGGCCTCCGGTTTCTGGCGCACCAGTGAAATCGCCTCCTGGCAGCTGTCGGCCGCCGCCTGCATCGCCGCGTCGATGGGCATCGCCAGCCAGAAACCCGGCAACCAGATCGGTCTGCTGCTGATGGCAGCCGGCTTCGCCTTTCTCACCATCCTTACCGGCCGTCGCAAGGCCCAGGTGCTGGTCATGGCCTTCGTGGCCATCTACCTGCTGCTGTTCAGCCGCCGGGCCAGCCCCGCCTCCAAGGAGCGGGTGATCTCCAGTGTGATCGGGGTGGCAGGGATCTCCTATCCCCTCTATGCCTTCTTCGTTTCGGAGAATCTCGGCGAGAACTTCGGGGAATACACGAACCGCTCCCTGACCATCCAGCAGGACCTGGTGGAGCGCTTCGACTCCCAGGGCATCGGCGCCACCCTGAGGGCCATCGAGATCTCCGACGGCATCGGTATGGGCGTGGGCGCCGGGGCCAGCACCGGCGGCCTGATCCGCAATGCCGCCCGCGAGTCGATCAGGAGTGTGGGTTTCGTCTCCGAGGGTGGTGGCGGACGCCTGATCCTGGAACTTGGCGTGCCGGGCATGGTGATCCTCGGGGTGATCCTGTTGCTGCTGGGCCTGGTGCTGCTGCGCAACTTCCGACTGCTCAAGCAGTTGCCCCAGTCCGTCTCGGCCCTGTTGATGGGGCTGCTGTCCTTTGCCCTGGCCAACGTTCCGGCCTTCTTCTCCGCGGCCCAGCTCTATGGAGACCCCTTCGTCCTGATCCTGATGAGTCTCTCTTTGGGCTCTTTCCTGGCCATTCCCACCCTGGTGTCCCAGCAACAGGAGCAATGGGCTCAATGGCAGCAACAGCAACTGGAGCGCCAGGCCTTGATGGAGCGAAGCTCCCAACCCCTGGCATGAGCGTGTCCGAGGCCGCCGGTGCCATCCTCACCGCGCTGATCCTAACCCACAACGAAGAAGCCAACATCGCCCGCACCCTCGATCACCTGGGTTGGCTGGATTCCATCCTCGTGATCGACAGCGGCAGCAGCGACGCCACCCTCTCGATCCTCGCCGAACATTCCGCCGTCCGGGTGCTGCATCGGCCGTTCGACAGCTTCGCAGACCAGTGCAACTTCGGCCTGGAGCAGATCTCCACCCCGTGGGTGCTGAGCCTGGATGCCGATTACCTCATTCCGACGCCGCTGGCCTCGGAGATTCAAGCGGTGATCAGGGATCCGTCCAGCGCGAGGGTGGCGGGCTACGCCATCCCCTTCCGCTACTGCATCGGCGGACGCCCCCTGCGCAGCGGCATGCTGCCGCCCCGGATCAGCCTCTATCGCCATGGCCTGGGCCGCTACCGCAACGACGGCCATGGCCACCGCATCGTCCTTTCAGGACCGATCAGACGCCTGCGGCAGCCGATTTTCCACGACGACAGGAAACCCCTGCAGCGCTGGCTGGCCTCCCAGGGGAACTACCTGGCGATCGAAGCCGCCAAGCTGCGCGCCACGCCCTCCCGCCAGCTGTCGCTGGCGGATCGGCTCCGCAAGCACACGCCCCTGGCCCCTTTTGCCGCCCTGCTGTTCTGCCTGCTCTGGAAGGGGGGCGTGCTGGAAGGCTGGCGCGGCTGGGCCTATGCCCAGCAACGCATGTATGCCGAACTGCTGCTCCATCTGATGCTCCTGGAGGATCGCCCCAGCCTGTCGACTCCCCCTTGACAGGACCCACGATCTCGCAGGATCTGAAGGCTGGATTAAGGTCCGCCCTGACCGCTGGACGATTCCCAGCTCTGCCGCTCCACAAGACCCTTTGCGATTGGGAGCCGCCACGCCCGCCCTGCCATCGTCGATTCCACCGCCTCGTCCATCTCGATGCCTTCGATCCTGATCACCGGCGGCGCCGGTTTCATCGGCGTCAACGCCGCCCAGCACTTCGCGTCTCTGGGGTGGGAGGTGGCGATCCTCGACAACCTGTCCCGTCGGGGGACGGAAGATAATCTCCGCTGGCTGCTCAGCCAGCACCCCGCCATCGCCTTCCATCGGGTGGACATCCGCCAGGCGGATGCCCTCGCCGAGGTCGTGGCCAGTCTGCGGCCCTCGATGCTGCTGCACCTGGCGGCCCAGGTGGCGGTCACCACCTCCTACACCAACCCGCGGGAGGACTTCGAGATCAACGCCCTGGGGACCTTCAACGTGATGGAGGCCGTGCGGCTCCATTCCCCCGGCAGCTTCGTGCTCTACGCCTCCACCAACAAGGTCTACGGCGGCATGGAAACCGTGCCGGTGGAGCTGACACCCCATGGCTATCGCTTCCGGGATCTGCCCGCCGGCGTCCCGGAGAGCCAGCCCCTCGACTTCCACTCCCCCTACGGCTGCTCCAAGGGGGTCGCCGATCAATACACGATCGACTACGCCCGCATCTACGACCTGCACACCTGTGCCTTCCGCCAGTCGTGCATCTACGGCACCCGCCAGTTCGGCATCGAGGACCAGGGCTGGGTGGCCTGGTTCAGCATCGCCGCCCTGCTGGAGCGGCCGATCACCCTCTACGGCGATGGCTGGCAGACCCGGGACGTGCTGGACGTGCGGGACCTGGCCCGGGCCTACGAAGCCGCCTGGCACCACCGCGACACGATCAGCGGCCAGGCCTTCAACATCGGCGGCGGCCCCGTCAACACCCTCTGCCTGCGGGATCTGCTGCGCTTCCTCGAAGAGGAGCTGGCCATCAGCCTCTCCCCCCTCAGCGGCCAGTCCAGGCCGGGCGATCAGCCCGTGTTCATCTGCGACGTCACCAGGGCCGCCGAGCAGCTGGGCTGGGCGCCGGAGATCAGCGTCGATGCGGGCGTGCGCCATCTCATCCGCTGGGTTCGCGACAACCGGGAGCTGTTCGGCTGGCTCAAACAATGAGGCGGCCGCGGGCCCTGATCAGCACCATCGAGCCGGTGGATGGGGGTGTCCCCGCCATGACCGCCGCCGTCGCCGGGATGCTCGAAGAGCTCGACATCGAGCCCGTGTTCGCCTGGTATGCCCCCTGGAGCACCCATCGACGCCTCTCGGTTCCCCTGCATGCCGTGGCCAGCGGCCGGCGGCCTGGCCAGATGGAGCGGCGGGTCTATGGAGACCATGAAGGCCATGGCCTGGGGGCCTGGCTGCCGGAACTGGAATTCACCCATTACCTGCCCAGGCGCGCCTGGCGCCAGCTGATCGCCGGCTGCGACATGCACCTGTCCGTCACCGGCAATCCACTGTGCGCCATCCCCTTTGCCCGGCTGAGGATTCCCTTCCTGGCCTGGGTGGCCACCCCCTGGAAGGACGATCGGGTCGACCGCGTCAAGCGCTTCTCCCGGCCGAGGCGGCTGCTCGACAGGAGCCTCAACGGACCGGTGCTGCGGCGACTGGAGCGCCAGGTGCTTCAGGCCCCCCGGGGCCGCATCCTGGCGTTGAGCGGCTACACGGCAGCAGCCCTTGAGGCCATCGCCCGCCGCCCCATGGACGGGGTGATGCGGATGCCGGTGAACCCTGCCATCTTCCATCACGCCCCCGATCGCCTGGTGCCGTGGCGCATCGGCTTTGCCGGTCGCTACGGCGACCCGCGCAAGCAGATCACCCTGCTGCTGGAGGCGGTGGCCAGGCTCGTGGCGGCCGGGCATCCGGTGCAACTTGTCCTGGCGGGCGAACAGGACGTCCATCGCCTTGAGGGCCCCCTGGCGGCGATGGGACTCGAAGGACGGGTGCAGTGCCACCCCTGTCTTGGCCCCAGCGCCCTGGCGGAGGTGTTGCAGGGCCTGGATCTGTTCGTGATCCCCTCCCACCAGGAGGGCCTCTGCATTGCGGCCCTCGAGGCGATGGCCTGCGGGGTCCCCGTGGTCAGCACCCGCTGCGGCGGCCCCGAGGACTACGTGATCGAAGCACGCACGGGTCAGCTGGTGGCCAGCGAGCCCACCGCGATGGCCACGGCGATCGCGGCCATCTGCGCCGATCGCGACAGGCGCGAGCGCCTCTCTGCCGGGGCTCTGGCCTGGGTCCGGGAGCAGGTCAGCCCGGAGGCGGCCCGGCGCACCTTCGTGGCCCACCTGGCGGCGGTCGCTCCGGCCGGCAGCCTTCCCACCCCTCAGGAGGCCTAGCGCCGATGTGCGGCATCGCGGGCCAGCTGGGGCGGAATCCTGGCAGCTTCGCCGCCCGGGTCGGCACCCATCTCGCCCACAGGGGCCCGGATGACGCCGGCGTCTGGCAGGACGCGGAGACCTGCCTGGTCCATCGGCGCCTGGCGATCCTGGACCTCTCTCCCCTGGGCCACCAGCCGATGGCCTCCCCCTGCGGCCGCTGGCAGCTGGTCTTCAACGGCGAGATCTACAACCACGCCGACCTGCGCCGCCGGCTGGAGGCGGAGGGGCAGCACTTCCGGGGCAGCGGCGACACCGAGGTGCTGCTGGCCTGGCTGATCCGCTGGGGACGCGACGGGCTGGAGGCGTTGCGCGGCATGTTCGCCTTCTGCCTCTACGACACCTGGGAGCGCAGCGCCCTGCTCGCCCGTGACCCCCACGGCATCAAGCCCCTCTACCTGCGCACCGGGCCCGGGGGCTGCCTCGGCTTCGCTTCGGAACTGCGGGCCCTACTGGCGGCCGAGGCCGGCCGGCCCAGCCTCGACCGCCACGCCCTGGGGCAGTATCTGGCCACCGGATCGGTGCCGGAGCCCGCCACCCTGGTGGCGGGCGTGCAGCGCCTGCCCAGCGGCCACGTCGCCAGCTGGCGGCAGGGTCGCCTGACGCTGCATCCGTGGGGGGCCCTGCCGGAGAGCCTCGTCGGCACCGCCGGCCACGGCGGCATGGCGGCGGGCGAAGCCGTGGCGCTCACCCGAGCGGCGCTCGAGGACTCCGTGGCCGCCCACATGGTCAGCGATGTGCCGGTGGGGCTGTTCCTCAGCGCCGGGCTCGACTCCGCCTCCGTGCTGGCGCTCGCGCCACGGGGCCTGCACACCTTCACCATCGGTTTCGAGACGGCAGGGGCCGGCGGCTTCGATGAATCCGGACCGGCGGCCCGCATCGCCGCCCACTTCGGGGCCCACCACACGCCCCTGATGCTCACGGCCGATCAGGTGCGGCAGTGGCTGCCCGCCTTTCTGGCCAGCCAGGACCAGCCCTCCATCGACGGGTACAACACCTGGTGCGTGGCCCGCCTGGCCCGCGAGCAGGGGCTGAAGGTGGCCCTTTCCGGGCTGGGGGGCGATGAACTGTTCGGGGGTTACCCCAGCTTTCGGATGGTGCCCAGGCTCTGCCGCTGGCGCCGCCGGATCGGACCGGCCGGTCCACTGGCGGCCTGGATCCTGCAGCGCCTGCCCCAGGGGCGCCGCGCCAGGGCGCAGCGGATCACCGGGCTGCTGGGGGCCCCCGCTTCCCTCGGCCAGGCCTACGGATGTTTCCGGGGACTGTTCTCCCCCAGCGAGGCGGAACGCCTGCTGGAGCACTGGGGGCTCACCCCCGCAGCGGACGCCGGGCCTCCTCCGGCAGGGGACCCCAACGGAAGCGAAGGGCCGGAGGGGCGCGAAGGCGTGGCCTGGCTGGAGGGCACCCGCTACCTGCGCAACCAGCTGCTTCCGGACAGTGACGTGATGGCCATGGCCGCCGGACTGGAGCTGCGCCTGCCCCTGGTGGATGCCCAGCTGCAGCGGAGGCTGGCTCCGATCCCCGCCACCCTGCGGCTGGCGGAGGGTAAGCAGCTGCTGGCGAGCAGCCTGCCGGAACTGCCCGACTGGTTCCTGAACCGACCCAAGCAGGGGTTTCGCTTCCCGTTCCAGCTGTGGCTGGACGATCCGGCCTCGCCCCTGGCCGTGCGTCTGCCCTCGACGCCCCGGGGCATCGACCTGACGCCCTGGTACCGACGCTGGAGCCTGATGGTGCTGCAGCACTGGCTCGAGGTGCACCTCGGCCTCAGCCTTTCGCCGGCCCCTCGCCCATGAACGGCACCCCTCCCCATCGGCTCCAGGTGGAGGGTGGCCGGTCCTGTCCACGCCAGCCGACGATCGCGGGTTTCCGCCAGAAAACCTCGCCTAGATTCGCTCGGAGGGCGCATGTCGCTTCTGCCGGGGCTTCTGCGGCCTTGTCCCAACCCTTCCTCCGGCCTCCCGTCCGCGGATGTCGAGGCCGACCGGGTGCTCTTGCCCATCGGGACGGCTCCATCTCCTCACGCCGGTCGTACGTTCCGCTGATTCTTCGGGGCAGGGCCGCCCCCATCCCGCTCTCCCTCCACCAGACACCCGGTTCAGCAGCCCCATGACGCTCATCCTGGGCATCAACGCCTTCCATGCCGATGCGGCCGCCGCCCTGGTGCGGGATGGGGTCATCGTCGCCGCCGCCGAGGAGGAGCGTTTCCGGCGCATCAAGCACTGGGCTGGCTTCCCCTCGGAAGCCATCGCCTGGTGCCTGGCCGATGCCGGCGTGGGGCCCGCCGATCTCGACCACATCGCCATCAATTCCCAGCCAGGGGCCCACCGCTGGCGCAAGGTGGCCTACACCCTCGGCCACCGTCCCGATCCCCGCTTCCTGATCGACCGCTGGCGCAACAAACGGGAGCGGGCGGACCTGGGCCAGCAGCTGGCCACGGCCTTCCCCGGAGCGGAGATCAGGGCCCGATTGCATTTCGTGGAGCACCACCGGTCCCACCTGGCCTCGGCCTTCTTCGCCTCTCCGTTTGAAGAAGCGGCGGTGGTCTCGGTGGATGGGTTCGGTGACTTCGCCAGCGGCGCCTGGGGTCTTGGCCACGGCAGCCAGCTCAGCCTGGATGGGCAGATCTGGTTCCCCCATTCCCTGGGTGCCTTTTACACGGCCATCACCCAGTACCTGGGCTTCCCCAGCTACGGCGACGAATACAAGGTGATGGGCCTCGCGCCCTATGGCCAGCCCACCCGGATGGAGGCGATGCGCCGCATCGTGCGGCTCCAGTCCGATGGCACCTACCGCCTGGATCTGCGCTACTTCCTCCACGCCAGCCAACGGCTGCCGCACCAGTGGAGCCAGGGGGTCCCGGTGGTGGGCAGCCACTGGAGCCCGGAGCTGGAAGCCCTGCTCGGCCCCGCCCGGCAGTCGGAGGAACCGCTCCAGCAGCAGCACATGGACATCGCCCGCTCGGCCCAGGCGATGTACGAGGAAGCCTTCTTCCATCTGCTGCGGGCCCTGCATCAGGCCCATCCCAGCGACCGGCTCTGCATCGCCGGCGGCTGCGGTGCCAACTCCGTGGCCAACGGCAAGGTGACCCTGGCCACCCCTTTTCGCCATGTTTACGTTCAGGCGGCTGCCGGCGACGCGGGAGGGGCCCTCGGCGCCGCCCTCGAGGTGTGGCACGCGCTGGGAGGGGCCCGCTCCGCACCGATGCGCCATGCCTACCTGGGCAGCCAGCCGGCACCAGGGGAGATCGAAGCTCTGCTGGCCAGCAAGGCCACCCGCACGGCCCTCGAACAGGCCCGGTGCACCCTCCAGCGGCCGGAGGAAGGGCCGCTCTGTGAGCAGGTGGCGGCGGCGATCGCCGAGGGGCTGGTGGTCGGCTGGTTCGATGGGCGGATGGAATGGGGGCCGCGGGCCCTGGGCCACCGTTCGATCCTCGGCGACCCCCGCCGCGCCGACATGAAGGACATCCTCAACCTCAAGATCAAGCGCAGGGAATCGTTCCGTCCGTTCGCCCCGTCGGTGCTGGAGGAGGCGGTGGGGGAATGGTTCAGCCTGGAAGGCGAGGTGCCCTTCATGATGCAGGTGTACCCAATCCGTGAGGAGCAGCGCGCCCGCATCCCGGCCGTCACCCACGTGGACGGCAGCGGGCGCCTCCAGACCGTGAACGCGGCGGACAATGGCCGCTACTACCGCCTGATCCGGGCCTTCGCCGACCAGACGGGCGTGCCGATGGTGCTCAACACCTCGTTCAACGAGAACGAGCCGATCGTCTGCACCCCGTCCCAGGCCCTCGACTGCTTCCTGCGCACCCGCATGGACCTGCTGGTGCTGGGCGACGTCCTGATCCGGCGGCAGGGGTGAGACGCGACACTGCCGCCGGCGTCGCCCCGCCGCCCCCCGGATCCACCACCGGGCTCAGCCTGATCGTTCCCACCCTCGACTCCCACCGGCTGCTGCCCCGTCTGGTGACCTCCCTGCAGCGCCAGAGCTGGCCCCACTGGCGGGTGCTGTTCATCGATGGCCCCAGCGGCCCGGAGCACCAGGCCTGGCTGGAAGCCCTCTGCCACCGGGACAGACGCTTCACCTGGCAGCCCCAGGATCCGGCCCTCCCCGGCATCTTCGGAGCGATGAACCAGGGCTTCCGGTCGGCCCCCCCGGAGCACTGGCTGCTGTTCTGGGGCAGTGACGACTGGGCGGCGGGTCCCACCGTGCTCGAGGAGGCGCTCAAGGCGACCCGGCCGAGCACTCCCGGGGGCGGGCCGCCGGATCTGGTGGTCTGCAGCGGCCGTTACGTGGGAACCGGCCAGGACGGAGCCACACGACTGGGACGGCGTACGGCCTTCTCCCACTGCAGGGCGTATCGCCTCAGTCTGTTCCTGGGCTCCACCCCGCCCCACCAGGCCACCCTGATCGGCCCGGGGGCCCGCCACCGCCTTGATCACTTCGCCGAACCCTTCCGGCTTTCCGCCGACCTCGACTACTTCCTGCAGCTGAGTGCCTGCCCCGAGCTCTCGGCACGGTGCCTGGATCTGGAGCTGGTCCACATGGCTGAGGGGGGCGCCAGCGGCCAGCAGACACGCCGGCGGTTGCAGGAGGTCGCTCTGGCCTATCGCCGGGCGTTCGGGTGGCTCTGGGGAATCCCCTACCTGCTGCGCTACGCAAGGCGTCTCTGGAGTCGTCTTGCACCGTTGGGGCAGGATCGCAAGGAGCCCCGACGGGGCGGATAAACTGCTTTGAGCCTCTGCATCGATTCCCTTGCCCGAGGAGGACCGGCGTCGTGAGGCAGACCCGAAACGACAACGTCAGCGGGTCCGGACCAGAAAACCGCTGCCGATCGAGGCTTCGCCGTTGCAGCGCCTCTGGTGGGACCGCAGAGCTCGCTTCGGGGCTCTTGGCCTGGCTGGGATCGCCGCCCTCGTCTGGTTCTTCGCGCCCGCCTGGCAGGGAACCCGGGGGACCGCTCTTCGCCCGACGCGGGAGGCCGTCGCTTCGCGTGAAGGGGGCACGGGAAAGGGAACCCAGGTGATCGCCGCCTTCATCGAAGATCCGTGGCGGAGTCAGTCGGCCCTGCTGCTCTGGCAGGATCGGCCCGGTTCGTTGCTGGTCCTGCAGGGTAATGCTGAGTATCAGGCCATCACCTACAACCATCTGAAGAATCGCCAGCTGTGGCCCCGGGACACCTCGCGGTTGCTGCGCCTGCTTCCCGGCTGCGACACCGTCGGCCAGGTGACCGCCCTGGCCCAGCTGCTGGAGAGCCGGCCAGGCCCAGGCCGGCTCACGTTCGTTACAGCCGAGACCCACATGGCCCGTACCCTGGCCATCGCCCGGATCGTTTACGCCGGCACCGGTTGGCAGGTGGAAGGATCCGACGCCGAGACCGGTGATCTGAGGCCTGAATCCCAGCTGCGCCTCTGGCGCGATCAGCTGCGCGCCTCCCTCTGGCGCCTCACCGGATGGGATGGGCGCCTCGACGGCAACGACTGCGTCTGATCTCCTTGGTCACCCCCGCACCTGCCCCGATCACGCTCTTCGGAGCCAGCAGCCCGAGCGGCCAGGCCCTGATCGACCTGGCCGGGGAACGGCCGCTGGTGGTGGCCGGCCGCCGGCCGCCGCTGCCCCCGGCCGGCGGCGGCGAGGCACCGCCGTTCCTGCCCTGCGATCTTCAGGACGCCAGCGGTCCGGATCAGGCACCAACGGGGTTGCTGGTGAGCTTTGCCCCCATCTGGTCGTTCGCGCCCTGGCTGGCCGGCTGGGCCGCCAAGGATCCGGCCGGCGTCGCCGCCCTGCAGGGGGTGATCGCCTGCTCCTCCTCCTCGGTGATCACCAAACGGTTCGCCGCCAATGGCTTCGACCGGGATCTGGTGCAACGGCTGAGGCGGGCTGAAGACCTGCTGACCCAGATCTGCACGGCCCACGCCCGGCCCCTGCGTATTCTGGCGCCCACGCTGATCTACGGCCAGGCCGGGCCCCTCGGCGATCGCAACCTGAGCCAGCTGCGCCAATGGCTGCGCCGCCTGCCGCTGCTGCCCCTGCCCGCCCAGGGCGGCCTGCGGCAGCCGATCCACTGCCGCCAGCTGGCCGCCGTGGCCCTGCACCTGGCCGACCACCTGAGCCAGGCCGGGTTCGACCCTTCCCAGCCGGTGCATGTCCCCCTCGGTGGCGACGACACCCTGCCCTACGCCACCATGCTCAGGCGTCTGCAGGACGCGACCGAGCCGGGCGATGCGGCCCGCCGCTGCCGGCTGGTGGCCCTGCCGCCGCGCCTCTTCCAGACCCTCGCCTCGCCGCTGCTGCTGCTCTCCCCGAAGACCTTCGAGGCGGTGCTGCGCATGAGTGCCGACCTGGCCGGCTTCACACCGGCCCATCGCATCCTGGGGGGCGCCCCCCAAGCCTTCCCCGTGCTTCCACTGGTGCCATGAGCGGACCGCACGGCCTGGCATTCCTGGTGCTGGGCGCGGGCCTCGGCGCCCTGCTGCTGCACCGGCTGCTGCCCCTGCTGGAGCGGGGTCTGGTGGATCAGCCCAACGCCCGCAGCTCCCACCAGCGGCCCACCCCCCGGGGCGGGGGCCTGGCTTTTGTGCTCGTCGGCGGCGGACTGGCTCCCCTGGCGGGCGCTGGCTGGCAGGCCTGGATTCCCCTGATCTGTCTGCCGCTGGCTCTGGTGGGCCTGCTCGACGACCGCCTCGATCTGCCGGCCGCGGGGCGTTATGGCATCCAGATCGTCACCGCCCTGGCCCTGGTGGCGATCACACCTCTGGCGCTGCCCTGGTGGCTGGCCCCGGTGGTGCTGTTCGCCGTCACGGCGGTGATCAATTTCGTCAACTTCAGCGATGGGCTTGATGGTCTCGTCGCCGGCTGCGCCTCGGTGCTGCTGATCGTCGCCGTGCTGGCGATGGCCCCCGATGGCGAGGCCCTGCTTCCCCTGATCGGGGCCCTGCTGAGCTTCCTGGCCTGGAACTGGAGCCCGGCCCGGGTGTTCATGGGAGATGTGGGCAGCACCTTCCTCGGGGCTGTCTTCGCCGGGATGGTGCTGCAACAGGGCACACCGGCCATGGCCCTGGGGCTGCTGCTGGCGGGCTTTCCCCTGCTGGGGGACGCCTGCTTCTGCGTTCTGCGCCGCTGGAGAGCAGGACAGCCCATCTTCCAGGCCCATCGCCTGCACCTCTATCAGCGCCTGCATCAGGCCGGCTGGCCCCACTCCCGGGTGGCCCTGCTCTACATCAGTGCCACCGCCCTGCTCGGCTGGGCCCTGCTGGTTCAGGGCCTGCCCCTGGAACTGGGGCTGCTGCTGCTGGAACTGGGCCTGGGCCTCTGGCTGGATCGGCACCGCGCTGCCCCCTTCTCACCCTGAAGGGGAAGTAACATCAGCTGAAGCAGGTGTTGCCCAGCACGTGATCCATGCCTCCATCACATCATTGCTGTGTAAAAATGTGCAGCTCAAGGTTATTGAGTGGCTTCAGTCCGTCTGCCCATCCATTCGCCTAGCACCGGTTCCCCTTCAACCCACCCACTGCTCCGCGATGGACTAGCGAGACATCCAGCGACCAGGCGGTCCCGAAGGCATCGTCGAAACCCACTTCAGTGAGAGGTCAATCCTTTTCCATTCTTTACATTATTTTTTCCGAATTTCTCTCACTGATTCGTCTTTATCCGCCAAATTGATCGATTGATTCCCCAGCTCTCATTGCTCCGCTATGTGCAGAAGCAGCTGCTCGCCCGCAGGCTGCTGCTGGTCGTCTTCGACGGCCTGTTGATCATCACGGCCTACCTCGGGGCCTTCATCCTGCGCCTGCCGGATGCGATGTCCCTCAAGGGACTTCTGCCCTCCACGATCCTGCTTCTGCCCCTGGCGGTGATCACCGGCCTGCCCGTGCTGGTGGTCTCGGGGTGGTATCGGGGCCTCACCCGCTACGCCGGCAGCCACTCCCTGTACGGGCTTGTGCCCCGCTCCGGTGCCATGGTGCTGATCCTGCTGCTGATCAGCACCCTGATCGGTGGGGCCCAGCCACCGCGCTCCTTCTGGATCCTCTACTGGCTCCTGTTCACAACAGGGGCGATCGCCAGTCGCATCGTGCTGCGGGATGTCCTGGTCAATCACCTCGACCGACGGGAGGATCTCAGTACCGACCGCGCCAAGGGAGATGGCACCTTGATCTACGGAGCCGGGTCCTCCGGGATGGGCCTGCTGCTGGCCCTGCGCAACGATCCCCGCTTCCGCATCGTCGGCTTCCTTGACGACGATGAGGCCCTCGAGGGCAGGACCCTGCAGAACATGACCATCCACACCCCCCTGCGACTGCCCCAACTGATCCAGCGCCACGGCGTGAGCAAGATCCTTCTGGCCATGCCAACGATGTCGCGACGTCGCAAGCGCCTGCTGGTTGATCAGCTCACCCACAGGGGTCTGGAGGTGCTCTCCATCCCCTCCCTGCCCCAGATGGCCAGTGGCCAGAGGATCGTCACCGACCTGCAGCCCGTGGCGATCGAGGATCTCCTGGGCCGCGAGCCCTCCAACCCCGACCCGGTGCTGCTGAAGGCCGGCGTCAAGGACAAGGTGGTGATGGTGACGGGGGCCGGAGGCTCGATCGGCAGCGAACTCTGCCGCCAGGTCGTGGCCCTCGGCGCCTCCCGGCTGCTGCTGGTCGAGCGCAATGAATTTGCCCTGTATGCCATTGAGCGGGAGCTGGGCTCGCAGGCCTGCGGTGTCGAACTCCATGCCGTCCTCGGGGATGCCTGTGACACCGCTCGCCTCACCCTGCTCTGCCGCCAGCACAGGGTGGACACGATCTTCCATGCCGCCGCCTACAAACACGTTCCCCTGGTGGAGGCCAACCTCTGCGCGGGCATCGCCAACAACATCGGCGCCACCGAAGCGGTCATCGCCGCCACCCGAGCCTCGGGGGTGAGCCGGCTCACCCTGATCTCCACCGACAAGGCCGTTCGCCCCACCAACGTCATGGGGGCGAGCAAGCGCATCTGCGAACTGCTGATCCAGGCCGCCGCAGCCGAGATGGAGCCCGGCGGTCCGATCCTGTCGATGGTCCGGTTCGGCAACGTGCTCGGTTCCTCCGGCTCCGTGATTCCCCTGTTCCACCAGCAGATTTCCGGAGGGGGGCCTGTCACCGTCACCCATCCGGCCATCACCCGCTATTTCATGACCATCCCGGAGGCCGTCCAGCTGGTGCTCCAGTCCACCGGCATGGCCGTCGGCGGCGATCTCTTCCTGCTCGACATGGGAGAGCCGGTCCGGATCGCCGACCTGGCGCGGCAGATGATCGAACTCTCGGGTCTGCGGGTGAGGGACGAGCACAACAGCGACGGGGACATTGCTATCCAGTACACCGGTCTGCGACCCGGGGAGAAGCTCTACGAGGAACTGCTGATCAGCGCCGATGACCAGCCGACCCAGCACCCGCTCATCCGCAGGGCCACCGAGCCTCGTCGCGAAAGCGATCAGCTGGGTCCCTTGGTGGCGCAGCTGCATGAGGCTCTCGCCAACTGGGACGAAGCGACAACCGGCCAGCTCCTGCGCCGTCTGGTACCCGAATACGATCCAGGCAAAGGTCTGCCGACCCCAGCTCTGGTCGACACCCTGGCCCGATGAGCAACTACCTCCAGCGACTCTCCAGCACGATTCTCCTGAGGATTCCACCGGCCTGGAGGGCGGCCATTCCAGCCGTTCCCCCACCCACCCCCCGCAATCTCTGGCTGGCCCTGGCTGCAGCCGTGGCGATTCAGAACATCGCCGTCTTCCAGAGCAGTCAGACCGAACACATCACCGTGTTCGCCTTGCTGGTGTGGGGAGGTGCGGTGATCTGCATGGAGGATCAGTTCGAGGACCTCACCCCCAGGCCTGCCGCCTGGGGGCTGATCCTGGGCAGCCTGCTGCTGATCTGGGTCCTGGCCCGCTCGGCGCTGATCCTTCACTGGGACGGCCTGCTGTTCGCCCTCGCGCCGATCGGCGGTTTCGCCCTGGGCCTGATGGCCGAAAAGCCCGCCGATCTGGGCCGCTTCCGCGATCCGCTGCTCTGCCTGATGCTCCTGCCGGGCTTCGCCCTGTTGATGCGAACCCTCCCGGAAGCCCCGATCAGCCTGCTCACCGCACAGTTGTCCGGCCTGTGGTTGAGCATCCTGGGACTCGATGTGGTCGTGAACGCCCGCAGCGTGCTGCTGGCTGGAGGCGGCGTGAAGGTGCTCGGCCCTTGCAACGGCCTGGACATGATGGCCCAGATCCTCTGCGTGGCTGTCATCTTCCTGTTGGCGTTCCCGATTCGTTCCTGGGCCAGTCGCATCCTGCTGCTGCTGATCGCTCCGTTGATCGGGCTGATCTGCAACACGTTCCGCATCGCTTTGCTGGCGATCTTTGCCGGCAACGGCCACTCCAAGGGGAGCTGGTGGTTCGATTTCTTCCATGAGAGCACCGGATCGCTGGTGTTTTCCGGTGTGGCCGTGATGGTCTTCGGGATGGTCTACATGCGCCTGCTGGAGCGGGAATTGCCGCCCTTGCCCGCCTCGCCGCAGCAGGGGGGAGAAGGATCGTGATCAGCTCAGGCCTGCTGGTGCGGTGGTACGGCAGCCTTGCGACGGTCGCCGCGCTTCTGGCCGCCCAGGCGATCGTGTTTCCACGCTGGCCCTGGGCCCCCCGCCCCCTGCCTGGTGACCAACTGGAAGCCGCGCTCCGGGGGGCGCAGCTGCTCTCGCCAACGGATCGCCCATCCCCCGGCGCCATCTGGCCAGCGAAGCGCAGCTACGAACTCTCAACGACCGCGCCAGTGATCATCCCCCTGCGTGGGGGTTCGAGCTGACCCTGATGAAGGGGTCGGTGCGCCAGCGGTTCAACTTCCAGGCCAGTGCCATCGGGCGGGATCAACCCAGCCTGACCCTCCACAAGCGCCAGCTGATCACCACACCGACCCCAACGGCAACAGGCCTGGCTCAGGATCGCCCCACCCTCCAGACCTGCCTGGTGGCTGGCCCTGGGCTGAAGGAGGCCTTCGGGGTGACCCGTGAACAACTCACCGCCATGGCCGACCAGCTGGCCAGCGGCAGGCGTGACGCTCTGGAGCGTGGGATCGGACTTCAGCCCAATCGCCGCTATGGCTGCACCCTGATCAGTCTGCGCGGAGCCAGAGGGGCCCCCCCTCCGACCAGCTCTGGGAGCAAGTGCTGGGCCTGGTGGAGCCGGTGCTGCGATCCCAGCCTTAGGCCGGAGGGGCCAAGACCCCTGGCTTTCCGACGGCAGCGCCTGCTTTCCCTTCTGACCCTCTCAATACGCCCCGTTCCGTCATCGCCCCAACACCCTCCATCTGCCTCCTTCTGGGGGCCGTCCAACAGCCTCACCAGGGGGCTGGCCCGTGCGAAGCCACTCCCCTCGTCAGGGGGGCACGATCGTGATCGGCCCCCTGCGGCGGTTTCTGCAGAGCCTCAGGGAGGTGGACAAGCCTGTCCAGCCGATGCTTGAGCGCTCGCTTCCCTGCAGTTGGGTGCTCACCCAACGGCTGGCGATCGGTCCGATGCCCCGCAGCGACAGGCACTGGCAACAGCTGGAGGAGGCCGGCTTCCGCAGCCGCTTCAGCTGTTGCTATCCGGAGGAGGAAAGCCGACTGATCCTTCCTGAAGGATGGTCGAGCGACAGGGTGTCCCTGCCTGATCACAGGCAGCAGGAGCCGATGCAGGAAACCAGGCTGGCCCTGGCCCTGTCCAGGGCCGAAGCGCTCGTGAACGGTGCCGCTCCTGTCTATCTGCATTGCATGGCGGGCTGTGAACGCTCCCCCCTGCTGGCCGTTGGGCTGACGGCCCGGCTGCGGGGCATCGACCTGCTGGAGGCGCTGGCCTGGGTGCGTCGCTGCCATCCGATGGCGATGCCGATCTACGACCACCTCGTGATGCTCGAGGGCCTGCTCTTCGTCCAACCATCGGGGAACGAGGAGATGGGACCAGCTTCGATGTCCAGACGCCTGAACGGCAGCAACGGCTCCTGAGCAGAGAGCTCAGCCCCTGTTGCCGAAGCGCTTCCGCAGCCAGCTGATCAGCCCTCCCCCTGAACCTGAATCGCTCAGCGGAAGCTGGCGACGGGAGGGAACCCTTTCCGCAGGTGGCAAGTAGCTGCCGTTAGCGACCGGCCCGCCATTGGGAGCGTCTGACCTGGAAGGCTGAGCGTCCTCATCACGGACGTTGGTTTTGACATCGGACTCACTCTCGATATAGCGAGAGGTGAGGTAGGAGTTGCTGGCAGCACCTTTCACATAGCTGTCGCGGTAGCGCTGAACGTAACCGCCCAATCCGCCTTTGGAGGGTTCGGTGGCACCCTTGGCGTAACCGGAGGCCGAGGCGTAGGCGTAGTGATAGTAATAACCATATTCGTAGCCATAATCGTTAAGACGGCTTGGTAAGTTCACCTGGTTGCAGATGATGCCCAGCACGTCCACCCCGGAAGCCTTGATGCGACGGCTGGCCTGGGGGGCCAGCTCACGACTCACCTTGCCGAGACCCACAAGGAAGAGAATGCCATCCAGCTTTTCGCCGAGCAGGATCGGATCGGCAAGCATGAGGCAAGGTGGGGCGTCCACGACGATGATGTCGTAACCAGGCAGGGCGCGAATCTCATCCATGACTTCTTTGCACCGACTGGAATTCAGCAGCTTCGCAGGATCCGGTGGCTTCGGACCAGCAGGAAGCACATCCATATTGTCAGCGACAGAGTGAATGAAATCGGTGGGTTTTCGCGTCGAATCCGACAACAATGTGGACAGGCCTTCGCCCTGCTCAATTCCCAGATACCTGGACTGCATCGGCAGCCGCATGTCGGAGTCGATGATCAGCACCTTCAGGCCAAGATCGGCGAGGGTTCTGGAGAACACGGAGACCGCCGTGGATTTCCCCTCCCCCTGGGTAGAGGAAGTCACTCCCACCATGCGGATGTTGCTGTCGGCACGAAGCAGGCGGAACGTGGTGAACAGGCTGCGCAGAGACTCCTTGATGGCGAACCTTTCGCTGGACGACATCTTGGAAATGCTGGTGGCGATGTCGACGCCAGGCTCAAGGGGCAGGTAGGGAATCAGGCCGAGCACGGGCAACTGAAGTTCCTTTTCCACCTCCATGGGGGTATGAAAAACGTTGTCGGTCCGCTCCCTCAGGATCGCCGCACCCAAACCGGCCAGCAGACCGATCATGATGGCCCTCAGGAGGCTTCTCTGGATGTTCGGCTCCACGGGACTATTGCCGAAATCAGGAGGTCCGATGACTTCCCATGGGGTGATCGAGCGGGCCATCTCCAGCCGGTAGCGCTCCCTGGCCTGGATGTAGGAGGAGTACTGCTCCCTGGCGATCGCGAGTCGCTGGCTGATGTTCTCGAACTCCGACATCTTCTGAGGATTGTTCCTGAAGTTCTCACCCAGAAGCAGGATCTGGCGGTTGATCTCATCCTGCTGGGCCACATTGGACAGCAACCTGGCCTTGACCGCATCGGCGGCCTGGCGCTGGACCACAGGCAGAAGCTGATTGCGCCTGGCCAGCAGGGACTGCACGATCGGAGAGTTGTCTTTGAAGGTGCCCTTGGCGGTGGCCAGTTCCTGTTCGAACCGATTGAGAAGTTCCAGGGGAGTTGGGGTACTGCCACCACTGGTGACCTCCGCTCCGCCGTTGCCCCTGCCGGGGACAAGGACAGTGCTGCGACCAAGCTGCTCGAGGGCCGTGGGCGCTCCGCTGGGCGTGAACTGCAGCTTGCCGGTCTGGATGGATTTGAGTTGGCTGTCCAGCTGCACCTGTTCGTTCTGGAGGGTGCGCAACTGATTGACGAGTCCTTCACGGGCCCCGAGGATCTGACCGGCGGCCGTGGCCGGATCAACGAAGTTGTTGCGTTCCCGGAATTTGAGCATCTCCTGGGAAAGCTTACGAACCCTTTCCTCAATGGCCGGGGCCTGTTCATCCAGGAACCGGACACCGGAATTGACCGCCGCCTGCCGTTGGGTGAGGGAGAAGGCGGTGTAATCCTTGGCAAGCTGACCAAGAATCGCTTTGCCCTTGGCAGGATCCGGCCAATTCAGGGAAATATTGAGAACGTTGTCGACCCGATCGGATTGCTGGTTGATCGCAAGATTTCTCTCCAGTTCGCTTAGCGGCACGCCTTGACGCTGGGCGACCGGACCGAGCAGCAGGGGGCTGCGCATCAGAACGATGAGGCTGGGCACATCGGGCCTGATCTCAGTGCGGGCAACGCTCTCCACCGATCCTCCGCCGCCGCCGCCGCGGCTGGAGGTATCGAAGGGGTTGCTGATCTGCATCTGAAAACCGCCCTGGTAGATAGGAGCGAAGATGCGCTGCCGGAGTGTATTGATCGCCAGGGCGCCGGTGACCACTGCGAAGGTGATCAGGAAAACTGTCTGGCGTCGCTTGACGGTTCGCACCAGACCAGCCAAACCACCGGACCCCTTGCTGGCCTCGCCTGCGGGGCTCAGGGGGCTCTGAAGCGACGGATCCATCAGCAGGGCCGCATTGGGGCCGGAACCGCCCGATGGGGGGAGTGAGAGCGGGCGCGACGTTCCACCCGGAAAGGTTTCAGGAGGAACACCGGTCGTTGTCACGTTATGAACCGCGGTGAAAGTTAGATGGATGATAAGGGCAACCCGCCAGGAAGGCCCCCTTGACTAGGGAGCCTATGGTGGTAGTGCAGTAAGTGTCCATCGGTGGCGACTCCTCCCAAAACATCTGTACAACAGGGGCAGGCCATGAGCCAGAGGCCATTTTCAGGTCGTTCGTCAGACGTTGTTCCAGGGGCTCCGATTCGTCACTGGTTCAGCTCTCGCCCCCTCCGCCGACGACTGAGAGTCTTTGGTGTGCTGGGTCTTTCCGGGGCGATGCTCGCGCCAACAGGCCTGAAGGCCTCAGTCCCCCAGGGCGTGAACCCCCATTCCCCCTGGCGGGGATCAGCCGCCCTCAGCGCCGCTCCCCCGGCCGGTCCCGCCTCCTCCGCCCCGCTCCCCCTCTCGGTCACCGAGGTCTATAACGACCTTTACGTTCTCGGTCCTGGGGACGGCCTCCAGCTCACCTTCACCGACCCTTCCGCTGCCGCCATCGGTGGAGCGGTCTCCATCCTTCCGGACGGCACCTCCACCCTGTCCCTGCTGGGGTCAGTTCAGCTCACGGGCCTGACCATCGGCCAGGCCACCCGCTGGCTCACCTCCCTCTACGCAAAACAACTGGTGAGGCCCGAACTGATTCTCAGTCTGACCAACCCCCGGCCCGTCAAGGTCACCATCATCGGAGAGGTGGGTCGCCCTGGGCTCTATCCCCTGCCCTCCTTCTCCACGCCGGTTTCCGCCATTCAGACCGCCGGCGGCGTCACCCTCAATGCCGACATCCGCAAGGTGCTGCTTCGTCGTCTGGCCGGCCCTGACGGCAGCCAGAAGCAGACCGTGCTGGATCTGGCCCAGGTGTTCCAGGTTGGCAACCAGCGCCAGAACCCCATCCTCTTCGACGGGGACACCATTGTCATCGCGCGCACCGAAGATCTGATCCCCGACGAGATCCTCCAGATCGGTGCGACCAACCTGGCCCCGGCCACGATCAACGTGTCTGTGATCGGTGAAGTCAGGAGCCCCGGCAACCTGAGTCTGCCCGCCAACACCCCCCTGGCCGAGGCCATCTTCCGTGCCGGAGGAGCCGAGAACTGGCGGGCGAACAAGAATGACATCGAGCTCGTTCGGCTCAACCGGAACGGCACCACCACTCGCGAAGTGTTCAGTTACAGGGACGGGATCGGCGTGTCCAAGGGGCTCAATCCGCCCCTGCGGGACAGGGACACGATCATCGTCAACCGCACCTTCTACGCCGAGGCGCTCGACGTCCTCAATCAGGTGATCGTTCCCCTCAGTCAGGCCGCCAGCTCCTACTATTTCTTCCGAGATACCTTCAACGGCAACAACAACGGCAACAGAAACTTCCGCTGACATCCGCTTCTCGAGTCCTTCCCATGCACCGCGAACCCTCCATCGGTCCCGTAGCTATCGCCTGGGCCCTGCTGAGCCAGTCCATCTGGCTACCGCTGCTGGCCATCGACGCCCACGATCGCTGGCAGGCCCATGTGAAGGACATGGCGATTCCCCAGCCCGCCGAGCCCAAGGGCACAGACGAGGCAATCGCCTCCGTGCAGGAACCACCCGCCAAGTCTCCCAAGATCGACGCCGCCTCGCCCCTTGAAGGCCTGGGCGTCACCACAGGCCATGTGCTCAGTTCGGCCTCCGAAAAGATCGGTTCGTTGCTGGATGCGCCCCTGTCGCGCAGTCTTGATCTGAGCGGCCCGGCCAACTCATCCCGCGCCCGGCCCGATCCAGGCCGGCGACCGCCGCTCGCCCTCCGAACGCCCAGGCCGGCACGCCACACCAAGGTTCCCGCCGCCTCGGCCTCCTTCCGCATCGATGGGCCTCCCCTCGGTACCTCCGGCCTCGGCAGCGCCCGGACCCTTCTGCAGCGCGACTTTTCCAGCTCCGAGCTACTTGGTGGGGTGCTCACCATTCAGGATCTGGGCTCGCCCTCCATGCCACCGGTAGCGAGGGCGGAGCGGGCACGCTGGGCCAGCAGCGGAGATCCGATGGCCCCCCTGCCCAAGAACCTGAGGGAGCCCATGCGCCAGGCCCTCCGCACCCTGCCATCCCCGACCCCGACCAACACGGCCAAACTGCAGCAGGGCCGGGTGATCCATGTGCCCTCCACCCGGATCAGCAAGCCCACCCAGGTACCCCTCGCCGTCCAGGCGGACGGCACCGTCGATGTGCTGAGCAAGCCGGATGATCCCGCAGTGATCGAGGACATCAAGGAGTGGTCGAGCCGCCAGCCGGCCCAGGCTCCCGGCACCGTGACGCCCACGGTCATCAACCTTCAGCCCATCCCCGCCGAGGAACCTGTGAAGCCCCTCCCGGCCCCCGTCAGAGTCTCCCCGGTGGCCAGCAGTGCCCCCACCCCGCCGCCGGTTCCGGCCGTCTCCAGCCCCTCCCCAGCCGCGGAGGCACCAGAAGCCGCCCCAGACCCTGCTGGTCCCGGCAGCGCCATGGTCGCCCCCCAGTGAGACAAACAAGGATCCACCGCAGCGGCCCGCCCCTGGTGGCTCTGGCCTGTCTGGCCCTTGGGGGCCACCCGGGCCAGGCCCAGTCTCTGCCGGCTCCTCCCGCCCCCTGGGTTTCCGTCCCCCCGGAAGCCCCCGCTGCAGGCTGGGAACCGGTGCCGGACGTCGCCACCCTGCCGGCGGAATACCTGCCGCCTCCGGCGAATCGCAATCCCGCCGAGCTGGCGATCCTTCCCCGAGAGGGCAAACCGATTGAAAATGTCGGCATCTACGGCATCGGTGGTGGCGTCAACTTCGGCAGCGATCTGCCCAACAGTGGCGTCTTCACCGGTCGGGTCGGGTACAAACTCAATGAAACTCTTGCCGTCTCGCTGCGGCCCAGTGTGATTTTCGGCAACAGGGATGTCCTCGGCAGGTACAACGGCCAGACCTCCTTCCAGTTGCCCCTCACCCTCGATCTCTTCCGTCGCTCGGTGGTCTCTCCTTACCTCGGGGGTGGCATTGCCACCAATACGTATTCCACCGGCCAGACCAACGCCATGCTCACCGGTGGTGTGGATCTCAATATCTCCCACAATGTGACCCTGGGCTTCAACGTCAACTACGTCTTCCTGCCCGATGGCGTCACCTTCGATGCCCTGCAGGCCATGACCCTGCTCTACCTGAAATTCTGAGGTTTCAGCCGGCGTGAGCCTTCAGTCGGCCACCGCTTCGATGGCCGCTGCGATGGCCAGTTTCTGCTCTGCGTCATAGCCCCACCGCTCAAGAAAGCTCCTGTCCGCGGCCACGGCTTGCAGGGTTTCTTCCCGCTCCTGAGCGGCCGCCAGCAGGGTTTCCAACCGCTGCTTCACGGCCACGGGCTCCAGGTGGCGCAGGAGTTCGGTGCTGCGCCGTTGCACCCGCTCCGCACCCGCCAGGTGCTCCTGGTCCCCGGAACGCCGATGGTGCAGGGTCATGGCCGTGCTCATGGCCAGGTTGCGCGCCGTCAGATCCACCACCCCCTCGCCGGCCTGGCGAAGGGCGGCCACCAGGGGTTCCGGCAAACGGTCCAGCAACGGTGCATCGCCGGTCAGGCTCACCACGAAGAAACCGCGGGCGCCATCGCGGCTCGCCACCAGCTCCCCCACCCGATCGGCCAGCACCTCATCGCTGAGTTCTCCCGCTTCCCAGAGGCCGATCCACTGGGCCGCGATCTCCATCGCCTGGGGAAAGCTCGGCGCCAGCGGTGTCGCGGTCAGCGGGGTCTCTGGCAGCGAGGTCTCGGTCAGCGGGGTCTCTGGCAGCGAGGTCTCGGTCAGCGGGGCGTCATCGGTCATGGCGGCAGGCGGGCGGCGGGGCCCATGGGCTGGCAGTGTTGAGGCTATGGACCCGAGCGCCCCGACCGCCAGCCCCGGCGATGCCCAGCCCGACGGCGGCAGCCACGAAGAGGGCACCCCCGATGCGGGCAGCTCCGAAGGAGCTGCCTTCAGCTCGGGCTTCGTGGCCCTGATCGGCCGGCCGAATGTGGGCAAATCCACCCTGCTCAATCAGCTGGTGGGCCAGAAGGTGGCGATCACCTCACCGGTGGCCCAGACCACCCGCAACCGGCTGCGGGCCATCCTCACCACCCCCGCCGCCCAGCTGATCCTGTTGGACACTCCGGGGATCCACAAGCCCCACCACCTGCTGGGGGAGCGCCTTGTCCAGAGCGCCCGGGGCGCCATCGGCGAGGTGGATGTGGTGCTGCTGCTGGTGGATGCCAGCCAGCCGGCCGGGCGCGGTGACGGGTTCATCGTCGACCTGCTGCGCCACAGCCGGGTGCCGGTGCATGTGGCCCTCAACAAGAGCGACCGGGTCGGCGCCGACGCCGAGGATCTGGCCGCCACCTACCGGGAGCTGCTGGCGGACGATGGCGTTCGCCCCGTGGCCTGGCCCCTGCACCCCTGCAGCGCCCTCAACGGCGAGGGCTGCCAGGCGCTGGTGGAGGCCCTGGCCGCCGATCTGCCGCCGGGTCCCCTGCTCTACCCGGCCGACACGGTCAGCGACCAGCCGGAGCAGCTGCTGCTGGCGGAGCTGATCCGTGAACAGGTGCTGAGCCTCACCCGGGAGGAGGTGCCCCACTCGGTGGCGGTGCGGATCGAGCGGATCGAGGAGGAAGAGACGAAGGGCAAGGTGCGCACGGCCGTGCTCGCCACCGTGCTGGTGGAGCGCAGCAGCCAGAAGGGGATCCTGATCGGCAAGGGGGGCCAGATGCTCAAGGCGATCGGCCAGGGGGCGCGGCTGCAGATGCAGAAGGTGTTCGACGGTCCGGTGTACCTCGAGCTGTTCGTCAAGGTGGTGCCCAACTGGCGCAGCCATCCGGGCCGGCTGGCGGAGCTGGGCTACCGGGGCGACTGAGGCCGCCGGCGCACCGCAGCCCCCACACCGCCCCCCCCATTTGGGAGTTTGCGAAGATCCCAACCGGGTCCATCGGCCCCGATCTCCAGCCGCCACCGCCGTGACCAGCGCGACCGAGCCCCCAAGCCCAGCCACGACCCCTCCCTTCCCGCCCGAGACGATCGAGGCGTTCCTGGCCTGCTGCGCCGGCGACTGGCTCTCCCTGCGCAGCCGCTTCAGCCTGGAGGAGGCCACGGCCGACGCGCAGGAAGCCGAAGCGGAGGAAGCGAGCTGGCACCGTTCCGAGCGGGGCGAGCTGAAGGTGACCTACCTGGCGCCGGAGGGAACCGGCGAGCCGGGCGGGCTGGAGATCACCCCGCCCAGCGGCGGCCCCCACCAGCTCCAGTTCCGCCCCGACGGTGGCTTCCACGGCCGTGCCCCGGACGGAACTCCCCGGAGTGGACACTGGCAGCTCTGGCCGGATGGGAGTCTGGAGCTGACCAGCGAACGGGCAGGAACCTCGGTGCGCGAAAGGATCTGGTTCACCAAAGCCAACCTGCGCCTGCGCAGCAGCGTGGAGCACCACCCCGACGGTCGACCAGGCCGGGCCAGCTTCAGCTCCGAGATCCGGCGGGTCAGCCGACCCGCCGGCTGAGACCGCCATGCGCTTCGACGTGGTGAGCCTGGTGCCGGACGCCTTCACGCCCCTGCTGGGGCTGGGGGTGATCGGCCGTGCCTTCGCCGCCGGCATCGCCGAGCTGCACACCCACAACCCCCGCGACCACGCCACGGATCGCTACCGCAAGGTGGACGATGTTCCCTATGGCGGCGGTGCGGGCATGGTGCTCAAACCGGAGCCGGTCTACGCCGCCTTCGAGGCGATCCCGGTGCTGCCGCGCCGCCGCGTGCTGCTGATGAGCCCCCAGGGCCAGCCGCTGCACCAGCGCGACCTGCGCCGCTGGGCAAAGGAACACGACCAGCTGGTGCTCCTCTGCGGCCACTACGAGGGTTTTGACGAGCGCATCCGGCCCCTGGCGGACGAGGAGGTGTCCCTGGGCGATTTCGTGCTCACGGGCGGCGAATTGCCCGCCCTGGTAGTGATCAGCGGTGTGCTGCGGCTGCTGCCGGGCACCGTGGGATCGCCGGACTGCCTCGAAGCCGAAAGCCACAGCGGCCTGCTGCTCGAGCACCCCCATTACACCCGGCCGGCGGAGTTCCGCGGCATGGCGGTGCCGGAGGTGCTGCGCAGCGGCGACCATGGCGCCATTGCCCGCTGGCGACAGGAGCAGCAGGTGGCCCGCACCCGTGAGCGGCGCGCCGACCTGCTGGCCCTGTGGCAGGCCGAGCAGAAGCCCTGAAGCCGGCCGCCCCCTCCTCCAAGCCTGAACCGGCGACACTGGGGCAGCTTCCATCGCCCCCATGCAGCTGCGCATCGGCAACGGCTACGACATCCACCGGCTCGTGCCGGGTCGGCCCCTGATCCTGGGCGGGGTGCGTCTGGAGCATCCGGCCGGCCTGGGACTGGCCGGCCACAGCGACGCCGACGTGCTCGTGCATGCCCTGATGGATGCCCTGCTCGGAGCCCTCAGCCTGGGCGACATCGGCACCCACTTTCCACCGGAGGACGAGCGCTGGCGCGGAGCCGACAGCCTGGAGCTGCTGGAGCGGGTGATGGCACTGGTGGCGGAACGGGGCTGGCAGGTGCTCAACATCGACACGGTGGTGGTGGCGGAACGGCCCCGTCTCAAGCCCCACATCGCCGCCATGCGGGCGGCCATCGCCAGCCGCATGGGCCTGGTCCCCGAGCAGGTGGGGGTCAAGGCGACCACGAACGAAGGGCTCGGGCCCACAGGCCGGGAGGAGGGCATCGCCTGCCATGCCGTGGCGCTGCTGCACCAGCCATGACCCGTCGCCCGCCCTGGCGGCTGGCTGGCGCTCTGGCCGCTTGCTGCCTGCTGTTGTTCGGGCTGGCCCTCCTTCCCGGCAATGCCGCCGCCGACAGCCTGCAGGGCCCCGTCGGTCTCGAAGCCCCCGGGGCGGTGGTGGAGCACGTGAGGGTGAAGGTTCCGGCCGGCGCCCAGCAGGCCTGGCTGCAGGCGGAGCAGGAGATCTGGGAGCCCTGGCTGCGGCGCCAGGAGGGCTTCCTGGGCCGGGAGCTGCTCTGGGACGGCGAAAGGGAGGAGGGCCTCCTGCTGATCCGCTGGCGCAGCCGCCGTCAGTGGCTGGCCATCCCCGCCGCCGAGATCGACACGGTGCAGCGCCGCTTCGAGGCCGCTGCGCGCCGGGCCCTGGATGCCGGTGTCCTGGCGACGCTCTCCGCCACCAACCCCTTTCCCCTGGTCTATGCCGGCGAACTGGAGTGGCTGGGCCTCACCCCTGGGGCGGATGCTGAGGACGGGCCATGAGCGAGGAGGCACGACTCGACCTGGGCCGACGCGACCGGCTCGGCATGGTGGAGGCGGTGTGGGGAGAGCACAAGAGTGCCGACCAGATCACCGCTGTGATGCTGGGGTTGCACCAGGCCGGGGAGCTGGCCCTGGTCACACGGGTCTCGCTGGAGAAGGCCGCAGCGGTGCAGCGGCAGCTGGCGGATCACGTCGGCAGCGATGGGACTGTCCTCCCGCCCCTGCACCATCCCCTGGCCCGCTGCCTCACCTGGCCGTCGCTGCCAGCAACGAATCCGGCCTTCGGGCGGGTGGCGGTGCTCAGCGGCGGCAGCAGCGACCTGGCCGTGGCGGCGGAAGCCCGGCTGGCCCTGGCCTGCCATGGGGTGGCCAGCGACCTGGTGCTCGACGTGGGCGTGGCCGGGCTACACCGGCTGCTGGGGCAGCTGGAGGGTCTGCGCCGGGCCCGGGTGCTGATCGCCTGTGCCGGGATGGAGGGAGCCCTGCCCACCGTGCTGGCCGGTCTGCTGCCCCAACCGGTGATCGGGGTGCCGGTGGCGGTCGGCTACGGGGTCAGCGCCGGGGGGCAGGCGGCCCTGATGGGCATGCTGGCCAGCTGCGCTCCCGGACTCACCGTGGTGAACATCGACAACGGCTATGGCGCCGCCATGGCGGCCCTGCGGATCCTGCAGCTTGGGCCCACGGCCTGATCAGCCGCCCGGGAGCAGGGGACCGGAGGGAGTTGCCTCGATCTCCAGAACGGTCTGCAGCCAGAGACGGAGCGAGCGTGGCAGACGCCCCTGCTCGTAGCGCTCGATGGCTTCAAGCAGCACCGGGGTATTGATCCAGCTGATCCGATGGGAGGGCATCGGTACCTGCGGCTTCTAGGCTGCAGTGTGAAGGACCGGATCCGGCCTGGCAAGGCGGATCGCTCAGAGGTGCTGGAGGTCGGGGTAGGCGGTGATCACCTGTTCGGTGCTGAGCACTTCTCCAGCCCCTTCCGGCTGCCAGATCACCTCCAGGGCCAGCAGATCATCGGCAGCGACCGCCCCGAGCTTCTGGAGGGAGTCGCGCAGGTCGTCGGCGGAGCGAGCCCCCTTGATCGCCAGTCGCTGGCGGGTGGCCACCAGCAGGGTGACAACAATGAAATCGCTGGTGGCATCACTCGCCCCGGGGGCCACGGCCGCCGGCTCACTGAAGCGGCGCCCGGCCACGTTGGCGGTGAGTTCCCGCTCCAGCTTGCTGCGCTCCTGCATGGAGAGGCGATTGAAGGTGGATTCGGCACTGGCGAAGGGGACCTGGCCCACTTCACCGTTGGCGTACACCCACAGATCGGGATGGCGAAGCAGGGACAGACTGGTTTCCTGCAGGACCCGCTGAAGACCGCTGCTGCTGGAGGTGTCCGACGAACCGGCGAGGCGGCGCAGATCGTCCTGGAGGTCCCGGGCTGAAGCCAGCAGGCCCACCTGGATCTGGGCGATCGAGACGGGACCATCCGGGCGGGACCTGTAGGCCATCTCGGAACCGGAACCGGCCAGGGACGGCCCGCCGCCGCCACCACGCAGGGCGTTGACCACCACCCCCGCCACCGCCATGAGGATCAGAAAGCCGAACAGGCCCCCGCCGCCGAAACCGAAGATCGGCACGATGAAGGGGAAACCCATGCCGCCGCCCCGGTAGCCGCCGCCGAAACTCCCCCGATAACCGCCACCGCCGCCGTAGTTGCGGGGCATGGAGGGGGCCGATCGGAAGCTGCCACCACCGATGCGCCCCCCGCTGGCGGCCTGGGCCGGCTGCGGTGAGGCGATCATCAGCCCGGCCACCAGCAAAGGCACGACCATCAGACCGGCCAGGCGCCGGAACAAGCGGGAACCCATGGCGTAGAACACGTCAATGGCTGGAATCTAGGAACCGCCCCCCACGATGGTGACCACTTCCAGCACATCGGATTCCCCCACAGCCTGGGCGGACCAGCGATCCCTGGGAAGGATCTCGCCGTTGAACTCCACCACCACCAGCCGCGGCTGGTAGCCGAGGGCCACCAGAACGGCATCGAGGCACAGACCGGACGGGCAGAGTCGCGGCTCGCCGTTGACCCTCAGCCGCAGGGCAGCGGGGTCGTTTCCGGTTTCAGAGCCCGTCATGCCTCCGCCTCCAGTCCCTCCAGCAGGGCGGCGGCGGCGGCCCCGGGATGCCCCGCCGCCGTGATGGCTCGCACCACCGCCACCCGATCCGCCCCGGCACGGCGCACGGCGGCGAGGTTGGCGAGATCGATGCCTCCGATGGCGAAGAAGGGCAGGGGGCATTCCGCCGCCGCCTGGCTTACGTAGGCCAGCCCCACCGGCTCGCGCCCGGGCTTGGTGGGGGTGGCGTTGACGGGTCCCACTCCCACGTAGTCACAACCGTCAGCCACCGCCTGACACAGGTCTTCAAGGCGGTGGGTGCTGCGGCCGATCAGCCGGTCGGGCCCGAGCAGGCGACGGGCCACGGCCGGCGGCAGATCCCCCTGGCCGAGGTGAACGCCATCGGCCCCCACCGCCAGGGCCAGATCGATGCGGTCGTTGACTAGAAAAAGTGCACCGTGGCGGTGGCAGAGCTGGCGCAGAGCCGTCGCCTGCGCAAAACGGCTCCGGTCATCCGGGACGTCGCCAGGTTTGGCGCGGTACTGCACCAGCCGCACCCCCGCCGCCAGGGCAGCGGCCACCACGTCCTCCAGCCCGCTCACGGGACTGGTGATGAGATACAGGTGGCAGCGGCGCAGCAGGGCCCGGCGCTCATCGCCGCCGCGGCCGGCCTGGAGCAGATCCACCTCCAGGTCGTAGAGGGCATAGCGGATCGCCGCCGCCTCCGCCGCCAGCACCGGATCGTCGAGCCGGCCGAACTCCTCCAGCACCCGCAGGGCCTCCTGCACCCGGCCGGCATTGGCCGCCAGGACACTGGCGCCGTCGTGCCTCTCGGCCTGGGCCGGATGGGCCATGCCGGCCGCCGGATCGCTGGCGGTGTGCCGCGCCAGCTTGTAGCGCACCTCGTGCAGGCGGCCCAGGCGCTGGCGCAGGTCCTTGCTGCGGGCCACCAGGTCGGGACGGTCGAGGGCGAAACGGGCCCAGTCCTCCAGCACCCGCAGCCCCTCCCGGGCCCGGTCGAGGTTGGCATCGAGCAGGCGCTCGATGGGAGCACGTTCGCTGCAGGAGGTCGGCGGCAACGAAACGGGAGGCGGCGACGTCACCGGACCGGCGCAGGTGAGGTCTCCAGGGTATGGGAGGGGTTCTTCAGGCGGGCGGAGAAGCGACGGTGGTTCAGGTCGCAGGTGGCGACAGAACAGGTCCTGGATCCGACCCCAGGTGAGAGCCATCGCAGGAACTGCAGAGTTCCCGGGCCAGGTCGGCATCCCGCCGAATCTGCTGGCCGAGGGCCTCGAGGCTCGCAAAAGCCTGCTGCCGGCGCAGCAGGCGCAGGGGCTGCACGGTCAGTCGAGCGCCCGCCAGTTCCAGCTTGCGGTCGAGCAGGTGCACCTCCACCGCCGACGGCGCGCTGGGATCCACGGTGGGCTGGGGGCCGAGATTCATCACCGCCGGCATCGGCTCCGAGGCGTCGCCGCCGTCGCACCAGGCCATGGCGGCATAGACCCCTTCCAGAAGCAGGAACTTGCGCCCATCCACCGCCAGGTTGGCGGTGGGCCAGCCCAGCTGGCGGCCGAGACCACGGCCTGACACCACCCTGCCGCTGAAGCGGTAGGGGCGCTCCAGCAGCCGCTCCGCCTCCTGGATGTCACCGGCCGCCAGGGCACGCCGGATGCGGCTGCTGCTCACCCGCTCGGCCCCGTCCCACAGCATCGGCAGCACCCGCACATCGATGCCGAGGGCGGCGCCGATGCGGGCCAGATCGTCGACGTCGCCGCTGCGGTCGACCCCGAAGCGGAAGTTGGTCCCAACGGCGATGCGGCGGGCCTGGAGCTGCTCGGCGAGCACCTCCTGCACAAAGCGCTCCGGCGTGAGCGCTGCGAGCTCCCGGTTGAAGGGCACCAGCACGAGCTGCTCGATGCCGAGGGGTTCCAGCAGCTCCAGCTTCTCCTCGGGCAGATCCAGCCGCAGCCGCGTCTCCCCGTGGAGCACCTCCCGGGGGTGGGGCCAGAAGCTGACCACCGTGGGCACCACCAGCTCCTGCTCCGCCGGCTGCACCTCGGTGACGGCGGCGATCACGCGGCGGTGGCCCCGATGCAGGCCATCGAAGCTGCCCAGGGCGATGGCGGTGGGGCGCAGGGCCTGCTGGGGGTCGTGAAGCGGGATCAACGGCCTGGGCCCTCGCCGCCAGGATCCTCCCATGGCAAGTTTGGGATCTCCGATCCCACCTCCATGGTCGATCAGCTGGACATGCAGCGCATGGCCGCTGCCCTCCGACGCGTGGGCTGGGTGCGCTTCTGGGTCCAGCTGGCCCTCGGGGTGGTGGTGGTGGTGGTGCTGATCTTCAACAACATCGGCGGCCGGCTGGCAGCCAATTCCTCACGCGCCCTGGGGTTGGGCCCCGGCCTTTCGCTCACCACCCTCGCCTTCCTGGTTCTGCTCTGGAGTCTGTGGCAATCCTGGCTGGTGGTGGGTTGCGGCCGGGCCCTGGCCAGCCCGGTGCGGCCCAGCAAGGGGGAAACCACCCGCCTGGTGAAGCGGGGCCTGCTCGCCGACCTGGTCGGCCTGACGCTGGCGGCGGTGGGCTACCAGGCCCTGGCCGGCAGCCTGTTCGTGCAGGCCTCCCAGCAGGTCCCCGGCTTCTTCGGAGCCCAGATGCAGGGGACGCCGGGCACCGCCGGCCGGGTGGTGGGGCTGCCGATCACCTCGATCGAAATGCTCTCGGTGCTCAGTAACACCCAGGTGCTGTTCGCCCACCTGATCGCCCTGATCCTGAGCCTCTGGCTGCTCCAGAGGATCTACCGCAGGAGCTGATCGCTCAGGCCCAGGGCCTCCACGGCCGGCAGCGAACCGACGCCGCCACGCCAGAAGAGTTCGGGCTGCAGGGGCGTCAGGGACGGCCCTCCCTGCTCCACCCAGGCCACATCGGTGGGCCACTCGGCCGGGCCGGCTCCGGTGCCTTCAAGGTCGTCGACCACCTCGCCGGCCAGCCAGTAGTAGGTGCGGCCGCGGGGATCGGTGCGTTTCTCGAACTGATCGATGTAGCGCCGCACCGCCGTGCGGCACCAGCGCAGGGGCCCAAGGGCTTCGGCCGGCCGCGGAGGCACATTGAGATTGAGCAGCAGCCCCGAGGGCCAGCCAGCCGCGTGCATGCGCTCGGCCACGTCGAGGGCCAGGGCCGCCGCCGCCTCGAAGCGGCGCCAGTGGAAATCGGCGCTGCTCACCGCCAGGGCCGGCAGGCCCTCGATCGTGCCCTCCATGGCCGCCGAGACAGTGCCCGAATAGAGCACATCCGTGCCGAGGTTGGGACCGTGGTTGATGCCGGAAAGCACCAGATCCGGCGCCTGCTCCAGCAGCCGGAACAGGGCCAGCTTGACGCAGTCGGAGGGGGTGCCGCTGCAGGCCCAGGCGGTGACCCCCGGGGCGAAGAGTTCATCGGCCCGCTCCGCCCGCAGGGGGGTCTGCAGGGTGAGGCCGTGGCCGGTGGCGGAGCGCTCCCGGTCCGGACAGACCACGGTGACCGCGTGGCCACGTCCGGCCGCTTCGGCGGCCAGGGCCTGGATGCCGTCGGCGAAGACCCCGTCGTCGTTGCTGATCAGGATCCGGAGCGGTGCCATCGGCCTCGACCGCGGGGACTGCCGGAAAGCTAGACGCTGCTGCCTACAGTCGCTTCCTTACCCAGATCCATGCCGTGAGCGCCACCGTCAGCCTGCAGCAGCTCACCGACCAGCTGGAGCGCCTGGAGGCGGAAGCCGCCGCCGCCATCGCCGCCGCCGAAGACGCCTCGGCCCTCGAGGAGCTGCGGGTGGGCCTGCTGGGCAAGAAGGGACGCCTGTCCGGGGTGCTCGGGGCCATGGGCCGCCTGCCCGGCGAGGAGCGGCCCCTGGTGGGCCAGCGGGCCAACCGACTCAAGGAGCAGGTCCAGCAGCTGCTGGGCGCCAGGCTTGAGGCCATGCGCAGCGCGGCCATGGCGGACCGGCTGGAGCGGGAACGGATCGACGTGACGGCGGGTTGCAGCTACGTGCCGCCGGGCCATCGCCATCCTCTGCAGAGCACGATCGAGGAGATCGTCGACATCTTCGCCGGCCTCGGCTATCGCGTCTCGGAGGGGCCCGAAATCGAGACTGACCACTACAACTTCACCGCCCTCAACATCCCGGAACATCACCCGGCCCGGGACATGCAGGACACCTTCTACCTGGGCGGGGATCGGCTGCTGCGCACCCACACCTCCCCGGTGCAGATCCGCCATCTGGAAGCCAACCCCCCGCCGGTGCGGGTGATCGCGCCGGGGCGGGTATACCGCCGCGATGCGGTGGATGCCACCCACTCACCGGTGTTCCACCAGGTGGAGGTGCTCGCCCTCGACGAAGGGCTGGATTTCAGCCATCTGCGCGGCACGGTCACCACCTTTCTGCAGCAGTTCTTCGGCGATCTGCCGGTGCGTTTCCGGGCCAGCTACTTCCCCTTCACGGAGCCCTCCGCCGAGGTGGACGTGCAGTGGCGGGGCCGCTGGCTGGAGGTGATGGGCTGCGGCATGGTGGATCCAGCGGTGCTCGAAGGCCTGGGCATCGATCCGGAACGCTGGAGCGGCTTCGCCGCTGGCCTGGGGGTGGAGCGGTTCTGCATGGTGCGTCACGGCATCGACGACATCCGCAGGCTGTTCAGCAGCGATCTGCGCTTCCTGGAGCAGTTCTGATCTCCCCCCATAAACTCGATGGGCTCCCCCGCCTGCGATCGGTGCCCCGGGTCGGACTGATCGTCAACGACGGCAAGGATCTGGCGATCAGCACCGCCGACCTGATCGAGAACCGGCTGACCGCCGCCGGGCTGGAGGTGGCACGGGTGAGCAGCTCGGGTGGCGTGGTGGGTTTCGCCAATCCCGACCAGCACCTGCGCTCCCGGGGCTACGCCGCCTGCGTGCCCGCCAGCTTCGACGCGGAGATGGCCCTGGCCCTGGTGCTGGGGGGGGACGGCACCGTGCTCTCCGCCGCCCGCCAGACCGCTCCGATCGGCGTCCCGATCCTGACGATCAACACCGGCCACCTGGGCTTCCTGGCCGAGGCCTACCTCAAGGACCTCGACCAGGCCCTGGCCCAGGTGGTGGCCGGCGAATGGACCGTGGAGGAGCGCTCGATGCTGGTGGTGAGCGTGATGCGCGGCGAGCAGCGCCGCTGGGAAGTGCTCTGTCTCAACGAGATGGCCCTGCACCGGGAGCCGCTCACCAGCATGTGCCACTTCGAGATCGCCATCGGCCGCCACGCCCCCGTGGACATCGCCGCCGACGGGGTGATCCTCTCCTCCCCCACCGGCTCCACCGCCTACGCCCTCAGCGCCGGCGGGCCGGTGATCACCCCCGACTGTCCGGTGCTGCAGCTCACGCCGATCGCCGCCCATTCCCTCGCCTCCAGGGCCCTGGTGTTCAGCGACCAGGAGCCGGTGACGGTGTTTCCCGCCACGCCCGAGCGGTTGATGATGGTGGTGGATGGCAGCGCCGGCTGTTATGTCTGGCCCGAGGACCGGGTGCTGGTGCGGCGCAGCGAGCATCCGGTGCGCTTCGTCCGGCTGGCCGACCACGAATTCTTCCAGGTGCTGCGCAACAAGCTGGGCTGGGGCCTGCCGCACGTGGCCAAGCCCGCCAGCAACCACGCCGACGCCCCGCTGTGACGACGCCCCCCTCGCCGACCACCGTGCTGCTGGTGGGGCCTGAGGCCACCGGTCTCGCGCCGCGGCTGGAGGTCTCCGGCTACCGGACGCTGGAGCAGGAACAGGACGATGAACGTCCCGCGGCGGTGATCCTCTCGCCCGGCAGCGAGGAGCGGATCCCGGAGCTGCGACGGCGGCTGGGGGCCCGCCCCCTGCTGCTGGGCATCACCAGCGACAGCGTCGAAAGCCGCAGCCACTGCCTGGAATGGGGCGCCGATGACTTCTGGCTGCCCAGCCTCGGCACCAGCGACCTGCTCACCCGCCTTCGTCTGCACCTGGGCCTGGCCCAGCGTCAGGCCCCCACACCGGTGGCCAGCCTGCTGCGGCTGGCGGATCTGAGGCTCGACCCGGAGGCCGGCCAGGGGTGGCGCGGCCAACGACTGCTCAGCCTGACGGCCCGGGAGTATCAGCTGCTGCTGCTGCTGATGCGCCACCGGGGAACGGTGGTGAGCCGGGAGCGGATCCTCGAGGAGATCTGGGCCGATCAGGGCGGGGGCGCCAGCAATGTGATCGAGGTGTACGTGCGCTACCTGCGCCAGAAACTGGAACTGGAAGGGGAGGCACGGCTGATCCACACCGTGCGGGGTCGTGGCTACTGCCTCACCGATGGGCGGCCCCCCGCGGGGCCCTTGCCATGAGAGGCGTTCACCTCCAGCCCTGGGTCCTCGCCGGCGCCATCCTGCTGGCCGGCTGTGACGCGGAACCGGGACACTCCCAGAACCCACCCCAGTTCCTGCCCGTCACGGCCCAGTGGTGCCTGGAGGGGCCAGCGCCGCCGCGCTGTATCCAGCTGGAGGTGCCCCGGGGCGACCGTCAGCACGCCATGGGTCTGCAGCTGCGGCCACCCCTGCCGCCCCTGCGGGGCATGTGGTTCCCCTACGCGCCGCCCGCCCTGGCCCGGTTCTGGATGCACCGCACGCCGGAACCCCTCGACATGCTGTTCGTGCGCGACGGGCGGGTGATCGCCATCAAGAGCGCCGCCCCCCCCTGCATGAACCTGCCCTGCCCGAGCTACGGCCCTGACGTCCCGGTGGACGGGGTGCTGGAACTCGCGGCCGGCCAGGCCGCCGCCCTGGACATCAGCGTTGGCACCGCCGTACGGATCACCCCGTTGCCGGACGCGCTCCCTTCAGCACCAGCACCGGATTGAGGGGCGCCAGGCGGGTGCCCTCCGCCAGGGGGGCCCCACGCCAGGCCTGGATCTGGGTGATGCCCACCCGCAGGCCGGCCTGCTCCAGCTGGGGTCGCAACTGGGCCAGGGCCTCCAGCGTGGCCAGGGGCAGCACCACCACCCCGCCGGGCCGCAGCCGGTCCAGCACCGCCTGCAGCACCTCGCGGCGGTCGCGGCCGCCGCCACCGATCAGCACCCGGTCGGGATCGGGCAGCTGGGCCAGGGCGGCCGGGGCCTCCCCCTCCAGCACCGCCGCGGGACGCACCCCAAGCCGATCGGCATTGGCGCCGATCAGGGCGGCGGCGCCGGCTCGTCGCTCCACGGCCCACAGGGCCAAGCCAGGGCGCAACCGCAGCGCTTCGAGCCCCACCGACCCCACTCCGGCGCCGATGTCCCACAGCACGCCGCTCACGGGCAGCTCCAGATCGGCGAGCAGCTGGACGCGCACCTCCCGCTTGGTCATCAGCCCCGGCTGATCGGGGTGCTGCATCCAGAGGCCATCGGGGATACCGAACAGGGGCAGAGCCTCAGGCGGAGGCACGGCAGGCTGAACAGCGATCAGCAGCACCAGGTGCAGGGGATGGAGATCCTGTGGCAGGGGGTCGGCGGGGGCCAGCCGCTGCAGGCGCTCCGCCGGATGGCCCAGCCGCTCCCCGAGCCAGAACTGGTAGGCGGCCTCCAGACCGGAGGCGCCCAGGATCCGGCGCACCTCGGCGGCCCCGCCCCGGGCAGGGTCGGTCAGCACCGCCAGGGCGGCGGGCCGCTGTTGCAATCGCGCCGCCAGCGGCTCGGGATCGCGGCCGTGCAGGCTGATCCAGGAGGCGTCCTGCCAGGGACGGCCCAGGCGGGCGAACGCCAACTGCAGGGAGGTGGGGGCGGGATGGAAGCGGATCCGCTCGGCGGGAAGGTGCTGCAGCAGCAGGCGGCCGATGCCGAACCAGAGGGGATCGCCACTGGCGAGCAGCACCACCCGCGCGCCTTCAGCGAGGGCCTGCTGCAGCCGTGGCAGGAGCTCTGCAGGCCTGTCGCTGGCGAGCAGCTGCGGCTCTGGCGCACCGCCGCGCCAGAGCTCCAAGTCCGCCAGCAGACGCCGGGGGGCCGCCACCAGATCGGCCCGCAGGATCTGCTCCTGCCAGTGGCCGGAGAGGCCCGCCATCCCGGCGGCATCCGTGCCCAGCACCTCCAGCAGCGAACCCTCCAGCCGTTCCCCTGCGCCACTGCTGGCCATGATGCTCCCGGAAGCGCCAGCCCCACGCCCTTGCCCATGAGCGATCGACGCCAGCGGATCCATACCCTGGTGCTGGCCCTGCTGGCCCACCAGAACGATCTCGAACTGCTCGATGACGATCGGGCCGGGGCGGGCGGCAGCCTCCTTGGTGGTGGCGGTGACCCCGGCAGCTGGCTGGAGCGCAACCGCCGCGTGGTGCAGCGCTACCAGTCCCTGGTGCGCAGCGCCATCACCCTCGATGCCCTGATCGAGCAGGAACTGGGCAGCGATCAGCTGGGGGGCGGCTCCACGCCTGGCTGACGTTCGAGGAACGCCATCAACCGGGGATAAAGCAGCAGGGCGCCGGCATTGGTGAGGTGGATGCCGTCGCTGTACAGAAGGTCATCCCCCCGGTAGGTGGAGCAGGAGGCCCCCCCCGGGGGGCAGATGCTGTCGAAGGCCCTGAAGAGCGCCGTACCCGGTGAGGTGGCGACGAGCCGCTCGAGGAAATGATCCAGCGGCCCCAAGTGTTCGACCTGCCCCTGGCGGGAGACCAGAATGGGTCTGCACTGGGGGGCAGTGGCCCAGGCAGGACGGAACCACTCCCGCTGACACAGCGTCAGGGGACCGTTGACCTGATTGGTGGGAAACGAGGGCATCGGAGCCACGATGACCAGGCCCGCACCTCGCTGCCGCAGGGAAGCAGCCAGGCTCCTGATGGCCTCGGCATAGGCGCTCTCCGCCTGCAGGCGCTGCTTGCCCTGTAATCCGTTGAAGTAGCCCGCAAGATTCGAGACCAGGATGAGCTGATCCCCTGGGGAAAGACGCGGCAAAAGATCCTGCAGACGACCTTTCGCATAGGGCTGGCAGAGCCGGTATCGCTTCAGCGCATGCCGACCATCGCTCCAGGGTGAAAAGTAAGGCACTGGGCATCCGCCCCTGGCCTGGAAGGCCACGTTGAACCGGCCACTGGCCAGCAACTTCTCACCGAGGGGGATCAGCATGTGGGTGAGACTGTCCCCCTCGAAATAAAGCGTGGGACGCTCCTTTCCCCCCTTGGCCAGGCAAAGCCCGGTTCGGTCCTCGGCGCGGATCGGTTCGTTCGGTTCCTGGAAACAGTGGACGGTGTCAACGCTCGTGCCACTGATCCGCTTCATGTTCATCGTGCCGCCGACGGCGTGGCTCGGTTCACCGGCGAAGAGACGGCCCATCAGGGGACCCTGGAGAGCCACGCTGAAGACCGCCACAAGCGCCGTCATCGCTGGGTAGGCCAGGCCGGGGCGGCCCAGACCGGGGAGGACGGGGTGGCCATAGCGGAACAGGCACTCGAGCCGGTAGGAGAGCGCCGTGCACAGGGTGATCACCACCAGGACCGGCAGCACGGTCAGGGCGTTGAAGCCCACCGTCCAGCGGGCCAGCACGATCACCGGCCAGTGCCAGAGATAGAGCGAGTAGGAGACCATGCCGATGGCGAGGCTGAGGGGATGGCAGAGCCACCGGCCGATGCCCGCGCTGGGCCCCAGCAGGATCAGAAGCGCCACCGTCAGGGCTGTGATCCCGAGGGTGGTGCCCATTCGCCAGACCTCCGGCAGAACCAGCAGCGTCAACACTGCCAGGCCCGCCAGCAGGCCCAGGGGCTGCCGCCAGCGGGGCAGGGCCAGCCGGTTGCCCAGATCGCGGGCACTGCCGCTGCCCCGATGCAGCAGATAGGCCCCTCAGCCTGCCGTCAGTTCCCAGAACCGGGCTGTGGTGAGGAAGAAGGCCCGCTCGGGGTTTCCCCTGAGGCTGAGTCCCAGATAGAGCGCCAGGGACAGGACCAGGAGCAGCAGGCTGCCAAACTTGAGCCGACGCAGACCGGCAGCACCGGCCCCGGCCACCCCGAGACCACACAGCAGCAGCACCGCCGGCCAGACGAGATAGAACTGCTCCTCCACACCCAGCGACCAGGTGTGCATGAAGGCGTTGAAGTGGTTGTCGGTGGCGAAATAGTTCGAGCCCTGCCGCAACAGATAGAGATTGGAAACACCGAAAAGGGCTGCCGTGCCTGTCCGCATCACCGGCGCGAAGAAATCATCCAGCGGCGAGACGACCATCGAGAACAGGGCCGAAACGACGGCGATGTTCACCACCAGCGCCGGCATCAGGCGCCGGATGCGCCGTCCATAGAACCGGCGCAGGAACTGCCAGCGACTCCCGTCCCGCCTCGCCAGCAGAGAGGACGTGACCACATAACCCGAGATCACGAAGAAGATGTCCACCCCGAGGAAGCCCCCCGGCAGCCAGTGGGGATCGAGGTGGTTGATCAGCACGGCGATGACAGCCACGGCGCGCAGGCCGTCGATTTCGGGGCGGTAGGCCCTGGACCGCTGCGGCGGACGGATGCCCGCACCGAAAAGCCATACCAGAGGATTCACGCCATCCAGACCATTGCCGGCAGGGTAATGCTGGTCCATCTGGGCATCCGTCAGCTCTGACAAGCTGGGCGCACCTCATCTGGCCCCATGGCGCCCTTCGGCCTCTCCGCTCTCCAGAACCTGCGGCGCGGCAGGCCCCCCTGGCAGCCACCCGAGGCCAGCTGGTCGCGGCCGTTCGGACAGGGCTGGAGTCAGCCCTACACGGTCCGCTACGCCAGCAACCTCGACGACGGCCCCAACCACGGCATGCCCCTGGGGGGCTTCGGCGCTGGCTGCCTGGGGCGGGGCATCGACGGCGCCTTCAACCTCTGGCACCTCGATGGGGGGGAGCACTGGTTCGGCGTGCTGCCCGACTGTCAGTTCGCCCTCTTCGAGCAGGACGGCCGCGGGCGGCGGGCCCATGCCCTGGCCACCACGCCACAGGCCGACGCGTCCCGCCCAGGCTCCGGCCCGCCCCTGGAAGCCTGGAGCTGGTATCCCGCCTCCAGCGCCGAGCAGCCGAGCGGCACTGTGGCCGTGCGCTACCCGGTCAGCTCCCATCACTACACCTCGGTCTTCGCCGTCGACGCCCGCTGCGAGGCCTTCAGCCCGATCCTGCCGGGCGACTACCGCCGCACCAGCTATCCCGTTGCCGTCTTCGCCTGGACGCTGAGCAACCCCACCAACCAGCCGCTGGATCTGTCCCTGCTGCTGAGCTGGCGCAACACCGTCGGCTGGTTCACCAACACCGATCCCGCGGCGGAGGTTCACTTCCGTGACGACGGCAGCCCTGAACACAACTACGTGCCGGCGATCGGTCGCGGCAAGAGTCAGCGCAACCGCTGGATCGAGGCCAGCGGGATGAAGGGGATCCTGCTGGAGGGCAAGCGGTCGCAACCCCTGGCGGAAGGGGAAGGCCAGTGGTGTCTGGCGGTGCCCGATCCGGCGGCGCTGAACCACCCGGGGCTGGAGGTGCTCCGCTGCAGCCGCTGGGATCCCAGCGGCGACGGGGCGGAACTCTGGGAACCCTTCAGCCGCGACGGCTCGATCCCCGACAGCAACAACAACCGGCGCAGCACCGGCGACGATCCCCTCAGCGCCGCCCTGGCGGTGCGCTTCCGGCTGGAGCCCGGGGCCTCGCTCGAGCTCCCGGTGGTGATCAGCTGGGACCTGCCGGTGACGGCCTTCGCCACCGGCACCCGGGCCCTGCGCCGCTACACCGACTTCTTCGGCACGGACGGCGACAACGCCGCCGCCATCGCCGCCGAAGCCCTGGCCGAATGGCGCGACTGGCACGCCGCGATCGTGGCCTGGCAGGCGCCGGTGGCGGGGCGCCACGACCTGCCGGAGCCGCTGCGCATGGCCTTGCTCAACGAGCTCTACGACCTGGCCAGCGGCGGCAGCCTCTGGACGGCCGCCAGCCCCGGCGATCCGGTGGGCCGCTTCGGGGTGCTCGAGTGCCTCGACTACGCCTGGTACGAAAGCCTCGACGTGCGGCTGTACGGCTCCTTCGCCCTGCTGCAGCTCTGGCCCGAGCTCGACAAGGCCGTGCTGCGCAGCTTCGCCCGCGCCATCCCGGCCGCCGATCCGACGCCGCGGCCGATCGGCTGGTACTTCACCCAGGGACGGGGCCGGGTGGAGGCGGCCCGCAAGGTGGCCGGCGCCACCCCCCACGACCTCGGGGCCCCCAACGAGCGCCCCTTCGACGCCACCAACTACACCGCCTACCAGGACTGCAACCTCTGGAAGGACCTGGCCAGCGATTTCGTGCTGCAGGTCTGGCGCACCTACAAGCTGGCCCCCGGCGGCCCGGACATCGCCTTCCTGGCGGACTGCTGGCCGGCGGCGGTGACCGCCCTGGATTACCTCAAACGCTTCGACGTGAATGACGACGGGCTGCCCGACAACGGTGGCGCCCCGGACCAGACCTTCGACGACTGGCCCCTGCAGGGGGTTAGCGCCTACTGCGGCGCCCTCTGGATCGCCGCCCTGGAGGCCGCCCTGGCCATCGGTCAGCAGCTGCAGCTGGAACTGGGGCTGGACACCGCCGAGGAGCAGCGGCGCTTCGGTGGCTGGCTGGAGCAGTCCCGCCGCCATTTCGATGCCCTGCTCTGGAACGGCGAGTACTACGCCATCGATGCCGGCAGCGGCACCCCGGTGGTGATGGCCGACCAGCTCTGCGGCGACTTCTACGCCCGCCTGCTGGGACTCCCGCCGGTGGTGGCCGACGAGCGGGCCCTCTCGGCCCTGAACGCGATCCGGCAGGCCTGCTTCGAGTCGTTCGAGGGCGGCTGCCTCGGTGTGGCCAATGGCCTGCGGCGCGACGGCACCCCCCTCGATCCCGAGGGCACCCATCCGCTGGAGGTGTGGACGGGCATCAACTTCGGCCTGGCCGCCTACTACCGCCTGATGGGCCAGAGCGGCACCGCCTTCGCCATCACCGGCGCCGTCGTGCGCCAGGTGTACGAGAGGGGCCTGCAGTTCCGCACCCCGGAGGCGATCACCGCCGCCGGCACGTTCCGCGCCTGCCATTACCTGCGGGCGATGGCGATCTGGGCCCTCTGGGCCACCCACACCGGCTGGCAGCCGATCCCGGGGGCGGAGCGCAAGCCCGTGCCCGTGTCCGCGGCATGAGCGGGAGGCGCCGAGCATCGTGGCTGGCGGCCATTTTTCTGGCCCTGCTGGTGCTCCTGGGATCTCCAAGAGGAGCCCAGGCACAGATCCAGGCCAGTCCCAGCGAGACCGGTACCGGGCTGGTGCGCAGCCTCGAGAGCCTTCGCGACCTCGACTACCAGAGCTGGCAGGTGGTGGCCTATCGCGAGGGCCCGGCCCGCCAGAACGCCCCGGTCACGTTGCGCATCGTCGGCTATCCGGGTCGGGTGCGTCTGGATCACCCCACACCGCTGCAGGTGCGCTCGGGACGGCGACAGTGGCGGCTGGAGGACATCACCCTGGCCAGCGCCAGGCTTTCCGGGGACAACCGGGCCGCAGCCGCCGAATTCGACCTCACCCCCCTGCTGGCGGATCTGCGCCTGAACCGGCCGCTCAGGCTGCAGTTGCCTGGTGTGCTCGTCGAACTCCCGGTTCCTCCCTATGTGGTGGCGGAGTGGCGGAGTCTGGCGACGGCGCCGACCCCACCGCCTCCGAACCAACGATGAATGGCCTGCGGTCCAGGAGGCTCCTGTGCCGATGGTCCCAGTAAGGGACTGGCCGCCTGAGAGACCCCATCAGGCCCTTCGCTGCAGCACATTGGCTTGCAGGCATCGGAGCGCCACCCATGGTTCCCTCTCCCTGGCTCCCCTGGATGCGCCGCGCCCTCCATCTGGCGGCCCTGGGCCAGGGCCGCACCAGCCCAAACCCCATGGTGGGGGCGGTCGTCCTCGATGCGGGCGGGACCCTGGTGGGGGAAGGCTTTCATGCACGGGCTGGTGCACCCCATGCGGAAGTGGGGGCGCTGCGGCAGGCCGGTGAGCGGGCCCGTGGCGGCACACTGGTGGTGAGCCTGGAGCCCTGCTGCCATCACGGCCGTACCCCACCCTGCACCGAGGAGGTGATCGATGCGGGGATCGTCCGGGTCGTGGTGGCCATGACCGACCCGGATCCTCGGGTTGCCGGAGCCGGGCTGTCCCGTCTGCGGGCGGCGGGCCTTGAGGTGATCGAAGGGGTGGCCACCGATGAGGCCTGGTGGCTGAACCGCGCTTTCGTGCACCGGGTGCGAACCGGCCGGCCCTTGGGCATCCTCAAGTGGGCGATGAGCCTCGATGGCCGGACAGCTCTCCCCAATGGCAAAAGCCAATGGATCAGTGGCCCCGCGGCACGGGAGTGGGTGCACCGTCTGCGGGCCCGCTGCGACGCCGTGATCGTGGGGGGCGGCACGGTGCGCGCCGATGACCCCCTGCTCACCAGCCGCGGCCGGCGGGACCCGGAGCCCCTGCGGGTGGTGCTGAGCCGGGGGCTGGATCTGCCGGAGCAGGCCCGGCTGTGGGATCCGGCTGCGGCCCCCACCCTGGTGGCCCATGGCCCGGAGGCGCCGGCGGCGGCCCGGGAGCGACTCGACGCTCTGGGGGTGGAGCGGCTGGAACTGACGGCCTGCGAACCGCATCAGCTGCTGGAAGCCCTAGCCCGGCGCGGTTTCAACCGGGTCCTGTGGGAATGCGGCCCCGTCCTGGCAGCGGGCGCCCTGAGCCAGGGCTGCGTGCAGGATGTGGCGGCGGTGATAGCTCCGAAGCTGTTGGGGGGCGTTCCCGCCCGCACACCCTTGGGGGATCTTGGCCTCGTCGACCTCGCCAACGCCCCATTCGGCCGGACCCTTCGCCTGGAGCCCTGTGGCAGCGATTGGATCGGGCAGTTGAATCTTCAACCCGGTGGTTGAGGGATCAGGCCAAGCCTACTCGGGGTTCATACAGGTGGTTGGTAGGTGTGAAGGAGCTTGATCCGATCCTTCGACCGGAGCCAATGCTTCATAAATCCCGGCATGCGCTGGAACCGAACCTGCACATCCTCAGACCTGATCATGCGTGGGTTGAGATGTTCGACTTGGTAAAGATCCGTGCAATGAAAGACTTTTAGGTGCCTCGATAGCAGTGCTGCCGCCAGAGCAAAAGTCCCCACGCCAGAGTTTGCAAGGTTCGGAGCCATGCACAGGGAGATGAAGTCATCACGAGCTGAGCTGGAGACAACCTTTGCTTCCTCGAAAAGTGACAGGATGGAGTCCAACAAAGAGTGGGGTGGGCCTGGTTCGGTGATGATCACCGCTCGTCGATACTTACGGGCAAGCTTCAAGTAGTAGCACAGGGGATTAGTGATGTAGTAATCGTAGGCAAGAGTGCTTACGTCTCCCGATCGCAGATGGATCACCAGGGAGCTGTCATCAAACGAAAGGGATGATGGCGGTTCGGCGGGCAGAACCAGGCGAGGGCTTAGATACTGCTGAGCGATTCGGTGGGCATTAGCTTCAATGGTTCGTTAGCCGATCAGGCAATCCCTGCGAGGAGAATGACCCTTGCGATAGGCCATTCGACGCAGGTCGTTTTTTGAAAATGTGTATTCGGTGTAGTGGAAGAACGTTGTGCAATAAACTTTAACGGCTCTTTGCTGGAGGTCTGAGTTGGCGAAGTTCACATCGAACTGGCTGACTATATCATGAAGTGGTCCATTTTGAAGCAGTTCGGCACCGATTCCCGTTCTGCCATTGAATTTCTCAGCATGGGCAATCGCAACGATGAGTTGCTGCACGTTGTTGCCGATTCGGCCATACCATCCCCACAGGCGAAATTCAGGGTTGCACAATCCTGAACCTAGCTGCCATTCTTCATTAAGGAGAGATAGACGGTTCCGCCTGACGCGAAATTCCTGATGCAGTCTCCACAGGGTGCATCGCACGCCCGTTCTCGCTTTTCGCGCCACCAGGGACAATGCGCTCTGTAGCCGTTGTCCAGATGGGCGGGTCCGGCTGTCGAAGTTCATCTGAACGACAAACAAACCATTCTGTGGCACCATAGTAGTATAGCCATCGTTGGTTTCAATCTCTTTTTGTCTCGTTCTGGCAACCGTCAGTCAACCACCATTCTGATGTCGATTTCAAGGCATGGGCAAGCTGAGCCCCAGCGGGGAGTTCATGAAGGCGAGTCAATCCGTGCGGTGATCGTCGTTCCGACCCATCGGAGTCAGCCAACCCTGGAGGAAATGATCTCGTTGCGCCAGCTGGCCCGCGTAATGAGCAAACGCGAGATCGTGATCCTAACGCCGCGGGGGATTGATACCACCACCTACAAGAAACTGCTGCCGACCGCTTCTCATGTAGGCCTTGATCCTCGCTGGATGTCAAGCCACGCCTCCTACAATCGTCTGATCATCTCTCCGCTGTTGAGTTCGCTCTTCACCGGCTATTCTCATCTGCTTCTCTGTGAGCCAGACGCCCTCATTCTCTCCGACGCACTCAACTACTGGTGTCAGCAACCTTACGATTTCATGGGTGCCCCCTGGTTCCAGCCAATCCCATTCCAGGAGGGAATTGCCACGTTCATCCCAGGAGCAAATTCGGGATTTTCCCTCTTCCGTCTTTCCGCGATGCGGATGGTCACATCCTCCTGGCGGCGATGGTATCCTATCAAGCATGCACTCGGTGATCTGCGATCCAGTCTTCGGGGCAATGAGCAACAGTTCCGAAAAGGCATTCTTGGACTCTATCCCGGCGGGCTGTTGCGAGGGGCGCACCTGTTGTATTCATCCTTTTGTGATCAATACTGGAGTCTGCTTGTTCCCCGTATACTACCGTCTTTCCGTGTCGCGCCGCCGGAGGTAGCTGTGCGATTCGCATGGGAGAAATGGTCCCACCTCTGCATGGAAATGTGTAGAGGGCATCTTCCCTTAGGAATCCATGCATGGGCAAAGTATGATTTTGATTACCTTGCCCCCCACCTTCTGGCTGCAGGCGTTGATCTCAGTGGTATGCCACCGTGGGTGCCGCCTGAATGGCGAACAAACTGGACCCCACCCATCTGGCCCGTCGGAAAAGTGGTCTGAAAAGCAGATTTCCTTCTATCGGGCATTCTCTAATGGGGGCAAGCAAACTCTTTCTAAACTAACTCACCTCGGAGAAATCACAGTAGTCCGGTTCCAGAATTACCTATCTGTGAGGAGTTTAAGCGGCATAACAGCACCGAGGGATGGTGTGAGCTGGCTCTACAGAAAACTCGCTGGCCTCAGGGCTATAGACGCTTGCTTAGCGAAAGCTACGAGTAAAAGGTATCACCATTGCCAGTGAACAAGAAACCAAGCAAATCCAAAGACTAACACAACCGCGATGCTTGAAGCCTTTAAGTGATTGCGGGCCCGATTCCTTCCCGAATATGCGCCAAAACCAATCGCCTCGAATAACCGACTATCTTGTGAGCTTATACAGAATTGTTGCCACGAGCATGCCCTTTGCTTTAAGATACTTGAACTGCTAGTACCATGTACAGCCATGCTGATTCCTCTTCAAGACTTGCCAACTGCAAGAATTCGAGGAATCATCCATGTGGGAGCACACGAAGCCGAGGAACTTGATTCCTACGCGGCCTATGGGATAACCCGAGTTGTGTGGATTGAGGCCAATCCCGACAAAGCTAGTCTACTCACGGCGAAACTGGCCGGTTATAGAGATATGCGCCTAGGCATGTTCGCTGCTGCCGACAACGATGGAGGCGTAGTTGATCTCAATATTGCAAATAACGGACAGTCATCATCAGTGCTCGCAATGGGCCTTCACGCGACAGCTTACCCTCAAATTCATTACACCAGCAAAGTCCAGGTTCCGCGTAGATCCATTGATGCTTTCATGGAGTCAGAGCAACTAGAGCGCGACAAGTATAACTTTCTTAACCTCGATATTCAGGGCAGCGAACTCTCTGCTCTTGTGGGGGCATCAATACAGCTCAAGTATGTTGACTACGTTTACACTGAGGTCAACACTGAGCGTCTCTATGAAAACTGTTGCACACTTTCGGAAATCGATTCTTATCTCACTTGCTACAACTTTTCACGGATCGCTTTGACCATGACGAGACAGGGCTGGGGAGATGCTTTTTATGCCAAAAACGCAGATGGTAGAAATCTTTCCCAGCTAGGAGGCAGAAGTAGCCCCGTTTCCATCAAAATTCGTCGCTTTCTGGCCAAGTTGTTTTAGTCATTCTTGAATTATGTGGGCTCTTAGTGATAAATCTGGTGTAGGGTGTCTTGAGCGCCATTCGCTTGTGACAAGCAGTTTCAAGGCGGGGGCGAGCATCATTCGACTAGTGTGCCGTCCCGGAAATAACAACTAGAATCGGGAGTGTCACTGAGGTGCCC